>JANNCV010000016.1:0-419543 GCA_031386985.1 Armatimonadota bacterium
ATTTCGCGCGCCCAAGTGTCGTGGAAGTGGCGGGGGTTGTAGAGGCCGGTCAAGCCGTCCGTTCGGGCAAGACCTTCAAGCTGTTGATTTGCTTGCTCAAGGTCCCAGCGATTCTGCTCAATTTCCATGCTGTATTCATTCATTTGAAGCAGCTGATCTTCAATCTGTTGTTCGTAGAGGCGTTGCTTTGAAGCATCAATACAGGCAATGATTCCGCCCACGACCGCGTTGTTAGATCCAAGAATAGGGATAACAGAACAGTTCATTTCGCCTTGAAATCCGCTTGGAAGAGTGACTTGCCAAGCGAAATGCTCTTGTGAGCCAGACTCAATTGCGTCGCTAAGAATCGCGTTTAGCACTTCGCGTTGTGCTTCAGTCGCCAAAGCCGAACTTACCGGGCTACCGATCAGATCATTCGTCTCGAACTCAAAAAAACGTAATGAAGCTCGATTGCAGTCCGTAAAAAGGCATTGCTGATCGAACACAATGCAAGGCACGGGAATAGATCGAAACAACTCTTCGTAGTTCGTGACACCCAGATTACAGACTTCAGACATTCGCTCTACCGAGTTAGATTATCGGATCGGCAGAGCGAAGCTCTCTAGGCTACTTTCCAGCTTTTTCAGTTTTTGGCTGATTCATGGCGTGCTCTTTGTCATACCAATGAGTGTTCGTTGCCGCCGAGTTCGGCGGAACTTTTGTGACGCGAGGCGAGGGATTCAAGAGGAGCGGAGTTGGGCTGACTGTCACCTTCTTGATTCGTTTTTGGCCCTCTTCACCGGCGGGCTGTTGAGTTTCCGCTGCACTAACCCCTCCCAATAACTCCTCGGGAGAGTTCTTTGGGCGGGCCGCAGTTAGAGATGTTCCGCGCTTAGCTTGGGCGCTTGCCATGCGATCCTGGATTATCTTGTCTAAGTCCTCGCCTTTTCCGGCAAAGGGCTTGATCACGGTGCTCCCAGCGATTACAAGGACAAGCGCACCCGCCGTTGCGGCTAGAATTTTTGTTGATTTATTATTTGCTCTCATTTAGATGAAACTCCGTCTGTTAGATTGTTATCAATTAAAGCAGGTTTCGGACCAGAATCTATATGCCCAAGAAAATTATTGCACTGGATGCCCGGTTAATCGGTAAGGATAACACGGGGGATACTTCTTATTGGACGGGACTTGTTCGCGGCTTGGCTGATATTGACTCTGATAATCTCTACCTGCTCTTTTCAAACACCGCGAAGCCGCCATCAGTTCCCGACGACCCGAGATTTCAGTGGCTTGAAATGCATTCGAGCCGGGACCGCTGGTGGAGCCTTCTGCGGTTTCCTCTCGCCGCCCGGCGATTGCGAGCTAAAGCGATTCACGTTCAGTACAATCTGAGCCCGCTGGTCCCGCATGGCGGAATTACAACGGTTCACGATGTTTCATTCTACGCCGATCCTAGCTGGTTTCGGCCCCAAGATCGGCTGATTTTGCAGCGCATGGTGCCTTCAAGTTGCCGTCGGGCGGATAAGGTCATCACCGTTTCGGAATTCTCAAAAGGGGAGATTTTAAAAAACATATCGGGGGTGGATGGCAAAATCGCCGTGACGCATAATGCGTGCGGCGATGAGGTTCAGCCGATGAGCCGGGATTACGCACAAAGCTTAATCGAACGTGAACTCGGCTTCAAAGGGCCATTCTGCCTGGCGGTCGGTACCCGTTGGCCCCGAAAAAACCTTCAGCTCGCAATGGATGCAATGAAGTTATTGCCCGATTCAGTTCCGCATAAATTGTTGCTGACGGGAAAGGCGGGGTGGGGGGAGGAAGAGCTTAACGCCCGCGTGATTCCGACTGGATACGTGACCCGCGAAGTTTTGAACGCGCTCTTCTCGGCCGCAGATGTGTACTTAGCCCCCGCTCATTATGAGGGGTTCGGGATTACACTACTGGAGGCTTTTCGTTGCGGTTGCCCGGTTTTGGCGAGCCCCAATGGAGCCCACTTGGAGGCAGGCGGCGGCGCCCCGGTCTATGCAAAAGAGTGGACTCCGGAGGCATGGGCAACCGAAATACTGGGCCTAGTGACCAGCGATTCGAGTAAGCTCGAAGCCATCCGACAGAGAGGGTTCACCCAAGAGGCGAAGTTCAGTTGGAGGAATTGCGCGGCAATGACCGAAAACATTTATCAAGAAGTGATTGCCCGAAATAGTTGACTTATGATGACCCTTGATCCTGATTTTGTCGCTATGCTGGGTTGCCCACTGAACGAAGATCGCCCGCCGCTGAGGCAAGACGGCGATTACCTGATTTGCGATGTCTGCGCGAAAGCCTTCCCCATCGTGAATGGAATCCCGCACTTGTTGCCCGAAAACGCGATTGAACTGAAGGAAATGAAGCCATGACCACTCCGCTTAAAATCTTAGTTTTGCACGGACCGAACTTAAACCTCACCGGTTTTCGAGAGCCCGACGTTTATGGGAAGAAATCTCTTGGCGAAATTGACGTGGAAATCCAGGAGCAAGCGAAGCGGCTTAACTTGGAAGTCAGGATTCTGCAATCGAACACCGAGGGCGTTCTTATTGACACGATTCATGAGCATCGCCAATGGGCGGACGGCATCGTGATAAATCCCGGCGGATTGACCCATTATTCGATTTCTCTTCGGGATGCATTAGTGGCCGTCCGGCTGCCTGTTATTGAAGTTCATCTCACAAATCTGAATGCGCGCGAGGAGTTTCGGCATCACTCAGTGATTGCTCCAATCGCAGTAGGGCAAATCATGGGATTTGGCTCGCACGGCTACTTGCTTGCTTTGCAAGCGCTCACTTTGATGCAAAGAGACACGGTATGAACAATTTAGAAAGATTGAGATCGAGGATGGCCGAGAACGATGTCTCGGCTTTGTTTTTAAGCGATGTAACGAATGTCGCTTGGCTTACGCAGTTTTCCGGTTCGTTCGGTTCGGCCGTGGTTACGGCCTCGGATGCGCGGTTCATTACCGATAGCAGATACCGCATGCAGGCCAGCGAGCAGGTTAAAAATATGGACGTAGCGACTTTTGCGTCGCCGGTGAAGTTTGTCGAGTTCCTCACGTCAGCAGTTGCCGCAATGGGAATAAATAAGTTATGGTTTGAAGCACAAAACTTATCCTATTCAAGCTTCGAGCACTATCGGGGGACGGTTGGTGTCGAGTTTACTTCTGCGGGAGATATCGTATCGCCGCTTCGAAAAGTTAAGACATCCGACGAAGTCGAGAAAATTAAGCACGTTTGCGGCATTGCGGATGCGTGCTTTACCCACATCCAACGACTGATTCAGCCGGGGGCATCGGAATACGATATTGCGCTTGAGATGGAATTCTTCATGAAGCGTCA
Source organism: Armatimonadota bacterium (assembly GCA_031386985.1). Taxonomy (GTDB): domain Bacteria; phylum Armatimonadota; class Fimbriimonadia; order Fimbriimonadales; family Fimbriimonadaceae; genus JANJUB01. The sequence goes on from JANNCV010000016.1 coordinate 3,345, forward strand.
GGGAGCATCGGTGGCGTTTGATACCATTGTTGCATCGGGCTGGCGGGGCGCATTGCCTCACGGACGCGCCAGCAATAAGATCATTGAGCGCGGCGACCTTAGCACCTTTGATTTCGGCGCATGCATGGATGGATACAACAGTGACATCACCCGCACCGTGGTCGTTGGAGAACCGTCTGATCGTCAGTTGGAAGTTTACAATCAAGTCTTGAAGTCTCAACTGGCGGCACTGGAAATGATGAAACCGGGGGTAAACGGTGCGGATATTGATAGAAAAGTGCGCGAGGTGATGGACGAGAAGGATCTTTCTCAATACTTCGGCCACGGTCTCGGACATGGCCTGGGTCGGCTTGTTCACGATTCTGGTCGGCTTAGCTCGGGTGTAGAGGAAATTCTTGAGGAGGGCCAAGTTTGGACGGTCGAGCCGGGCGTTTACATTGAGGGTTGGGGCGGAGTTCGCATCGAGGATGATGTTGTGGTTACGGGCGATGGAATTGAAATTCTAACCCACTCCACGAAAGAACTCTTGGTGCTTTAGAATTGCCTGATCTGCTGGTTCTCGATGGTTTTAGTCCTCTGCCTCAAGGTCCCACTTTGTCGCTTTCACTGGCATCGGGGAAGTCGATGTGCTTACTCGGCCCCGCGGGAGGAGGGAAAACTCGCTTCTTGCGAACCGCGCTGGGTTTGGAAAGGATCGGGCAGGGAAGGGCGACGACAAACTGCCCAATATCCTACGCTGGGGACTCAGACTGGCCTCGCCGGGCCACGCCGCTGAGCATTGTCCGCAAGGTTTCAGGCTCTAAACGAGCATCGCTGGTGGGGGAGGCTCTCTATGCGACTGGGCTCTGGGATTCACAAACTTCTTCGGTAGAAGCCCTATCCGCGACGCAGAAATTGCTGGCTGAACTGCTCCCTTGCCTAAGTTCGGAGCCCGGCATTATGGTCGTTGACGGCCAGTTCGATTCGCTCGATCCCTGGTCGTTTCGGAAAGTAATGGTGGCTTTCAGGCAGCGGTTAAATGTAGGTTACGGCCTTATAGTTACAACGAACAGACCGGAACTTGCCGTACAGTTCGATCATTTGGTGGTGATGCAAAGTAGCGGAGTCCGGTTCGTGGGGACGGTCGAGGAGTTGCTACGCAATCATGGCGAATCGGAAATCGAGATCGAAACTCAAAACCAGTCCGGAGTGAGAGCGCTCATTGCACCCTTTGAAATCAGCATTATGGAAACCGAAAAAGGCGTGATCTTGAGAGCCGCAGAGGGGCAACAGTTGGCGGCCAGACTCCTTTCAGAAGGATACGGCGAAATCAAAATGGTGATCTTGCGAGAGCCGACCGTGGAATCGGCTCTCAACGAGTTACTGGGTTAGGGGAAAATACCACGGGTTACGGTCGCATCGGCAACTCGTTTTACACCGATCAGCAAGGCTGCGGTTCGCATGTTTACGCCATGCTTTTCCCTCGTTGCGTTGACCGCGGCAAAGGAGTTGCGCATAATTCGGGTGAGTTTGGTGTTGACCTCCTCCTCTTCCCAAAAGAAGTTTTGAAGGTCCTGAACCCACTCGAAGTAGCTTACGACCACTCCGCCCGCGTTCGCGAGAATATCTGGGATTGCGAAAACCCCCTTGTCGAATAAAATTGCGTCAGCTTCTGGGGTTGTGGGGCCGTTGGCGCCCTCTGAAATCAGGCGGGCTTTGATCTTGTCGGCATTACCCTTATGGATTTGAGCCGATATGGCGCAGGGGAAGAGCACATCGCACGGGAGCTCCAGGAGTTCCTCGTTCGTAATTTTTTCGCAATCATCAAACTCAGCAATTCCGCCGTCTCGGCCTGCGTATTTGTGATAAAGCTCGGCGATCGGCAAGCCTTTAGGGTTGTAGATTGCGCCTCGGGCATCACTAACTCCGACAATGGTTGCGCCGTTTTCCTCCGCGATTCGGGCGGCGATTGAGCCAACATTTCCAAAGCCTTGTACTACAATCCTGGACTTGCCGAGGTCCATATTAATAATCTTTGCAGCCTCTTCGGCGGCAACGACGACGCCTCGTCCGGTTGCCTCAACTCGTCCTTGAGAACCACCGAGTTCAATGGGTTTGCCCGTGACAACTCCCGGAGTCGTATAGCCATGCTGCATTGAAAACGTATCCATGATCCAAGCCATGACCTGAGCATTTGTGCCGATATCGGGTGCAGGAATATCGCCACGTTCCCCAACAATGATGCTTATCTCGCTCGCGTAACGGCGAGTAAGTTTTTCGAGTTCTCGCTTGGAGAGCCGCTTTACGTCAACCTTTACCGAGCCTTTGGCTCCCCCATAGGGAATGTTCGCGACGGCACACTTCCAAGTCATCCACATTGCCAGAGCGGTTGTTTCATCAACGTCAACGTCGGGATGGAATCGGATTCCTCCCTTAGTTGGCCCTCGGCTCGTATTGTGTTGCACCCGGTACCCCTCAAAAACTTCAACTTCGCCGTTATCCAAGACGACGGGGAAATTGACGATGAGTTGGCGCTTTGGGCGAGCAAGGACGCTGTGAAGGCCCTCATCTAGGTTCAATATTTTTGAGGCTTGCGCGAGTTGCTCTCGCGCCATTTCGAGGACATTGACGTGTTGGCTCATTTGTTAGTTCCGGTTAGAATCAGAGTCTCTGGCGATTGTTCAAACCCAAATATCTGCTCAGCAAAGCGTACAATGGCGCCGCGAGCACGCCGTTGTAAATCGCCGCGATGATTGTATCCGCTAGGAAGCGACCCACGTTGTGTGGAGCGGCCGTAAACAGGAAAATGAAATTGCAAAAAATCGTGCCGATGAACACCGTCACCATGATTTGCACCGTGGATTGACCGCGTTGGGATGCTCGAAACCAGCTTCCAGCGAACGCAGTCACGGTTCGACTAAGCACGTAATGCGTCAGGTTAGCGCCGATGATTGCGCCATTGATAAGTCCCGCGAAGAATCCGACGCCAGCGGATGCAGGCCGGGAGAGAAGCTGAGAAAAAATGATCGTTCCTAGGAGCAAGAAATCGGGGCGAATGCCAAACAGCGCCATATGAGGAGCAAGACCAAAGTCCAAGACTCCCAAAAGCCAAGTCAGAACAACAAAAATTAACGCCGATCTCATCGAAGTACAAAGACCTCTCTCGCCTGGCTAATCTGAACTTCAGGGAATACATGAACCGCTTTAAGACCGAACTCTACGTTCGTGTTAACGGAGACCACCCTCCCAATCGGAATGCCCCGCGGAATGAGGGATTTTGCGATTCCGCTCGTAACCACAAGATCGCCATCTTTAACTTTGGCGTTAATATCCACCAGATCGAGCACGAGCCGATCCGCCGATTCGCCGTGAAGCAATCCGACCATCGGAACTTCACTCATGACCATTGCACCAACTTTAAACGGAAGCGGGGAAGTAACAAGCTGAACCTGGCATTCGGACTTATCCACGGTTTGAACGATTCCAACGAGCCCGTCACCGTTAATGACCGGGCACCCAACTTTCACTTGCTTTAGGGATCCGATGTTGAGAGTAACCCGATTTTCAAGTGGGCTATGAAAGGTGATTTGACCAGGGATTGTGACGCCTTGACCGTAATCGGGCAAATTGAGTTGCTTCCGAAGGAGTTCATTTTCTGCCTGAAGCAAGCGCATCGTATCAAGATATATGCTGGCGCTCTTAAGTTCCGACTCTAACTGTTTGATTTTTCTAGTTTGCTCGGCTCCACGCCAGAGGCCCGCGAATGAACTGCTACTAGAATCCAAAACGTTGCTCATGACGAGCCCAGGACCTGAAACTGTGGATCGAACGGTTCTAGTTATCGCATCTGAGGTGCCCGCGCTACGAGTGCGGTTTTGAAGTGATCCAAGTGCAATCCCCAGCGCAACAAAGGCGACCAGCCATATCCAATCCGTGGGCTTTGGGCGCGTTAGTTCCGTGACGATCTCTCCAGCATACGGCGGATTTTCGGATTTTCGTGCATGGCTTCCACGACCTTACCGGTTCCTAATACGACGCAGCTGAGCGGGTCGTTTGCGATCCAAACCGGCATCCCTGTTTCTGATGAGATAAGTTGGTCAATTCCGCGTAACAGGGCACCCCCGCCCGCGAGCACGATACCCTGGTGCATACAATCGGCGGCAAGCTCGGGTGGAGTGGCTTCCAGCGTAAGTTTTACGGCTTCTACGATCTGATTTAAGGGCTCCTGAATGGCCATGCGCACTTCGTCACTAGAAATGACGGCCGAGCGCGGCAAACCGGAAACCAGGTCGCGACCCCGCACCTGAATTGAAAGTTCTTGTTCCAAAACATAGGCGCTACCAATGTCAATTTTGGTTTGCTCTGCCGTTCGATCTCCGATATAGAGATTATAGGCACGGCGAACGTAGGCCGAAATGGCCTCATCAATTTCATCGCCCGCGACTCTTATGGATCGGGAGTGAACGATGCCGGCAAGCGAGATCATTGCAACTTCCGTCGTGCCGCCGCCAATGTCAACAATCATGTTGCCCGTCGGTTCTTCAATCGGCATCCCGGCACCAATCGCGGCCGCCATGGGCTCCTCAATAACGAAGGCCTGCCAAGCTCCAGCTCGCTCGGCGGCTTGCAAAACGGCGCGGCGTTCGACCTCGGTAACGCCGCTCGGAATGCCGACGACCACCGAGTGCCGGGCAAAGCGAGAGCGCGAAACCTTATCAATGAAATATTTCAGCATTGCGAGGGTTTGGTCAAAATCGGCAATAACGCCATCGCGAAGGGGCCGAATGGCGACGATATTCGCTGGAGTTCGACCAAGCATTCGCTTGGCTTCTTCGCCAACGGCGACTATAGAGCCATTGTCTTTATTGATCGCAACAACACTGGGCTCGCGTAAGAGAATGCCTTGGCCGGCAACGTGAACCAGAGTATTGGCGGTGCCGAGATCAATTCCGATGTCCTTGCCACGCAGGGGCGCGAGAAGGTGCCGGAGGGTGTGCTTAATCTGGCTACTCTTCATCCGTCACCACTTCGATGCCGGTTTCGCCGGTTGAGAGCCTCTTGGCAAGCGTTTCTTGGCTAATTGCGGAAAGCACGATCATGCCGCTATTCGTAAAGATCAGAGATTTGGTGCGACGCCCTTGGGTTGCGTCCACCAGGTTGCGGTCATTTCGCATGGTTTGAACCATGCGCCGCATTGGGGCAGACTCGCTGGAAATCATCGCAACGATTTTCTCGGTTAGAACATAGTTGTAGAACCCAACATTAAGGACGGGAGGAGTGGGCATTGAACCTGCCAATTTTATTCTATTTGGGGAGGCGAGCGTTTATGGCTCTTTCAGAATTCGCAGCGAGAGCACGAAAGCAGCCCACAAACACGCCGCCATCGCCAAAAACGGTGAATAGTGACCCAGATGCGTGAGCTTAAGCGCATCGCCGATGGGGACCATCTTCTCATAAGCGACTCCGCCAAGAGGTGCCCCGATTACCGCTCCGATTCCTTGGGCCGTCATTACCGCGCCGATGTTTGCGGCGCGTCTTGTAGGGTCAAGGTCGGAAACGCTTGCCATCCATGCCGGCACAACCAAGAGGAATCCGAAACCAACCGGCAAGCCCGCCAACCCAAGCAAAAGCGGGACGCGAAAAACCTTGAAGAACGCTCCCATGCAGATGATGGAGATGCCGGTGGCGCACAGGGCCATGCCGATGTGAACCGCCCGAGCTTTGCCCCATTTCTCTCCCATTCTTGAAACAGGCACGCTAAAAACCGCCATCGCAATCGCGCCTGGCATAACGAATGCACCGAACTGGGTCGCGGTGAGCCCGAACTCATCCAACGCAAAAAACTTGATGATTGTCATCGGGAATCCGAGACCAATAAAGGTCACGAGTGATAAGATCAAGTAGGCGGGAATCTGCTTAAAGGTTAGCAGGAGAGTCTTTATGCTTTGAGGCTCTGCATCGTCGTCGTCGGGTTTGGCGTCGGTTTTGATATAGCGGTAGGCGGTGAGGAAGACTAGCCCAAAGAGAAGCGCGGCCAGCATGATTCCACCGGAGTTCGAGCCAGTTGAATTCTTAAAAATCGCGGCGGTTGAGTCCTCAACGAGGCCCCCAATAGGCAATGCTAGCGCGATGCCAACCATGTAACACATATTCAAGAGCGACATTCCTTGCTGACGCTTTGAGTCGGGGACGGAATTTCCCATCAAGGCAAACGCGGATGGCCAGAGCATGGCTGCCCCAACGCCATCGAGGAGCCGGAGCATCACGAAGCTAAAGATTTCAGCAAGACCACCATCAGAACGCGGCAAGAAAAGAGACACTGCGCAGGTGAAAATCGTAATCAGCGGCGCGATCATCATCAGCCGCCGGCTTCCATAACGATCCGCAAAATGCCCCATCGGGCCCTTCATTACAGCTTCGCTTATCAGAAACCCAGTGAGAACCAGAGCGACCGCCGATGCGCCGAAGTTGCGATCATTTCGCAAATAAACGGGCATCGTTGAGATGTTCAGCACCGCATAGCCGACCTCGGCAAGTACAGCAACGATTAAGAGCCGCAAAACCGTCGGCTCTTTCCATAGCGGTCGGCTGATGGGTTGATCAGTCATTCCGGTTCCCAATAGTATGCGGTATTACCGGAGCTGTCGTTGCAAGGTTGGGTCAATCGGGTTGACCCGGCTTGCGTTTACTTTGGATTAGGGCGTCAAGGCTCAGTCGTCCGCCGCCATAGGCGCAGAGGAAAAGGAAAATAAAACAGTAGAGCACCGCCGCCTCGCCTTTATTTTGCATCGGCCAGAACAGTTCCATTTTGTGGTGGAACTGGAAGTAGGCGACCGCCATTGTTCCGCTCAGGAGAAATGCAGCGGGTCGGGTCAGCAATCCGATCATCACAAACAATCCACCCCAGAACTCGATCATGCCTCCGATCCAAATCTGCGACCACATCGCCGGATGGCCGCCCGCCGCCGCGGGCACGCCGCCAAACCAATCAAATATCTTCTGCCCTCCGTGCTGCATCATAAGCAACCCTGCAATCACGCGCAGCAAATAGTGCGTCACTTCAATAAACTTTTCCCGGGACACTTCTTACACCTCAATTGGTATAGACGCCGAAATTGGGAAAGGAATGCCGGAGACCTGGGGTTAGAAGTCAAACAGGTCAGCCAGAAATCCGCGCCGCCCGCCTTCAACATCATCGCGATTCTGGTTCTGGTCCCGGTTTCGATTGTCCTGCGGATTGCCGGGCTGTCGCTCGAGGATTTTATCAAGCTCGCCTCGATCCAACCAGATTCCCCGGCAGGACGGGCAAAAGTCAATCTCAATGCCATTTCGATCAGAAATGTTCAGCGTGGTTTGGCAGTTCGGGCACTTCATTTCGGGAATGATTATGTTCGAAACGGCCGGGTATGCGCAATTGCTCCCGCCCACAAGCAGAGATACCTCCCCAAAAGGCAATGAGGGGAGGAACTGTAACTAGCGGTTTCGCTCGGAAGTTTTTGCAAGGAAATTGACAGAAATTTGAAGAAAATCCTTGGCTTGACCCCTACCGGTCTTGACCGCCGTTCCCATAGTTCGGAAGCCACCTCTGACGTTGCCGGATTCAACAAGCATTTTCCGATTCCTTCGCTATAAAATGCAAGGATGCGTCACCGTTTGCTTTTTGTCGCCCTCGCCCTCTCTTCATTGGGCACCGCCCAAGTTTTGGATGCCGAGAGATATGCGTCGCCGCCCAAAGAGATTCAGAGCTTCCTGGATGCGCCTCGGCACTTGAACGCCGTGCTAGGAAATCAAAGCCCGGACTTAAATTATTTCGCCCAGCTAGAGTCGCCGGGGATGGTTAAGCTGAGCGATATGGCTAAGCCATACTTGAACTTAGGCGGCCTTCAGATTGACCCTAAGGCAAATCGCGCTCGGTCTCTTTCTACTCGGGGGGCCACTGCGCTCTCCATCCTGAGCGCTCAAGATTGGACGAGCACTCGAATTGAAGCCCCTAGAGGCTCCGTGATAAGCGATGCGGCGTGGTCTCCCGATTCAAGTCGGATCGCTTTTCTTGCGCACTATGAGGACGCTACGCACATTTATCTTGCTGACCCCCGAACCGGAAAAGTGAACCGACTGACCAAGGTTTCGCTCCTGGCCGTAAACGCGCGGATGGCCTGGTCAGGTGACTCGAAGTTCATTTTTTGCGTGCAAATACCGGCAAATCGCGGGCCGGTTCCGGTGGCTTCTGGAGTCGCCAATCAACCCCGAGTCCAAGTTGCTGATCCAAACAAGAATAATCTTCGAACCTATCGGAACTTGCTCAAGAATAACGATGACAAAATCAGGCTGAGATATTTTTTGGTCGGTCAACTTGCCAAGATTGCGGTTCCCGCGGGAACGGTCCAAAACATCGGCGCGCCCGCCCCAATAAGCAGTTTCGATCCGGCGCCAAAGGGCGATGTCTTGCGGGTTTCGACTATCCAAGAGCCTTACTCTTATCTCGTTCCCGTCTCAAGCTTTGGTAGCAAAGAAGAAGTTTGGGACCTTGCCGGAAAAGTTTTGACCACGTTAAGTGACCGTAAACTCTCGGCTTCTGGTGCCGATGCTGCGGCTCAGGCCGAATCCAAGCGGCTACTCGCATGGCGTCCGGGCGGGGATGGGTTTAGCTATGTGGGGAATGCCCCCGCCTCTCCCAGCGCCACACCTGGCGGAAACGAAGACGAGCAGGGAAGACGAGGAGGCGGGGCGGGTGCGGCCGGGCAGGCGGGACCCGCACGAAGAGATCGTGTTATTCAGTGGATTGCTCCGTTCGGCGCAAGCGATATCAAGACCATATATCAATCCGAAAACGGAATTAACTCGCTCGCCTATTCTGATGACGCCAAAATAATCTACATTTCTGAAACCGTTTCCGGCAACGAGAATCAGGTTCGAATAGACCTTGCGTCGGGAGTAAAGCAACAACTTTCAACCCGCAAAACGGCCGACGCTGATGCCAATCCAGGCTCTCTCGTGATGAAGGATGGGGCTTTGGGCGTTGGTGTCGTAAGGGAATCAAATGGGTTTGTTTTTCTGCGCGGTTCCACCGCGACCAAGGATGTCGAGAAGGAGGCCCCCCGTCCCTTCCTAGATAAAGTTGAGGTTGCCAACGGCAAAACCACCCGCATTTTTGAAAGCTCTGCCGATGCTTACGAAACTCTGAACAGTTTCCTCATTGATGACGGGTCGAAATTGGTGGTGGATCGGCAATCGCCAACTATGGTCAACAACAGCTACTTGTACGAAGGCCGAGCTGGTCGAGTCTTGACGCTTAACAAGGACTACGCCCCTGATCTTTCGGAGGCCCAGCGGTATCGCGTTTTCGTGACTCGGCCCGACGGTTTCAAGTTTTTGGTTAAGGTTACGGTTCCGAAATGGCACTCCAAGGGCATGAAACTCCCGGCGATGTTCTGGTTCTATCCGAGCGAGTTCACTGATCAGGCAACTTACGACCGAGGGCTACGAAACTACAATAAAAATCTGTTTCCGACGACCTCTCCCAATTCCATGGCCCTTCTCACCCGAATGGGATACGCCTTTATCGAGCCCGATTGTCCGATTGTTGGCCCCGAAGGGCGCATGAATGATTACTATGTCAACGACCTCCGTAACAACCTATCGGCTACGATTGATGAGCTTGAGCGACAGGGGTTTATTGATCGCACGAAACTGGCCCTCGGCGGCCATAGCTACGGCGGGTTCAGCACCGCAAACGCGATGGTTCACACGCCATTTTTCAAAGCCGGAATAGCAGGGGCGGGGAACTATAACCGAACCCTCACCCCCATGTCTTTTCAAACCGAGCGCCGTGATATTTTTGCCGGCCGCAACACTTATCTGGAAATGTCTAGCCTTCTCTACGCCGATCGAATGACCGGGGCTTTGCTGATGTATTGCGGAATGGAAGACCAAAACGTCGGCACCGATCCAATCAACAGCGAGCGCATGTTCAGCGTGCTGGAGAGCATAGGCAAGCCCGCCGCGCTCTACATGTATCCCTACGAAGACCACGGCCAAGTCGCCAAGGAAACGATCATGGATATGTGGGCCAGGTGGACGGCGTGGCTAGAGAAGTATGTGACGGGGAAGTAACCCGAATACCGGGCGGGATTGAGGTTTTCAGTTCACAAAGCCCCCGGTTGCTGCCACCGGAATGTGCTACAACGAAGTTACCAGTTATGCCCGAAAATGATCAGCTAAATATTGACATCCTCATTGGCTTTGGCTATTGCCCGCCGAGTTGCATGCAAACTCTCGAAGACGGAACGCAGCGATTGGATTACAAATACATCCCCTGGCCCTTGCAGTTCGTGAACGCGCATCAGATCAACGCCGCCCTCAACCAAGCCGCGAAATTGGGCACGTCCGTCGCGGAGCTCACGAAATGCGACTTCCCCCACAACATTGCCCCAGAAGAAACGCTCAATGAATTCGGAATGATCCTGTGGCAGAGCCTCCCCACCTATGCCGTCCTAAGCCTCAAGCACCCATGGATCACGTGGGAAGCCTATCTGCCCCCCGGAACGGATGAAACGCCGGACCTCGCCGGGCCGCCGAGAGGATCATGCTTTAGCACTCGGTCAAATGATTTCAATGCTCTCATGCTCGAGGTGATCTCGGCATTCCCAATCAACCGCTGGGCGAAGCTGCACTTCATGGGCCTCGAAAAGATGTTGCCGAGGCTACAGGATGGAACGCCGTGCGCGGCCGGAATGGCCGCGCCCATGAAACCAGATCCCAAACAACTCAAAACCCCGGACGATGTGCCGGAATTCCCCCGCGCCCACCCGATGGAGCGCACCGAATATCCCAACGGCCTCTTCAAGCGAATTTGGGTCGGCCTGTCAAACGAAAAGGTCCAGTGGGCCAAGGACTGGGAAGCCCGCGAGCCCAACTGCGCCAAGGTCATCGAGGGCGCGGTGTCGGTCGTTCCTCCGGGGGCAGAGGAGTTCGAGTGGCACGACCATCACTTGCTCCGGCTCGACCTCTGCGCCAGGATCGCGCCGAATATTGTCCGAATGCTAAAGCGGTTCAACATGGGCCATCCGGCCTCGTGGGGCGTTTGGAGAATCGAGCCTTGCTACCACGAACTTGAGCCTCAGGTCACCTTCCAGGCCCATCCCATCGAAGCCGGATACCGCGCCGCCGTCATCCTGCCCATGCCTTACTTCACCTATCGGCCCGAGAGCCTTGATGGCATCCTAGAGGATGTCAAAAAGCACTGGCGCTAGACATTGGGGCGGATGGAACTCTCATTCAGGGCTGGGAGCGCCACACAGCACAGGGGCGGTGTGTGGCGCGAAGTGCGCGCTAGCTCAAGCTTTGAAATCCGGTGTCCGTAGCTCACTCAACAACCTCCGTAGCTTCCTTCCTGTTGAGTCTGCCGTTTATCAAACTCCAGATGAGTTTCGAACCAAAGATCCAGAGCACCATAGGAACAAACTGGGCCCAGTAACCTGAGAAATGGTAGCCCACGCCTTTCGAGTTTTCTGTAGATACAACCGCCACGAGGCAGTAAAGCCCAATACCGAAGGCCCCACTATCGCGAAATTGTCGGCGAACCACAAATACATTTAGCAGCAGCCTCCAAGCCAACATCACGGCGGGAATAGCTAGGTTAATGACATAGGGCTGTGAGCCGATGCTGCCGGCGGCAAGCTCTGGGCTTCCGTGCCTTATGGCACTCCCTATCATGATCGCCAAAGCGAACATGGGCATGTCGATCACTAACCTGCCCAACGAATCGGGTCCGAGGCTTTTCCACAATTCGCGACCTGCGGGCCGAGTGAAGGACACCGTAACCCTGGTCGGCATCGGCAACGCGTCAACCATGCGCCGCAGGGTATTGAAAACTGCCGGGATCGTCAGGGCAACGCAACTGGCGACCCATAGGAAGTACCCGGTGCCAAGCTTGGAAGATTCCGAACCGTAGATAGCCGGTGCGGTCACGCTCAGCGCCACCGCCAGCACTCCCGCCGCAACTGTCAACCGCGCCTTTCCCCTGAGGAACGAAATCCAGCCGACAATCAGTGCCACGTTCGCAAGCTCCGGGATGGTTCCCGGCCAGGCCCATCCATACAACAACGCTTCGCAACCTAAAACAACTTGCGAACCGTTGGGGTCAACGTCAATTTGAGCGGGCAAAAGGAGTGCGACGCCATACAATCCCCAGATTGCTATCGAGACGATCCATCGGTTCATAAGCCAGCCCCCCGAAATCACCCTCTACGTTTGAAACTATTCCCGCCAAAGCTAACCATAAACCGCCGCTTCATTCCCCGCCTCTCCCCTTCGGTCGCCGCGTTTGGCTACTACTCGATAGAGGCGATGCACTCCCGCTCCGGAGCCTTCGTGGATGAAATCGGTTCGCGAGGTGGAGCCGACTAGGAGCCAGGGGCCGGATGAGCCGAGGGCGGATTCTATTTCCCAAATTATGCCATCGGCGATGCCCGCCGGAGTTCCCCAATCCAGGAAATTATTCCCGTTCGGGCGACCGGTAACGGCGAGATCGTCAACCACGGGCAAGACGCCGGGCGTGGGTTGGGTATCGCGCACGGTGAGCCCGGCGGCGTTCCGAATCGGGTCGGTCATGTTCGTGTTGTTTCTGGCGGCTCCCCCCAGCAAGCGCAATTCATTGGCGGCGAGAGTTTGGCTCGCTTTGGTGGCGTCCACCGCCGCGCTTCGAGCCGCTTCCGCCACAAGTTGGGCGGTGTATTTCGTTTGAAGATCGGTTTTCTTCGTGCCCAGGGCCGTCAATTGCGGGGCCGTTAATCCGCTCGCGGCGATTCCGCCCGGTGTGTTAAGCGCAGTGATAAATTGATCAATTTGCGCGATAAGATCAAGCGAGTTTTGTTTTACCCAGTCAGTTGCCATTTTGTAACCTCCACGAAAGGTGAGTTTGGAACTGCCTTTCGGCGCAAATTGCGAGAGTTTTCTGAGAAAATCCTCGCATCTGCTCCCATCGTCACTATCAGTGCAAATCTTACCCAAAACTTCCTCAGGGAACTCTCGGAAGACTTTATTGCCCTCCTTGAAGCCTTTATTGCCATCCTCCAAGCCCTTATCGCTATCCTTAAAACCGTCGTTGCCATCCTCCTCACCTTCATTGCCCTAGTTGGCGGGTTTGAGGATATGGTTAACGGCATCGGGGCTATCCTCAGGGCAAGTTTTGCCATCCCTAACCTTTTCGAACTTGTCGTGCTGGGTGTGATGAACGCGTGATTTCGGGGAAATTCGGGAAGCTGCTACACCGTCACTAAAACCCGCTCAGTTGAACCGATGAACGCCCGTGCAATCGCCTGATCGAGGTCTTCCAATAGATCCTCGCTATCCTCAATTCCAACGCTGAGTCGCAAGTGAGTGGGCCGAATGCCCTTCGCCTGACGCTCGGCTTCGGTCATCGCCCCGTGGGACATAAGGGTTGGGTAGCCAATAATGGATTCGACCCCACCCAGGCTTTCAGCAAGCATGAATATCCGAGTTGCTTCGGCAATCCTCTTGGCGTGGATCGCTTCGCCATCAACCTCAAGCGAGACCATTCCGCCGAATGCGCTCATTTGGCTCTTGGCAATCGCATGCTCGGGATGGCTGGTTAGGCCGGGATAATAGGTGGTCTTTACTCGAGGGTTTTGAGCCAAATAGTTAGCGACGAGAGCAGCATTATGGCAATGACGTTCCATTCTAAGAGCAAGGGTCTTGACCCCGCGTAGGGTGAGCCAGCAGTCGAACGGCGAAGGAACGGCCCCCACCGTTTTCGAATACTCGAAAACACGATATTGGATGTCGGGATCATTGCAGATGAAAGCGCCGCCGATGATGTCACTATGGCCGCTGATGTATTTGGTGGTGGAGTGAATCACAATATCGCAACCCAAGTCAAGCGGGTTCTGAACATAGGGCGAAGCGAACGTATTATCAATCACACAACGGAGACCGTTCTTCTTGCAGCAGTTCGCAATCGCCCGGATATCCATGACACTGAGGTTTGGATTGGTCGGCGTTTCAAAAATCACCATCTTGGTGTTAGGCTGGATCGCGGCTTCTAAGCTTGCAACGGAGTGACCATCGAATTCGCTCGCCTCAATCGCCATGGTTGGCAACAACTTGTCTTTAACTCGCTGCGTGCCGCCATAGATATCGCTCGCCATGAGGATATGCTCGCCACATTTCACTAAGCTAAACGCGGCCATAACTGCCGCCATGCCGCTGCCAAAACAAACTGCGTGGTTCGCATTTTCAAGGCTAGCTAACACCGCTTCCAGCGTCGAACGGTTGGGGTTTGACACGCGAGTGTAATCATGGGCCGGCATTTCGTCAAGGCTGTTCCACGCGAACGTCGCCGACTGGAAAATTGGCTGGATGACGGCGTTGGCTTCCTTATCGGGGTCCTGGGCAACACGAATGGCACGAGTAGTGAACTTCACATATCTATTATTAGTCATAATCGCTCGATTCGAAGGCGCAAACTAAGACGGGGCGAATAGTGGTACACATTTTCATACATTATTAGGCTTTGCATGACCTCTCTCGAACTCCTGTCATTCGAAGCTAAACCCAACTCTGGTAGATTCAACAGCAGATGTCTGAATCGCCGCCACCGCTAGAATATTTGGAAGGACCAGAGCCCATCGCTACTAAGCGGCTGTGGTTTGGTTGGATAACACTGGCGCTCTTCCTAGCGATGCTGATTTCACTAAGCGTTAGCACCTATTTTGGGCGGACCAGCAAGAAGGACAACCTCTCCCAGATCGAACAACAGTTTGCGACCCAGGTGGGGGCCATAAAGTCTAAAGCATGGCCCGCGGAGGCACCCGCTCAAACCGACCGAGATCTGGCCGAGTTGCGCCAGAAGGGGACTTCCGGTGCGGCCTACGCCGCAGCCTATATGGACCTCTCTGGCAAACCACCGCTTGAGTCTGATGTCGCTGTCCTTAAAGCCGCTTCCTCTCCTCGCCTGAGAGCCATCGCCGTGATTCTTGAGAGCAAGAAGCTCGACAGAATAACTCTCGATAAACTCACAAAGCCACTTGGCCCAGGAAAGTTGGATAGCTATGTGCGATTGAGAGCAAGAGAGAAGGCAGGCTTATCCGCGGATTGGAGCGAGTTCCAGAAAAATGCGTTAGGAATAGCGGTGATTGCCGTGGGCCTGGCTATCTGTATCATTGCATCCCCATTCATCATCGCCTTCATCTTCCTCTACAAGCATCCTGACCTTATCCGTCGCGGTCATCCAGCGTTGCCGATGTCGCTCTTTCAGTCTGATGTTCTTGCATTGCGCGCGGCTCAATTGTTACTCGCGTTTTTTGGCCTAAATGTCCTGTTTGAGCTCTCACAACCCAAACAACTGGTGAGCGGGGCTTGGTCATTGATTGGTTCGATGGTCTCAATCGCGGCGATTGTAACACTCGTGCGCGGCGAGTTCCTTGGAGTAAGAACTGCCAACTTCCAACGTGCAGATGCGCCCCGAACGGCGATTCCAATTGGAATCGGAATTTACATTGCCAGCGTTCCCGCCATTATTCTTGTGGGACTTCTAGGGATGAAGTTGTTTAGCGGACTTCCAACACCTGAGCACGACGCGGCAACTGCCCTCGCGACCTCTGGACTGTGGTCAACCGTTGCGATTGTTTTTGGGGCGGTCATTGTTGCGCCGATTGTGGAGGAAATCATTTTTCGTGGGCTAATCTTGCCCGCCCTCCACCGCTTTACAGGCAAGGCTTGGATTGCGATCGTGATCACCAATCTGCTCTTTGCATCCATGCACTCGACCGGTATTCCAGCTTGGGGGGCCTTGGCAATGATCGGTGTTGTGTGCTCATTGGCCGTCTATCAGACCGGCTCGCTATATCCGGCGATGGTCATGCATGGTTTCCATAACGGGATGCTGGTAACGTTGGCAATTCTGTCCCGTTAAGTGAACTTTGAATGGCTTCGCGCGTCTAGCCTTACATAAGATGGAACTCACGTTCGGACGAACGGCGCGGATTAACATGGATCCGAGCCTAGAACAAGCGCTAGTGGAACGGTGTAAACGCCGTGACCCAGAGGCGTTTGGTCGGTTTGTAGACACGTACCAGACCCGAATATACGGCTACGTGAAGCGAATGCTTCGTAACTCTGAAGACGCTGATGACGTTGCCCAAGAGGTTTTCATCAAGGCGTTCCAAGCGTTTGATCGCTTCGACGGACGATCCAGCTTGCGAACTTGGTTGTTCAGAATCGCTCATAATCTATGCATAGATCGCTTGCGAAAAGGTGACCGTTCGCTCAATGAAACGAGTTTAGATTGCGATCCCGAAGAAGGCACTTGGGATATCGGGGACGACCGCTGGCAGCCCGAGCAAATGGTCCTGAACAGCGAGCTTATGTCCCAAGTGGAGGCCGCGTTAGAGTGTATGAGCGAGAAACTGCGAACTGTCCTGCTCTTGCACGACCGAGAAGACTTTGCTTACGATGAAATCGCACAAACCCTGGATTTGCCTTTGGGTACAGTTAAGAGCCGACTTTTCTTGGCCAGAACCCATCTACACAAGCACTTATCAATCTATCTAGGAGGCCAATCTTGATGAACGAATTCGAAGAAACTGACAAAACCATCATGGGTTCGCTTCTTGAATTTGAACCAAGTAGCGAGTGGCGAAAGCAGCTCGACCGAGAGCTCCAGGCCATCAGCCTTGTCGTCGCTTTGCCAGAAATCGAGCCTCCTGCATCCTGGCGGGCTTCGCTAGATGAGAGAATTGCCGCGCTCGCTCATGAGGCGGTTCCGCTGGCGGGCCAACTGCCGGACATTCATCCGACGGCCCGATGGCGGGGCGATCTTGATGCCAAGCTTGTCGCATTACACAGCGAGCGCAAACAAAGCCTGATCGCTCGACTCCTGCGACGGTTGCCCGAAGATTCGCCTAACTTAATTTGGCGCAGCCAGCTTAACGAACGGGTGAGAGTGCTTGCCAAGCCCCGAAAAGCGAGGCCGTTTGCGAACGTCTTCAAGCCAACCGCGGCAGTTGGCCTCGCCGGGATTCTGATGGCTGTCGTGATCTTCCAGATGCGGCCCATGCCAGTTGCTTCCGTAAGCGCAGAGCCAAACGTCGTGGATTGGATGCTTGAAACCCACGAGCAGAGCGTGGCTTATGGTGACCTAGGCGTAACCCAACCCGCGGAGTATTCCGGGGTTGCATTCATCGAGGAGCCGGCTGATTTGAGCCTGGGTGGCATCTAGACAATGAGATTTCTCCTTACCGTCGCGAATGTTGGGTTGGCAATCGGGTCAATACAGGCTCAACCCGTTATGGCCCGAACCGCTGATGTTCCGCCGATAATTCGATCATTTGCCCAGTTCATGCGGGCGGGCCGTGTGGCCGGAACCCGACGTATTGAAATCGGGCAAGGGGCAAAGCCGATCACCGAATTTATCGTTAAGAATGGGGAACACATGAGAACCACGTACCCTCAGAACTCTCCTATGTTTGGTCAGGTTATCGTCGAAAGCCGGAACATTCGCAAACACTATGACCCGGTTCGAAATGAAGTAGTGGTGACCGAGTTGCATCCCGCAAGCCAAGATGAGCGCATTCTGAATTTTGTGCGAAGGCGTGTCAAGTTTGAAGTGGCCGATGGCGGGAAGGTGGCCGGTCAAGCGACGACCGCTGTAACATTTTTTAACCCTCGCGGCCTCATGCAAGTTAAATTGTGGCTAGATACCCAAACAGGATTCCCCCTCAAAAAAGTGACCTACAACGCCGCTGGCCATGTTCAAGCCTCGTTCGAGTTTGAATCTGTCAACTACGAGACTCGTCGCCCTCGGCCGGCTGATTTCGAACTAAATGTCCCGAATGCGAAGACTATCAACCCCCTCGACGTGAGCCGAAGAATTGCCGAAGCGATAGGCCTGACCCCCATTTTTTTGCCAAAGCCGCAATTCTTTTTGCAATCCAGCCAAAAACATGAAAGCCGGTTTGGAGATTTTCTTGTGCAGGTTTATGAAGGAGAAATCGGTCGGGTTACACTCTTTCAATCGGGTCGGCTGATCCGATTCCAACCGCCCGCGAGCGGTCAAGCGCTGGTCTGGCAACAAAACGGTCAAACTTACGCGCTCCTTGGCCAAGCTCCGGGCGTATTGCAGCGCCTAGCCCGTTTATTGGGTAAACCCGACTAGAGCCGAGCGAGTAAACTTCTCGCAGTATGATTCTTCACTTCACCGACGAAGAGAAGCAGTTTCTGAGCCAGGTCGAAGATTTTGTTTCCAGCTACGTTTTGCCCCAAACCCGCCAATGGGAAGCCGATACCTTCCCCGCCGATATCTGGAAAATCTGCGCCGAAAAGGGTTTGAGTAGCTGTGTTCTACCGAAATCCTTTGGAGGGCGGGGTTACTCCTGCCAAACGTATGCCGAGATGTGCAGATTGCTGGCCAAGGGCGACCCCGCTTTGGCGATGAACATTGCCGCCGTAAACGCGCTGTGCGTGGCCCATTTTGAGCACTTTGCCAATGACGAGCAGCGCGCAAAGTATTTGCCCGGCGTGCTCAGTGGCGACATTCCTTTGTCTTGGGGACTCACCGAACCCGACGCGGGGTCCGATGCTCGCCGAGTAAAAACTTTTGCCACGCCTATTGAAGGAAAGCCCGGATTTTTCCATCTTAACGGCGAAAAGATGTTTATAACCAACGGCGGATTCGCTAAGTTGTTTATCATCATCGCCCGCGTAAGTGAGACGGAGTTAACCGGATTCTTTATGGAGAAGGACCAACTGGGATTCGAGGAAATCGGTCGCATTCCCACATCCAGCGTTTCCGCTTCCTATACGCTACACTTTAAAATGAACAACGCCGTTGCCTGGCATACGCCGGGCAGCTTTGAACAGGTCATTTCCTTGCTGTATCGGGGGCGAATCGGGATTGGGGCGATGGCTCTCGGCATCGCCGAGAAGGCCTTGGAAGAAGGCGTCGAGTACGCGAAGCAGCGTCAACAGTTTAATCGGCCCCTAGCCCAAATGCAATCCGTGCAGAACATGGTCGCAGAGAGCGCTATGGCGGTCGCCGCCGCGCAGGGTTTGGTTCACAAAGCGGCTTGGATGTACGATCAAGGCATGAACGTAGTTTCAGAATCTTCGTATGCGAAACTTTTTGCCTCGGAGACGGCGCGAGACGTTACGAACAAAATGTTGCAGATTCACGGCGGTCGAGGTTTAACTCGTGATTACCTCATCGAAAAACTTTGGCGCGATGCCAAGTTGACCGAAATAGGCGAAGGCGCGACGGAAATTCAAAAGCTGATTATTGCGAAACAGATGTTAAAATAGGACGGCTTTCCCTAATTTCAGTAAGTAGCACGGTGCGGACCCCCCGCACGCTAAGGGGCCTGGTGGGCAAGGAGAGACTTGAACTCTCACGCTTATTAGGCGCTGGAACCTAAATCCAGTGCGTCTACCAATTTCGCCACTCACCCGCGACCAGGCTACTAGTTTACCGCTTTGGCATGAGCGGTCAGCGCGGTTCCCAATAGCGTCCATTCATGATGGCCCGCTCTTGGTCGTCAAATTTTACTCCCTCATCCGCTAACATCTTCCTTTGCAACATTGCGACCGCGGCGTCTTTTTTGAAGATAACGAGGCGCCCGTCCTTAGCGATCACTCGCCACCATGGCACATCTTCTGGACATTTGCTCATCCAATTGCCCACGACTAAACCGGAAACTGGATTGGTTAAAGCTTGGCCGAGGGCGCCGTAGCTGGTGACGAATCCATGCGGCACCGCTCGGACCATTTCGTACACTGCCGCTGGCCCCGGACTCACTTTCTCAGCCCCATGATATCGAGCAACCGCCAGGCGTCCCGCCACGGGGAACCGTCGTCTTCGTGCTTGAACATGGCGAACACATCCTTTCCGCTCGCGAGGCCCTGGCTAAACCAATCCGCCCATCGCTTGAGTTCCTCATCCGAGTACTCTTCCCGTCGCATTCGAGCGTAAATCACCGAGCCAGTGTCGCGCATCACTCCCCTCCTATCATCGTTGTCGGAGGCCACATAACACACACTTTTTGAAGCCATCAAACCGCCGATCTCATCCTGATCCCAGCTTTCGTGGCGCCACTCAATCCCCCAAGGAATGACGACGTCGCTACCCTCGGCTGTAAGCGGTAGCTGTTCCAGAAATCCGATGAGCCGCTCGTCACTTCGCTTCATGTTGGGGGGCAGTTGGATGTAAACGCATCCTACTTGGCCCGCATCCAGGACGGGTTTCAGCCGTTTGATGAAGAACTTTACCGATTCGATGGACTCGGGTTTCAACCGGCGCAGATGGCTGACATCACGATGCATTTTGAACGTGTATTTGAATCCGGGAGGAGCTTGCTTTACCCAGTTGTTTACCCCGTTCTCGGGCGGCATTCGATACCAGGTCGAGTCCATTTCTACGGTGTTGAAATTGTCTGAATAGAACTTAAAGAAATCCTTGGCCTTGAGGTCGGGAGAGTAGAACCGGCCCTCACCTTGCCACTCCTTATAAGAGAACCCCGAAAGCCCCACATACATCGCCACTCCAAGATTCTACACCGGAGTGCAACCAAAACCTAGCAAAGCGAGTCAAAATAACAACCATGACTTCGCGATTCATTTTGGTTGCTAGCCTAGCGCTTTCAATAAATGTAGCCCAGGCTGATATGTTCAAGCCGAGTAAAGCCGATCAAGTGAAGCTTGGTCAGCAGGCTGCCTTAGAAATCCGGAAGAAAGAAAAGATCCTTCCCGCAACCGACGCGCGGGTCATCATGCTTCGGCGGATTGCGGAGCGCGTGTTGAAGACAGTTGACGATTCAAAAGAACCTTGGAAATACAGTTTTGATGTGGTTGATAGCAAAGAAATTAACGCGTTCGCTCTTCCCGGTGGGCCGGTTTTCTTTTTCTCTGGACTGCTAAATAAACTCAAGACCGAGGACGAGATTGCGGGAATTCTCGGCCATGAGATTGTTCACAGTCGGCGCGAACATTGGGCCTATGCTTACGGAGAGCAGCAGAAGCGCGACCTGCTCTTAACGAGCATTCTGATTTTTGGGCGAGTTGGTCGCACTGCTGGCGAACTCCTCGGTTTGAGTTCAGAGGTTCTGCTTGGCCTGCCGTTTTCGCGGAAACACGAGAGCGAGGCCGACCGAGAAGGTTTCAAGATGATGGTGGATGCTGGTTTTAATCCACAGGGGATCATAGACGTTTTTGAATTCCTCAAGAAGGCGGCGAGTGGCCCCAAACCGCCGGAATTCATCTCCACCCACCCCGACGATGGTCGGCGAATCAACTCAATCAAAGACATGGTCGCTACCCAGAACCGAACGTACAAACCCATGGTGAAACTGCCTTGGGACGCTACCACCTACAAGACTGCGCGAACGCTTCGCTGGCATTGGTAGGCTAAAATGCCGTATGCCCGATAATCGAGAGCCAATCCGCAATGGCGGGTTTCGTGATACAACGAGTTGGTACACCGCTGTTTCCAGCTTGTGGTTTGCCAATAGCTTCAAGTGGTTCATCATGTTCTTCCTGCTTGCTGGGCAGGTAGAAAACGTCGTCCCCGGAGGGGAAAAGAACTCCTGGTGGGGCCGAATTGTGATGGTGGGAGCGATCTGGGCAATGATCGGCCCTGGGCTCTTCGGCATGCTCAGCGATCGTTGCCAGTCTCGCTTCGGTCGAAGACGACCCTTTATTGCCATCGGAGGCGCCCTTACCGGTCTCTCGCTCATCTTTTTGGGCCTGGCAGGGCAAGTTTGGATGTTCTTTGTCGGCTACCTGCTCGTGCAAATTTCTGATGACATAGCCATGGGCCCGTACAGTGCTATCGTTCCCGAGTACATCCCCGAAGAGTCTCGCGGGCGGGCGGCGGGAATCATGGGATTGTTGAAGCTTATGGCGCAATTTGTTGCCGCCTTGTGTGGTGTGCTGCTCGCAAAGAACATTTTTGGGTTGTACGTGGTGATGGCAATGCTAAACGTCGTGTGCGCGCTCTGGGTGTTCTTCACGATAAAGGAAGAGCCATTTATTCGTTCAATCGAGAACACAAAATTCGATCTGGCTCATTCCGTGCGAAATTTTTGGAGTCCGTTTCGGCACACCGACTTTCGGTGGATCTGGATCACGAGCTTCCTGAACGCGTTCGGTTTTTACATGATCCTCACTTACCTACGGTTCTATCTCAGCGACCGGGTCCTGCCACCATTGCGAGAATCCGGCTCAATCGTGCCCGATTTCATCTTAAAAGACCCACTGGTCGCCGCCATTGTGTGCGCCGTAATCATCTCAATTTCGGGTGGTTTTGCCGCATTGATGGCGGGACGGTGGGTCAACAAGATCGGTCGGAAGAAGGTAGTAATCGGGGCGGGGTGGCTGATGTTTGCGGCCCTAGTCCCCTTCGCCTTGATCCCTAACTATCTGGTGATTTTGGCACTTGCGGTTCCGTTTGGTATGGGTTACGGGGCTTACATTTCCTCAGATTGGGCGCTGGTTTCTGATGTTCTAGGCGACGACATCGAATACGGAAAGAATATGGGCCTGTGGCAAATGAGCGTGGCAACCCCCCAGGTGATTTCCGGTTTCCTCGGGACTTTGCTCGACTTTCTCAATCGCCAATGGGCGGGGCAGTATTATGGCTACACGGCTGTTTTCCTTATAGCTTCGTTCGGATTCCTTTTCGGCTCCACTCTCGTGAAGCGGATCAAGGGGTCTTCTTAGGTACGCTTTGCGCGCACAATGACCCTCATTCTCTCCACCTGGGATAAGCCCGGAAAAGTTGCTATTGACGCCGCCTGGGCTGCTCGATCCGCCGGAGCCGATCTCCGAACGACGCTGGAAAAAGGCCTTGCCGCGGCTGAGCTGGACCCCGAAATGGTCGCGATCGGCCTGGGATCCCTTCCAAATGCGGATGGCGAGCTTGAACTCGACGCCGCGATGATGGATGGGGCGGACTTATCGTCCGGGGCAGTTTGCGCGGTGAGGGGTATTTGCCCGGTGATAAGCGTGGCGCGTAAGGTGATGGAAGAGACACCCCATTGCATGCTGGCGGGAGAACAAGCTCGCAGATTTGCGATTAAACACGGATTCAAACCACAAAACCTCATGACCGCCCAGAATTGCGCTTGGTATCAAGAGTGGGCGGAACGAACAAACAAGGACGACGTGGAATACGTTCACTCTCTCACTGATCGAATCATGTCCCAAGCCGATCATCATGGCGATACTGTAACCATGCTTGCACTTGAAACGCCCGGCCACTGTGTAGCGGCAAGCGCCACTAGCGGATTGGCCTGGAAACTTCCGGGAAGGGTCGGAGATTCCCCGATTATTGGGGCGGGAATCTATGCCGACGATGAAGTTGGAGCGGCGGGGGCGACGGGCTGGGGCGAGGAACTCTGGCGCAATGTGTCGTCGTTCCGAACCATTGAATACATGCGAGCAGGATTGACCCCCCGGCAGGCTTGCCAAAAGACGATTGCAGAAATGGTCAGAAGGCGACCGCAAGCCGGCGAAACCATGAGCGTCGTGTTCGCGCTCTCGAGAGATGGCGAGTTTGGAGCCGCGACGACCCTCAATACGTTCCATTTGTGGGCTTGTACTGATGGAAAAATGGAGTGTTTTGAAACGAATCCGGCTTAATCCGCTTATAATAGGTTAGATGAAATCGGTTATCTTCTTGATCTTTGGGGCGGGGCTTGCCGCCACCCAATTTGATACTGGTCCCGCCACGGTCGGGGGTAGGCTGGGGCAGGCGGTTGAGGGATTGACTCCCGAAGAGCAAACGGCGTTTTCGACGGGGCGGCGGTTGTTTTCAAAAATTTGGTCAGCGGAAGGGAAAGCGTTCTTCAATTCCAGTTCGTGCGTTAGTTGCCATTCCGAACCTAATTTCGGCGGTTTTTCCGCGAGCCCCTTTAATCACGTCTTCTTTGTCGAAGATAAAAAGAATCCGGGCGGCATGAGCACCTTCTCGTGGCTTGAGCAAAACAATGGGCGGCTGGTTGGCCAACGCCTGCCGTTTGGCGATTATGAGGTGCGAAAGCCCCAACAGTTGTACGGCATTGGCCTACTTGAAGCGGTTCCGGAAAGCGAGATTCTAAAGGCAGCCGATCCTAATGATATGAACGAGGATGGCATCAGTGGTCGGGCTCTGATGATTGATGGCAAGATTGGACGTTTTGGATGGAAAGCCAACGTTCCGACGATCTCAGATTTCACCAAGGGAGCTTTCAAAGCCGAGATCGGTTTAACTATTGGCAAAGGAACTGGTACAAATCTGCTCACCGAGGACGGCGTGAATTCGGTCGTAACCATGACCCGGCTTCTCGCCCCGCCAAGGGCAAAGGCGATTGAGGAGGCGGGCAAAAAGATGTTCGATACCGTGGGATGCGCGTCTTGCCATACGCCGCAACTCAGGACCGGCGACTCAACACTATCGGCTCTAAAGAACAAACTGATCGAGCCCTATTCCGATATGCTCCTCCACGACGTGGCCCGCGGAAAGCCAACCCTCACCACGACCGGCCCCGCCAATCGAAGAGAATATCGAACCGCTCCGCTGTGGGGGATTGGGCGAATTTCTGGCCCCTATTTTCATGATGGTTCGACAAAAACTTTAGAAGAAGCCGTTGATCGCCATGAGGGAGAGGCTCTGAGTATCCGAGATAAATATAGGAAACTCAGCGCGAGTGATAAAAAACTCTTGCTCGATTTCCTAAAAGGGCTCTAAGATCGAAGATTACATCATCTTTCTGCGCCCGTCGCGAGACAATTTTCCAGAAGACGTGACGGACGAGGAGAGCGAAAAGGTGGCGGCACACTTTGACCACCTTAATCGCTTATTGAACAGCGGGAACATCCTTCTCGGTGGTCGCACGATGGGTGATCGCCCTTACGCCGTCGTCTTGTTTCGTGCGCGCAGCTACGCCGAGGCGCAGTCCTTCGTAGACGAAGACCCGGCGGTAAAAGCGGGCGTTTTCGTGGCCGATTTACAGCCTTTCCGCATCGCCCTGATGCACGAGTTCCTGGCGAGCCAAAGAGAAATGGAAGCCACCATGGACCGATCCCGCGCCGGGATCTAGATTCTTCTGCAATACTAGACGTATGACAACGTCTTTGGTGCCTCTTCGCATCTATTCATTCCCCCGTGATGCGGCGAAGGAGGCTTTGTTGCAATCGGAGCTCGGGGTTCCTAGTGCGGTTGCGGCGATTTTGGTTCGGCGTGGATACGAGGACCCCGTTGCGGCTGACCGCTTTTTGAATCCAAAAATGGATCAACTTGGCGATCCCCGGTTGCTTCCTGATTATGCCCAAGCGCGCGATGAAATTCTTAAGGCCCGCGAAAGCAAGGAGCTGATCTTTGTTCATGGCGATTACGATGTAGATGGCGTAACTAGCGCGAGTCTGCTCGCCCGATTCCTGGACAATATTGGCTGCAACGTTTTCGCTCACGTTCCCCATCGGATGAAGGAGGGCTATGGCATCCACCTGAGCGCAGTCGAAAAAGCCAAGGAAATGGGAGCGAAGCTGTTTCTCACCTGCGACTGTGGCATTGGCGCGCATGAGCAAGTTGACGCCGCGTTAGAAGCAGGGATGCGGGTGGTTGTAACCGATCACCACTTGGTGGGCGATACCTTGCCTAACGCTCACGCCATTGTGAACCCCCATCGCAAGGATTCGATTTATCCCTATAAGGACCTGTGCGGCGCGGGTGTGGTTTTTCGGCTTTGCGAAGGGATTGCACGTGAACTTGAGTTGCCGATCGAAAAATATCACGAGCACTTTCTGGACTTAGCCGTGCTTGGAACGGTCGCTGACGTGATGCCCCTCACCGGCGAAAACCGTATCATTACCAAATTTGGCTTGGAGGCGCTGGTCAAGACCAAGAAGAAGGGTTTGATGGCCCTGAAACTAGTGTCCGAGCTACACGAGAAGGACAAACTCAAAGCGGGCAACATCGGCTTCCAACTTGGCCCCCGGCTGAACGCAACCGGCCGAATTGATGATGCCGCCCGCTCGCTGGAGCTCCTCATGACCAAGGATGAGGCGGTGGCCAAGAAGCTCGCCAACGAAGTGGACGAGATTAACAAGAAGCGTAAAGATCGTCAGAAAGAGATGGTGGATGAAGCGATCGCCTACGTCGAGACCCTCAATATCGAGTCGCTTTTTGCCATCGTCGTCGGGAGCGATCAATGGCATCCGGGCATCATCGGCCTTGTTGCGGGCAAGCTTGTGGAGAAATTCGGACGTCCCGCGTTCGCCATGAGCTACGACAGTGAAACGGGCGACGTTCGGTGCTCCGCGCGCTCGATTCCGGGGTTTCACCTGGGCGATGCCATTCGGGCTCATTCTCACTTATTGAGCGGGGGTGGACACGCCATGGCCGCCGGTTTTGGTGCGCGGCTGGAAGATGCTGAGCAGATCGCAGAATCGCTCAACGCTTATGCCGGGGCGATGCTCACTTCAGAGGACTTTGAGCCAATGGTTGAGGTGGATGCTGAGGTTGAAGGAAACGAGCTTACGCTAAAAGATGTGATGGCAATGGAAGCACTCGAACCATTCGGTCAGGGCAACCCGGCTCCAACTTTTTGCGTCCGTGGTTGCACGCTACACGAACTCGTTCCTTGCAAAAACGAGTCACTGAAAGCGAGAATCACCCCACCCGACGGGGGAACCGTTACCGGTTTCTACAATAATCCCAACCCGCCGGCCTGGTACGAGCCCCGTAGCGAAGTGGACGTAATTTTCAAGGCGGAGCTCAACGAATGGAATGGAACGGTGAAACCGCAATGGAAACTGTTGCACCTCGAGCTCGCGAGTTCTGCCGCCGGGGCAACCAAGTAAACTCCTAACGCATAAAATGGGAGTTTTCCGTTAAGTCCATCTTCGCCATCTCCGCGCAAGGTTTTTTGCAGAATTGGCGGCCCATGGCTTTGGTATGGGGGGTTGCGTTTGGGTTGGTGGCGGCTTATTATAACGTTCCGGCGGTTGCTTCGGCGGCGACGGAATTGCAGGCATTCAAGGCTTCCCTCGGACTTGGGTTTGCGGCGATGGCGGGATTTGTGGCGGGCGGCATTCTTCCAGAGTTTGCGAAAGTTCTGACTGGAACTTTGGCGAAAGGAGAAAACGCATGGGGCGAAGCCTTTTTCCGAGGTTTTGTTTGGATTGGCCTTGCGATGATGGTAGATGTATTCTACGGTTTGCAGGCGAACTGGTTTGGCGTGGGCAATGGGTTTTCAACTCTGGCCCTAAAGACCGCCGTTGATATGTTCGTTTTCGCTCCCCTTCTGTTCGTGCCTTACACCGTTGGGATGTTCGTGTTTCGCCGCGAGAAATGGAGCATCGCGTCTTTCTTTTCCGTTTGGACTCCTGCTGGTTGGAGGCGCGAAGTGTTGCCAACCTATGTTCCAAACGTTTGTTTTTGGATTGTTGTGCTCCTAGCCGTATACGCTCTTCCCACAGACTTGCAATATCCGATGTCCGCTCTTGCGACGGCTTGTTGGAGCATTCTATTCACGTTCCTGATTAAAAGATCGAGTTAGCGTTTAGCTGAGTCGCTTGTCTCTTACTCTCATGAGGCAGATTTCTTGGCGGCGGCGTACAATGCAAGTGTGGGTCGAGGAATCCTCTACTTTGTTTTGCTCATAGCTGCAGGCTGCAGTTCACCCACTCGTGGTTCCGCAAAGGTGACACCCATGAGTGGTGGCTCCTTCCTCGGAAAATGGGTTTGTTTAGCCGACAACGTTAACACGAACCCCCAAGCGACAATGGAGTTTCGAACTGATGGAACCGTAGAGTTTCGGGAAGCACTGAAGGAACCAATCGTAATGCGTTATCGCGGCGAGCCCGGAACACAATGGTTCGCCCGCAGAAAGAAAGAGCTGAAGGCGTGTTGAAGAGCGTTGAGGACTATGGGGGTTGGACGCGTCCCGGCGTGCAAATGATTAGTTTCGCTGAGCTAAAAAAGGGCGACTTCACTGACTCTGGAGGTAGCCAATTGAAGTTTGACCCTGAACGCCAAACCCTGTCGAACCCGATTACTCAACTCTGGTGTCGGCCCGGCGACGAAGCGAAGATTCGTCAGTTATCCGGGATGGACGCACGGGAAACGGAACAGAAGCTGGCCGCAGAAGCACGTAATGCGTGGCGACCGGAGAAAGATATAACTGTGAGATGGCGTCAAGTTTGGAAAACGAACCTGGTCGCCCGTGACCGTGGTCGTTATTCTGTTGAAATTGCCGATTCGGTACTTGGAGAGGAGCCGGTCATCTTCGCAACGGCTCCGAACAAGCTTGTAAAAATCAATGCGGCCGGTCGCATTCTCATGCAATCGCCTATAGAAAATGGACACGGCGATCTTCTCGTTATCGGAAGGAAGAAGGGAAAAGCGGTCGTGGCCGAATTCAGCACCTGGTCACATGCGCTTCGAGCGCGGGACGCTGCGGGCAAATTCCTTTGGGCATTCGACTCTGTCAATCGGGGAATCAACTGGGTGGCGTCGGTTGCCATTGATGCTAAAGATTCGGGATTTGCCATCGGATTCGTTGGCGGGTCGATTGAGTTTTTGGGACCCGATGGCAAGAGTCGTTGGAAGAAGGGCTTAGATGGAAATATCTGGAGCATTAGTGCCGCGAGGCTGTCTCGAACCGGACCGCAACACATTGTGTGCGTGAGCCGCGATGGGGCCATCGCCTTCGATATTGCAGGCAATCAAACTCAAAGTTATGGACCTGAAGATATCGGGTGTGTTGCTGCCGCCGACTTGGATAGCGATAGCGTAGACGAAATCCTGACCCTGGGAACAACAGTGGCTAGCGGACTGAACGTAGGTGTCTTTTGGGCTGATGGAAAGCGGAAGTGGTCAAGCAGTGGTAAAGATTCTGGACTTGATGTTGCGTTTTTGGAAGGCAAACCATTCGTAGTTGGCGATTTTGGGTCGGGGACTACTCTGGGGGTCGCGACCTCACGAGCGATTCGATTCTTCGAGCCAGGCGGCAAGTTGCTTGGAGACTTCGACGTTAGGGAAGAAATTCTTGCCGTCGCCTCGCTACCTCAAAGTGGCAAGCATAGCGTCCTGATAATTCGAACTCGAAAAGAACTCCGTTGCTATGAACTACGCCAATAGGCTTCCCGTGCCAACCGACCCACGCCGCAAACGTAGCGAGGGTTTTGGGCGTCTGTCACAATAGAGGATGAAGTGACCCAAAAAGAATCCAATCGCCTATTTGAGCGAGCCCTGATCTCTTTCTTTCTGATCATGCCGCCGCTTGGGGGGCTGATGGTTCTGTTTAATGCCCTTCAGAATCCGCCCGTTTTTTGGCAAACCGTGGGTTGGATCGGTTATTGGATCGCCTTGATTGGTATCCATATCAAGTGGGTTCGGCCCTATTTCCGGCGTTATCCTTGGGTGGCGAGTTATAAGGAGCTTTTGGCTCGCTCTCGCAAACTGATGCCGAAAAAGCCGATACAAGTTCGGCGCGCTTGGCGCAATCGAATCTTGCGCAGCCTTTATCGGTTTGGCTTCTTCCTTCTCGTTTTGCCGCCCTTCATCGCGCTGCATTTGCTTCACGGTCATCATTTCTGGTGGTTTTTTGGGATGTATATGGTTTGTGGTTTTGGGGTCACGGTGGGTTATCACCGCATCGGCACTCATCCTTCTTTCAAGACATCGCCGCTCATGCGGGGAATTTTGTTAGCGATGGGTAGCGGAGCGATGCAGGGCCCCGCCGGGGAGTGGATAAAGAAGCATTCCAAGCATCACGCCTTTGGCGAAACAACGGCCGATCCGCATTCGCCTTATGTGTTTGATGAAACCAAACGCGGCATTTTCATGGAGCAGTTCTATTGCTTCATGCACTCGTTCATGATGTGGGCAGTGCGAGAGCCCGCCCTGACTAAGCCCAGTGGAATGAACTTTGAGCAATGGCGCGAACATTTGCTTAATAACCCTCCGGACAAGGATACGTTTAAGTTTCGAGAGGAGGACCGCTACTTTTGGGAAGTGAAGGATGCGAGTGGGGCCGTTATTGTTCCCACCGAAACCCTGATCAGACAACGGTGGGGCAAACTTGTGGAGACGCTTGTCAACATCGAAAAAGACCCGGTCATCAAGTTTGTCAGTAACCCCATCTTCTACGTGGCAATTCTGATCCTAACTTTTGCGGTGCCCTATTATTTGGGTGGAATCTCACTGTGGGAATCCTTGGCTCGCGCATGTTATCTGAACTGGGTGACTTTTTGTGTGAACTCGGTGTGCCACATTTGGGGTGAGCAACCGTTCCAGGTTCCCGATAACTCTCGAAACAACGCTGTTATCGAGATTATGGCGCTGGGAGAAGGGGGGCATAACACCCACCACAAGAGTGAACTTTGGGCTCAACACGGGATTTTCCCTTGGCAGTTTGATCCGGCGGCTTGGCTTATCAAAACGCTTCGCGTTTTTGGGTTAGCGCGGGATTTGAAGCTTCCGACGAAGGGCCAAATTGTGAAAGCTTGGGTTCAATGGCGGCAACGCGAGCCTGGAATGCAGGGTTATCCGGTTAAGTCGGCTTGATTTCCTCGGGCAAGATGGCCTAGGCACGCATAGGCAGGATTCCCATGCCACGGGCTAGAACAGTTGCTCGATGAGGATTTGGCTTTTTTGATCTAGGGCGTCGAAATCGGGGACTTCGAATCTTTGGCCGTCAACACTTTGGATAATGAATCGGCCCGGGGCCATTTCGTGAGAGGAATCGCGCCAGTTCCGAACGTAAAACGTGCAGGGGCCTCGGCTAGTGGAAACTTCGAACGTCCACATTCCGCCCTCTTGCTTGAGCGATTTGAGTTGGAGAATCTTAGGGGTGAAATAGCGCCGATCCATTTCGCGCTCGACTAACTTGCGCGATTCATTATCGAGGTCATCCAGCGAACGAATCATTCCAACCTCCTCGCCCTTAGAGTTTTGGATTGAAAGGAACGAAGATGGGCGGCTCATAGGGAAGGGGCGGCGAATTATGGCATCAATCAAACAATACTCATCCACTACTTCAACACGAAGCCGCGCCGCGTTTTCGGGGAGCGAAAAACGTAGCTTATCTGCCTCAAAAAATCGAAGAGCTTGCGCCATAGGGATAATTGTATCGTGTTGCTAAGCGTTAATGGAGTTTCTAAGTCGTTTGGCGTAGACACAATTCTTGAAGATATTTCTTTCCGGGTTGATCGGCGGGATCGAATTGCTTTGGTCGGGCGGAATGGTTGCGGCAAAACTACGCTGCTTCGTCTCCTAATGGAGCTCGAAGAACCGGATTCAGGAACGATTCAGTTTGCGCGGGGAATCCGTGTTAGCGCGCTCAAACAAGAGGCCCAGGTCTCGAAAGGGAAGACCGTCTTGCAGGAAGCGGAGATGGCTCGATCCGAGCAATTGGCGTTGAAGCAGCGGCTGCTATTTCTAGAGCAACGGCTGGAAGATGAGCCGACTGACGAGGAACTTGAAGAATACGCTACGCTTCATGAGCACTTCCTTGAACTCGAAGGCTATCGGGCTGAGAACGACGTGCGCGTTGTACTTCAGAAAATGGGATTCTTGGAAGAAGATTTTTCCAAGCCCACTTCCAAACTCAGCGGCGGCGAGAAGACCCGGTTGGCGCTGGCTAGGTTGCTGTTGGAAGAGCCCGACCTACTTATTTTGGACGAACCTACTAACCACCTCGATTTGCAAGCGACGGAGTGGCTGGAAGGCTGGATCAAAACTTATCCCGGCGCGATCGTGGTTGTTTCGCATGATCGAACGTTTCTTGAATCTGGCTTTGATCGCTTCCTGGAGATTCGAAATTGTCGAATGCATGCTTATCCCGGGCCGCTTTCTAAATACTTGAAGGTAAAAGATGAAGAAGCGGACCGAATCGCTGAGGTGGCGAAACGTCAACAGGACCAAATTGACAAGCTCGACGAATACGTGCGGCGTTTTATGGGAACGCAACGCACGGCTCAAGCCCGGGGCCGCCGTACGCTCATGGAGAAGCTGACGGCGAACAAAGTGGTTGTGGAGCGCAAGGATGCCACGATGGTGGGTGGCTACACCGCCGGCAAGCGAAGTGGCGACATCGTTTTGGAGTGCAAGGGCATCAGCAAGCAGTTCGGCGATCAGCCGCTTTTAAAGGATGTTGATTGGGCAGTTCGTATTGGAGAACGTTGGGGTGTGATTGGGGAGAATGGGGCAGGGAAGTCTACGCTCATCAAATGTGCCCTGGGCTTGGTTGAACCTACCGCGGGAACCGCTAAGTTGGGAGCCAATGTTGATGTCGGATACTTTGCTCAAGATGTCTCCGAGCTAAATCTTGATCAATCACCCTTGGACCATTTGGTTTACAATTTTGATATCAAGCCTCCTGAGGCTCGGCATTTGCTAGGGCGCTTCTTGTTTTATGGCGATGATGTTTTTCGTCCGATTCGAACGATGTCGGGCGGGGAGAAAAACAAGCTCGTTTTGGCATCTTTGACGGTTTTGAAGCCGAATCTGCTGATTTTGGACGAGCCTACGAACCACCTTGACATGGATTCTCGTCAGGCGCTGGCGTCGGTTTTGAAAGACTACAAGGGAACCCTTGTTTTGATTTCGCATGATCGTTGGCTCTTGAGCCAGTTGACAGATAATATTTTGGATGTTCGTCGGGGTTCAACCATTCAGTATCCGGGGAGTTATGCCGAATATCGTCGGTCCCAACTGAAAAAGGGGGGGAAGTCTCGAAAGGAAGAAGCCAAGCCGGAAGCGACAACGACGTTTTCGCCAAGAGAAGTTTCTAAGGAGATATCTCGCAGAAAGGTTGAAATCCATGAAATTGAAGCTAAAATAGCAAAAGCGGAGGCCAGGGTGAAGGCAATTGAGATTGAACTTGGCCAAGTGCCCGCGCCGAAGAATCTGCTTGAGTTAACAAAGGAGCACCAAGCCAAGCAAAATGAGATGGAAAGGATGCTCACGATTTGGGCGCATGAATACGAGGCTTTAGAAGAACTCGTGAATTCGCAAGGAGTTTAGAAGTTATGGAAGTTGACCCGATCACACTAACGCGCGAGGACCTCGAGATAGGGGGAGGACGGACGCTTTACCTGTACACGTTTGATATCACTGATTAGCGGCAGCCTTTTCGGCGGCTTCGCGTTCGGCGGCCTCACGGGCGGCCCTAGCCCGGAAAACCGATAGCGTGTAGTGATAATCATCCAAATAGTCAATATCGTAGGCGACTTCGGCTGGCGCCCCCGGCACGGCCATACCGTTGATTCCGACAATTTCTTCAATTTTCTTTTCAATATCGGTGACCGTGAGCTTCTTGTTCATGTAGTCCCAGAGGAACTTCCAACCAAGTAGCATCGCCATTTTGGTCTTACTTTTGCGCAATTGGAACACTTTTTCGATGTGCGGCTGGGCAATTTTGAAGCCGCGCTCGGAGATGATGAAGACGCAACCGGTCGTCCATTCGCCGTCTAAGAGCTTAACGAATGTAGCCTCCGCACCAGGGAATTTCTCCTCCCAGTCGTTCCTGTTGATAATCGGCACATAGAGATCAACATAGCCGATACAGAGCCCCAAGAACTCATCAACTGCGGCCGTGGTGAGGAAGGGGAGGTCGGCCGTGACGACCATTACTCGGTCGGGAGGGAAGTCAAGTTTTGCGAGATGATCTAAAGCGATCTTAATGTTATCAACGCTGCTGTCACCCGCTGGAAGGCACGCATCTACCATGGAGGCTTCTTCGGACATCATTACATCGGGTCTGCCCACCACGATGATGCGCCCGACATTTCTCGATCCGCGCAACGCCTTGATCGTGCGATGAAGGACGGAAACATCCTCATATTTTATCAACGCCTTGCTCGAAACTCCGACAACACGCTCAAACTCGTCGGCGATTTTGCCGCCGGCAGGGATTACAACATCAATTCCAGCCACTAATAATCGTTCCTCGTACTAACTGTAGCACGTCCTGAAGACGGAGCTTCATGACGGGCCGTTTCAACTTTCTGCATCTTCATGTTTTCTTTTCAGTCGCTTGCTAATTTCATCAAGGCGTTCATCGCCGGAGCCTTCGAGTCGGATTCGATTTCGATCTCGATCTTCCTTTCGATTTCTTAGAAGGGTGATGGATTCCTTAACCCATTCAAGGGTAATTCTTGAGGATGTGGTCATTTCTAACTCGGCCAGAACCTTGGCGCTATCCGAGTCTTCCATTCGCCCGATAAGAATCGCACCGTCCTCGGTCGGTGGGCTCCCCCCAAACTTCAGCAGAATCGCCTTCGCTAGATCAGCGGCGTTCAAGGTCAAAAACAGGTCTTCTTCGGTCAGGATCGGATGAATGATGGCGCGAAAGGCGGGCTGAAGATAAGCTCGGAATAGATCTGCCTCAACGCTCTTCATTCCGACCAAGGGCCGCCCTGCCAGCATGGGGGCCTCGGGAGTGTCGTAACGCCCTTTGGCCTTTCGCGCTTTGCCGGCTTCAGCCCGAAGCCATCGAGCGGCTTCGGCGGGGTCTTTGAGGTCGGGAACAAGAGGTGCGAGTTTCTGGGAGTAAGTTCTTAGCTCTAGATCGTTTTTGCAAAGCGTTAGGGCGTCAATCGCTTCCCGCCAAAAAGCTTCGTCGGCGGGATTGTGACGTTGTTGGATTTGAATCAGTTTGAAATCCACGGGGTGGATACCTTTGTCTACGGCAACTTTGACCGCGTCTGGCCCGGCCTTTCTTAAGAGCGTGTCGGGGTCTTCGCCGGCGGGCATCAGTGAAACCCTGACTTGCAACCCCTCTGCGCCGAATATCTCTGAAGCTCGTTGGGCGGCTTTCTCGCCCGCTGGATCACTATCGTAAAGGATGATAGCGCGCTTGGTGTAGCGTTTGATGAGCTGGGCCTGAAGATCGGTTGCGGCGGTGCCCAGAGAAGCGACGGCGGTGGTTACACCAGCCCGATGGCAAGCGATAACATCTAGATAGCCTTCGCACAGCACGATGGGGGCGTCGTTTTTCAGGTCATTTTTGGCAACATTGAGCCCATAAAGCACCCTGCTCTTTCGATAGAGCGGGGTATCCCCGCTGTTGATGTATTTCGGGTGGCCATCACCCAAGAGCCTCCCGCCGAAGGCAACCAGATTGGCTCGCTCGTCGCGGATGGGGAACATCAGGCGGCCCCGGAATTTGTCAAAATAGCTTCCATCGGAGCCTTGATCCACCAGGAACAGCTCTTTGCATTCACTTAACGGGAATCCGCCCTTTTGCAGGTGGCGCGCCATGGCATCCCCTACATCAGGAGCGTAACCGATTTCCCAAGTTGCCATTACGGCCTCATCCAAGCCACGGCCTTTGCAATAGTCCAAGGCCATGTTTGACCGGGCCAGCTCTGTTCGAAAAAACGACAACGCGGACTCCATGGCGGCAAGTCGGCCGAGTTTGACTTCTTTCTCTTCGGGTCTTCCTTGCTGCCTTGAGAGCACCACGCCCGCTTGATCAGCGAGCACTTTAACAGCTTCGCCAAACGTGAGGTTTTGGGTTTTCATCACCCAATCGAAGATTGAGCCGGTCTCGCCACATGACCAGCAACGGTAATAGCCCGACTGGTCAGACACAGAAAAGGACGGTTTTTTGTCCGAGTGAAATGGACAAAGCCCCGTCCAATTTTTGCCGCTACGTTTTAGCCTAACGACTTGACCGACGAGATCAACGATACTAATCCGGCTACGGATGTCATCAAGCTCATCGGCCACAGAACCAGTTTACGCTTTTCCAGCGGCAACAACGATTCCGGTAACGACATGAGGCTTATCGGTCTCAAGGCGATTGAATCGGAATGCAACTTTCTGATTGATCAGGTAGCGCATTACGATTTGATTGCCCGAAAGCTCATAGGCATCAGGTGCGCCGTAGCGAGCCATAACATCTTTGATTTGAGCGCCGTATTTTACGCCTCGATTTGTAACTACACGAGAATCGGCCGAGCCAATCGCCTCAATCTGAATGATATGATCAAACTTGTCAATGATGAATCCAAATCGGCTATTGCCACGCTTGTAGATCCATCTAGTGAAGAGAATACGCGTATCTGTCCCACCAGCGCCAGCCGCTCCGCCACCACCGGGAGCACCACCACCAGGAGCGCCGCTTTGACCAGCTGCCGAAGGAGGGCCGCCGCCTTGAGGAGCTAAGCCGCCTTCATCATCGCCGCCTCGACCTCGGTTGCCCTGGAGGAACAGATTTTCGGTTCCAAATCCAAAATCACCGCGCCAAGCCGCCGCTGCCGTTGCGCCGCTAGGTCCGCTTCCCTGTCCGCCCGCACTTGGGGCTCCCGCATTGGGCGCGCCGCCTTGACCCTGGCGACCACCAGTTCCAATCGAACCACCGCCGGTCCCGATCGCTTGAATATCGTCAGGCGAACCGAATTTTCGAATCAAGTCCATGCTGGTGCCATAGAGTTTTACGCCGGCAAGGCCGTTTTCGGCGCTGTTGCTTCTAACGGCGTTCAGGCCAGTCTTCTTCGCGGTTCTACCCGTACTCTTTCCGTTGCCATCCGCAGTTGCGAGCGATAACACCACTACACTTGCCAATACTAATAAGCCAATTCGCTTCATATTATTTGTTCCTTCCCTGATGGACCATCAAAATGTTCCTATTGATCTTTGACGCACCGCGACTTCAAAAGGTCACGTTTATTGTAGACGTTCTTTGCCACACTCTGCGTTCGCCCAGCGTAAGGTATACCTGTAAATCCTTTTAGAAGGGAAGAGTAAAAAACAATGGCAACAGATTTAGCAGTTACATCCGCAGATTTTGATGAGAAGGTTTTGAAGTCGGACGTTCCGGTCCTCGTAGATTTTTGGGCGCCGTGGTGCGGGCCCTGCCGAGCCATTGCTCCGGCGGTGGAAGAGTTATCCGTTGAATATGCCGGACGCGCGCGCGTTTTTAAGCTGGACGTTGACGTTGCCGGAGATATTTCCATGAACTATGGCGTCATGAGCATTCCCGCTCTGATCGTCTTCAAGAATGGTCAGGAAGTAGATCGAATGGTTGGGGCGGGTCCTAAGAGCCAGATCGCAGCGCTGATAGATCGCGCACTCTAAGAGTTCAGTAGGTCCTATAAGTCTTATAGGACCTACAAGTTCATTCTTAGTGATCTTCTTGGGCGGCCCTCATCTTCGCGTATTCGGCGATGAGTTTTTGTTGCTCTAGGGCGGGTAGGTCTTCGTAATGGGAGATCGCTTGCGAGAAGCGTCCTCTGCCCTTGGTGATTGACCGCAAGTCGAGCGCGTACCGCATCATGGTGGCCATCGGAACTTGAGCCCGGATTCTGGTTTTCCCAGGGGAGAGGGGCTCCAGTCCTTGCATGTGGCCACGGCGGCCATTGAGGTCACCAACAACATCACCCACACACTCGTCGGGGACATCAACGTTGAGCTCCATTATCGGCTCCAAGATCGTGGGCGTGGCCTTTTCTGCCGCGGCCTTAAAGGCGATTGAGCCCGCAATCTTGAATGCCATTTCACTGGAGTCAACGTCGTGATAGCTGCCATCGTAAACGGATGCCTTTACATCAACAACAGGGAATCCCGCCACAAATCCATGATCCATAGATTCGCGGATGCCCTTCTCGATCGCGGGGATGAAGTTCTTCGGGATAGAACCGCCGACCACCTTGTTTTCAAACGTAAAACCCTCGCCACGAGCTTGGGCGGAGAGTTCAAGCCAGCAATCGCCGAATTGGCCCTTTCCACCCGTCTGGCGTTTGTGTCGGCCCTGGGCCTTGGCTGAGCCGCGAACCGTCTCTTGGTAAGGCACTTTGGCCTCTTCCGTGGATACCGTGACACCGAAACGAGTCTTAAGCTTTTCAATCGTAACGTCAAGGTGGATATCGCCCATTCCCTCCAAGACCTCCTGGTGAAGGGCTGCGCTTCGGGAATACCTTAGAGTCGGATCTTCTTCCAAAAGTTTCATGAGAGCCGGGCCCAGTTTGTCCTCATCGGCCTTAGTCACCGGCTTAATCGCAACGCGATAAATCGGTTCCGGGAACTCAACGGGCGGCAGTTTGCATTTGTCTTTCGTGGTTGTCAGCGTATCGCCAGTGTGGGTGTCCGCAAGCTTTGCAATAGCGCAGATATCTCCCGGAGTAACAAGATTGGCGGCCTCTTGCCCCTTTCCGTGGGGGTAGTACAGATTGTGTAGCCGCTCCTCTTTGTCACGATTGATGTTTAGTACGATCTGATCGTGCTTAAAACTGCCGGAGAAGACGCGGACGTAGTTGATTTTTCCAACATAAGGGTCGGCGGTTGACTTGAAGCAAAACGCGGCAAGCGGGCCATCAGATTCTGGCTTATATTCGACCCCATCAATAATTTTGGGCTTGTCCTTGGGCGAGGGCAACTCGCCGATGATACGGTCAAGCAACGTTGCAACCCCGATGCCGCTGAAGGCTGATCCCAGAAGAACCGGGACAACGCGCCCGTTTTCGGTTCCAACTAAAAGCCCATGCTCTATTTCAAGCGGATTGAGTTCCTCGCCTTCCAGATACTTCATAGCGAGTTCGTCGTCGCCCTCGGCGGCCGCATCCATCATTTTTTCACGTCGTTCGGCCGCTTCTTCAGCGTAGCCAGTAGGCATATCTTCAATGTCTTCGCCTCGATCCTTTCCTTTGTAAACTTTCATATTAAGGAGATCAAGAACCCCAGCGAAGGCGGCTTGGTGACCAATCGGAATCTGCACAAGCACGACTTTACGGCCATAGCGGTTGTGGAGGGTGTTTATGAGGCCTTCAAAGTCGGCGTTATCGCGCTCTAGTTTGTTCACAAAAATGCAAGTGGCAAGCCCGTGTTGCTCGGCGACTTCCCAGGCAAGTTCAAATCCAACATCAAGGTCAGCTTTTGCTTCGGTAACAATGATCATGGATTCAACAACCCGGGCGACACCGTGCAAGTCACCAATAAAATCTGGGTAGCCGGGAACGTCAAGCAAATTAATTTTGTGGTCGTGCCACTCGAGGGGCAAAACCGAGGCGCTTACGCTTATTTTGCGGCGAATTTCGAGCGCATCATGGTCGCTTTGAGTGTTTCCAGCGTCCACCGATCCCACTCGATCGCTTGCTCCGGCGGTAAAGAGCATATGCTCGACGAGCATCGTTTTTCCCGAGCCGCCATGGCCGACAATTGCAACGTTACGTATCTTATCTGGTGTGTATTGCTTCACAGAAACTCCCGGAAGTGTGAGAACTCCCTTACCTGGTGTGCTTACCCGGTTATCGCACATTCCCGCAAGGCCCCCTGCACGAATTGAGCTCTTTTACCGATAATTCCCGACAGGGAGATGGGAGGCATTCGAGTCGGTGGAATTATCAGGGAGCGAGTTGTCGCAATTCGAGCTGCACTGGCCGTACTAATAGTCGGCGCGCTCAGCACCGGTGCACTCTATCTCGGGGCAGGGAAACTCTTTGCAAGTTCAAGGGTGACCGAGCTAAATGCCATTGCGAGTTCGGCAGCGGCGGCCGTTAACGGAGACCTACACCGAAAGGTTCGCGAAAGCGGCTCTTGGGAAAACCTGGACTACAGAAAAGCTATCGAGCCTCTTTCCAAGATTAAGGCAGCGAATCCTCAAATCAAATACATATACACGATTTATGCGAAGGAGGGAAAGCCCTTCTTCATGTTGGACCCAACGGCTGGGGGTGATATTGATAAAGACGGCGTGGACGACAAATCCTATCCAAACGAGGAGTACGAGCACGCTACACCGGAGCTGCTCGAAGCGCTAGTCAAGCATATCGGATCAGTTGAGGCTGAGCCGACAACCGATAAGTGGGGAACGTTCATCAGTGCTTACGCACCATTTTTTGACTCAAAGGGCCGCTTTGAGGGTGTTGTTGGGGTTGACTTAGCGGAAGATACTAACATGAGCCGCCGTGCTCGATTTGATATGCAATTCAAGCTCGCAATGCTCTTGAGCATTGCCTTTGGATTGCTGACCTACTTCCTTGTTTTGAGAGGGGTTGCTCGGTTAAGCCAACGAGAGTGTGACCTGCTTGAGGCTCAAGCTGAGTTGGCCCAAATGAACGCGCTTTTGGAGCAACGTGTTTCTGAGCGAACGTTGGCGCTGCAAAACGCCATTCAAACTAAGGATACGTTTTTGGCGAATATGAGTCACGAAATGCGGACTCCGCTGAACGGAATTCTCGGGATGAGCCAGTTGCTCTTAGATACCTCTTTAACGCCGGACCAGATTGATTTTGCTCAAAGCGTGCACCACAGCGGTGAACATTTGCTTGAACTCGTCTCTAACATCCTGTGTGCTGCCCAAATCAAGCATTTCGGGATAACCCTTGACCCCAAACCAACGAACATCAATGAGGAAGTTGAGCGAGCTTGCGAACTGCTTAAGTTCGCGGCTCATAGAGAAGGTCAAGAAGTGTTGTTAGACCTGGACCCGAAGTTGAATGGAACGTTTTTGGCTGATGCGTTGAGGCTCCGTCAGGTCGTGACAAACTTGGTTGGAAATGCCGTCAAGTTTAACGCCAAAGGTGGAGTCACATACATTTCTACCTCCGTATTAGATAGCGGGTGTTGGGTTCTCCAAGTTGTGGATACCGGCGTCGGAATTCCGGAAAAACTTCTGGGCACGATCTTTGATGAGTTCACCCAAGTTGACTCTTCCTCAACCCGAAGGCACGGCGGAACTGGATTGGGACTAACCATCACAAAAGGTCTGATCGAGTTGATGGGTGGTCAGATTGACGTTGAGAGTGAGGTAGGCAACGGAACGACGTTCGTCGTGACTCTCCCCCTCTTAAAGTGCGCGAGCGAAGAAGCGGCGTAGCTCCTAACGATCCGGGTCTTAGAACCCGATAATTACACTGTTATGTCAGAGACTCCAGCAGTTGAAGCAACGGAACCCAATGGGCCCAAAAAAAAGGGGAAACTCCCCGTTATTATCGCTATCGTCGTCATTCTGTTTGGCGGCGGATTCTTCGGAATGAAGATGAAGGGGGGCGGAAAGAAAATTAAGCCTGAAATCAAGCTCGCTGGCGGCGAGAAGGCCGTTGTTGAGATTGAGGAAAAACTCTATAACTTGGCAGATCGCGAGACGTTCCTTAGAGTTACCATGGCCCTTCATCCTAAAGATGGGTATGTGGTGACTAAGATCGCCGAACAGCTTCCAGCCATCGAGGATACGATTTTGCGCGTTGTCAGCGACAAAATGCCCGATGACGTTGTGGGCTCGCAAAATCTCAAGACCCTTAAAGTTGAGATTGTGGAGGCCGTAAACAAGCTTCTCCAAGCGGCAGATGCGGAGCACGAAAAGGAACCCGCCAAGGATCACAAGGCAGAAGATCCAGAAAAAGATGCGCACCCTAAGGCACCAGTGAAGCCAGCCAAACCCGAAAAACCTAAGCATCCCGATTGGGATTCTCAAGATGGTCCGATTCTCAAACTCTACTTCCGGGCCTTTGCTATTCAATAAGCTAAAATCTAATCTTGATTTCTGCGACTTTCGAGCTGTTTCGCCAATCCAACCAAAAAGCCTTGGTGGCATTCGTCACTGCCGGTGATCCTTCACTAGAAGAGCTACCCGTGATTTTGGGAGCTTTGGTTGCGGGCGGGGCCGACCTAATCGAAGTCGGATTGCCATTCAGCGATCCAATCGCGGACGGCCCGGTTATTCAAGCCGCAAGCCAACGTGCGTTGGACCGAGGCGTCACTCCCCGCGCCGTTTTGGCCGCGCTCGCTAGTTGCAAGGAACTGCTCCGCGGCGTTCCTGTCATCTTGATGGGATACTACAATCCCATTTTGCGGTGGGGGCCAGATCAGTTCGCCAAGGACGCCAAGGCGGCCGGGGTTTCGGGCGTTATTGTTTGTGATCTGATTCCCGAGGAGGCCGATGCATGGACAGAGGCCTGCTGCACTCATGGGTTGAGTTCTATTTTCTTGGCGGCACCAACGAGCACGGACGCGCGCCTTGATGCGGTTTGCGCAGCCTCAACCGGATTTGTCTATGCTGTTTCTCGCACTGGAGTAACGGGGGCAGGATCAGAGCTGCCGATGGACATTGCCGACTTGGTGCAGCGGATCAAACTCCGCACCACCACGCCGGTGTGTGTTGGGTTTGGCATCAGCCTTCCTGCCCACGTTGCTAGAGTTTGCGCCGTAGCTGATGGCGCGGTCGTCGGTTCGTATTTAGTTCAATTGATCGGTTCCGGAGACTACACATCTTTGGAAAGCGAAGTTCGAAGTCTTAAAAGCGCGACACTAGCCTAACGCGTGACGAACGGATTGCCAATAATAGGGATAAGAACCATGATTCCCGCACTATTTTACGGCGCTGGTTGCTTCGCGGTTGCGGCGATTCTCACAATTATCGTCGCGATGTTTAAGCCTATTCAATCGCGCGATGATTGGAAATCTTGGCGCACCTTCGTCTTCATGTACCTGATTGCGCTTGCCGCGCCGTACATATGGTCAGAGGGGCTAACCTTGCGATATGGCAGCACCATGGCCAAGAGCATTGAGGGCGTTCTCTATGACGCTTCGATTGATGGCAAGCTGGAATATTACAAAGTGATTTGGTTTAGAGATGGCAAAGCGCGAGTTATGGCGGTTGCGACTGAACAAGCGAGTTGGGGTGGCACAGATCGCCCGCTCGTAGGCATGACTCTCATTAAGAACGGGGATAAGTGGGCGCTTGATTCTTACCGCGTGATTCGCTCGGATGAGCGCAATGAAGACGGCTTTTCGTTCCCACCCTTTTTCTAAG
Source organism: Armatimonadota bacterium (assembly GCA_031386985.1). GTDB lineage: Bacteria > Armatimonadota > Fimbriimonadia > Fimbriimonadales > Fimbriimonadaceae > JANJUB01. Next base: position 46,073 of record JANNCV010000016.1, read on the forward strand.
CTACAATTGCTTGGATGCACATTCTAGTACGACTCGCGGTTCCGATCGCGTTTGTTTCTGCCGTACCTTCGCCCACGCCTCTCGTAATTGATTCTCCACACTCCAACATAGGCCTTCGCCGTCTCGATCATGGGCGGATTATCCTCGGTGAATGGGAAATTTGGGAATTTTGCGATTGACTTCAGCCTCGATGAAAACAACGTCGAAAAATCCTCGATTAATGCCGTTATCGAAGCTAACAGCATCAACACGGGAATTGCGGGCCGAGATAATCATTTGAGAAATGCAGATTTCCTGGAAGTTGAAAAATATCCTGAGATCACGTTCAAGAGCAGCAATATCACAAAAAAAGGTAAGTCTTACATTGTGACGGGTGCATTTACGATGCACGGCGTAACCAAGGAAATCTCATTCCCTTTTTCGATCTCGGGCAAGCGCGTGAATTCCACTAACCAGACCGTGATTTACGGGTTTACCGGGAAAACTTCGATAAAGCGCGGTGATTACGGCGTGAGTTACCAGCGCAAAGATGTTCCCGATTACATCAGCAACGAAATTACGGTCGAGATGCGATTGCTTTCAAAGCCAGTGAAACTCTAACCGCGACCTTTCTTTGCCTTCGGTTGGCCCAGGAAGCTCCACATGGTTTTAATGCGGTCTCGCCAAGAGTCTTCGTCGGTCCCTGATGAAAACTCATCATCGCCGCGATCTAAAGCGAATTTTGCAAGTCCAACCACAGTCGCCATTTCGGGTCGCGCCATCGCTCCCTTGATCTGGCCATCCACCTTTGGAATCCCAAATCGAACTCGGAGATGCTGCAAAACTTCGCCAAACAGTTCGTCGGTCCCCGGGAGTTGCGAGCCGCCGCCGGTCAGAACGACGCCACCAGGAAGCACGGCATACTGCCCGCTCTTTTCGATATGTTGACGAACCATGACGGCAAGCTCGCGCATTCGGCTCTCCACAATTTCCGCAAAAACCTTCTTTTGCATCGGGCGAGTTTCGGTTCCGCCTAACTGAAAAACTTCAATCGTATCGCCTTCGGGAATTTTTGCACTTGTGGCGGCTCCGTATTTGATTTTCAGCCGCTCGGCTTCTTCCGGTGATGTCTTGAGCAGTTTCGATACATCCGAGGTTACTTGCTTGCTGCCAATGGGCAAGCTCGCGTGGTAAGCAATCGTGCCCCCGCAAAAAACGGCAATGTCGGTTGAATCTCCGCCGATATCCACCACGGCCGCACCAAGTTCTAAGTCTTGCGCAGTCAAAACTCCCAATCCCGATGCGAGCGGTGAAAGAACCATGCTTTCCACCTTCCTGCCCGCCGAATTTACGGCGCGTTCGAGATTTTGAATATGCGGTGTGTGGCCGGTAACTACGTAGGTAACAACCTCAAGCTTGCTTCCCGACATTCCGACGGGTCGCGTAATCCCACGCTGGCCGTTGACCTTGAATTCCCGAGGGAGCGCCTGAATTTGCTCGCGGTCTGGGGTCATCATGAGTTGACGGGAATGGTTAACGACTTGCAGAACATCGTCGCGAGTGATTGTTCGAGATTGGGGGACGATGGGAACAAATCCCTGGGCATTCATCCCTTCAAGATGGTTTCCGCCGGCGGCAACAACAACGGGCTCCATGTCCAGGCCGACCGCCATCTGAACTTTACGAATCACCTCGGCGGCCGCTTGTGTGACTTCATCAATATCGGCCACTACCCCTCTCTTCACACCATTGCATGGCACCGTGTGCATCGAAAGGACCCTCACCTGGTTATTCTCCGCCATTTCAGCGGCAATGCAAACTGCCTTGGTTGAACCAATATCGAGGACGGTTACGATGTCATTCATGGGTTAGCCTGCGGTTGTGTTTGCGTTTGCGCCTGCTGAATAGCGGCCTTACGTTCGCGGTCACTTCTCCATTTTGTCAGAAGTTGCCGCCGAATGATACTTAAATTGCTGAAGATTCGCTGGCCCAAGACCAGGGCGGCGATCAAAAACAGGTTAAGTCCGATGCGATCGCCAAACCAGGCGAGTCCAAATGCGATGCAAATGTTGAAAATAAATCCGGAATAAAAAACTGCTGAATTAAATTTGTCCTCGAGCCCAGTTCGGATCCCGCCACAAACCGTGTCCAATCCAGCCAGGCATGCAACCGCAAGGTATTGACCGGTTACGCCCTGGAGAGGGCCAATATGCAAGAAATAGGGAATGAGGATTCCTAAGATGAGGGCGACGATTGGGACGAGAATCATGGAGTCTTCTTTGGCTCCGCTGGAAGCTTGGCCGTTCTCAAGTCAGTTGAACCAGCGAACGCCTTGAAATGGTGCAACTTCACCTGATCCATCTTAAACATTGCCGCATCCAAACTTCGGAACTCTTCAGCAACTCCGCCCGGTAGATTTAGCGAGTTGTAAAGGTCATCGGTGTTTCCGATAGCTCGAATATGCACGGGCGTAGAAACGACTCTAGAATCAACCTGAATAACGGGCCCAACGCACCGGATCGTTGAGCGGGCGACAAGTCGGTGCCCATTGATCTCAATTGCCTCAGCTCCTGCCGCCCAAAGCTCGTTTACGATTCGCATAAGGTCATTGTCGTGGATGATTCGGTCATTTTCTAGAAGATCAAGATTCTGAGAATCAGACATGGTCACGGTGATCCCCGGCCCTTCGATGGCCGTTAGACCGGCCCAGGTCTTAACCGATTGTAGTGCCTCATTCAGGACCTTGGCTTGTTGGCTATTTCCGACGACGGCGTTTTGAAGCTTCGTGTTCTCGTCTCGCAGCTTAGCTACTTCGCTTGAAAGGCGTTTCAGCTCGCGCTCGTCAATTTCGCCCCGGGTGATTCGGCCCGTCATATCGGCATCCAGCGTGCTGAATCGTGATTCACGGTTTGCTTTTCCGATCCAAGCAAGGGAAACCATCACCCCTAGAACGAGACAAAGCGAAGCAACGGGCCATTCCCAACTGTTGCTGCCTTTTAAGTGAAATGGGTTTGTCATGGTTTTGGCCGGTCGGCGATGGTTGGTTTATCCACCGACATCAGGTTTATTTCTTTGTTTCCGATTAGATTTGCAGGAGTGCGCTGGCCGATTAGCGCCAGGTGTTCGAATTTCGTGGGCAGATATTCGGGCGCACCTAAACGCACAATCGGTCCCGATCCTAATTCTAAGCTAACGGCCCCGCTCGCCGCTACGCTGACTGTGACTTGGCCAAGGTCCGAGCCCATTACGCGCTCACATACTTCGGCAACTTTTGGCGATTGCCAGTTCCTTGCAAGAGTCACATTAGGTTCGGAAGCATCGGAAAACAGCCGCAATTTGGGTAAGTTTGGGGGCAGAGGTTTAACGGAAGCAAATTCACCAGATTTTGTTAGAATGATGTTCTTGTTTGATTCCATCATCGCAACGGGAATGTCATAAGTGATTTCAATCATGGCGCGACCAAACAGGTGTTGCGAAATATTCACCGAAATGACGAGGGGACGGCGGCGGAGCTTGGCCACGATGAGATCGCGGGGCGTCCGGAGGGCTGGTGCCTTCCTAAAGGCTTGAGATATCTCCACTATTCTCGCGTAATCATCCTCGGTTGCGCCAACCACGCGCACTTTTCGAGTTGACGTAAGCGAACTAAACCACAATCCAAGAATTACGTTCAGAAAGACACCAAGCCACAAGAGCCGGTTCCAATCGGGGTGGCGTTTACGTTTTACAGCCATGGCGAGTAAGGGCGTCTTGCGCGATCCAGTCAACGAGGTCTTCGAACGATATTCCGGCGGCACGAGCACTATTCGGAAGGAGGCTCGTGCCTGTCATTCCGGGGAGCGTGTTTATCTCCAAGACATAGATTTCGCCGTCTGCCTGAACCATCATATCGGTTCGAGTGGCTCCTTCGCAATCTAGGGCTTGATGGCACCTTAGAGCGATCTGTTCGGCTTTCATAAGCACTTCCTTGGAGAGTCGGGCGGGAACGATTTCCTCGGTTGCGCCGACGGAATATTTGGCGGCAAAGTCGTAGGTGTTGCTGGCCGGACAGATTTCGACGGCTGGAAGTGGGCGATCCCCGATGACCGGCACACTAATCTCCATTCCGAAAATCTGTTGCTCCACTAGCACCGTTTCGCCATATTGAAACGCCCTTCTTATGGCCGGTGCGAGTTCTTCTGCCTTTGAGACAAACGAAAGCCCAATGGTAGACCCTTGGGCGTTTGGCTTTACCACCGCTGGTAAGGGGACAGTGCAACCGGGATCGCAAGTAGAAACTAAGACCGAATCTGGAAGCTTAATCCCATGCGCGCGCAAGATCGTCTTCGTACGATCCTTATCCATCGCCAACGCGCTCGTCTGGATCCCCGAGCCGGTGTAGGGAATGTGCAGTAGCTCCAACAATCCTTGGATCGCGCCGTCCTCGGCGTTGGTCCCATGAACGGCGAGAAAGGCGAGGTCTGGGCGTTTGTTACCCGTAAGTTCAGCCAAACTCGCGCCGCGTAACAGGAGGTCGGAGACGTCGAGTCGGTAAGCATCGTAGCCCTTGGCCAAAAGCGCTGACTCAATTTCTCGAGCTGATAGCAAACTAACTTCACGCTCGGCACTATCGCCGCCTTCCAAGACGACAACACGTCTCTTGCCCGCGCGATCTAGCTCAGCCAGGAACATCGGAACGAACTCGCCGATTGTCCCCGCTCCCATCCCCACGACTAAATCCCCTGGGGTCGCGAAGGAAGCAACTTTTCGCGGTAACAAATGCCGCGAAGGAACGTAATGAACGGGCTTCGAAACCCCCTCGGCGATGCGGGCCGAACTGATGCCCGGAATTGGGTCCTCGCGGGCCGGATAGATATCGGTAATCACGACAATATCTGCTATCGAAAGCGCCTCCGAAAACTGCTCCAAAAAGTCTTGCGTTCGCGAGTAAAGGTGGGGCTGATAAACGACGATCAGCCGCCGATCTGGATAACGCTCCCGAAGTGCGTTCAGCGAAGCGACTATCTCGGTTGGATGATGGGCGTAATCATCTATGACCATTATTGGCCCTTCACGATGAACTTGCAATCTGCGGTCAGCCCCCATAAACTCCGCGATCCCGAGTTTAGCTTTCTCCGGGTCAGCACCAACTTGCAGAGCGGCGGCGAGCGCCGCGCCGGCATTGAGGCGATTGTGCTCGCCCGGCAAACGCAGAGTTGGGCCACGGAGCTCGGAATAAGGCAATTTCGCCCCGACTACCGACTTTTCGGAAACTTCGCGTGCTCCCCGATCATCAGCGCAAAAAACCAGCGAATCCGTGGTTCGATTAACAAACCTCAGCACACTATCAAGCAGATTTTCGTAGTCGCCGTGAAAGTCAGAGTGGTCGAGTTCGAGATTGGTCACAACCGCAATGGTTGGGTCAAGATCGTGGAGGCTATCGTAGGCTTCGCACGCTTCGACAACGGCCCAATCCCCGTTACCGTACCGAACCGCGCTCCCCCACTCGGGAATTACGGCACCGACGATGACCAAGGGATCATATCCGGCCGCGATGAGAGCCGCGCCTGTTAATCCCGTCGTTGTTGTTTTGCCATGAGTGCCGGTGATTGCAATCACCTTCCGATCTTTGAGCAAGAATCCTAAGAGTTGGGAGCGCCGGAACAGCGGGCAGCCGAGTTCTCGGGCACGACGAACTTCTGGCGAAAGGCTTAGGTCAATCGCGTCGGTCAAGATTACGGCGTCGCCGGCGAGAATGCCATTAGGCGAGTGACCTACGTGGACCGAAACTCCGGCTGATTCCAGTTCGTCTGTGACGGAAGAGGCGGTCGAATCTGAACCCGAGACCAGGTGGCCCTGGGCCCTGAGCATGAAGGCGAGGGCACTCATGCCCGCGCCTCCGATTCCAACCAAGAAGAATGAATCGAAAGCAGAAAGAGAGTCCCGATCAGCAAATGCCTCGGCAATTTCAGATTTCTTTCGCATTGAACTTAACTATTTTGACGCCGAATAGACCCCGCTCGCCTCTCGAACCGTATAAACTAGTGATATGTTCAAAGGAATATTGATTGTAGTTGTGGCGGGAGCCCTCATTTCAGCGAGCGCCGGGCCGAGCGTTGATTTTTCGAAGGATGTTAAGCCCTCGCTTAAGACCTATTGTGTTTCTTGCCACGGGTCAACCGACCCCAAGGGGCAAGTTGATCTGTCAAAGTACAAAACCAACGCAGATGTGAAAAAAGCGAAGAAGGTTTGGGCGACGGCGCTAAAGGAAATCGAAGGCAAGAAGATGCCTCCCTACGGGGCCAAATCGCTTCCCAACGATGTTCGGGCCAAGCTTGTCTCTCGGCTGAAAACTTTACTGAAATAAATGCTGCTTTCAACCCGGTCGGTTTTCTTTCTTGGGTCAATCACGTTCGTGATGGGTGCAACAATGCCCGGCGGAGCGCAGGCAAAGCCACCCGATTATGCCAAGAAAATCTTGCCCTTGATGAAATCGTATTGTGCCTCGTGTCACGACACAAAAACTCCACCCGCGGGTGTGAACCCGATCCAATATCGCAATTCGAACGAAGTTCTAAAAGCCTCCAATGAGTTTGAGCGAGTGTTGCGGGCCTTGAAAGCGGGCACGATGCCACCCGTCTCGGCCAAGCAACCCACCGCGAGCGAGCGCAAAAAACTGATTGAAGACCTGGAAATCTTGCTCAGCGGTGACTGCAAGTTGCCCGACCCGGGGCGAGTGACCATTCGCCGCCTAAACCGAGCCGAATACGCAAACACAATTCGTGATTTGGTGGGAGTTGACTTCAAGGAAACTGAAGATTTCCCGTCGGATGATGTGGGGTATGGGTTCGACAATATCGGGGACGTTCTCACGGTTTCACCCTTGCTTTTGGAGAAGTACATGCAAGCCGCAGAAAAGATTGCGGAGCGGGCGATCATGGTGGGGGGGCCAAAGCCGACTCTTTATGAAGGCGAAGATTTGCTCGCTGATAAGGGCCGAACTTTTACCGAGATTGGCTCAGGGTTGTTTACGAATTCCGAGGTGTTCGTCAATCACCCAATTGATCTTGCCGGAGATTATCGGCTCAAAGTTCGCGCTTGCGGGAATCAAGCCGGGCCAGAAGCTTGCAAGATGCAGATCCTTGTTGATGGCAAGGTTCACCAAACGTTCGATGTGCCGCAGAAACCCGATAAACCGACCGATTTTGAATTCCCGCTCTTGCTTGAAGCAGGACGCCATCGCATCGCCGCTGCCTTCACCAACGATTTTTACAACCCCAACGACCCCAACCCGGCCAATCGGGACCGCAACCTCATCGTGGTCTCTATCGAGATAACTGGCCCTGTCGGAACTGTTGACTACGCGCGAATGCCCGAGAGTCATCGCCGGATAATCCCGGCAAAGCCCGCTGGTGAAGACGAGTTGAACACAGCTCGCAAATATCTCACTTCGTTTGCGACACGCGCATTTCGCCGGCCCGCAACGAGCGAAGAAGTCGAGCGGGTCCTTCAGCTTTTTAAGCTAGGGCAAAAAAATAAGGAGTCGTTTGAGCGCTGCATGCAGCTTGGCGTGCAAGCGATTCTTACGTCTCCGAACTTCCTGTTTCGGGCAGAGAGTGATTTTGGTAAACCGCGCGACCTAACTAGCTACGAGGTCGCCTCGCGGCTTTCTTATTTCTTGTGGAGCTCCATGCCCGACGAGGAATTGTTTGCTTTAGCCGCAAAAAACCAGTTGCAAAACGATAAGATTTTGGAAGCCCAGGTGAAACGGATGATTGCCGATCCGAAGTCTCAGGCATTCGTTAGAGGCTTTGGAGCGCAATGGTTGCTATTGCCAAAATTTGCCAATTTTGCGCCGGATCGAAAGTTGTTTCCAGCCTTCGACTCCAGCATAAAAAATGCAATGCGAACGGAAGCTCTCATGCTGTTTGGATATGTTCTGCAAGAAAATCGCTCAGCTTTAGAATTACTTGATTGCGATTACACGTTCGTGAACGATAAACTCGCCTTTTATTACGACATCCCGGGGGTTACGGGTGCTGAATTCAGACGAGTTACCGTGGATCGCAAGCAACGCGGCGGCGTGATAACACTGGGAAGCACCTTAGCATTGACATCGAACCCAAACCGGACGAGCCCGACTAAGCGCGGGAAATACGTTTTGGAGCAAATTCTTGGCACACCACCTCCGCCTCCGCCACCAGGGGCGGATCAACTCCAGGAGAACGTAAAGGGTGCGATTCCACTTTCAATTCGGCAGAAACTAGCGGAGCATCGAAAGAATCCAGATTGCGCGAGCTGCCACGATCAACTTGATCCGCTCGGATTTGGATTGGAAAACTACAACGCGATTGGGCAGTGGCGGTACAGCGATGACGGCGGCGATATTGATTCGAGCGGCGTCCTGACGGATGGCACGAAATTTTCTGGCCCCAGCGAGCTAAAGGGCATTCTGGTGGCGAGGAAGCAACTCTTCTTCCAATCCTTTGCAGAAAAACTCTTGACCTACGCGCTTGGTCGAGGCCTCAACCTTTCGGATAACTGCAGCGTTGAAGAAGTTACCAAAATGTCCAATTTAAACGAATCAAAGTTGCACTCAATGCTAACGGCAGTCGTGCTGACTGATGCCTTCAGAAAACAAGGAACACTCAAAAAATGATTAACAGAAGAACGGCTCTAAAAGGGATTGGCTGCACGATAAGTCTCCCGCTATTGGAAGCGATGATGCCGCTGAATGTGATGGCCCAATCGGTGAAAGCCCCGCCCGTACGCATGGCGTTTATGTTCGTGCCGAACGGGATGGATATCCAGAATTGGACGCCTAACTCGGCCGCTGGCGCTCTCAATGAGTTACCCCAGATTTTGAAGTCGCTGGAAGGCGTTAAGAGTCAGCTCAATATCCTGACCGGCCTGGCCCAGCATAATGCCGCCGCCCTGGGGGACGGTCCCGGTGATCACGCGCGCTCTACCGCGACCTGGCTCACAGGTGTTCACGTGAAGAAAACGGCGGGTTCAGATATTCAGTGTGGGATTTCCGCCGACCAAGTTGCCGCTCAGGAACTCGGCAAACTCACCCGATTCGCCTCCCTCGAAATCGGGTGCGAGCGAGGGGCCGTCGCAGGTGATTGTGATTCAGGGTATTCGTGCGCTTACTCAAGCAACGTTTCTTGGCGAAGTGCCAACACGCCGAACGCGAAAGAAGTGAACCCCCGATTAGTTTTCGAAAGATTGTTCGGCGCGGGCGGTAATGAAACTCCGGAAGCGAGGGCGCGGCGTGAGCAATATCGGGTCAGCATCTTGGATTACGTGATGGAAGATGCGAGCAAGTTGCGCAGTCAGCTTGGGCTCAAAGACCAACAGAAACTGGAAGAATACTTAGCTGGAGTTCGCGAAATCGAGCGAAGATTGCAGGTGGTCGAGGCGAACAATATCAAAGCAGCACTCGACGGGGTTGTGAAGCCGACCGGGATTCCGGCGGATTTCGACGAGCACATTCGGTTGATGGGTGATATGATGGTGCTCGCCTTCCAAGCTGATCTCACGCGAATCTGTACTTTCATGTTTGCTAATGATGGGAGCAATCGCTCCTATGCGAAAGCGGGGGTTTCAGAAGGGCACCACGATATGTCTCATCACGGGAGGGACGCCTACAAGATGGGACAAAAGAACAAGATTGATCGCTTTCATGCCGAGCAACTGGCTTATGTCTTGAATAAAATGCAATCCATCAAGGAGTTTGACCGAACATTGCTTGATAACTCGCTAATTTGTTACGGCGCAGGAATCAGCGATGGCGACCGGCATAACCACGATAACCTGCCGATTCTGATGGCCGGTAAAGCAGGTGGAACTCTGAAAACTGGGAGGCATATAGTGTATGAACCGGGCACGCCTATGAACAATCTGTTTGTTTCAATGCTTGATCGCGTTGGCGTCAAAGTGGAAAAATTAGGAGATAGCACCGGAAAATTACGGGAATTGTTCTGATCCGAAGGTCCCGGTGTGTGCCATTTTCAGGTTAAAAACCGTCACACTCTTGACTAGCTTGCGTTTTAGATTGCCTCAACATTTGTGGCAGGATAAAAAAGATAGCGCGAATTGGAACAAAAACTCTGTGAATTGTGTTGTGATAAGTAGCCTGTAAGGATGGTAGAACTAAGCAGATAGGTCCATCTGGGAGGCATAAAAAGATGAATGCTCAAACTCTAGAATTAACGCCGAAGGATCAGACCAGGTTTTCGAACCTGATGACCGAAACTTATCGAAAGGTCTTTAACATGGCCTTGCGGTTGGTTGGTAACCGAACCGACGCCGAAGATTTGACGCAAGAAGCTTTTTACCGTGCTTACCGAAGCTTTAATGACTACCAAGGCGATAAACCCTTCGAAAACTGGATTTTCCGCATTCTCACCCGGCTTTTCTTGGATCTGCTCCGGTCCCGAAGGCGCAGAGTTTCGACGGTTTCCTATGATGCGCCCGTAAACACCGGTGATGATCAGGTGTTTTTCGATGTTGCGGACCAAGGGAAGACACCCGACAAGATCCTCTTAGAATCCACCTATAGCGAGGACTTGCAGGCCGTGATTGCGACGCTTAGCGACGAGCAGCGAAATCTGATTATGCTGGCCGACGTTGAAGGTGTCCCCTACGGTGAAATCGCCCAGCTCATGGGCAAACCAGTAGGAACGATTCGATCGCGACTGCACCGAACCCACAAAGTAATGCGCGTTCGCCTTGAGGCAATCAAGGCGAAACGCGACAAACAGCAAGCTCACTGTTGCAGCGTCGGCCTTTGTCTCTGTCCGTAACGGTGTGTTTGACGCCGAGCGCACAACCGGATTCAAGGAGTCTCTATTTTAACGATGCAACGTGCCTCGGCGCGCTCAGTCTCCCACTCGGGATGAACGCAGAAACTATCTTAATCCAGCGCTTGAGTGTAAACGGCTTTGATAACCTCGTCTGGCGTCGTCCAACCGGAGCTGGCCTTTACCTTGCCATCTTCAAGCATTGTTCGGTAGCCTTGCTCGCGAATAACTTGCATCATGGTGGGGTGATCGGCGCGGGCGGCGACGGCTTGGCGGAACGTTGGAGTCCCAAGAACGAGTTCGAACACGCCCACCCGGCCCTTGAAGCCCGTTCCTCGACACTCTGCACAACCCGCACCCTTTGCGAATTTTCCAGATTTAACTTCGTCGGGGCTGAGTTTAAGCATATCAATTTCATCAACCGTGGGGGTGTAAACCTGGCGACACTTGGCGCAGTTCAGGCGAACAAGGCGTTGAGCCAAGATTCCGACGATTGTGCCCGCGATCAAATAGGGTTCGGCGTCCATGTCAATCATTCGGCCAATGGTTTCGGGGGCGGAGTTGGTATGAATCGTTGAAAGCACTAGGTGACCCGTAAGGCCGGCTTGAATCCCGATCGCAAGCGATTCGGAGTCTCGCATTTCACCAACCATCATAACGTCGGGGTCTTGTCGCAAGAAGGCACGCATAACCTTGGGGAAAGTCATACGTTCGCTTACCTGCACCTGGGCGATATTTGCGTCAAACTCGTACTCAACGGGATCTTCTACCGTAACGATGTTGCGCTTTTTTGAATCAAGCTGTTGGAGCGAAGCGTAAAGGGTTGAGGTCTTACCGGAACCCGTCGGGCCGGTAACGAGGATAAGCCCATAAGGCACCTGGATGATACGGTTCCATGCTTTGTTCACGTCCTCGGGCATTCCCAACTTCTGAAGGTCCACCTTCATTGCGGCGGGGTCAAGAATACGCATGACGATCTTTTCACCGTTCAAAGATGGCACACAAGAGGCACGAGCGGAAAGGCGCCGCCCCATGTATTCCATGTCAATTCGACCATCTTGAGGTTCGCGGTTTTCATCGATTCGCATCCCGGCCGCGAGTTTGAGGCGGGCCACAACGTTGGTGGCCATCTCAGGTGGAAGCTGACCAACCGAGTGCAAAACACCGTCTTGGCGGTATCGAATCGTGAGTTGCTCCCGTTCCGGCTGAAGGTGAATGTCCGAAGAACCCGTCTCAAGGGCGTTCATGAAGATATCATCAACTATGCCAACCGCGAGCGACATTTCCTCGCCGCCCATCTCACGGCTTACGCCTTGCTCTCGCAAGATCAATCGAAATTTCTTGTGGGCTCCTCTCGAAGCGAATTCATTACTCATGCCTGTTCTCAGTCTAGCAGGACGGGGTGAAGCCAAGCACGGGTTCACTATGCAACACTAGTTTCCGTGCGAGTTTTGGTGGTTGGATCGGGCGGTCGAGAACATGCGCTGGTATGGAAGTTGGCTCAGGAGGCCGAGGTTTTTGCGATGCCCGGCAATCCTGGAATCGCCCAGGTCGCCGAATGTTTTGATTGTGAGCTATTTGATCTTCCTTCAGAGTGCATAAGCCGAGCGATTGATTTGGTCGTGATTGGTCCAGAGAATCCGTTGATTGATGGTTTGGCAGATCAACTCCGGGCGGTTGGAATTGTCGTTTTCGGTCCGGGTGCCGATGGGGCCAGATTAGAGGCATCGAAGGCGTTTTCTAAGGATTTGATGATCCGCTCCGGAGTGCCAACTGCGACCCACAAGACGTTTTCAGATGCTTCGCTGGCTTTAGAGTATTGCCAAGAGGCCTATGGGAGCGGCAAACAACTGGCGATCAAGGCGAGCGGGGCCGCGCTTGGGAAAGGCGTGGTGGTTTGCTCGACTCTTGAGGAAGCTTTCGACGCGATTGACATGATGATGGTGTCGGCGGAACTCGGCGAATCGGGAAAGATCGTCGTTTGCGAGGAGCGGTTGGTTGGGCGCGAGTTCAGTCTCTTGGCGGTATGCAACGGTTCGTCATTCATTTCTCTGCCCGTCGCCCAGGACTACAAGAGAGCGCTTGATGGAGACCGGGGTCCGAATACTGGGGGCATGGGAACCTATTCACCGGTGGGTTGGCTGAGCGCTGACCTTGTCCGGCAAAGCGAGGAGGAGATCATTGCGCCTGCTTTACGTCAACTTCGGCAAGACGGTGTTGACTATCGTGGGGTTCTTTTTGCCGGGGTTATGGTTCAGGATGGAAAGCCGTTGTGCCTAGAATACAACGTGCGTTGTGGCGATCCCGAAACGCAAACGGTTGTCCGTCGGATTGGCTCAGGCTTCCTAGAGTTGTTGAACAATGCCGCGCTCGGACGTCCCTTAGCGCCAGTGCCCGTGCAGAATGAAGCCGCCATTACGGTGGTTATGGCAAGCGCAGGCTATCCGGGAAGTTATGATAAGGGACTTTCCATGAGCATTCCCAGCGGGCTGCCCCCCGGCGTTGAAGTTTTTCATGCCGGAAGTCGGCTTGCTAAAGGGGGATTGGTCACGAACGGCGGGCGTGTGCTCGGTGTGTCGGCCATCGGTTCGACTTTGGAAGATGCCCGAGCAAGTGCCTACGAAACGACCCGCCAGATTAGCTGGAGCGGGAGTTGGTGCCGCTCCGATATTGGGTTATAGATACCCGTTGCTAGTTTTTGAAGCCGCGTTAAAGTAGTCGCGAGCAAAGGCCATGATATCGTCTTTCGTTACGTCTGCATCTTGTGTGAGAAACCGATAGAAGTTCGAATCTAGGTTCGTTCCCCCTTTCAATGCAGTCATAAGCATCGCGAAAGTCAATTGACCAGGGCGATGAAAATAGCGGTTGTTTGGTCCGCGGTACAGATAAGCCGTTAGCATTTTGCCACGCGGGGTGTCATAAGGCGCGATGGTTATGGGGAGGGGACCGCGATCTGTATCTATCTCTAGGAGCTCCTCTGGAAGCGGAGTGTTTCCTTGCGCAGGAAAGCAAACGCGCTGATCGTGAAAGCTCTCTTTAGTGTTGCTCGAGACCAGCAAAACCTCGATCTGGCGGTTCGTTCTTGAGTCCTTGTAAATCCGGGGTACAACACCGAAAGGTTTCAAAGTTTCGATAACCTCTTTGCTGATTGGATAGCTTCGTCCAGGGTCGTCGGTAGAGGCCATGAATGTGTATTCGCCGACGGCGGCGGGAGAGATTTTCTCCAGAAAATCATCGTCCTTTCCTTCGGCCCGGGCGACCCCCTGCATCTGTATGAATGTCCCAGTGAGGCCAATCACGACGCTTACAATTAAGACTCTTTTTGTTATTCCTGCCATCCAAGTATCCTTGCTATTTTGCTGAGAATGAAGAAGCAGATGATTAGCGTAATCCACCCGCTCCAATCGTGAAATGTATTTGCGGCTTCCGTGCCATTGTAATCGCCGACCATTCCGATCAGCGCGATCCGTAGCCCGTTGATTAAGAGCCCCAATGGAACAATCAAGGCGAGCATCACAACGTTGGCCCAGAATTTCATTCGACCAATCAAGACTATGAACCCAGTTAGCGCCGTCAAAGCGACCAGAAGTTTTAGCCCGCTACACGGCACGGCAACGTTCAACGTGTAGTTGTTCAGATAAACAAGCGTTGGATCACTTGCGGTTTTCATGGGATTAAACCCTGAAGCGCTCAGGATCTCGTACGCGACCGTGGTTGAATGAAGTTGAAGTGGGTTCGTGTAATCCGTAATGACGGCGTTCCACAAGGGCAACCCGAATGCGAGATACAAGACCGGCGCGGCGAGGGCAAACATCCACCTTCCACCCGCGACCAACCAAATCGCCGAAAGCAAAGTGCCCATGAGCGAGGCCGACATGACCCCCTCAATGAGCATGTACGAGCCAACCTTGGCCATCCAAAGGCAAATGAGCAATGGGATTGCTGCTAACCAGAAAGGCTTGACGGCAAGCGTTTTCAGCCTGGGCCACCACTTAAAAATGATGACGCCTATGAGAACGGGGACAAGAAAGCCGTGAGAGTAATAGCCGTCGGCACTCGTCCAGAGTGTGTAAAGCGGCATCCAAAGGCGGTAAAAGCAGATTCCGATTGCGGCCGCGGCGATGAGGCTTGGAATAAATGCGACCGACTTTTGATAGGCTTTTAGGCCGTCAAGGATATTATCCATCACGCTCGGACCTGATGGTTCCTTTGCGAGCTCAATTTCAGTATCTGGTGGCGTGGGATTAGGTTCCATAAAATTATTGTGCGGGCTGCTCGTAGAATGGTAACGGAAGATTTGTGCCAGATGTTCCCAGAAACCAAAACCCCGCAAACGGGTCTACGTTCAAATTATGGCGAATAACCCGCATAATTACACACCTCGTGGCGAGATATTTTCGAATCTATCGTGTTTTCTTTCTAAGCTCCTTTGCTCGGGAGCTAGAATTCCGGGCGAACTTCATCGCCAAAATTCTGCAGCAGTTTGTTTGGGTGTTCTTTTTCATCCTTATGCTGTTGGTAATATACAATCGAACTCCCGAAGTCGCCGGTTGGAATCGCAACGAAGCTTTTGTTCTTGCCTCAACCTTATTCTTGTTAGAGGCACTTTGGCGAGGGATGTTTATGGCGCTGCTTGAGTTTCCCCAAATGATTCGACAAGGGAATCTTGATTTCGTCTTAACAAAACCAGTTGATGCCCAATTTTGGGTTTCTTTGCGGCGATTCAATTTCGATCAAGTCGGGACACTGTTTGGCGGAGTTGCGATGATGATTTATGCCCTTTCTGCCTCTGGGATAAGGCCCGACTTTGAGCAATGGGCTTGTTTTGCGGTTTTGTTTGCGAGTGCCTTGACGATTTTTTATGCGTTCAATCTGGCGATGATCACAACAGCGATCTGGTTTGTTAAGGTGGACAACCTTTGGGTTTTGGGTGAAACTGTCCTCATGGTCGCTCGGCAACCGGTTGATATTTTTGGGCTGAAGTGGGGCAAAGTGTTCACCTTCATGATTCCTTTAGGTTTCTTGGCAACAATTCCTGCTGCGCAGTTGGTTAAAGGTGCGAGCCTTGGAATGGTCGCGATTGGCCTTGGGTGGAGTCTTGGGGCTCTGCTTGTGGTCAGAATTTTTTGGCAGTGGGCGCTTAAATCTTACGGTAGCGCAAGCAGTTAAACACCTCCCACTTGATCCTAACTTCCCCCGAACCCGTGAACTCCCCCGAAACGTATATCATAAGATAATGCGATTCTTAATGATTGGGGTGGGCATCCTCTTTGCCGTTGCGTCGGATGCGGCGAGCTATTCCGTTGTTCCCGGTGAGGGATCAGTCAAGGTCACCGTTGTTTTGGATCGCGGTCAGCGCGCGACGGAGTTCTGGATGCCCGCCTGGGCTCCGGGCGACTATCAGATTTTTGATTACGGCAAGTTTGTCCGCGATCCCGTTTTCACTCGGGATGGGTCGGCCGTTCCCGCCATGACCGGTGAGAATCCCAATCTTTGGAAAATTGAAGGTGGGGCTGATTCGGTTGTTTACACTGTTCTGCCAAGCCGAGGGAACTTTAGCCCAAACTTGCAGATTCGAGGTTCGGAGGTCTTTCTCAACGGTCCGGGAGTCTTTGGTTGGTTCTCCGGACATGCAAACGAAGCCCAGTCCTTTTCAGTCGCGCTTGCCGATGGCATGGTTGCCTTTTCGGCAATGGTGGGCGATAACGGTAAGTTTACGGCGGAGAACTATGACATCATGATTGACTCCCCCATCGTCTTTGGGCCCAAGGACAAGATCCGAGTGTTGGAGGAAAACAGCTTGGGCAAGCCACACCGAATTGTCGCCTTTGGCGATTGCGCGGATGCTGATTTGGGCGGGATGCTGGCGAACGGGGTGAAGATAGCGAGCGAAGCGAAGAAGCTGTTTGGAGACCTGCCTTATCACAAATACACTTACTTTTTTGATTTTGGTGGACCCGGTGGTGGCCTGGAGCACCTCAATGGAACCAGAATCGGACTGGGCCGGAGATCAAGCCCGGCGGGTGCCCTCGGAATCATGGCCCATGAATATTTTCACACGTTTAATGTGAAGCGAATCAGGTCATTGCCGCTGGGGCCATTTGACTACACCAAGCCCGCAATTACTGGCTCCATCTGGTGGTTGGAGGGTGTGACTGACTACTATTCGGAAATTCTCGCCGCTCGCGCCGGCTTCATCGAGCCCCAAGCGTTGCTAAGCCAAGAATGGAGTTCGAGTGCCTCCGCTTCTCGTGGGGCTTACGAAAAAGTAAGTGCCGATGAATCGAGCCGACGGGTTTGGGAGGCGCGCGGAAGTTTTGGGTTTGGCGGAGTGAGCTACTATAACCGCGGCCACGCCTTGGGGTTTTTCCTAGATCTTGCGATTCGCGCACGGTCCAATGAGAAGTATTCGCTGGATGACGTCATCCGAAAACTTTACAAAGAGTGCCACCCCGGTCCCGGTTATTCAGAAACTCGAATTCGCGAGCTTTGCATCGAGTTTGGTGGCCCGACATTGGGCGATCTGTACGATCAGTCCGTGATTAAGCCAGGGGCGCTTCCATGGGGCGATATTCTGACCACTCTTGGAATAAGGCAGACGGAAACGGGATTAGATGGTAGCAAAATGCAATCTTCATGGCCTCTAGCGGTCAAGGGTTAGGCTCGGCAAGCCGATAATATTGGTTAGATGACGGCGCAAACGCCCTTGGCAAAGGACTTAGCTCAACTGTTCGATCTCTATTGGTCAGATGGGTCGGGTCTTGATGCGTTTTTGGATAAGCTTTTGGACTCGTGCGTCGAGTGGTTTGAGGCTTCGGGAGTTTCGCTGTTCCTGTTCGATGAGGCGAGCGGAACTTTTCCCTTAGCCGCCCAATCTGGTCCAGATTCCCAGGTTCCGCCAACAGCGGTGCTAAGCCCAGGTGAAGGAATCGCCGGTCGTGCGATAAAGAGAGGGTTCGCGCAGCTTGTCCAGGATAGCTCCGGCTCTCGCAAGTTGGCTTCCGCAATGGTGGTCCCTCTTTGCACTTTGGATGGCAACTGCATTGGGGTTTTGAACGTCTCACGGCGAGGCGATCGGCGAAAGTTCGATGTAAGTAATCTTGAAAGAGCGGATCAAATTGCTCGATACGTCGCTCTGGCCCTGAACAATGCGAGTCTGTTTTCGAAGCTGAACCAAGATGCAAGCCGACTAGATGCAATCATTGCGTGCCTCGGAGTTGGGGTTTTGGTGGTCGGTGCAACGGGCGAAATGCTGGCCTGGAATGTTGAGGCGACCCGGGTTCTACAAGCCGATTTGCTTCGCAACACCACCTTTCAGTCCGGGATAAGTCCGGCCCTGAGCGGGAGCTTGTTGGATTCAATTCAAAGCGCATTGGCTGGCCAATCGAACTCAAGCCGGGCCACCGATGCCGCATCCGAAACGACCTGGTCAATCACCTCATCGCCATTGCCGATGGGAGGTTGCGCGGTGGCGATTCACGATATTTCCAAGTACGAGCAAGCTCAGGCCGAGTTGGCCCGCGTTAGCCGGCTGGCAGAGATCGGACAGATGACGGCCGCAATCGCCCACGAAATCCGCAATCCTTTGACTGGGATCCGTTCCGCTGCCCAAATGGTGCAATCATTAGGGGGCGAAGCCGTAGAGTTCGGCAAGATGATCGAAAGCGAAGCCCTGAAGCTCAACTCGTTGTGCGATCAGTTCTTGGAGTTCGCGCGCCCCTTGGTTGTTACCAAACAGATTATTGACCCTGCCAAGGTCGTCCAACGAATCGCGAAAATGCATCGCCCCGAGTTTGAATCGAAAGGCGTTTGTTTGTGCGAAGATTTTCAGGACAATCTGCCGACAATTGAGGCAGACCCTCTCCGCTTGGAGCAGGTTTGCCGCAACCTCGTAATCAACGCGCTGCAAGCCTGCGATTCCGGAGATAACGTGAGATTGTCTTTGGACGCAGGTGGACTCAGGGTTACGGATAGTGGCTCAGGAATTGAACCGGAAATGATGGAAAAACTGTTTACGCCCTTCTTTACAACCAAGCCGGCCGGTACGGGGTTGGGATTATCTAATATCCGAAAGATCGCCGATGCCCACGGTTGGAAAGTTTCGGTCACTTCAGAACTTGGTGAGGGCACGGAACTTCAGGTAAGTTGGGAGCAAGCCGCATGAAGCAAAAACCTACCATTTTGATTGTAGATGACGAACCGAACATCCGGAGAATTTTGCAGCTTGCGTTCGAGAAAGTTGGCTATGATGCCGCTATGGCCGAAGACACCCACACCGCCCTTGGCTTGATTTCCGAGAGGCAACCAGATTGTGTGATCACGGATGTTACTATGCCGGGGCGCAGTGGATACGAGTTGCTCCGGGAGATCAAGGCAACGTGGCCGCAGGTTCCCGTGGTCATCATGACCGCGTTTGGAACTATTCCCCAAGCGATTCAGGCTATTCGTGATGGGGCATCGGAATATGTTACGAAGCCATTTGATCTCGATGCTCTCAAAAAGATCGTGGCTAACGCCATCCAAGATGGTTCATCGCGAGTTGCGAAGTCGGCCCCTAAGAAAGTTGGAACCAAGGCATTCATCGCCGAATCTGCGGCGATGAAGGATGTTCTTGACATGGTCAAGCAAGTCGCAGATTCAAGGGCAACCGTTTTGATCACGGGCGAAAGCGGCGTGGGTAAAGAAGTGGTGGCGAGGAGCCTGCATGATTTTTCGAGCCGCACAAAGAGAACTTACGTGGCGGTTTCGTGTGCCGCCCTGCCCGAAACTTTGCTTGAGAGCGAGCTGTTTGGCTACGAAAAGGGCGCTTTTACGGGGGCCCAGGGGTCAAAGCCGGGACGATTTGAACTTGCGAGCGAAGGAACGCTATTCCTAGATGAAATCGGCGAAATCCCGCTTGCAACCCAAGTCAAACTCCTTCGAGTTTTGCAAGAGCGCGAGTTTGAGAGGCTCGGGGCGAGCAAACCAACCAAAGTTGACGTCCGCCTCGTTACCGCCACAAATCGGAATCTGGCTCAAGCGGTGGAGGAGGGAAGTTTTAGGCTTGACCTGATGTATCGCCTTCAAGTCGTGGAGCTTTGGATTCCCCCATTGCGTGAACGACCAGAGGATGTGAAGCCCCTCGCTGAGCACTTCATTAGGAAGTATTGTGCCGAGAACGACCGTCCAGAGTTCGGGATCGCTCCCAATACGCTTCAAGCTCTCCAGAGTTACGATTGGCCCGGAAACGTAAGAGAGCTAGAGAACACCATTGAGCGAGGTGTGGTTTTGGCTTCGCCGAATGAGATCGAGCTTTCCATGAATCTGCTCCCGAAAGCCATCAAGGCCGCCTAACGGTACAATCCGTCGCAATGCCTACGGTTGAATCAACCATCTGGATTAACGCCCCGATTGAGAAAGTTTACGAAGTTTCCAAGGACAATGAGTCGTTTCCGGAGTTCATGAAAGACGTCAAGTCGCTCGTCGTGACTGAGCGAGATGGCAACCGCATAGTCAGCGAGTATGTTGGTTTAGTGCCTCAGTTCATGCTCAAAATCCGTTGGACCCAAGAAGACGTTTGGGATGATGCCAACTACACATGTGATTTCAAGCAGGTGAAGGGTGACTATGATCGGCTTGACGGTCGCTGGTCATTTGTGCCGGAAAACGGGGGCACGCGCTTCGATTCAACCTTGGATTACGAGTACAACGTCCCCACCCTCGGCCCCCTTGTTAAGAAAGTGATCCATGCAATTGTGGTCAAAAATGTTGACGGGATTCTCGAGGCAATCAAGGGCCGCTCGGAGAGTTAGTTTGCACGGTGTCCGCGAAAGTTCGGGTGCGCTCTAAAACAGCGCCGTCTCAAATTTCCTTCAACACATCCGTGATTGTTTCGGCCAAAGGGCGGAACGAGACGCCCGGGGCGCTCACCCTAAACAGCGCATCCATCGAACCATCTTCGGGGAGCATGAATGGGCTCTTGCCGAGTTCATCTGCTGGTGCCGGATTCAACTTGCAAATGCCCGCATTCTCCACAATTTCTGAGAACATGTCGCCAAGAGTCGTGGGAGTTGCTGGCCCGACGGCGTTGAATGTGCCTGCGACTCTCTCCTCGATCTGTCGACGCATGAAATCGGCGAGGTCGCGCCCGTCAATGAATTGAACCGGTTGGCTCAATCTCTTGGGGACCTTGATCTCTGGGAAAGTCGCGATTGATCTCACCCAGTGATGAAAGCGATCCGTGTGATCGTAGGGCCCGACGACCATTCCGGGGCGAATGACAGTTACGTCTCCCATCCAGGCTCGCAACGTGTTCTCACAGCCGACTTTGAGGCCCCCATAGGTATCGGCATCAATCGTCTCGATTTCAACGGGAGGAACGGCGAGTTTGGGTGAATCAACGGTGATACTTGTTTGCCCAGCCGGATCGTAAACCGAAATTGTAGAAACAAACAAATAGTGATGGGCTTTACCCGTGAGTGCATCCATGGCAATCTGGATAGCGCGAGGAACATATCCGTTCATATCCGCGATGGCATCCCAGGTTGAATCAAACGCATTCTGCATCGCGGACGCATCGAGCCGGTCGGCTTGGATTTTTTCGAGGTTTGGGAATAGCTCGGAGTTTGTTTGACCACGATTCAGCAGAGTTACGTCGTGGCCCGCGGCCATAGCAGTCTCAACAAAATGGCGACCTATGAACTTCGTTCCGCCCAAAACCAAGATTTTCATTCGAGAAGTGTGGCAGATGCCGCCCCCAAAAAAATGGGGGCCCGCAGCTTTCGCTGGGGCCCTGGAGGTTATGAGACACCCGGCTCGGGTCTTATCGGGGTGATGCATCCCTCGCCGGTAGGCACTTTACTAGGACCCTTGCCTAAAGGGCCGCTTATATAGAGTCTTCTCGCCGCTGGATAGTTCCATCTATTTGCTAGGATTTAGCTTGATTTTAGAGCAAAAAAAAGAAAGCCCTCAAAAGTAGAGGGCTTTCTTAAGTTGGGGTGAACCTAACCTACTCTGTTCGCTCGTAAACGACAATATCGCCACGGACTAACAAGCCAGCAAACTCCCACGGATTACCCGTAGGGGCGGAAAAACGCATGCGAACGGTATCAGGATCGCCGGGATGAGTTGGCGAGCGACGGTCGTTTACCAAACCAGCCAAACGACCTTCTCGTCGAACTCGAACATGACCGTCAACAGTGATAACCAGGAGCGCGTGACCAGCGAAAGCAACGGTATGACCATCCTTTCGAAGTTCATCGGCCTTAGGCATACCGATTTCAGTTACGATTCGGTGAGTGCCATCATGACGCTCAGTTCGCACTCGGGCTGGGCCGCCGACTCTCACGGTCGTGCCGTCAGTTGCCTTTTTGACATCCATCCAGCAGTAAGCCTCATGACCAAGCGAGTTTCGGACAAATCCGCCACCCTTGGCCCCTTGAACAGTAATAGCGGCAAGCGCGATGCTCGCGCCTACAACACCAAGTAAAACAGCAATTCTCTTCATTCTTTCTCCTTTAACGACGCATCAGCTCCGTTAATTACAGCCTTTACAGGCTTATTATGGCAAGCCATCAGGGGAAGTGACGCGTTTAAAATTCTAAAGTTCAAAAGAAATATTTTTTTCTCCAATATTTCAGAACCCCGCTGGCAAGCTAAGGAGGCTCCTAGCTTGGTAACATAGCGTGCGGCATATGGATTGGCTGAAAGATGTTGGACCGTGGTTAACAGATCATAAAGCGGCGGCAGCACTTATTCGAGTGTTAATCTTTGTGGTCCCCATCCTCATCCTCGTTCCGGGGCTCATTTGGTGGGAACGGCGGTTGCTCTCTTGGATGCAGGACCGAATAGGCCCGAACCGAGTTGCTACGATAACGCTCAAGAACGGCAAGAAAATTCGTTTGTTTGGCTTGCTTCAAACTCTAGCTGATGGCCTGAAGTTAGTTTTCAAAGAAGACATCACGCCGACGGCGGTTGATCGCCTGATCTATTTCATGGCACCCGCACTTGCGCTTTTTCCTGCTTTTGCGATTGGTGCGACGTTACCGTGGGGTCCGCAAACCGGAACGTATGCGCTCTTGACTCCAGTTGCGGATGTTGAGATTGGCGTTCTGTACGTAATGGCTATCAGCTCGCTGGGCGTTTACGGCATTGTTTTGGCGGGTTATGCCTCGAACAACAAGTATTCGCTGATGGGTGGTTTGCGGTCAAGCGCACAATTGATCAGCTATGAGTTGGCAATGGGTATGTCCCTTGCTTCGGTAGTTTTGGCGACCGGTTCGCTGAAGATGACGGAGATGGTGAAGTTCCAAGAAGGACCTCTTTGGGGTGTAGTTCCTTTCATGCAGAACTGGTTCATTCTAACCCCGTTCGGATTCATCGCGGCCGTTATTTTCGCGATCTGCGTCGTAGCGGAAACCAATCGAACGCCGTTCGACCTGCCCGAAGCCGAGAACGAGCTTATCGCCGGTTATCACACCGAGTACAGCTCTATGAAGTTCGCGGTCTTTTTCATGGGAGAATACGCGGCCATGTTCGTGTTCAGCGGCGTCTTTGCCACCGTGTTCCTCGGCGGTTACAACATCCTTCCGTTCACCGGCCTTTACGCACTCAGCACCGCTCCGCTGGTGGCGCCGATGGTTTTCCTCGGAAAATGCGCGTTTGGAATCACTGTTTTCATCTGGATGCGAGCGACTCTCCCTCGATTACGATACGATCAACTCATGTCGCTCGGATGGAGAACTCTGCTGCCCCTGGCCGTGGCCAATTTCATTGGGGTTGGGATTTGGGTTTTAGGTTCTAATAAGGATGGCCAAGTGAATCCAATGGCAGGCATGGCGGCATGGTTCGTGGCCTTTGCCATCTTTTTTGGGCTGTATGTGGCGATCAAGAATGTGGGGAAGGAGCGACTTGGAACGGCCCTCGACAAGCGAACCATTGATCTCGTGAGCGGCGATCCGGCTGAAGCAATCTTGTTTGCGGTGGAGCCAAAGGAATTGGTGGAAGCATGATGCCAGAATGGGTTGATGGTCGGACGATCATGTTCGCGATGCTCGCGGGGCTAGCGGGAGCGACGGCGATTGGCGTCGTAGCGTTTGGGAACGCCGTGCGATCGGCCCTTTGCTTGGTTTTGAATTTCTTTACGCTGGCGCTTCTTTATTTCACGCTGGATGCGGAGATGCTGGGTGTTACTCAGGTCATCGTATACACGGGCGCGATCATGGTGCTTTTCCTCTTTGTTATCATGCTTTTGAATTTAGGTTCGCCCGCCGCGCTTGAAGAGAAGCCGGACTACATCAAGAAGGCCCTTGGATTCATTTTCGGGGGGGCATTGTTTGGGGTAGTTGCTAGCCAGGTCGTTCTGCCTTTCGTTGAGACGCGCCAAGCCTTCGCCCCCGAACGTTACGGCGCGCCGCAAGGCATGGGTAAGGCCCTTTTTACAACTTATGTTTGGCCGTTCGAAATGGCGAGCATCTTGCTCGTGATCGGTATTGTTGGTTCGATTTTGCTCGCCAAGAGGAAGGTGTAATGGAAACTGGCGTCCCGCTCGGCGGCTACCTCGCGGTTGGATTGATGATGTTTATCGTCGGCGTTATCGGCGTGGTTATTCGTCGAAACCCGATTGTCATTTTTATGTGCATCGAGCTCATGCTGAATGCTGTGAATCTGACCTTGCTTGCGTTTGCGAAGTATGGGCCTGTTAATCAGGGTGCTGACCCGACTCAAACCGCGATGGCCGGGCAGATGATGGTGATCTTCGTGATGGCAGTGGCGGCGGCGGAGGTCGCGGTCGGACTCGGGATCATCATGGCGATCTACCGGTTGCGACACAACATTGATGTAGACGAAATGAGCGTGTTAAGGGGCTAAAGCATGGAAGCAACAAAGAACTTAATCTGGCTTGTTTTGTTCCTGCCGCTGGTAGGGTCGCTTATTCAGGCGCTCCTCGGGGGCAGAATCGTCAAGCAACTTGGCCCACAAAAGGGTAAATGGCTCATGGGTTTACTGGCCGTTGCTCCGATTGCGATTTCTTTTGTCATTGGCGCATTCATCACATTGCAGCTTACAAATGCTGAACCCGCCGATCGTCATACCGTGGTCACTCTATTCAACTGGATAGATTTCACAAGCATTCGAATCCCTTTCGAAACCGTGATTGATCCGCTCTCGATGACGATGGTGTTGATCATTACCGGAATCGGCGCACTCATCCATCTTTACGCCACGGGCTACATGGCCGAAGAAAAGGAATACACCCGGTTCTTCACCTATTTGAATCTGTTTGTGGCCGCGATGCTGATCCTGGTGCTAGGGAATAACCTCGCGATGCTCTTTGTCGGATGGGAGGGAGTGGGTGTTTGCTCCTACTTGCTTATTGGGTTTTGGTACAAAGATATTGCCAACGCCAAGGCGGCGAATAAAGCCTTTATAGTCAACCGGATCGGTGACCTTGGATTAACCTTGGGAATATTTCTCTTGGTCACCTTGATGCTGACGAGTAAGGCGGGCCACGTTGGAAGCGATAATCGGTGGCTAAGTTACGATGTGCTGCTCTCGCTTGACCCCTCGTTGACGGGGGCGGCGCAGGCTCTCGGAAACAACCCTGGTGTAGCTTTTGCGATTGCGATGCTCTTTTTTGTGGGTGCATGCGGTAAATCGGCCCAGTTTCCGCTCTATATTTGGTTGCCGGACGCAATGGCTGGCCCGACTCCGGTTTCTGCCCTCATCCATGCGGCCACGATGGTCACTTCGGGCGTTTTCCTGTTGAACCGCATGAACCTGCTTTTTCAAATGTCTCCCGCTGCGAGCGCAATTGTGGCGATTGTTGGAGCGTTCACGGCCGTCTTTGCCGCCCTCATCGCTTTTGGGCAGATGGACATCAAAAAGGTGTTGGCTTACTCAACCGTATCCCAGTTGGGCTTGATGTTTGTGGGATGCGGCTCCGGTTATTTCTGGGCGGGAATGTTCCACGTTACAACTCATGCCTTCTTTAAGGCCCTTCTCTTTCTTGGGTCGGGGGCGGTTATTCACGCCATGGCGCACAACCAGGACATGCGCAACTATGGCGGTCTCTTCAAGTACATTAAAATCACTTCGATCTGCATGATTATCGGATGGCTGACAATTTCGGGAGTCTGGCCCATGTCGGGTTGGTTCTCCAAAGGAGCGATAATTGATGGTGCAATTGCCCAGCCATACTCCGTCTATGGCGAAGCGAACCTCGGTCAACTGGCGGGCTATATCGGGCTAGTTGGAGCGTTCTTGACGGCGATTTATATGACTCGAATGACCTACCTCACGTTCTTCAACAAGGAAGAGCGTTGGCGGCTCATTGAACCACATCACCAAGCCCACGAAACTCACGAGCATGCTCACCACGAAGCCCATGATCACGGACCAGACGAGCATGGATTCTTCTTAACGGAAGCACCGCCCGAGGAACATGCGCACCACCATGAGCTGGATCGCGAGCACACGCCTAGGGAAGTTCCAATAAGCATGTGGGTTCCTCTCGTAGTTTTGGCCGCTTGCTCTTTATTCGCCGGCATTATCATGAATAGAGCCACGGAAATACCGGGAGTGAGCGAGCATCAGCATGTATCCGCATTTCAAAATTGGCTTTATCCACAAGGCCTTTCTCAATGGACTCGCTTGCCGGAGGTTCCGCATGAAGCTCCGTTTGGCCTATCGGGCCACTGGTTCATGGTGGCGATATCGGTCGCGGCTGTTGCGGGTGGCTTGTTAGGAGGCATCCTTTGGTATCGCCAGATCCACAAAAACCGACTACCCGTAAACGAGGGTTGGGATACGGGGGGATGGAACCCTTGGCGACGCCGTGCGATGAATCAGTTTGGTTACGATAGCGCCATGGTCTCTTCGGCGGTCGAAGGTGGCGACCAACTCGCAACCGCTCTATGGAAGAAAATCGACGTTGGAGTGATTGACCGAACCGTTAACGGACTCGGTCGGTTTGCGGGCGGGATTGGCAAAGTGTTTGCTTTCTTTCAAGGTGGTTATGTTCGCGGATATGCGCTGATGATGCTGGCCGGGGTCGCGTTGCTTTTGGGCTATATCGCTTTCAAGATGAAGGAGCGCGAGGCCCCGCCGATGGAGCATGTTGAGATTTCACGCAGGGTGGCTTCGCTATGATTAGCATAAGCCTAGTTGTATTCCTGCCGCTTCTCGGGGCGATTTTGCTCGGACTAATTCCGGGCGAAAAGCTGCAGCAACTTCGCTACGGTTCGCTTCTAGTGACCGTGGCCACGATGTTGGCCAGCATCGCTTTGTTCCTGAAGTTTGACTCGAACACCTTCCACTTCCAGATGACGGAGTTCCTTCCCTGGATGAAGAGCGCCGGAATCAACTACCGCATGGGGGTTGATGGGATCAGCATTTGGCTGATCCTTTTGACAACCTTCTTGACCGTAATTTCGACCTGGTTCAGCTTCTACGTGAAGGAACGCGTGAAGGCGTACATGATCTGCATTCTGGTGCTCGAAACTGCCATGCTCGGCGTTTTCACGAGCCTTGACATGATCCTGTTCTATTCGTTTTTTGAAGCTTCGCTGGTCCCGATGTGGCTTTTGATTTCAATCTGGGGCGGAGCAAACCGGAAGTATGCGGGGCTAAAGTTCTTTCTTTACACCTTCGCCGGCTCGATCTTTATGTTGCTTGGCATTATCGTGATGGCATGGCTTAACCAAAAAGTGACGGGAGCGTGGTCGTTTGACTTGGTCGAAATTCAATCCAACGTTGCTAACGGCAAGCTATGGGCTTCGTCGATGGCGATTCAACCGTTCATTTTCTGGGCGTTTGCGCTGGCATTCCTGGTGAAATGCCCCGCGTTTCCGTTCCACACCTGGCTCCCCGATGCCCACGTCGAAGCTCCCACCGCTGGTTCTGTGATTCTGGCAGGGGTCTTGCTGAAGATGGGAACCTACGGTTTCCTAAGGTTCGTTTTGCCGCTCTTCCCGGATTCCTTGCGCGATAACACCTTGCCGCTCATGATCATCGCGGTTGTGGGGATCTTGTACGGGGCGATCGTGGCGGCGGTTCAGCCCGATGTCAAGAAGTTGGTGGCCTATAGCTCGGTTTCGCACATGGGTTTTGTGCTGCTCGGGATATTCTCTCTTAGCCAGATGGGCATGATGGGCGGCGCAATGCAACAGCTTAATCACGGTATTAGCACGGGCGCATTGTTCCTCTTGATTGGCTTGATTTACGAGCGACGTCACACGCGTAACTTTAGCGACTTCGGCGGACTGAAAGCCCAGATGCCGATCTATTCCGCAATCTTCCTGATCGTCATGCTTTCAAGCGTGGGGCTGCCGGGGTTGAATGGATTTGTCGGAGAATTCCTGGCGCTGTTTGGTTCCTTCCAGTCTGGTTGGGTTGGGCTTTACGGCATGACTTATTGGTTGCCTGCCCTGGCCGGGGTTGGGGTAATCCTATCGGCGGTTTATCTGCTTTGGATGTTCCAAAAGGTGTTCTACGGTCCTAACGTTAACCCCGAAAACCAGCTACTCAAAGACATCAAGCCCTGGGAAATCGCGATGACGGGAACGCTCGTCGTTATGATCTTTGTGGGTGGAATCTTCCCGAACATCTTCCTGAAACCGATGGAGAAGGCCATAACAGCAACCCGCATGATGGCGACTTATCCGGCCGGTCAGCGCCCCGTCTGGTCCAATAAATCTCACGAAATTGATGCAACCGGAGCCCTAACCTCAAATGGCACAATCGTCGCTCCGGCTTCGCCATATCCAACATTTGAACTTGCGAAGAATGCCAACGAGAACGGCCCCGCGCTTTCGACAGAGATCAAAGCGCCAGTAGCTTCCGCAAATCCTCGCCGCCGGGGTGGAAGATGACCATCGCGCTAGCCCAAGAATTGGGGTTCACGCCTGAACTTGCCGTTGAGGTTCTTAGCCCGTTTAGCCGCGCACTTGAGGCGGGATTGGATTTGAACAGACTCCAATCCGAGCAACCCGAGGAGGCCGAACGGCACATGGCGAACTACGTGGCCCGAATCTACGCAGAACTCAACGGCGCGGGTAAGAACAACTTGATTGTCTATCGTCTCCGTGGAGCCGAACCAAAATTCGCTTCGCCGATGCAATACGGTGGCCACTATTTAGAGGTGGATCGCGGGTTGCTGACCGCTGCGAATGAGCGTTGTGAGGTTGTCATCGTCGTCGAGGGCGGCTCCGAAACCTATTTGGATTTCGTGAGTGACCTCCCCGCCAAGACCTTTGCGTGGAATACGGCGGAAACTGGGACAAGCATCGAAATGATGAAAGAAATGCGATCTGGCGATTTGCTCGACCTCAATGACCTGAAGCAGGAGGCAACCATTGGAAGCTGATAACATCAAGCAAATCGTTGATCAGTTCCAGATTCCAACGGACTTGGATTTCCGGTTGATCATGCCAACCCTTATGGTTGCGCTGACGGGCATTTTTGCGCTCCTCATGCAGGTTGTTCAAAAGAAACGCGATAACCGTCCTATCATCTTCATCTCACTTCTCGGCTTGATCTTCTCGGCGGTTTCGATTGTATGGCAGTTCGGTCTCGAAGACAAGTCCGCCTTTGCGGGCATGGTGATGCGCGATCAGTTCACGCTGGTCACTCATCTGATCCTCGTGTTTGCCTGCGCCATGACGATTGTGTTCTCGGAAGGCTACTTGCGCGAAAAACGAATCGCCTTCAGCGAGTTCTATCCACTCGTAACTTGGGCCACCTGTGGGGCCATGATTATGGTCTCAACGAACAACCTGCTCGTGATGTTTCTCGGGTTAGAAATGCTTTCGATCGCGCTTTACGTGTTGGCGGGAATGAGTCGCTCCGAGCAACGATCGGAAGAGTCCGCCCTCAAATACTTCCTGTTAGGTGCGTTCGCGAGCGCGTTCTTCCTTTATGGAATCGCATTTTTCTTTGGAACAACCGGTTCGCTTGACCTCACCGCCATGAGCGCGGCCTATGCGAATACCAGCCAATCCGGGCAAGTAATGGCGCTGTTTGGCGTGATGATGTTGCTAATTGGGCTCGCGTTTAAAAGCGGCCTTGTGCCGTTTCACCAATGGACGCCAGACGTTTACCAAGGCGCGCCAACCAACGTTACCGCCTTTATGGCGGTTGGCTCAAAGGTTGCCGCTATCGCTGCGCTCTTCCGATTGTTCCAAGAAATCCGACCGATGGCGGATATTTTGCTTCCACCGTTAATGGTAATCGCCGGGCTAACAATGATCGTCGGCAACGTGGTTGCTTTACTTCAAAAGGACATCAAGCGAGTTCTGGGCTATTCTTCCATTGCGCACGCTGGTTATTTGTTAACCGGCTTGCTCGCCAACTACGTCGCCCCCGATAAGGCGTCGCCGTACACCACACTCTACTTCTTGGTGAGCTACGCCTTTGTGACTCTGGGTGCTTTCTCCTTGCTTTCTCTCATAGCCAAAGACGGCAAAGAAATCACCAAGGTGGACGAGCTCAGAGGGCTCTATCGTCGTTCGCCATTTGCTGCGATCGCTCTGCTACTCTTCATGGTTTCCCTCATAGGTATTCCGCCGACGGCGGGATTTGTTGGGAAGTTTAAGATTTTCCAGGATGCCTTGGCGGCCGATCTCGCCCCGCTTGCGATTATTCTTGCCATCAGTTCCGTAGTTTCCGTGTACTACTACCTCGTAATCGCCCACAAGGCCTTTGTTGAGGAAGACAATGAGCGCCCGGTTTTGATCCTAACCAAGCCCGTGATGATTGCGAGTGTGATCTGTATGGCGGGCGTGGTTTTGGCGGGTGTATTCGCTTCTCCCGTTATTAGTTGGCTGTCGAACGACCGCGTTGAGTCCCGAGGTAACCGCCACTAAGTGAAGGTCGCCGTAAGTCATTACAGCTATTTTGCCGCTCATCGCGCGGGGAACATGAATATCGGTGAGTTCATCCGGGAGGCGGTTCGGATTGGAGCAGATGGAGTTGAGTTGCTCTCGCCCCTCTACCGAGACCCGACCGCCGACAAAGTGATGGCCAAAGAGGCTTTAGCCGCTACAGGGTTGCTCGTTCCGATTTTTAGCGTTGGTAATAACTTTGTAAAGGCGTCGGCCTCTGAGCGAATGGAGCAACTAGATCAGATCAAATTTGGAGTGGATGAGGCCCTTGATTTTGGTGCGCCGGTGGTAAGAGTTTTTGCGGGCGATGTGACCGACGGCGTTTCTTTTGATCAAGCTCGAACTTGGATCGTCGAAGGTTTGGTTGCGGCTTCTTCTTATGCGCGCGAAAACGGAATCAAGCTTGCATTAGAAAACCACGGTCAGCTCGCGGGAAGAGGCGATCAGATCGCATCGCTGATAGAAGAAGTGAGGTCGCAATCGGGAAATGACACGCTCGGTGCCAACCCCGATTTTGGCAACTTTATGCTCGTGGATGAGTGCCCTTGCTGCGCCATTATTCCCGTTGCGAAGTTCGCTGCGATGGCTCATGCGAAAGATTTTGGCTCTGCTGATTCGGGGCTCAGATCCTTAGCCGGAAAGACTTTCGTTGGCACCGTGATCGGCGAAGGCGAAGTGCCGATTCAGAAATGCATTGATGAGCTGAAAAAAGCGGGTTTTGACGGCTGGCTGAGCGTAGAATATGAAGGGAACGAGGACCCGATGACGGCCGTGCCCCGATCCGTTTCAAACCTCAAACGGATGGTTTGAACACAATTATGAGTCACAAATTTGGAATGGTAGCGATGATCGGCAAGCCGAACGTCGGTAAAAGCACCTTGCTTAACGCGATGGTGGGTCAAAAGGTCTCCATCGTCAGCCCCCGACCGCAAACCACCCGTCGGCAGGTGATGGGAATCGTCACCGGAGAAGGCTATCAGATCGCTTTCATTGATACGCCCGGAATCCATGAGCCGCACACCCTTCTCGCTCGATCAATGGTCGAGCAAGCGCGGCAAAGCTTGGGCGATGTGGATCTAGTGCTCTACGTTGCGGATGCCTCAAAGCGGGCCGAAGAACTCGATAAGCAAATCGCCGATTTAGTGAAGGGGCTTCCCGTGATCGTTTGCCTGAACAAGATGGACAAGCTCAAACCCGAATTCGTGGTGGAGACGGTTGAAGCTTATTGCGGTCTCTTCAAAACCGAGAAATACATGATGACCGTCGCGACCCAGGAGCGCAATGTGCCGGTCCTGGTTGAGATGATTGTAGAAGCCCTTCCCGAAGGTGAATCGCAATTCGATGAAGACGATTTTACAGATCAGCCTATGAGATTTATGGCAGCCGAGATCATCCGCGAGAAAGTGCTCAATGGGACGCGCGAAGAGGTGCCTCATGCCACCGCCGTGAAAGTAGAATCGTGGGAAGAGGAGCCCAAGCGAACCTATATCCGAGCTGAAATCATCGTCGAAAAGGGCGGCCAGCGGGCGATTTTGATTGGCAAGGGTGGGCAGTTTTTAAAAGACATTGGCACGAAGTCTCGGCTCGAGATTGAGGCACTAACTGGTCGGCCGGTATTCTTGGAGCTGTTCGTTAAGGTCCGCGAGGACTGGCGCATGAATCCGCGGATTTTGCAAGAACTTCGTGAGGATTAGCCGATGAGGGGGCTGGTGTTAGGCGGTTCGGGAATGCTGGGAACAGACGTCTGCGCCGGGTTGGCCGCTCGAGAATTTCCATTTGACGCACCCTCCAGCACGGAATGTGATATCACCGACGCTTCCTCGCTCGCGGCTTATCTTGATGGTCGGGCCTATCAAGCGGTGATCAACTGCGCCGCCTACACTGCGGTTGATTTAGCGGAAACTGAGAAGGACTTGGCGTACCAGATCAACGCCATTGGGGTTGGCTATCTTTCGCAGATATGTAGTATTACTGGAGCGAAACTTATCCATATTTCTACAGATTTTGTATTTGATGGGAACCAGGCTTTACCTTATGCAGAAGAGTCCCCAACAAATCCTCTAGGCGTTTACGGGGCGTCAAAACTCGAAGGCGAGCGCTCGGTTTTGGCAACCGGCGGGGTTGTGGTAAGAACGTCTTGGCTTTACGGGGTGCACGGCAAAAGCTTTCCAAAAACCATAATTGGGGCCTGGAAGGCAGGGAAAGCATTGCGGGTAATCGGGGATCAGATTGGGTGTCCGACCAGCACGGTGGATTTGGCGGAGACTCTGGTCGAAATGGTGGCGTACGAGTGGGGAGGAAGCGGTTGCATCGTGGAAACACTCCCACCCTCTCTTTACGGAATTTATCACGCGGTTGGACCCGAGGCGATGAGCTGGCACGAGTTTGCTTGTCGCGCCGTTTTTGCCGTAACTGGGGAAGACGTTCATGACCGAATCGAGGCGATCACAACGGAAGATTGGCCGACTCCGGCCCGACGCCCCAGGAACAGCGTCTTGGTAGACACAAGGCTAGTGGGCATGGGAGTTCCTCAGATGCGGTCGGTTGAGGAAAGCCTAGCGGAGTTCGTCACCCGTGGCATGGGCTTCCAGCCCTAGGAGCCGGCTCGCAACTTCTGCCCTTTCTCTCTTCTCGAATCAGAGGAACGACAGGCCGACGAGCAGCAACGCTCAGTCGCAACTTCACAAGAAGGGCACATGATCATGCGATCATTGCAAAGAACATTTGCACAGTTTACGTAGTTAGCGCAAAGCTCTCCGCACTCGCGGCATTTCGTTAAGGGGGTTGATCGAGGACCCGCCGAAGTTACGACTCGATCATCAAAGACAACGTTGACGCCCTCAAACCCTTCACCCTCAGTTTCCGGGTTCTGGGCATAGCTAACGATGCCACCGTGAAGCTGATAGACGTTTTCAAAGCCATTCGCAAGCATCCAAGAGCTTAGTTTTTCGCATCGAATACCACCAGTGCAGTAAGTCAAAATCTGCTTTCCTTTCAGCTCTTCGCGATGAGCCTCCAACCACGCCGGGAACTCGCGAAAGTTTTCGACGGGGGGGCAGAGGGCGCCCTTGAATCGCCCGACGGTGCTTTCATAGTCATTCCGACCGTCAAGCAAAACAACGTCATCCTCGGACATCTTACTAAGCCACTCTGCAGGCGAAAGGTGCTGACCAGTAACCTCGTGAACGGGATTGGCCAACGGCAATCCAAGGGTGATGATTTCGGCGCGGACCCGAACGTACATCCCCTTGAACGTGTGCCCCTCGCATTCTTCAACCTTGAACTCCATCTCGGCGAACCGGGGGTCGGCTAAGAGCGCCTGCTGGTAGGCGTCACACGCCGAGGGTGAGCCGCTGACACTGCCGTTAATTCCTTCTTCAGCCACAAGTATGCGCCCGTGCAAATTCAGCCGCTCGCAAAGGGCGCGATGCTCATGAGCGAAGGTGACCGGATCGTCAATCTCGCAAAACCAATAATAGAGCAGAACCTTGAATGCCATGAGCTAAGCCTAATTGTGCCGCATTTTGGGATCAACGAGAAAATCGGGCGGAGTTTTTACCTCAATATCCAGAAATTCTCCCGTCGCGGGATGGGTAAACGCGATGCGAAACGCATGGAGTTGCAACGCCGCCGTTTGCATATGCAGGGGGGCGTAAAGCGAATCTCCTAAAACTGGATAGCCGATGGCGGCGAGGTGGACCCGAATTTGATGGGTCCGCCCCGTTTCCAAACGACATCGAACAAATGTGCCGGCATCAACGTTCGCGAGGCCGCGAACGTGAGTCACCGCCGACTTACCCCCCGGGACAATCGCCATCTTCAGTCGGTTCCGGGGATCGCGCGCAATCGGCGCATCAATGCGCCGCCACGAGTCCTTCTCAAAAGGGAAGTCACGGGCAATAATCGCGAGATACTCGCGCTGAATTTCCCGAGTTTGGATTCCTTTGGCAAGGGCGAGGTGAGTTGCATCATCCTTGGCGACCAAAAGCAGCCCGGTTGTTTCCTTATCTAGCCGGTGAATAATTCCGGGGCGATAAGATTTTCCGACTGAGCTCAAACCTGATGCGCGCGCTAGCAAAACATTCACCAACGAGGGAGCTTTCAATGAAGGGGCCGGATGCGTGGCCAATCCCCGGGGTTTATTCACCACCAACAGATGCTCGTCCTCGAAGGCTATTTCAAGCGGCATTTCAAATGGGGTTAGATCATGAATGGGGCGATCCTCAGGCAGATCGAGGCTCACAACCATTCCCGGCAATGTCCTAAACGATCGCTTTTCAACCCGTCCATCAACAAGAACTTGTCCGTCATCAATCAATTCGGTCAACCGAGAACGACTGAATTGGGGCATCTTGATCGCCAAAAAACGATCTAAACGATCAGGGGAATCAACCAGAAGTTCTATTTGCCGAACGTCCCCTTCATCATCCATAAGGGGATGATTTCAAACTCCAGCAGAGCTGACTTCACGAGCGGGTCTTGACTCAAAACGGCTTCGATTCCCTTTGTGTCTTCACCCGTAAAGATCGCCGCTTCGCGAATCTTCTTAGCCGAGTTCACCGCGCCATGAACCCCCAGCGCGTGGGTCGCTTTCAGGCTTTCAATATAGTCAAAATGCTCTTTCATGATTCGCTCGTTCACCGGGCGCAGCGATTTCCCCGGCGTAAACAGCACCAGCCGATAGGTGGAGATCGCATTTGGATCACCAACGGGAGCCTTGAAAACGTCGGGACTGATCTTCCACTCCATGAGCGAGATTTCCATGATATGGGCGGCAACGAAGGGATCATTCTTGAAGAGGTCAGGCACGTCGGCTTCGCTCTTTACATGCAAAACGGTTATGCCGCGACGTTCTTTTGATGGGTCTTGGAGCGGGCCCGCCGCCAACAAGTGCTTCTTCGCGTGCTGATCGCCCATGTTCGCCAGATGGGCGGTTTGCATCTTTTCCAGTTCCTTCGGATCGTCAGGGCGTTTGCCGTCACCCTTCATAAAGAACATCAAATAGACCCTTTTGGGAGGCTCGCCCGTTTGTGTGAACCCAAGCGCGGCGACCAACAGCATGAGAACGAGAATTGCTTTCACCAAAAGATATTACTCCGGCAAGCAGCGGCGCGTTTGAATATCTGCTTCCATATCCATAAGCGCTGATGTGTTGAAGCTGGCGGAGTTCTTAGCGTCCGCAATACAAGAATAACAGCGGACGCTCCAACTGAATGGCCCTTCAGAGCCGTCCGCCCTCGTCGCTCTTATGCCGTTATCGCGAAGCCGAAAGTAGTTTCGGCGTCCCGCCGATTCGGGGTGGCTTGCATTTTTAGGCTATTTCTTTTTGCTCAAGAAGTTCCCGATACTCTGGTGTTTTTGAATGAAAAACAAGTGCTATGCTCTTCCCCCTGCACATTATTAATCTTGACCTTGGAACCAGGTGCGTCGTCTCCAAGATAGACCACTTTCGCGCACCTCGCGCCATACGATCCCCCTTGAAATCGCGGCAATCCCTCGTGCCACATTCGCTGTAAGAAGACAACACATGCTTACCACTTCCGCGTCCTCGCGCCACATTGAAACGACCAGATTCAGTCGTGCCACACACCTCCCCCGGATGTGTGGCTCCTCGCGCAGACTCCGGGCAAATGTAAGCGATGGGATGCGTTACGAATGAAGGTAGCGTTTCAAGGTTCTGAAGCCCTCCTGTCAGAACGGATGGCACCACCGATCATCCAAGTGCGCCACATCTGGAGCTCCATTCACACCTCGCGGCAGCATTCGCAACGTTGGCTCGACAGCTAAATCTGTCGGTTGATGTCGTTTGCAAATTGAGAGGCGTTCGCGTACTCTAAAGGTCCAGAATCCGGCTGGCGGTTTCCATATCTTTATCGCCCCGTCCGCTTAAATTCACCAGCACACTCGTTCCGGGAGGCAGAAAATCGGGTCGCATCAAGGGAGCAAAAGCGTGCGCAGACTCGAAAGCCGGGATGATTCCTTCCATTTCCGCCAGCCATCGAAACGCCTTCAGCGCCTCTTCATCAGTAACCGCCAGATAATTGACCCGACCCGAATCCTTCAAATAAGAGTGCTCGGCTCCAACTCCCGGATAATCTAATCCGGCGCTCACCGAGTGGGTCGGCAAAACCTGCCCGTGCTCATCTTGCATCAAATAGCTATAAGAACCGTGCAAAACCCCCGGCGAGCCCGCCGTGAGGGGGGCCGCGTGTTGACCGGAATCCAAGCCCAAACCTCCGGCTTCCACTCCATACAACCCGACGGAAGAATCAGGAATGAAGCTGGCGAAAAAGCCGATCGCGTTCGAGCCTCCGCCGACACAAGCCATCCCAGCATCGGGCAAAACGCCGTGCCTTTCCAGATATTGTTGGCGCGCCTCTTCGCCAATTACCTTCTGAAACTCGCGCACCATGTAGGGGTAAGGATGCGGCCCTGCGGCGGTTCCGATAACGTAGTGGGTATCTCGAACGTTCGTCACCCAGTCTCTCATCGCTTCGTTTAGGGCATCCTTCAGCGTCTTAGTGCCGCTTGAAACAGGGTGAACCTTCGCCCCAAGAAGCTTCATTCGAAAGACGTTAAGTTGCTGGCGGGCACAATCTTCTTCGCCCATATATACCTCACACTTCATTCCAAACAGGGCACAAACTGTAGCGGTAGCGACCCCGTGTTGGCCCGCTCCGGTCTCGGCAATGATCCGTTTTTTGCCCATTCGGCGAGCTAGCAGGCATTGTCCGAGCGCATTATTGATCTTGTGAGCCCCGGTGTGGTTGAGGTCCTCGCGCTTGATCGTCACCTTCAACCCGGTTGCCAAACTCAGCCGATGAGCTTCGGTGATCGGCGTTGGCCGGCCCACGTATTGAGCAAGCAAGAGATCAAACTCAGAACGAAAAGCCGGGTCCGCCCAAGCCACGTTGAACGAGTTCTCAAGTTCCTCCAACGCGGGCATAAGTGTTTCGGGAACGTAACGCCCGCCGTAATCGCCAAATCTGCCTCGCGCATCAGGAATTGTTGCCATCAATGATAGATTGTGGCGCATCTTGCGCTATCATATAGAGGCTATGGCTGATCCTAAAGATGTTGCTTCCAATAAGCTTGTGCGTTCGCTGTTTGGGCGAAGAGGCATTGATGTAACCCGCGCTGACTTGCGCGTAATGCACGGCGTTCTTTACATTCGGGGCGCAGTTTCGGCAATTCCGGGAAGCGGAATTGTTGATTTGAAACTCGAAGTTCAAAATATTGCGCGGTTGCTCACTCAAAAGCCTGATATTAAGGATGTCGTGATAGACTGCATGTTCCGAGCTTAACTTCTTGGGAACCTTTCCGAGCCTTCAAACCTTCTTGTTACCATGCTAAATGCCGCCCTTTTTGCGCTCGCTGTTGCGTTGCCTCAGCAACAAATGCCAACCATCACCAAGCTGATGGGAAAGAGCCTACCCACGTTTTCGATGACGACGACTACCGGAAGCACGGTTTCAAAGAAGTCGCTAAAGGGAAAAGTAATCCTGCTTGATTTTTGGGCTTCATGGTGCGGCCCCTGCATCCAAGCCTCCCCCGCCATGAATGCCCTTCACAAAAAATATGGGAGAAAAGGGCTGGTTGTGATTGGTGTGAACCTAGGCGAAGACCCCGGCGCAAAAAACGTGGGAGCGGCCTATAAGAAAGAGCATGGCTATTCCTATCTCTTTACCCAAAAAAACGACAAATACGGTGCTGGCATTGGCGTACAAACCCTGCCGACTTTCATTCTGGTAAACCAAAAAGGCAACGTAGAACAAATATTTTCCGGTTGGCACCCAGAGCAGGTCGGGGACAAGCTTGAGTCGCGAATAAAGGAACTGCTAAAGGTCAAGTAGCTGGTCAGCTTGCCGCCCTTGCCACTGGTTTTGCTCATGCCGTTACCCTACAGAAAAGTAGCTACACCTTGCGAATCAACGTAAAAAAATAGCCCCCCGCAAGCGAGGGGCTCTGATTCGTACCGACCGGTTAGATTTAAGCGGCGAGGCGAAGGGCGCCCTCCGGTGCCGCCTCTGGATAGATGATGGATTCGTTGGACGGTAGAGAAACGATGCTTCGATTTTCGGCCTTCACGCGGAACGCCGTGGTAACACCCGCCGCGAATCCGCTTAGAGTGATACTTCCACGTTTTGTAGCATAAACTTGTACCCAAGCCGCACCATCAATCGAAGCTTCGATGAAGAAGTTCACGCCGTAGGGGTTGTTCTTCGTCCATTTTAGAAGCACGGTGCCATCGGCAAAAGGAGTCGCGGCAAGCCCGGTTGGCTGCTGGGGCAAGATCGGAGTAGGCTTGGAATCGTGCACGGCCAAACCAGCGGCAGCAATCTGCGCATCGGTGGCGGGCTTCCCGTAAGCGGCTTTGGCCAGCACGTTCATCGCGGCAATAAGCGTCTTGCGATCGGCGTTTTGCGTATCCACGGCGGCCAACCAGGCGGCTTTTGCGTTGGCGACGGCGGAAAGGTCGTTGCCAAAAGTCGTGTTCGCGGTGGTCATTGTGAGAACCTGGGCCGCTACGGATCCATAAGTTGCGGGTGAGGCCCCAATTACGGTCCCCATCTGAGTCGCGGTTGCGCGAAGTTGCGAGTGTGATCTGCCTGTAAAGTTATTTTTCATATTTGTTTCCTCCCATCATAAAAATGGGGCTAGTATTTTTATCGGGAGGGTTTGGAATTTCTTTAGGGTGGATTGCTCCTAGTAAACTGCATGCATGAATCCGCCCTCGTCCGAAGCCGATACAGCTAGCATTTTCGACATCCCAATTGGGAGTTCGGGCGAAGATCGCCTTGATCGTAAAGGATTCGCAAAGTTGGTCGCTCGGGCCATCCTTGCTGAGCCACGAAGTGAGCCCGCAGTTTTTGCCGTGAATGGAGCTTGGGGAACCGGGAAATCATCGGTTGCAGAAATGATAATTGAATTGGTGGTGGGGGAGGTGGAGCTAGTAAGGTTTGAGCCGTGGCTCGTGAACAGCCAGGAGCTTTTGGTAGGTGAATTCTTTTCGACATTAGGCGATGTTTTGTTCAGTGACCAGAATCCAAGAGCTCGCGAACTCATGCGAAGTTACGCGACTAAACTTGCGAAAGGCGGTGCTGCGCTTGCGCTTGCTGCCTTCGGTGCCGTCGCCGTGGTCACCCTTCCAGGAGCATTGGGCGCGGCAGCAGGGGTGGTCGCGAGTAAGGCTTCTGAGAAAATCCCTGGATCACAACCTGAAGCACCCCTGTCTTTGAAACAGCTGAAGTCTCAAATCGTTTCCGATGCCATTGGAAGGACTGGAAAGCCCATTCTCGTACTCATAGATGACCTAGATCGGCTCTCCCATGAGGAAATCAGGATCGTTCTTCAACTGATTAAAGCTTGCGCAAACTTCCCCAATGTCCGCTATCTTTTGCTTTATGACCGAGTCCAGGTTTGTGCAGCGCTAAAGGACACGGTAGGTTCGCCGGATGCGTTCTTAGAAAAGATTGTCAACCAGGCCTTCGATCTGCCCGAGGCAACCTCCGCGCAACGGGAAAAGGTGCTCAACGAAACATTGAGCAGGCTAGATTTAGGACCAGAACTGGGAGAAGAGGAGTCAAGAAGATATCGAACTGTTATCGAGCAGGTCTTACTTCCGGGCCTGTTCACAGTGAGACACGTCAAACGATATGTTTCAACGGTGAGTTCTCTACTACCGGGGGTGGCAGGCAACGGATTTCGGAAGGTTGATATTGGCGATTTCCTTGCACTAGAGTTCCTCAGACAATATGTTCCAACCCTTTACGAGTGCCTGAGAAATGAGCAGGCACCCCAACCGGGGAGCTACATGGCGAAGCTCTTAGCATCTCACGGAGACAAACCGGAGAATCCAATGGCCGCTCGAACCCCGATTATCGAGAAGTTGGATCAACCGGTGAAGGAGCTTGCGACGTTTGCACTGAAGAATCTTTTTGATACCGAGGCGGATAGCCCAAGGGCAGACGCGAATCGCCGGTTCGCCGGTCCTTTTTGGCGACCGGCATACCTTGGCTTCAGCGAGTCGCGAGCGGGAGTGGCGCAAGCGCGTTGGCAGAAGTTCAGAAAGTCATTGTGTGCCAGAGACGTGACAGCAGAGTGGATCAGCGAGTTGGATGAGCCTTCGATAAGGGATTTATGGGGAGCGTCAATCATAGCGCGCCACATGGAGTTGAGCTGGCCTGAATGTTGTCACTTGTTGCGAACACTGCTTGTTTGGGGGGATACCTGCCAGTACGATGGCGGAAGCTGGCAATGGTTTATGCAGAGAGTCTCCGAGACCATACTGCTGGAGCCGGACGATGCGGACCCGGCGGCGGAACTTCTCGCCATCGGGAAGGAGACGGGGTCGGTAGTCGCCCTTGGCTTTCTTGTTGGGCACGAGAGTGACAATGCGGAGCACAGGTCTGTATTCAGTTGGTCGCGCGGGCACAAGTTCGCTGGCTTGTTGCGGTTTGCGAAGCGGAAATTTCGAGACCTCCTTGACGGTGAGGCGGTTTGGGAAAGGCCCGATTTGGTGGTGGTGGGGCATACGGCCCACTACTTGTTGGGCCAAAAGCGTTGGGATCAGTTCCGAGAGGACATTGCGGGGGATCCCCGAAGGGTCGAGCGGTACTTAGTGGAGTTCATCGGCGACAAATCCGTATCTATCGACAATTTGGAGTCAAAGCTATCGAAGGCGATTCGAGAACTTGACCCAGCAACAATCAGCGATCTTGCTAAGTTCGCAAGGCTCCATTACCTCCGCAACCCAACCGAGTCCAGGCGGACAGAATACCGAAGCAGACCCAAACGGCCCGGGATTAGGTAAGCCAAGCTGGGCCGCCACAGAGCCGGGACCGCTCCACTAGCGAAATTCGCTCCAATCTTCCCGTAATTCCCACTCCCGTTCGGGGACGGGAGTGCGCCAACTGGGGAAGCGGGGCATTCTTCCCCGGAATTTTCGCACCCGTTCGGGGACGGGAGTGCGCCAACAGGGGAAGCGTGGCAATCTTCCCCGGAATTCCCACTCCCGTTCGGGAACAGGAGTGCGCCAACCGCAGAAGCGCCGATCCTTCCCCGAAATTTCCACTCGCGTTTTCAAACACACCAGCCCCATCAGCAAAAGCACCCCATCGTTCACCGAGATTCCCGCTCGTGTTAGCAAGCCCCCGCGCCAATATCGGGCGCTGTGGGCGTACAGGCGACCAAAAGTGGCCCCCGCATTAGCAAAAGCAACAGCGCCAGCCGGAAACGGCCACAAATTTCGCAACGTTGCCTGTCGTAATTTTGTGGGCGCTACTAATAGGCCCATCATTGCGCGATCTCAGATCAAATTCTCGCAACGCCGGAGCCGGTATGCTCCGTCATGTTAGTAAGATGGAGCACTACTTCAAGATAATGCAGCCGCCGGTATTGGCGTTATTAGCGCTTCTATTTTTTCGCGCTCCATTGAACATTCGAGGGTTGAGATGGTGGGGATGGCTTTGGACGCTCAATCTAGGCGCAGTTCTTTGTGGGGTGGTGGCCGAAGAATTCAGGAAACACATTGCGCACGAACAAGCGAACCGCAATTCAAGCACCCTTTTGGGGCTAAACGACGGGCTATTTTTTACCACCGGACTTTTGCTCTTTATCCAGGCGACTGGCACAGGCTACATGATCTATTTATGCTATCGCCAGGGCCTCGCGCCTGCCCTGAAGGGCATGTGGAGGTTTCTAAGCTTTGGGCTTCTCATACTTGTGCTTTTGGTTTACAGGGCGGTAACTCTCGGCGAAGACGCGGAGCGAATGCTCGAGATAGTTCGGGCCGGCCCCGGCGCGTTTGCGTACATTGACTCCGCCTTATCTTTTGGCGCATTGATATTCCTATCGCTTGTGCTCTGGAGAACGGAACCTCCCGATAACGCCATGAAAACATGCTCTGCGGCGTTGTTTGCATTTGGATTGGTTCAATTGTTAACCTTCGTGGATATTCCGTCGCCTGCCCTTATTGGATGGGGTGCATCATTCGCTTGCAAATCGACTGTGTTGGTTGGAATGATGCTGGTCCACATGAGCCAGGAGCGCGCAGCAGAACGGAAGATTCGGGAGCTGGAAGAACAGGAACTCGTTATCGCCCGCGAAAAGCAAGTGAACGACTTAGCAAGCCGCCAGATAAAGCACCTCTATCACGATGTTATCACCCCGTTCAACACAATAAAT
Source organism: Armatimonadota bacterium (assembly GCA_031386985.1). GTDB lineage: Bacteria > Armatimonadota > Fimbriimonadia > Fimbriimonadales > Fimbriimonadaceae > JANJUB01. The sequence continues at coordinate 88,881 of JANNCV010000016.1, forward strand.
GGAATGCTCAATTTGTTGCATGCTGATATCAGGGAGGATCCCATGCCCAAAATTGAAGTTGCGTTGGAAACGAATGCCCGCCTTGGAGCCATGTTCGACGCGATCCTAGATGAGCAGCTTATCCGATTCGGCGAAGAAGAGACTGAACGTATTTTTGACTTCAAAAAAGACAGGACGAGGCTAACAGAGGACGAAGCACCTGGCGCACACAACTTAGCTACGCTCATGGAGGCTGCCGTATTCGCTGTGAAGTTTAGGGCGAAAAGTGAGATGAAGATCGTGCCTGCGTATGGCGCAAAGGCTGAAATTATTGCCCGCAAGACTGATGTGGTTCGCATTCTCATCAATCTGATTCACAATGCATATGACGCTCGCTACACCGACGCGGATATCGAGCGCCTGCGGGACCAAGGATTGTGGATGGATACTGGCTATCAGCATTGTAAGATTAGAATCGCCATCCGGAGAAAGGTCGATCTCTATGAGGTTCAAATTGTCGACAATGGCAAGGGTATAGATGAGTCGATAAGGGACCGGATTTATGAGGATGGTGTTACTGGCCATGAAGACAAAGATGGGAGGGGACATGGCCTTGCAATAGTTAAGGAACTGGTTGAGCGAAATGGGGGTACTGTGACACACATTAGCCCCAACCAGTACCAACCTGGACGCACAGGGGCTACTGCAATTGTTACATTTCCAACCCCTGAAATCGGGGTATGATCACGGCCATGTCTGCAGTTCTCGACCGGCCGGCGGAAGTAGCCTTTCTAGACGATAATGAAACTTACCTGGGTTTGTTGGACAAATTTGCCGCACAAGCGGGGTTGGCTCATAGATGCTTTGAAACTAGCAGGGACATACAGAAATTCACTGCCGAATCACCAGACACTAATGTCTTCGTGGCGGACCTTGTATTGGAAGGCGAAGGTGACGTCGACGGGGCTGTCGTGCTTTTGCAAATCAGGAAAATGAAGCCCGGCGCATGCCTCTTTTTGCTTGCGGCGGACCCGGACAACCTGTTGCCTGAAAAGCGAGCAGCTTTAGCAGAGGCCAGCGTGACCATCCTGAAAAAGAATGACCTCACCCACGGTGGAGTTATGGGAAAAGTATTGCAGGCGCTTGAGGCAAGCGGCATTAGACGTAGTGAACCCAGTTTGCCGCCGCTTGGAACCGATGGCGAAATTGCCGCCGTCGCGTACCAGAAGAGGGTATACGACATCCTTGTCTCGGAGTTCGTGGAGTACTTGGAGGGCCTGCCAGACCAAGATGAACCATTTATGACAGGAACAAGGACATACTCCATATCTGACATCATCCGAGAAATTAGAATGCCGACGACGACGGGGTTAGAATTTATCGAGGCATTGAATAATGTGCGCAAGCTTGAGGCCCAACTGCGACGAGATGGCCACATCGCATGATACTTATCGTGATTCCTAGAGAGGAACCAGATGTTGTCGATTCATTCCGCAAGGTGAAGGTCCCAAATGGTTGGACGACGTTCTGGTGGGGGGCGCAGCATACGACTTTGCCTGATCTGCGGAAGGTGACACATATCGCTATAGTGGGGCACCCGCACGAGGATTACGCTTCTATCGCTCATGTGTCTGGGGAGGCAATCCCATTAACCGCCTTTCCAGGTGCAAACATTGCATATTTGCACGTGTGTCATGGAAAGCATTTACATGCGGCGGGACAGTGGAAGAGTATTTTTCGGGAAACCGTTGGATACCGGGATCAGATTTTCTGGCCCCATGCAAGTAGTCACGTGGTTTCCGCGGCATTTACGTCTTACGCTGAGACCATTGTCACGGACGTGAGTAACGCTCGCGATGCAAACTTGTTAAAGGCGAAACTGATGGAGCGCTTCTACGAGTGGCGGAGATCGGTTGTCATTAACAAAACGGGCGGGCCCCATTATTTGGCCGTCGCCGCCATACTTGATAGGTTGGCCACAAAGATAGAGGTGTTGTAGTATGAGTGCAGGCGTAAGTTTAGGTTTACTTTTTTTGGTTATGGGGGCTTTGCTGGTAGCTCGATACAGGTACGACGTGCGCTTTGGCAACTTGGGCCAACCGGATAGCAAAGCGCCGGAAATCGATGCGCCTTCATCAGCAGATGACGTCGCCTTTCGCAATACACTGCGAGCCACGGACCTGCGCACGTATCAAGCCTCGTGCGTTGTGTTAACCTTAACCACGTGCGCTGCTGTCTTATTGGCCAGCTACACAATAAAGTCAGCTGTCGATTCCAAGGAGTTACTGAACATATTAGGCGCAATCAGTGGTTCAACGTTTTCGGCTTTTGTTACTTTCTCCGCGTCAAAGTTCTATCAAATTGCGAGGGCTAGCGCTCGGGAGTGGCGCTCCAGTAGCGATTCGGATCCCCGCCACTCCTCGGGATGAGCATATAGCGGGAGGGCGCGAAACGGCGCTAAAAGCCAACAGATTGTGCTAAATTCTGGCGATGTACTTCTTAGCTGATATTGGTGCTTGGTCACTTGCCTCAAGGGTCACCAGCGGCTTCGCCTTGCTCGCATTCCTTGTAGTTGCCGCCGTGATTTCCTATCGAGAGCGCCTAAAGCAGCAGGAGCGCATGATAAAGTCTTCTAGCCCCGGTGACAGGGCTGACCTTGTTGCGAGGGTCCTCCGTTCGTTTAAGATCGACACCGAGAACCTAACGAAACAACAGCAGTACGACCTGGCAGTTAAGCAACTTGGTCACGAAGCCGCCCGGCATAAGATGAATGTGGCGGCAGCCATCATCATTCTTGTTTGCACCGTAACTGCTGCGATCGCCCTCACAATAGTATCGAGCAACGGTAAGAATGATGGATTTCAAAATCAGCCACCGGACGGTGGGCGCAATGAAGGTCTCAAGTCCGACGCTACTTTGACTGTGGAGAGGATATACCTTGCGCCTGAGCCTGCGGCGTCCAGCCGGTATGGAAGTTGGCGTCTGATTGAACAGGCTCCGGAAGGTCTGGAAGGACCTAGCCATAACAAAGACAGAGTTTCAGAATTGAGGATGAGCAAGGCAAAGATTATGCGCCTTATTTGGCAGCCGAAACCAGAGTATGATCTCGCCGCCTCTGCGTCGCTTGAAAGTGACGAATACAAGGTTCAGCTCACGGAAAAAATGGTGGCAGAAGCCATGAACTTTGCTAAGAAATCGGGTCGGGCGACAAATGAATCCACCGCTCGCGTCGAGCTAATGGAATACATAAACTCGTTAATAAAGCCGCCGAGCCTGCGTATCGCGGTCAGAAATACTGGCGACAAAGCGGCAACTGTCAACGGCCTGAGCTTCAGTAACGTCTTCTCCTTTGGTGGTGATGCGGGCGATGGCGGCGCGTTGCTTACTCCCCTAAACAAGGAGTTTTCGGCGCGCCTTACGTATGAGACCAACAGCGCGTTGCAATTCACTGATCCGATTAAGGTTGCATCGGATGACACAGTCGTTTTACTCCTGGACCCAGTGGTCGATGACGCAACTCAAGGGGATGGGCCGGGTTCGCTGTGTTACGATATCCTCATTGATTTCTTTGATGGGACAGGGCCAGCCAAACTGCTGGTCCAAACCCTTGAGCAGGACGATTACGTTGGGCTCCATCTGTTCTAGCCCAAGCCAAGTGCTTCTTTTCTGCAATCTGGCACCTCCGTCAGACGTCCGCAAAGGAAGCTCCCTAGTGGCTACACAAATCAATGCAAGCAGGAGTCAGGGTAAAGTAACCTGTATTGTTGCGGCAACCCTTGAATGCTGCAGCACTGGAGAATAACGAGATGAATCCATTTGATTTACTAAAATTGAACCCCGCCGACCTTTGGAAGGCGCTGACCACCGGAGGCATCAAGCCGATAGATGCTAACCGCTGGTCGCTGACAATTGATGATGAACCGTTTGGCGCGGTTATCACGAAACACACCCTTGGGGTTGATGCGACGGGAGGCTGGGCGAAATGGGAGTATGAATACGACGACGACCAGGACCCGGACACCGCCAAGATCAAGGGCGATGTTCAATCTTGGTTCACGACCAATAAGAAGCACATCATCAAGGTCGACGACAAGGACGTTGAGAAGGACTCGGTTCGCGTACGAGTTACCACCGTTGGTTTTCTTCCCCCGAAAGTAGTCGTCATCGTTCTCCATCGCTTCGTTGACTCAACTGGCGATGCTCGCCTCATCCGATTTGACGGAAGGTTGTAAGGAGGAATAGTGCCTACTGGTAACTACGACCACCCACTTTTTGGCCACCTTGAGTTTCGGACGCTAAAATCAACATGGACGTTTGGCGGAGAAATAACCTTCACCAAAGGTTTTGACCCATCCGACGTCACCAAGTTGTTGATCCCACAGTTAGTAGGAATTCCAAGTGACAACGCTGGAGGCGGGCGCAAAGATGGCAAGTACCTCATCCATAAGCGCGCTCATGCTCAGTTTTTGGCCGTGTTCAGCGATTTGGAGACACTGGGCTTGATGAGGCATGTCAAGACGTGTGCGGGTAGCTTCTATATGCGGCTCAAGAAGCCTACATCGGGCAAGCTAAGCAAGTCTCCATCCAATCACAGTTTTGGGATTGCCATTGACCTGAACTCGGATGATGGCTCGTTAGGCGGATCAGTATCGCCGGTGGCTCCGACCTTTGAGAAACACGGGTTCAAATGGGGGAAGTCGTTTAACGACCCTATGCACTTTGAGGTCGAGACATTCGTAGATCATCCTAAGCCCTCGGCACAAGCCGTGACGGTAAAGAGAGGTGGCGTCGCCGTTGATCTTGGTGCGATGAATCTCGGAGGTCATGTCATGCTCGACCTTGCTAAGGCAAGCAGAGTGTTTTCGTTCGTCCGCGTTTCAAGTGGAGGAGGTTTTGTTCGTTGCAAGTGTGGGAGCAAAGAGGCAAGCCTGAGGGTCACCGTTGTGGGAGGAACCGAGTATGTGTTTCTGACAATGACCAGCGCACTTGCCGGGCTTGTTGTTGAAGGATGGGATAACGTAACTAAAACTGCAACCATTGGTTAGCCTTCGCGTACCTCGCGCCATACGCCGTCTTGTCCGTGTAGATAGCATTCAATCAACCTGCATCGGTGCCGAACAGGGGGGATGGAAAGGAAATGGGGCTTTCTTTGGCTAATCAGCCACAATCTTAGGTGATGCCGGCTTTTGTTTTGGATGCTGCTCTGGCTGAGCAGCTACGAGAATCTTTTGGCACTCCGCTTTATGTATTAGATGAGGCCACCATCCTCGCCAATATCGGTGAGTTTCGGGTGGCTTTATCAAGCCTCAAGAACCCGACGCGGATTTCTTTCGCTTCGAAGGCGAACTCGACGGTGGCCATTATCCAAATCGCGGCCAGTCAGGGGTGCCATATTGATGTTGCGAGTTTGGGGGAGCTAGCCGCGGCACAAATGGCAAGGCTTCGGCCTCAAAGTTGTACTTATCACGGGAACAATCGCTCCTTTTCGGAATTGAAAGTTGCCCTAGAACAAGGGATTGGGGAGATTGTTTTGGATTGCCTTGAGGACATCGAGGCGGTGGCGCGCATCGGTCAAGGCGAGACTATGCTCTCTCTGCGCATTAACCCCTTCTTGGAGACGGGCCTTGATCCGAAGGTGGATACGGGGAGCTCGGTCTCGAAATTTGGATTTACCCTCCAAGATGGTCAGGCTCTTGAGGCGTATGCAAGAGGCGATGAACTAAAACTCAAGATCACGGGTTTGCACTTGCACCTCGGCTCTCAGATCTTTGACTCAAACTTGCATGCGGAGGGGTTAAGGAAGTTGATTGAGTTTTGTGAGGAGTGTGAGTTGCCCCTAGCTCAGTGCTCGCTATCGCGGCAAAGTCCTCCCCCGTTCGGAAACGGGGGAGGAGGGGAACCGAACACGGCTTCCACGCTAGCCGACGCCCAAAGCTACCCGGAACCCTCACCCCCTGCCCCCTCTCCCTTTTCTGGCACGGACATCCAGAAAAGCGAGAGGGGGAGTACAGCTTGGCAATTGCTCAACATTGGCGGTGGTTACGGCGTAACTTATACGGATGAGGAACCGCTGGATTTGATCGAAGTCTTTGCTAACATTGCCAAACAAACGATTCCCAAGGAGATTACGCTTGGGATCGAACCGGGACGGGCCTTGGTGGCCAACGCCGGGCTCACGCTTTACACCGTCGGCGCGATTAAAGATGTGGCGGGGGTGCGAATGGTGGCAGTGGATGGTGGCCTCGCCGATAATCCTCGTCCCGCCCTTTATGGGGCAAAATATCGGGTGTCCCGACCTGGTCAAGTCAGCGCCGGCCAGAGAGTGAAAATCGTGGGTAGGCATTGCGAGAATGATGTTTTGATCGAAGATGCCGATCTTCCCAGCGATCTAGCCGCGGGCGACCTTTTGCAAGTGCTTTGCACGGGCGCATACAACAGCTCGATGGCAAGCAACTACAACCGCTACCCCCGCCCGGCAACGGTTTTGATTCGTAAAGATGGGCCGATTTTGGTTCAAGTAAGGGAAGATGTTGTCGAGTTGTTAGCGAGGGAAATTCCGATTGGGCTTTAGCAGCATCCCCCCTGATGTCATCGCGGCATACATCATTGTGCTGTTTTTCGGCATCGGAATTCATGAATACGCGCACTGCAAAGTCGCGGACATGTGCGGCGATCCGACTCCGCGATATTACGGAAGGGTGACGCTCAACTTGTTCAAGCACTTCGATGCGATGGGAGTGATTATGATGGTGATGTGCGCGTTTTTCGGCATCGGAATCGGAGGAGGTAAGCCAGCGCCATGCGATGATTCAAAAATGGGAAATCCGCGTTGGGATGGGTTCGCGACGGTATTTGCTGGCCCCATGAGCAACTTGGCTCAGGCTGCGATTTACGCATTAGTTTTTCGCCTTGTTGGGACTCAAAACGGATTGCCAGAATTTGCAAACACCGTTATTCTGGTTGGAATTCTGGCAAATCTCACGATGATGCTGTTCAACCTCATCCCGTTTGGGCCGTTGGATGGACACTGGCTAGTTGGCTATTTGCTCCCCGAAAAGCAGCGGTATCACTGGTTCAAGGTCAACCGCTCAATCGGGATGTTCGGGTTGATGATTGTCGTTACAATTTTCAATCAGATAGCAATGAACGGAGGACCGGACGTGATCGGTCTCATCATCCATCGCCCCACGATGTACTTGTTCAGACTCTTAACCGGCGTTGCCATTGAGTTATAATCTGGCTTCCATGGAACGGAAGCGAATACTGAGCGGCATGCGGGCGAGTAACCCGCGACTACATTTGGGCAACTACGAAGGGGCTTTGCGGCCTTGGGTTGCTCTCCAAGACGACTATGATATGTTTTGTATGGTTGCCGATTGGCATTCGCTAACGACGATCCGCTCGGGCGATAAGTTCGATTTGAGTCGGAACTCAATCGAGATCGCGAAGGACTACGTTGCCGCCGGATTGGACCCGAATCGCTGCGCGATTTTCGTTCAATCTCAGGTGCCCGAACACGCCGAACTGCATCTCGCTTTGAGCATGGTGGCGGGATTGGGCAAGCTAGAGCGAGTGCCTACTTTCAAAGAAAAGCAAGACGACCTCGGGGCTGATCAGCAGGTTTCCTACGGGCTTCTGGGCTACCCGGTCTTGCAAGCGGCCGATATTCTGCTTTATAAACCCTACGGCGTCCCGGTGGGCAAAGATCAGGCTCCTCATCTGGAAGTTTCGCGCGAAATCGGCCGCTCATTCAACTCGATGTTCGGGGTTGAAGTGTTTCCTGAGTTCGTCAATATCATTGATAAAGACGAGCTTCGCTCTAAGGTTCCCGGCCTAGATGCGGACGAAAATGGCGTACTGCGAAAGATGAGCAAGTCGTATGATAATTGCATCTATCTCAATGATTCTCCCGAAGATACGGCTAAGCGGATAAAGGGGGCTTACACGACGCCTTCGAAGGTGAAACTAACTGATCCGGGCATTCCCGAGGGGTGCTCAGTTTGCCAGTTCCTCAAAATCTATTCGCCGAATTGGGAGACATGCTGGGAAGAGGATCGGCAGGGGTTGCGCGGATGCTCGCAGAACAAGAACGAGTGCATCGAAGCGGTGAACGCGTATCTCGCTCCGTTCCGAGCCCGGCGCCAGGCGCTAGATGACGGCGCGATTCTGGAAGTCTTAAAGCATGGCGCGGAAAGGGCGAGAGCTTTTGCCGGTCAAACGATGGCCGAAGTGAGAGCCGCCATGCGCCTTATTCAATAGCCACTTTGATCTGCTTGTGGGAGTCATCCAGGGGCACAAAAAGCAAACTAGCGAGCCCTGGGATAGAGGCGAAAATGACGGCGATGAAGACACCTTTGTAGCCAAAGTTCGCCTGAAGCACTCCGCTAAGAACGCCGGCAAGAATAATGCACAACGCCCCCATGCCGGTGCCAATCGCGTAGTGTGCGGTTTGGAATTTCCCTCGCTGCGCCACCCACATCAAATACACCATGTATCCGGCGAAACCGAAACCATAGCCGAACTGATCCACGAAAGTGATGGCGCCGAGAGTAAGGTTCAACGGCCCGGGCCATTCGAGGTAAAGCACCTTCATGGGTAAGGTTCCAAAGCTCGCCCATAGATAAAGCAAGTTGGGAACATGCATGGCGAGGGCCAAGGGCAAGAAGGCCTTTTTAAGGCCAATCTTCGATACGACGAGCCCTCCGATGATGCCGCCTGCAATGATCCCAATGACGCCAACAAAACTTGAAATTACGCCAATCTGCTCATTGGGAATCGCGAGCCCGCCCTTATCCAGACTATCCTTCAAGAAAAGCGTCGTGATCTTGCCGACCAGCGCCTCACCGAACCGATAGAACAACACAAAGAATAGGATTGCGGGAAAGCCGCTTTGGGTGACAAACGAACCCAATGCAACGCCAACTTCCGAACCTCGGATCAAGCGGCGGGCCTGCCAGATCGCGAAAGCAGCCACTGCCCCACAAACCAGCAATTGCAGGCACTCCGTTCCGAGCTGCCCGACACTCAATTTGAGCACGGGAACGGAATTATCGGTCGGCAACATCCAACCCTTCCACTTGCCTTCCGGATCGCCCCCGAGTATTGCAAAGAGCCCATGAGCCGTAAGTCTCACGATGGCGTTTAACGTGAAATAGCCTGCTAAGCCGCTCAGCAACATGTAGCCGGTTCGCTTCAAGTTTGCGACGGTTTCGTGCCTTCCAACGGATCGGCTCGAATCGAGTTCGGGCTTAGGGAGTACGTACCGATTGAACAAGGCCAACACCCCGTACACCAATGCGCCCAGCGCCAAGACAACTACCCAAACCGAACCGGGATTGCGCCCAGTAACCGGACCGGGCGATGCAAACGGCCCACTGGTCGCGGGCAGAGCCCCAAGCTTTTCTTCGCCCGTAACTCGCGTTCCAAATACTTCGCCGTCAGCCGTAACTCTTAAACCGGAAACTCCAGGTGGGACGACAATTTTGGGCTCGACCAAGAACCCATCGCTGGTCCCCAAGTGCCCGCTTGTGTTCATCAACTGCAGGGAAGCTTGCGATCTGGTAGCTCCATCCTTTTGCAAGACGATGGGGCTTCCGCTAGCTTCAACGGTGAGCGGCGAAAGCTTCATCATCAACCCCGCAACAACAACCAAAACGGACATGCAAAAAAGCCGTCCTAGGCGATAAAACGTGGACATAATGCCCGCGAATTGCGCCTGCTGATTCTTGTCCATGGCAAGGATAGCGAATCCATCCGTCGCGACATTGCAAAGCGCACTCATGAAGCCGCTCGCGATGAGGATAAACAAAGAAAATTCAAAGAAAAAGGGAGCGTTAATCGCAAAAGCGAAGGCGATCAACCCAGCCGCGATGCCCGCCTGCATCGTGACAATCCACCACCGCTTGGTGAAGTTCAGGTCTACCAGCGGCCCCAGAATCATTTGCATGGCCCAGGGCAAAGCGATCAGCGAGGTCCAGCGCAGGATAGCTTCGTTTTGAATGCCAAGATCTTTGTAAACAATCGCCGCAACATCTTGCACAATCGTGACCGGAATGGCCTGCAAAAAATAGAGTAGCGGAATAAACAGCCACGGGTTGCGCTTTGGCATCACCAGGGATTTTGCCACACATCCCTTTTAGGGTGTGCGAGATCAATAAACGATTTTGAATAAACTTTGATCAACGCCGGAATTTCGGGTGAGATTCACTTCCCAAACCGTGATCACATCGCCTTCAACGTGTTGCTGATCGAGGCTAACATGCTCTTTTCGGGCAAATCGTTTCAATTGCCCATCCTCGCTAATCCAAATATTGAATTTTCCCGAAACAGGTGCCAAACCATAATCCCGCCAATCGCCTGAGATTAGGTGGCAGTTTACGCCTGCCACCAACTCATCCCGCTCGTACTTATAAGTGGCAAGTTGGTTTTTGATGAACTTTAGGTCTTCGGCCCGCGCAAATGCGATATCGAGGGGTAGGGTTCGGTCACCGATTGACCTTACGACAACAGAATAAATGCCTTTGCAATCAAGGGGCGGCGGAGGTGTCGGTGGTTTTTCGAGCTTATTTCCAGAAGGCTTTGGAATGTACTGCACCGGTTCATAGAGCCGGTTCTTGCTGTTACTTTCCAGCCCCGTTGTGGGCGGATCATAGGTGAATCCTTCACCGTCGCCAGTCACCAACCAAGTCTTGTTTCCATAGCTCGCTTGCAAATCTTGGCGGATGTAAATCTTTGCGGGGAGTTCATATTGCACTCGCGTCGTGATCGTGGCCTTCTTCTGGCCAATCGTTTGCGACATCGAAATTGTCCCCGCCAAGCTAGTGGCGTCGTAGTTATACGCGAACATTTTGGAGAGGATTGCTCCTGCGTCAACCTGAGCGGGCAATATCGAAGCGGCAAGCAAGGCGGTAATCATCATCGTTTATTCCACAGGATATCTTTAGCGTCGGCTTTCAGGTTTGCGTAGCGCGCAGCAACGAACAGCCAATCAGAAAGACGGTTCAGAAAGACTACGGGTTCATCATAACTCAGTTCTAAGCGAATTACGCATCGTTCTGCACGGCGACAAACACTTCGGGCAACATGAAGGCGAGCAGATTGGTTCGATCCGCCCGGCAAAATGAAGTTCCTCAATTCGGGCAATTCGGCGGTCATTTGATCAATGCTCGCCTCTAAGTCCGCGATTACTTCGGCACAGTCAAAGGCAATCAAGGATTTTGGATCAGCCAGCGAAGAGCCCAAATCAAACAACGTGTTTTGAATGATTTGAAGTGAATCTCCGGGGCCGTCAACTTCGGTTCGGGCCGCGCCGATGAAGCTGTTTAGTTCATCTACGGTACCGATCGCTTCAAAGAGCAAGTCATCCTTGCGTCGCCGCTCGCCGCCGATGAGGCCGGTCGTGCCCTTGTCTCCAGTCTTTGAGTAAATCTTCATTTGCTCCTCATCACGGCGAACATAAATCGTGGAAGTTTCATTGTCTTCTTATACTTCGAGGGGTTCTGAAGCAGACGCCAAAGCCACTCCATTTTCGCCTTTTGGATGAACACCGGTGCGCGCTTCGCCTTGCCTGAATAAACGTCGAAGGAGCCTCCAACGCCGATTGCTACCTTAGCCCGATGCAAGCTCTTGTGCCGAGCAATAAACTTCTCTTGGCGAGGGATTCCCATCGCAACAAACAGGATATCGGGTTTGAGCGCACCGATTTCCTCGGCAACAACCTCGTCACTTTCGGTGGGGAAGAATCCGTGGCGGGTTCCAACGATGTTGCAACCGGGGAATTGGAGTGTAAGTTTCTCGGCAGCGGTCTCGGCGACTCCTGGAGCCGCGCCAAGGATTGCGATTTTGTAGCCTTTTTGGGCACTTAGCTCACACAGACGAGCTACGAGATCTACGCCGCTCACTTTTTCGGGGAATGGTTCGCCCCTCCTCTTACCTGCCCAAATCACGCCCGAACTATCAGGGGTTACCAAATCTGCCGCCTCGAGAATCGAACGTAATTCCGAGTCGCTTTGAGCATCGAAGATCATGCTTGAATCAGCGGTTGCGACCATGTGCTGCCCTTCCGATTGAATCAAAGTCTCAATCTGCTCCACGAACTGATCCATGGTGAGCCGATGAACGAGGATCCCTAAGATTCGAGTTGAAGGCAAACTGGCAACTGACACTTGCGTCACGAAGCAAGATTTTACCGTCGCCAACAAAGGGAGGATTCTTCTCGGGCTTCTGTAACGTTTGTGTTAAGGAAGGAACTCACAAGTTCCTGCCCAGAATCCCGGAGAAAAATCTATGAATCGAAAAGCGTTTACATTAATTGAACTGTTGGTGGTCATGGCGATCATCGCAATTCTTGCTGCGATCCTGTTTCCTGTTTTTGCCCAAGCTAAAGAAGCGGCTAAGAAAACTTCATCTATCAGCAATCTTCGTCAGAATGCAACTTCGGTGTTGCTTTACAATTCGGATACCGAAGGTTACTTCGGCCAAAGCGCCTACTCATTGAATACCCCTAACGGGATCGTCATGCCCGGCGCGCAGGTTTTCGCCATTTTTGATGCCCTCCAGCCTTATTCAAAAAGCAAAGAAATCTTGACCGATGCTGAGCCCGACGCGATCAAATGGTTAGACATCCTGGCGACGATTGGCATGACCCCCGCCGAAAACCTCAAGCGAGCCAGTTTTGCCTTCAATTTCGCTCTGTTTGAAGACCCCGCGATAGCACCCACACTAGGTGCCCTTGACCCGGTGGTAAATGAGGGGCAAATCGAGTTTCCGGCCGAAACTCCAATGTTCTATCACTCGAAGTACATTAAGGCGGGCGAGATTAACCTGGACGCCCCGGTGGGGAGCCCCTATCGTATGCCCTTGTCGCCTTTTAGTCGCTACAACTTCGCGGGCACCAAGCGTTATTCCAAGGGAGTTGGTATTAACTTTAGCGATGGTCACGCGAAGCACTACCAAGGAACGGGAAACATCTACGTTCCCGATAGCCCAGACCTAAATCAAGTCGGGACTCCGCTTGTAAAAACCTTTAACCTGCCATATGACCTCAATGGATTGCCACCCGCAGTTGGTGAGCCAAAAGCCTAAGAATAGGCGTAGAATAGGTTAGAAATTCAAATGGGAGCAGAACGCTGCTCCCATTTGATCGTCTGAGAAACACATGAAAGGAATTATTGCTTCTTTGCTTTTGTCAATCGCCGTGGTTACCCAAGCGGACGTGACCCCCACCGCCAAGTTGCAGTTGCCAAAATCGGCGACAATAGGCAAGGCCTTTAATGCAACCGTTGTCGTCACCATTCCCGATGGGTGGCACGCTTATCAGAATCCGCCTACCAAAGACTTTCAGATTCCCGTAACGATCAGCACGACATCGAAAACCCTTAAGCTCAAGAAGATTTCTTATCCTAAAGGAGATATGAAGGAGTTTGGTGGTGAACTGACCGCTGTGCACGAGGGCACTGTGAAGATTCCGGTTTCAATCATTGCTACGGGTAAGCCCGGCTCAAGCGAAGTTGTGCTCAAGGTCATTTTGCAAATCTGCGATGATACGAGTTGCCTACCGCCCCGACCTATCGCTCTAAAGGGTTCGCTTAAGCTCGTGAAGGGGAAGTAACCCCTGTTCCAGGTTCAATCGGTTAAGTTTGGTGATGGCCCGCTGGCTGTTATCGGCGGCCCCTGTATGGCCGAATCGCTTGATCTTTGCATGGAGGTCGCCGAAACCACCCTAGCCGCTTGTGAACAGTTTGGCTTCGGCTACGTGTTCAAAGCGTCCTTCGATAAAGCCAATCGAACCTCCGGTGGTAGCCTTCGGGGCCACGGCATGGAAGCCGGATTGGAAATTATTGAGGCGGTATCCGCCAAGCTTGGGGTGCCTTCAACTACCGATATTCACTTACCTGAGCAAGCCATCATCGCGGCCGAAATCGTTGACATCTTGCAAATCCCCGCTTTCCTGTGTAGGCAATCTGACCTGCTTGAGGCGGCCGCCAACACGGGCAAACCCGTGAACGTAAAGAAGGGCCAGTTTCTTGCGCCGCACGACACCAAGAACATTGTCGAAAAGCTACGCTCGTTCGACGCGAAGGGCATCATGCTCACCGAGCGCGGGACGAGCTTTGGCTATAACACTCTTATCGTGGACATGCCCGGACTCGAAACCATGCGCAGTTTTGGAGTTCCGGTTTGTTTTGACGCAACGCATTCGGCCCAACGCCCCGGGGGGGCAGGCACGACGACGGGCGGCGTGCGGGAATCTATCCCCGCAATGGCCCGAGCGGCGGTAGCGGTTGGAATTGACGCCCTTTTTCTCGAAGTTCACCCAGATCCTGACAGAGCTTTGTCGGATGCTGCGACTCAATGGCCCCTCGCTCGTCTGAACGAGTTGCTTGAGCCGGTTGCTGCCATTTGCGCCGCGATGAGCCGCTAAGCCATACTCATTTGATGCTCGACGTTGAGTTAAATGGTCCCGTGTTAACCCTCACCATGAATCGGCCCGAGGTCCGAAATGCGATTAATGATGAGGCAATAGAGGGTCTTACAAAGGCGTTTACCGAACTAGGCTCTGGCGTGAGATGCGTTGTTTTGCAAGGAGCGGGGAAGTCGTTTTGCTCCGGTGGCGACCTTGAATGGATGCGCAAAGCCGCCAATTACACCGAAGAGAAGAACTATCAGGATGCGCTGAAGTTGGCCGCACTTTTCCACTCGATTTCGCATTGCCCTGCCTTTGTAATCGCTAGGGTGCATGGGGCGGCTTATGGCGGGGGCTCGGGGCTCGTTGCGGCGGCTGATATTGCGGTCGCTTCCGCGGAAACGATGTTTGCCTTCAGCGAGGTCAAACTGGGATTGATTGCCGGGACTATCTCGCCATACGTCATCCCGAAAATCGGCGCTGGGCATGCCCGAGCATTGTTTGGGACGGGCGAGGCCTTTGGAACCGAGCGGGCGCTACGGATTGGATTGATTCATGAGGTTGGCGACCTCGATGAACTCGTGGCGCGCAAAGTGAGGCAGGTCTTGAGTGTCGGCCCGCATTCAGTAAAAGAATCAAAACGGCTGGTAAATGAGGCCCCGTTGCCCGTTGCGGAGACCGCACGGCGACTCGCCCGCGCCCGCGCCAGCGCGGAAGGAAAGGAAGGAGTTGCCGCGTTTCTGGAGAAACGAAAAGCCTCGTTTGTGGTGGACCCTTGAAGAAACTATTAGTCGCAAATCGAGGCGAAATCGCGATCCGGGTTTTCCGCACCGCGCGGGAGATGGGTATTCGAACCGTGGCGGTGTATAGCGATGCTGATCTAGGTTCTTCGCATACGGCTTTCGCGGATGAGGCTATCCGCATAGGACCACCCTCACCCAGCGAAAGCTACCTGCTTATTGATCAGGTTATTGCCGCCGCAAAGGAGACCGGGGCGGACGCGATTCACCCTGGCTACGGGTTTCTTTCCGAGCGAGCCGAGTTTGTGGAGGCTTGCGATGCGGCCGGAATCACGTTTGTTGGGCCAAGTGCCTCCGCGATGCGAAAGCTCGGCGGGAAAATTGACGCGAAGAAACTCGCCGTCGCCTCTGGTGTCCCGATTACCCCAGGTTTCTTTGAGCCGGGGGCAAACTGCGAGGAACTGGCGCGAGCGGCAATGGAAATTGGTTATCCCGTTATGCTCAAAGCGAGTGCGGGAGGCGGGGGGCGTGGAATGCGAATCGTGCGTGATCCCGCGAAGTTTGATCAAGAATATGAGACCGCCTCGGATGAAGCCTTGAAAGGTTTTGGCGATGGAACGATGATGGTCGAAAAGTTGGTGGAGCGCCCTCGCCACATTGAGGTCCAGTTCTTGGCCGATTCCCATGGCACCGTGGCCTGCCTCTTTGAGCGAGAATGCTCCCTGCAGCGTCGCCACCAAAAGCTCGTTGAGGAGGCACCATCCACCGTGGTAAGTGAGGCCGTTTGGCAAGGATTGAGGGACGCGGTAGCCTCACTCGCCCGAAACGCTGGCTATGTTGGTGCCGGAACCGCCGAATTCATTTTTGATGCGATTACCCAGAATCCCTATTTCCTTGAAGTCAACGCGCGCCTCCAAGTTGAACATCCGGTAACCGAGGCGATCACCGGAGTTGATCTCGTTCGCCAGCAGCTCCTGATTGCCCAGGGTCTTCCGATGGAATGCATGGAAAGGCCCCGCACTGAGATCAACGGACACGCGATTGAGGTGCGAATCGTTGCGGAAGACCCTGCCGCCGGTTTCATGCCCAGTATTGGCAAGATTATTGGTTGGGCCGAACCGCAGGGGAGGGGAATTCGGGTGGATACGGGCTACGCCACGGGGTCAGAGGTCACTCGCTACTATGATTCGATGATCGCAAAGCTGATCGTACACGCAGAAACTCGGGACTTGGCCATCGAAAAACTAAAGCACGCATTGAGAGATTTTCATGTGCTTGGCGTCAAAACCAATATCACCTATATCTTGGATGTCCTGGATCATCCTGACTTTAGACGGGCTCAGTTTGATACGGATTGGCTTGGGCGGGAGTTTGGCGCGTGGACGCCGAGCGAGGTCATCTACGATGAGATTGCCCTCATTGCGAACCAGGCGAGCCAGACCAACACGACCTCTGCAATCAAGGGCCCGCTTGGGGCGTGGGGCCAATCAGACAGTTTTCGTGTAACCGGAGCATAATTAGAGTAGTGGCTGATATCCAAGACATTACAACGCAACTCGCTGACCTCATGGACGAGTACAAGCTGGAAAAAGCCAGGTTGTCTGGCGACGGATGGAAGGTTGCCTTCAACCGAAATCGCACAGAAAAGACGGCCAGAGTCGCCGCGCCCGCACCTCATCCGAACATGGGTGAAGAAACTTATGATGAACCGGAGGCGGTTGAGCAAGCACCTGCATCTATTGGAACTCCAATCAACAGCCCCATGACGGGGATTTTCTACGCATCGCCCAGTCCCACGAGTCCGGCGTTTGTGAAAGAGGGTGAGAATGTGCAGGCGGGCGACGTGGTGGGACTCATCGAAGCGATGAAAGTCTTCAATGAAATCCACTCGCCTATCTCTGGCACCGTCTCAAAGATGGCGGCCGAGAGCGGCCAACTGGTCAATCCCGGCGACCCCCTAATTTACATTTCTTAGAAATACCGGGAACGAACCGTAGTTTCCATACGTTTCCACCTGGTGGAGGTGCAGAAAAAAATGAAAAAACTGCTCTTTATTGCTCTATTAACGTCAATCGTGTTGGTCGGATGTGCTAAGTCCGAAGATCCAGCCCCGACCACCCCAGCCCCCGCTGCAGGAACCCCAGGGACTCCTGATGCAGAGGCGGCAACTCCTACTGAAGCAAAGTAGCTTCTAAGAGGAACCAAACTCGTGATCCAGGAAGCTTTGGAGGTCAGCCTCGCTGACTTCCGGCTCTCCTGGAGACACGTTATCTAGTTTTCCATCCTTCATCCATTCCTCAAGCCGACCAACTTCCGAGAAGACGTGGTCAAATGAATCAGCTACAAACAAGAGAGGCTGATAATGATCTATTTCGAAGTATTGGTTAATCACCCATTCGAGCTGGAGTGGATAACGTTGCACGTCGGGTGATTCAATACAGTGCTCGAGCTCGCCGTACGACGAGAGCAGTCCGCTGCCGTAGGCAACATTCCCGCCCTTCGGGCTCTTCATAAGGCCGAACTCAATTGTGAACCAGAAGAAGCGCGCCATCGCTTTGATGCTCGAGCTTAGTTTGTGCGCCCGAGCAACCGGATCTTTCATTCCCTGGGCTATCTCAGCGGCAACGTGAGCGCATTCGCCGAACCTAACCAGCGTATCGGCGAATGCTCGATTCGTATGCATCGGAACGTGCCCGGCGATATCATGAAAAATATCTGGCTCGGGCAGGTAATCCAGTTGATCCGAGCGTCGAATGGTGACCGTCGTCGGAAATTCGCGGTTCCTCAAGCTATCAAAGAACAAGAACGCGGGTACATAGCCGCTGACGGCTTTAGCTTGGAATCCAGTTAGTGGCTCCAAGAATTTGTTTACATCGTCCATCCTCGGCACCGAATTCGGGTCGAGCGAGAGATCGCTCAGGCCTTTCAAAAAGGTCTCGTTGCCGTATTTCTCCCAGCGATCCTGCATTCGGGCGTAAAGTTTGCGCCAGGACTCATGATTTTCCTCAGAGTAGAGCTCGTAGGGCTGATGGATATAGAGCTCGCCGTCCTTGACGGCCTGCTCGATATAAGGGGCCATCGTGGTGGTAAGCCCGGTGGTAAATCTGGATAAATCTTCTTGAACTGCGGCCATGATGCTGTATGATATCCTACGCTTGGCATCCACGTTTCGCACCAACGAAATCATCCGCGATACAATACGTAGCGCATGATTCATCCAACGCTTGACGAGTTCTTGGCAAATGCCCAACCGGGTCAGACCTCACCAATTTGGCTGGAGATGCTTGCCGACTTCGAAACCCCGCTCAGCGCTTATTGGAAACTGGCTCACGACGAGACCATGTCGTTCCTTTTGGAATCGGTAACCGGGGGTGAACAGCTTGCGCGATATTCTGTATTGGGGGTTCGACCACGCGGTTATCTGAAGTCAAAGGGCGCTTCGCTTTGGCTGGACGGGGTTGCATCGGTCCTGAAGGCGGGTGAGAGCCCGCTGGCAGCCTTGAAACCGCTCATCAAGCCCTCCACCTGCCCGGAAGGGCTTCCAAAGTTCTTTGGCGGGGCCGTCGGGATGCTCGGATATGATCTTGTCCGGTTTTTCGAAGTTCTGCCTGATGGGCTCCAGGATGATCTGGGTGCCAACGATCTGGCTATCATGCTCTGCGATTGCGTGGTCGTGTTCGATCACGCCAAAAACCTGGTTCGCATCATTTACAATGCCGCGGGTGACTCGGCGGATTATGAAAGAGGGGTTTTAGAAATAGAGCGCATCAAAGCCCGATTAGCGGAGCCGCTCCCGAGCTTGCCTTCGGGCGAATTCGCAGAGCATTCCGTTTTTAGCAACATGGACCAGGAGACATTTGAAGCGGGGGTTGAACGCATCAAGCATTATGTTGCAGAAGGAGACGGGATTCAAATGGTGTTGTCACAGCGGTTCTCAACTCCAGTTGAGGCTCATCCGTTGACGGTGTATCGTGCCTTGCGCAGTCTAAACCCGTCACCCTACATGTTCTTGGTTCGATTTGATGATTGCGACCTCGTTGGGGCATCTCCAGAAATCTTAGTGAGCTTGGATGGTTCCACCGCAAAAGTTCGCCCAATCGCGGGCACGCGATGGCGCGGAAAGACGCAGCATGAAGATGAAGAGTTGAGCCGTGAGCTCCTCGCCGATGAGAAAGAGCGGGCCGAGCATCTCATGCTGGTTGACCTCGGCCGTAACGATCTTGGCCGAGTCTGTGAAGTCGGATCTATACAAGTTGATGAGCTAATGGTTATCGAAAAGTACAGCCATGTCATGCACATTGTCAGTCATGTGTCGGGAACGCTCCGCCCCGATTTAGACGCTTGCGACCTGATCGCGGCAACCTTTCCGGCGGGGACCGTAAGCGGCGCGCCGAAGGTGCGCGCCATGGAGATTATTGAGGAATTGGAGCCAACTCGGCGGGGCTCGTACGCGGGATCGGTTGGCTATATCTCAAACACCGGCGAGACTGACTTGTGCATCGCCATACGCACGATTTTCATAAAAGATGGCTTCGCCCACGTTCAGGCGGGGGCAGGGATTGTCTTTGATTCGGTTCCAACCAAAGAATACGAAGAGACGAAGAACAAGGCAAGGGCTTGCCTATTGGCCATCGAGAGGGCGCAAAGGGGATTGTAGGCGTAGGACTGGCCTTACCGGTTCCACCCGTTCAATAATCCTCCCAGGCAAGCCGCAAGCCTCTCGCTCGTAACCGGCACAAAATGAACTGGTGCCGGCTCGCGATATACAAGCCTGGGATCAACAAGTGGCTCTCGCGTTGGAATCGAGCATTGGACCAGCGCCGTAGTTTCCGTAACACGCAGGGCGCACCCGCATATTTTCTGACCCGTCCCGGCTAGAACTACGTCGTTCGGGCTGACTGCGGCAAAACAATCGGCAGAGAGTTTAACGTTCGCGGCCCGACCTTCCCCCAACTCGGCGTCTACTCCACACGCTCGAAGAGCTTCAATAATTGGAGCGATCGCCCTTCGATAGACTGCCTTAACATTGCGCGCTTCCATTGCCACAAGCGGCATCGCGAGGCCGACCGTTACATCGTGCCCGTGCAATACCGCTCGCCCACCCGTTGGCCGCGCGACCGATTGGACCGGCGCAGCCGGAAGTATCGCCGAATCGGCCGTTTGAAATCGTCCCAAAGAGACCCAAGGGCCGTCCCATTCGTAGACCCGCCAGGCTAGTTGGCCTCTTTCAAGAAGAGCAAGGTCGCGAACCATATTGGTCCGCCCATCAAAGCGCCCCTCGAAGCTCACGAGTTCACCAGAGCTGGGCTCCGAACTTAGAACTCTTCGGCCGCATCCAAGATGCCTTCCGAAACAAAAATGGGGGCATTGAACCGAATCGCGATCGCGATGGCGTCGCTCGGGCGTGAATCAATCTCTATGGGTTCATCGTCTTCGCCTTCAACAAACACCTTTGCGTAGTAGGTGCTGTTCCAAAGATCGTCAATCACGATCTTCACAACGTATGCTCCGAGCTTATCAATCACCGTCCTAAGGAGGTCATGGGTATTGGGCCGATCGGGGCGATTTGCGCGCATCGCGTCATCAATCGAAACGGCTTCAACCGGCCCAATCCAAATGGGGAGCTTCCGCTCACCATCAGAGAGCATAACGCAATAAGAAGGAGCGCCATCTTCCTTTTGAACGGTGAACGCGCCTTCAATTACGCATTTGATGGGCTCGCCAAAGGACAGCCTCGTTTCCTCTCGGCTACTTTCCGAGGGGAAAAATGAGGGTGGCTTATTTAACTCGTTGCTTTCACCCGGCATGTCCTCAGGCATGGCATAGGTTACCCGCTGACTCATAATTGTGATTGAGTGGCTTCTGGCACACAGGTTGCGGCATACTATTCCCCGATGCTTCATTCCGTTTCAGCCGCCCAAGAGGTTGCTCAGCAGTTTTCAATTCCGTCGCGATGCGATGTCACCCCGTTTGGCGGACGTGGCAATATCAATCTCGATGCCTTTCTCGTCGAGTGCGCCGAGGGCCGCTACCTCCTCCAGCGCATCAATACGGACGTTTTCGCGCTGCCGGAACGAGTTATGGCGGGAATGGAAGCCACGCTCAAAGCCCAATCTATAGCCGTGCGCGAGGGCCACGCCCCCGGCTGGCTCGTGCCCGAACTAGTTGAAACGAACGAGGGGCGGTCGTATCTTAACTTTGGCGGGCAGATTTGGCGCATGATGCGATTCATCCCCGATACAGTTTCATACAAGAGCTTAAGCGAGCTTCCTACCGAGGCGAAGCGAGCTTATGCGGCATCGGAAATGGGACGGGGCCTGGCTACTTATCTTGATCTAACGGAGTCAATAGACGCCCAATTCTTGAAATCATCCCTGCCCGGCTACCGTGATACCCGTCTGTACTTTGACCAACTGGATTCAGCGCTCAATGGCAATACCGACCTTACCGAGGTCGAGCATTTACTCCCCGAAGACCCGGAGGTTAGGTCATGCGCGGCGCCTCATTTTCTATGCGTTCTGAACGATACTGAACTGAAACAGCGACGCCGTGATTCCGACCTCGCTCCCTTCATTGAGTTCGCGTTATCGCACCGCATGGACGCATTAGGCTTGTTGGATATGCGCGAAAAGGGCGAAATTCGGCAGGTTGCAATTCATGGTGATACTAAGATTGAGAACTTTCTTTTCGACGTTTACGACGGGCGCGTGAGATCATTGGTGGATTTGGACACGGTGATGCCTCATTCATGGCTGGCCGATTGGGGCGATATGATCAGGTCCCTCGTGAACGTTGCGGGCGAGCGCGAGCAAGACCTCTCAAAGGTCAAAGTGGATAACCGGATTTACGACGCAGTGACTGAAGGATTTCTGACCACCACAAAAACTGCAACCGAGCGAGAAAAGGCCCTCATGCCCCTCGCGGTCAAAGTGATCACGATTGAACTCGGAGTCCGGTTTCTGGCGGACTATTTGCGCGGAGATACCTACTTCCAACTCGGCCCAGGCGACGCTCCCGATTTGAACAAAACTAGGGCGATGGTTCAGCTCGCGCTAGCTCAGCAACTTGCTTGATTTGGGCGACAACCTCATCAATCGTAAGTTCACTCGAATCAATGGTGGTAACCCCTTCGGCAACCATGAGGGGGCTATCTGATCGAGTCGTGTCACGATGATCGCGCTCTTCGATTTGCCGCTTTATCTCCTCCAATGAGCTGTCAATTCCCTTGGCCACGAACTCGTTGTAACGCCGCCTCGCCCTTTCATCAACGGTCGCGGTCAGAAATATTCTCACCTCGGCATCGTGAGCGGTAACCGTCGTGGTATCGCGACCTTCCAGCGTGACCCCTCCGCGCTCAACTATTTGCCTTTGTTGTGTGGCGAGTAGCCGGCGAACATCAGAATGAACTGAGAGTGCGCTTGCAAACTCACCCACTTCGGGCGTCCGAATCAAATTCGTCACCTCCTCACCATCTAACCAAACTCTTTGAGGGTCGCCATCGCCGAACTGGATGACGCAGTCTCTGGCCAACTTAGCAACCTCGGCTCCGTCGCTCGCGGTTAAGCCTCGCCTATCGGCAAAGAGAGCCAGACACCGGTACATCGCCCCTGTGTCAAGGAAAGCCAAACCTAGCTCTCTCGCGACTCGCTTGGCCACAGTAGATTTCCCCGCCCCGGCTGGCCCATCAATCGCGATTACAATTGTGTTCATTGGATTCATTTTGAAGCACCAACTGGTAATTCTGTCGGCCCGGGTAGACCGAGTCTATGGCACATAGAAATCGAGGAGCATCCATGGAGGGTCGCATTCAACATATCGTGCCAGGGGAAGGTCGTTTAAATGAGTTACGCAAGTTGCTTGACTCCGGTGGAAATCCAAATGAAATCGCGCTTGAAGCGCTAGAGTTGGCGTTCGCATCGCTAAGGCAATGCAGCTCAAAGGTCGAGCGCACTCAAGTTCTCACCGAAAAGATAGAGGATATGCAGCGCGAGCTGTTTCGACTAGGGTCAACCGACGCTTTAACGGGTGCTCTGAGTCGGCAACGTTTTATACAAGAAGGAATGCTTGAAGCTGAACATTTCAAGCATGGAAGTCACACATTTTCCGTTCTTCTGATCGGCATTGGCGGATTTCGTGCGCTCAATGAGAAGTATGGATTGTTGGTCGGTGATCAGATCTTGCGCATGGTGACGGGGGCGGTCCGAACCCAACTGAGGCGATACGACATGCTTGGCCGAACTGGCGATTCAGAACTCTGTGCCTTGCTCGTAAACGCAAACACTGCGACGGCCATGATTGTGGGGGCTCGAATCCAAGATAAGCTTCGTCAAATAGAAATCGAAGGGGTTCTTGAAGCAGGCGAACTACCCGTTCAGCTGGGAATTGCCGAGTGTCGTTCAACTCACAAAACGTTTTTTGAGACGATGAAGGCCGCCGATGAGGCCTTGGCTGGAGCTAGAGAATCAGGCACAAGTACGCAGGTGTGCCGCGCCCTCGATGCCGCATGAGATAAGCTCGTCCTTCATGCGCGTGAATTTCATGGTGTGCTGCGAGCACGCGACTCGACTCGAAAACGGTGCGCCGGCGTTGATCGGCGTTTTTCGGGGCATTCAGGCAAGGGAACTGCCCGCTTTTTTAGATCCATTTTTCCTGGCAATCGAAATTGAAGTGGATTCGCCAATGGCGGATCGTTCTTATTTTCTAGAACTGCGTTTGATTGATGAAGACGGCATTTCCTTCCTTCAGCGAGATTTGGAAGTAGAGTTCCGCCGCCGCCCCGATCTTGGCCCGAGCTATTGCTACTTCTGCGAACGGATCGCGGTCGAGCGCGAAATCGAGCGTCGCGGCCCGTTTCGGTTTGATTTGCTAATGGATGATGAAATCTTGGCGTCCGTTCGGCTTGATGTTTCTTAGAACGCGGGGCGAATCGGCTAAACTTGATCATGCTTCTTCCTTCGTTCGCCTTCGCCTCTGCGCTTAACATGATCGTTGCACCGCGACCGAGTTTCCATGGCCTCTACGGAGTTAAAGCCGGTCTCTATTCGCCGTCCAGCGGCGCGCTTCGAAGTGCCCTGGGGGATCGTTGGTTTAGTTTTGGCGTGGGTCGGATTCGCCCCTCCGCCAAAGCAGGCTGGAAGTCTGGGCCTGATATTGAGATTATCAAACATACAAACGGGGCAAACAAGGCCGCTTTTGTAACTCCTTCCTTTGTGGCATCCAGGGATTTTGGCACCGAGGGCGCCAAGAGCTTTCCCTACGTGAGTGTCGGGGTTGGGCTCAGCTACTTTGACTATACGCTGACCCGTGGTGGCCTGACCGACTCTGTGAAGCGATTTGGCCCGAGCGCGCATCTTCAGGCTGGCTATGTGTTTGAAGGGCGGTTTTTTGTTTCGCTTCGATACAACATTATGCCGAGCTATGATGGCTATGGCTTTGGCGGCTTAAACCTCTCCGTCGGTTACGGATTCATCAAGTTCTAGCAGGGGGTTGGGGGGCGAGGGGTCGGGCCTGGGTGATTTTGTAGTCGTTGGCTCGCGTGCAAGTCACCGGAATGGGCTAGAAGCCCATGCTACGGTCCTCCCCGATCAGCCCTCTAGGCTCATTATCGTTTCGCGCAGCTCATCATGGATGAACTGGAAGCCGCCTTGGGCCAGTTTTGTGGGCTTCACTCGCTGGCTTTCAAGAACGAGCGAGGGTTCGGGTCCGCCGAACCAGTTGGCGATCTTGAGGATGAAGGCGGGTATTCCAGGGGCCCATGGGCGGCCCAAAACGGCACGCATCGAGGCCATCAAAAACTCATTGGTGCAAGGATTGGGGGAGACGGCGTTGAGGGGGCCACTCACTTCCTTATCTATGCAATGCACCACGATCCGGGCGAAATCGTCAACATGGACCCACGGAACGAACTGGCGACCCCCGCCAACGTGCGAACCCAAAAACATCTTAGTGAGCTTTGCTAAAACCTTGTAAGCGCCCCCTTCCGCCCCGAGCACGATCCCGGTGCGAAGCTTAACCCGCCGAACTTGGTCGGGAATCAATGCGTCATCACAAGCGGCTTCCCAGGCCACGCAGGTGTCCACCAAAAACTTTCGTTGTTTCCCCGGCGATGAGTTTTCGTCGAGCTCCTCCGCCCCCCGGTCACCGTAAATGCCTACTGCGCTGGCATTAATCCAGACCTTGGGCGGCTCCGCACATTGTTTGATCGCTTCGGCGATGGCTTTGGTGCTTTGAATTCGCGAAAGCACGATTTCGTTCTTGGTTTCCTCCGACCACTTCGTTGCAACGGGTTTGCCGGTGAAGTTGATTACGGCAAGGGCGCCTTCTAACTCTTTCGCCCAATCGCCCGTTGAGGTCGCGGTCCATTTCACGGACCTCCCCAGTTGTGCATCTATGCCTCGAGTGAGAATCACGACTTCATGATCCAGTTTCAACAAGAACTTTGCCGTCTCTTGGCCTAGGAATCCGCTTCCCCCGGCGATTACAACTTTGCCCACTTAATCCTCCGCCATCCATTCCTTCATCAGGGTTTGTTCTACGCCCAAATTCTGCAAAATCCGCGCGACGACGGTATCCGCTAGGTCTTCTAAACTCTTTGGCGATGAATACCAGGCCGGACAGGCCGGCAAGATCGTCGCACCCGCTTCCGCGAGTTGAGTCAAGTTTCGGAGCATGATGAGGTTCCATGGCATTTCTCTTGGAACCATAATGAGTTTGCGACCTTCCTTCAGGCAAACATCGGCGGCGCGCGTTACCAAGTCGTTGCTGATCCCATTCGCGATCCGCCCCGCTGTGCCCATCGAGCAAGGCAAAATCACCATTCCGTCATGCCGGAACGAACCGCTGGCGGGCGGCGTGAAATAGTCTCTCTCATTGAGGAGTTTAGCCGTCGGAACGGTCTTCAGCCATTCGATCGCATTCAGGCCAAGTTCGTGCTGAAACACTTGCTTAGCTTGCGTGCTAAGCATTAGGTAGATTTCTTGATAGTGCGAGGCGGCGACCTCAACGAACCGGCGAGCGTAGATCGCGCCGCTTGCACCCGTTATGGCGACGACTAGCTTTCCGGATGACATGGGTTAAGTCTACACAATAAAAAATGCCTAGGACTAGAAGCCCTAGGCATTAAACGCTCGAAGACTATTCCTACTTGCCGGCAACGCCAAGCAACTTCTCAACTTCCTCGCGGAACTTGGCAAACGTCTCCTTGCTATAACCGACCTTAATCTGGTGGACCTTGCCATCCTTGTCAATCAGGACACAGGTTGGGATTCCAGTTACGCCGTACGGCTCGAAGTTCGTTCGCTCTCCGTAGATGACTGGCCAAGGTAACGCGTGCTCCTTTAGGAACTCGCCCATCTTTGCGAACTCGGTGTCTCGCGGCATATCGCGAGCGGGCATCCCCTCACCCTTGTAGTAGCCGTAATAAGTGGTTACTCCTACGATCTCAAGGCCCTTAGGCTGCAGATCGGCGTACATCTTCTTCACATCGGGGAAAGATGCGATGCAAGGGCCGCACCAGTGTGCGAAGAAGTCAACGATCACGACTTTGCCCTTCAACGCCTCCAGGCTCGTGAACTCCTTCGTGAGGAATCGTTCGACCGTCAGCGCGGGGGCAGAGCTTCCCACCAGCGTGAGGTGAACTAATGCCGCCTTAGCCGACCGAGCATTTGGATTCTTGGGGTCAAGCTTGGCGATGGCGCCACCGAGAATTTCTACGGCTTCCTTTTTGCGACCGGCTTCAATCAAGAACTCGGCGCGCTTTTGATCGAACTGAAGGCCCCTGGCTTCGTTTGAATACTTGCCATTGAGTTCATACTCGGCGAGAAGCTCTTCGTCGGTCTTAGCTTTCGAATTCGGGTTCGTGAGCGTCGCGCCACCGGCAATCGGAGCCCGATTCTTTGAAGCTTGAAGCATCCGCTTGGCGTAATCCTTGGGATCTTCAACCACCAACTTTGACTCAATCGTGTTGAGGATTTTAAGGGCGGCATCCAGGCCATCCTTTGCCTTGATCGTCGCCACGAACTGATTGACCGTAAGAGAAGCTAGCGTCGAGGAGTTCATTGCGGTTGGAACGGGAATCTCGTTTAACGTTGAAGTCAACATGTGCGACTCGCCCAGAGCGTTGCAGGATTGGGCCATGAGCAACATCGCCTGGAACTTTTCGTTATCGTTGGGCTTAGTGTCCAAATACCGCTTTACGAGGTCGCAACAATCTTTATCCCGCTTTACTGCCTGATAAAGTTGGGCCCACGCGAACGCGTCCTTAGCTTCAATTTTGTTGATATCAACATCTTTTAGAGCCTCTTCAATCTTGGCGAGCTTTTTCGCCTGAAAGTCATTAACCAAAGCCTGCGTAATCGGTGTTTTTGCCGCTTGAGCATCCCGAATCATCTGGGTGTAATACGCATTGGCCTCTTGCAAAACCTTGGTGGGATCAATGCCTTGCTGTGCAAAAGAGGTGACAGACAGGGCGAGGACGAGGAGACTAGAGAGCACGATTCGCTTCATATCGTTATTTTATACTGGTTGTGACACCTAATTGCTCACCCAGTTGCCTTATTCTCTAAAAAGCCGCGATTTTTTCCGCAGCGAATCGCACCTGCTCATCCCGCAAATGTGGATGAATGGGCAGGCTCAGCACCCGATTTGAAACCGACTCTGTGACCGGAAGCGAACCCCGGCTCGCCAGGTGGGCATAAGGCGTATGGAAATGCAACGGCACCGGATAATAGATCATCGAATCTACGTCGTTCTCCTTCAGGTAAGCCTGAAGTGCATCGCGCCGATCCGTTTGAATCGTGAACTGGTGGTTTGTTGTATTGTTTCCACTTAGGAGCATCGGCAATTCGACTGATGTCTGGGCGAGAACTTCGTGGTAAATCGCCGCTAGCTCGGCCCTGCGCGCATTCCAAGCATCCAGCCGAGTTAGCTTGACCCGCATAATCGCCCCTTGGATTTCATCGAGACGGCTGGTATAGCCAAGGTAGTCGTAGTAATAACGCTCCCGCCCCATGCCGTGAACCCGAATCGAGCGGCATTTTTCGGCCACCGCGTCATCGTTCGTAATGATCATTCCCCCATCTCCGGCGGCACCAAGATTCTTCGTCACATAAAAACTTAGAGCGCCCGCTGAGCCAAAATTCCCCGCAAACGTGCCATCGTGATGCGATCCCAAAGCCTGGGCCGCATCCTCAAGCAAAATCAGACCATGCTTTTCGCAGATCGCCTGGATCTCATGAATCGCGCAGAGCTGTCCAAACAAGTGAATCGGCAGAATTGCCTTAGTTTTGTTAGTGATTGACGCCTCAATCTTAGATACATCAATCTGAAAGTGGGTTGGATTAATGTCAACAAAAATCGGGGTCGCCCCCGTTTGCATGATCGTTTCAGTGCTAGCAACGAACGTAAACGCGGTGGTAATCACCTCATCCTCCGCCCCGATTCCGCAGGCATCCATCATGATTCTCAACGCATCGGTGCCGCTGTTTACGGCGATGCCATGTTTGCACTGATGGTAAGCCGCAATCTCTTCTTCGAAAGCCTTGACGTGCTTGCCGGGAGCGTACGAACCGCTACTCAGAACCTCATGGGAAACCCGATCAAGTTCCGAGCTTAGCTCTTCATACTGCGCTTTGATGTCATAAAAAGGGACTCTCATGAGGTCCCTTCATTTTGACAGCAACGCCCTAACCGCCGCCCTTCTTGGGCAACTCGAAGCCGTAATCCTTCCCCTTGTTTACCGCCGGGACGCCGTCGGACATCCACTTCGGCATCGGCGCTCCCTTCAAGTAGTGATCGAAGAATTGCTGCATTCGCACTGACCAATCCTTCCGATTCTTGCGCTGAATCAGGTTGTGGTCTTCTTCGTTGTAGACGCACATCCAAGCTGGCTTATCGAGCCGACGCATGGCGTTGAACATCTCAATTCCTTGCCACCAAGGAACAGAGCCGTCCTTGTCGTTGTGCATCATTAGCAGTGGGGTCTTGATTTTATCGGCATGGAAAACAGGCGAGTTTTCGAAGTATCGCATCGGATTCTCCCACATCGTGCCACCGATTCTCGATTGGGTTTTTTCGTATTGGAACTGTCGAGTAAGACCCGACCCCCATCGGATGCCGTTGTACGCGCTGAACATATTCGAAACCGGCGCGCCCGCACATCCCGCGGCAAACATGTCGGTCTCGGTGATCATGTAAGCAACCTGATAACCGCCCCAACTTTGGCCCTGAATGCCTACTCGTTTAGGATCAACGTAACCGCGGGCGATGATGCTGTTGCAGCCTGCCGTTATCGCCGAAATTGCGCTCTCACCGGGGTAGCCGATCTTATAGGGAATGTCGGGGATGAACACCAAATATCCCTGGGACGCATACATCGCAACGTTGATCGTTGAAGCGCTCGGCGCTGGGGCACGATATTGATGAAGCGTATCGGAATCACGCTCATAGAAATAGGCAATCATGGGATACTTCTTGCCGTAATCGAAGTCTTCCGGCTTCACCAGAATGCCTTGCAGTTCAACGCCATCGTTTGACCGCCAACTAACGAGCTCGGCCTTGCCCCAGTTGTAATCTTTCTGTTGCGGGTTTGCATCCGTGATAACCTTCGGGTTCTCCAGATTTGAGTTCGTTAGCATCAAATTTGGATATTCGACAAAAGTTGACTCGGTCATCAGAACCCGGTCAGCATTTTTTGCCTTTCCTGCCCAAGTGAATCGTTTGTCTCCCCAGCAAAGTTGGGTTTCTGTTCTCGCGGTCGCGCTATTGTTTAGCGGTCGCTGGAACCGGTACAGCCCGCTTGCCTTGGTGTCATCGTCTGTAACGCTACACATAAAGGTGTCGCCAATGAACTCTTGATCAGGGTCGGTTCTTACCATCCGGTGAATTCGGTGCGAATCTCGACCACTTGTCAATCGCACCGGCTTGTTCTTACCCGAAGGATCGCAGGCCCAAATGTCATAGCGATCATAAATCAACACCTGCTTGTCATCCTTGGTCCAACCCGCAAAACCATAAAGCGGCGGGAAATCGGGATGGTCATCCAGTTCATCAAATACGGATTGGGGGATTCCCGCGCTAATCGAAACTTGTTTCAAGTCAGGCAGCCGAGCGACGGAAACATCCTTGGCCACATCATTGGAAATCAAGATGTACCGTCCCGTTGGGGAAAACAAGAGGTTGCCCTCAAAACCAGCGATGAGATTCTGTCGCTGCCCTGTATTGAGGTGAACCAAGTAGTGATCGGCTCGACTGATGCCCCACGATTGCTCCCTTTGGTAGGGATTCAAATCGGAGGCGATTCCATATTCAATGTCGTATTTCGACGGGGTTGCAATCTGCCTCAGGTCCGGTGCTTCGAGTTGAACAACTTTGCCCGTTTCGAGGAAGGCGAGCGCATCATAGGTTCGACTTCGCTCGGCCGCAACTTGCAAGAGTTGTTGCGGCTGAAGCATCTTATCTTGCCAATTCCAAACGTCAACGTTGACTTTTTCATCCTCGGGCGTCTCGTCTTTCTTCTCTTCAACGGGTTTGGGAATCGTTCCAAAGGTAAGCCGCTTTCCGCTATCGCTAAGGCTGAATGAACCCGCGGACGCAACAATCCAGCCCTTGGGCATCCCATCCGAACCCTCTTTCGCCACCAGAAAAGACTTTCCTTTAGACCAAGAATAAACCGACAAACCGGGCGTCTTTGCGGCATAGTCGTCCTTATCTGTGGCGTAGCAGATGCCGCTAAGATTGTCGGTGGTGACAAGTTTCGGATAACGACCGAGTCCCCGAACGACTTCGGTTTCTTGACTTGTCGCAAGATCTCGAATGTAAATACCGTCGTTCGCACCGTCTTTGGTGGAGCGGGTGATCAGGAGCTGGGTCCCGGCTTTGTTGAATCGTAGCGCGGCGATTTCGTCGAGCTTGATTTCAAGTCCGGTCGCCAGGTTGCGCAGAATATAGGTGTCACCG
The DNA here is from genome assembly GCA_031386985.1 of Armatimonadota bacterium. Taxonomy (GTDB): domain Bacteria; phylum Armatimonadota; class Fimbriimonadia; order Fimbriimonadales; family Fimbriimonadaceae; genus JANJUB01. The sequence continues at coordinate 119,958 of JANNCV010000016.1, forward strand.
GGACGATGATCGGACTTCTTCTTTGGTTTATCGTCCTTCTTTTCTTCCGGTTTAGACTCGGCGGGTTTGGCTTCCGCTGGCTTGGGCGGCTCGGGCTTGGGGGGCTCCGGACGGTAGAACAACCAACCGGCATCTTCTTCTGCCATCGTGAAGCTAGCGACCTTCTCAATTTCGGTTTTCTGCCCCGTCTGCAGGTTCAAAATGAGCAAGTTGTTTTTGGGACGATCTTCGGGCTTAACCTTATCTCGGGTTGCTTTCTTGGTGTCCGCGAGCTTGGGGACAACGGTTGCCACAATAAACTTAGAATCGCCGGAAAATCGAAAGACCGAACCTCGATCAAACGTGTAAACCTTGCCACCATCGGCCGATTTGACCTCGTTGATTCGGTCGCCCTCCTGGGGCTGGTAAGCGTAACTAACCCAGTTACCATCATTACTCAGAGCGGGTGAAGCAATGGTGCGCCAACCGTCATAAACCGAGTGATCCATTGGCTTCTTTTGAGAAAAAGCCAGAACTGCCAGACAGCCAAAGAGGGCAAGCGAGATAAGCCTTGTGCGACGCATTGGGGCATATTACACCTAACATTTAGGACTTCGCCAGCAGGCCCGCGATTATGGCGGTGCTGCCATTGATAATGAACTGAACGCCAATGACCGCTGAAAGCAACGCCATCACCTTGGAAAGCACCTGCTGCCCCGTGGTTCCGAGCTTTGAAACAAGCTTTGGCGCGAACATAAAAGTCACGAGTGTTAAGCCAATTGAAATCAAAATTGCCGTAGCGAGGGCGATCTGCCACGGTGCCGTCCTTGCCTGACCACTCAGAACCATCACCGTAGAAATTGAACCCGCTCCCGCGATTAAGGGGATACCGATCGGAACGATCGAGGGATCGCTAGACTCCAGATCAACAACCTCTTCGTGATGACTCGTTCCCGTCAATTCCTTTATGGCGGTCATGGTGAACAGCAGCCCACCCACGATTTGGAAAGCAGGCACAGTTATGCCAAAAAACGAAAAAATCTTGCTGCCGGCTAGAGCAAAAAGCAGCAATGCGATTCCGGCGGCCAAACACGCACGAATCGCGATCTGCCGCCGCTTATCCGGCATTTGCTTTGTCATGCTCACAAAAACTGGAGCCGAAGCCAGCGGATCAACCATTGCAAAAAGCGACGAAAAGGCCACCAACCCAAATTCAACAGCAGTTCGACTCATGCCCTTGCGAGTTCCCTCACCGGCACGCCGGTCTCATCCTTGGTGGTGGAGAGGACGAATATTGTTTTAACCCTCTGAACCCCAGCAAGCGACGATATCTCGTCCAGAATAACGCGCTCATAATCCACAGGCGAAGCGGCGATGACTTTGAGGAGATAATCCTCATCGCCGGCGATATGGTGGCACTCCAGAACCTGAGGAATAGCACCGACCGCGGCCGTGAAGACTTCGGAGGACCGGCGATCATGCTCTTTTAGGATCACGGAAACGAAAGCCGTAACGCCAAGTCCCAGAGCCGCGCGATCCACAACGGCGACATAACGCTGAATATAACCGGCGGATTCCAGCTTGGAAACTCGCGTCAGAACCGGGCCGGGGGTTAACCCGATTCGTTGAGCCAGCTCGGCATTTGTAATTCGCCCCTCAGTTTGGAGGATTTCTAAAATTTTGAAATCAATAATGTCGAGCACGATAGATTATGCCATATTTTATTGCGTAAATACTGCTGTAGGCAATATATAATGCTGTGTGGCTTTCCATTGGGGGTGACTGGAGCCAAACTGAAGTGAGCCGTGTTGAAATCCGCGTGCGCGAGCTGACTAGCTTTGTGGGTAAGCAGTTTGTTTGCGCCCTGTTTCCCATCTTCATTTTTGGTTGCGCGCTCCTGACATTCGCATGGACGCCAATCCCCCGGTACGATTTCTCATTGATTCTGTGCCTTTTGGCGCAAGCGGTGCTTCTCTGGACTCGGCTTGAAACAGTCGCCGAGTTCAAGATGATTTGCGCTTTTCATTTGGCGGGATTGGCGTTGGAATTGTTTAAGGTTCATCATGGTTCTTGGACGTATCCAGGCTTTGCCTACACCAAGGTTGCGGGCGTGCCACTGTTTAGCGGCTTCATGTATGCGAGTATCGCTAGTTACATGATCCAAGCTTGGCGAAGGTTTGACCTACGATTCACAGGCTTTCCCAGTTGGTACGCCGCAATCGCCGGCGGCCTTGGAATCTACGCCAACTTCTTCTTAGGAAGGGCCCTTGGCGATCAACGGATTTGGATTGCACCAATCGTGCTGATCGTCTTTGGCCGGACTTGGGTTCACCTACGGCCTTCGTTCGATCCAATCGGAATGCGGCGCGGATGCCAATGGCGGTGGCCTTTGTTCTGATCGGCTTTTTTGTGTGGATTGCCGAACACATTTGCACCTACCTTCAGGTGTGGCAATATCCCAATCAGGTGCTTGGTTGGCAACCCGTTACACTTAGCAAACTCGGGAGCTGGTGCTTATTGGTTATTGTCAGCTTCTTCCTGGTCGCGGCGACCAAACGCGAAACGCTTACCCGCCTAAGTAAGCTTCCTTAACCTTTGGATCGGTGAGCAGATCGTGGCCAGTCCCCGACAGAACAATTTCGCCGGTCTCTAAAACATAAGCTCGGTGAGAAATTTCTAGAGCTCGATGGGCGTTTTGCTCAACAATCAACACGGTAGTGCCATCGGCATTAAGGTCCGTAACGATTTTGAAAATCTCCGTCACAAGATTGGGCGCGAGTCCAAGCGAAGGTTCATCCAGAAGTAAAACCTTGGGCCGAGCCATCAACGCTCGCCCAATGGCCAGCATTTGTTGCTCTCCTCCGGATAGGGTTCCGGAGCTCTGCTTTATTCGTTCGCGGAGCCGCGGAAATCGTTTCATTACGGCATCCATGTCCGATGAAATTGCCCCATCTTTTCGCGTAATCGCGCCGAGCTGAAGGTTTTCGAGCACGGACATATTGGTAAAAATCCGCCGACCTTCTGGCGATTGGCTGATGCCAAGCCGCACGATATCGTGTGGGGGCGTGGCGACAAGGTCCAAACCCAAGAATTCGATTGTGCCCGTACGCGGCCTGAGCAAGCCAGAAATTGTACGCAAGAGGGTGCTCTTCCCGGCACCATTGGAGCCAATGATGGCGACAATTTCACCTTCATTAACGTCAATCGAAACCCCGTTTAGGGCTTGGATCGCTCCATAAAACACGCTAACATCGCGGATGGCAAGCATTACAATAAGTTTAGCTCTTTCGAATCTCCCAAAGTCTGAGCCAATCTTCTAGGGAGATTTCGTGGGGCCGAACTAACTCCTTAAGGCCAGCTTGAGCAACCGACTCGGGTGTCACGCCAAGGGGCTTCAGATTGTTCGCCAGAGTTTTTCGGGGCTGTGTAAAGCCGGTGTGAACAAACTCAAAGAAGCCCTTATCAAAATCAGCTTCCAATGGGCTAAAGCGCAACACTACGCTATCAACTTTCGGCGGAGGCAAAAAGGCTCCGGGCGGAACATTGCAGACCTTTTCGACACAAAACAGGGCCTGCGAAACCACCGAAAGAGCACCTCGTCGTCGCTCACCTACCCGGGCTAGGACTTTCTCGCCTACTTCACGCTGCATCATAAGGACCGCTTTGCTCCAGCTCGCGCGGGCGACGTAAATGCGATCCAAAAGCGGGCCGGTTATGTAGTAGGGAAGGTTTGACACAACTGCACGGGGCTCGGGGAGCTCGCTCAAAATGCTGGTGAGATTGGCCCCTAAGGCATCAAGTTGTAAGACCCTTACGTTAGGTGAAGTTTCGCCCAGAATTGCAATCATGCGAGGATCAATCTCAATCGCCCAGACAGTTTCAACGGATTGATTCAGGCGTTGGGTTAAGACTCCTGGGCCTGGGCCGATCTCAAGGACAGATGCAAACCCGCGCACCTCACCCACGATAGAATCAACTACCTTCTCCGATATCAGAAAGTGTTGCCCCAGGCTCTTATCAGCTTTGAATCCGTGCCGCGCCAAGAGTCGCTGTAAGGTTCCTGGGTCGGTAAGATTCACCGGCCGAGAATGTGTACCTTTACCGTGCGGCGACCCCAATTAAGGGCTTCGCGACGGCTATCAAAGCATAGGTCAATGCGGTTTCCCTTGATCGCCCCGCCCGTGTCGGCGCAAATGGCCTCGCCGTAACCTTCGACGTATACAATGGTGCCAAGTTTGATCACACGCGGATCTACGGCACAAACGCCTCGTTCGGCGCGAATGCCAGTTGCCGTGCGACCGGAGCCGCCCGGAATCGTCGCCTGACTAGTATCGTAGCCCGTTGCGATCATCGAAACAACGGTCCCCTGCCCCCGTACGTAACTGCCACGACTCGTAAGCTTGGTGCGCGAACTGCCCCCAAAAAGCTTTACCGCCGAAACAGGCTCAACTCGAACCGAGAATAGCGCTTTCTTTGAAACAGCTTTGCCCCCGCGAAAGGTGATTTCATAAGTGGTATCCACCTTGCCATTAACACCCTTTTGCTGGACCTTAACCTGCCCAGACTTCAAATCCGAGGTAGCGCGAAAAATCGTTTTATAGGGAATGTTTTGGGTGAGAACCTTCGTGGTTGTTTGATCCTTGGCACTGGTTTGACCAGGCCCAAGGGCTAACACAAATGTGGCTAGAATCGCCGTCATCGCTTGTTTCCTCCTCTTACGCTGAAAGGCGAGACTACGTTTTACCCGGGCGCGCCTCCAAATTGCGACGTTTTGGTCAAAAAAGCCATACTAGTGAGTGCCGCGAACTCCCAACGACTCCTGCGATCACCCCAAAGAAGAATGCGGAGTCATAGGAGTATATGCACCCGGTCGCCAAGCCGCGCGACTTGCATTTTTTGGGCTGTTTGCCCTTCAACATCGGGGCCAAGAGAGTGCGGGAATCGCCGTAAGTGACGGTGGCTTGGTGCGAATGCACAAGGATATGGGCCTGGTCAGCCAGGTTTTTGACGAGACCATTCTCGAGACGTTGCCCGGCGGAATCGCGATCGGGCATAACCGCTATTCAACCACGGGCATTAGCGCTTTGAGAAACGCGCAACCTATTTTTTGTCAGAGCCTGGTTGGCGATATCGCCGTGGCTCACAATGGGAATCTTGTAAACACCCTCGAATTGCGGACCGAACTCGAGGCCGAAGGCGAGGTTTTTGGTTCTTCGAGCGATACCGAGCTCATCGCGCGATTGTTGGTTAAGCATATGCACCTGGGACCCGAGGACGCGGTTGCCACGACCATGCGCAAAATAAAGGGTGCCTATTCCTGCACGGTCCTGACCCCAACCATGGTCATTGGCTTCCGTGATCCCAACGGAATTAGGCCACTGGTTGCGGGGGAGTTTCCCGGCGGATACTTAGTGGCAAGCGAGAGTTGTGCGTTTGCGCCGCTCGACGGTCACACTGTTCACGAGCTCGAGCCGGGCGAAATGGTAATCATTGATCAAAAGGGAATGCGCTTTGCCCAGGGTATCCAGCCTGATCGTAAAGCCATGTGCATGTTCGAATTCATCTACTTCGCGCGCCCTGATAGCCACTTGTACAACACATCGCTTTATTCGGCCCGCGAGAGAATGGGACATCAACTCGCGGCTGAGCATCCGGTCGAAGCCGATATTGTTGTCCCCGTTCCAGATAGCGGAATCCCCGCTGCCCTGGGGTACGCCGAGGCCAGCGGTATCCCATACCGCGAGGGGATGATGAAGAGCCGTTACATCCATCGTACATTCATTGCTCCCGACCAGCAAATGCGCGAGCGCGGTGTCCGAATGAAGCTTTCGCCCCTTGTTGAACACATCAAAGGCAAACGCATTGTGCTTGTGGATGATTCGATTGTGAGGGCAACAACAACAACGCAAATCGTCAAGCTACTCTTTGAAGCTGGAGCAGAAGAGATTCACGTCCGAATCACGGCCCCTCCAATTATGTGGCCGTGTTTTTACGGAATTGATATGTGCTCAAAGCGCGAATTGGCGGCGGCGCGAATGACAATTGAAGAAATCCGAAATCATATTGGCGCGACTTCGCTTGGTTACCTTTCAATTCCGGGCGTTGTAAAGGCGGTTGGGCGTCCGACAAATGAGTTTTGCTTGGCCTGCTTTAATGGTGAGTATCCGCTCGCGGTACCCGAGAATATGAAGAGGGACCCATTTGAAAAGCCCGCCGACGTCGTTGGTTCCATGACGGCGGTGAACAAGAGTCAACCGGAGTTGATCCCGTTCGACTAAACCTGTTAATTGTGCCGCCTTCTCGCACTCCCTGTTACGGAAGATTTACCGTGAGGGCAAATGGCGGAAATTTTGTACACGGGTTTGGAAACGGCACAGCGCATTCTCATTGTTGAGGATGATCCCGTTTCGGCACTCCTGCTTCGTCGCGTTCTCGAACATCGCGGTTACCATGTTGATCATGCCGATAACGGCAAGACCGCGCTCGAACTCTTTACAACAAACCAACATCGTGTAATCATTACGGACTGGATGATGCCGGAAATGGATGGAGTTGCTCTCTGCCGCGCCATTCGGGCCCAATGCAAAGCTTATGTTTACGTCGTATTGTTGAGTGCGAAGGGCCAGCGCGATGATCGTTTGGAAGCGTTTGATGCCGGCGTAGATGATTTCCTATCTAAGCCGCTTGACCGCGAAGAGCTTTTTGCACGACTGAAAGTTGCCGAGCGGATTTTGGCCCAAGAAGACATGTTACGCCGCCAAACCGAAGAAATAACCATTGCCAGCGATCGGCTACATGCCGCGAATGATAACCTACTCTTGGCTTCGCGCCGATTTGAAGAACTGTTTGCAGGAATGCCCGTCGCATGCTTCACTTTTGATGCAGAGGGAGTCATTCAAGAATGGAACCGGACGGCGGAATCCCAATTTGGACGTCCAACTCTCAGCGCCGTGCAAAAACCAACGTGGGAGGCTTTTGGCGGCTACGACGATAACTTCTGGGATGCTCAGTTAGTGCACCGGATATTTGAAGGTGAAAAACTGCAAAACGTAGATTGGCACTTCCACAATACCCACGGTGAAACCCGCTTCTTGATGGCGAACGTGTTTCAACTTCGGGGGGTCTCAGGCGAGATTATTGGTGCAATTAGCGCGAACCTTGATATTACGGAGAGACGACTCGCCGAGAAGAGAATTGCCGAGCAGAATGTAGCGTTGGAAGAAGTCAACCAAAAGCTCGAACTGCTCGCGGTTACGGACGGATTAACTGGCCTTTGGAATCATCGAAGGTTCCAAGAGGAACTTGAAAACGCCTTCAGCTCGCACCAGCGCATGTCATGGCCATTATCGCTGATATTCCTTGACGTTGATCACTTCAAGCAATACAACGACGCCTTCGGCCACCCCGCAGGTGACGATGTTCTAAGACAGGTTGGGCAAACCCTCACCGGTTCTTCGCGAAGCTATGAAGCGGTTGCGCGGTATGGCGGCGAAGAATTTGCCGTAATCATGCCGGGAACAAACAAGGAACAAGCGATTCTTGCGGCTGAACGATTCCGTTCGGCAATAGAAAGTGCCACTTGGCCGCATCGAGCGGTAACCGCCTCGTTCGGCGTTGCAACTCTAAGCACAGCGATGGGTAAAGCAAAAGATATGATTCAAGAGGCCGACGCAGCGCTCTATGCAAGTAAGCAGCACGGTCGAAACTGCGCTTTCCACTTCGATGATATTGGAAACTTGCTCGAAGACAGCCAGCACGCAGCATTGAGAAAATCGGCTTAGGCAGTTTGGGTGTCTGGGTTCGGGGCTCCAACCGAACAGCCTCGAACGTCCTCCGAGCTTCTTTCGATCCTCGAACATTTCGGAAAGTTATACTAAAACCCAAAGAAATAACATTAAAATCAAAACGAGTTAAGGTAAAATCCATGTCGTTATGGTTGAACTGCGCAGTTTTCTCGAAATTCCTTACGATCAACTTGAAGAGCTGAACCTGGAGGCGAAGCAAAAACAACTTGACCGCGCCCCCGATGCAAACCTTGAAGAATATTACTTAGGCTACTTGCAAAGCGAGAAGCGGATTAAGGCTGTTACTGTCTGTTTCACCGATCTCGAAGGCCGCTTTCATATGCTCGATTATGACAAGAAATTCTTGCTCAAGAGCCACGATAACCTGACTTTTGATGGCTCGTCGATTCGCGGCTTCTCGGTTGTAAGTGAGTCTGACTTACGTTTGGCAATAGATTGGGGGTCGTTCCGCTGGTTACCGAGCGATGTTTTCGGTCCGGGGAAAGTTGTGGTTTTTGGCCTCATCAAGGACCGCCATGGCAAGCCCTATTCCAGCGATTTCCGCGGCCTTATGAAAGAATATGGGGAGAAGCAGTTTGCCAAGAATGGGTATTGCTTCAATATCGCGGTGGAGTGCGAGGGCTTCCTTTTCGAGGGACGGAACGCCGAGCAGAAGTTCTCGTCTGAGGACGGCTTTACCTGTGTTTCCAGTGGTGGCTACTATCACTCCCTTCCAAATGACCCGCTTCGCCTCTTCATAGATCGCCTTGCGGAGGCTCAGCGTGCGCTGGGCTTCGAGAACGAAAAAGATCACCCCGAGGTTGCACCCAGCCAGTTTGAGCTCAACTACAAATACACCGATGCCACCCTCGCCGCTGATCAGGTGCAACTTTACAAACTAACAGCGCGCCAGATCGCCGCAAACATGAACTGCACCGCGAGTTTCCTGCCCAAGCCGATTTCGGGCATAAATGGTAGCGGAATGCATTGCAACATGTCCATCTCAACCAAAGATAAAAACCTTTTTTACGCCAAGGGCGGGGAGGACGGGGTGAGCAAATTGGCCTGGGATTTTGTGGATCGCATCTTGAACAGCGCCAACGACATTTGCCTCATTTTGAACCCGAGTGTGAACGCATATCGTCGCCTCGACCCTCACTTTGAAGCACCAAACCAGATCAAATCGTCGGCGGTGGATCGAACGAGCATGATTCGGATTCCGCTCGGTAACGAGAAATCGGCGCGGGTTGAAGTGCGAACCGTCGCCCCTGATGCTAATCCCTATCTCACCTTCTACGCCCTGATCCGAACGGGACTTGAGGGCCCAATGACGGAGAAAATCACGAGCGAAAACCGTCGAACAAGAACGCGGTTCTTGCCCGATAATGTCTACGATGCGATTCGGCTCATGAAGCAAAGCGAGTTCGTTGGCGAAATGATGGGAGAGGAAAATAAAGAGAAATACCTCGACCGCAAAATCGCCGCGGCGGAACGGAGCCCCAAGGAACTCGGAACCCGCATCAAAACCGGCGAGATTCGCTTCCACCATGAAGTAACGAACCAGTTTCTTTGGGGCAAGTTCTAGGGGCGGCTACCGGTTTGCGGTTCGGAGGATTCGGCCCGTCTGGAGTTTCATTCCGAGCCGCGATAACGGGCATAGTTCCACATCTTGACGCGAGTAACGCGAAGACAAGGCACCGAAGGCGTCACAATAGAGAGCATGGATCCCCTTAAACTTGGCCAAAAAATCACCTGCATCATCCGCAAAGCAAAAGGGGGGAAGCGGTTTGAGGTCACCTGTAGCGAGGCGCCCCGCGGTTGGCAGGTGGAATTGCACACGCGTGAGCCTGAGCAATACGAAATCGGCCAACGCCACCAGTTCTGGATCGCCCGAATCACCCCCATAAAATCGGAAATCCTCGTTCACGATGGCGATTTTGGGCGGCTACCCATCTCGGAAACGATGAGCAAACGATACTTAGAGGCGATCGAAACCCTCTTGGGCGAAAGAGAAATTGCGGGTGATTCTTTAGGCGATGCAGCCGCCATGGTTTCCCGAATAGGAACCCAAAATCAAGCCGATTGGCTGACGGTGTGGAAGGTCCTCGGCGAGCCAAAGCCAGGCGAGATTAAGCACCTTTTGGAGGCCATAAACAAACTGCGGGCGGCTCGAAAATATCAGCCCGAGGACGTTCCAGCCTTATCAGAAGAAATCCGAACAACCTACGGCGCCCGCCTGGCCACTACCGCAAAACGCCTAAGAATCACCAATCCGACCGAGTAACCCAGCGGATATGGTTGGAGCCAGTCTGATCCCAACTGGCTGACAGACCGAAGGCGCTTGCAAGCCGGTTTGATTCATTGGAAATTACGGACTTGCTCTTCAACTTTGTCGGCAATGGGCAATGCGTCGGGCATCACCTTTTCCACTGCGGCTCGCTTTCGCTTGAACAAGCCGTCCAATCCTTCTTGGGTCACGATGGTGACGATGGACCCGATTCCAAAATGAAAGAGACAGATAAGAGCAACGAGCATCACGGACCAGGGTCTACGATGCTACTTCATGGTTGTCCTCGGTTAAGGGGGTTGGGTTCTCCCGCAAAAGGACCTTCAGTGCAGGAGGGGCAACGACCGATGTGAGCAAAGCCATTGCGATTACTATCGCGTAAATGGTTGGGCCAAAGACCCCGGCTTGTTTCCCGAGACTGGCGATGATAATGCCTACTTCGCCTCTTGGAACCATCCCAACGCCGACGGTAAGCGCGCTCCTCTTTCCAAGTGATCGCGCCCCGAATCCACAGCCGATCAGTTTGCTAATGATGGCAAGAGCCGTGACCAGGAGGACGGTTCCGATAACGGGCCACGTGCTAAGCATGGCAAGATCAACGTGGGACCCGGTCAGCACAAAAAAGAACGGGAGCAGCAACGCCATGAGGGGCTTCGTGTTTTGTTCAAGGTCCTCGCGGTGTTGGGTTTCGGCCAGTATCATTCCGGCTAGGAATGCGCCAATAATGGCGGCCAATCCACTATAGTTGGCCGCTACCGCTAGGCCGAGGCAAATCGCCAACGAAATGGCGAGCGGTGAATCTGCATCAATCGGAGCCTCCATGAGTTTGGAGGACCGCTTCATGATTTTCGTGCCAAGCACGGCAACCAATGCCACGAATCCTACGGCTTGTACCAGAACCAAGAGTAGGTTCATAACGTTGATGCCCGCTTCGGTCTGAAGGGCCGTAACAACGCCAAGCAAAAGCATGGCGAGAATGTCATCAATGATGGCAGCGCCCAGGATGATGCGAGCCTCGAGCCGGCCAAGCGCCGCGAGTTCCTGTAGGACACGAGCGGTGATTCCGGCGGACGTGGCAACAAAAGCGGCGGCAACAAATGCGGCCTTATGAACGGGAAATCCAGCCGCAACTGCCCATGCTCCGCCAAGAATAAAGGGAACCACAACTCCGTACGAACCAACGGACAATGCAACCTTGCCGACCTTCTTGAGCTCAGCGATTCGAGTTTGGAGGCCAACAGAGAAGAGCAACAGGATGGCGCCAATCTCGGCCAGAACTTCAAGCGGGAGGTTTGGCTTCATCCAGGCAAGCGCGGACGGCCCAATGGCAATCCCCGCGGCAATCTGCCCGACAACAGATGGGAGTTTGAGGCGCTGAGCGACTTCAGAGCCAACCTGAGCCGCTACAAAAACGATGAAAAGGCTTAGCAGAATCTGCTCGGAATGTTCCACCTCTATCTGCCCCCCGCGAAGAGCCATGCGACTGATTGATTAGAAGTTTTGGGCGTTGTTATGCCTAATCGGTATGAGAGTGATATGCGCACGTGAGTAATCCGGTTGCCCAATGACTTCCGGCTCCTAATAGTGGCAGGCTCCTCCAAACAGTTTTCATCTGTTGTACCGGTAGCTTACCAGCCAGGTCGTAAGTCTTACTATTTTTTCGAACCGTTCTATTGCCTTCGGCTGACGATTCAAACAGAATAGCCCTTCCCAAAACTGGGAAGGGCTATTGTTCGCCTTAGAAAATCACGGGCGGATTTCTACGGTTACTTGGTCGTGCTGAACTTCCCATGAGCGGGAACCGTTGGCGCTTTGGGCTCTCACCCAACAGCGAACCTTTATCGCGCCCGCCGAAATGAATCGGCTCGTGCTGGCGGTAACGGTCAGAGAATAGACGGTATCCGTCGTGCTCGTAACGCCCGTTACCAGGTCTTCCCACAAGCCCGTAGTGTTATTAAACGCTTGGAGCTTGAAGTCATTCGGCCCTGCCGTTGCGTTCACTTCACCATTGAAGATGAGTTGAGCGGGGTTTGGTACGGGGCAAGCGTGGGTAGTTTCAACTAGGGTGTTCGGATCCAATCGCGCTCCGACGAAGCTCGGCCTAACTCTGAGGTAGCCGTTATCACTGAATAGTAACTCCGGCAATCCTCCGCCAAGAACCGTTCCGGTGAGAGCCGAGAAGCTGCCCGGAGCGACGATACTTCGCACTTGGAAGTTAACCGCGTTCGAGATATTGGCTCCGTTCGCCACAGTGATCGGGAACAGCCCGAGGGTGTTCAGATCGGCGGCGGTGATCGCGGCAGTGAGCTGGGTCGCGTTGACAAACGTGGTGGTTCGGATGCTACCGTTCCATCGGACGGTTGAAGTTCCGTTCACGAAGTTCGTGCCGTTCACGGTCATATTAAACGCGCTTCCGCCGGTATAGGCAAAGGTTGGCGAGATAGTTGTGACGGTCGGAACCGTTGCGGCCGTTATGGTGAAGTTTGCGTTCGACATGTCGTAGAAGATGTTGCTTACGCCTTCCACAATGATTCGGGCCGTGCCCGTGCTTATGTTTGGAATGGTAACGGTCTGCGATCCATCGTTTGGCGTGCTCGCCAGGAGAACCGTGGCTCCGCCCGTTCCGTAGCTGTTACCACCATCGGTGGAGAGGAGAATCCGTACGTTTGCCGTTCCGCCGCTTCCGCCGACCGCCCAGGTAACGGTTTGAGTTGAACCGCCCGCCCAGTTTACAGCGGTGTTTGGCGCGGTAACAGAGAATGCACCCGCGACCACGGTGAGGACCATTTGATCCCAACCGTAACCACCGCCGCCGGCTCGATTATCGCGAGCCGTGACTCTCCAGTTCGCCGTTCGAACCGCGAAAAGAGGATCGTAGGCGTCGTTGGTGTTATTGATAACATTCACGAGGGGCGGAATGAATCGCGTTGGCGAAGTGGTCGCAGTGCGCGATCGGTGCGAAGCTCCGGTTGAAAGGTTGCTTCCCGTTTGCCAGATTTCCCAGCAAAACTTTAGCGGATCGCCGTTGCCATCAGTTGCACTGGCGGTGAGTTTGACTGGTGTTCCGGCAGGAACCGTGTAATCAGGGCCGGCGTTTGCGACCGGGAGAAGGTTGCCGTTAGCAGTGGTAGTTCCGGTTCCGACAAGGCCATCGCTAAAAGGAGTGATCTCAAGGAGATTAACGAGATGGAAATAAGCGTCAGAGTTTGGCTGCACGTTGTTCGCACAGATACCGGCATAAGCCATGATCGTGCTGCCGCTGAACATCTCGTAGGGGAGAGGTCCGCCGTTGCCACTGCAGTTTGCGAAAGTGTGGTTGCCATTGAACTGGTGTCCCATTTCGTGGGCAACATAGTCAATGTCGAACGCATCTCCAACAGGGGCAGGGCCGCCCGTAACGCCCCAGGCTTTGTTGGCTCCGCCGACAACGCCTAAGCCAGCGATACCGCCGCCTCCAGTTGAGAAAACGTGGCCGATATCGTAGTTAGCCGCGCCGGGGTTGGCGTTGCAGGTGACCTGGTTTTCATTCAACATCGTGTTACCGTTGTTGTTCGTGTAGGGGTCCGTTGCCGGATTGGTGTAGGCGACATTGTTTACGATGGTGAGGTGTATGGCTAACTCTGCCTCGTAAACTTGGTTAATTCGATTGATGCTCACGACGATCGCCGCTTGACCTTGGGCGGCCGTTCCACCAAAGAAGGCGGTGTACTCACCCGTCGCTTTCATGGCAAGGCGGTAAGTCTTCATAAATGTGCCGTTTGAAGCCGCATATGCGCCACCTCGGCCGGCTTTTTGCGACTCGCCGATGATGTGGCAAGCAAAGTTCTTAGGCTGATAGTTATCCGTTCGGTAATAGGTTACGACCTTGTCTTGTTGACCGGGGGTCGGAGGATCAATAACCACATCGCCCTTGGCCCCCTGGATATAGCCGTGGAATCCCATTAGGCCAACATCAATCCGGCCCGTGGCATAGATATCATCAATGCCGACCACTTTGTAGGTCTTGATGTCAATCTTTGTTGCCAACTCGGGGGTTAAGATCGGCGAAGATGCAACCTTAAATCGCTGAGTTGTGCCATCGGGCATGGGCAACTTCATGATTTTGTAGGTTGAAAAGTTCTTCAAATCTTGGAGTGGGGCCGTGCTGAGATAGGTCTTCAAAGATTTTGCGTTTACATCATAAGCCTGATAACGCAAAGTGTAGGGCAGAGCCGGGTGCTGCGATTCATTAATCGGAACCTGGCTAGGAGAGAAGAAATCCTGGGCGGAGCCTAAGGCGGCGACCGCGAGGACAGCAAAAGAAATCAATCCACGCATGAGACACTAATTGTATAGCATCGTCCAAGTTTTCGCCCTCGCAAAATTGCTTGTATTAGAAAAACCCGGTGCCCGGCTGACGCGCTAAACTTGAGAGGTGAAGATTGGAATTTTTACCGCCCTTTTTGGTGACAAATCGCTCCCCGAAGCACTCGACATTATTCAAGCCGAAGGAATCCGCGCCGTAGAAATCGGCGCCGGTGCCTATCCCGGCTGCCCTCACCTCGGCGGAAGCTATGAAGCGGTTGAGGATTTGATTAACGACAAATCTAAACGTGATGCCCTAATGCGGGAGATTGAAGGACGAGGTTTGATGCTCTCGGCAATTTCGTGCCACGGCAATGCTCTGCACCCCAATAAAGAGATCGCCGCCGATCATCATCGGGCATTTGTGAACTCGGTAAAGCTCGCATCGGCGCTGGGGGTTTCTTGTGTTAACGGGTTTAGCGGGTGCCCCGGAGACGGCCCAAACGCATTGAATCCAAACTGGGTGACCTGCGCCTGGCCAGATGAGTTTCGCGAGATTTTGGAGTATCAGTGGAACGCGGTTGCAATCCCTTATTGGCGTGAGCAGAATGCTTTCCTAGAAATGCACAACGTCAATTTCGGCATCGAAATGCATCCCGGTTTCATCTGTTATTCCAATGACTCACTTCTAAGGCTAAGAGCGGAATGCGGTGACCGAATTGGCGCGAACTTCGATCCGTCGCACCTGTGGTGGCAGGGAATAGACCCGATCGCCGCCGTTCGCGAGCTTGGACTGGCGGGCGCGCTCTTTCACGTTCACGCCAAAGACGCCCGAATTGATCCCCACAATGTCGCTCGAAATGGAGTTTTGGACACCAAGTCTTACGGCGATATCCTGAATCGCTCATGGGTGTTTCGGTCGGTGGGATATGGGCACGGTGTAGAGTGGTGGAAGGAATTTGTCTCGGTTTTGCGAATGGTGGGTTACGATTACGTGCTTTCGATTGAGCACGAGGACGGGCTGATGACTTCGATGGAAGGGCTGCAAAAGGCGGTTTCGGTGCTGCGGGAAGTGGTTATCAGCGATCCTGCGGGGGCGATGTTTTGGGCTAAGGATTAGGGAAATCGCCGACAAGCCGTCTGGGGTGGTGTTTGAGACCGTCTCGTTATGGTTTCAAGCATGCCCAGGCACAATACATCCTGGGCTCCACGTAAGGGTTCAGACTCCGTGGGCGTAAGGGTTCAGACTCCGTGGAGCCGTGGGCGTAAGGGTTCAGACTCCGTGGAGCCGGTAATGTATCGTGTACCGGCGTCGGGAGTGCGACGGCGGTGAGACTGTAAGATTTCTCCCCCTTCGCAGGGGGAGCTTCGCCGCTCCGGCGTGCGATGGTGGGGGTTCAATAGATTTGTAGGTCACGCAAGACCAAGTAAGGGAGAATGCGCACGCCCATGGGGCGCAGACCTCCCCTGTTTCGAAAACGAGGGAGGAATTCGCCTTTCCCCGTGCCGCGATAGGGTAAAGTTCGAACACTATGGTGTTAACATGCCTAACTCTCGGCCTCTTATTGCAAAAGAGCGAAGAGCCGCTTCCTTTTCGGCTTGATCGGGACATCGTCACCATCGGAGGGAAACCCTATGGGCTCATGCCGGCTGAGTATGTCTTGAGCAACGGACTTGAGAGAGTCACATGGAATGCTGGAAATCTGATCTCAATCAACCAAAGGACGATGGTGAATGGCAAGAACCTGCGGCAGATCAAGATATACGATGCCCCAAAGAAGGCTCTAACCGTGCTGGCATTACCCCGAAACGAGAACGATTTCTTCTTCGAACTCCTTGATGATCGAACGGCGCTGGTGCAGTTTTATGCGGATAAGTTGGAGGATTGCGCTCTCTACTTAGTTTCGAACCAACGATCCCGGCTCCTTCGCACGGGAATCGGCAACCCCATGGTTACAGACGGACGGATCGGAGTTGGCTTGCTCCGGCGTGCGCAGCCGGCGGAGTCAATAAAGTTTTGGATGGTAAAGAATGGAGCCTATGAAGAGTTCGATTCAGGAGTTCACGGAAGCCGGGCCTCATTGTATCGAACGAAGGAAGGAATTGTTATGAGCTTTGTTCGGGATGGAACTCAGCCCACGAATGGCCGTCTTCCCACAGAAGCCCACCTGCTTAATGTGCAGCGCTCGACATTTGAGAAGTTCGAGTTTAAGGAGCCGGGAGGAATTCGCTGGTATACCCCGCAGATGCCGGGTTGGATGGCGGCAAAGGTTTTGCGGGCTGAGATTGGAAATCTCATTCTCGAAGGCGACGCGAAATCAGAGTTCCCCTCGGCGATTATCGCAACTGATACCAGAGAAGGCCAGTTTTCTTATGAAGGCAACTTCGTGTACTACCGTTTCGGCGAACACCTGTTCGTACGTGAAATCCGACCCGTGACTGATGAAGAACTAGAGCGCATCCTGGAGCAGGCAGAAATGAAGAAGTTGCTCACTCAAGCGAAGCAACTTGGCACGTCGCTAATGATCTATATCTCCCAAAACAACGACGTCTTTCCGGGTCGAAATGAAAAAGTGACCGATCTGCTCATGCCGATCACAAAAAATTCGGAGCTTTTCACCGGATTCGTTTACACGTTCGAGGGCGGAAGCGCGACCGCAATCGCCGAGCCTACCCAGCAAGTGCTGGGCTACATTCAGGGCAAATATGGGCGAGCCGTAATCTATTCAGACAGCCATGCCAAATGGGAATCGAGGAAGCCTTAGTTCTCTTGCTCTTCGGCGCGATCCCATTTGAAAGCCTTTTCCGCGTTCAAATCGCTCACCGCTTTCCACACCCGCATGGCGCGCTCTATCTCGGCGTACTTGGGGTCAGTCTTAGGTAGCGGACCATCCAGGCGGATGTCCTTTTGCTTATCGCCAAGGGTTAGAAAGATGGTTCTGGTTGGAATGCCTTCGGTGACTTTGCCGTATTGCGCAGCCAACTCGAAGGCTTTCTCGTTTTCTACAACTCTTTTCACGGCCTCAATCTGAGCTTCGGTGACCTTGAAGTCCGTTCGAGATTGGCCGATGTGAGAAGTTTGCCCCGTTCCATCGTGATCAATGCGAAGCATCCAGATGGGTTGGGAGAGAACAGAAACGCGGGCATTAAAGACAGTCGGCTCGGAAGCGCATCCAGCCATAAGCCCACCAATGAGCCCAACACAGACCAGGTTTCGAAGAGAGCGGTGCATGAGAATGACTCTACCCGGAACGGCACGATTTTGCATTCACACCTGCGCCAGCTCGCCTCCAACTCGAATCTGCCGTACAATAAGGCATGAAGAAACGCTGGCGCATAATCGCGATCGTTTTGCTTTCGCTCATCGCTTTCACCTGGTGGAAACTCTCCACCCCGCCGGCGTTTGCGGATTTTGTTTATAAGGCGGGTGGGGAGGTGGAGTTTCTTGGCAAGAGTCGGATCGGAGAGTACGTTCAAGTGTCCTCCAGCGGAACGCGCACAAACGTTTTGCGCATTCCGAATCCAGCACCTAAGTGGAAATACCAAACGACGGCTTCGCTACAAAGCGTGATCATTGCTCTAGGGGATCAGATTGGAGATGAAAATGTTTCCCTCAAGTTGTTTGGCGCGTTAGCGCGCAAGGAGCGGGTGACGTTCGTGATTCATGCAAAAAGCGACGGCGGCGTGAATACAGCGCTAATCGAGATCCAGCAGCCCTTTACTCCGAGCGAGCTAGACAAGTTGCTAAACAAGGTGTGGCCAGGGTGGATTGAGCTTCGAGCGGGGCGCATCCAATCTGCGTCGCCTAGTTCGCCAGTCGGCATGATCCGGTTAGAAATGAAGGATCTGGAAGCAATCAAAAAGCTCCGTCCGAAAATGAAAATCAGAGACTAAACATTCGAAATCCGCGTCACCACTTCGCTCCATTCCCCCAAACGTCTTCCCCTCATCGCGCGAACTCTTAGCCAGATTTGGACTCCGGGGGCGGCGGGGATGAAGGTTTGGTTTTGGGGGGCGACGGTTGCGCCCATCAGGGATTCGAGGGCTTCGTCGGAGAACCATTGCACCTCATAAGTCGCGCGCGGAACCTTCTTCCATCCCGCCGAAATCGAGCCTTTCACGGGGCCATCCGTCAGCAAAAGCTTCGAAATCGCCGGAGTCGGCCCCGAGGAATTGCGAACCTGATCCTTCAGCCTCAACCCATACGTTATCTTCTGCGATCCCGTCTCGCCATAAAGCGCATTCGTCGCCTGATCTACCCGCCGCATGAGCTGCGTCCCGTCTTCAATCGCTTTGTGCCGGCTCAATCTCAGGCCTTGAAGCACATTTTCCGCCGCAATGATCTGCGTTGTCAATGAAGTGATCTCCGCGCTCGCGGCTTCGACTTCAACCTGCGTGGGAGCGGTTGCGGGCCAAGATGGCTCCAAAGAAATCCCTCGCCCCGCCGAGAGGAGCTGCTGCGAAAGATCATTCCAGTTGCGAGAAATACGTCTCATTTATCTATTATAACGCCAAATTGCGTGGCTTTTATGAATATTAAGCTGGTTTTTATCACAACCAGCGTGGTTTATAATCAAATCCGACTGGTTCTAGTGCAAACCAGTTTGCAAATAGCAAAACCATGCTGGTTGTTGTCCAAGCCAGTCTGTAAATGGTAAAACCAGACTGGTGTTGTTCAATACCACGCAGTTAGGAGGTCATGGAGGCATCACAATCCGGATTCCGCCTCGCTCAACCCTAGGCTTCGCTGCGAGACCCCCTTGGGTCATTTCTCAACAGACTTCTTGGGGTCATTTTCTTCCCCAATCCCAAAGGGATTTCGCAGCGAAGCCCAGGGTGCGAAGCAACCCTGGGTAAGCCGCCCATTCCCCAACCCTGAAAGGGGTTGCGTAGTCAATCCCAAACATATCGCTCATCCCACGCGATCGAATGTTCGCTGAGTAATGCTCGAAACTCATCCTGAAAACTGATCTTTTGGTGATGGGCTTCCTGCTCGCGAACATAGGTTGCAATTTGGGCGAGGCGCGTCGGATCAACCGAGAACGCCGCGTAACCTCCCTGCCAAGAAAACGTAGGAATCTTGAGCTTGATGTGGGAGGACGACGCTCGCTTGACCTCGCGCATCCAATCGGACAGGGTCAGAGTTCGTTCCAAGCGAAACAGGATGTGAACATGATCCGCCACGCCGCCGACCTCGATCACCGCGCAATCGAGCTTGCGCGAGACGCCCGCGAGGTAGGCATGGGCGTTTTGCCTTAGCTCGGTGTCGGCTAGGAAATGCTCGCGATTCTCGGTTGAAAATGTCGCGTGGATGTAGATAGCGGCGAGGGATTGGGGCATTTGCGAGAGCGTATCTTATTCTGCGCAACCCTTTCAGGGTTGTTGGGTGGCGACTCTCACCCAGGGTCGCTTCGCACCCTAGGCTTCGCTGTGAAATCCCGTTGGGATTCGGGAAGGCAACGATGCGTATCCCACGATTTATATACAAAATCACTGCACTCCTCACAATCGAAACGCCATAATGCGAGATATGAAGACGACGAGTTGGTGGTGGCGGGTGGGGGTTTTGGCTTGCCTGGTCGCGATCTTTTATGGCATTTGGAAGATAGGTCAGATCAACTTTTCCCACCTCGCCGCCGGGCACTCGCCAATCCGAACGACCTCGAATATGGTGAAGGGCGCGGAGTATACGCTTACGGTTTACAGTTGGAAATTTGATTTCGAGAGCGTGGCTGGGCGGATCGAGCGGCAGTTGCAGGCGGATGGCGTTAAGCCCGTCAAACGCGGCGAGGGCGAACGGGTTTGGCAAGCGGATGGCACGATCATTTATGTCGCTCGGGGCAGGCAGTTCTCAGAAGGAGAAATTCCCAAGCCTTCGAAAGAAGACCGCAATTGGATCATCCTAAGCATCGCCTCCGAGCATCCTCCCACGGTTTTCTATCGCCTTCGGGAGCAACTGATCAAAAGCGGAATCCACTAGCGAGCGGACTTGAAGCGCCGTACCTCTTGATCGGCTAACCAAGTGTCTTACCCGCGCGCAACAAGTCAAGCCTGCGCGCTTAGACGACGTCAATGGCATGAGAATTATGCCTTGTTTTTGAAGGCGGCAAACTTGTCTCGAAACTCTTGCTCAAATTGGATCGCTTCGGCTTTGTCCCTGTCAATGAACTCTATCAGCGACTCAAGTTCTGCCTTTGCCGCAGCCAGATGCTCTGCTTCAATCGTCGCCCCGAAAGTGCCCTCTATCTGGTGCGCCAATCGGTCTTTTTGTATGATTTTCATCACCAGGCGTTCGCGTTGATCGAAGAATTTCTGAAAGTCCGCCCTCAACTCATCCGTGAGCGCGAAACCGAAATGCTCGTACTCGACTTGGGCGAAAAACAGTTTGATCTGGTCGTTCAGTATGCGCTCACAACTCCAACGGTTCCAACGTTGCCCAGCGAACCGCGTGCTCCCTCACACTTTGGATCATCTCCATGAGAACCTTGCCGTGTTCGCTGAACGTGTACTCCACGTGCGGCGGAATCTCATCAAAGGATTCGCGCAGGAGGAATCCTTCGCTCTCAAGCCGATTGATGCATCGGTGCAACACCTTGGTGGAAATCCCGTCTAGTTCGCGTTCAATTCGGCCCGGACGGGTTATGCCTCGCTCGATTGCGTCGAGAATTCCCATAGACCACTTACATCCCATGATCTGGGCCAGCCGCTGAAAGGCGGGGCCATGGGAGTGTTCCGCCGAAGTTTCCATGCGCGGATTATACATGACAGAAAAGTCAGTAAGGGACTTTTCGGAAAAGGACTTGACGCTGTTTGGGTCGCTTCAATAAGATGAAAGAGCAAGGGTTCTCCAAGCCCTTAAGGAGCAAAACAATGAAACTCATAACAATTGGAATACTGTCAGGAATTCTTAGCCTGGCGCCCGCCCTTATCACCCCTATCCAAGACCCGATAGCAGTTGACCCAACTATCTACAACTTGAAGCTGAACAACGATCGCGTTCGCGTGTTCGTTGTGAAATTCAAACCGGGCCAAGCGATCGCCGTGCACTCTCATCCGGACCACGTGGTTTACGCCCTCGATGGGGGCCGACTGATGATTCATGAGGTGGGCAAAGAGCCGGTGACGATGGACGTAGCTACCGGGACGACCTTGTTCCTGCCTGCTCAAAGCCACTCGGCTAAGAACGTGGGAAGAAAGATGATGCGGCTTCTCGTTACTGAACTCAAGTAGCCGATCTATGAAGCGGGGGGTTCGCTTGGGCTACCCAGGAGGCATTCCGAGGTTGAGATTCTTGATCTTGGCCCCGATTGCTTTGTCGTATTTTGACCTCTGATCGGTTGTAAGGACGGCTAATGTGTCTTTATCATATTGCTCAAGAAGGCCCTTGAGTTTGCGCTGGTTGCCTTTCTGGGCGGCGGTCAAATAATCCGTTCGGCATGTCATCTTGAGGTCCTCAAGCTTCGTGATTTGCTCAGAAGTCATCTCGTATTCCTTGACGAAGTCTTCCTCGGTAAAAGCCGCCGCTCCCTTGATTTGGAGGATCATCCCCCGTAAACGCTCGTCCTGCTTGTCATCTAAGACCTCCCATACCTTGGCGTCACCAGCTTTCATCGCGCGGGCGATGGCGCCAAGGTCCATGTTCTTTTGGGAATCCTTCATCGCCTGAGTCACCGATTTCGCCGCTTCATCAAGCTGCCGATTTTGGTCCTTCGTGGGCTTGAGTTCCTTTCGAACTTCGGGGCGCTGAACAGCCATACTCGGTGCCGCCATCATAAGGGCCGGACTGAAACTGAACTGGGAGGTGAGCAAAACGAGGGCAACGCTGATCATGGCTTAGTATGGCTGACAATCGCTGGTCAATCCGCCCATGTTATCTGCCTGCCGCTTGCGTGCATGGGCATAGTGAAAGTTTGAAGCAGGTGCGAGTCTTTATGGCGCACGATTTGAACCAGCTTTCCGAACTCATCGCGATTCATCCCCTCCCCCTACCCCCTCCCCATCTGCGATGGGGAGGGCATTCTGATTTACAACGTTCCGCGCAGCGCCTGCTCTCGCTCGATGCTTTCGAACAGGGCTTTGAAGTTCCCCTTTCCGAAGCTCGTCGCGCCCTTGCGGTTGATGATTTCGTAGAATAGGGTTGGGCGGTCGGTGATGGGTTTGGTGAAGATTTGGAGGAGGTAGCCTTCGTCGTCGCGATCTACCAAGATTCCCAGTTCGGCCAGAACTTCGATATCCTCATCAATCTCGCCAACACGATCCGTCAGCATCTCGTAGTAGGTTTTGGGAACCCGCAAGAACTGCACGCCCCGCGCCCGCAGACGCTCGACCGTGTAAATAATATCATCCGTTCGCATCGCCACATGCTGGACTCCGGCTCCGCCGAAAAACTCCAGATACTCATCAATCTGCGATTTCTTCTTACCCGCGGCGGGCTCGTTGATGGGGAATTTTACGCGTCCGTTTCCGCTCGCCATCACCTTCGACATCAGCGCGGTGTACTCGGTTGAAATATCCTTATCGTCGAAGCTAATGATGTTTTTGAAGCCAAGAATGTCTTCGTACCACTTCACCCATTCGTTCATTTTGCCAAGCTCGACATTGCCCACGCAGTGATCAATCTCAATCAAACCGATGGGGTCGCCGGGTTGGTTTTCTTTGCGATACCCAGGAAGGAAGTGGCCGTTGAATTTGTCTCGGTTCAGCAAGCTGTGAACGACGTTGCCATAAGTGCAAATGCTCGCCATTCGCACCGAACCGTTGTCATCTTCCACGGTGTAAGGCTCGCGCCAGCTCACTGCACCTCGGTCCGTAGCGGCCTTGTAAGCCCAGTCAACATCGTCAACTTCGAATACGATATCTTGTACAAAATCGCCATGCTCAGCGATTTTGGGAGCCATCGGGTGGCCGGGTCTGAGTGGCGCGCTGAAAACAAGTCTCAGGTCGTTTTGCTCCAGGAGGTAGCCGGCTTCATCGCGAACGCCAGTCTCCAGGCCGTAATAACCCGTGATCGAAAACCCGAAGGTGTTTTGGTAATAAAAGGCGGATTGGCGGGCATTGTTTACGTAATGCCGAACATGGTCAACCCTGCGAATTGGAAAAGTATCTGTGCTCATCGTTGTTATCCTAATGCCTTCTTGGTTGCTCGCCCCAATTTCCCCGAAGAAGGGAATACGGTTGATCGGGCAACGAAGAGCAGTGTTATTATGACAGACGCTGGTTAGTCACAGAATAGGTAACCTCGTCCCCATGAACCACGTGGTGGGTCCGGTTAAGCTGACCGAAAAGGAATACGTCGCTGAATCTTTCGCGATTGTGAAGGAGATGTACGGTCGGAAGATGAAGTGGAATCTAGCTATTTCGATAGCCGTGATGGGGTTCGGGGGGCTGATGCGGGCCTATGGCTCATCGGGAACGGACAAGACGTTTGGCGTGAGTTACCTCATATTGGGTGTATCTCTCCTCGCTTTCGTGGTTATCTGGCCGTTCGCTACACGTGCGCAATACGCCAAGATAGCGCGTAACCCGCTCAATCGCTCCTTCTTCATGGAGACGACCTTCGAGTTTCGGGAGGACGGATTCGAGAACAAAAGCTCCAGTGGGACCGTTTCTTACACTCCCTGGAACTGCGTTGTCCAAGCCAAGCGCACTGCGAACGCTCTCATCCTTTACACGAGTCAACTAGGTTTCTGCGTCATCCCCCTCCGGCAGATTGAGGACGAGCTTTTGGTGTTCATTAGCGAAAAGCTAAAGTCTAACGGAACCGGCATCTAGGCGTTAACCCCAGACCCCTGGGAGCGCCGGTTTCAACCGGCAGACTAGGGAGCGCAGGCGAACCTGGCGATATTCGCTACGAGCCCCCTGATCTCGCCACGGTATCCTTTTGGCATCGAACCAGAAGCAGCGACACCAAACAGAAAGCGAGAACCGGTCGCGTTTGACCCCAAGAACCCGCTCCACGGAGTGACGCTTGAGGGCATTCTGAGTTTCCTTGTGGAAGAGATAGGTTGGCCCGAAATGAGCCGCCAAATTCCGATTCGGTGTTTCCAGTTTGATCCCTCCGTCAAGTCCAGCTTGGCTTTTCTGCGCAAGACTCCCTGGGCTCGGGCGAAGGTGGAAAAGTGGTACGCCTGGGAGGTTACGCTTTTGCACAAGGCCGAGCGCTACCTTGAGTTGCAACAGGCGCAACCCGGTGAGCGATTGGGCGATTCAGACCATGAGGGAGGGTAGGCCGTTGTGCTTCTAACGAACCAGGAGCCGGGCCAGGTCTATTCTCAACGAGAAGGGCGGCACCGAGGTCGTTCTGATCGGCGCTAATGCTCGGAAGATCGCTCGAACGGTGCCATTCGGTGAGACATAGGGGGCCGTATTGGTTCCGAATGTGACGGTTGCATCCGTAAACCCGGTTGTGGAGATTTGGAACGGGAGGAAGACATCATATTTGTTGGTCGTCCAGTTGTAAAGCCAAACCATTCCAGTCGTGACCGCACTCGTTGAAACTTTGAGCTTCAATCCCGGCAGGCTCGCTCCGGGTGGTACGAAGTAGTCCATTTGCACCGCCGCCGATTGGCCCAGCCGATTGATGAGGGCCGAATAGACGTTGTAGGTTGCCAGGTCGGGACTCCAAATGCTGGAAAGTGAGCCGCCGCGGTAGCTACCTTGATACACGGAAATGGCAGCGGCATCCCCGGCGAATCCGGTCATGGCCGGAATCCTCAAGTGCCAGATGTCTTCTTCCCCATTGTGGGTGGCGGCATACGCGATATGGGCTCCTGCATTATCCGAAACCATCCCAATATAATCACCCATCTTGTCTTGGTTGGGATATCCAATGCTTGGATTGAAGATGGGGCTGACCTGAATGTTTGGCGTCCACGTAAGGCCGCCATCAAAAGACGAGCAGAAATAAAGGGCCGAGAGGGAAGTGTTAGGGTTAGCGCGCGTGTCGTTCCAACAAGCATCGAGCCGACCATTTGGCGCAACCGACAGCGTTCCGAACCAATGGTGCGCACCGCGTCCCGGCGCATCTGTGTTGAGCGTGCGGGGGGCACTCCAGGTCAAACCTCCGTTTGTACTTCGCACAAAATTGACCTGGCAAGGATTGGCGTTATCAACACCCACAGAGCAGAGCATATAGATATTGCCCTTACTCGGGCCGGTAGAGCGGTCGGTGGCAATCCAACATTGACCAAGCAGGCCCACCGGATTTACAAATGAGCCATAGACGATTGAGCCGCCCATCTCCACGCTGGTCACTCGATCAAACGTCGGTGTGACGGCGGCGTTCTTCGCATTCGACGAACGCACGAAGCTAAAGGGATTGCTCATGCCGCAAAGGTAAAGATCACCGTTTGTTGCGAAATCCAGCGTTCCCCAAACGGGTGAGCCCGGAATGTTGATGGGATTCATCCACGACGCCGAGCCATTGGTTGACCGGCTGAATTGTCGCCCTCCGTAGTTGTTTCCCGCCGTGCTCCAGCATTGATAAAGAAATCCTTTGCCCGTGCTGTTCGATCTGTCAATAGTCATCCATTGCTTGTCTCCGCCCGTGGCTGGACCAAGGTTGAGCCAGCTTGCCCCGCCGTTGGTTGAGCCCCAAACGTCGTCAAAAAACGTTTGCATCAAGCTGTTGTAGTAGAATTTTCCCGACGCGTCAACGCCTAAAACGGGATCGCTGCGAAAGGTGCCGGGAGTAAGAACAGTGTTTGCCCGCCAGCTCAACCCACCATTTGAAGTGTAACCGTTCCCAGCCTGGCGAAAGTTGGAGGCCACATTATCAAACTGCCTCCAACCAACCGCAATCCGGTTATTGTTCGTAGGATCAACGGCTAGGGAGGGTTCATTAGCCGCATCCCCCACGATGTTCAACCCCTGAGCGTTCACGTTAACCTGATGGCTAATGAAAGGGCCATATGTCACGTTCGCTCCGATGGCAAAGGTGCTCCAAAATGGGCGAGAGAGGTAAGCGTCGGAACGCCGTTCGAGTTTTGGCAGAATCTCTTCGTTGTCGTCTGGCAGGTTGTGCGTGTTTGAAGACCGGTACCACATCCCCAACCGCCCATGATCGGTTGGCCCCGTCTGGGCCGTCCCCCTAACGGTGAAGAGCATTGCCGAAGCTACTAGGATGGGGAGTGAGAGTTGCCGCATTTTGTGATCTGTTGCGCGACAATCCGAACGTCGCGAACTCGCATTATACCAACGCCAGACTTCTCTCCGGGCAGCCCCATCCGGGCATCATGAATCCCGCGATTGTCTCTTCGGGTTACTTCGCAAAAGTGCAAAGGGCGCTGAGGGGCTAGCGTCGCCGGAGATTTTTTAGAGGGAGCACCATAAAGAGGGTGGCGTTATCGTTTTCTTTCTCGAATTTCAGGTACCAGCCCTGATCTTGACGCTCTACGGAATACGTTAGGCTGTGAGATTCATCGGCGATTTTGTGGCCGGGATTTGCTAGAGCTTGGGCAATGAGTCGGAGCGATTGCTTTTCCTGAACGAGGTCTATCACACCCCAGGCTACCCTTCTTTGCACCGGAATTCTTGATTTAGGTTCAAAAAAACTAATCGTCTGCTTGTTGAACAAGGGCAACGAGATAGGAGGAGTTCCGAGTCAGGTCTTGATAGTGGCTGGGGTGGGGATTGCGGGATTTGTTGTAGCGGGCTAGAAACCGCTCCGCGGCTAACCGGCCATCGCTCCGCCCTAAACCGGTTGTCGCTGGAATGAAAAACGGACAGTCGCGAAAAATCCCCACTCTAAACTTCTTGCCAGTTATGGTTTCAAGCTCTTTGCCCTCAAGCGCGTGTGCAAGCTCTAGGAGCTGATCATAAGTCACGCAAAGAATGTTACTGCGGCTTTACTTCTTCTTGCCTTTCTTGTCTTCCACAATCCGCGGTGCGGTTAAAGGGCGATTGGCGGCATCTTGGGCTTGCTTTGCCTTATGCTTATCGCCACTGCCGGATGATGTTTTCTTTGGTTTTTTGTCACCCATGATTAAACTCCCTGCTTGCGAATGCGCTGGCTCGATTTCTTTTCGGCGAGCTTGGCGATCGCGGGCTCGTTCGGTCGCGCCCCGCTGTTAGGATTGTCCTTAAGCTTGTCTACGGCGGCTTTGATTTCTTTCTTAGAAGGTCGGTTCACAGCTTAGGGTACTTCATTTGAGCGGTTTACCCGGAGTAGACTCGCCTCATGCAGATAACAGATATCCCCTTTGGAGTTACAGATTGGGCGAAGGTGGAGCCGATCGAACATCCAGGCGAAACCGGTGTTGCCCTTTGGCGAACCCGCCGCTTTGGCCCGATTCGGGTTCGGATGGTGGAGTATTCGGCCGGCTATATGGCCGATCATTGGTGCGTAAAGGGGCACATATTGATATGCCTTGAAGGCGAGCTTCACACCGAACTTGAGGATGGGCGCACGTTTGTTCTCACGCCAGGAATCAGCTATCAAGTGGCGGATAACACCGAGCCCCATCGCTCTTCGACAACGGTTGGAGCTAAGCTGTTTATTGTTGATTAGGAACCTGGCGGACTACTCGTCATCCTCCCCCAGCATATCGGATTCGAACATTTGCTCCATCTCATCCGACAGGTCTTCTTCCATTCCTTTGCCCATTTCTTTCATCATTTCTCGCATCGCGGTGGGGCTTTCGGGTTCGCCCATTAGCTCCAAGTGATCGGCCATTTCGTCGACGCGGTCATCTTCAGTTTTCCCCCTTATGAAGCGGCTTACGAGTTTGTCTGATCGCTTACTGCCGCACTTGGGGCAAACCACCTCATCGGCTCCGACCACCATTCCAACCAAGGTCTGGAACTTCGCCTGACATTCTTGGCAACGGAACTCAAAGATGGGCACGTGAAATTATGGTTTGGTAAGCTCTGATCATGCCGACCCGATATTTGGTGGATGACGTTGTTACTTCGCTCGCATTCTATTGCGATCAACTGGGGTTCGAAGTTATGGAGCAATGGGGCCCCGCTTTTGCCATCATCCGGCGGGAAGAGAATGTGCTGTGGCTTAGCGGCCCCGATACCTCCGCCGCCCGGCCCATGCCGGACGGAGCAAAGCCAATTCCGGGAGGATGGAACCGGATCGTGGTTGCTTGTGACGATCTGGAGAGCTTAGCGGCCGAGTTGAGCGATCTCGGCGTGACGTTTAGAGGTGAACTGATCTCGGGTCCCGGTGGCTCGCAAGTCCTCATCGAAGACCCGAGCGGGAACCCGATTGAGCTCTTTCAATCGCGATAGCCCTGTTCAGCCTGCCCGTGGTATAGCCCTAGTTGAGGGATTTGTTCAATTTGGGACGAGCCACGGTATTGCCAACCTGCCAGCCGATGCCGTAAACCGTGCGCGTTATCTTCTCCATTCTTAGAAAATCAATCTTCGAAACCTCATCGCCAACTTGGTGATAATCTTCGTGAACTCCATTGAAGAAGAACGCGATCGGAATTCCTTTTTTGGCATAGTTGAAGTGATCGCTGCGCTCATAAAAGTGCTCGGGGTCCTTGGGATCGTCGTATTTGTAGTCTAATTTGAGCCTTGACATCCCTTGATTTACGGCAACGATCGTATTGCCAAGGTCATTCGAAAGCATTCGCGAGCCGATCACATACACCGAGTTCTGATCAGCAAGTGCCGCGTTGGCTGGCTTGAGATCGCCCGGACTTCGCGAACGACCGATCATGTCAATGTTCAGTTGTGCCACGATGTTGCCCAGGGGCACAGTAGGATGCTCGACAAAGTACTCAGAGCCCCAAAGCCCCTTTTCTTCACCAGCATGCCAAACAAAGAGGGAAGACCGCTTTGGCCTCGGTCCAATCGCCAAAGCGTAGGCGATCTCAAGAATCGCAACCGTCCCCGACCCATCGTCATCGGCCCCGTTAAAGATGTTATCCCCAGGCCCCTCACCGTGGGTTCCAACATGATCATAATGGGCACCATAGGCAACATATTCTTCCTTCAGTTTGGGGTCGGAACCGGGCACAATTCCGATCACGTTCTTGTATCTCAAGGTTTGTTGCGCGGCCGTGATATTTAGGGTTGCGCTCTTATCAGCCGTAAGCGAGAACGATGCGCCGGGGTCCTGCTCCCTTGCCCTTCGCAGCAGTTCGTCCGCACTCACCGCTTCGCCTTGCATTACGGCGGCGAGCGCAGATGGTCGCAGGATAACGTTTGGAACGGGTCCGCCGATGGAGATTGAGGGAGAAGCTCCATCTACTCTCACAATGAAGATTGCTTTCGCCCCTAGTTTTCCAGCCGCTTGATTGGGCCACTCCGCGTCGGGAATTTTTCCGGCGAACAGCTCATCGGCGAGCAATCCTTTTGGCAAGACAGGAAGAATGAGCACGATCTTGCCCTTCACATCGCGCCCGGCGTAAGGATCAATGCCCTTTGAAAGTATGCGCATTCCGTGGCCGACATATTCAATTTGGCCCGAAATGTTAGATGCGGGCAAGTAAGCGTCGAAATCAGTTCCGGCCCTGAACGTGTTGACTCCAACCTTAAGAGTTGTATTCGCCATGTCTAGTTTGGGAACAGTCATGCTCATTGTTTGAAAGTAAGTCCCATTCTCGCCCCCCGGTTTCACCCCCCAAAGCTTGAGCTGGGCCGCCAAGTAAAGGGCCGCAATATCCAGCCCTCGAGAAGGTGTATCCCGCCCTTCAAGCAGGTCATCAGCGATGAATTCGAGGTGAGATTTGAGCCGACTGGCCGTGATCGGGCCAGACGCTCCATACTTTGAAACGGTTTTCGGGGCTTGGGCCGGGATCACCGAGACGAGAAGGGCGAGCGCAACGAGGGTAGAGAGTTTCTTCATAAAACGAGTCCCGCCATTTTACGAGAAAAGGCAAGTGCAAAAAACTTACCCGATTTGTGTCATGGGCATCCCTGCCCATGAGCGCCTGGGGCTTCCAGCCCTAGGGCGGAGGCGTCCGGGTGGTGCCGTACCCGCCGCCAACGCTTGCCGATGCCAGGTGCCCCTTTGATCGTCCCCGCTCAATTTCCTTAAGGATTTCGGGCGGCAGTTGATCGAACTTGAGAAGCTGTTTCGAAGCTCCTGTTTTGAAGTCTAGCGCATGGCCCTCCCGCGTGTCGCCGTTCAGAAAGTGCATGCTCAAAAGGCTCCAACTTGCCAGGCAAAACCGGTCAAACTTGGTTTTCAAATCAAATCCGACGAGACGATCTGGGCTCGCCCCGTTTCTAATTCCGAAATCGAGAGGAGAGAACAACCCCACTTGCTCACCGTTGTTTACGAGCAACATAGGCGAGTCTTGGAGTTTCATGGAGATCGAATCAAAGGTCTTGCGTGTTGCTGGCTGCCAAATGGGCTCCGAGAACTTACCTCCGACAGTATCGAACCGATCGGTTGAAAACGCCATGACCAGGTAATTGATGCAACTTTCAAGTTGGCTTCGGGTCAGTTGCCCAACTGGAACTCTGACCTCAACCGCTCCCGTCTTTTCGGCACCGAGAGAGCCTACAAGTTTCTTGAATGGGAGATCAGAAAGGTCGAGCCCGAGCTTACCGGGGTCAAGAGGGCCGAATAGAAATGATCGAGATTGTTATAGAAGTCGGACTCCGGTGCAAGCTTGACATAGGCAAGGTGATCCTCCAAACTCGGCAAGTTGCTTGGCCCAAAGGTATTGAGCCATTTCTCGAGAGCCGCTCGACGTATGCGATACCGATCCGCCCGCCCAAAGAAATTCGGTCGAATAAGCAAAATCTCGCCTTCCTCAATGTTGATGGCGAAGTTCATCGGATTCTCCCAAATCGCGTTCAATCCGCTCGCTCCGAGCGCAGTCGAGATCCCGGCAATCGCGCTATCTGGCACGTGCGCAATCACGTCCTTCTTCCGGGTTCGGGCTATCCCCAGAACCGCGTCGGCGGTGCCGATGGAATGAGGTTCGACCAGGGTCGGATGTCGCACTGCGGCGTCCAAGGGTGGTGCGGCGAAGGTGTTGAAAGCTGCTGGCAGAGTTGCGATTACGCCGGGTTCGACCATGGTCCGAACAATGTACTGGCTCTGCTGACTCCTTCGAGCAAGAATCTGTTGCGTGAGCGTGCATATTTGAAGGTCCCATTTTGGAGGCGGAGTTTCTCGCGGGCGGGACTCCGTCGGCTCTAGCGGCAGCTCCACTTTAGCTGTATCCAACACACGGGTTCCGTCGCAAACATAGAGCCGAACGCTGAGCGCGGCGGCACCATACTCTCTTGAGTAAAGGACGAACAAATGTGGCGTCTGACCTTGATAGGCTTGCAACCAAGCTTCTTGGGTTCGGTGGGTCACGGCCCCGTTTTGACGGGGGGCAGTATCCATGCGCGCCGCGTAGCGGCGAGCCAAGCTCATCCAATCGGCAGTGAGCGCGTCAGTCTTAACCGGAATGGGCCTTTCATAAGGATTCGGCTGAGTCGTCGTGATCACTTGGCAGTTCACTGGAAAGGCCCCAAGATATTCAGCCGAAACGCTACGCAGGAGCCGCCCCAGAAGCACATGCGCCGGAGTTCTTGCCCGAAGGGATTGCATGAACACGGGTTGTGTTGGTTTAACGTCTTGAACGTACATCTCGGCGTCCTCATCGGCTCGCTTTGTGTTCGCGGCAATCACTTCCGCGATTTGAGAGTCGCTCCACGCCTGGTCGGGCAAGTTTTTTTCGATCCACCGCTTGAACTGCTGCCCCCGCCAAAGTGCCTCTGTCCGCGCGGCAATTTGCCTGCGACCCGCCGAGCGAACCAAGACGAGCTTATCCTTCTCTTGGCTCCATTCCGCATCGCACGCCTCCGCTAGCCACCCTTTAACCTTCTCAAACGGTTGATTCCGGAGCGAGACGATGAGCGCTACGTCCTCCAGCCCCCGACTTTCGAGTTTTGCAGACACGATCCGGCTAAGCTCGGGCAGGAGCTTACTAACCACCATCCCCCGTGTTTCAAAAGTAACCATCGGCCCTAAGGCGATTGAGCACGCTACCGCAAGTAACATGTACGGATGTTATCACAAATTGCGAAGTCTTCAAGACATTTTGCGATGTCTCGCAGGTTCGAGTGGTCGCTGGCCTGCTAAGGCAAGTCCCCCTTGACTTGGCCTCCAATGAGGTATAAATATGCCTCTGGATCGTTAGCTCAGTTGGTAGAGCAGCTGACTCTTAATCAGCGGGTCGAAGGTTCGAGTCCTTCACGGTCCACCACTTTCAGGTTCAAAACGAAACGAAACGCCCTCCAATCGAGAGGGCGTTTGTCTTTTTCGCAGTTTATCCGCAGTTTATCGTCGGATTTGAAGCGGGGGCGCTCGGAGTGATTCGACTTCATGGTCGTCGAGGAATCGCCGCATCTGATCCTCCGTGATTCGACGGGATCGCCCGAACTTCACTGACTGTATTCGACCCGAGTGAATCAACTCATAGAGGAGTGAGCGCGAGATTGACATCAGCTTGGCCGCCTCCGCCACCGTGTAGGCCAGCTTCTGGTTCATAAGAGCCTCGCTCGAATCGTTCTTCGCGTCATCGTCGGGACGTTGACAACTTCTTGGCCCATTGGAATCCCGAGGAACGTTCGCTGAACGATCTCGTGCCGGTCAACACGTTCGATCATCTCGATTTCAAAGCCTCGATAGCCCATGTCACCAAGGATGACGAGCGCCGCGAGCTCAGGGGACTGCTGCGCCACCCGCTGGATAACCTGCATGGCCTCCTTGGCCTTAACGACGGCCAGAGATTGATTGCCATTCGATTCGGCTTCTTCGCTCTGGCTGAGGAGATTCTGCGCCCGTTCAAGCTGTTGACGGAGAGAGTTAGGAACGGAAATGAGGGATTGTTGGTCTGTTCTTTGTGGCAACATGATTTATCTAGCTCCAAGGAGAAATAGGGGTCGCTCCAAGCTCGTCGAAGGTCTGAACGAGAAAATCAAACTCAGAATCGGCGGGTTGCAAGCGACGCAGGTGACGAGAACGTAGAGTTCCGGTGGTGACGGTCAAGACGCGAAATTGGCTGAAGCCGTAGAGGGACTGGCAGTTGCCGCTTCTGGCAAGTGCCTGATAGGTGGTCAGCTTCTCTTTGAACCTGCTACCGGAAGCGTGACCCATGTCGACCTCAATGAAGATCGGTAGCGTTCCCATGAACAGCCCGTCCGGTCTAACTTCATGACTTACGGAGCCGGGGACTTTTCGCCACAGTTGCTGTTCAAATCGCCAGACACCGCTCGACCTCCGACTCAGCGCTATGCGCACGTTGGTGACTGAGAGCGCGTGCTGCACAAATCGTGGTGAGGAAGTCCTACCCTCGATCAACTTCGAGATTTTCTCGCCAACCACTTCTGCCGCTCGCTTGGTTGCGATATGCAAGCCTTGGGAGAAGAATGGGGTGTCCAGGCGTCGGACAAGTCCAATGGTCGCTAGCTCTCTCAAGCGAGTGTTCACTCGTGTGATCGAGTTGAAGTAGCCAAGATCCATAAGCTGATCGCGAGTAGCGACGTGGCTGAGCGCCAGGTCACGGAGAACAGTGACGTCGCGCTGGGTGATCCTCACGGCTTCACCTCGACGAAGATCGTGGTCACGTAAGGTTTCATGACAACCAGTCCTCCAGAGAACCGCCCTCAGATTTGGCCCTCTTTGCCTGCTTGGGTTCAGCATGCCGGTCGGGCGTTGCGGCCTTGGGGGGTTCAGGGATACTTGCTTCCTCGGGCGCGGCTGGGTGTTCTTCAACAATCTCGTAATAGGCAGGTGCAAGCTCAGAAAGTTGTTTCAGGAACTCGCGCGCTTCCGGGCTTTGTCTTCCGACGTCCTGAATGATCGGGGCATTGATCTCGACCATAAACGGATCTTCGCCACGCCGCCACAGAAGCGCTTCGCCAACGGGAAGGGCCGCGAGATTAAATGCGCCCTTGACTCCAGCCAGATCCCGGTTCAACACCTCAGCATCTTGATAGCCGGTTCGAAACACCACTTTCACGCCGACGTTGCCCAATATGACGGAGCGGAGTTTCGGCGTCAGTTGCGCCAAGGTCTGATGGCTAAGAACAACTGAGAGCCTAAATCTCCGACCCTCTGCCAAGATCGTCTCAAAGTCGCGCATTGAGAAGTTCTCAAACTCGTCTACGAAGATTCGAATCGGGTTCCGCTGGCTCTCCGGTACTGTCACCTGCGAAAAGATTTCACGGCAGATCGAACTCAGCAGAATCGACCCGGTCATCCACCCAGCCGAATGAAGCTCATCGACTGCCAGCGAGACGAGGGTCACGCTCCCGAGCGAACGCAGATGTACCGCAAGGTTCACCGGAGTCGGGTGGCCGTACATGCGTCGAAGACCTTCGGTTGATAAGAGAGCGCTCACCTTGTTCAGAACTGGCGAGGCGAGGGCCGCCTGCTTATCGGCGGAGAGTGAGTCGTATCGGCTCCAGAACTCGCGAAGAGTCTCCGACTCCGCTTTGGCGATCAAGGATTGGCGCACATCCCTCTTATGAAAGAGCGATGTGAGTTGGGTGATTGACCCGGATGTTTCGGCGAGCAGGAGCACGGCGTTTCGGAATGTCTCTGCAAGCTGAACGCCCCACGATTCTGATTCGGCCGCAACAGCGTCTATCAATCCGAGGGCGCGATAGTAAGGCTCGCCGCTGCCGGCGAGCGGATTGAACCCGAGCGGCTGGCTCTTTTCCCGCAAATCGAAGAACTTGACACGGTCCGGGTGAACACGTGCTCGGGCAGCAATCTCGACCGCAGCTAAGGCAAGATCACCGCGTGCGTCGAGCACGACGATCGAATGACCACGCATTATGTCCCCGGCCATCATGTGGTGAAGGAGGTTAGTCTTACCGCTGCCTGTTGCTCCGATGATGAGCCCATGCGTGCTGAGGACCTGCGGAGGCAGTGCGACAAGTGCTTCACCGATGGATTGGCACAGGTCCGGCCAACCCTTGACCATGCCGATCCAGTGGTCGGGTATGGGAAACGGCTGTCGAGCTGCGCTTGTCACTTCGCGCACCCCAGGTTTGATGGGGCATCGAGCGAACGATGCAGTAGCGCTAAGACTTCGAGTGCCTGGTCTTTCTGTAGCCCTCGTAGGCGCTGGCGGAAGTAAGCCACATCAAGCCAGGTCAACGGTTCAGAAGTCGTTCCTAAGAGGTCGGTTGGCTGGGCCGAACTTGGAGCCGGCGCGCTACTGCTCTTGACTCCGATCCGTACCTCGGCTATGATGCCCGGGCTGAGACATGGTTCTTTCATGTTCTTGGCTCGCCGGGTTAGCTGCTTCTACAGCTGCCCGGCACTTTATAATGATATGACAAATCTCCGACAAATAGGCGGACATTTCTATAAACTAGTATTATTAACAGCCAGTAACACGGTGGTTTCATGCCAATCTTAAATGAATCGTGAATGAACTCGGCGAAGCAATCAGGAAGGCTCGACTTGCCGTCGGCAAGACCCTCCAGGAAGTCGCCGCTGATGCCGGAGTGTCGACAAGCTATGTCGGCAGAGTCGAGCGAGGGTCGCTACCAACACCACCCTCCGAGACCGCCATCAGCGGTATGTGCACTGCCGTGTGCTTAGATCCCTCCCCGTTTCTTGAGATAAGGAAGAACTTTTATCGAAGCGGGCGGGCGCGACCGCTACCTACCGGCAACGCCGTCGAGGTGGCACTGAACGACATTGCCGCCCTGGGGGAGCAGGCTTTTCTGGCCGCTAAGGAGCAGTCGCGGATTGGGAATATTGACGGCGCAACCCAACTCGGCGAGATTGCCCTGTCACATTTAGACAATAGCCGGAAACACGGGTCTGTCGCTCGCGTCGCGCACCTGCTTGCCACGCTACGCCTAGATAAACTGTATCGATTTGCAAGCACCACTAACCCTACGGAGGATCGAATCAGGGCTCTTGGATACTACGAAGTTGCGGTGTCTGCCTTCTATCGCCTAGCCAGGCCAACACGGGACGATCGACAGAAACTGATTGACACGATTGCCCAATCAGCGCGCCAGTTTGAGGCCCTATCGGACGAGACGACCGAAAGCAACTTGCCCTTGTCGTTGACAGACTTTGAACAGTGGGCTGAGATTTCCGCCCTAGCCTCTATGTGGATCGCTCGAAGCAACCTGCTGGAAGACTTACCTAAAAAGCTGCTTGACTTGGTGATCGCAAGTCCGTCGGGCGAAAAGAGAAGCGATGCGCAAGTGCTTTCGGGACTGATGGCAAGTCACCTGTCAAAACACTACGCCGACGCGCTCTATTCGGTGGCCGAACAACGCAACAATGAACTTTTGCAGGAGTTGAGAGAGTTGGCGCCTTCAGCTGAAAACTTGACTGAGATGGCGATGATAACGATCAACCTGGGTGGTGTACTGATCGACCACATTCGGATGACGCCGAAGCGTTATCCGGTGGAGCCATTCACACTCATCGAGGACCTGGCAATCGAACTCAGGACGTTTATGGTCTCATCTGGCACGATTGACCGGAGCAAGCTCTCTGGAGCGTTGCAAAGGTGCCACGAGAAGCTTGGCAGTTGGCGTTCCTCCGACGAAGAGGTTGAACAAGCCGTCTGGCACCTGCATGTTGCGAATAGACTCGCTGCAGATGACCCGCTCAAAAGTACAACTTATCTCCATTCGCTGATTTCGGACCTGAAATCAAGATGGCCCGGGGTCGCAAAGATGTGGACATGGCTCGATCGCAACGTTTCTGACGACAAGTTCGGGTCGCTCACCTACTCAATGGAACCTCCTGAAGGCATGCCAAATAGGCATTCAAGCTAACTTCGGACACTTGTGCGTTCTCCCGCATGGACCCTAAAATGGGCCGGTGAAAAATCTTGTTCTCGGGTCGATCCCATGCAACCCATGCCCGAAAAGCACCAATCTTTGGGCACAAAGCTCACCCGATAGTGTTATCGCCATAGGTCATTGCCCCGGCTAACCGGGCGGCTAGCCCTAGTCGGAGTATTTGAACCTGCTCAGGTTCATGGGAAAACTCAACCCTCTTTCTCCGAGGTCTATCTCTCACTCCTCTCTCATCACTTTGCCCGTGATTCGTTCGTCGTTCTATCTTTCCCTCGGATCATTCGGCGCAGGGCGGGGCGGATGTCGGCCCGCCCTCTCACCATTGACCTGATTCGTTGGCCGTCAAACCAGCTACTCCTCGCGGCTGCATGCAAAGAAATAGCCCTCACTTGGCGTGAGGGCTAGAGTAACGAAATGTGAAGTCAGCGGTCTAAATGCCGAACCGCACGCTATCGACCGAACGGCAGAAGTAGATCTGCGTGTAGTCGTTGCATCGCGCACGATAGGTCAAGGAACTAACCAGATCGGTCGCTGATTCGTGCTGACGAGAGGACTCCGGCACCTCTTCTAGGCCCTGACCGTCAAAGACCTCAACCGTTTCGTAATGAAACGGGTTTAGGCGTGACTGGCGGACGAGCAACGACTTGGACATATTGCCCATGGAGCCTCCTTGCGAATGATCGCCCGAGCACCATAGCAAAAGAAGAGCAGACTGTCAAGGGGCGGCATGGCCCTGCCGAACCGTGAAGCCCAGCAAAGCCGGGGGTAAAACGCCCCAAGCTGCCGCTCGATCCCGATGCAGTATGATCTGGCCGTGCACCCGGTCGAAGACGCTTTCCTTATTGACGGCACCAACCTGCTCTATTCAGCCGGGGATGAGCGGCCCCGATTGTCCATCGTGGTCGCTTTGGCCCGGGCGCTGAACGACCGCCAATACGCCTTTCACTGCATGTTTGATGCAAACACTCGATTCCTTCTTAGGGAGTCCGGGCTCGGGGAAGAGCCCCTTTTCGAGAAGCTGGTCCTCGATGCCGTTCATTACAGCGTCGTAACGGGAGGCATACGCGCTGATGACCCTCTTTTGACGTTGTGCAAGCATAGCGGTCACCGAATCATTACAAGGGATCAATATAGAAAAGAGAGAGAGGAGAGACATCAATGGCTCGCCGATGAAGAGTTGTGGCTTATCAAACCGCACTTGGCAGGTGATAAGTTGATCATCGACAAACTTGATATCGTTGTTGACGTGCATGAAGACATATCCATGTCTTTCAGCGACTTATCCGCTCACGACGAGTCAATTGATCGGGGCAGGGCTGCTTCCTCTCGTCATGACGACGCCGGAATACGGAAGAGTTTTGAGCTGGAAGGTTCTATAAGAATGACAGGAGACTTGTCGCAGGGGGAAGACGTGATTGTTGCGGATTGGCCACTCCTTCTTCAGATTGAAGAATCGGTCGACAATACGCGTATGGAAGGGATGGCCATGACGACAAGCACGCGCAACAATCCCTTGCCACTTCGTTTGCTTATTCTTCTGGCTTTCGGAATAGCTGCTTGCCTGATCTTTGTACGCTTTGGCTTCATGTATGGTATGGGTATTGTCCTTGCGTTACTTGCTCCAACAGGTTGCGTGGTTGCCAATTACTTGACCAGAAAAGACGACAGGGATGAGATCCCTCTCGTCTTTGGTGTCGTGTGTCTCGCTGTAGGCAGCTTGGTTCTGTATGTTTCCTCGGCTCTTGGATTTCCCAGGTAATCAAAGTCGAGACCCTTTCAAAGCTCGA
Organism: Armatimonadota bacterium; assembly: GCA_031386985.1. Lineage (GTDB taxonomy): Bacteria > Armatimonadota > Fimbriimonadia > Fimbriimonadales > Fimbriimonadaceae > JANJUB01. The sequence continues at coordinate 158,825 of JANNCV010000016.1, forward strand.
ATCAGTCTGACTGGCCCCAGGTTCTGAAGAACGAGCACGTAAAACGCTTTTGAGCTCACTTATTTGAGTAGGTAGCCAGCGGGTGCAAGGCTGAGCACTGTCCAGGACGTGCACGCCGCATCCGGGATGAACCCCACTTGGAGGTCTGACCTATGACGTTTGATGTTTGGATGGAGCGCATCGACCGATGTTGCCAGCTGGATTTCGGCTTGAGCATCCACGACTTGCCCGACATGTTGTTTCGGGACGCTTACGATTCGGGACTCACGCCGGAGAGTTTCATGGCGGAAAACTTGCCCGATGTGGAGTCGCTGGGTCGGCTCGTGTTGAGCTGATGGCGGCACGCTTTCCCCTCGGACGAGTGGTTATCACCTCTCATGCTCAAAGACTGCTGCACGAAGTGGATATCACTCGGGGCTTGATGCGACACATGCGTGGGGACTGGGGCGACGTCGGTGACGAAGACAAGGCCGAGAACGAGCTGTCGCTACGAGAGGGCTTTCGACTCCTTTCCAGCTATCGTGATCGACGCGACATGACCTTCTGGATCATCACGGAAGCCGATCGGTCTGCCACGACGATCCTGTTGCCTGAAGACTACTAGCGGTTCCGTCCGCGACCACTCCACCCGTGTCGATGACACGGGCTTTTTTTGTTGTGCGGGATCGAAGCCTTGCGGCTCGCATTTTTGAAGACTTCGCGCAACACTGGCATGACTGGTTGACAGGAGCGGATCAGGGGATCGCTCCTGATTTGCACTTTGGAGGTAGCGATTCATGTCAACCACACTGGACACCGTCGTTGTGCCTAGGCTGAGAGCCTGTGCCAACAACGTTCCACTTCTCGACCCTTCTGAACCGCCACGTCGAACTGCGCCGTTCGATTTCGAGCCCGGCTACCATCTGCCGGCGAAGCTCTGGCTTTACGGCAACGCACACCTATTGGCAGGCGAACTGGCCTTCTTGGAAATAGCAAGTGGTCCGCCCCATCAGGACCCCGACCAATTGAGCGAGATCGAGCGGCGGGCCGAGGAGCTGGTTCTGGCGGGAAAGATTCTCGTCTGCGGTATCCACAACCCGGCTCAGATGCGAGCTGCCACACTCCCGCTCCGGTGGGGTGCGCCCAGAATCCTAGTTCTGTCGGGTGGATTCATCCATCACCTCGGCCCGTCGTTGAATCAAGAGCCGTTTCGGGCAGCTCGCCTCTGGCGTTACCAATGGGATCCCAAGACAGATTTGGCAATCTCGAGACGCGCTCCGGGCAAACTACCGACATTTGCTTTGCACAACCCGACCGTGGATCGGTTGGTCGCGAAAATCGCACAGTCCGAATGTCTCGGCCTTCGATGGAGGGACAAAGGCAGCCTGCGCGTTCTCGCCTAACTTTTCGCAGTCCGACAGTTGTCGGGCTGCAATTTTCCTTGTCGCCTGAAGCTTACAGACTCCAATGTTTGCCTGATCTTCGGCTGCCGTGCATGAATGAATCTATGCGTGTCAGTGTTTCAGGAAAGCAGTTCATTTTTCCCCGTTCCTGCGCCTGCTGTGGCGCGTTTGCGACGACCGCGTTGGCCCTGGCCGGGACCGAGAAGAACAAGCAGGCCCGGACCAAGGGTTGGGTCTGGGACGTGCCGTATTGCTCAGCATGCAAGCGACATGTCCGAGCCATGGACTATCTTCTGATCTCAATTCTTGGAGCCGTAGCACTTGCCTTTCTTGGTGGCGTAGGCGCTGGACTGACCTATGATCGTTGGCAGTTCGGCACGGCAGTGGCCGGCGGCCTCATGCTGTCATCCGCGTCTGCCGGATGGCTTGCTTACAGGCTTATCCGACGTAAGGCGTCAGTCAATTGCTACTTGATGACGCGCGCGGCGACCTACCTGGGCTCGGTCGGTCCGTGTCACACATTCGACCTCAAATCAGGCTTCTATGCAGCTGACTTTGTTCGCGCCAATCACCGCAAGCTGGTCAATGTTAGCCCTCGGGTTGCCTCCATCCTTCGGGGCACTAAGTTTGGGGAGCACCAGGTGCCGAGGCGCCTCGTCCGTAGTCGGTAGCGGAAAGTATCTCTAGTCCTCCAGCTGTAGAAATTATGGTGAATGTCTTGTTCAGAATCCATACTTCTCACCCCGAAGCCTGAAGGCTTCCTTTCCACCCTCCATCACCTTGGCAATCTCCTCACGGATTTCCTTTACGTCTATGGCACCTTCCAGCTTGATACGGCCCTTAGACTGCTCTGCTGCCACCATGTAGTCGCAGCATGCAACCAGCTCAGCGTCCCCGTTTACAACAAGGTTGGCGTTATGGCTGCTGAAGATCAGCTGCCGACCGCTCTTAGCCTTCCAAACTTGGTTCACGATTTCCACGATCACCTGACTATCGAGGTCGTCTTCAGGCTGGTCGATGATCAGAGGCACACCATCCTGGTTTAGCAGCGCCCATAGCAGAGCGGTTGCCTGCTGCCCAGCTGACGCCTCTTCGAACGCGATGTACTCGTCCTCTCGCGTCCTGTATCCAAAGATCGGCCGGTTTTGAGCTGCGCATAGCGCGAGCTCGATCCATTCGTCTGGGCCAAGTTTGTTCGCCACCCTGACAAGATCGGCTTCGCTCATAGCTGCTTTGAGCCTTAGAACCTCTGGCAACGCCGAACCCTCTTCTAGAGGACCCTCGACAAGTGCCAACTGTAAGAACTCGTCGCAAACAGCGCTCCATCCCCCCAGCGGATCACCGCTTGCCTCAAGGCCAGCGAACAGCTCCTCTAGCTTCTGGGTCCGAATGTTACTTCCGCGCATGGTCCTGATCAGAGCCGCCAGCGGCGCGCCAAGGTCGGCGTTTTGCTGAAGCGATGCTCGGATTCGACCCGAAGATAGGTTAGTGAGGACATCACATTGGGCCGCAAGAAGTTGCGAGCCAGTAACCAAATGGTCGCGCCAATCTTTCAGGAGCTTCGGGAAAGCAATATCGGGCGTCCCTAACTCGCCGATTTCCCTGCTGATTGCCTCGATTTGCTGAGCCTGGAGCGCACCACGTTGCTCCAGTTCCGCAAGTTGTTTCAGCACGCTCTCATGTGCCGTTGAGCGAAGCTTTGCTTCTTCATAGCTCTTCTCGTAGTCAGCCCTCTTCTGATCCCACTCCCGAATCAAGCTAACGGTGGGCTCCCCCTCACCAAGCGATACAACAGCCTCGGCACGTATTCGTTCGATTTCGTCTCGGATCTCTTTGGAGGCATCAGCTACAAGTCCATGGATCGTGATCGCCAAATCCTTGTTAGGTGTCGTAGCAAGATTCTCGGGAAGCGGTCTCGGAAGGGCAGCGAGGGCTCTGTCAAACTCTTGGATTGCACTGAGGAGAGATCGACGATCCTCGCCAAGTCGTGACGCAAACTGGGCTTCGATTTCGGCGTGGGGCTTTTGATCGAGGACGGCCTTGTCCTCCGGCGAAACGCCAGTCAGCCTCTTTCTCAGCGCTTCGATTTGTGCCTGGAGTGACGCCGCTTCCTTGGCCAATCTATCCCTTTCGGCAACTCGACGAGTCTTCCGAACGTAACGGGCGAACTGTTCTCTGAGTTCTCCCTCGACGGCTTGGCGAGCCCTTCCCAAGTCGTCTAGTTGATCCTTCACCGGAGCTTCGATGAAGCGCCGAAGCTGATCCACGCGAACCCCAACACTACTGAGTTGCTTCTGGCTATATGCTTGTACCGGCAAGATCGAACGGACTTGGTCCTCAGTCGCGGCCTCAAATTCTCCTTCAGCGATCTTCAGTGTTGACTTGCGATCCTTTGCAGCTCGGCGGAGGACGTGAGGCACACCATTTTTCGAATAGCGGACCTCGACGCTGCCCTCGGTATCGACAAGCGTCTTTTCAACTAACTTCTGCCGTTTGAGCTGAAAGTCGGCTGCCTCGGGGTCATCCGGCACCTGTGGTTCATCGCAAAGCGCCCATCGCAGGTACTCCAGAATCGTGGATTTCCCCGTACCTCGTCCGCCGATGATGGCGTTGTACTGTTGGTTAAACTCAAGCGCAAAGTTGCCGAGAAACTTTGAGTTAGAAACGCTGATCTGGGTGATGATTGAGTGTGGAAGCCCTGGTTCGCCATGGGACAGTCGGGACTCCCTCGCTAGGCATGCCTGCCTTAGCGCCTCTGCCGTTGGCTCTGCCCATTTAACCCAGGTCACATGACTTCCAAGCGTTTGCAGATCGGCTCGGCGGCAGTCTGAAGTTGCGAAAACAGCAAGTGGCTTATATCCCCAGGCTTGGACCTTGCCCTGCAGAATGTTCCGGTTGCCAACTCCGCAAGCAAATGGGCCATCCATATAGCCACCAACACAAGGCATGGAAGTGTAATGGCCGTGGAAACCAACGCGCATCAACGTCTGATGCCCATCCTCAGTGACATTTGGAAGAACGATGTACTTGCCCTTTAGTGATGGGTGGTTATCGAGCCTTGTGTGCAGTTCAAGTAAGTCAAATGGTAGTTGCACCGTCTCTGCCGTTCGGTCAGCTGCTCTAGCGGTTGGTACGAGCCCGAGGCAGTTGTATGCAACTGCAAAGAGGTCTTCGGGAAAACTTGCATCGAAGATGATGATCGCCTGGCACGGTTGCTGAAGGGTCAGTTCCATTCCAGGAAACACAATGAGGCGATCTTGATCCGCGAGCGGTTGGCCGTTCCCGTCCTGCTCAGCCAACGCTGCTGCTCGGATGTATGGGACAAACTCCATGTCGTGATGATCCGTGAGAGCTATAGCACCGACGCCCTTCTCGCGACAGGTCTGCACAAAAGTGTTGGCGTAGACCTCACGTTCAGCATCCGAGACGGGACGGAACCCATCCCAATTGATGTCGCGGGGTGTGTGGACCTGAAAGTCGCACTTGCGAAAATGGGCGCCCTTATCCAACCCTGTCGTTCTCCTTCGCGATCGAGCGATCATTCACTTTGAAACGGGCACCTCTCTGATATTGAAGCCCAGTGATTATTCATCATCTGTCCTATCGCTCCTTGAGAGAAGTCCGAAGAACCGTTCGAAAAACGCAATAAGCTTTGCCAGCACTCGTTGTTTCTTCTCGCCATGTCCACCATCCGCTGAGAAGCGAGTAGCCGGAGGCAGAACACGGATGATCGCTGTCCCGCTGGTGCCGAGCGAACCGTCACGGAACGCCGTATCCACGTACGCTCGGGTTTCGTCTGGTCGGAGATTCTCGTCTGCGATGATCTGCTCAAGTTCAGCTTCGCGACGTGCTGCAATGAATCTACGCCACTCGTCGTCCACCTCTCCGGTCGCTGACAGGGAGTCAACGAACGACTCGATTAGGTCTTTCTTGTTCCTGAGTGTTGGCGACGAATCAACGGCGCGGGTGATCTGGGCGCGGATTTCGGTGTCGTCTCCGTCGCCTTTCGCATCGCGGAACTTGGCCACGAGCATCAGGATGTAGTCAACGTTGATCTCGACCTGCTTGATTAGCTCAATCTCGAAGACGATGTCGTCGACGATCTGCTCTTTGTCAGAGACCCGGCCTTGGCGAAAGTCTGCGTAAATGTCGAGGTAGACGCTTCGGTAATCCTGCCCTTGCCGTTCGGTGAGAATCTCGTTGCCCTCAAAGTCATCGAAGGATGTCAGGATGTTTTGCAGTCGTAAGATCGTGCCGAACACCGCCACGAAATCCTTTTTCGCCTGCTCGCCGACGATCTGCTGTCCAAGCGGGAAGGTCGTCACCAGCTCCTGCACCTTCGCTTCGTACTCGCCGTAATAATCCCCGTAAGGCTTGAGAATGGCGATGCCCTTGGCGTCCTTGTTGCCAAACAGGGCAAGGGCGTCGTTAGTCTCCTTCTCCAAGTCGCGGAAGCTGACGATGTTGCCATACGACTTCACCGAGTTGAGAATGCGGTTTGTGCGTGAGTAAGCCTGAATCAGGCCATGGGCGCGGAGTCCCTTGTCGACGAACAGGGTGTTTAGCGTGGTCGCGTCGAACCCGGTCAGGAACATGTTCACCACGATGACCAGGTCAATCTCGCGGTTCTTCATCCGAAGCGAAAGATCCTTGTAGTAGTTCTGGAACTTATCGTCAGAGGTGTCGTAGCTCGTGCCGAACATCGCGTTGTAGTCTTTGATTGCGGCATCCAGGAAGTCGCGTGAAGAGCTGTCGAGTGCGCCCGTCTCGAAACCCTCTTCTTCAAGCGCACCATCCTCTACGGCCTCATTTGCAGCAAAAGAGAAGATCAGCCCAATCTTAATGCGGCCGTCCGGTGTCAGGCCTCTTTGCAGCTCAGTAAATTGCGCGTAGTACCGTTTGGCAGCTTCAATCGAAGCGGTCGCGAACAGTGCGTTGAAGCCTTTGACCCGGCTGGTCGTCCTCAGGGCTTCGATCTTATTTCGGCCTCCGGCAACGTCGCTCACGTTGGCAATCAGGGAGTGCACGTAGCCGCTGGATCGCTTGGTCTTCTGGTCGAAGTGCTCCAAGATGTACGACGCCACTTGGCGTAAGCGTTCGGGAGCGAGGAGTGCCTTCTCGGTGTCGATCGCCGCGACCTTCTTGTCGATCACATTGCCGACCTTCACCGTGTTGATGTAGTCGATTCGGAATGGCAGGACGTTCTTGTCGGAGATCGCATCGACAATCGTGTATGTGTGCAGCTTCTCGCCAAACGCTTGCTCGGTGGTCTTCAGATTCGGGTTGCCGCCGCTCGACATATTGGCCGTGAAGATCGGCGTTCCTGTGAAGCCGAACAGGTTATATCGCTTGAAGGCTCGTGTGATGTCAGTGTGCATGTCGCCAAACTGCGAGCGATGGCACTCATCGAAAATGATCACGATGTGCCCGCCAAAAATCTCATGTCCCTTGTTGGCAGCGATAAAGGTCGCGAGCTTCTGGATCGTCGTGATAATGATCCGTGCCTGCTTGTTTTCCAGCTGGCGCTTGAGAACTGAGGTGGACGTGTTTGAGTTGGCCGCGCCTTTCTCGAAGCGGTCATATTCACGCATGGTCTGGTAGTCCAGGTCCTTGCGGTCAACCACGAACAGCACTTTGTCCACGCTTGGCATTTTGCTGGCCAGCAGTGCGGTCTTAAACGAAGTCAGCGTCTTGCCAGAGCCGGTGGTGTGCCAGACGTATCCACCCGCCTCGATTGAGCCGAGCTTTTTGTAGTTTGTGGAAATTTCGATCCTCTGCAGGATGCGTTCGGTCGCCGCGATCTGATAGGGACGCATAACCAGAAGCATCCGGTCGGCGGTGAGCACGCAGTAGCGAGTCAGGACGTTGAGGATCGTGTGCTTGGCGAAGAACGTCTTGGCGAATGCGTTCAGGTCTTGAATCGGCTTGTTCTGTGAATCCGCCCACCAGGATGTGAACTCAAAGGAGTTCGAGGTCTTCTTGACCTTCTTCGCTCCGACGGCATCTTGGATGTGCTGGCGTCTGGTTGTGTTGCTGTAATACTTCGTTAGCGTCCCATTGCTGATCACGAAGAGCTGCACGTATTCAAAAAGGCCCGATCCTGCCCAGAAGCTGTCGCGCTGGTATCGGTCGATTTGGTTGAATGCCTCTCGGATGTCCACGCCTCGGCGCTTGAGTTCGATGTGAACCATCGGGAGGCCATTGACAAGCACAGTCACGTCGTAGCGGTTGGCGCGTGAACCCTCGACTTCATATTGGTTGATGACCTGGAGGCGGTTGTTGTGGATGTTCTGGCGGTCGATCAACTTGACGTTCTTCGTCGTTCCGTCATCGCGAGTGAGGAGCTGAACCGGGTCTTCCTGAATGCGGATCGTCTTGTCAGCGATGCCGTCGTTCTGCCCGGCTATCTTGGTCTCGTAGAACTGCTTCCACTCGACTTCGGAGAAGGAAATCCCATTGAGGGCTTCGATTTGCTTTCGAAGGTTAACTATGAGCTGTTCTTCGGAAGCGATTCTCAGATACTCGTAGGCTTGCTTCTCAAGCTGCTTAATGAACTCTCGCTCTAGAGTGTCCTCGCTCTGGTAGCTCGACTCCCGCACTTGATTGTCTGGGACGTATTGAGCAACGACGGTGCTCTCATTGGAGACGGCAATTGGGTCGTAGTGGTACGGCTTCCGCTCTTCACTCATCCGGCCTCCTGGAACGTCAATAACCGATCCCTGTAGTGCTCGTATTGCTGACGACGCCCATTGATTTCCGCTGGGAGCCCAGAGCTGAGGTCATTCACAAGAGCCTCGAACTTGTCTAGCACGCCTACAATCCGCTCTTGTTCAGCCATGGAGGGGATCGGCACTTCCCAATTCATTAACGCCGAGTCCGCAATGGCCGGATAGCCCGCACCCCTCTGATTCTCATCCACATACTTGAGAAAAGCTGTCGAGGACACAAGATGGAAAATCCACCGAGGATGAACCTGCCCTGTGTCGGGGCGCAGGACGCAATAGCCTGTGCTACATATCTGTCCATCGAACTCATCCGGGATGGAACAGTAACGCATCAGCGTCGGTCGCGTGGTTCCGAACAGGACATCATCGGATTTCACTACTTGTTGAGCTCTGCTTGGCGCACTTTTGGCGTTGATGGTCTGGGTTTCGCCAATCGCATGCGTCTGTCGGTCCACTGAAGTGAGGTCGATGTAAGCGAACTCCTTGTCACCGACTTGGGGCCATCGAATTGTCTGTGTCTTCAGACATATCTCAGTCATTCTTGCCCACCTGATCCGTCTCTCTCTCTCTCTCTCTCTCTCGGTGAACGTCAGTAGTTGGTCACGGTAGAAGGTGTACTGTTTACGTCGCGCCTCCAGCTCCGCCTCCAGCTCCGCCTCCAGCTCCGCCTCCAGCTCCGTGAAGAGATCAAGTGTCTTCGCTATCTCCCTTTGGACCTCTATTGGAGGTACCGGTATCCGGATCTTCATGAACCTCTCCTTGGAGACATTGATCCGAGTCACGCCGCTTGCTGACTTTTCAATTAGCTTTCGCACAGAAGCTCCCCGAAACAGGTACTTGCAGAAGCTTGGATCAAGTAGTGCGGAATCGAAAAACCGTAGCGCAAAGCAAAAGCTATTAAGGTAAAGGGGCTCGATAGGCTCGGACAGAACCACCGAGGACATACCAACTTCGTCGGCAGTTTCTGAGCTACCTGTGAAGACCACGTCACCAATCTTCAGGCGGTTTTGCCTCTCTGTTGGCGCTACCTTCACAAAGTCCGCGGATTGCTGGTTGATAGCAAGATTTGCGAAGACATTTTTATAGGAGACATACCGTGCATTCCCTTCCGTGAAGTCAGCCTTGGACTTTCCGCCAAGACCTGATACGGTCTCAGCGATCTCTGATAGCTGCATGAAGGGAACACCAGCTGGACAGTGTTTTGCAATAAGTTCTTCAATAAGGCTCATCTCGCCCCCTCTAGGTCAGCGACGATGGCGTCGATCTGACTGCGAAGTTGATGCTGCCGCGTGACGATCTTGGCGATTTCGGCGTTGAGCTCCTTGATGTCGGTGGCCACGCTGTCGTCTTTCTTTCCAACATAGGTGGACACATCAATGTTGTAACTGTTCTCAGCAATGTCCGCGCTCGGCACAAGTGTCGCGAAGTGCACCTGCGCCTCCCTTGCCGTGAACGCATCGAGAATCCGCTTCTGATGAGCGGCCATAAGCTTGTTCTTGTTTCCTATGCGCGTAAAGAGCCCCGAGGCATCGATAAAGAGGATTGCATTGTCCTTCTTCGACTTCTTGAGCACGATGATACAGGTCGCGATAGTCGTTCCAAAAAAGAGGTCTGGCGGCAGCTGAATAACCGTATCGATATAGTTGTTCTCAATGAGGTACTTGCGAATCTTTTTCTCTGCACCGCCACGGTAAAGAACGCCTGGAAACTGGACGATAGCTGCAGTGCCATTTACGGCAAGCCAACTGAGCATGTGCATTGTAAAAGCAAGATCAGCCTTCGATTTCGGCGCCAAAACTCCGGCGGGAGCAAAGCGTGGATCGTTGATCAGAAGCGGATTACTGTCGCCCTCCCAGTTGATCGAATAAGGCGGGTTGGAGACGATGGCCTCGAATGGCTCGTCCTCCCAATGCAATGGGTCAAGTAGGGTATCGCCATGAACGATGTTGAACTTCTCATAGTTCACGTCGTGCAGGAACATGTTGATCCGCGCAAGGTTGTAAGTGGTGAGGTTGATCTCCTGGCCAAAAAAGCCTTGGCGCACATTCTCTTTCCCCAACACCTTCGCGAACTGGAGAAGCAATGAGCCTGATCCAACTGCTGGATCATAGACCTTGTTGACCTGAGTCTTGCCCACCACAGTCATGCGGGCCAAGAGCTCTGAGACCTCTTGAGGCGTGAAGAACTCGCCGCCGGATTTGCCCGCCTGGGATGCATACATGGTCATCAGATATTCATAGGCGTCACCGAAGATGTCGATGGAGTTATCTTCGTAATTGCCGAGAGGCAAGTCGCCAATGGCGTCGAGGAGCTTGACCATCTTCTCATTGCGCTTGGCAACGCTTTGACCAAGCTTTTGGGAGTTCACGTCCAGGTCGTCAAAGAGACCTTTAAGGTCGTCTTCGCTGTCCGTGCCGACCGCTGAGCCCTCAATATTCTTGAAGACTCTTTGCAGTGTCTCATTCAGGTTTTCGTCCTTGGCCGCATACTTGCGGACGTTCTCGAAGAGCTCCGACGGCAGTACGTAAAAGCCCTTTTCGTCTACGGTCTCCTTGCGACCCAATTCGGCGTCTTTGTCAGTGAGCTTGGCGTAGTCGAAGTCCTTTTCACTAGCTTCGCGCTCTAGCTTGTTGATATAGGCAGTGAGGTTCTCGGAGATGAATCGGTAAAAGAGCATACCAAGGACGTAGGACTTGAAGTCCCAGCCATCGACGGATCCGCGCAGATCGTTTGCGATCCGCCAGATCGTCCTGTGCAAATCGGCCCGCTGCGATTCACTTGTGGAGGACGGCATTACTCCGACCCCTCTTTGCCTCGGAGCCGATCCGAAACCTCCCGGAGATCTGCTTTGAATCTAATTCTGAGTGCCAGCTTTGTTGGACGCATATCCGGTTTTTCCTTTCCTCGGTTAGTTTGAAGTATCCGCACTTGATGCTGCTTAGCTTGCGAACCTGGCAGGCAAAGCGTTCGCTCGCAGGCTGGATGCCTCGTACGGAGCCTTGCCGAATGGTTCAATTGTAGCTATAGCAGGCGGACCTGTCCATTGGACGGAGATCCGCGATAGGTTAGGTGCCGAGAGTCACCTGACGGGTAAGTGCCCAAATGACTTGGGAGCCATATTTCCGATCAAGATGGGGAATGCGCTTGCCATCGCCAAGCTCACCGAGTACGGTTGTGCCGTCCGCTCTGCAGAGGCATCGGATTTGGTGTTCTTGGCCGTCCGGTTCAATGATGAGCAAATCAGCCTGTCGCCCTTCGTTGGAAGGGACGTGTCTCATCAAAACTGCTTGTAGCCCGTTCATGGTGTCTAGATTCTAGCACCGATTTTTGCGGCTCGAATCGAGCACCCGGATTTTTGCGGAGCGGATTCAACAAGGGAACTGCACCTCCAAAATGACGAGAATGCCCCCGGCGTAACCGGGGGCAAATTGAAGCTAAATGCCGAACTGAACATCGTCAATCGAGCGGCAAAACCAGATGGTGGTGTACGAGTTACACCGCGAGAGATAGGTCAGGGCACTCAGCATTTGAATGGCCGTGACGTACTCCGTCGAAGAGTGTGGAACCTCTTCCCGAGTGTCGTCGAACTCCTCAACCGTTTCGTAACGGAAGCGGTTCTTCTTCGACTGACGCGTTAGTAGGGACATGGAACGTGAAGTAAAAGGTAGCCTCCTATTGCCAGAGTCGGACTCACGAATGCAGAACCCTGCTCTAGGCAGGTTGGCAACACGTTATCAAAGGGTGGTCGCATTGTCAAGGGTTTTGGTCATGATTTCCGGTCCCTTGTTGGAGGAGGAGTAGGATGGGCTTTCTGGAGATCGATAGACGTCGCTTCGCGTAAAATGCCAATGTCCCGGAGCCACAGTCTATGGAACCGAGCCCCAATGCTTTTTTGATCGATGGCCTGAACCTGATGCGGCTCGCTCCTGACCGGGTCGTCCGGCTTGATAACCTTCTCGCCTTGGTCCACGAACTGGAGTCTCGTGACTACACGTTCCACTGCATTTTCGACGCAAACACCCGTTTTCTGTTGTTCGAAACTGGCCCAGACGAGGAGGCGATATTCCTGCAATTGCTAGCCTCGACCGAGAAATACAGCGTCGTGACTGGTGGGTTGCGAGCCGACGATCCACTTCTCTCACTCTGCAAGTACACCGGTCATCGCATTATTTCCGGAGATCGCTATAGACGGGAGGTCCGGGAGAAGCATTCTTGGCTTACCGACGAAGATCGATGGCTGATAAAGCCGCACCTCGCAGGTGACATGATGATCGTGGATGAGCTAGACATCGTGGCCGAAGTGAACGTTCTGGGCCGGCAAATGCGGGCTCGAATACTTGCTGCGGTGGATGAATCTCAAAGAGCAGCCGAGACTCACTACCCCGAACCGCACCACGAATCTGAAGCCGAGTCTGCCCCGAGCGCCAACCAAGCTGCAGCAGTCGAAGAACCTCCCCAAGCCTCATCGACAAACCACGCCAATGAAGAAGTAGCATCACACACTTCTAAAGTGTCCGCTGAACCGGAGATAAAATGGTCGTTCGTCTTTGAGTCGGAAACCTTGCCACACCAGTCGCTTTCGCCTGGTTGGATCAGAGGGCGTAAGAATCTATCACTTGCCGTTGGGTACCGATGGATCTTGATTGCCGCTGGTCTACTGGCCATTTTCCTCGTCGGTCTTTACATATACAACCAGGTTAGGCCCAATAGGGCTGAACATATCGCTTCCTTAAGAGAAGCGCTGCGACGTGCGAGTAGTAATCCTGTGAATGGGAGCTATCATCTTCTGACTTTTCCGGACCGTTTTATTGAGCTTGAAGATTATTCTGGGTCGGCCCAGGCGTTTGAGGGCTTCTCGACATTTAGCCGGGCAAAGTATCGCGCCCAGCAAGTCGAGCAAATTCGTATTTACGTAGAATTTCTACGAAAAGCAAAAGTAGAAGGCGAGTCGTTGCCCTCGGTCGAGTCTTTACCATCGATCGACGAACGGCTGAACAAATTTAGTCGAGACCAGAAGATCGCACGTGAACTTGCCGAACTCTGCAGACGCGTGGCCGCCAACCCTTCACGTCGTGACCTTCACAAGGCGCTCGGGAATAAGCTCGTGTACTATGGCTATCAGGCTTCCGGTCAACGTGAACTGAATAGAGGCGAGCACTAACTGGATCTCGTTTGAGCACTGGACGTAGATGGCTCAACGTCGATCGGTCGAAACGGCGGCTCTGGAGCTTAGGTTTCGCTAACGTTTTGAACCAGTTCGGCGAAGTCGATGTGCGGGAAAGCTACATCTGTCGTCTTGAGCAGAGTGCGAATGTTGTTTATGATTGCCCACAAGTGTGGATCGGCGGGCATGGCTGAACTCCGTCGAACCCGTTGATGGTCCTTTTTAGGAGGTTCTAAGGCGGCAAGTTGCCGTAATAGTGGGTGGACGCGGATCTGCAAGTTTCCTTGAGTGAGAACATATGCTTCTGCTAAAGTGGTCGCGATTTGGCGCTTGACTCTCTCGGACGCCTTCGGGAAGTAACGGCTAGCGCTAGAGGCAAACGATAGGCCGTTCTTGAGGGCGGTTCCGTTGTTCTGCGTTCTCACTTGCATTCGTTCCGAGGCTTGCTCGATCTCCCGGCGCTCATCGTCGTAGCGCGCCTTCAGCTTGCCAAACTCTTCCGCCGAGAGCTCGTTTGCAATCCGCATTTCAACGATGCGATCCTTGCGAGACTGAATCTCGGCTAGATTGCGCTGATACGTTTGAGCGAGGGCAGGAGCCCAGTCCCGATTGCCATCGGAGTCACGCAGAATCGCCGTCTCGGCCCAGGCGACTATGCTCGGGTCAAGCCGAACTTCGTTTAGGCCAGCTTGGATCGCTTCCTCGACGTAGGCCTCTGTGACGCACGGCTCGGAACAGGGCTTGCTTCTCGTGCACCGATAGTAAACGTAAGTGACGGTGCGGCCGGTCGTGCGGTAGCGCTTCACTTTCCGTTCGGCGGTGACGAGGCAGCCACAACCGCCGCACCGGATCAGCCCCGTGAAGGCGAAGGTGTGTTTCTGCGGTTGAATGTGGGTCTTGCGGTGGATGATTAACTGAACCTGCTCGAACTCCTCAAGCGTGACCATCGGTTGATGGTGCCCGGCGTAGCGCTCGCTTCGGTAGATAAACTCGCCGTGATAAAAGGGGTTGTCAAAAAGCAGATACAAGCGCGATCGCCCAATGGTATCGCCAAGCTGTTGGGGACCCTTACGAGTGCGATAGCCCCACTCCTCGAGCTTCTCTAGGACCTCTGGAACAAGGTAGCTGCCGGTCAACATCAGGTCCCAAGCCCGACGGAGTAGAGGAAAGCGGTCGGGATCGATGGCGATCTCCCTGGTCACCGGATCGGTTTTGTAACCGGCTGGAGGGCGATGGGGATACCAACCTCGGAGCGCCTTCTCGTCTTGAGCCCGACGAATGTTCCTCTTAAGGTCGATGATGTATTGGTTGGAGACGGCGTTCTCGACCGCCATGATGACGACGTTGTCTTCCGGCCGATACTCCCGCTCCGGAGTTTTGATGCACTTAATGATCCCTTGCTGGAGCATCCAGGCGAGCTGGCCCGAATCGACCGGATTGCGGGAAAGACGATTGAGGTGCCAGCACAGAATGGCGTCGGCCTCGCCGTCCATGATCATTTTCAACATCTTCGCAAACAACGGTCGGTTGCCTGGTAGCTTGGCTGACTTCGATTCTTCGAAGGTTTCACCTACCCTCAGCTTCTGGTGCTCGATTAAACGTGCCAGCGCGCTGTTCTGGTCGGGAATGCTCTGAACTTGGCGCTCGTCGCCCTCGCTACTTTTCCGACTGTATTGAATGAATCGCATGATGATTAAGGAAGTAAAAATGGAGGATTCTGGTGGCTGCCTCTCGGGACTTGGCGGGGTCGAGAACCAGTCCTGTCTTCCGGTGGTAGAGGAGGCGGAACTGCTCGACCTCCTGGTCGCTGGGCATCGGTAGTCGCATCCATTCAGCTAACAGCTGGGTGCTTCTCGCCGCCAAATAGAGCTGCTAACAAGCGACACGTGCTCTGCCTGCTCAATTAAGGCCGCTAACGGCCGATTGTCAAGCCCGAAAACTCCAAGCTGGCGAAACGTCTGACCGTCCGACGATGGAATCATCGAGCTTGCCGATAAGTCCGCAGGATGGTTCGATTCGAATATGCCAACACCCGAACAAAAGCCGAACGTCGCGCTGATGGAGCTTAGGAGCTTCGGTTTTTGTTCGGGCCTGGACAAATGCGCGATGGTGGAGCTATGAAACACTTAACTGGACCGGAGCGGCCAAGGTCCCACAATAGAGTGGCCGCAATCATGGCTCATACAACGCGCTATGCGTTCAAGGGCCGATCGAGACTGGCTGCCGATGCGGGGATCTCCCGTTCGGCGTTGAGCCGACTGATGTCGGGTCGGACTAAGCCGACGTACATGCTGCTTAGTCGGATCACGAGAGCGCTTGAGAGCGAACTCAGCCGTCACTTTGACTGCCGCGAGCTGGTGTCCGAGAACGGCCAATATCCGACCACGTTCGTTTGCCAACTTCTTGGCTGTCCAGGTTGTCTGCCTCATCAGGTGGACAGTCCTGATCAGAGTATTCGAACGGCGTATGCGGAGGTCAAGCCGGGGCTTTGGAGCGGTGACAATCTTGAAGGTGATGCCGATAAATGGCAGCCAATCCCGGAGGTCAAATGAGAGTTCTTGCTCCATTAGCGCCGCCGCCCTCGACAGATCACGAGTTGGCTCGCCAGGTCCTGCAGCGGTTACGTTGGCTGCGTTTCGCTGCACTCGAGGTCGCGGTCCAAACTGTGCTGCGGAGCGAAGGCTTCCGTGAGGTCGTCATCGTCGGCAATCGACACTGGCGCGGCCGTAGCCGTTTCGGCGGAGTTGATATCCGGGCGTCGCGCCAGGCCGATGCGCAGCGTCTCCTCACACTGGTCCAAGTGAAGGACCCGAAGGCAGGGTTAGAAGTGCAGCGACGATTTGTCGATGAACTCCGCGGAGCGATGCTTCGCTACGGTGCAAACCAAGGGATCATCTTTAGCACAGGACCCTTCTCGACGCCCGCCCAATCTGCATCCGAGCGCTACCCGCGACTTGCCGTTCGGTTGATAGACGGCCCGCGTTTTGCCAAGCTCATGATCAAGCATGCCCTTGGCGTCAGGCCAAAGCCGCTGTCTCTCGATGTGCTGCCGACACTCGTGCTCGATGAACTGTTCTTCGACCGACTTGAGGAGTTGGCGGGCCGATGAAAGAGGCTGGACCGTCCCAAGCCGGTCGCGGACTGACACCGGAGGAGCTGGCGGACCTGGAGCACAGCGGCCGGGAGGCGGACGTGAAAGTCGCCCTACTGAAGCTCGGGGTCAGCCGTTCCCAGATCATGGAACTCGTCGAGAGGTGTCCCCTAGAACGGATCGAAAGGCAACTTAAGTGGTTGCCGCTCCGAAAGCCGCGAAAGCCGTCGTCCCTGATCGTCTCGGCGATCAAGGAGGATTATGAGGAGCCTGCAGCAGCCTTAGAGCAAGCAGCCGCGAGCAGCAACAGCAGCGATTTAGGGCGGTCCGATTCTGCCGCTAAGACCGATGACTAGATCCGAGCTAGTTAGAACAACCCCCTTCCCGAACGCGTTATTCAGGCTGATGCCAAAACTGAGGGATACCGAATGGCGGGTGCTGTGCGTGATCGTCCGCTCAACCCTCGGGTGGATTGATCCGCATACAAAGCGCCGAAAGACGGCAGATTGGATCAGTCACAGGCTGTTCAAGTTCGGGACCGGTCGGGAGAGTGAGGCTATTAGCCGAGCTATTGATGTGCTTGTTTCGTCTGGAGTGATTACGGTTATGGATGCAACCGGCCGGTCGTTAACCTCACCCTCGATGAGGAGAAGGTGCCGAGGGAAACTCTTCTTCGGGCTGCACGATCGTTATCGCTAGCCCGTCAACTCGTCGAGGCTCCGAAGTTCGGCAATCGAAAACAACTGAAGAAAGAGGATGTAAAGAAATGTTTTGTCGACTTCGTTTCTGAGTCCATAGGTTAGTTTTTGATTTCAGTTATGTCGTTGACCCGTTTGCGAAGACGCTCGGCCCTTCGACGTTGAGCGAGGTTCCCTGGAAGCCGGACGAGCCGGTTTTTGCTTGCTGGTGTATTGGCCCTGTAGCGTTTCTGCCGCGCCCCGCATTGCATCGTCAAGAACATGCCCATAGAGGTTAGAGGTCAGCGCAATCTGGGAATGGCCTAGATACCGACTGACCTGATGGAGATTCAGGCCGGCCATCAGCATGAAAGTCGCGGCGGAGTGTCTCAGCGAGTGCATGCCAGTCGCTGGCAGTTCAGCTTTGGTAAGGACCTCGTGGAGCCTCCCGTTGACGTACTTGGGATCGAATGGGCGGCCCCACGGGTTTAGGAAGACCAGGTCGAGCGGATTGTCATAGCCCTCCGCTTTCTGCCGGTCGCGTTCACGCTGTACGGCCTCAAGTGAGTGCCCGACCAGGGGCATGGTGCGCAGGCTTTTCTCGGTCTTCAGCGGCTTTAGGATGAGTTCCGAGCCGACCCTTTGAAGTTGGGCCCTCACAAACACCGTCTTATGCTTCAGATCGATAGAGCTCCAAGTCACACCAGTAACTTCGCCGATTCTCATGCCCGTGGCCAACGTGAAACGGACCAAGTTCTCGATTGATGAACCGCTCAGCGCTTCAAGCAGCTTTTGGATTTGCTCAGCCGTGAAGTGTGTCCGTTCAGCTCGTTGGAGCCTCGGGGCAAACGTCTTGGAGACCGGATTGTCGTAAACAATGCCGTATTTCAAGCCGACGCCGAACGCAGCGCGAAGTGTGCGTCTGACTGCTTGGATCGTGTTCGCCGAAGCACCGTCCTCCTCGATGACCTTGAAGAGCCTCGACACGTCTGTCGGTGTCACTTTCTGAATATCCAATCTGCCGAGGTGGGGCCTGATGCGCTTGTCCGCCATGAGCTTGTAGAAGTCATATGTCTTTGACTCGCGATTCGGCTTGATGTGATCCTCCAGCCACACGTCCAACCAACCCGCCACCGTATAACCGTTCCTTCCCGGGATTCCCTTGCCTTGGACGAGCAGAGAGGTCAGCTCGTTGAGGGTCTGTACCGCCTCTGTCCGCGTCCTACATCGAACCTGCTTGTACTTGGGCTTCCCAGCGGCCGAGAATCCATCTTGGACCTGGGCCACAAAGCTGTCACCCCGCTTAAAGATACTTCCTGAGCCTTTCTCTCGTCTTTCTCTACGGGCCATAATGCAGTTTATTCTACCGCATGGGAACCTGAATCTTGCAGTTTATCCGCAGTTTACTGAGGCGATCTTCGCGGCCAAAGATGGCCAAATGTGGACAGTAAGTCATTGTCAGTGAACCTAGGCGGACAAATCTGGACGGTCGTGGATTCTTCTTGCGCTGACTCTTAATCAGCGGGTCGTAGGTTCGAGTCCTACACGGTCCACCAGGTTTTAGGTTCCTTTGTTTCGTTCCTCAAATTTCATGGGTGTGGCTTTCGCTACGGGGACGGATGGTTTCTTAGCCTAGCTTTACCATTCTCCGAATCAGTTCTCGATCTTCGGATGATAGATCCTCTAGTAAGACGGGCTTATCTTGTGGGCGGGTTTGCTTTTGGTTGATCTTGCCCATCAGACTCCAATTTCTTCCCAAATCTTTGGGCTCATTGGCGGAGTGGTCATAGCGGGTGAAGTCAATGACTTGCGTCGGAGAGCTATCCGTCCAGTCGCGGAGGAGGGCAAGTCGGAACGAGTTGTTCATGAACCAACGAATCTCAAGGTTGGAGTCGCTACACCCGATCCCGGTGCCGCGCTGGATGAAACGGTAGTCCAGTCGGGAGTTGTCTTTGTATTGTTGCCGCCAGGCATTTCCGAAATCGCCTTGAGTGAGGCACTCGGCGTTAGGCCAGCGACTGCGGATCGCCTGTAGCCACTTCGTAAGCACGGGCAGATTCTTCACCTGCGGTACTAGCGAGATTTCCCAACAGTTGGTTACCCAAGCCCATTTATTGAGCTTAAAGCCGTTGTCAAAGTGACTCGCGGTGCACGCCAGCATCTGGTCAAGGCCCTTGTCCGGGCCATACCAGCCGATGGTCTCGATGGGGCCGACGCCGAGCCGGCTGTTGAAGCCTTTCTCCTTGCCATCCGCGCCCGTATATTTGCCCAGGCCGAGCCGACGGGCAGAAATGAAGTCAACGGTCCAACCATCGAGGTTGACGCAGTTAATGAGGTCTTTCTGGCTCTGGGCCGGTTTGCAAAAGTGCTCGGTAGAAGGATAGTAAGGATAGCTGATCGAGCCGTCCCCGTCGCCGTTATCAATGCCGAACTGGCTGAAGATGTTGCCCTGGCAAACGTGGATACCCTCTTGCTGAGCAAGGTACTTCTGGTTGTCGGCAGAGAGGAAACCGGCGACAAGGCTTTTAGGGCGAAAGCCCTTACCCATGAACTCAGGAAGCTTTGCTAAGGCCTCGTGAATGTCGCGATTCACTTGCTCACGCGAGTTGTACATGTTCGCGAAGAAGGCTCCCGGAATGAATGTGACGTCGTCGCCGTACTTATCGCGGAACTCGCGGACGAGTCGCCTCGCCGCAACGTAATTTGGACGCTGATCATGCAACGCTTGCCAGCTCAGCGCCCAGGTCATCGCCGCGCCGGGCCAGCCGAGAGCGAAGGCGTCACGAAGGGCCAGGATGTTTTCTGGCGTATGGCGATCGTGTTCGTCAAACCCTTCGTTTTGAGTGCGGGTGACCTCGATCTGGTTGACGCGGATTACAGAGTTGAAGGTGAGGATTCTGCGCCCGGTGAGAGGCTTGAGGCTGGGCTCAAGCGGCTCACTTGCCAAGGTTAGGAGAGCTTCTCTTAGGTCGCCGCCCAAAACCGCACCCATCGCGGTCAAACCTGCTTGTTGGATGAGGGTTCGTCGCGTCAAAGTATATCTCCGGTGAGGCGGGATTCGGGTTCGTTCTTTGTAGTCTACCCACGCGTGACCAGGAGCAAATCAAGGTACAACCAAGCTTCAACGGTTTGCCCATGAAACGCACCCTCTCCTTTCTTGCCGTGCTCCTCGCGTCGCTTGTTTCGAGTGGGGGCACCGTTGAAGGGCCAAACAAGCCCAACATCTTGTTCATCCTTGCCGATGACCTCGGCTACGGAGACTTAAGCTGTTACAATTCCGAAGCCAAAATCGCCACGCCGAACCTAGATCGGCTGGCCCGTGAAGGCATGAGGTTTACAGATGCTCACTCGCCGTCCACGGTTTGTACGCCGAGCCGCTACAGCCTGTTGACCGGTCGAATGGCGTTCCGAATCCCATTCAAGAGCGTGTTCGAAGGCGTCGGTGGCCCCTGCCTCATTAAAGAAGACCAGCTCACGTTGCCGCAAATGCTGCGCAATCAAGGCTACACCACTGCAATGATGGGCAAATGGCATGTTGGCTTATCGTTTTTCGACAAAGGCGGGCAACCCATCACTAAGGGCGGAGTCGAGGGAGTGAAAATGGTTGACTATTCCCGAGCGATTCCGGATGCGCCAATCCATCGCGGCTTCGACACTTTCTTCGGCACTGCGTCCTGTCCGGCAACGGATTACCTCTACGCCTACATTGATGGTGATCGGATTCCGGTGCCGCCCACGGGAATGCTCGATAAATCGAAACTGCCTAAACATGCGTATTCCGACGACAACCGTGCGGGCATGATCGCGCCCGACTATGATCTTGAAGAAGTAGACATGGTTTTCTTGAAAAAGAGTCAGGAATTTCTCGAGCGCCACGCGAGGAACAGTCCAAAGAAGCCGTTCTTTCTCCTGCACTCAATGAACGCGATTCACCTGCCCTCTTTTGCTTCGAAGGGGTTTCAAGGAAGCACGAAGTTCGGCCCGCACGGGGATTTTATGAATGAGATGGACCATATTGTCGGAGAACTGATGAAGACCCTGAAGCGGCTAGGGATGGCCGACAACACCATCGTGATGTTTAGTAGCGACAACGGCCCTGAGACCACTAGCGTCGTTGATATGCGTGCGACCTATGGTCATGACGGGGCTAGGCCTTGGCGAGGCGTGAAGCGCGATAATTGGGAGGGTGGTCATCGGGTGCCCTTGATTGTTCGATGGCCCGGAAAGACCCCAACCCGCAGCACGAGTAACCAGACAGTCTGCCTCACTGATGTCCTCGCGACTTGCGCGGCGATAACTGGGTTCAAACTGCCGGAAAATTCAGCCCAAGACAGCGCCAACATTCTCCCCGTTTTGCTTGGTAAGCAAGGGGTTAAGCCCATCCGTGCTTACACATTGCACCAGACCATCAGCCTCGCCCTTGCGATCCGAAAAGGACCTTGGAAATACCTCGATCACCGCGGCTCGGGTGGCAATAATTACAATGGAGCCGACCTCAAGCCTTTCGCTCTCGCTGACACGGCGCCCGATGCTCCGGGCCAACTTTATCATCTCGAAACCGATCCGGGCGAGAAGGTGAACCTCTATTTCAAGCACCCGGAAATCGTTAGAGAGTTGAAGGGGCTGCTGGAGCAAAGCAAGGCGTCTGGTCGGAGTGTTGTGCATAAGGTCATGTCTAGCGACTCCGCCGCTAGCTTCGTGTTCGAGTCTGGCAGTTCCTTCCGCTGATTTGCTTTCGCACAGCCAGACGGATAGCGCCGTGAGCCTACTCCCTAAGTCGCGCCGTCAGGCGACCCAGCTGCGGCGAGGAGCTGATCAGCTTTCCGTTAGCGAACACTCGCAGTCCCTTGCCTTGGCCATACCTTTTGCCAGCCTTATCCCAAAGGACTGTCAGGATACGACCGTGATAGGGCACTCGATCTAGGCAGAACGACTCCCAATCTGCGGGCACCATCGGATTCACTTCTACTATCTGGTCCGACCGGGGCCGCAAGCCAACTAGCCCGCTAATCACGAGGTCGCAATAGGTCGAATGATTGTAATCTTTGCCGCGTTCGACTCCGCCTTTGCCCGCGTCCCATGTGCCGTTTTTCCAAGTTTTCAGGCGCGTTCGCGAGATCCAGTCCCCGGTGTACGGATTTAGGTTTTCGTCAATCCACGGAACCACACGCCCATCTTCCAGCTTTATCTGGTGGGCCCTTGTGTAGTCCTTGAGCAGTTTAAAATAGTCTTGTTTTGTTATCGCGTTTTGGGGAGGTCCGTTCAGCAAGTTCGCCAAGCCGGTGAGCGTAATCGAGGTCGCAAACGGCCAACTTGGTCCATTCCATTGGCATTCGTGGTTGGCATATTCAAGCGCAAACTGGGGGTGCCGCTGCTCAGCCGTGGTCAGACCGAATGGAGCGTAGAACCCCTTCGTATCCATCACTTGTTTCCAAGCTACCGTGAACTCTCGGTCAGGCAGGTTGAAGTACCACGGGGTGAGACCGTGTAGCTCGCGGACATTCGCCAAGGGTTTGTTTTCGCCCCGCGGCATGACCTTGAAGAACTGGGCGTCCTTGTCCCATAGCTTCGTTTGGATCAGATTTTTGATTGCCGCCGCCTTAGCCCGAAACTCCTGGACAACATCCGGTTTGCCCGCAAGTTCTGCAATCTGAGCAATCGCAATCGCGTCGCCATACTGATAGCTGTTGATGGTTGCACGGTAGCCGCTGCCGCCGATAGAGACTTCCATCCCGTCGCTGCCGTCGTTCTGCCAATAAAGCCCGTTGGGATCGCGATGCGACTTCTCCCATTCCCCGTAGTTGGCGATGAGATCCGGTAGCAATCCTATGGTGAACGCCTTGTTCGCAGTGACGCAGTATCGAGCCCAAATCGAATTCGCGGCCCAGAAGCTGTAACGCCTCGGCTCGCCCCCGCCCCGGAACCAGAAAACAGAATACTCATCCATCACCTTCGGATCGCGCATCCAGCGCCCATCATAGATATGGTGCCCAGCTGGGCAGTTAATGGAGTTGTACGCGCCCGCCCATTCAACGGGGGGCAAGAACTCGTCAACGATTAGCCCGACCGGCGTCTGCTTGATGTGTTTGCGGTATGCCCACCAGCGGAAGTAGTAAGTCGAGAGGATGTCTTTGTCGGGACAATCGAGTAAAGGGATATTGTCCTTTAGAAAGTTCCAAGCTTTTGAATTTGGATAGAGGCCCTTATTGAGTTCGTTGTCGCCTCGGCTAAACTCGTCTATGTAATGTTTGTACGACTCCGATTTCAATACAAAATTGGCGGATCGAACCACTGGTTCTCCGTCGCCTGCAAACGAAGAAGTCGGTGGGATCTGGAGGCAAGCGGCTAAGAGAATCGTTAACTTCATTTGAGTTTTCTTGTGAGCAGTTCTGGGTATCGGCGCTTGATAAACGCCTGTTCTGCGGTTGTCAACTGTCCGATCGGAATCGGTGCGTCTTGCGGGCGGACGCCCTTCTGGTTGAGCCGGTTGAACAAACTCCAGTTGCGGCTGTGCTGGCCAGGCGTTGGATCGGCCGGTTCCCGGGCTGGGAGGTCGTATCGCGTGAAATCAATCAGCTTTTCTGGCGATCCATCTTGCCAGTTGTGTAACAGAGCAAGGCGGAAATCTTTGTTCATAAACCAGCGGATTTCCATTTCGGCGTCCGAGCCGCCGATGCCAGAACCACGTTGGGCAAAGCGGTAGTTGATCTTGTCGTTATCTTTGAACTGCTTGCGCCAGATCATGCCAAACTCACCCTGGGTAACGCACTTGGCTGCCGGCCAACGCCGCCGCATCTCGTTCAGCCAGATATTAAGGCCGCCCATTCCATTGCGCCCGCCGTAGCCGTAAATCTTGCGACCTTCCACCAAACCCATCTCCCAGATGCACGTTACCCAGGCGAAATTATTGAGGGCAAATCCGGTGTCGAAATGCGCGGCGGTCGTGGCCAGGATCGCCTTTGCCCCTTGCTCATCGCCCATCCGGAGTAGGGTCTCAATGGGTCCGACCCCTTGCCGACTGCCGCAACGGATGCCATTAATCGTTCTCGCGACCGGATATCTTGCGCACAGAAAGTCCACCGTCCAACCATCGAGGTTGACGCAATCAATTTGGTCCTTCTTCGATTGAGCGGGTTTACAGAAGTGTTCTCGCGATGGATAGTAGGGATAGCTGATGGAGCCTTCGCCGTCTCCATTGTCCACCGCGTATTGGCTCCATATATTGCCCTGACAAACGCGAATGCCTTCTTTCTCGGCCAGATACTGTAGGTTCTCGGCGGAGAGGAATCCGGCAATGACGCACTTGGGGCGATAGCCTCCGCCAACCAACTCAGAGACCATCTTCAAGCCTTCGTGCAAGTCTCGGTTCACCTGTTCGCGCGTGTTGTACATATTGGAGAAAAAGCCGCCGGGAACAAACGTGATCTCGTCGCCAAACTTCTTGTGATAAGAAACAATTAGCTTCTTCAACTCCAAATAGTTGGGGCGCTGATCCTTGAGCGCGAGCCAACTAAAACCCCAAGTAATCCGCGCCCCTGGCCAGGCTTTCTCAATCGCTTCGCGAAAGGTCCGGGCTTCCTCTGGAGTGTGGAGGCTCGATTCATCCGGTCCTTCGGCGAGATCGCGTGAAATCTCAATCTGTCGCACGCGCACGATGGTGCTGAATGTGAAGAACCGGTTGCCCATCAATTTAGGCTCGGTTTTCAGTCCGTCCAATGATTCTGAGGCGTCGCGAAGTAACTTTTTCCCCTCATTAATTACATCTGCCGCAGACCGCTGATCGAGGGTTTTTGAGTTGATCGAGGCTAAAAAGTCATCGAGCTTGGCCTTCGCCGGGTGTGTCCCCAATTTCTGCCGAAGGATTCTGATCTTTTCGTAATCTTGGATTCCCTCTCTAAGCCGCTCGAAACGTACGGAACTCTTCGCCCCGGGGTAGACAAAAAAGCAATCTCCGCTCGGCCAAGTTACGTAGCGAGAGTCAACCATTGGGTCTTCCACCCAACTGTTGTAGGCCCACCTGAGGAACCCATCAAAACCCAAGGCTGATGCAAACCACCCCTCATAGCAAGACTCTGCAGGCGGAGAAAAAGTGAAGTTGTTCGGCCTGGGAATCATGCACGCGACGTAGTAGGTCGTTTTCAACCCGGCCCTTTTTCGCGAGGCCATCACGTCTCCCATAAGGGATGGAACGGCATGCCAGTTGGAGCTGAAGTCATAGATGGCGGGATTGAGATCTTTGTAGTAGAAGCCGGCCATCGAAATCTTCAACTCAGGTGCGGTTTCCTTCAAGAACCCAAACATCTTGTTCATTTCGTCCTGCTCCCGCTCATCAAGGGCAATGGTTGTCTTTTGCAACCATGCCTTGTTCCGAAGATGCGCTTTAAAGCTAGTGAGGAAGCTTCGCCAGATCGTTTCATACGCGGGGGTCCCCGGAATGAGCTCACGCCTTACGGTTTTGCCGGTTAGTTCGTCAAACCAGGAGATCTTGTTGCCAACCGGAACCATGGAGTAGCAGTTAATCTGCTGGGTTATTCCGCACTCCATTGAGAGTTGAACGTATTTGTCGAAGATCGCATAATCGTAGTTCCAAGTCCCGTCGCGCTTCTTGGTCCATTTGATCATCGATCCATGGGAATCGAATACTTGATCATCCCAAGGCTTATCATTAAGGGTTGCAGTAATGCACTTTTGCCCCGCCTGGGCAAGCATGGTCAGGAGTGGTTGCAGTAGCTTGAAGTGTTGCGGAGACCACAGAGTCACCCCGTGAAATCGGGCAACCGAAAAAGGGTTTTGCCAGAGATCAAGGTGGAATTTCCAATCTGTTGGGCTTGGCAAAAGCTGATTCTGCACCTCGAGGGTGACGGAATGATTAACTATCCCACGTGCAGACGTCCTGGTAACCATCCCGTTATAGATTCCAGCGGGCGTCTGCGACGGGATGTTCACGGAGATCCAGACTGGGCGGGTTTCTTGCCCCCGCGTTGAAAAACTGCTCTCCCTGCTTAAGATGTCTGGCTTCAGATGGGCGGGAATTCGATCCTTGATGCGGCGGTCGTTCCCGCCTGGAAACTCATCGGTCAGAACATATCTCACGACCGAGATTGAAACGTTTTTGCTGTCAATCTCATTGTCTTCGGAGGTCAGTTTGCTGGCCTTAATGCTGACGGTGCCCTCGTTTTCTGGCGACCAGACCAGCAGCTTGCAGTTCACCCGTTCGCCTTTCCACCCGCTTAGGCTGATCGTACTCTCCGGATTTTGGGTAGGGGGAAGGCTCCGTGAATCGGCGACGTCAAGCGATCCAAACCCGGAGTGAATCCCGGACTTAACGTTTTTCCAAACGGACATGTCGTATTTATCTGGGTCTGCCGGCTCTCCGTCCCCAACTCTTAGCTCGCCGACGGCCGTTCGCACAAGCCCAATTGAGTTTTCGGCACTCACATTCACGACGTACGTTCCCGGGCGCAAGCCCACTAGCGTGGTCCCGGGCACCTTCCAAGTCCCATCTCGGTTATCAGTGCTTCGGAAAACTTTGCCAGCGACTTCCACCGTCAAGTTGTTAGTCACGCTGTTAACGGTTCCCGTAAGGTCCACGGGCTTGCGGCTAAACGAAACGTTGTTTACCGTGAGATCGGGAGGCAGCCGATCAAATCTGAATCTCCCCAACTCAAATCCGATATTGAAACTCCGAGATTCCAGCACCTGCCGAACTCGCGGAATCAAACGCGCGGCGTTCCAATAGTAAATGTGATTCAGCACGTCAGCCGGAAGATTGAGGCCCTCCAGTTTTGGCCCGCCATGTAAACCGCTGGCTACTTGGTTTGTTTCGAGAACCCTTCGCTCGTTCAGAAACGCATTTGCATCGCCGCCGGCCGCAAAGACATCCGAACCGAACAGGATGCGATCTCGATACTTGATGTAAAACGCGCGCGCTTTGCTTACCGTGTAGTTGGCAGTCTGCCGCATGTTGTGGGTGAAGGCAGTGTCAACAAACACGTTCGGATATTTGTCGAAGATCCTGCCGAGCTTTTCCATGCCGAGATCGTTCTCGAGCATGAAGAGCCCGTGGGCAAATATGAAAGTGGTCTGCGGATGAGCTTTGACGACTTCAATCGTATCATCTTCGAATTTGGGGAACGCGGCGCTGTTTCCTTTGAGGTCGCCTGGATCACCCGTGTGATAGCCGATCAAGGGCATCCCTTGCCGTCCGGCTTCGCTCAGTTGTTCATGAATCCCGGGAATCTTGGTAGAAAGGATTGCCCCATGCGGCCACAGTTTGAGCCCAACAAATCCTTGATCCTTAAAGGTTTTGATCTCATTGACATTCCACCAGATGCCGTTACTCGGGATGGTGAACGCACCGGGGGCAAACAGAATCCGGTCACTGAGCTTGTCCCTCACATACACCATGTCGTTGCTTGGAATCTGTCTAACCGAAGCCGGACTTGCATTGTTGCCGTCGTTATCTTTCACCCAAAACAATCCGGCCAGGGTGATGCTGATAGTGCCCCCCCACTGGTCCATAATTTCGACCGACTTGGCGTATTGGGTCTTGGCATCCATGTGGGTATGGATATCCACCCGGGGCATCGCGGACGGCGGGTAAACCACCTGTTGATCCGCCCGGCCCGAACCAGTCAGGGCGATACACAATAAAAGCGTTAGTTGATTGGCTCGTTTCATAAGTTCATCCTAATTCTTTGATGTGGTGTCCTTGGGAAGCATAGACTCAAAACGATACGTTCCAGACTCAACCACAAAAACTGCCGCTCCGTTTTCCATCCGTGAGAACTTCACACCCATCACTTTGCTAATCGCGACCCCAGTTTCGGTCACGGCACTTACATCCGTAGCCGGAACGTAGACCGTCGCGGTAGTGTTTGGCGGAATCGTAACGTCCATGGTCAGTGTCTGCTTCTCTAGCTTCCAGCGACTGACAATGCGTCCATACAACGAGTCAAAGTGCGCACCAGCCCATCGCATGTTACCAACCACCGCAGGCTTGATAATGATATGTTTGAATCCAGGATGGTTGGGGTCTGGACGAATCCCAGCCAGTCCTTGGTAAAGCCAGTTGTCCGCCGAGGCAAAGCAAGCATGGATTTGTGACCAATAGCCGTTCCACTGTTCCCAAAGGGTCGTTGCTTTTTGTTCGACCATGTAGCCCCAACCTGGGTGAGCCCGCTTCTGGTACATCCCAAGGATGAGGTCGTCGCGCCCTTCTTGCTGGAGGAAATCCATGAGCAGGGTTGTGCCGATGAGTCCCGTGTCCAGGTGTCCGCTATTCTTCACTTGAATGCACTGGACAAGTTTTTCCATTACGGCGGCGCGTTCAGAGTCTGGCGTGACCCGGGTTATCAAAGGAAGGACATAGTAGGCTTGCTCGTCGATAACGTAACGTTTGTTCGCAGAATCAAAGTATGCGGCATGCACGGCAGGACGAATCTTAGCGATCCTACTCTCGCAGTGAGCGACGTCGTCCTTTCGACCAAGCGCGTTCGCCATGTTGGCGACGATTTGCCAAAGGTAAACCCGGTAGCAATTATTGACCAACTCAGTTGCTGGCTTCGAAGGCCAGTTGTTACTGTCCATCCCACGATACGGCGGGACCCAATCGCCCAAGAAGTCAAATCCGTCTCCCCAAGCCCGGAGGACTTCATCCTTTGATCGCGAATCCAGATATTCGATATACCGTCGAGCGGTCGAATAGTTTGCTTCAAGTGTGCGAGTACTGCCGTAGTGGAGATAGTGCTGCCACGGAAGAGCGGCGGTAAGCCCAGGCCAAGGTGGGCCGCCTCCGCCCCCACCCCAAGGTGCGACATTTGGTAACGAACCGTCGGTTGGATTCTGAGCCTGACGCCAGTCCTGCGCCCACTTTTCATAGAACCCAGCTGAGTTGAAACTCATCATCATCCCGATGAGCGATGTTTGCCCGTCTCCGCCGTACCCCATTCGCTCTCGCGTTGGACAATCCACCATATATCCACCAAGATTGAGGCAACGGAGGGTCCACTGATTGAGCTTGTGAATGCGATTGATGAAATCATCCGAACATTCAAAAGAACCCGCCGACCCAAGGTCGCTCTCTATGAGGAAAGCCGTCGCATCCTCTTTATTTGGGGCTTGCGACAAGCCTTCGATAACCACATATCGGAAGCCCGCATAGTTGAACTTGTGCTGAAAAACCTCACCTGCTTTGCCACCAGAGATGAATTCGCTCGTCTGCTTACATGTCTGGAAAGAATCCTTCCCGCCTGTCGTGTTCGGGAACGAGACCACGCTCCCTTGGCTAATGCTGATGTTGCCAATCGGCGAAGGTTGCACCCCATTGCGGAAAACAGCGTCGGCAAAATGGAGCGTGACCTTATGTCCAACCGGAAGCTTAGGCATGCGTAAACTGAGCCAGCCAGTTAGATTCGTTCCAAAGTCGATCTCATACCTGCCTTCGCCAAGTGCGTTTATCGATGCCGGAAGAATGCTCTTACCAATTGTGTTGGTCGGGCAAGGCTGATTCATCGTCTTTGCCGCCGGTCCGGCGATCTCGATACAAGACTTCCATCCGTCAAGAGAGATTCCGGTGGAGTTCCAATTACGAAGGTGCATACGAGCATCAATCCGCTCACCGCCAAAGTCGTTCCAGGTGCGATTGCCAATCCGCTGGATGCTGCTCGGGCGACTCAGCCAAGTGCTATCTGTCCCAATGGTCAGCGGCTTACCGGCAACTACGGCATCGAGCTGAGCCCGAAGCGCAGTCGAATCTGACCAACCGGTGCCGTGCCAAATGCCAATGCAGTTCTTTCCCGGAAGCAAGAACCTCGCAACATCATAGGCGACCGAGAAGTTCTGGACTTTAAGGTCGGAAACTGCGGGAGTCAGCACGTCATTGCCCGCCTTCATTCCATTAACATAGAGTTCAAAATAGCCGGGAGAATTCACCGTTATGATTGCTGATTTTGGCTTCGCTATGAGCTTAAATTCCTTTCGGAACCAGGGCGAGTTATTGCCCGTGCCCGGTGCTGAAAAGGGAAAATCTTGACCTTCCGGAAGGGTCACATGCTTGGTTTCACCGTTCACCCTATAGGTTAGGCGTAGCTGCTTCAACTTCCCGTAAGCTGGATCACCGAGAATGTCCCGCGAGACTTTTAATTTGTCGTTGCTCGTTTGGACTAACTGACTGAGCTTGGCAGTGACGTCCGCCGAGATCTTGCCGTCCAGGGTTTCAAAGAGTGCGGCAAGAACCTTGATATCTGAGGTCAAAGGATTGCTAATCCACTTCGCCGACCAATCCCCGGGTTTCAGAAAGCCCATCGTCCATGTCGCGGGTTTGCTCCATGCCGATGCTTGCATCGTGTTGTCCCACACCCGAACCTTCCAGCAATAACGCTGTCTCGACCTCAGCGGTTTGCCCGAATATTCCACGTTGATGCTCTTGCTCGAATCAACTTTGCCGCTATCCCACAAGTCCCCTTTGTCGAGGTTAAGCAACTCCGGAGTTGATGCCACCAGCACCCGATAGGCCGTTTGACGCAAGCCACGCGCAGCCAACTCAGAGCGATTCTCCATCGCCCAACTCAACCGAGGGCGCAGGACATCAATCCCGAGCGGCGCCGGTTGAAATTCGCAGCGCAAATTGGTCGTTTCGATGGCAAGCAAATTCGGAGTCACTCTCAGCGAAATGATAACTAATAAGGTCTTAAAGAGGAGGTGTCGCTTGATGTCCTTATTTTCCCCTTTTTTCTGATCTCAACTAACGAGTGCCCGCTACCTGCGTGAAAGATACCCCTGAGCCAATAACTCGCCTAACTGCACAATGCCCGCCGTGGTGATCACCAATTGTTCGGTCTGAGGCGTAAGACTGAAAGCCTTGATATGAATAAATGCAAGATCAGAAGCCGCTAGAGCCACGAGATTTGCGGTGACATCAATGGTGTTCAGGCCCTTCTCGTCGGTGGGCGGTTGTTGGCTCACAAACCACTTTAAGCCAGGTAGTCCCAAGTCTTGGCGACTCTTGATGACCGTTGATTGTAGCCACTTCGCCGCGTTCTGGCGATACGGACCAAACGACATATCGTTTTCGCCGACATGATAAAAGATTCCCGCGAGTTCAACTGTGTGTCCTTTTGCTTGCAGCGCTTTCACGGATTGTTGGATGAAGGCGATGAACTTTGCGTAGAGGTTTCGATCCTTTGTTTGGGTTCCTTCTGGAGTCCAATCGTTCATCTGCGAACCACTATCCGTGAATTTGGCGATGGCAATGTTTCCGTCCATATTGGCTTGAAGCGTTTTGCCAAAGCTCAGCTCCGGACCAAAGGTGTCGTAGAATCCGGTTGAACCCAGTGGCTCCCAACCCTTCGAAGTTTTGAAACCGTTGCCGAGGCTATATCTGAATGCGATCTTGCCGTTGTCTTTCGCCAACAACTCATGTCCGGGCAACAACTTGAGGTCTTGGATGAACGCTCGCTCGCCTTCCATATTGCGATGCCCAGCCAAAACAAACAGCTTAACCAGGCTTCCCTTTTTGTAGGGCCAAACTCTCAGCGGACGCGCTGAGTCAGGCTTCTTTCCAATCGTCCGCAGGTATGCGTCTGCGTAGTTGATACCATGCTCTAACTGACCAAGGGTTCCATAGTGATAATGCAACCCGGCCCCGCCGCCGATTTCCACCCCGTTATGGGAGGTTGGAATGTATTCGGACCGCGCGTCGGAGTCGGTAACGGCTTTCTGTCCAGCGCGGATCGCGTACATATTCTCCCGGTTATCCATGCCCCAAACCGTTTTGGTGCAAAGTTCGCCAATGTAAAACTTGAGAGTGGGAACCTTGAGGTCTCGCCGCCAACTTGCTAAGAAGTTCTTCAAGTTCTTGCCATAGCTCAGTTTAAACTCTTGGTTGAACATGTCGTTTTCACCTTGATGCCACATGAAGCCTTCAATCCGATAGGCCACCTTCCTCCGGTCCAGTTCCGCCAGGGAAGATTGAATCAATTGCAATGCCAATGGATAAAGCTTGAATCCGCTCGGATCATCGGGGTTCCAGTCGCCGCCCAAGGTGGTTCCGCCGGCAGCACACTTAATGATCGCGATCGGAGCCTTAGTTACTTGCGAAACTCGCCTAGCAAAGCTGAGTTCCGGCCCAACGACGGTGTTCACCGGCTGCAAGGCAACCCAGCCATTGGAGGTTAGCTTGTCCTCCCGCCCGATATTGTAAGAGAACATGACCTTGTCCTGAGGCAAGTCCAAGCCGGAAAAGGGAGGAAACCGTTTGATGTCTTTGACCCTAGAATCTGATCCGACCATGTTTGACTGGCCCGCGAAGATAAAGACACGGAGGGTTTTTGGGTCTTCGTTCGCACAGTGAGGCGTAAGCGCCAAACAGGTTAGCCAGAGCAATTGCATTGCGCTGTAGATTACCGCGCCAACAATTGACAGCTTTGCGAGTCAAGGGTTAATCAAGAAAGTCCCCGACTTCTCCCCCGCTGAGACCCGGGCGGTTACGGTAGATTGAGGTCACCACAGCGAACTCCCGTCTGCCTATTCAGGCAAGCGGCTAATCAGTGCGATGCTTGGTGCATAGCGTGTCCCAGAATCTCTCGTACGACATTACTCCCTCGTGCAGTGAGCGCCAGTGCGCATCAATACCTTCCCACCCCTCGCCCTTGAATTCGTGCCCACAATCCGGGCAGACACGGGGTTTCTCAAAAGCGAGGCCCTTGAGACAGCACCTGCATTGGCCATAGTACGGAGCGCGCGGGGGGACGTAGCCGGGGCGAGAGACGGCGGCTTCGTAGGCCGCAAGCACAAACATCCGAGCCTCCTTAGCAATCTCGGCAAATGGAAGGGTTGCGTACTTGATGTAATCGCCCTTCATGTAAGCTGTACCGTCAGGGAGGTCGAAGGTTTTTATCGCCTGTCCCCCCTTGTGCTTAAAGGAATTGCTGAGATTCGAACAAGCCTGACTCCAGGCAGATTCGGGTAGCAAGTTCAAATCAATTCCCCGGACTTTGAACTTCTCAAAAAGCTCTTTGTCCGTCTCGAGGCGAGCCTCAGTACGCTCACGCGTATGGTTCCAAATCCCAATGAGCCAACTCCGGATCGTTGCCGTAATGAGAACGGTCATCGCTGCGCACCCAGCCTCGACTTGCGAGTCAGCCATCGCAAACTCATCGTTGAACACATCGCCAATCGAAGACCATTCATCCGCGGTGTAATCTTCCTCGGTGTATGCCTCAGCTCGCCGATCAACCTCGTTCCTGATGCCCCTGATGGCCTTTTCAATACGTAGGATATCGGCGGGTATGTTGTCCACCCCAAACATCCAAAACGGTAGGGATTGATTTGTCATGATTTTTTCGCCCCTACGGAGGGCCGTCGTCACTGTGGGTGAGGCTCACCGCGTTGCTCCCTTTCTCGTTCCCCGTTGTCAGTTTCACATAAACCTTAAACCCCATCGTCGAGCCCGGAACGGTTAGGCCCGCGTTTGTCGAGAACGTGAGTGTTCCCGGTGGAAGCGTTGCTACGACTTGCTCGGTGTTCGTATTGTAGGTCTCAGAGCCGTCGCGACGAACTACGTAGCTCACCAAGTCGGGGTCTACCGATTCTGTCCAGGAAAGGTCGGCCTTCAAAGTCGCCGGATTCCACACTCCGGAGAGCACAGAAGCCTCCGGCGTATGCCCCGGCAAAGGCGTCACGCGTGGAATCGAAAGCACGAGCGGGTGATCGGCGGGCAAGGAGCCCACTACCGCCGGGCCATATTTCGCGAGCTGATCGCGGATTTTGCGATACGTAAACCCGCGCTCCTCAAGCTCGCGGTCCACATCTTGATCGGCCTGAGTCAGGCCTGTAAACACGGTTTTCAGCGCCGCAACATCGGTCGCGAAGTTCGCCGCCGTATAACCGCCTTGCAAAAGCAGCGGAGGCGTAAATCCCGCCGGAGGAGTGGCGTTTAGAGTCGTCCATAAATGGGCGTTGTCGTCCATCGCGACAATCCATTGCCCCATATTTACGCCAAAAGGAACTTGTTTGGGAATCTGGCCGACATAAATGGAATCGGGGAGGAGGCCCTTAATAAAGGCGCTGAGCTGCCGCATTCGCTCGCGCGCTGGCCCCTTTTTGTTGTCCCGATCCGTGCTGAGCCCCTCCCGCACATTGATCGCGCCTTCGAGCTGGGTGATATCGCTGGCGAGGGTCGCGCGGTCGGTTTGCAAGTTGGCGAGGGTATAGCCGCCCGGCAAAATCAGATCGGGCGTGAGGAGGGCGTTCACATCGGTCCAGTGCCCGATGAAGCCGTCAATGCACTCTAAATAGCTGGATGGACCTGAAAATGGCAAAATATAACTCCCGAGTTTCCTCTACGCTATCTTATCACACCTTTGCGCTTGAAGTACGCATTATTGAAAGAATTTGTTTTTGGGCTGAGGTTTGTTGTTTGGGTGTTGAAGTTCAAAGACGCGTGATTGAGGCGGCAAGATACGTGACTGAGCATGCAAGATTCGTGACTGAGGTGGCAATATTCGTGACTGCACACAGTTCAGCCGCTCGTCGAGCGGGTTCAGTCACGATTCTGTCGAGTTCAGTCGCTCATCTGTCCGGTTCAGTCGCTACTCTGTCGGGTTCAGTCACTCGTTTTCCGGGTTCAGTGCCTCGTCTCGCACCATCAGCCCCACTCCGGCCCCACTCAAACCCCCCACCGCCGAACTCACAGGCAATTCTCGCAAGCGCATCTCCTGCGTCACCAAGGTTTGGTCGTCAAGTTCCAGCCAACGAACCGGAACCGGGCGCGACAATCCCTTCGCAACAATCTCGTCGGCAGAGCGCCATAGAGCCAAGGGGCCGTCTATGGCGCGAGTGCGCAACGCTCACTTATCTATGGCCGGCCCCAGCTTAGTGCCTTAAAAGTAGAGTAGGATAGTCATATGGCAATGAAGACGACAGTGGAACTCGCTGATGCGATTGCAACAGAGCTGAAATTGAATAACGCGGACGTAGGATTCTCATCATTCGCAATCGCCGATTCGATTATCGATCGGATCGTGTCGCTGGAGACCTGCTTGGCCTATTGGATCTCATATGGACCAAGTGCTTCGATGGGCACGAGCCTTCAGCTAGCATTTCTTCGTGGAAACACCCTATATGACTTTGAATTTGCGGTTAACAGGCAACTTGTTTTGATGGTGCAGCTATCTAAGATTGATTCGATACTTGCCGATTTGGGATTCGGCGACGACGGTAGTCTTCGCAACGGCACATTGACCCTCAGGGCAGGACAACAGGTCGCATCCTATGTGAGCGTAGGGGATGCAGTTCGTGTGCAACTGCTCATCTCGTTCTACCACGGGCTAAACAAGTATTGGAGTGGACATGGCTGATCCCTCAACCTCCGGCCCATCGGTTACGGATTGGATCATGGCCCTGGCCAGCATTGCAACTCTCACGGCAGTGTGGCTCCAATATCAAATGTGGAAGCAGGCGAAGCGACAAAACGATCTGCTGTCCAAACCTAGGCTCAGGCTCAAACATCACATTTCTGAGCAGCCCGATCCCGGAACGCGGTTCAGTTCGGATACGGAGCGCCGGTTAAGGCGAAGCCAACAGGAGGTGTTTCGGGAGGTTGTCGATTGCCGGGCGGCCGACATCGAGGACGAATGGAAAACTCATCTTCAATCGCAAGCTAATCTCGCTGCGATCCCGGATTTTCAGATAGGTTTCCTTGTGGAGAACATTGGAGGAGCGCTTGCTACCGCTTTCACTATCAATGTCGAAATCACCGTTGCTGGCAATCCGGATGATATGACGATCGAGCCGAAGTCCTATCGGCGGGAACACAAGATTGAGATGGATATTCCCTCCAACACGCAACTATTCGTTGTGTTGCTTGGAGGGCGGTATGTCTTTTCTGCAAATCTCGAAGCAACCATCTCCGCAGTTGAGGATTCGCTCGGCATTACAGAAGAATTCAAGGCGAAACAGTCGCAGCCAATAGGCTTGAACGCTTTCGTAAACGAACCGCTAAAGAATACCTTGGCTACTCGAAACCCGAAGGCATTGGAATGATTTAAAGGCACCGGCAGAAGCGGGTTACGACTTCCCCTGCAACCCTACCTCCACCAACATCGGTCACTCCGCTATAGCTCCCGTCCCGCGCGGACCATTACCGTCCAGCACCCTTCCTTAGCGTGGGGAACTGCTCTAGTAGCTGGTTATCGCACCATGAAAGGGCCGAGTAGAGGCGGGCGGGCTCGACGAGACCGAAGGAACATCAAAGAGTTACGAGATTGCGGGTTCATGGTAGTTTTCAGTTGCGATTGACTTTGAGGTTTTCATTCTCGAGGGGCGATGATCTGAACGGGCCCGAAAAGCCCCGATGGCATGAGCGGTGGGGTTTTCGAGTAGCTGGGTCGTGCGTTGCCCCTCGGAACCGCGCCGAAGTAGCTATCCGATGTCGGATCGGTTTGAATGCGATCAAGGTTGCTTCTTGTATAGCGTTCTGTTTCGGGTAACAAAGAATCGCCATTGAGCCGGTTGGCCCATAGGTTTGCCACTCTGATCTCCAGTTGATTTTGACCAGGGCGAACCACCCCAGAAATTTCAATGCGGAACGGTGGCAACCAAGCCAACCCTAAGCGCTTTCCGTTAAGCGTGACTTCGGCAATTTCAGCCAAGTTGCCCAGTTGGAGGAACAGCCGCTTTCTGTTTGCCAAGGACTCTGGTAGCTCAAAGGTCTTTCGATAGGTGGCGATTCCTGAGAAGAACCGAATTCCCTCGTTATCCGATTCGGTCCAGCTCTGGAGTTTATCGAAGGTAGTCATTCGAGGCGCTCCCCAACCTTCGGGAAACTCGACCTGCCACGGGCCGCTTAGCATCAATGGCGCGGGAGCGTTGGCCGCGACGAATGTGTCCCGGGCGATGGGATCAAGTGGAGTTTTGCTGGCTTTTCGGAAAACTACAAACACCGAACCCGACGGCCCGAGGGCTACGGGAAGCTCGATTTGTCCGTTGGCAAGCTTTTTCCAGCTTGGACAAGCGCTCAGGCGACCCGAATCAGGCCACCAAAATTCGGGTTGTAATCCGTTGTTCTCAGCTAACACCCGGAACCGGCAGTTTAGCGTTTGCGGTTGAGTTGTCTTATTTCGGATGAAGTAGATTTCCGCGTCTGTGGTTTTGCGATGGATGAAGTCTAGCGGCCCCAGGTCGGCACCCGTGCGCCCAGAGATTTCAAAGTCGGCGATTACTCCGACTTTCCGGAGCGCAGCCGTGCGATTGCGGGCGATAACAAAGCGCCCCTTGCCGACGGGCCGAATCAAGACGTCAGGTTGGCCGGCGTTGGTCTTGCCCCAAAGGCTGTCAACGCGCCGCTTCACTTCGCTGGTTTCCGTTGATTGGTCTTTCAACCCCGGGGCGCGCTCCGGTCTGATTTTGCCGATAACGGTTGCGCCAGCCGCCAAAAGCGAGTGAATCTTTTCCAGAACAGCCACCGGAATGTGATCCTGATCGGGCAGCACGAGGGCTGCATAGCTCATCCCGTCCGGCAGTACAACCCGACCATTCTTGACGCTCATTCGTTTGAGAATCACCTCAGATGAGCAAACGTCATAGTCGTTCTGCGGATCAAGGCCGGGTAGCAAGGGCTTCTCGGGCACGTCGCAGAAAAGCGGGTAGAAGTTTGGCGCTTGATCGCCATAGTAGTAGCAAACATCGGCGACAAACCACCCTTGGCGAAGCATGTAGGAGCAACGCGCCAGGTAGTCCATCAACCCGCGAGCCATCGGCCACCAGGTGGCGGACGGATTGATGTCGGTGCCCGCATGATAGGCCCAACCAGGAAGTCCCGCCTCGGGCGGAGAACTTGCAAATGTGTGAAGCGAGAAACAGTTCAGACCTTCGCACAATGCTCGATCCGCAAGCACCTTGTGGTTCAAAGGTCCATCAACCCAGCGCCTCCAGGTGGTGAACGATTCAGCATCAACCAAGCGTTTGTTGTAAACATGCGCCGCCGAGGCGATTTCCTTGATGAGGAATATCCCGCGATGCCGGTTCCAGAACTCCCCTCGGGGAATATCAACGGCCCCGAGGGCTTTGATTCCGTCCACGGGGTTGGAGTCCCAGATTGGAGGGCCCGGCCCGCCCGATTCGGCGATGAGCTGCACCCCATAAGGCTCCAAGAACTTCCGGCCCGTCACGTAATGCGAATCAATCAACAGGTCGCTAACGAGTTTGCGCCAGTCATACAAAAACTGATCCTGGTGCGACTGATCTCCCAGCTTCCAGCCAGCGAGCAAGGGTAGGAATTTTGTCACCGAATAGCCAGCACGACGCTGGAACTCAGCGGCCATGATATCGTTCCAGGGGGTAAACCCGTCCAACTCCATGCTGTCGAACTCCAAGGTTTTGAAGCTCGATCCGGCGAATGTGGGGCTCCCAAGCTCTTTTAGGATTGTTGTGAGGATGTGGTTCAGATGAAACTCAGTTGCTCGCGGGTCAAAGAAATCAATCATCGGCCCTCCGGACTTCGGACTAGGCACGATTAGCTGCTGCCCGTGATTCGAGCACACGAAGCGCAGGATGTCCCACTCGCCCGCCGGAACTTCCCATCGCAACTTGCCATCGGCTTGGATCCGTTTTGTGAGATCAACTACCTGGTTCACATTGGCAAGTGCCTTGGACTTGTCATGCGGCACGGCTAACACCGCGACTTCGCGCAAATAGATGGGTCGGCCCTGGGCATCCCGTGGACAAAGTTTAGGTAGCTCCGGTAGCGGTAACTCGGCGTTAAACTCCTTGGGCCCCGGCACGGTCGTGACGGACTGATAGATGCCCTTACCCGCATGCTCCGGCGGAATCCAACTGCCCCCTGCATTCCATCCACTGGAAGCGACAATGCCGATTTCTAAGCCGAGGCGGTCGGCTTCGCGGATGGCATGGACGATGAGCTGCGTGGATTCAGGCCCAAGAAACGCGGGTCCGGCGGGCACCCTCTTGTCAGGATCGGCGTAGGCGGCAACGTCCCAAATCTCAGCTCCGCGCATTCCACCGAGTTTCATTGCCTCCAGATCTCGGGTGATTTGCTCTTTGGTTATTGAACCGTTCAGCCAATCCCAAAACGCTCCGGGGCGCGCATTGAGCGGGGGATTGGCAAAAGCGGTGGGTGACAGCCGATCTGATGCCCGGTTTGGTTGCGACGTATTCAAGGTAGCGTTTCTCTCAATCGAATGGGCGCTGACAGTCTTACAAGTTTGCAATAGTACGATCAGCAACACGACTGTGACCAGCAGGACTGATGGTGTTCGCTGAAATCCTGATGAGTGATGATTCTTCATGATGCCTGAACCTGCGCATATGCCTCAGCGCGACGCCATCTCCTGTCGGGTTGCGATCGGCACGTAGCCTACTTCAAGGCCTTTGGGAGGTTTCACAATCTGGGCGGGATCAAGACTAGCCAACTGTCCCAGTTTCGGGGGAGCGAGGTAGTCTCGATTTATTGGCCAAGCCCGATGAAGCTTTTCAACCTTCGTCTGCATCTTCTCGCGTTCTGCGAGGGACAACCCGGCGTTCAACATCGCAGGTTGATCGGCAAATCGGTACCAGCAGTAAGTTACGACGCTCCCATCTCCCAGATAGGCTTTGAACGGGCCGGCGGCCGGACCAGGCTTATTCCAATCACTCTTGATGTCAAGAGGCGTGGCGTAGGCTTCCGGAACGGGCTCAGTCGGTCGTGGCCACGTCAGCTTATGCAAACCGGTTTCTGGTGGAACTTTCTCCGCTGAGATCGGCTTCCACTTTTCGGTGTTCTTCACGGAATCACGCTCCAAGCGGTAAAACTCCGGGAGAGTGACCAGCGAGCCCGCACTGCTGCCCGTCTTCGTCGCGTGGTCATAATTCCACCGGTAGCCGTAGGTGTTTGCGCCGACGGCGATCGGGCTAGCAAAGGCAGTCCAGTCCAGCGTAACCTTTCGCTCCTTATGCCCCTCCTCAGGCGTGTGAATCTCCCAGGTTGCGTAGCCGGTGCCGGGGAAGGGCCGGATGAAGCCACCTTTTGGGTTCACCTTTCCCAAGCTCGGTGGACCACCTTTAAACCAGTCCGCGACGGAATCGCGAAGGGCGGTTCGATCATACACGGTGTCTTGGTGAACAAGGACCGAGTCTCCCAGGTGATTCCGTGGAAATGATGTTGGGGCTATTCGGGCATAGGACACCCCGGTTGAATCCACCGCTTGGCGGCAAGGGATGTACTGCGTTTCCATCTGAACATGTCGGTTTGGATCTGATGGCCGAGTATCGAGGAGTTGTCCGACAAAACGAGGTTCGGATACCCCAGCTTTTGCCCAGAAGTGGGGAAGGAAGAACGCCACGGGGCCCTTGAAGTTGTTCGTTCCAAGAAACAGGGTCCAACAGTTTCCTCCAGTGGGCACGTTTTTGCCCAGCGTGATGGACTTCGGCTCGGCGAGCGGAAGGTTGAGGTAGCCATACCCAAAGAGCTCACCGCAAGTCCCTTGCTTTAGGTTCAAACCGTCTATCGGGAAGAGGAGTCGAGGACTGAGCTGCGCTACGCCATACAGACCCTTCGGCTTTTCCCAGGTACCCCGTCCGTGGGAGGGTCCGTTTGCGATTTCGGAAAAGTTCGGTCCAACCCCGCCCATAATGAACTTGGGGGTCTCCGTGGGAAAGCGAGTGTCCCTCCACCAGCCAAGGCCCCCTTCGATATCGGAATACATATCCTTGGGCGCGTCCCCGTCGTACTGAGAAAACATCCAGGTGCCCGGCAGGCCGGTCTGGAAGCGGTGCCCGGGGTAATCCCGAAGCAGTGGCCATGCCGCCACATACATTGAGAATCCGTCGTTGTAGGATCTTTCAACCTTGCCCCCGGTTGGAATAATAAGGTAACCGGCTAAGTATTCACGTTGCGCGCTTACGGCTCCTCCAATCAGAAGCAGAATCCCACAACCCACTGAGCGGAAAACAGAAGCGGACGCAGCTCTTTGCAAGGTGACTTTCACTGCCGTATTGTAGCCCATGGGTTCACGGCTGGCCCTCGGGTTCGATGTGGGTCTCCTTAATCTTTTCAGACCGGCAGGTAAGCTTGCGTTTCCCTAAGGAAAACTTATGCCCATTGCTACGCTTCTCGCCATCGTCGCCGCTCCAGCGTGGAACGAGATTCTGCCTGGTGTTTGGCACCACGAAATCGGGGGGCATGATCGGCCCACTCTTACGGAAGCCGCCGGGTCAAAGCCTTACTCAAATCGCCTTGAGAACATGAAAACGGGTCCGCTGCCGTTTAAGTTGGAGGAGATCAGGTCTCAGAAATCTAAGGACTACACTTCGATCAAGATTCCACTTCAACCCGGCGAGAAGATTTTTGGCTTGGGACTTCAGATGTCCGGTTGCAATCGCCGCGGTGGGGTTTACCACCTTCAGGTTGACCACTACGAATCCGGCCAAGATCGCCTTCACGCTCCAACTCCGCTCTATATCAGTAGCCTTGGGTACGCCGTTTTCTTCAATACTTCACGTCCGATAAACGTTTATGTCGGGGTTGGGAATCGGCTGAACGATCCCAAGATTCCGCCGTTTCGGGATCGAAACACGGATCGAAACTGGGATGCTCAACCCGATAGCGGATGCGTGGAGGCGAGCGTTCAGGGCCCTGGGTTACAGACTTACATCTTCTCTGGCCCTCGCGCGATGCAGGCTCTTCAGCGTTACAACCTATTTTGCGGAGGAGGAGCGATGCCGCCCCCCTGGGCCTTAGGTTTCTGGCATCGAACTCCCTCCGTGGCCACCGCGACCCAAGTTGAGCAGGAAGTTGCCGAGTTTCGGCGCCGGGGATTTCCCCTGGACGTGATCGGTTTGGAGCCGGGCTGGCAAACCCGCTCTTATCCGGGCTCGATGGAGTTCAGTGCCGAACGATTTCCGGACCCCGCTGGCTTCATCAAGCGCCTAGCCTCGGCTGGTGTTCGTGTCAATCTCTGGGAGAATCCTTATCTTGCGCCAGGTTCAGAGCTATTCAAGCGGTTAACCCCGAACTTCGGTTCGCACACCGTTTGGCTAGGCGCAGTGCCGGACATCTATTCGAAGAAAACGGCGGATAAGGTTAAGGCTTTCCATGCCGAGAAGCATTTGAACATTGGCGTCAGCGGCTATAAGATTGATGAGGTTGACGGGTTTGACTTTTGGTTATGGCCCGATCACGCTCAGTTTCCGTCTGGTCCGGATGGCTTACAAATGCGACAGGTCTACGGGCTGCTCTGGCAAAATCTGATTGACCAGATGTTTCGAGCGCGAAAGCAAAGAACTTTTGGCTTAGTGCGCGGCTCAAACGGGGCCGCCAGCCGATTCACTCAGGCGATTTACAGCGACACTTATGACGCAAAGCAGTATTTGACGGCCCTCACCAGCAGCTCCACCGCCGGTGTTCTGTGGTGTGCCGAGATAAGAAGCGCAGACACGGACGAAGAGTGGGTGCGGCGAATGCAAGTAGCATGCCTTTCCCCGATTGCCCAACTGAACGCGTGGGATAGTGGCAAGAAGCCCTGGAGCTATCCCAAAGTTGAAGAAATCATTCGGGACACGATGCTATTGCGAAAATCGCTCCTGCCCTATCTTTACACCACGTTCTCCCAATACCGGCGTAATGGCATCCCTCCGGTGCGCCCCATGTGCCTAGTTGATGGCGGCTTAGAGACCGATCAGTACATGCTCGGCGATGATCTCTTGGTGGCACCGATAAACGCGGGCGATGAAGTTCGCACGGTGCGACTCCCTAAAGGAAAGTGGTACGACTTCAAATCTGGTCGCTTGGCGGGAGAGGGCGAGACGATAACGATAAGACCAAGATTAAATGAAATCCCACTCTACGTTCGGGGCGGCCGGGGGATTCCGACACTAGGCGGCGAGTCGTACTTGGTCCGATGTTACGGATCGGGCCCCTGGGTTGGAGCCTTGTACCAAGATTCGGGGGAAGGCTACGGATACGAGGGAAGCGACTACGGCGTGTTTGACGTGCTGGTGGGCGCGACTGTGGAGACAAAACACCGGGAAGGACTTCGCACGAGCGCGGTAGGTTCCTTTACATCGGTCGCGGTGGGATCATAGATTTTCCTGCCAGAACTTCTCCATTGTGCGCCTCAGGTGCAGGGTCGTATTTTCTCCCTCGCTGATTCCGTGTGCCCGCATCGGATACGACATCATCGAAAACATCTTGTTGTTTCGAATTAGCTCATCCGCTAACATTTCAAAGCTCTGATAGTGGACATTGTCGTCGCCAGTGCCATGAATGATCATAAGCTTCCCTTCGAGATTCTTGGCGAAGTTGATGGGTGATCCATCCCGGTAGCCTTTGGCGTTTTCATTGAGCAAGCCCATGTATCGCTCTTGGTAAGTTGCGTCATATAGTTTCTGATCGGACACAAAGGAGACGGCGATGCCGGTCTTGTAGATATCAGGGTGGCGGAACATACAGTTAAGGGTCATCTGTCCCCCGCCGCTCCAACCCCACATGCCAACTCGCGATGAATCAATAAAGTTGAACATGC
This sequence comes from Armatimonadota bacterium, assembly GCA_031386985.1. Lineage (GTDB taxonomy): Bacteria > Armatimonadota > Fimbriimonadia > Fimbriimonadales > Fimbriimonadaceae > JANJUB01. The sequence continues at coordinate 202,383 of JANNCV010000016.1, forward strand.
GGAAGATTACCTTTGCCGCCTTTGCTTGATCCTCGGAAGCAAGAATCCCAATCTGACCATAAATTGACTTCCTCCAGGCTCGTCCCCGAGGTGTCGCCGTGCCCCGATTGTCAATGCTGATCACGATCATGCCCTTTTGAGCCATGTATTGGTGCCAGAGCCCCTCGCCCCCATCCCAGCTGTTCTGAACCGTCGTTCCTGCTGGTTCGCCGTAAATGTAAAACAGAAGGGGATACTTTTTGGCAGGATCGAAGTTGATCGGCTTGATCATGTAGGCATCAAGTTTGTCCTCGCCGATGTCAACCTTGAAGAACTCCTTGGGGCGAAGGCTGAGTTGGCTGATCTTTTCTAACAGCGCCTTGTTAGTTTCCATCACCTTTGCGGCTTTGTGATCGGCCACGTGGATCACAGATATCTGGTTCGGGATTGAAGCGCTGTTAAAGGTGTGGATTGCCCACCGGCCATCGCCCGACATCTGGTAACTATGATGCCCGGCCGGTCCCGCGGGAGTGATTCGCTCTGGCTCTCCCGTTCCGTCCAAGCGATTGCGGTACAAGTATCTCTCGGTGAAACTGTCGGGCGAGGCAATGTAATAGACAAAACCACTCGCCGGATCAATGCAGTTGATGTTCACAACATCGTAGTTGCCGCTCGTGATAGTCTTCCTGCGCTTCCCGTCTCTTGAAACCCGATAGAGATGTCGCCAACCGTCCCGCTCACTGGTCCAGGTAAACCACTTCTCACCGTCCAACCACCTGATGTTGTCGTGAATATCCAGAAAGGCCTCGTCTTTGTCAATCAGAATGTTCTTTAGTGACATGTTTCTGGCGTCCGCTATCCAGACTTTATTGACACTCTGCTTCCGGTTAAGCTGCTGGATCATCAGCTCATTTGAGTTCGGAATGAAATCCATTCGGGCGAGGTAGTTATTGGTGGGGTCGCCGGGAATATCGAACCACTTGGGTTTTCCGCCTGTCGCGGGAATGACTCCAACTTTCACGGCGGAGAGCTTGGTTCCTACCTTGGGATACGGCAAGGGAATGGGCTTTGAATAGATGCCGGATACGTTGTCAATGAGATAGAAGGTGCCGATGTTTTTCGTGTTTGAATGCCAAAATGCGATTGTTTCGCCGTCTGGGCTCCATCGGAAACCATCCCGACAATCAAGCTCTTCCTCATACACCCAATCGAACGTGCCGTTGATAATATTGTCGCCGCCATCACTTGTGAGCTGAGTGATTTTGCCGGTTGAAAGCTTTTCAACGTAAATGTTTTGCTTGCTCACGTAAGCGACGCGAGTTCCATCGGGGGAAAACTTGGCAAACATGAGCGAGCTTGACTCCAGCGACTTGCCCAACTGTTTCATCGCGCCGGTTTTCAAGTTAAGCACCCAGTAGTCTCCCCGCGTGTTGTAGCGCCAGACCTTGCGAGTGTTGGTGAAGATCAGCATCTTCGAGTTATCCGCTGACCACTGGTAGTCTTCAATGCCTAGCGGTTTCTTTTCGCCCGTGGGAACTAGCCGTGAAGCGGCGACGAGAACGGTCCGGGTACCGGTTGCGGCCTCATAGCGAACAATTTCCCGCCCACCACTCTTGGCGCTTTCGATCGTAGAATAGCTCACGTTATCCTTCATCCACCGCACTTGGCCAATTCCCCTTTGAGAGAAAGTGCCCCGACTGTAAATATTCTCCAGCGTGAGATCGCTAATGGTGAGTTGTTTCTTTGGCATTGCTATTGAAGTTGCGCATAGTACGCAGGCGGCGAAGGCGAGGCCGTGATTCCTTATCATATCAACGCGATCCCATAGGTTTGGCCCTTGGTCGTCGGGAACTCAATCACTCCGCCATCCAACTGTTTAGGCGTGATCGGTTTACCCTCGGAATAAATTTGAACATCCGGTCCAACTTTGATCCGACAGATTTCACCTGCTTTCGAGCGGACTTTCACGGCCGTGACTTTGGAATTTTTCCACACAAAGTCAAGTACGAACCCACCACGAGCGCAAACGCCATGGAACTCACCGCTCGGCCAATCGTTTGGCAAGGCGGGAAGAAGATTTATGGCTCCGTCATGAGATTGCATCAGCATTTCGGTGATCGCGGCCGTGGCCCCAAGTGTGCCGTCCACCTGCATCGCCTTACCGCACCGGGCGAATAGCTGGGCGCAGTTTTGGTCCAGAAGATATTGGTTGAATATCTTGTGGGCTCGATTACCATCGCCCAATCGAGCCCACAAGGCCATCTTCCATGCCATAGAAAAGCCCTTGCCGCCATCGCCTCGCTCATCCAAAACTTTCTTGATTGCCTCGATTAAGGCGGGGGTCCGTTTGTCCCAAAGCACGCGACCCGGATACAAGCCGTACAAGTGGGAGAAGTGCCGGTGGTTCTTTTCTAGCGACTTCCAGTCGTCGGCCCACTCTTGCAACGAGCCATCCGCGCCGATTTGGGGAGGAGCGAGTTGCGCCTGAGCCGCCATTGCTCTGGCAACCAAAGGCGAATTCTGATTGAGCTCGGCTGAGGCCCGAATGTAATACCCAAAGAGATCGTGCAGGATTTGCATATCAATCGAGGAGCCCGCGCAGATGGTGGTTCCGGGTTGCTTGCTCCCCGTGACCTCATCAAAGAAAATCCTGTTTCCGCCGCCGTCGGGAAAGTTCTCCGGCGAGGTCGAAGGGTTCGTCACCAACCATTTGCCGTTCGGCTGCTTTACGAGAAAGTCGAGGAAAAACTGCACCGAGCCCTCAATAAGAGGCAGAGCCTCCTTGAGGAACTTCTTGTCCTTGCTGTACTCGTAATGCTCCCAAAGGTGCGTGCACAGCCATGCCCCTCCCACCGTGAAGGTTCCCCAACTCGGGCCGTCCATTGGAGCTGCAACTCGCCACAGGTCAGTGTTCTGGTGAAACACCCAACCCCGCGCTCCGTAGTGCTCCTTTGCCACCTGAGCGCCTTGGTCAGAAACTTCCTTAATGAGCTTAAACAACGGTTCGGTTAGCTCACCAAGATTGGCCGAATCGGCGGGCCAGTAGTTCATTTCGGTGTTGATATTCGTGGTGTACTTCGAGTCCCACGAGGGGTTCATATCATCGTTCCAGATGCCTTGCAGATTTGCCGGTTGGAATCCTGGCCGTGACGATGAGATTAAGATATAGCGCCCAAAGTTATACACAAGTGCAGCCAAGCTTGGGTCTGATTCGGTCTGGCTCTTTTCTTTGCGCAGGTTTGTTGGGAGTAGCGAGTTTGGCGTGGTTGGCATGTCTAACGTCGAACGCCAGTACAACGCCTGGTAGTCCTCCTCAGCGGCCCGCTGAAGGGCCCCGTAGGTCTTGCCCTCCAGCTTCTTTAGGTAGTTCTCAACGCGCTGGTGCGGATCTGCCGTGACATTCTTATAGTTGACGAAGTTGGTGGCCGCCACGAAAACTAGAGTCGCCGCGTCTGCGCCCTTTACAATTAGATCAACCCCGTTTGTCTTCACCGTGCCGTTTTCGACGCTGGCCCGGACCCGGCCCTCATACTTCAACTTTCCTTTGACGCCAAGGTAGTCGGCGGATTTTCCGCTGAGGGCCAACCCATCCGAACCCACTGGGTCCATTTGGAAATAGTCGGTGCCGTAGTTAGAATGAGCTTGATTCCGTACGCCGCGCAAGGTGGCGACGAAGTTTAACGAGCCGAGCTTATTCGCAGTCAATCGCACGACAATTACTTGGTCTGGAGCTGACGAGAAAACCTCTCGCTTATAGGTAACGTCTCCAACTGTGTACTCAACGCTTGCAACTCCGGTTGCCAGGTCTAGGCTCCGACGGTAATCCTTGGCCTCAGCTGCATGCGAAAAGCGCAAGAGCAGATTGGCCAAACTCTGATATTTTTGTTGCTCCACCGGGTATCCCATTAACTTCCGACCGAACAAATTGTGGGCATCAACAAACCGCTCTCCAAACACCAATCGTTGGATTTCTGGAAGTGCCTTGTACCCCTCCTTCACGACGGTAGAATAGGGCCCCCCCGACCAGTAAGTGTTCTCGTTGAGCTGAATCCGCTCCTCCTCAACGGTTCCGAACACCATCCCCCCAAGTCGCCCGTTTCCAACCGGCAGAGCTTCATCCCATTTGGAGGCCGGTGTTGTGAACCACAGGAAGTTTGATGGATTGATATTGTTGTTTTCCATGGGATTAGGAGTTGTAGGCATTGTCGTTTGGGCTCCGCCCAGAACACCTATCATCGCGAGCCAGACCAAATTCACGGCTGAAGTTTAGCACCTAACGAGAGGTTGGCAGGTATAACTGCGGGTCATGGCTCTGTTTGTTTCACTTGTTATTGCAACGATCGGAGCCAGATCTATGGGGCCAACAATTTCAGAGCCGATGATCAAGGACTACGGGCTAAAGATCTACGTTCGCGTCTCAAAAAAGTTGCCTCACTCTGAGGACAAGCCGTGGAGACTTATCTGCACGATGCCCTATAACTGCCACTTTCAACCCTGGATTGAGCTTGAATCGGCGGCTGGCAATACGGTGTTGTTCAACTCTACGAATGTGTTAGTTCAATGGTTAACAAAGACTGAGCGTTATGTTACGGTAGCCGGACTCCAACAAGTCGAAGCCAAGAACTGGGTGAGTGGCGAAGGCGCCATGTACACGATTCCTGCCGGGGTGAGAGTGAAATCAGTGCAGTATCGAGAAACTGGCTTCAACACAACCTTTGCGGGCTCCTTTGAATGCAACGATAATGACTTCAATGTGCTTTGGACGAAAGCCGCAAGGACGGCATACATTTGCATGCGGGATCACTTTTACGATTGTCCAGATCGAGAGCGCGTGGGATTTTGGGGTGATGGCACTCCTGAGCTGAACCAGTGCTTTTATGTCTTTGACTCCAAAGCTCACCAGTTAGCGAAAGAGCTGGTGCGACGCAAGCTGGAGCCCAAGTTCTATCCAGGACAGCACCTCGAGTTTTTGGGCGAATATGGCCTTTGGTTTTACTATCTGCATACGGGCGACTTGGACTCCATCCGTGCCGTTTATGATCAGACCAAGACATTCCTGTTTGACACTTATAAATTCGGAAACAAGAGCACTTGGTTTGATTGGGGCAAAGAGGTGAAAGATACTGCGGTCATCGAAACTTGCTTCTACTACAACTGCCTCGGCACCCTGCGCAAGATGGCTCTGGCAACGGGCCACGAAGCGGACGTTCCCGAGATTGACCGAAAACTTAAGGATATTGAGTCAACTTTTGATGCGAAGTTCTGGCAAGGAAGTTTTTACATGTCGAGTCAGGTGATAACTCCCGATGATCGGGCAAATGCTATGGCGGTGAATGTCGGGCTTGCGAGCCCAGAAAAGTGGAAGCCCATCTACGAAAACGTTCTGGCCACGAAGACTTATTCGAGCTGCTTCTTTGATCGTTGGGTTTTCGAAGCGCTTTGCAAAATGGGCAAGCCCGATAAGGCCCTGCTGCGGATGTACACGCGGTACAAAACCATGATCCCGGCCTCATTCACCACGCTCTGGGAGCATTACGACCGGTGGTGGGCGTCGCATCGAGACTCATACGACGAAGGGTCTTCACTGAATCATGGTTGGAATCCACCGGCGCTGGTGCTATCGCAAGATATCGCGGGAGTGCAGCCCATTGAACCCGGTTGGACGACCTTTCAAGTCCTTCCCCAGGAAGCATTTTTGAACTCAATCAAGGTCGTTGTTCCTTCTGTCAAGGGCGATATCCGGGTTACAATAAAGAAGACTGCGAACGAGTTTGCGCTCAGCGTAAACGTTCCCATTCGAACGAACGCAATCGTTGGCATCCCCAGAGCATCCTTTGATCGCCTGGATTCAATCACGGCAAACCGGATCCTGATTTGGAACGGTAACCCTACTTCAATGGCGGGCGGTGTTTCTTTCTTGGGAGGCGAGGGGGCTTATGTGAAGTTTAAGGTATCTCCGGGTTCTTGGAAATTCGTTGCGAGGGGAGTTCTTCCGATGCATTCGCCCAAACCGCCACCCCAGCCCAAGCGACGGGAGATTGCCCTCGAAAGGCGCGATTGGGAGGCGACCAGTTCCGTTCCCGATACTACTTACCTCTTTAGCGGGGAAGTCCCCACCGATATCTCAGCTGCTAACGCCATTGACGGGGATCACTGGACGGGTTGGCGCGACATGACCAAGAAGCAATATCCGGGTCAGTGGTTTCAGGTGGATATGCTAAAACCACAATCTTTTGACCGAATTGAGTTCGATAACTCCTGGGCCCTCTGGGATACTCCGAACGAGTTCGCGATTGCTGTTTCTGATGACGGAGTTCGATGGAGTGGCCCCATTGCTACGGGAAGAGGGAAACTCGGGATCACATCGGTGATGCTGCCCTTGCAGACGAAGCGATGGGTTCGAATCACTCAGACGGGGGCTAACCCAACCTATACCTGGTCAATCTACGAAGTGAACGTGTACCGGGGTTCGCAGTGATTCTAGGTTTCATGTTGGCGCTGGGAATTCAGGACGCCCCGATTCGCTCGCCGATTCCGCAACCTTATCAGTATGTGAGCGGTGGGTCGTTCACGGGCAAACGGGTTCCACAATCTCCCGATCCCCTCGTTGCATACCGATGGGAAAACCCAAAAGCGGCAGATGACCTGCAGATCTACGTGCTACGCCCCAAGGCGGTCGTGGCGACTCCCCGGGCTAACTTTGCCGGTACGGCGTCCCTCCTTGGTAACACTCCAAACCTTGAAGTGAAAGCCGAAGGTGTGATTCGACTGGATTTCGGAGTGGAGTGTGCGGCCTGGATTGAATTCGATAGCCCCGATTGTCCGGGTGATGTTGAGATGAGCATAAGCGAATACAACGAGCCGGGAGTTAACAAGACGATTGCGCCCCAAAAAATTGGCAATACGTATCGCCTAAAGTTAAATGATGAGTTGTACGACGGCGTTCGGTTCGCCTGGATTAAGGTTAAATCGGCTCAAAAGCCGTGGCATATTACCGGAGTCAGGGCGGTTTGCCAAGTTAAACCGACCAATTACCAAGGCAGCTTTTCATGCAGCGATCCGATGCTAACCAAGATCTGGTACATGTCGGCTTATGGCGTCAAGGCATCGCTGTGTAAAGATTATTTCGGTGCGATCCTGATGGAGCGCGGAGACCGCATCTCGTGGACCGGGGACGCTCACCCATCGCAGGCGGCAGCTTTGGTCGCCTTTGGCAACTACGACTTCATCAAAAAGAATCTTGAAAACACATCGCAACAGGACAACGGCATTCGCAGTTACGCTCTCTACTGGGTGCTGAGCGTGTTGGATTACTACCACTATACGGGCGATGCCGAAGCGCTGAAGAGCTACATTGACAACGCAACCAAGAAGTTGGAAAGCGCTTACAAGGTTTTTGGGACGAATCCTGGGCTCAGTTTTTATGGCTGGGACGAGCGCGTTGGGGCCGGGTTTGAAATTTGGTTTAGGCCGAACACTGAGTCACAAGATGCCTACAAGATGCTCTCGATTAGGGTGTGGCGGGAGTTCGCAATGGCAATGGCCCAGGTTGGAAGACCAGACCTCCACGACAAGTTCATGGAATATGCGAACTCGAAGATGGCGGAAGTCCAGCGTGAAGCGGGTTGGCATTCGAGCTTCGGCATCCACGCCGCGGCCGACGCAGTGAATACGGGTTTGCTCGACACGGTCGCCCTCGAAAACCTCTATAACCGGGAGTTCAGCGATCGAGTCAACCGACTTTCGATCTCTCCTTTCAACCAATACTTCATCTTACAAGCCCAAAGCCGGCTGGGTAAATGGGACGACGCGTTGACCAGCGTTGGCGACATGTGGGGCGGCATGGTGAACTACGGGGGTACGACAACCTTCGAAGTTTATCGCCCGTCATGGAACTCGATCATTGGTAAAAATGACGCCGTGCCGAACGCACAATGTGGAATCGTTAGCTTATGTCACCCGTGGGGTGCGGGGGTTGTAAAGTGGTTGAGCGAAGACGTTCTCGGGATTTCGCCCACCTCACCCGGGTTTGCCACCTATGATATCAAGCCCCATCTGGGCTCAACGCTGACGCAGGTTTCCGGAACTACGCCCACTACTCATGGCGATATCAGTGCAAGTTTTGACCTTGCAAAGGGTACGGCTCACGTTTCGGCACCAAAGGGCACGATCGGCCGCATCGGATTGCCCAAAACGGGACGAACCATAAAGCAAGTCTTGGTGAACGGAAAGCTCGTTTGGGACGGTCAATTTCATCTCGTCCCAGGAATAAAAGGGGGGAGGGAAGACTCTGAGTTTTTGTTCCTTAACGGACTAGATCCAGGCTCCTACTCCCTTTCGTTTTTGTACGAGGGCGTACGCCCAAAGCCGAAGCCCCAGAAAGAGGTTTACGCGGCGCGTGTCTCAAAACAAGACCGCAAAACTAGCGGGAATTGGGGTGGCAAGTATGGTCGTGATGGATACGTGCTTTGCGGCTATCTTGGCGATGGGAAGGACAAGATGGAGCTGCCCAGCTACGTTGACTCTTTGGATTTCTTCCGCGCATTCCCGAAGGCCGGTCGCCCCGATACAACGGTCTGGTCATCCTCAACCACCGATGGTCGCGCCCTAGCCTCTGATCGCGAGAGCCTCCCATCGCGGACAGCCAGTTGCCTCTCGAATTCTGATCAAACGATGTCGTTGGCCATCAACGTAAAGGATCGGCAGAAACACCGCTTTACACTCTATTTTGTGGATTGGAAGAAGCAAGGCATCCGATCCGGAGTAGAAATTCTCGACGCGGCAACCCTCAAATTGATAGCTCCGGTGAGCATGGTGAAAGACCATGGGAACGGGGTCTATCTCACCTTCGAATACGATCGCTCCGTCAAACTCAGGTTTGTCAAGGTTCGAGGCGAGCTGGTAACGCTCAGCGGAATCTTTTTCGACTAACACATGTCTCAAGGGGGCGACGTTAAGGAGATTGACAGCTTCGGCTCGGAAATTTGTGGATCAAATTTCCGAGGAGGCTAACAAAGAGACCCGGCCCTCCGCAGGGACCGGGCTCTTGTTCCTCCTCAGGTCGTCAAAGTTTGACTTGTGCCGACCAAGCGGACCAAGCCGATTCGCCATAACCGTTTACAGCTCGCACCTTGTAGCGATAGTTGGTTCCTGACACTCCGCTATTCGTCGTGGTCACGGTGTTAGCTCCCACGTTAGGAAGATTGATCGCTGAACCCCACGAATTCCCAACCTTGGTCTCACGGACCAGCTCAAACCAACTTTCGTTGCTTGAGTTGTCGGCCCAGTTGATTCGAGCCAGGCCCGCTGAGAGTTTAATGGCGCTCACGCTACTCGGTGCCATTGGAGGAGTCGGGTATGCCACCCCGAGCGCGGCGGCGGCATTTAGCACTCCACCCGACACCGTCAAGCCAGCAAGCGAAGCAACGGGACGGGCGGTGTTGATAATTTGAGCTCGCACCTGCTGATACGTCCAAGTCGGATTCTGGCAATAAACGAGTCCGACCGCTCCCGCTACATGAGGCGAGGCCATCGAGGTGCCATCCAGGTAAGCCTGCCAAGATCCAGGTCCATTCCAACCAAGTAAATACGTGCTCAACACGTAAACTCCGGGTGCACCAAGGTCAACTTTGGCGGCTCCATAGTTCGAGAACGTAGCCAGTTGATCGTTCATATCAGTTGCGGCGACGCAGATAATGTTATCGAGATCGTGGGTCCCCGGATAGTGATTATTGTTGCGATTGAGGTTTGTGCCGCTGTTTCCAGCCGCTGCCACGAAGACGTGCCCAATACTCTTCGAAGCATTAATCGCATCGTACAGGCTTTGGTTGACGGAGTTCGTTCCGTAGCCATAGCTGTTGTTAGAGACTTTGACGCCCTTATTCACCGCATACTGAACAGCGAGAGCCGCGTCGGACATCCACCCTCCTCCGGTCGCATTCAGGAATCGTAAGGGCATGATCTTGCACTCCCACATCATCCCCACAACACCACCGTTTCCTTCAGATGCTCCAATCGTTCCGGCAACGTGAGTGCCGTGACCGTTCAAGTCATCGGGGTCGTTATCGCCTTGCGAAAAGTCCCAACCGCGATAATCGTCAACATAGCCATTTTGATCGTCATCAAAGCCGGTTACGCCCGCAACTTCAGCACTATTGCTCCAAATGTTGGCGGCAATGCCGGGGTGCGACCACTGAACACCAGTGTCAATAACTGCAACGACGAAGTCTGGGTTACCAACGGTAACAAACCAAGCCTCTGGACAGTTCACATCCGCGCCCGGCGTCGGGAACTTGCCGTTAAAGGGTAGGCCCTCATTATGCATTCCCCACGAATAGGGATGGAACGTGGTTTCGCTGGGGAACCGTTGGCTTTGGTCAGCGCGCATCACGACGTCAAGCTCGGCATACTCAACGCCGGGCATTGCCTTAAGCGCCGCAACCGCCGACTCCGGCGGACCACTGACTTGGACAAGTTCAAGTCCGGGGACCAAACTGTATTGCCGCAACGTTGAAGTCCCGGACATCGCCCGGGCATGGTCTCGCATTGTGTTTGTAGCGGCAGGCTTAAACTTCACCAAGACGGCGAAGGGGTTGCGAACCAAGGTCGGGTTCGCCAAAAGCGCGGCTGATGCTCGGGCGTGAACGGTGGCCTCTTGCCGCGCTTGACTCACTCCGGGCTGGGCGTGTGCGGCAATACTTAATCCCGCAATGGCAAGTATTCCCGCGAGAACTCTCATTGATCTACTTTGTGTTTTCATAACATCCTTCCAGGGCAGTCCCATGAGATTACATGATATGGTACAAAGTGTGACCATTCTGTGACGAGATTCACAAACAAAAAAACCGGCCCGCGAACGGGCCGGTTTCAAATGATGCTCGTATCTAACCTCGGCGAAACACATCCATCAAGCCATTGGTGTCACTGGCTACAAGATTGGTTGCGAGAGAGCAGAACATCACGGATAGCCCATCCGAGCTGATTGAGGGACCACTACTCGCCCCGTTTGCCGGCACTCCGACCGAAGTTCCCGATCTCAAAGTCGTAAGACCCAACTGACGGTCTCGCACAAAAATGTCTTGGGCGTTGTTCTTGTCTTTGTTGTTGCCGATTAGATTGTTGGCGAGTGACTGAAACGCGACATATCGGCCATCACCGCTGATACCGCACATTCCCCAACCGTTGTTACTGCTGCCGCTAAAGCCATTTCCTTTTGCCCCGGCTGAAGAAACAGAGACGATTGTGGTTGTTCCGGTTTGCGTATCCCGCACAAAGACGTCTCTCTGACCACCCGTGTCTCCCGAGATCAGGTTGCTTGCGTCTGAGCAGAATGCCACGTAACGCCCAGTCGAGCTAAGCGCAGAGGAATAGCTGCCTGCGTCTCCGGCCGATCCTCCGCTCGTGCTTGATACCCGCGTTGTCACTCCGGCAGCGAGATTTCGCACGAAGACATCGCTAGCGTTGTTTGTGTCGATGCTCGCCACAAGGTTGGTCGAGGTCGATGAGAATCCAACAACCAATCCATCGGGGCTGATGGCTGTCTGGAAGAAACCGCTGGTGCCGTTTCCGCCACCACCGCCTATCGCGACGGAGACTAATGTGGTGGTTCCCAACGCAATGTTTCGAACAAACACCTGGGAACCGGTTGTGCCACCGGCGACGAGGTTTGTGGAGACGGATCGAAAGACGACGACGTTTCCGTCGGCGCTGATGGCAGAGGAGTCACTATCGAAATTTCCTTGCACCCCGCCAAACCCATCAGCAACGGAGACGAGCGTGGTTGTGTTGTTCCACGTGTCTCGGACGAAGACGTCTTTCGCTCCGTTCATGTCTGCCAACTGGTCACCCATCCCAACTAAATTATAAGCTAACGACGAGAACGAGACAAATCGCCCGTCGGGGCTGATACTCGGGTTGCTACTGTCTCCTCCCGTTGCCTGCGCACCCAAAGCACCGTCGGCAACGGAGACGCGAACTGTTGTCCCACCGGGCCACGTATCTCGCACGAAGACGTCACCATAGCCATTCGTGTCTCCCGGGACCAAATTGTTCGCGAGCGAGAGGAACGCCACGTAGCGCCCATTGCCGCTAATGGCGGCTCCAAACCCCGGGCTGGTGCCGTTACCCTGGGCACCGTTCCAGGCGAGCGACGCCAAGGCAGTCACTTGCGCCTGGGCCGTAATGATGAGGCCAAGAGCCATGGCTCCGGCGATAAGTCTCATTGATCGAGTGTGTTTTTTCATAGTTCCTCCAGGGGACTTCCCCCACCAGCTATTGCTGTGATAACAATGATACTTCTTAAGTTGTGACGAAACTGTGACGGAGTTCACCAACGAAGAAAAAGAGTATGGGCGGCTCCCGCCGCCCATACTCTTTGCTGATCGGTACCCCGATTTACGAGCCGTCTCTAACCTGAATGTTGCCATCGAGGATAGCGAACGTTGATCCGAGCAAGGGATCAGCGGGTGGGCTTGCAAAGTTATTAAAAAACGAAGCGCGATCTGGCTCGGCGCCGCCTCCCTCCCCGTTATCCACAACCCGATGATACGAGTGAAATCCCACCAAACCTGGATTCAGTGTTGACGCCGTTACGATTCCATGGATATAAGCGTTGTTGCCAATCACGGTCAGGCTATCCACGGCAACCGTAATGGTCCTACCCGAAACTGCCCGAAACAACATTCCCCCCGTGGTCGTGCCATCTTTGTGTTTGATGGCGTTAATGGTCATGTGTGATCCGTTGGAGCGTGTGTAATCTCCAGTTGCCGATTGATTTCCAGCCGATGCTGGCGTAAATGCCGCTGTTGGCAGAACCACAGCAGTTATCGCGATTAACGCAAAGATTGTTTTTCTCATATTTTTTCCTCCAGGGCGCTCCCTGTGCACTGCATGATGGAGGGCCCGTTGTGACGAAACTGTGACGGATTCACAAATCGTCCCTGTGGATTTCGTCACAGATTCGTCACACTAATCGCGGTAGCATCATAAGGGAAGGTTATGTTGATGCAATTGGATTCGCGGGTTGGGGAGTGGCCGGGACAAGCGAAGTGGGTCGTTCGATCCCTTGGCCGATTTGATGTTGTGATGGGTGCCGATGCGCCCGCCAAATTTCGTTCGCGCACGGCAGCGTCCCTTTTGGCATACCTTGTTCTGAACCTCGGGCGCGAAGTTTCTCGTTTTGTTTTGGAGGAGACGTTTTGGCCGGACAGCGATGGTGATCGCCAGTCCCAAAATCTCCGACGAGCGATTTCCGATCTGCGGGATGTGCTTGAGGATGAGAATCAACACGGCACCGTTATCGAAACCAAGCGTGACGTCGTCGCCGCCAGTGCCAGGTTTCTAGCTAGCGACGCCTCCCGGTTTCTTGAATGCACTGATCACGGTCTGCATGAGTCCGATGAAGAGTCGCTTTATGAGGCGATTACCCTCTATAGCGGACCACTGCTAGCCCATCTGCACGACGACTGGATCTATTCGTATCGGCTTGAATATGAAGAGCGATATGCCCAGGCCGTCGCCGAGCTATGTCGTTTGAGGATAAAGGCGGGAGCGGGGAAGGAAGCGGTTCGTATTGGGCGTACCGCCCTGTTAGCGGCACCAACCCGTGAAGACGTTCATCTCGCGCTGATTCACGCCTATCGAAGCGTCGGCTTGGAGGCGGAAGCCCTCCGGCAGTTCGAAGATCTTGAGCGGGTAATGGATGAAAACTGGGGCGAGCCGCCTTCCATGCAAGCGAGAGAGGCGCTTGAGGGTGATATGCCGAAAGCCGTTGCTCCGATTTCGCCCAGCCAAACGGCTCCAGATTCTGAGCCAGTAGGTGGGGCCATGGCCCTCACTTCGCGCTTTTATGTTCGGCGGGCAGCGGACGCCGAGGCGGAAGCTTGCATCGTTCGGGGCGAAAGCGTCATTCTGGTACAAGGTCCGCGCCAAGTGGGCAAGAGTTCCTTGCTGGCTCGAATCATGGCCTTTGCCCGCGAAAACGAGAGGCGGACGGTTATGACTGACTTTCAGACGATTGGCGAAAGTCAACTCGCCGATGAAGAGAGGCTGTACCGCGCTCTGGCCCACAGTTTCGCCTCCCAAATTAAAGTCGCCATAGACTTAATGAGTGCTTGGAACGATTGGCTCGGTCCCAACATGAATCTGGATACGATTATTGGCGGCCTTCTGGAGCAAGCCGAAGGACCGGTGGTGTGGGGATTCGACGAGGCGGACAGCTTGTTCGGGAGAGCCTTAACCAATGACTTCTTTGGACTCCTTAGAAGTTGGCATAACCGCCGCGCTCTCGATCCGGGAGGGCCGTGGAGCAAACTCTCACTGGTGATTTCATACGCCACCGAAGCACACCTGTTCATTAGCGACCTCAACCAATCGCCCTTCAACGTGGGCGTGAGGCTGCCCCTAAGAGACTTCTCGCGTGATGAAGTTACCGAGCTTGCGAGTCGCTACGGCATATCAAAATCCGAGGAGATCAATACGACAATTGAGCTTGCCAACGGGCACCCCTTTTTGACTAGACGAGCGTTAGCCTTTCTGAGCCAATCTGAGCCCGGCAAGGCCACGGCAAACCAGCGTTGCAATGAACTCCGGGCGACCTGCTCCCTAGAGGATGGCCCTTTCGCCGATCACCTTCATCGGATATTCACGGCAGTTTCTTTTGATAAAGAGGTTCTGGAAGATGTTCGAAATCTGATTGTGGGCAAGCCCATGGTTCACTTAACTACTCGGCATCGCCTGATGGCGGCGGGGGTGCTGGCGATGTCGCCAGACGCCAAGCCAAAGTTCCGAGTCCCGGCCTATGAACCTTACTTACGCGGCGCTTTGGGTTGATCCTTCCAGGGGATTGTGTTCCAAATGCGAATCGCGCCATCCGTGCAGGCCATGATCACTTTCTTCCCATCGGTGGAGAACGTGCTAGTATCGCTCACCGCATCTCCATTCTGATCGTCTTTGCGCAGGGGGGAATAACGCAGCGTAAAAGCTTCGTCCCCGGTGCGGCTGTTCCAAATCGTATTAGTGCGGTTCGTTGCCCCAGTTATGATGCGCTCGCCGTCGGGGGAGAATGCTAGCGACCGAATGCTTGCGCCGGGAGCGAGCGTTGCGATCTTCCTGCGATTGAGGTAATCCCATAAATAAGCGAGAGGTGTCCCGGTGCCGCGACCTGCAAGTAATTGACCTGTCCGGTCGAACTCAAAGTTGGTTACCTTCGAAAAGGTTGGCGGCAAGGTGCCTACTACCTTTAGAGTTGATGTTTCCAAAATGGTTGGAGTGCAGGCGAATTTTCCCGGCTCGAAGGTCGAAAGCACGAGGTGCTTGCCGTCGGCGGTCAGTTTTGCCGCAGAGAATGGTTTGGACGTTTTCATTTCCTTCAGAACTCGACCGTCTTTGCCCGAGATCAGGTAGATGTTTCCACCTATCTCGATGCTGTCGGTCTCCGTGTCCCTTGTGATTGCCGTAACCAAGATGGTATCTCCCTTTTCGTCAAATGAAACGACATCATGAAAGGAGCTCGCTTTCGGAGGATTGAGCTCAAACCTGGTCAATATCTTCAGAGATCGTGAATCTAGAATAGCGAACGCGATCGAGGGGCCGTCGAAGCTCTTCACCAGGATTCGTGACCCGTTCGAGAAGCCATAAATGGCGACTAAGGGCTCCGTATTCTTCGGGGTCGGTGTTAACACTCTTGCCGTTTGCTCGGCTCGCAACGTAGATGGGTTCAGTCGCATGACATTGCCAGTGTTATGTCCAACAAACAGGCCACTATCCAAAACCAGGAGGCAGTTCCAACCGGTCTGACGGGCCATCGCCCCGGTTTGGAGATTCCTACTTATCAACATCTGGGCACCGGGCCAACCTGCACTTGTGGAGATGAGTAACTGCTCTTTTTCCAACAAAAATGCTTCGGAGGCCTGCGTATCAAAGGTGGGATGGGTTTCAATCGCTTTGGGGGCGCTAAGTGACCAGATTTTCACGTTGGCGCCGGTATCAACCGAAAGAACATGGCGATTATCTTCCAAGAACCAAACCGCGTTCATCCCAAGGCGGTGACCAACAAAACTGTCAATCAAAGTGCCGCTGGCAACATTGAACACTTTAACAATGCCATCGCGATTCCCGACGGCAAGCCTTGAGCCATCGTTAGAAAATGAGCAGGTAGAGGCACTAACTAAGGGGCCCTGGAGTCGGGAAACCACATTCAAATCAGAGCATCTTCGGATTTCTAGCTGGCGGTAGCGCGTATCGTAAAACACGAAGTTGGCCCCATCGAAGCTTAAGCTAATGTTCCCCCACTCCCGCATTTCTACATCGGCGGCCTTAGCCGTTGCGAGTACCTTTCCGTTTCGATCTCGGCGCCTGATATGCCCGGCTTGATGGACACTGAGGATGGTGCCATCGGAAAGCAACCGGAGGGCAATAGCGAACGAGGGCCCGTAGAACTTTGCTTGGGAGTTCCCAGTGGCAAGATCAAGTAACTCGAAGGGATCCTCGTTGACGCCTCCCTGGTTCACTAGGATCGCCTTAGTCTTCGGGTCGAAATCGAACACCCGGTGTTTCGTCGCCGTCGTTGCAACAATGCGATCAGTGGTGGAATCCTGAAGCACGAGAGCCTGGGTATCTGGATCGGTTCCCAGCCGCATATCACCGCTTCGAAACCTGGGCTGTATCCCTAGTGGCTCTCGGTTTCGCAGTAGTTCAAGTCCCGTCGCGTCTACTCGAAAGATTTCTTCGGTAGTTACCAGACACAGCGACCCGTCGGGCTGTCGCTCAAATCCTCCCGGTTTCTTGGGAAGTGCCAAGTCTGAAATTTGCCGATTTACAGAGATCGCGGCGTGACCCCACTCCCAACCTCGAAGTGGGTTTTCCTTTGACTTTCGAATCAGGTCCCCAACGCGCATCCAACGATCTTCAGACATTGACAGGCGAATATCTGCCATCAGTCCGACATAGCTTTGCCGCTGAAGTTCCTCGCCTCGCTCACCAAGCGTCACGAGCGCCCGTTCCCGGTCCTTCGCAAGCTTGTAAATCTGAGCCGCTCCGATGGCAAGAGCAAGCAAAACCACTCCCGCCACTGCCGTTGTCCTCAAAATCGCCAAACGGGTGGCCCCTTGCATTCGACGTAGCTCAGCATGAGGCAGACTCTGCCGGCGCCAACCTTCATCGAAGACAGTTTTGTAAACCCGGTTGCGTACTTGCAGGCTGCCGCGAAGTTGGTTTCCCACGCCGGCTAAGGTTAAGGAGGCGACCACTGGGTTCTCTTCGGAGGCCTCCACGCCTTTACCCCTCAAGAGCCGACCGTAAAGCTCAAGCACCTGAGTCTTTCGTTCTTCGGGCGTCATTCCCGGTACGTCGGGGTCTAAGATTCGCCTTTCCACATCGGCAAAGTTAGGCTCGCGATGGCGGGCTTCGGGCGTAAAGAAGAGTTCCTTAACAAGCTTGTCAACATCGTGAGCCGAAGCGACTGATGGATTGGTGGCGATGTGGCTACACAAGAGTTGGGTGAGATAGGGGTGGCCGTTCACCCAGTGATGAACCCTTCGGATCAGCATCGCGCCGTCCCGGCCATTCCCGAGGGCGCAGGCATATCCCTCTGTTTCCGCTAAGGAGAAATCCGTAAGTTCTATCTTTGTCCCGATGTTGAAAGGCGTGATCTCTGGGTTGCGGATAAGCTGACCCGGAGTAGCGACTCCAACAAGGCAAAACGCAAGACGCTCGAAGCCGACCCCCTCCGAGCGGCGATTGTAGCAACCACGAATTCCCGCAAAGAACTCGTCCGTAGAAAAGTCTAGAGCGCGAACGAAATCCACCTCATCTACGAAGATCACGATTTGACCTTGGGTTTGGGCGAGCACGACCTCCGAAATCGCGCCCACCCAGCGGGCTAGCGGCCCCACCGATTGCCGCGATTCCCAGTATTCAAACAGTTCCTTGCCGTTCCCAAGCTCTTGCCCAATCCCGGCGAGCAACCCGGCGTACCACTGCTCGGGGGTTACGTTGGCACCGATGCGCTGGAGGTCAAGCTTAACCGTTGCGATCCCTTGTTCCTTGAGCTTGACAATCGTACGCGCAACCAAAGAGGACTTGCCTTTTTGGCGCGAATCGAGAATGTAAACATACTCACCCGCGATCAGAGCATCAAGCAGCTGAACATCCGCCGCCCGCTCTACGTAGCTGGGCGCATTCGGCTCCATTGTCCCACCGGGCTTGAAAAACGGGGATTGTCGCTCCATGACTTTTATTGTAGGTGATTAAATGTGACGAACCTCGTCACAATTTGCGGGTTGACTCAAGATATCGGCGCCAAGGAAGACTCTTGCGGGTGAAGAAAACGGTAACCGTTCCATCTTGGGCCCCGGTGACCGCCGTTGATTGGTCTCCCGAGAAACTCGCGCAGAACATGGGGCTATCGGGAGAGGGAAGTTGAGTTATCTGCTCACCGGTGGCCACGCTCCAGATTTTGACCGTTTTGTCATCGGCAGAAGTGATCACCCGGGTTTCATCGGCGCTAAATTCCGCCGTTGAAACCCAGGAGTCGTGTCTCAAAGTTTGAAGGAGGGCACCGGTTGCATAATTCCAAATTCTTGCGGTGCCGTCGGAACCGTGGGTCAGGAGAAGGTTTCCTGAAGGCGAAGGGAACGCTCCATAGACCCGGCCCGCATGGCCCTTGAACTCCCGGATTTCAGCGAGGCCGGGCCAGGACAGTAGGGATACCTTGAAGTTGCGCGCTGTGAGTAGTTCTCCATCGGCCGTGAACACCATTGATCTCACAGTCCGTGGGATCGGATCCTCGTATTTGTTGACGGTGCTTAAGTCGCTTGTCCGACACACGAATATTTCACTGAGGCACCCCATGGCTACCACATCACTGTTTGGATGGTAGGCAAATCCTACTACCCGGTCCGCACCGATGCTTCGTCTCTTAAGAAGGCCGCCCGTTTTCATAGATAGGGCGGCGACATTACCGGCATAGTCTCCGACAATAACCTGCTCGCCATTTGGTGCGATTGCGGCAGCATTTAGGCTATCTTTGAAGGGCGTTGATTTCCACCGGATAGACGCCGAGGCCAAATCGAAACACCAGACGTCACCCCCTTCGCTTCCAACAATCGCCGTCCCTCCGTCTTCCGACAATTTTAGTAGACCGGGCGGAGGAATAGAGCCTATACGCACCTTTGAGAGCGGAATCCGATTGACGGTGTCGTAAATCACACACATCCCCTCTTTGCCCTCGGAGATGGCGATGAGCCGACTCGCATCATGGTTCAGTCGGGCCATGTTGATTTGTCCGGACTGTTCGCGAATCGTCCAGACGGGCGAGGGCCGATTCAAATCCCAGAGCTTCAAATCGCCATTGAGGGAACCCGTCATCACTTGCGTTTCCGTTGAATTGAATGCAACTGCCCCTAGCCCCTCCTGGTGTCCGATGATGGTGTGGAGGAGCGCTCCACTGCGGGTATCCCATAACCTTGCCGTTCCATCTTGACCGGCGGTAAGCAACTTGAGTTCGTCCCGGCTGAGAACTGCGCACGCAACTGGCGCCCCTTGATTCGCCATTTTTTGAACAAAGCGACGTTCTTCTAAGTCAAAGACGTAAACCAGGTTGTTAAGCGAGTAAAAGTACACCAGCCGCTCCGCCTGATCAAAAATGCCGATGACATTTCTGTCAAACGCCTTATGCTCTATCCTAAAAGTGCGATTGTGCTTCCGATCAACAAAGGTGCAACCACTTCGCTTATCCATGAGGCACACCCACCGGCTAGCTGAAGTGAAAGCAGTGTTGAGATCAGCGATCTGGGGAATTGGGCCAGCGGGGGTTGCGGCCCGGGAACCGACGCGAACCAGTTTCAACGATCCAGGTAATTCCAAAACCGCCAAATCCGACCAAGTTCGGGCGAGAACTCTGCTTGCAGGCAAGGAATAAAGCTTTCTCCCCGAGTCTGCGTCAAAGACACCCCAGGAATTGTTGCCAAGGTTGGAGCCCCAAAACGCCGGAGTTACGAACCCATTGCCGGTTGCCTCTTGCTGCCGGATGACCGTGAGGGCTTTGTTCCTGATTGCGCCAAGGCACCCTGTGCTATCCACCTTCCAATCACCGTCGGCGGTCGGGAGGATCGTGCCTACCCATGAGGGCATCTTGTACTGCTCGATATGACCATTGAGTTGAAGATCCCAATGATCCCACTCCCAGCCCCTAAATTTGGAATCCTTGCTCTTATCCAACAGTTGCCGAACCCGGAGCCACTTCCCATTTCTAGCCTCGAAGTCAATGATGGACATGGTTCGGATATAGGATTCCCGCTCGGCTCGATCCGCATTGGCGTCAGCTAATTTGATCGCATCGCTCCGCTCAGCGGCCAGTTTCATATTGGCAACTACGAGGAACGCCATCGCTCCGATAATAACGGCGGCGACGCTGCCCGCTCTAATTGCGCCCAAGCGATGGGCACGACGCTGGCGACGGCTTTCGGCATCAGGCATAACACTCTTGCGCCATTGCTCATTAAAAATCAACTCGTAGACCCGATTTCGGACTTTGATTTCATTTCCTTGTTCAATCGCGATCCCGCTGAGCAGGAGAGATGCGAGGACCGGATTTTCCTCCGAGACCTCCAGCCCCTTGCCCTTCAGCAAGCGACCATACAGTTCAAGCACTTGGGTCTTTCGTTCGTCGGGCGTCATGCCCGGTACGTCTGGATCGAGAATGCGGCGCTCGACATCAGCAAAATTAGGCTCACGATTGCGGGCTTCGGGGGTGAAGAAGAGTTCTCGTACCAACCTATCAACATCTTCAGCGGCGGCAATCGAAGTGTTAGCCGCGATGTGACTGCATACGAGCTGGGTGAGATAGGGGTGACCGTTCACCCAATGGTGGACCCGTTTGGCGAGCAATTCTCCGTCGCGGTTGCAACTTGCCAAGACCGCCGCGTAGGGCTTGATTTCGTCAAGGGTGAAGTCTGAGAGCTCGATTTTTCGCCCGATGTTGAAAGGCGTGACTTCCGGGTTCCTTATGAGTTGCCCCGGGGTAGCGACCCCGGCTAGGCAAAAGGTAAGACGATCAAATCCGGTTTCCTCCGAACGCCGGTTGTAGCAATCGCGGATTCCCGCGAAGAACTCATCGGTGGGAAAATCCAAGGCCCGCACGAAGTCAACCTCATCCACAAAGATTACGATGCGCTGGTTCGAAAGGGACAGCACCACTTCGGCGATAGCCCCCACCCAACGAGCCAGCGGCCCTACTGATTGCCGGGCTTCCCAGTATTCAAAAAGCTGTTTACTATTCCCAAGCTCTTGTCCAATCCCCGCGAGCAGCCCGGCATACCACTGCTCGGGGGTGACGTTCGCTCCGATTCGCTGGAGGTCGAGTTTGACCGTGGCGATGCCTTGCTCCTTAAGCTTGACAATCGTGCGCGCAACCAAAGAGGATTTGCCTTTTTGGCGTGAATCGAGAATATAAACGTATTCACCCGCGAGAAGAGCTTGAAGCAACTGAGCATCGGCCACCCGCTCGATGTAGCTTGGCGCGCTAGGCTCCATCGTCCCACCGGGCTTGAAAAATGGGTTTTGGCGCTCCATTAGCCTTTATTGTAGGCCACTAATTGTGACGAACCTCGTCACAAATTGCGAACTTCGGGCCGAGTGATTTGAAGCTTGGTTGTTTCGGGCGCTGTCGCTGACTAGTAATCTCCCCAGATTTCGCGCAAGAATCTGAAATTTGGGATTATCGCGGAACAAAGGCACATAAAATGCTGTTTGACAGATTGAATATTCATGAAGCGTTTTTTGTTGATTTCACTAGTTGCCGTTTCCGCAGCGTTTTCTGCGGCTCAATCTCGTAGCTCGTTCCAGATTGCCAACTCCTTTACCGGAATAACGATCACCCAACTCAACTCATTAACTTGGGACGTGCAGCTTTCGGCGGCTCCAACCGTTGTCTATCTGAACCAGACTTACACCGTCACCGAGTTGTTTGGATTTTGGGCCTTGGACAACGATAACGACATGAGTGCGACGGGAACGAGCTTTGCCCAATGGAACTATAGTCAAAGCTATTCGGGACTCGGCGGCATCGCTGGATTCAAAACGAACCCGAACCAAGGAATCGTTCCGGGTGGCTCGCAAACGTTCTCGCTATCTAGTTTGAACGGTACGGTAGAGAACACGGGCGTTCATGTTCGATTTGCGGAGTTCCTACCAGGGGGAGGAAACACAATTTATCTGGAGACTCCTCCGGCAAGCACCCCCGAGCCAACTACGCTGGCGGCGCTTGCCCTCGGTGGAGTAGCACTGTTGCGCAGGCGAAAGCGAAGCTGAAAAAGTGTTTCTGAGAGTAAAAAGGCGATCTTTACGGATCGCCTTTTTTACTTTCTTTGCCCGACTGGGGCCGGAGTGAAGGCGGACCTCAGGGCCGATGGCTCGTATTATCACCAGGTTCTAGCTTCACTTTCTAAACAACGAGCAATTTGGGCCAAATATGTTGGAAAATAACTGATGCTCGGAAATCTTCTTTTCACAGCGATGGCGGCAACTCTGCCACCACCCACACTTCTCGTCAACCGCGTTCCTGGTGGCTATAGCTTGCGCCTCCAAGATGGTCCGGCATTCCGCACGACCAAAGCTTCGATTTCAAATCGCTCGACGCAGCGGTTGAACGATGGGTCGGTGATCGCCCTCTGGAACGAAGGTAGTGAGGCACGATACGCGATTGCGCTAGATGGCAAGACCGTTTTGCGCGAAGTAGCGGCTGATAGTACAGTCGCGTTGCGTTATGCAACCTTTGACCCGCTCAAGTCGGTACCCGCTCTAAGCGAGACAGTAACAACGCCTGTGGAGAACGAAATGTTCGTGATTCAGTTCAAAACGCAGCCTCTGGAAGCCTATCGGCGAGCGATTGAATCGGCGGGTGGCACCTGCTACGACGTCGTACCGACCAATAGTATGATCTGTCAGATTCCAGCCGAAGCACGTGCGGCTATTCAGGCTCTAGAGTTCGTTCGGTGGATGGGTGCGTATGAGGCGGCTTACCGACTCGATCCAGATCTCATGAAGTTGTTAGATCGGGGCATACTCGGAACCCGCAAGTACAACATTCAAGTCAATGAAGCCGGGACTGGGATGCAAGCCATGGTGGCGGCGAGAATCATTGAACTTGGCGGCAGCATTGTTGAGCTGATCCCGCAAGGTTACAGGATGGCCGCCGAGTTGAGCCCAATCCAGTTAAAGCAGGTGCTTGGTTTCAATGAAGTCCACTTTGTTGATGCTTGGGGCCTCCCTGAGAATGACATGGATATAGCTCGCGCAAACTACGGTGGGAACTTTATTGAGACCACCCTTGGATACACTGGTCAAGGCGTTCGGGCTGAAGTTATGGATGGTGGCTTACTCCTCACCCACTCAGCATTCCAAACCCTCCCGCCAATACAACACGCCGCTTCACCCATCGTATCCGATTCTCACGGAACTTCGACTTACGGCATCAATTTTGGCAACGGCGCCGGTAATGCTCTTGGACGGGGCATGATGCCAAATGCGCAAGGAGTCATCGCAAGTTACAATTCAATGTCCGGCGGAAATCGAATGACGCACACTCAACAACTGTTGACAGCGCCCTACTTCTGCGTTTATCAATCCAATAGTTGGGGAAATGCCCGTACTCTGAGCTACACCACGATTTCGGCGGAGATGGACAATATCCTTTTCCTGAATGACGTAACGATTCTTAACTCGCAATCAAATGCTGGCAACCAAATGTCCCGACCAGAGGCTTGGGCCAAGAACGTAGTTTCGATTGGAGCGTTCTTCCATCAGAACACTGCGGTGCTCACGGATGACCGCCATTCTCTGGGGGCAAGTATCGGACCTGCTGCGGATGGTCGAATCAAACCTGAACTAGCACACTATTACGATGCAACGCTTTGTCCGACGACGGGAAGCAATACGGCGTACACGACGGGATTTGGTGGAACAAGCGGCGCAACTCCGATAACCGCTGGGCACTTTGGACTCATGTTCCAAATGTGGCACAACGGCATTTTTGGAAACACTGCGGCGGCGTCAACGGTGTTTGACAATCGGCCCAGGGCCACATTGGCTAAAGCGCTGATGATTAACACCGCCAACCAATACCCACTGCCCGCTCCGTTTGATATCACCCGAAACGTGCAAGGCTGGGGTTCGGTTCATTTGAGCAATCTCTACAACGCCCGTAACAAGATGTGTTTCGTCAACGAGACTGACGTGCTTACGAACCTCCAAACCAAAACCTACAAAGTCGTTGTAGTAGCGGGCGAGCCCTCGCTCAAGGCGACAATGGCTTACACCGATCCGCCGGGAGCGGTTGGTGCGGCTCAAGCTCGCAAGAACAATCTTAGCTTGCGCATTACGGGTCCAACTGGAACTGTTTGGCGCGGCAACAACGGGATGGCCAATGCAAACTGGACGGCATCCGGCGGAGTTGAGGACAACATAAACACCGTCGAAAATGTCTACATTCAGAGCCCAGCGGCGGGAACCTACACCGTCGAAGTAATTGGTTCAGATATTAACACGGATGCTCGACCTGAAACGGCAGCTGTGATTGATGCAGATTACGCGCTCGTCGTGAACGGCATAATCAATGGTCCGCTCGCCCCAAGTGCGGTTGCTATCGGAGCTTCGCCAAACTTTGGCGGAAACCTCGCGAGCCTGGCCATTAGCGAGAACAACAAGCTCTTAGTCGGAAGTTCGTACATTTCATCGAGAAGTCGCTTCTCTAGCGATATTGACACGACCTTTACGACTGGCCTCAGCTCGCTTTCGAAGCTGGATATCACGCTTGAGCGTAGTGCGTCCTTCCCCGGCGCGACTGAAACCGTGCAAGTGCTGAACCCAACCACCGGCCTTTGGGTAACGGTGGCAACGACGGTCGTTCCCCAGAACACGGATACAGTTCTCAACGTATCGGTGCCAAGTCCGGGCTCGTATATCAGTGGCGGTATTGTCAAGGTTCGATGCAACTATGATAAGTTGGATTCGACCCTCGCGCGCACGGCTTCGATCAATACGGATTACATCCGAATCAAAGCTCAACCGTAGAACAGCCATCTCGCCTGTTTTGATGCCGAGGGTGCAAACCCTCGGCATTTTTATTCTGAGTGGCTTTGGCCAAAGTCCACGAGCAAGGCTTCAAACTCTTTGTAACTGCTACATTTGGTGAGTTTTTCTCGCAGCGGGGCCGCGCCTGGATAGCCCTTAATGTACATCGGAATCTGCCCGCGCAGTTGCCTGCACGCGAATAACTCGCCCATGTCCGAGTGTTTCGATTCAAATTCGATCATGAGGCGCAAATGTTCGAGGGCAACCTCAACCCGCTCACTCAATCTTGGAGGAGACGCCGGTAACAACCGTTTGGAAGCCAGCACAATATCGCGCAGGAGCCAGGGATTGGAGATTGCCGCGCGGCCGACCATCACCCCATCGCACCCCGTTTCGCGCATCATTTTGAGGGCATCATCGGGCTTCTTTACGTCGCCGTTTCCGATTAATGGAACTTGCACCGATGCGCGCATGGCTTCAATTAGCCGCCAATCGGCTTCACCTTCGAAACCCTGTTTAGCAAAACGTGCATGAAGGGTAATCATTTTTGCCCCCGCATCTTGGAACCGCCGGGCCAGATCGGGAGCGGCAAAGAGAGACCAATCCCAGCCCGCTCGCACCTTCACTGTAACCGGAACCTTAACCGCCTCAACCACTTTTCGCACAATAAGGGCCGCATTCTCGGGGTCTTTCAGAAGCGCTGCGCCCGCTCCAGTTTTGCAAACCTTCGGAACCCAGCAGCCCATGTTAATATCCACAAGATCGGCTCCCATTTCCTCTGCAACCCGCGCGGTTTCGGCCATGATTACCGGATCGCCGCCGAAGATTTGGATCCCGAGCGGGCGCTCGTCGGGATGAATTTCCATTTTCTTGAAGGTCTTTTGGGCGCCGTAATGTATCGCCATCGCACTGACAAACTCGGTGAACATTAAGCCCGGCCCGGCGATCCGTTTGGCCATGAGGCGGAAGGGAAGATTGGTCACATCCTCCATCGGCGCGAGCAAAACGGGCGGATCAACCCGAATCTCCCCAATGTTAAAGCCACCCATCGCTGACATATTGTGGCGTAGACTAAGAGTTCATGCTTCTGGCAATAGATATTGGCAACACCCAAACCGTTTTCGGGCTCGAATCCGAAGGGAAGTGGACAACCTGGCGATTGCAAACCGATCACCACGCCACCGAAGATGAAATGGCGGCGCAACTTCGAGCGTTGTTTGATCTCAGCGGGTTGGAGTTTCGGGCGGATGCCGCGATTTGTGCGTCGGTTGTGCCTCCTCTGAACAACTCAGTAGCCAGGCTTTGCTCGAAGTGGCTTGGGCTAGAGTGTGTTTTCCTCAAGCATGATCCTCGGCTGTTGCTCGAAGTGACCTATCAGCCTCCAACCGCCGTCGGAGCTGATCGGTTAGCTAATGCTTTAGGCGCCCTTGCCAGATTCAAACCGCCGATTATTGTTGTAGATTTCGGCACGGCGACAACGTTTGACGCGATTGATTCAAACGGAACCTATATCGGCGGCGCGATTCTGCCGGGGGTCATGGTTTCGACGGAGGCGCTCGTGGGCCATACCGCCAAACTGCCCCAAATCGAGTTCCGCACCCCCGACCGCGTCATCGGCCGAACCACCACCGAATCCCTCCAATCAGGCATCGTTTTGGGCTATGCGGGTGCCATAGATTCCCTAGCTCGTCGCATGACAACTGAGTTAGGCACAGCCAAAGTAATCGCCACCGGCGGCCTAGGAAGCATGTTTCTGGGGATATGTGAGACGATTGAGTCGCACGAGCCGAATCTCACGCTTGAGGGTTTGGCGATTGCTTGGGACCGTTTACGTTTCTAACCCTCCCTTCGGCCAGCAACCAAAGGCTCGGTACAAGAAGCTACGATTCTAGAAACTCACCGTGACCGTTCGCTTCGCAGAAGCAGTCTTGAGAACGCACGAAATCGCGGTGATAGGCTTTCCGGGGCTGAAATGATATTCACCGGTTACGGTGGCTCCGGCGGGGATATCACCATCCCACGATTTGCCGGTTGCTTTGTCTATGAAATCGGGATAATAGGCGACGGATTCACCCGTGCTTGTCGTGAGGGTTGCACTGACGTATTGCCATCCCCACTTCGCCGGTAGCAGCGTTCGATTCGTAACTTGAACGTCAACCGCAACCTTGTTTTCGCCCGGCAACGCTCGCAAGCCGAGCACCTTGGCTTCGAGGGCGTCGAGTTCGAAGGGTTGGTCAACCTTCACCTTGGCTGTATCAGCATAGACGAGCCCATCGTTCGAAAATACGGAGGTGGATTTCGCGACACTTGCCGTCAAATCGTATCGCCTGATGTTGCTCCTTCCTTGATACTGATAATAGGCGCCGATCCGGAGCGTGGAGAACCTCGCTGGTCCGCGAAGAATGACCGTGAAATCCGCAGATTCACCCTTCTTCAAGTCCTTGCGCAAGTAGGCAAGGGTGCTATCAACCGCCCCAATATAGTGATAGTCACCGGCTACGGCTCCGGTGTCGAAAATGCGAGTCTGAAACGTGTCACTCGTGTGCAGTTGTGCAATCGTATTCGAGGGGTTCTTGATGGTGCATTTCAACAAAACGAGCTTCTGCCCCTCTCCGGCCACGTGGGTCTCATTCTTGGCGCCAAAGAACAGGGCCGTTCGGACGGAGTTGATCGTGACCCACCGTTGAGAACCGACATCCAACACCTGATTCGAGCCGGAAACGCGACTGACGTAACCAAGGAGATAAGGAACACCAAGCTTCGCGTTGGGCACAAACGGGGGTGCACCTTGCGCGACGAAGAGTGCGACCAGTGGGATCAGCATCTCATCATCCTACCCATTCAGTAGCGCGTGAAGCGGCTCGGCAACGAACAGATACGCAGAAACTGATGGGGCGCGAGGGGCGTCGGAAACTCCCCGCAACCCCCAGAAAACTCTCCGGGAATCACTCCAGTAACTCCTGAACCGATCCCAGGAACTCCGGGAACCAATCCAGCCACTCCTAGGCTCTCCCCAGGAACCCCTGGAACCAGTCCAGCCACTCCTGGAGTCGCCCCAGGAACTCCTAGAACCACTCCAGCCGCTCCTGGAACCGCCAAAAACTCTCCTGGGATCACTCCAGTAACTCCTGGAACCACCCCAGCCCGCCTGGACCCATCCCAGTAACTCCTGGAACCACTCCCGGCGTTCATCCAAAGGTCCCGGGCCGGCACCGTAGACTCAAATGCATCGTTAAACCACTTGAACTGCTCCAAAGGAGCAAGGAGAAAAACAAAATGTCCGACTATGTAGAAACTAACGAGGCCGCCCTCGTTATCCAACTCAACGACCACGCCGCCGGAGTAACGACCCACGGCCCAACCGTCGGCCTAGTCGCCGGCGATCTTGCCCAAGCGACCGCCGATGCCGCCTTCGCCGCCGTCGTCGTAAACGGCCAATCCCTCTATCAGTCCAAAAGCCAGGAGTGGACGGAGTACAAGCGCATCATCCTTTATGGCCCGTTGAATACGCCGCTCCCGATCCAGCCCGCGGCGCCCGCCGTGGGCGCCGTCCCCCTCAATGCCCTCGCCTCCATCGTCGCGAGGTTTCGGCAGCGAGCCGAGCGCATGAAAGCCCATCCGGCTTACACCCTCGCCATCGGCGAGGATTGCCGAATCGTCCCCGCCATCGCCCCCGCCCCCGGCATTCCAAAGCCGGTTCTGGCCGGAGTCGCCGAGACCGCATTCGGCGTTCGCCTAACCTTCGCCATGCAGGGCCACGACCAAATCGAAATCTGGCGAAAGCGAGGAAACGAAACCGTTTTCACGCTGATAACGGTAGATACAAACAACCCCTACTTCGACGGCTCCGCCCCCCTAGTAGCCGGCCAGCCGGAAGTGCGCCAGTACCAAGCCCGATACAAAGACAACGACCTCCCCGTAGGAGATTGGTCCGACGTCATAACAATAACAGCCCACGCGTAAACCAACCCTCCCCCTCCCTAGCAAAGCTGGGGAGGGGTTCCGGAAATCACTCTAACTATTATAAGTCGCTACGTTGGGGAGCTCCGCGCCCTACGCGCCCCATTGCCAGTATGTCACGACGAAAGATGGCGCTTTCAATGTGGCGCGGGGCCGCGTAGCTGCCTGAAAACTAATATGCAAAATGGGGGGAAACCTAGGGGGTGTATCCTGGACCGAATTTGGGGACTAGTCAGGTTGACTGTGCTTCCGGTGGATGTTCTAAGTTCCCCGTAGGGCCAATAGGTGTAAGTGTTTGTAAGCGTTGCCGAGTCATTGATGAGAGCAATCGTGTTCCCCAGAGCATCGTGCTGATGAGAGTGGTAGACCCCACCACGCTTCTCTCCAACAATACGACCTCCCATATTCGAAACTCGTGCTTTCATTGCCGTGATGGTAAACCCGCAGGGTTCGTGCTCTCACCGATTCGGATCATCCAGGCACGAACCTGGGCATCGTCATCAACGGCAACAATGGCGGCTGAAATGTCAATTCTGGATGCACGGGTGCCCACGAGTTTGACCAAATATTCCCACCCTTTGCCCTTCCTGACCCCCACCGTCATTGTTCCATCACGCGCTATCCAAGCGATACGACCCTCGCTAACACCAATGGATTCGGTCAACGAGGCATACGACATAGAGTTTTGCTCCCCACCTTTAACTACCACGCTCCCGATTTTGTCAGCATTGGAAAGAACAAAGCTCCGGGTACCGCCCCAAGAATGAATTAGCGTCACAGAGCGAAGGTGCTTACCTGAATCCAACACTAGGCGAGATTTCCCGCGCAATAGAAACAAGTTCGGCGGCTCAGGAGTGGTCCACGCAATGTGCCCCTCGTCTGAAACTGCCGCGCAAGTTCCCGTAAACCTTGGACCAACTGCCGTCAACATTAAACGCTTATCTTTTAATGAGACACGATAACTTCTAAGCGACACCGGGTTGCTCATACGCCGGCTCAACACAAACGCTCCACTCGGCGAAAGTCCTGCGAGAACCTCGCCCTTAGGCAAGTCCACTTCACTTTGCACCGAGCCAGCCTTAACTAGGATTACGCTGGTGATTAGATTAACCAAAACACCATCTTGAAAGGGAACTGCTTCAAAAAGCGAACTGATTTGCTTGACTTCGCATTTCCAATCGACACGGAACGCCTGACCCTTGATTGTCCTCTTTGTCAATGTGGACCCCGTGCATGTAAACAATGAGCTCCCAGAGACGCACACCAATCGCTCACCCTTTAAATGAGGAAGTGGGCTGATCGCTAGAGGTTGGTTCGAGCAGATTAAAAGGCCCAACAAATTCATCATAAGGGTTCTTTTAAGGCAGCTACGCGTCCTCGCGCCATACACTGCCCCGTTTGCCGTTCCGCTCTTTTCATGTTCCTTGTTCTCTTTACTCCCTAGCTGGGCTGTATGGCGCTCTGCCAACCAGTCGAAGCCAGGTCGCTCCCAGTTCGCCCATCCCCGGCACCTAGCGTTCGCCCAACGCCGATGCCCCTTCATTCTCGCTTAAGTTTACTTGACGGCTGAGCGCCATACACCCAAAGGGAGTGTATGGCGCGAGTGCGCGTAGCTCACTGAAGTGTATGGCGTGAGGACCCGTAGGTGCTTAGGGTCGGCCGCTGGATGTTCCCAACCTACCGGAATCGACATGACCATCTGCGAAAAGCAAGTTCGGAATTCTTTCATGACGATTCCGGCTGATCTTGCTGGGATCAGCTATGGCGTTGGCGTTCAAATAGTCAAAATCAAATATGAGGGGTTCGGCTTCCGGGGAGATAATTTTGTCGTAATGTATCAGCACTATATGGGATGCCATCGCGTATCCGAAGTGTTGTCCGCTCTTTCGTTGTTCAGGGCAATCGAAATCCTCATCCTTTCCATAAGGAGCCAAAGCGGTCACCCAACTGACTCCCATTAGGCGATCATCAAAATCTGCAACGTACATTAATGTAGAAGCACCTATCATCCGTAGGTTGTGGGCGCAGTGTGTCCTAAGAACATACTGTTCGTGCTTAGCTAGAGATGACACATTTACTAAAAACCCAATACTAACGGCGCACGCCAAGAGTAGCAGGCAAATCCAAAACCTGTAACGCCTGGCAAAAACATGGACCATTGACATAGATACCACTCAAGGCCTCTTGAGGCACTTGGCTTCTCGTTTTAAGTAGGCTGCCCAAGTGCTAGCCATCGTCCAACAACATAAGCGCATCTTGCATTCTACGCAACAAAACTGCCAAGTTGAGTTGCTGCCTGTGCTAAGCTGAGGCTCAGGGTCGGGGTAGTTGCTGTAATTTGCGGGGTGGCCATTGTAAACGGAGCCGCCTGGTTGGCAAATTTCTCGTCCACATATAGTGTGCCAGGGTCCCGACGCTTGGGTGCACGCAGGATATGTATTGTTTACCGCATCGCACTTCTCAAAAATTGGAGCCCACTTACACTGAGCATTTGCATCAAAAACTGCGTTGCCAACGTCTCTGCAAAATTCGAGGCATGCGGTCAGAATGCATTTGTAAGCCGGGTGTTTTTTGGGTAGTGAAACGGTGACTGTAGGTTGACACCTACATCGACTAATTCCATATCCCAAGCCGGAAGGATCTACATGTAGCACGGGTGACCCGAGACAATAAAAAAACGCACTCTCTTTGGGCCATAGCGGATCAACCGTCATCCACCTTGTCAGCCCCGGTCTAAGCGTTCTGGCTCTCACGTAGGTTCTGCCCGTGGTATCCGTGTAATATCCCCAAGCTCCGCAGAACTTGAAGGGGTTTGTGGTTGAACCGGTTGAGGTCCTTAGTTCGCCGTAGGGCCAGTAGGTGTAGGTGTCGGTTACGACTGCGGAATCGTTGATGAGGGCGATGGTGTTGCCTAGGGCGTCGTGCTGATGATAACTCCTCACCCCGGCGCGCTTGGTGGCGATTACTCGCCCTCCCATATTCGTTACTCGCATTGACATTGCCATTTCTTATACTTCTCCTAAAGTTTTCAATCACTCACGCTGCAGGTGCCCAGAAACTAGAAGCCCCGCGCAAATTAGCAGCAATATGATCGCTTGGGCTCCCGTCCATATTCCAGAAATTACGCCGACTGATGCCCTAAATAGGTAGATTGAAAACGCAATCGCTGGAGCCATCAGGAGGGCGGCGGCGGCTAACTTCTTGCGATATAGACAGAAATTGCTTACATGCCATAACCCAAAGAGGCACGCGGCGGGAAACCAGTACTTGTCGGTTCGTTCATGCGGGCCATAGCCATCGCCTGCGACAAAGCTCACGAGGATCAACTCTAGGCACATGACCGCAGCGGCAAATATGCTTAGTGCAATTGCGGCAACCTGCCAAATCTTACCGTTCATTTCCTACCAGTCATTTCCTTCCAGTGCTTGTCCAGCCCCTTGGATGGGGATACGCTTCCACAATCTGGACATCCTATGCATGCTGCCGTAAAGATAAACCACCCTGCCAACGCAGAGAATGCCTCCCTGATGTTGCCGGCGGCCTCTTTACATGCAGCTGGGTCGTTTGCCTTGTCGCAACAACCTGATTTGAGCACTCTATCCGCACACCTTGCCATCTCTGGATCGCAACATGCATGCGAACACACCTCTCCGAATCCTAGACCGTAATATCCTTCTAAACACCTGTCGTGCGTAAAGCAACACTCATCAATGCAATCATGGGGCAAAATATTTAGGTCTGGATGCTGAACATTAGCAGCCCCACAGTACGAGGCGTAGTAGAAGTCTTGGGGCCATGCGCCCCCTGGCTTGCCGCCATTGCAGGGGTTCTTTCCACTCCAGGGCCTATTTGCCCTGTACCACGCCATCAGGTCTTTGCAGTTCTTCCAAGGCCAAGTCACGAAGTTCTGATTATGGGACGACTTGCAATTCCGGCACGCTTCCTCATCTGAAAGTCCGATCGCCTTTAACCCTCTGATGCAAACTCTCAGATTTCGAACGCACAGATAATTTGGTGCGTTGCGCGATAGCCCAGCGGCGTCTACGGCTGATGTTGGCGAGCCTTCCACATATCGGTAAGCGTGCTCTTTGGGCCAAAATAGATCAACGGTCATCCATCTCATCAAGCCCGGTCTTAGGGTCCTCGCCCTCACATACGTTCTGCCCGTTGTATCGGTGTAATACCCCCAAGCTCCGCAGAACTTGAAGGGGTTTGTGGTTGAGCCGGTGGAGGTTCTTAGTTCTCCGTAAGGCCAGTAGGTATAGGTGTCGGTTACCGCATTGGCGGTTATTAGCGCTATCGTGTTCCCCAAAGCATCGTGCTGGTGATAACTTCTGACCCCCGCTCGCTTGGTGGCGATGATTCGCCCGTTTGCGTTCGTTACTCTTGCTTTCATTGCCATGATTACACTTCTCCTAAATAGTCAGTTCCATCCCAAATCATGGTTCTGATCGTTCCCCCATTTCTACTACGCAAAAAACGAACGATCTGATGTTCACTTAACTTCGATTTCTTCATAGATTCTCCTGACTGTAAGCCAAGGTCCTACTTTTAAAACGTCTTCAAATCCGGGGCGCTGACCACCGCGATCTCCAATGTTGCGCAATGACCATAGGGTTCCTCAGATTTGCGGACGTGAGCACTATGGCAATACTCCACTCAGAACCCACAGAGACCGCCCATGGGCCAAGAACAAGTTCGGTCCAGCAAGTGCCATCCTGTGCTCCATCGTTGCGTAGTAGGCAGTAGGGTGCATTCTCTCTCTCACAATCGCCAAAGGCGTTGCCTCTCCATCCGCAAGATTGATCCGAATGAGGTCTAGTTGAAGAAGCACACCGTCAGTCTCGCCACCTCGATCCAGCACTGGGCCAGACCCAATCGGGATATCGACCACCAGAAAACAGTAACTCCCGTCATCGGATATGGCTGATGAGTACTCTCTTATGCCGGGCATGACGCGCTTGCCTTTGATCATCACCGGCATTCTCTTTGAAGTTTTTCGCTTTGCAGGATCAACACCTCTCACTTTTATGCCTTCTCTTTCAAAGTCGATTAATGCCAGATGCGTTCCCGCTCGATTTGATCGCACCCGCTCTTGCACGCGAAGGTCATTAATTTCGAACGATTTGGATCCAAAGAAGACCATTGTTGATCTGAGCTGGGAAACGGTCGTGCGACCGAATCTGAAGAACGTGGGGCTTGAACTCTTGCTTTCCTCTGCCTCGTCAGGGCCTACGTCAAAAACCGATGAAATACCCTTTAGGCTGAATTGGCCTGATTCGTTCCAACCCACAAAATGGCCCGTGGGGGTCGTCAACTTTGACCCCATCTTGCCGAGCACGGAAACGGTTTGACCGCAGTTCCCATCCATTAAAGCCCAAATATCGGTGCTAGATTTTGGGGCTAATGCCGTGCAACGTGCTGCAAGCACGAGCAGCAGTATCGTCACACATCCCCCCAAAACGAACACTCTTGAGCGCACTTTTCGGCAGGATACATTTGGCGGCACATACAGCACCCGATTCGATACACAGGATCTCCTCGATGGGGAACGTACATTCGAAACGATGCCGCATGAGCGAGTTCATGGGCTAGCACCGCACAAGTAGCCTCACCTGGCGTTGAATCAATTTTATCTGGGGGCCAGCACCAAAAAATTGCATTTGTACACCCAAGGGTATCGAACAGGGTCTGTTGACAGGACGTGCGATGGGAAAGGCATCCCCCCCCGCCAATACCTGTGCGAGGCCCGGGTTGCCCATTGGGGAGTGGGCGTGGCTGAGGAATAATCTCGGACATGAAGGTATTCGCAATTATGTCGGACCCCCCGCAAGGATTTTTCGGCCCAGTTTTAGGATCTAGGCAGCTAGCTGGATACTCCTTAGGGACACCGTTGTACATGCAGAAGATACAGGTCTTTGGAGGTGCTTTGTCACTGCAAAGGTCACCCAGAAACTTCAAGAATGCCTGAACGTTAGAGTCCATACCGGGAAAAGCCTTTCCAAAGCAGGAGCTAAGCTTGACCGGGTCGATTTTGCGGAATTTATCACAACAGTCTTTTATTGGGAGTGCTGGGACGCAACCGAAGGTCTCAATACGTAGGCCGCTAGGGTCCATAAAACGATTTGGGCTCGCAGACGCATACCGATAGGCTACTTCCCTCGGCCACAGCGGGTCGACGGTCATCCAGCGTGTCAATCCAGGCCCCAGCGTTCTGGCTCTGACATAAGTTCTCCCGGTTGTATCGGTGTAATACCCCCAAGCTCCGCCGTGCCTGAATGGGTTTACGGTTGAGCCCGTTGAGGTTCTTAGTTCGCCGTAGGGCCAGTAGGTGTAGGTGTCGGTTACCGCATTTGCGGTTATCAGCGCTATCGTGTTGCCCAGGGCGTCGTGTTGGTGGTAACTTCTCACGCCACCGCACTTAGTGGCGATGATTCGCCCGTTTGCATTCGTTACTCTTGCTTTCATAGCCATGATTACACTTCTCCTAAATTAGTAGGTTCCACTCTAGGTAATGGAGAAGCTTTTTGAGGACGAGGCCCCCCCGGCCACGCCGTTCGCAGGTACGCCCCACGTATGGCCTCATTGAGTTCGTTAATTGGATCGAATCCAGGCTCTAATACCACTACAGTGAGCGACCCAACCTTCTTCAAATAGTAACTGTCACCGAATCGAAACCAAGGTTGATCTCCTATAAACGGCGCCGGGCTACATGCGATGCGTTGATCGGCAAAGAAAATCAATCGATTCAAGGTTGCCAAATCGACCTTTCGGTCGAAGCACTCTTGTTCATTCATGCTCTCCGAACAAGCTAGATACCGCCGATAAGCCAAACGCAACTGTTCAAAACTACACTTTGCCAATGCACGCATGCGTGACTCATAAAGTGTCGTTGTGACATCCGTTTGGAGCCTCCAATGCATTTCACCAAGTTCTCGAGATATGTCTACGGGTTGTAGGATACTCTCGTCCGAAAGCATCACGCCAAAAGCCACAAACAGTGTTATTATCACTTCTTCTCGCACCCTGTTTTCTTCTGTGTGGAAATCTCCCATGGAGTGCAACTGCAACCTATGTGACAAGACTTAGACAAGCAACACTCTCTTTGAAACTCTACGCTTCTGATTACGCAATCCTTCCCCTTTGTCCAAAAGGCCGGCTGCGAGGTGGTTTCAGGCAAACCTCCACGTGATTCCCATTTTGGCAATGAGCCCCCCATCTCTGCAAGAGTAAAGAAACATGCTTTCATTTTCACAATAATCGTCGCGCGCTTGCACGTAAATGGAAACGGCGAGTAGGTGTCCGTCTTGCTGTCGAATTGGGCATAGGCCGATGTGTCGTGCGCAGACCTTTTAAGGCAGCTACGCGTCCTCGCGCCATACACTGCCCCGTTTGCCGTTCCGCTCTTTTCATGTTCCTTGTTCTCTTTTCTCCCTAGCTGGGCTGTATGGCGCTCTGCCAACCAGTCGAAGCCAGGTCGCTCCCAGTTCGCCCATCCCCGGCATCTAGCGTTCGCCCAACGCCGATGCCCCTTCATTCTCGCTTAAGTTTACTTGACGGCTGAGCGCCATACACCCAAAGGGAGTGTATGGCGCGAATGCGCGTAGCTCACTGAAAGTTTCGCGCAAGCCCAAATCCCCCGAACAATCCCGAACCCGTTTCCTTGCATATTCGCCAAACGTGTGATAAGATACGGATCGTATAGGAGATCACATGAAAAAATATTCCCTACTTGCTGCGACGGCCGTTATTGGAGTCGGCGTTGGCTACCAAGGCTCAGTCAACCTCCAGGCCACGACCCCCGGTACTGCTCAGGTCGGGCATTTGAACATCAATGGCACCGCGAGGGCGGGCCAGTTTATTGCGAACTCGACGGTGCCGACGGGCCAAGTCATCGCGGGCGACTTTCGAACCGCCAGTCCCGATGGGCGGGCCATCTTGGGCAATGCCTCGGCCACAACCGGGCCGAACTTTGGCGGGCTGTTTCAATCGTTTAGCAGTCAAGGAAGAGCAGTGGGCGGAATTGCCGTCGCCACGACTGGCACAAACTTCGGCGGCTTCTTTACGTCGAATAGTGTTATCGGCAACGGCATCTTTGGCCAAGCTACATCCGCGACGGGAGTTAATTTTGGGGTGAAGGGCAAAGCGGTGAGCCCGGATGGCTTCGGCGTTTTCTCGGAAGGGAACATGTCGGCGACGGGGATTATCTCCGGCAACGGCTCGGGGTTGACCAGCGTGAACGCCGAATTGGTTGACGGCCTGGACTCAACCGCGTTCCTGCAAAGTGTTCCGAATCCGCTTAACCTGGGGGGCCCGAACGGAGCCAGTCCCACAATCGAGGCGCAGAACAACTCTGGCGTCGACAATGCCTCAGGCGTGAAAGGCATGGCGCTCAACGGCGGCGATTTCCTCACATTTGGCGGGATTTTTCAGAGCTTCGCAACGAGGGGAACAGGTGTAATCGGCACGGCCCTTGCCAGTTCAGGTTCCACCTTTGGCGGGATATTCCAATGCAATAGCACATCCGGAACCGGCGTATTCGGCTCTGCCAACGCGGCTACAGGTGCCACCATAGCCGGGCGCTTCGACAACGGTAGTGTGTCGGGGACCGGCGTACGCGGCTCGGCAAATGCGGCCACGGGTTTTACCACCGGCGGACGCTTCCTAAGCTTGAGCGAGGCGGGCACCGGCCTCTTCGGCATCGCAACCGCGACTACCGGTAACACCTTTGGCGGGCAATTCCAATGCAATAGCACATCCGGCACCGGCGTCTTCGGCATCGCAACCGCACCTAATGGTATCACCGAGGGCGGGTCTTTCGAGAGCCAAAGCGCCACCGGGACAGGTGTAAGCGGCCTCGGCTTCATCGCGGGGCGGTTTACGAGCTCCGCTAGTAGCGGATTTGGCATCATTGCGTCAAGCGCCAATATCGGTGGGGACTTCCTAAGCTCAAACCTCGAAGGCTTCGGCGGTCTTTTCAATAATTCAGCCCTCGGAAACGAGTTCGACGTCGAACTATCCGGGCCTAATGGAGCGATCAACACTCCCGGCTTCGTGTACCGCGAGTACACCGCAACAACGAGAAGCGCGGCGATACCGATCGCCTACGGCAGCATTGACGCCGCCGGGGTCATCCTCGGTGGCACCGGCAACTTCACGCTCTCGGCACATACGATCACAGGTGCTTACGATATCACGATAGTAGGAGAGACCTACAGCAATGCGGCGTTTTCGGTGACGGTCACGCCCGTCACCAATTCCCCGATGCTGGCCACCGTCGCCGACACTGGAGCCTCCTTTCGCGCGAACATCTGGAGCCTCGCGGGTGCTCTGACGAACAATGCGTTTCAATTCACAGTCTGGAGGGCAGACCCCACCCCGCCTGGCGATGGGGGACGGAGCCGGCTAGCTCCCGAAGACAACGGTGGCACGGGCCGCACAACGTTCAAACGACCCGACCGTGACGACTCTAAGAACAGGAAGGCAAATCCGCCGCCAGGGAAGCCTCGCTAGTTTTGCTGGATTTAAGAAAGCTCCGCTCACCTCGTGGCATACGATCCCTCTGGGCGTGTGGCGCTCCTTGGATTTGGCAGTTAACCTCCAATTAGGAAGGGGCGCCAGCGTAGGCAAAACCACCAAAAAGCCATCTCAAACGATGCTCAATTTCGCAAGATCGCGGTCGAAGTTTGGATAGCTGGAGGCGATGGTTTCGGCGCCGTTGATCAGGGTTTCGCCTTGGGCAATCAGCCCGGCTATGGCGAACGCCATGGCGATTCGGTGATCGCCATCGGCTTCAATCTCGGCCCCTCTTAGGTTGGTTGGGCCGCTGATGCTCAGGCCGTCATCATGAGTTTCCACTTCGGCGCCCATTGCTCTAAGGCCCTTGGCGACACTCTCAACGCGATCACTTTCTTTCACGCGCAGTTCGCGCGCATCGCGGATATGCGAAACCCCATCGGCTTGAGTAGCCAAAACCGCCAACACCGGAATCTCATCAATCAAGCGGGGAACAAGAGCACCGCCGATGGTAAAAGGTCGTAGCCCAGATTGTGAAACGGTAAGATCGGCGACCGGCTCTCCGAGTTCGTCGTCTCGTTCCTCGACCAGAACATGAACCCCAACCTGAGCCAAGACATCGAGGATTCCGGTTCGGCTCGGGTTAACCCCAACTTCTCGCAAGGTAATGCGAGCCCCCGGCACAATGGCGGCCGCGACCATCCAGAAAGCGGCGCTGGAGATGTCGGCGGGTACATCGAACTCAAACGATTTAAGAATTGAACCGCCGCGAACTCCGACTCCCAAATCGCCTGAAAGTACATCCACTCCCGCCGCCCGGAGCATGCGCTCGGTGTGATCGCGAGAGGGCATCGGTTCGCTCACCCATGTTTCGCCTTCTGCCCTTAGCCCGGCGAGCAAAATGGCGCTCTTTATCTGCGCGCTTGCGACAGGCGTTTGGTAGGTGATCCCTCGGAGATTTCCGCCATGGATGTGAAGAGGCGGAGTCTCGCCTTCGATCTTAGCTCCCATCAATGCTAAAGGTTCGGCGATTCGTTTCATCGGGCGGCGAGATAGAGAGTGATCGCCGGTGAGGATCGCCTCAATTGGATGTGAAGCGATTAATCCAGCTAGGAGGCGCATGGAAGTTCCGCTGTTCCCACAGTCTATCGCTCGGTCGGGAGATCGCCATTGGCCCGGTTCGATAATGAGCCCGTTGGGTGTTTCTTGAAATGTGCATCCGAGTTGAGTGAGAGCCTGCCGCGTTGCGGCGACATCTTCGCTACCAAGCAGGTTCCGTACGAGAGATCTTCCAATGGCGATTGAACCGAACATCAACGCGCGATGGCTTAGGCTCTTATCGGAAGGGGGACGCAGTTCTCCGGCTAAAGAGGCAACACGGGCGACTCGCAACTGCACCTCAACAGTTTAGTTCATTTGGAACCTAGAACAGCGTAGCGATGTGGCGAACATAGAGGATGAGATATGCGCCGAACGCGATCCAGGTTGCTTGCTCAGCGGTTGTGGGGTGCTTCTTACGTGCCCATTCAATAATCAAAATCGGTCCAACTACGAAGGCAATCTTCCCGAGAATAAACGCCCAAACGCCAACCCGGAGGAGAGGGCTGAATAGCGGGTTTGCTTCCTGCATCCCCATCTTGAGGAGCAACAGGGTGGTGATTAAATCAAAGCAAGCCAAGGTGACTAAACAAAGCGTAGACACCCTGACCTGTTCTTTGAGCAAGTGATTTACGCCTTTGACTTCATGAGGTCGCGAATTTCGACCAAGAGGTCGTTATCCGAAGGACCAGCCGGGGCGGCTTCGGGTTCTGGCTTTTTCATCTTGTTCATGGCCTTGACGACGATGAATAGCACAAATGCGACGATGATAAACTGGATTACGGCGTTGAGGAAATTGCCATACATCAATTTGGCCTGGCCGACTTCGAGAGATTTCTCCGAGAAATTCACGCCGCCCGTGAGCATTCCTATTATTGGGCTAATCAAATCGCCAACGACCGAATCAATAATTTTTCCAAAAGCCGCGCCAATCACGACACCGATGGCAAGGTCCATAACATTGCCTTTCATGGCAAATGCTCTAAATTCTTTTAACACAGTTTCTCCTTACACCCCGTTTTCCGAAAATAGGAGACGAAAGAGATTTTTGTAAAGATTCAAATGCCAAATTCTTTGGAAAGTCTCTGAAGCTGATCTTGGTCGTAACGATCCATGTTTGCGGCTCTCTTTTGCTCAAGCGCGGCCTCGTCAAACATCCCCGACTCGTTGAGCAAAGCCTCAAGCACGCCGTAGTAGAGATTCTTATCTGGGTCTAGATCGCTGGCGAGCCTTACCGATTTGATCGCCTCGACGGGCTTCTTTAGTCGCCAGAACGCGATGGAGGCTCTGATAAACAAATGGTCATCGCCGGGCGAGAGCTCGATGGCGGCCCGAAAAGCGTCAAGAGCGGGCTTACTGCGCCCGAGTTCCAAAAGCAGATCGCCCATCCAATAATGATAGTATGAATCTGAAGGGTTCTCGGCGACCGCGGCTTGAATCGCGGGCAGGGCTCGCTCCAGATAGCCAGATTCCCGATATAGTTCCGCCAGCTTCATTTGAAAGAAGGCGTTCTTCGGCTCAGCCTTTAGCGCGACTTCAAGTTCTGAAATGGAATCTTTCCACCGTCCCTCGCGCTTGTAAAGTTGTGAAATAGCAAGGTGGGGTTCGGGGGCGTTGGCCGTTACCTTCAGCGCTTCGAGGTATTGCGCTAGTGCCTGGGGCGCCATTTCGGCGGTCTCATAGGCTCCGCCAAGTGCGAGGAAGCGCGAGGCATCGCCGCCGCCTTGCTCAATGGCCCTTTGAAAGTGCTTTATTGCCTTATCGAATTCGCCGTCGCTCAGGCTTTGACCGCCAAGGGCAGAACTTTCCTCAGCGGATGAGCCCGTGATCCGGCCCGCGAGTGTTGGCTCAATCTTGGTGCCCGGGACTTCGAAACCGAATAGATCGGCGATTTGACGATAGGAGGGGTTCATTTTAGAGTGCGCGGAGTCCCCACCACGCTTTGGACTGGAATAAGGAGAAGCTTACTTATCCTTATTCATCTGCGCGCCATAGCGTCGCATAAACTTCTCAACGCGGCCAGCAGTGTCTACCAAGCGCTTAGTTCCAGTATAAAAAGGATGGCTGAAAGCGCTAATTTCTAGGTTCACCACATAGTGCTCCACGCCATTAATGAGGCGTGTATCTTTGGTCTTGCTCGTGGAAATTCCGGTCCACTGATGATCACCGTCTACATAAACAACGGGGTAGATATTAGGATGGGTTGCGTCTTTCATGAGGTGCCTTGGTGTAAATCGAACCTAGATTATGGCATATTTTTGCTCATAAATGAAATGCCTTAATTGAAAGTGGCATTTGAGACATTGCGCGCATTTCCAGTTGGAACCCGCGCAACCAAAAATGCGGTTGAGGTAAAATCTCGGCGCGACCATCCAATTTCAGTGGCAGGGTGGGCGGCGCGGAGAGGAGAACAACCCCCGCACTTCACTGAAAATTTAAGTAAGGATTAAGAAACAGAATGGCAAGAGCTAAGTTTGAAAGGAAAAAGCCGCACTGCAATGTAGGCACGATTGGTCACGTTGACCACGGTAAGACGTCACTCACGGCTGCCATCACTGGCGCCCTCGCGTTTAAGGGCTTCGCAAAGAAGGTTGCTTACGATGAGATTGACAACGCGCCCGAAGAAAAGGCACGTGGTATTACGATCAACATTTCGCACCAGGAATACGAAACGGCTTTGCGTCACTACGCTCACGTTGACTGTCCTGGACACGCGGACTTTATCAAGAACATGATCACGGGTGCCGCGCAGATGGACGGCGCAATCCTGGTTGTAGCCGGAAACGACGGTCCCATGGCCCAAACTCGCGAGCACATTCTTTTGGCTCGCCAGGTTGGTGTTCCTTACATCGTGGTGTTTATCAACAAGGTTGACTTGGTTGATGACGACGAGCTTATTGAACTGGTCGAAATGGAGATCACTGATCTGCTTGAGAAGTTTGGATTCAAGAACAGCCCGATCATCAAGGGTTCGGCAGTTAAGGCTCTCGAAGCCTTGGCTAGCGACAAGCCCGTTGATGATCCTGCGTTCAAGCCAATCTTTGATTTGATGGATGCGGTTGACTCGCACATTCCTCAACCCGAGCGTGATAAGGACAAGCCCTTCCTCATGGCCGTTGAAGACGTTTTCACGATTACGGGTCGTGGTACGGTTGCAACTGGTCGTGTCGAGCGCGGTCAGCTCAAGTCTATGGAAGAAGTTGAGATTGTTGGTATCACCGCCACTCGAAAGACGGTTTGTACTGCGATTGAAATGTTCCGAAAGACGCTTGACTATTGTGAAGCGGGCGACAACGTCGGACTTCTCCTCCGTGGCGTTGATCGAGCTTCGATCGAGCGCGGTATGGTCTGCTGTAAGCCTGGTTCAATCAAGCCTCACACGAAGTTTGATGCTGAAGTCTATGTTCTCTCGAAAGAAGAGGGTGGACGACACACGCCATTCGTTCCTGGCTACCGCCCGCAGTTCTACTTTAGAACGACGGACGTTACCGGCGACATCATCGAGATCCGATCATCCGGCGGCGAGAAAGCGGAGATGTCAATGCCGGGCGATAATGTCCAGATGACCATTGACCTCATCAATCCAATCGCGATGGAGCAAGGTTCCAAGTTTGCTATCCGAGAGGGTGGCCGAACGGTCG
Source organism: Armatimonadota bacterium (assembly GCA_031386985.1). GTDB lineage: Bacteria > Armatimonadota > Fimbriimonadia > Fimbriimonadales > Fimbriimonadaceae > JANJUB01. Next base: position 245,645 of record JANNCV010000016.1, read on the forward strand.
GAGCGGGCACAATCACCAACATCTATTAATCTTTGATTAGTAGATTGAAAAGCCCCAATGAAACTCATTGGGGCTTTTTGTTTTTGCACTGGCCGAGTGAGGATGCCGCTATCAATCACTCATTTGCGGAACGGCTAAGAAGCTGAAACTGATCGAGCCGTTGGCCAACTTATGATCTTTTGGCGAGACGCTCGGGCCACCGGTAATCGCGTATTATTCTCAGATGAGTTTTGCTTCTCTCAGCCGGAATCGGCAGGTTGCGCAATTGCGACCACTGGCCCTTGCGGCTTTGAAGCAGTTTGGAATTGAGGCGGCCAAGTTATGGTTGCTGAATCACGGATTCAACACCACTTTCGGCGTGATTGATCTCAAAGGTAAGAAGTTTGCGCTTCGGCTTAACACCAACTCGCATCGCTCTGAGGCCGAACTCGCCGCGGAAGTGGCTTGGGTCCGAGCTCTAGCACAGGAAAGCGACCTTTGGGTGCCGCATCCCCAACCCTTGCTAGCGGGTGGCTATATTGCGGATACTCCTAACGACCTTTTGCAGAAACCGCTGAAATCGGTGTTGTATGATTGGCTACCGGGGCCACTCGCTGGGGCCAAGATGTGCCCCCAAATTGCGAGGGAGTTTGGGGTTGCGCTTCGAAAGCTCCATACGCATGCGGCTTCGTTCACCCTTCCTCCCGCGGCAAGGTTAAGACCTCTCGATAACTGCCTGTTCAATCTGCCATACGCCCTCGACCAGAACGCCCCTGAACTCAATCACAGTTTGTTTCGCGAGGTTCACGAAGGAGCCGACCGGATCATGGCGCGGGTTATGAAAGGGGCACTCATCCCCATCCACTATGATCTGCATCCGGGGAACGCAAAGTGGTTTCGCGGAAAACTCTCGGTGTTTGATTTCGACGATGCGATGATGGGGCGACCGATTTTGGATATCGCAGTTACGGCTTTTTACTTGCGTAACAAGGGTTTGGCGATGGACGCGCCACTTTGGGAGGGGCTAGGGAGTTCACCGGAAGATCATGGGGTGAGTCGAGCTGAGTTCGAGACCCTGGTTGCATCCCGGGCGGTGGGATTGGCTAACGAGCTCTTTCGGCTGAATACGGCAGATTTGGTTGAGCTTGCTCCCAAGTATGCGGTCGTTGTCCAAAAGCGTTTGGAACACTTTCAGGAGACGGGCTCTTTCGACCCGACGGTGGCGAGGATCGGGTGACAGCTAGCCTAAAAACGGATACCGATAGTCCGTGGCTGGGTTGAATGTTTCTTTAATCGTGCGGGCGGAGAGCCAGCGGTAGAGGTTGAGCATCGAGCCGGCTTTATCGTTGGTTCCGCTTCCTCTGGCTCCGCCAAAAGGCTGCTGCCCCACAACCGCGCCAGTTGGCTTATCATTAATATAGAAGTTCCCGGCGGCGTTGCGAAGCTTACGCGTGGCGAGCTCTATTGCGTCCCGATCGCGCGAGATTACGGCTCCGGTTAATGCGTACGGCGAGGTCTGGTCTACGATATCTAAAGTTTCGGCAAAGCGAGTCTCATCGTAAATGTGAACGGTCAGAACCGGCCCAAAGATTTCTTCGCACATCGTGAGATATCTGGGGTCTTTAGCTTCGATCACGGTTGGCTCGATAAAGTAACCGAGCGACTTATCACAGTTTCCGCCGACCCAGATGGTCTGCCCATCGACCTTTGCTTTCTCAATGTAGCGTGTGATGCTGTCAAACGCTTTCTCGTCAATAACGGCGTTGATGAAGTTCGAGAAATCCTCGACCGAGCCCATTTTCAGGTCCTTAACATCAGTAATGAGCTTATCCATGATGGCGGCAGCGAGGTTTGAAGGGAGGTAGGCGCGAGATGCCGCCGAGCACTTCTGGCCCTGATACTCGAAGGCGCCCCTCAGAAGCGCGGTAGCTACAACCTCTGGATCGGCGGAGGGGTGGGCGATAACGAAGTCTTTGCCGCCGGTTTCGCCGACGATCCGGGGGTAGGACTTGTAGTTTGAAATGTTCTCGCCAATGCTCTTCCACATGCGATTGAAAACGCCGGTTGAGCCGGTGAAATGCACGCCGGCGAAGTCGGGGTGGCTGAAACAGGCTTCTCCGACGGTTGGCCCATCAACGTAGACGAGGTTAATAACCCCGGCGGGCAATCCGGCTTCAATAAGAATCCGCATGATCATTTGGGCGCTGTAGATTTGGGTGTTGGCGGGTTTCCAAACCACAACTTTGCCGCACATTGCCGCGCTCGTTGGCAAGTTTCCGGCGATGGCGGTGAAGTTGAACGGCGTAACGGCCAAAACAAACCCTTCCAGAGCCCGATATTCCATTCGGTTGTGCATCCCTGGGCTGCTGAGGGGCTGTTGCCGATAGATTTCATCCAAAAAGTGAACGTTGAATCGTAGAAAATCAACGATCTCGCAGGCGGAATCAATCTCGGCTTGGTAGGCGTTCTTGCTTTGACCCAACATCGTCGTACCGTTCATATGGAAGCGGTATTTGGTTGCCATGAGTTCGGCCGCCTTGAGGAAAATCGCGGCGCGCTCTTCCCACGGGGTTTCCGACCACTTTTGGCGAGCCTTCAGGGCGGCAGCTATGGCGAGGGCCATGTGGCTGGCATCACCGCGATGGAAGTGGCCAAGGATATGGCCTATTTCGTGGGGCGGGTGAATCGCTTCCAGACTTCCCGTTGTGACTTCTTCGCCGCCGATGACCATCGGGATTTCGGGGCACTCGGATTTCAATTGGGCTAAAGCCGCCTTGAGCTGCTCCCGTTCTCGGCTTCCCGGAGCATAAGAAAGCACGGGCTCGTTGAGGGGGAGAGGATAGCGGAAGTTGCCAACTTGCATTGGGTGATAGTTTACTTTCCGGCACCGCTTATGCGCGTCAACTCAATCTGTGAATAGGGAACTTGGCGGTGAGGGCGTGAACTTCGGCTCTGACCATGGCGATTGCCTCGGGGCTTTCCCTTCCCTTTAGGGTGCGCGCGATGAGCGAGGCGATCATCGCCATTTCTGGTTCTTTCATCCCCCTCGTTGTAACCGCCGGCGTTCCTAGCCTGATTCCCGACGTTACGAATGGCTTTTCGGGGTCAAAGGGGATCGCGTTCTTGTTGGTTGTGATCGAGGCCTCATCCAAAACCGCTTGCGCAATCTTGCCGGTGACGCCGAACGGTCGCAGGTCTACCAGCATCAAATGCGAGTCCGTCCCGCCAGAGACGATTCGGAACCCTTCGCTCGTCATCGCGGACGCCAAAGCCTGGGCATTCTTTTTGATTTGGGCTTGATATGTTTTGAACTCTGGCTTCAACGCCTCTGCAAATGCAACCGCTTTTGCCGCGATAACGTGCATGAGTGGCCCGCCTTGAATCCCCGGGAACACGCTCATCTGTATGGGCTTCGAATAGGTTTCATCGTTCCAAAGGATCATGCCGCCCCGGGGCCCGCGGATGGACTTGTGGGTTGTGGAGGTCACAAAGTCGCAATGTGGTACGGGAGATGGATATTCGCCCGCCGCGATCAGGCCCGAATAATGGGCCATATCGCACATGTGCAAGGCCCCCACCTCATCCGCGATCTGGCGAATCTTGGCGAAATCGAACTGGCGTGAATAGGCCGTCGCCCCGCTGACGATCATCTTGGGCTTGTGCTCCAGGGCCAACCGATGAAACTCGTCGTAATCAATATGCTCCGTTTCGGTGGTAACGCCGTAGGGGACGATGTTATACATTTGCCCGGTGAAGTTCACGGGCGAGCCGTGGGTGAGGTGCCCGCCATGAGCCAAGTTCATCGCCATCAGCGTATCCCCCGGCTTGAGAAAGGCAAAGTAAACCGCCATGTTCGCCTGCGCCCCGCTGTGGGGTTGAACATTCGCGAAGTTCGAGCCAAAAAGCTGTTTCACACGCTCCAGGGCAACATCTTCAACCTTATCCACCACCTCGCATCCGCCGTAATACCGCTTGCCCGGATAGCCCTCGGCGTACTTATCCGTCAACACGCTCATCATTGCTTGCCGAATGGCGAGGCTAGCGATGTTCTCGCTGGCGATGAGCTCGAGGTTGTGCTCCTGCCGAAGTTCTTCTTCCTCGATGAGGGATTGAATGAGAGGGTCGGAGGTAGCGAGTGGGACGCGATGCGGGTGCATAGGAGAGTATAGCGGTTGGCGAAGTCGGCGGGCTAGGATGGTTACCTACCTTTTAGCATGTGGCAACGCCAGTGGCTACTGTTGCCGATCAGCGTCTAATTTTCGCCGAGCACGAACCTCCTGGCCGCGCTGAGAATCTGGGTCAGGAAACTCATCCAAAATGGTTCTGATTTCGGTAGCGGTAAAGCTTCGCCAGTTTGCACGCACTAGCTTTTGCTTGAACGGCAAGAAAACCTGTAGCATTCGTTTATAATTGTTAAGCCATTCGCCATGCCCGTTGTATGCAGGCGACGGCTTTACACGCTCGAATCGATCGGGTCGCACCTTCATGACGTCAACGTACTCGTCCGCACCTCGATAGCAGAACAGCCTTGCAAACGACAGCTCTCCCTTAGGGCTGTTTCCGTCCCAACCCCAGAACTTAACATCATCCTCTGTCAACCCCTCCCTTTCCGCTTCCTCTAACTCATCATAACTCCACTGCAAGTCGTTGTACATGTCGAGGATATTTAGAATCTCCTTCTGTTCTTCGAAGGAAAGGTCGATGTCCCAGATTCCTTCCGTAATGTCCCTCATCAAGATGGAATAACCTTGTTCCAATATGTTTTGGAAGCGATGATAGGTGTCAGGATCGTGGTAAATCACATTCCCTACTTGAGCAAACTCTGGATATGCACGACTTAGAAACTCTAAGATCGCATATTGATTTCGTAAGATTAACCGTTCCGTCTTTGTCAAGTTCTGTTCATTGTTCTCTGTCATGTCGTCCTACTTACCCTCAAGCTGATTTAGCTTTGCGTTTGCCCCTAGATTCCAATTTTCCTTCAACTCTGTTGTGCAAGTCTCCAAGTCACCCACGATCTGAGTGCGTTTGAAATGTGGGTCCTTGTCATTGTCAGCTGCAACATACGCCCGAACGCTCGCCTCCAGGCGGTCGAAAAGGCCATTCAGAGGGCCATCCTTGCCTACGCCCATCGTCGCTGCTCTTATGCTCGGAATATCCAGCAGGACCTGGCCTAAGTTCTCGTTCGCCTTTTTTACGCCCTGAGGGTTTCTCGTTCCGTCCAAAGCTCCGGTGAACACTTCTGCACAGAACTTGCTCAACTTCTCTCCGACTTGCCCAAACTCCGTCTTATGGCGCAAGTAAGCATCTGATTGCTGAATCACGAACGTCCTATCGGCGTTCTGAACTACCTTCCCGTAATACCACGCTGCAAGCCCCATCCCCAGAACGAGGACGATGATCTGGCAAGCCAACGGCCACCACACTACTGGATGCGTGTGTTCCTCGACGACGGCAAAGAAGAGATGCATTTAGAAGGGTTTACGGAGGCCCGTCGTCGGGGTTTGTTACGCTTACGGCGTTGCTTCCGCGTTCGTTGCCCGTCGTTAGCTTCACGTAAACCTTGAATCCCATCGTCGAGCCGCCAACAGTCAGCCCCGCATTTGTCGAAAACGCCAGTGTTCCTGGTGGCAAAGTTGCCACGGCTTGCTCGGTGTTTCCGTTGTAAGGCGCGCTTCCGTCGCGGCGGATTTGATAGCTCTCCAAATCGGGGTCTTCTGAGGCCGTCCAAGTGAAATCGCCCTTATCAGTCGCATCATTCCAAACGCCCGAGAGCACGACCGCATCGGGAGTGTGGCCAGGCAGGGGAGCGAGGCGCGGCAGAGAAAGAACCAACGGATGATCGGCGGCGAAATAGCCCGGAACGGCGGCGCGATAGTGAACCAGATGATCGCGAATCGCGCGGTAGCGGGAATCTCGCTCATCAAGCTCTCGCACCACGTCTTGTTCCGCTCCCGTTAGCGCCGTGTACGTGGTTTTCAGCGAGGCGACATCGGTGTTAAAAGTCGCAATCGCGTAGGCTCCGGTCAGCAAAAGGGGAGGCGTAAGGCCGGATGGAGGCGTGGCGTTCATCGTTGTCCAAAGATGGGCCATATCATCCATCGCAATGATCCATAGGCCAGAATGAGCGGTTTCGCGAACGAGGGGCTGAACCTGGCCGACATAATCCGAATCGGCGAACGTTCCTTTAACGGTCGCGCTGAGTTGGCGCATTCGCTCGCGAATCGGCGGCTGTTTGTTGTAGCGCGCGGTTCGATGGCCCTCCATCGTGTTGATCGCCGCCTCCAGCGCCGTAATATCGGCGGCGAGGGCGGTTCGATCCGTCAGCAGCATCGCCGCTGTGTATCCACCCGGCAAAATCAAATCAGGAGTGAGCGCGAGATTCACATCGGTCCAATGCCCGATAAACTCATCAATGGTTTCTAAATAGCTGGATGGACCTGAGAATGGCATCTGATAATCTCCTTGAGTTGCCTCAAAACAATCATAGCACACCCCGGAATCCCGTGTATACGGCTTGGAGAAACATTTTTTCGGTTTAGGTTTCCTCTCAGCCGGGGCGGAAGTTCGAGGATAAATCGCGGGGAACGAGAATTGATTTGAAAAAGCAGAAGAAGAGCCTCGGAATAGTGAAGACGAGGGCCAGAAGCAACTTCCGAAGGTCTTCTTGGCCCTTCTGAGGCTCTTCTTCGATCTACCGAAGCTCGTGTTGGCATTTCCGAACCTCCTCTTCAATCTTCCGAACCTATTCTCGAATCTTCCGACCCTCAATCTCGATCTTCCGAAACTCGTGTTGGCATTTCTGAAGCTCATAGTCAAACTTCCAAGGGAATTCTGAGAACTGCGCCGGGACGCTTAACCCGAATCCATCGGAACTATACACAAGGAGCCACATTGCCAAGGGCGGAATGTGGCGTGAATGGACCGCGGGTGGCATTGCGTTGGGGCGAAATGCTACAGTACCGAAATGCGAGAAAACATTGATTCAGAAATAATGCCCCCGATTCTCTTCGAAAACTTACAGTGGCTTGTCGGTTCCAATGGATTGGAAAGTAAACAAACAGAATTTGATGCTGTTGGCGGATACTTTATTGATGCTGAGAGTTTGGCCGGAGACTGGATTCCTCATATAGTCGAAAAGATTTGGTGCGACCCTCGCCTTTTTGTAGAGGCTTACTACCAGGCCTGGCGATTGATAAAGGGACTGGAGTTTGAGATGGACCGATATGCTTTCGTGCCGGACCAGTTAGCGACCGCCATGTTAGATCAGGAAGCAGCTAAAACAGGGTGGAAAATACGGGGGGCAAGAACACTGGATGAAGTCATCAGTCAGGTAGGGGAAAGCGGTGGCCCGTATGGCGATTACGCTCACTCTTTCATACAGCTGAATTCCGCCCACGTTTTTCACCTTCCGAATGTGTTTTCATATCCGCAAGCGGGTGCCTAAGAGCGGCATTCTCCCCGATTGCTTTCGCATGGTTAGGTTTACTGATACTTGGCAATCAACATCGCGATAGCTAACAACCATAGAAACGGATGTGCGCAAAACGATCTTAACCACCAAAATAGTAGTTTCTCCCAAAGTGCTAGTTCGGGTCCTTCTTGTTTGCCACGAGTCGAGCGAGTTGGCTTTCCTTTTACGCCAGCCATATGGAGGCTATGCTACCCCAATCGAACGCCGCTACAAAATGCACCTTCGGGTCCTCGCGCGACGATTGGCTTCGATCACGCGAATTGCTTTAGAAACCGCAAATCGTTGTCCATGAAATGCCTCAAATCGTCCACGCCGTAAGCCATCATCGGAATCCGCTCGACCCCTAACCCGAATGCGAAGCCCGAATACTTCTCGGTATCCACGCCATATCGCCGCAAAATATTGGGATGCACGAGCCCAGCCCCCCCGAGCTCGACCCAGCGACCGTTGAACAGCTTCGGCGTTGAAATCGCGTAATCCACGCCCGGTTCGACGAAGGGGAAAAAGTCGGGGCGGAAACGCACGTTCACATCCTCGCCAAACATCGCCCGCGCGAATAATCCGAGCGTCCCTTTCAGGTGCGCCATCGAGACCCCCTCATCCACCATAAAGCAATCCACCTGGTGGAAGGTATGCCCATGAGTTCGATCTACGGCCTCGTTTCGATAGGTACGCCCAATCGTAAACGCGCGGAAAGGGGGGGTGCGCTGCTCAAAAACTCGGCCCTGAAAGGCGGTTGATTGCGTGCGTAGGAGGTGGTCATCATCAATATAAAACGTATCCTGATCATCCATCGCCGGGTGGTCGGGCGGATAGTTCAAGACCTCGAAGTTGTAATGAAACGACTCCAGGTCGGGGGTTTCGAAGTACTCAAACCCAAGGCCGATGAAGACCGATTTGATCTTGTCCATCGTCTGCTGAAGGACGTGGGGATAGCCGATCTGCGGTTTACGGCCAGGCATGGTGACGTCAATGCGGTCTTTTTCGAACTCAACAGACTGCTCTTGGCGCTTTAGGGTGCTTGTTTTTTCGTCTATGGCAGCCTGGAGACGGGCTTTGGCTTCGTTGACCTTTTGTCCAAAGAGCGGTTTTTCTTCGTTAGGAAGTTGCCCGATGAGGCGTAGCAAGCCGGTGTAGAGGCCGCTTTTGCCGAGATACTTGAGTTCCAAGTCTCGCAATTCGGTGGTGGTAGGTGCCGCCTCAAGCGCCGAAAACGCCTCCTTCTCAAGCTCATCAATGCCGATCATGAGGCTCTATTGTGAATGATTTTGAGGGAGGTTGGATTGGTGGGACTTGTGGGACCGTCCTAGGGCTAGAAGCCCTAGGCACGCATGGGCAGGATGCCCATGCCACGGGGCTAAAGCCCCAGGCTCTAGCGCGGGAGGGCTCATTTGCGTTAGCATAGTGGTACCGGATATGAAGTCGTCGGCTATTCTTCTTTTTGCCTCCTCATGTGTCTTGCTCGCCGGGTGCGGGAAGCCTCCAGCTGATCCCTCGAAAGCAGCGAAAGGCGCGACCGTAACCAAGGGCGATATCGCCATTGAGGTCGTTGAAACCGGCACGATTGAGGCCGTTCGCGTAGTTGATGTGAAGGGCCGGGTTTCGGGAAGAATTCAGAGGTTGCTTGTTGATGATGGCGATTACGTAACTCAGGGCCAACTTATTGCCGTTATTGATCCCCAGGAAACCACGCTCGTGGTCCGACAAAATCAAGCCCAAGTGCGGGGGGCGCAAAGCCGAGTATCGCAAACTGAAATCGAGATCATCCAGCGCCGCGCAACCGCCCAGGCGAACTTAAAGCAATCTGAGCTGAGGCTCGCCCAGTTGGAACGTGAGCTAAAAGCCCAGCCGATCTTAACTCAGGCCAATGTTCGCAGCGCGAAATCTCAGTTTGATGCCGCCAACCAAGAGCTAGAGCGATTGGAAAAAGCGGCCCAGCCTAACCAGCGAATCTCGGTAAAGGTCGCATTAGACGAGGCCCTTGCCAACGTTCGCAACTCACAGGCCGATTTAGATCGCCAGAAACAACTCCTGGCGGACGGCTACGTTTCTCTCAAGGCGGTCGAAAATTCCCAGCTTCAAATGGACCTTGCCAAGGCTCGGTTAAGGCAAGCCCAGCAGAATTTCGACACCAACGAGCAAGCCTTACGGCTCGAACTCCAGCGAGCCAAACAAGATTTGATTCGAGCAGAAGCCAGTTATGCTCAGGCTAAGGCAAACACTTTTCAGGATGTTGTCAAGAAGAAGGAATACGAAAGCGCGCAAGCCGATTTGGTTAAGGCTCGGGTTGCCCTGCGCGATGTAGATTCCCTGAAATTCTCCAATGTTGCCAATCGAGCCAGTGTTGAGCAGCTTCAAAGTGGCCTTGATGACTCGCTAAGACAACTACGAGAGACAGAGTTAAGAGCCCCGATGAGCGGAGTAATCTCGAAGCGGCTCGTTCAAGAAGGCGAATTGGTTTCCGGCTTAAGTAGCTTCAGCCCCGGAACTCCGATTTTTCGGCTTGAAAACCGCGACACTATGCGCGTAAAACTCAACGTGAATGAAATTGACACAGCTCGCCTCGTCAAGGGGATGGAGGCGGAAATTACGGTTGATGCGGTGCCTGGACAGAAATTCAGAGGCAAAGTGCAGAAGATTGCGCCGTCTAGCACAGCTTCTCTAACCCCCGCCGGGGGCTCATCTGAAACGGTGGTTAAGTATGAAGTTGAGGTTTGGGTTACGGGGGCGGATGAGAGGTTGCGCTCGGGCATGTCGGCCAAGTGCAAGCTCGTTGCGAACAGCAAGAAGGGGGTTCTTACTCTCCCCGCCGAATATGTAGAGAAAGATGACAAAGGCTCATATGTCGAAATTGCGAACAAAGACCCGAAAGGCAAACCGGTGAGAAAAGACGTGGTGGTCGGAATCGCGACCAATACCAAGATCGAGATCGTTTCTGGCCTGAAAGAGGGAGAGACTGTTTTGAAGCCGAAGTTTAGCGGCCCAGAGCGTTCGGGGATGATGAGTGCTGGGCGCAATGATAGGAACTAAGAAATGATCGCTCAGAGTTTTCTTATCGCCCTCGAAATGCTGAGGCTCCATAAAATGCGAGCTTTCCTCACGATGCTCGGCGTTATCATCGGTGTAATGGCGGTGACCACCATCGTCATGATCACCAATGGCTTTCAAGCTTACATGAAGGGCGAATTTAGCACGATGGGGGCGAATACGATCTTCGTCTTTTTTGATCCGGGCCGGAATGAACGCGAAACAGCTGGCGCAATTGATGGTCTGACAATGGCAGATGCTCAGTATCTGCGGGATCGAATTCCGGAGATCGAGCGCATTTCACCTTACTCTGAAGGTGGTCGCACGCCGGCGAGGTACGGCGAAAACAAAGTAGCTGATGCATCAATCAAAGCGGTTGAGAAGAGTTTTTGTGATCAGAGTGATTTCATTTTGCTTAGCGGTCGCAAGATAACTGATGCGGATACAGACTCCATGGCAAACGTTGGAATTATTGGCGAGGAACTTCTCGCTATGCTTTTCAAAGGCAGCGATCCGCTGGGCAAGTTGGTGATCCTCAATGGGATTACGGTCGAGGTCATTGGTGTGCGCAAGAAGAAAGCTGCGTTTGGTCAATCGAACGAGAAAGACATCTATCTTCCGATTACGACGTTCCAGAAGAAGCTCCAAGGCGGCGATAAAGTCATGATGCTGACCATTCAGCCCAAAGAGGGCGTGGATGGGAAGATGATCATGGACAAGATTTGGGAAGCGATGATGGCGCGAAGCGGGAATAAGAAGGTTTACCGCGTGGATTCCAGCGAGTCAATGCTGGCGACGTTTAATGCAATACTGGGTGGAATCGGCGTGGTTTTAGCCGGAGTTGCGGCTCTTTCGTTGCTCGTGGGCGGTATCGGCATCATGAATATCATGCTGGTTTCCGTAACCGAGCGGACGCGCGAAATTGGACTTCGCAAAGCGGTTGGAGCTAGGGGGGTAACGGTGATGACGCAGTTTTTGGTTGAAGCCGCGACTTTGTCTTTGGTTGGAGGATTGATTGGGATGGGCTTGGCTTACGGTTTGGGCTCGCTGGCAACGGTTATCAGTTCGGCCCGGGATTTCCCCAAAGAGGGGGGATTGCCAACGCCGTTCCCGCTTACGGCGGCAATCGGGTCAGCCGCATTTTCCGCGATTATCGGCATGGTTTTTGGGTTCTATCCGGCTGTGAGCGCCGCGAAGCTCGATCCGATCGTGGCGCTTAGAAGGGAGTAGCGTTCCCTAGGGCGTATCCCGGAGTGTTTCTTACCACACTTGAGTGTGACTCACTATGTTACGATGCGCGGCTCAAAATCCCAACGGGATTTCGCAACAGAGCCCAGTGGCGAAGCAACCTGGAATTGAGGCCATATGCCCGTCGGTGGACAATAGGTCCGACCGTTCGGTGTCACCTGGTTACTTTGCCTGTGGCTGCTTCTTTGTTCTTTTGGCGTAGTCCATTTTGTAGTTGATCCCGCGCTCGGGGCCTTGGCCGTAGAATTCGGGGTGTTGGTAGAGTCCGCGCTCGTCGCCGGTTTTTTCTACCTCGGTTTTGGCGCCATTGCGCCTCATCCACCGGTCATTGCGGGTGGCTTCCACTCGCCATGAGACCTCGACGTTCGGTTGGTTGGTCATGATGAGGAAGCGGTTCTCAGTGATCTTTCGACCGATCTTTGCCATCACGAAGTTGCTCGATTCGCTGTCATCAACGATGGTGAGTTGATACTTGAAATCGGTATTGATCTCAGAGAAGTATTCCGGAAGCTCCACCCAAGCCTTCCCATCGCGCCCGGTTTTGACGTTGCCCGAGTAGAAATTTTGGGGAGTGGGGCTCTCGCTTGAGTAGTGGAGGAGATACTTGTTCTCGGGGTCGAGGGGGTGGTCTATTCGGAACGGTTTGGCTCCGGTTGCTCCCACTTGACCAAACGCAAACAAGCCAAAGCCGCCGCCGTCGCTGGAGCCAACGACTCCATAACTGTTACCCGACCCCGCATAGTTTCGGCCAAAGACGGCATAGTTGTTTGAGGTTCCGTTCCGACCGTCTATCCCCGCCAATCCTGTAGAGGTAGTGGCCCAAATTGCGGTATCGCTGTTTGAAACAACTTGCATTCCGCGCCCGGCGCCGGTGTTCAAGACGTAAACCGTATCGCTATTCGGGCCGCTGAAGTTGCCCGCGTTTCCGCCGGGACTTGCGCTATAGCCGCGAATTCCATAAGTGGTTCCGCTCGCGGCGGTGGCTTCGCCGTAAACACCGGTTCCTCCAAGCGTGGAACCGAAAAGGCCGATTGAGAAAGAGCCGCCATTGTTGACGCGGCCGGAAACGGCATACCCACCCGTACCGTTATGTTCAAATCGGCCCGCATAGCTGCGGTTACTGGTGTTCGAGCTGTTCGTAAACGCATAGATCGCGGCGGTGTCGCCGTTGGGGGAGCCCGAAGTCAAGCTCGTTTCTAATGCGTTGTGTTCTGATGTCGCAGCTTGGATCTTTGCTCCGTAGCCGAATAGGCCCGTTTGGATGAGCATGCCGCCGCCGAAGTTGTTATCGCTGATGAAATGGGCGGCGGGCTGGCTTCCCTGCACACCGTTGGACGTAGCCTTGATGACCGGGGAGTTCGCATGATTCTGGGTGATATCAATTCGGCCCTGGATCGCGGTTCCGGTCAAATTGGTCAATCCCGAGCCGTTGCCGTTGATCGTTCCGTCGGCGGTGATGTTTCCCAAGGTGGTGAAGTTGCCCGTTGCGTGCATCTTGCCCCAGCTGTAGACTCCATAGCCATTGTTGCTTTCGCCGTAAATCCCGTACGAAGTAGCATCATGTGCAATGCCGTAAACGCCCTTGGCGTTCGTCGCATTGTTTGATCCGGCAACGCCATGGGCACCGCTACCGGTTGCGCTTCCGGTCAAGCCATAGAATCCGAAGGCGCGCACTCCCTCTATCGAGCCTTGGAAGATGCCGCCTACCCCATTTGCCGATGTCGCCCTCACCGCTGCATTGGAGGTCGGACCGGTGTGTGTCACGTTGAGTACCTGGTTCTCATTCGCGCCCGACACAAACTCTCCTCTCGCTCCCGTGAAGTAGCCCGTCGCCGCCATATTTCCTTCGCTATAGACCCCGTATCCCGTCGGGCTGATGGCCTTGCCATAAACGCCGTAAGTCGTCCCGGCCACATTCGTCGCCTGACCATAAACCCCCCGACCTTGATTGCTCAAGCTGGAGAAAAACCCACCGTAAGTTGTTCCCGCCGAGTTTTGGGCGATTCCGGCTACGCCACGGCCAGCGTTGCTGAAGTTCTGGAATAGACCGCCATAGGTCGCTCCCGTAGCAGAAGACGCATTGCCAAGCAGAGCCCGTCCTTCGTTGCTTGCGGCGCGGAAGTCTCCGCCGAAGGTCTGCCCGGTTGGCGTCGTGCTGTATCCCACCATGGAACCGGCTTTAGCGGTGCCGGTGATATTAAGGTGGCCGGTCTGGGGCGTGCCTGGAGTTGTGGCTTGTAGGTTCACCGAGCCTTGAAAGGCAACGGCGCCGCCAACGGCGGCAATAGAGGCGAGAAGTGCGTATCGTTTCATAAGCTGTTTTCCTTCCCAAAATCATGGGGTAAGTGAATCTTATCCTAATGGGGCCGCTCATGTAAACTAAAACATGAATTCTTGGCGGCGATCTGCTGCGGACGAAGTCCTATGAGTCTAGTCGCCACTCTTTTCCTTTCCAGCGACAAGCATTCGGCGCACTATGCTTCGACCCCAGAAGACTTCGAGGAGGCCGTAGATTATGGGGGCTTTTCGGTGCTGGAACTCTCGACGCTTTGGGCGATTCTGCGTGGCGAAGAGTGGCATTCTGACCTCGCGGATGATTTCCCCTGCGTCCTCTCGGATGATCCTTTCTTCATTCATCGGCTTCCTGATGCGATGAACGGAGTCTTACTGAGCCTTGCCCCGGACCAAGTGCGCGAAACAACCGCGGCTTGGGCAGAGACCGACGAGATGGATTGCGCTCCCGATGCGATTCGACCAATTGTAGATGACTTGATTCGATTTGCTGGAATGGCCCGCGAATCGGGGCTAAGCGTGTATCTTTACAACTGTTGAGATTCTTTGCCCAATCTAACCCATTTCTTCGATAATCGCCTTCTGCTCGTCGGTTTGATCCACTATCGGAATCCTTGTTAGCGACAAACTCCCATCGGGATTTCGTCTAACGACCGCGTTGTACTTCGCACACTCAGGGTCTTTGGCTGGGTAATCGTCTCGGAAGTGGCCTCCGCGGCTCTCTTTGCGATCAATCGCGGCAAGAGTGATGGCTTCCGAAATACTGAGGAGGTTGTGAATGTCAATCGAGGTGTGCCAACCGGGGTTATACTCCCGGCCCCCCGTTGCGGAAACAGCGGCGGCGCGAGATTTGTACGTTTCTAGCTCCGTCAAAGCGGTTTTCATCTCATCTTCGAGCCTCACGATGCCCACATTTTGTTGCATCATTTTTTGTAGATCGAATTGGATTTTGAAGGCGTTGTCTTCGGTGTGCTCGCGCGAAAATGCGGCGTCAGCATGATTTACAGCTTGGCTGATTTGCTCAGTTAAGTCGGATTTAGCCCCCTCGTTCTCCTTCGCGTACTTAGCTGCAAATTCACCCGCCCGCTTGCCAAAGACCAAGAGATCACTTAGCGAATTACCCCCCAAGCGATTGGCGCCGTGGAGTCCCGCCGCGCATTCTCCGGCGGCGAAAAGGCCGGGAACGGTGGACATTTGGCTAAATCCATCCACCCGAACACCGCCCATGATGTAGTGGCAGGTCGGGCCAACTTCCATCGCTTCCGTCGTAATATCAACTCCGGCAAGTTCTTTGAATTGGTGATACATCGAAGGCAGTTTTTTCTTGATATGCTCTTGGGCGTTGGGGAGTTTCTCCTTTATCCAAGCGATATCAAGGTAAACGCCACCGTGAGGGGAGCCACGGCCTTCCTTCACTTCCCGATTGATGCACCTCGCCACGTGATCGCGCGTTAGGAGTTCGGGGGGGCGATTCGCGTTCTTGTCGCCAGTAACGTAGCGCCAGCCTTCTTCTTCGTCTTTCGCCGTCTGATTTTTGTAGTTCTCGGGAATATCATCAAACATGAAGCGCTTGCCGTCTTTGTTTTTCAAAACGCCGCCCTCGCCGCGAACTCCCTCCGTAACCAAAATTCCTTTAACCGAAGGCGGCCAAACCATTCCGGTCGGATGGAACTGGATGAACTCCATATCCATCAAGTCGGCTCCCGCGTTTAAAGCGAGCGCATGACCATCGGCGGTGTACTCCCAACTGTTGCTCGTAATCGCGAACGATTTTCCGATGCCGCCAGTGGCGAGAACCACCGCTTTCGCCTTGAAAACCACGAACTTGCCAGTCTCCCGAAAATAGCCAAAGGCCCCGGCAATGCGGTCTCCATCCTTCAAGAGGGTGACTATCGTGCATTCCATGTGAAAATCTATGCCTTGGTGAATGCCGTGATCCTGAAGGGTTCGAATCATCTCAAGGCCGGTCCGGTCTCCAACGTGAGCCAATCGGGGATAACGGTGCCCGCCGAAGTTTCGTTGCAATACGCGTCCGTCCTCGGTTCGATCAAACAGCGCGCCCCAAGCTTCCAGTTCTAATACTCTTGCGGGAGCTTCCTTGGCGTGGATTTCGGCCATATGTGGATTGTTAAGATATTGCCCGCCTCGCATCGTATCGGAAAAGTGAACGCGCCAATTATCGCGATCATCCACGTTGCCAATAGCGGCGGCGACTCCGCCTTCGGCCATAACGGTGTGGGCTTTGCCGAGAAGCGACTTTGACACAACGCCGACAGTGACGCCCATGCTTGCCGATTCAATGGCCGCCCTCAGTCCAGCGCCGCCGGCACCGATTACGAGGACGTCATAGTTTAGGGTCTGATAATCCGACATTTTACGCCGTGTAGGTTACCCTTGGAGTTCCAATCATTGGCGGCCAAAAAGCCGGGGTGTTTCCGCAAAACTCATGATCGAAGATAGTATCCGATAACATATCCCCTTGACGGCTGACGAACTAACTCGACCGGACCGATAACTGAAACGTGAGAGTCGCTGTTACAATAGCTTTCGTGCTGGCCGCAGTTAGTGGTCTGGCCCAGAACCTCGTCGCAAGAGACGACCAATTGTGGACGTCTATGAACTCCCGCGATGAACTGAGTGAGGTGCTTTACAACGATGATGCTCCCCCCGGGACGGGCATAGAGATCACTCGACCGCCCATAAAAGGCACGGTCACCCTCCCAACGGGAACAAATCAAATCTCCTACACGCCAGGCACCGATGTTCTGGGTAACGACTCCTTCACGTATAGGTTAGTTAATGGTGGTAGATCGAGCAAACCGGCGACCGTAAGAGTGTCCATTCGTTCCGTTCCTGGGTCCTACTCGTTTGCCCCACCAATAGCTGGATATTTTAACTCAGTGGCCCGCCTCTCTATAGATATTATTGGGGTGGCGACCTACGACAGGGTGTTCGAGTTTTGGTCATCGGCGTCCTTTTTGAACGTCCCCCGGTTTGTTACCGTTCCGGCCCTTGCCGACCGGATTGAGTTTGCGATTCCGATTCAGGGGAGTCGGCGCACGCACGGCGATGAAATTTTTGGTCGCTTTCATGGCCAAACCCATTCTTTTCGCGTCTGGGGAGTCATGGAGCCTCGAGTTACGCTTCGATTCGCTCCAACTTCCGTTTGGGCAGGGCAGGCCCAAGTAACCGGTGTCCTTTCGGCGGGGGCTGGCGCACGCGACATCCGCTTCAAGCTCACTAGTTCGACTCCTAGGGTTGTGGTGCCCAACGAAGTCTTTATTCCAGCCGGCGGAGGCGGCAAGGTTTTCCCCTTGAAGATTCTCGAGGCGCGATGGCCCATCCGCTTCAACGTCACCGTCACCGGTGAAGGTGGGACCTGGGTTTTCCCTGGCGTTACCAAGCCAGTCAGATTGACGCTCGAACTTACGAGAGCCGTGGTTAAAGGAGGCGACAGTGGGGTTTTAAAGATAAAGCTGAATGGTGTATCGGGAGCCCTCGGCCTTCCTGTCCAGATAAGCTCGAATTCGAGTTGGGCGAGCGTACCGGAGACGGCAATGGTCTATGGCTCATCTGTTTACGTCACAATTCCGACCTTCAGGACGAAGGTTACTCGAGTGGTAACTCTGCGCGTCCGCTTCAACGGCGTAGAACAGAAGATTGACCTGAGAATCGTGCCCTAAAGGAGGCATCGACACACACTGCCCCTTCCCCGTTTGTTCCCTTCCTAATCCCCGTCTAAACATCCCGAACTTTACGGACCTTCCGGTCAGGCCCTCCTATGGCCACCCATTGTGAATAGCGGGCCGGGTAGAGTTCTTGCAATGAACGTTTCCCGTCGTGATGTCCTTAAAGTTTCCGCTGCTTCCGCTGTTGCCGGATGGATTCCTACTTCTTTCGGCAATCAGCGCCTCCCCGTTGTTGGGCAGCATATGGATCATTATTATGAGGTCGTTCACGACTGGCTGAAGCCACCGAAGGGGATGGCGTTTGGCGATACCCACGGGCTTGCCACCGACTCCAAGGGCAGGATTTACCTCGCTCACACCGTAAACGGTTCAAGCGAGCGGAGCGAAGCCATCGTCGTTTACTCCCCAAAGGGTGAGTTTATCGAGGCCTGGGGGCCCCAGTTCAAAGGCGGCGCTCACGGACTTGATATCCGCAAGGAAGGCAACGAGGAATTCGTTTATCACTGTGATGTGAATCGTCGAAGAATCGCTAAAACCGATTTGCATGGTCGAGTCGTTTGGGAATACGGGGCGCCAACGAACGTTAAAGTTTATGAAAACGAGAATGCTTGGAACCCTACGAACGTTGCTTTCGCTCCCAACGGCGATTTTTTTGTGGGGGATGGCTACGGCAAGAGCTATGTTTTGCGCTACACGAAGGAGGGCCAGTGCCTCGGCGTTGTGATCGAGCCGGGCTCGGAGAAAGGGAAAGTAAACAGCCCCCACGGTTTATGGGTGGATTCGCGTGATGGAACGCCAAAGCTTGCAATCGCTGACCGAGGCAATCGCCGAATTCAGTATTTCACGCTTGATGGCAAACACATTAAGTTCCTTACCGAAGGGATGCGGTTGCCCTGTCATATTCATTTCAAAGGCGATCTCATGCTCGTACCTGATCTCGAGAGCGTGGTCACCGTATTGGATGGCAACGATAAAGTGATTGCCAGTTTGGGCGACGGGTCGCCGTCCGGCCTTAGGGGTGCGCCGCGAGAAAAGTTTAAGCCGGGCCGATTTGTACATCCTCACTCATCCATCTGGATCAATGATCGCGATATCGTTGTTGCGGAGTGGGTTCCAATCGGCCGGGTTACGCTACTGAAAAAGCTTTAACCACCGCTGGTCGGGGGAGGCTCGGTGCCGCTATCATCGGCGGGCGGGTCTTTCGGTGTTGGGGTTGGATCGCCGGCCTTGTCATCGCCGGGGGGCTCCGGGTCCTTCTTTTCCAATTTGTGTCCAAAGAGCAACTCGACCAGAGCTTCATCCGTCCCTCCCGACGATTTTTGCCACTCTGGGGTTAGCGATTCGGTGTACTTTGCCCGATCAACGAGCAGATTCGCAGTGTGCTCAAAGTTCCTTTCAATGATAATTTCAACGGTTGGCGCATCCGGTGAGAGCTCAAACGCCCTTTGGACTAACTTTGCCCGGGTAATCCACTCGTCGTCGTCTTTGATCACCAAAGTCAATCGAATCCCATTTTTGACTTCTCCCGATTCAACTTCCTTGAGCTTGCCCTCGGCAAAGCCCAAGGCCAGAGAGAGTTTCTTTGCAAGTTCGGGATGCTTGACAAAGTTCTCGGGCCCGGTCGGAGTTTCACTTGGAATCGGATCGCGATTTACAAGGCCTTCGAGCGCTTTGGAGTTATTGATGTCGAGCGGCTTTGCGGTTTCTTTAGGCGGACTGCCTTGTTGATTCATCACCATTCCAATTGCGACCAAACAGACAATCATCCCCGCCGCGATCGCGAAAATGGTAGCGTAAGGAGGTTTCTTGGTGTGTGTAATCCCTAGATTCGCCGCCGTTTGGGTCGTTTGCGTTTCGGCTTGTTGCTTTAAAACCGCCGCGAGTTTCTCCTTAACCGTTTCGGAATCAGGAACGATATCAAGCGCAAGTTCATACCACTCAACCGCCTGCTCTAAGTCGCCCCGTTCCGCCATGATATCGCCCAGCAATTCGTTGGCGGATTCATTATTGGGGAAGCGCCGCAGAATTCCGAGGCAAATATCTTCCGCGGGCTTAAACTCCTTCCGCATTCGAAGAAGATTTGCTTTGGCCAGTTCAGGGTAGACCTCGGTATCACTTCCGCTAACCCCCGGTGCGTTGGTCATGGGAGCACCGCATTCCGCGCAATACTCTGCCACTTTGGGCATCATTGCGAAGCATTTTTCGCAAAGAATTAAATCAGTGTGTTCCTGTGCTGCCAAATCCACCTTCTCCGCGATCTGTTTCGTTCAGATCTTGCGTAATGATCAACTCAACCCGAGTTACAGGGCATATGACGAGTTGGGCGATCCTTTCGCCTTTTTCAAGTTTGACGACAGAATCGCTGTAATTGATCAAGATTACGCCGATTTCCCCACGATAATCCGAATCAATTGTTCCCGGAGCATTAACCATGCCAATCCCGCGCTTGAGCGCAAGTCCAGAACGGGGCCGAACTTGACCCTCATAACCAACGGGGACTGCCAGTCTTACGCCGGTCGGAACGAGTTTGCGTTCCAACGGTTGAAGCTCTACTCCTTCAGTGGAGCGTAAGTCCATGCCTGCCGAACCCGCCGTCGCATAAGCTGGAATTTCAGCTCCCTCAGACAAGGCTATCGGGATTCTCAAAGCTCCCCCTTCAGGCCAAGCGCCTCGGCGTTTGCCCGGAACGCCGTGATCAGATTGGTCGTGTGCTCGTCTAGGGGGATTCCAATATCCTGCGCCCCCTCATGAACCTCCTCGCGATTCACTCCGGCGGCAAAAGATTTATCTTTTAGCTTCTTAAGCACGCTTTTTGCTTCCAAATCCGTTACCGATCGGCTGGGGCGAACATAAACGCAAGCCGTTATCATCCCGCTTAGTTCATCGCAAGCAAAGAGGTACTTTTCCATTGGCGTTTCGCGGGGCATGCCCAGTGCTTGGTTGTGCGTGCCGATGGCTTTGATGATTTCTTCCGACCATCCCAGCTCGCGCATGTGCCGCATTCCCCAGCCGGGATGATCTTCGGGGTGCTGCTCGTAATCAAAATCGTGCAACAAGCCCGTAATGCCCCAAGTTTCAGCGTCCTCTTTTTTTTGAATTGCATAGAAACGCATGGCGGTTTCAACGGCAAGACAGTGACGGCGAAGAGATTCTGAAGGGGTGTGAAGGCAAAGCAGACCCCAAGCTGCGGCACGATCAAATGGCATACGCTATTTTGTCTGATCCTTCGGGCGGAGCGTTGCCCGGCAACTTTGCCGGGTTAACATGAATTTTGTTGTCACTTTTCCCGTATCTTCCAACGGTCGCGTATAATTCCCATGTCCGTTGGATGTTTGTTATGAGGCGATTACTTTTTCTAAGCAGTTTGTGTCTGGTCGGGATGGCGAACGCCCAAGTTAATTTCAACCTAACGAACCCTCATCAAACCGTTGCGGTGCCGAACGTCGGCTCGGTGAGCGTGGTGTTCGCGGGAACGGTGGATGTGACTTCGGGCTGGGATGTAACGGGTGCAAACGTGACCTTGCCATCTCTGATTAACTCCGCGCCGTTTTTGGGTGGATCGTTTGACCCAGCATTTATTGCGTACGTAGGCGGAGTCACACCCGGATTGGATTACTCGGGCAATATCTTTAGGATTACTGTAACGTCAACCACACCTCTGGGCCTCTATGGCTTTCAATCAACCACGGCGAATCCCGTGCAATCAACCGTTACGGCAACGAACGGAACAAGCACTTTTGTTGACAATGAAGCTTATTCTGTCAACGTAGTTCCCGAACCCGCAACGTTGGCCGCGCTTGGTCTTGGCGTAGCCGCACTAGTGCGCCGCCGCCGAAAGTAAGTCTTTCGTCGCAAGTTCCCGCATTCATAACAAGCGGGATTTTGCGACACAAACACTTAATCAATCCGACCGTCACAGAAACGTCTCAAACACATGAAGCGTCGAGTCGTAGTTTCGCTGGTTGGTGGGCTTGCCCTTTTGGCCCTAGTGCCGCTCGTTTGCTCGCGCCTATCCCTCAATCGGTTCGAGACCCAGTTTTCATCAGGACGCGCCGAGTATGAAGCCGCCGTTCATTGGGCGAATGGGCAGAACACTCGCGGTTGGGTTGAGTTGCCTCCTCAGTTTCGGGGGTTATCCAAGAGCGGGAGCGTGATGCTATTCGGAAACGCCCCTGACCGTCTCGTGCTGTTTGATATCGCCGAAGGCCACGATAGTGTCCAGTACATCGGTTGGGCTGAACCGGAGAATGCAAAGATTCAAGATTTGCCGGCTATAAGGGCGATGCCAGATTACGTTATGTTTACCGAGCGGCGGATAGATTCTCACTGGCATATCGCGGGGGCAATGCCGTAGTTGTGGGCTCACATGGCTCCACTAACGGGTAGGGGGAGATATGGGAAGACCCGCCCGTTTTGAGGTAACTTCCAAGCGTCAAACGACCGAAAATAAAAAGGAGTAATGGAAAGAATGGATTCGCGCAATGATCGCCTTGGATTTATGGGCACCCCGTATGTTATTGAACAGACTTCGCGAGGTGAGCGAAGTTACGATATTTGGTCGAGGCTACTCAAAGACCGCATCGTGTTCCTCGGAACCGAGGTTGATGATTATGTGGCGAACACCATCGTTGCTCAGCTTCTTTTCTTAGAGAAAGAAGATCCGGACAAGGAGATTGACTTCTATATCAATAGCCCCGGCGGTTCGGTTTATGCGGGACTCGCGATTTATGATGCCATGCAGATCATTAAGGCCCCGGTTGCTACGATTTGCGTAGGCATGGCGGCTTCGATGGGAGCGGTTTTACTCGCCGGCGGAGCCGAAGGGAAACGACACGTTTTGAAGAATGCGCGTGTTATGATTCACCAAGGAAGCGCCGGAACGCGGGGAACGATTGCCGATATGAACGTGGCCATCAAGGAATTTAACCGAGCAAACCAAACCATTTTTGAGATTCTTGCCAGCCACACCGGCCACTCAATTGACAAAATTAAGGAAGATTGCGACCGCGATTACTGGATGTCGAGCCAAGAAGCGTTAGAATATAAACTTGTAGATAAAGTTTTAGAGCGCAGCGCACGATAATCTTAGGAAGCTTATGTCGAAAACACCGGAACGCCGCGATCAATGTTGCCTTTGTGGAAAGGCCAAAGACCAGGTCAGGAAACTGATCGTTGGTTTGCACGGAGCGGTTTGTTCCGACTGTATTGACCTGTGCGTAGATATTCTTAGCGCAGATGGCGATCGGCCCATGGCCGGAGCAGCCGTCGCAGGAGTGGCTCAAAAAACCAAGAGCATCGGCTCGGTCGCGGGCAAAAAGGTGCCAAAGCCTCGCGAAATCGTCGAATTCCTCGACAACTACGTAATCGGTCAAGAGCATGCCAAGCGCTCCCTTGCGGTGGCTGTTTACAACCACTACAAGCGAACAAACGATGTTTCAGACGACGTGGAACTTCAAAAATCAAATATTTTGATGGTTGGCCCAACCGGCTCGGGCAAAACTTTGCTGGCGCAAACGCTAGCGAAGATGCTCAATGTGCCATTCGCGATTGCAGATGCAACCACACTGACTGAAGCCGGCTATGTTGGCGAAGATGTCGAAAATATTTTGCTCAAACTCTGGCAATCGGCAGAATCGCTTGATTCCAAGAACGCCAAAGAGCTTTGCGAAAAAGGCATTATCTATGTAGATGAGATTGATAAGATTGGGCGCAAGAGCGACAATCCTTCCATCACTCGCGACGTAAGCGGGGAAGGCGTTCAACAAGCTTTGCTGAAGATTCTGGAGGGCACTCACGCTAATGTCCCTCCCCAGGGTGGCAGAAAGCACCCTCAGCAAGAATACATTTCGATTGACACGCGCAATGTGCTTTTCATCTGCGGCGGTGCGTTTGAAGGGATGGAAGAAATCATCCGGCGTCGTATGAAGGACAACACGATCGGTTTCCGCTCCAACCCCGAAAGCAAAACCGAGCGAGATAGCAATATCTTGCGGCAGCTACAGCCCGATGATTTGCTGAAGTTTGGCTTGATTCCTGAGTTCATCGGTCGGTTGCCGGTGATATCAACTCTAGATCAACTTGACGAAGAAGCTCTGGTTCGAATTCTTTGTGAACCGAAAAATGCGATTCTCAAACAGTACGCGAAGTTCTTTGAGATGGATGATGTGGAGCTCATCGTCGAGCCAGGCGCAATGCTTGAGATCGCCGCTTTGGCGATCAAGCGAAAAACTGGAGCGCGAGCACTGCGTGGCATTATTGAGCAGATCATGCTCGACGTGATGTACGAAGTGCCTTCTAACCTTGACATCAAGCGCGTTATTTTGCCCGCGGGTGTAACCGAAGGTAAGCACCCGATCCTGCTTACCGACGAACAAATCAAGCAAGCGTCGTAAACCATTGGTCGTGCGCTTTAGTTAGAGGAAGAGTCGAGCGATCAACGGGCAATCCGTTGGTGTTCCTAAGCGCACTGCTAACCAGCGCCGAGACTCATACAGCGGTTAGAGGACCATAGGGGCTACCCATGCGGTACAGGCACCTAACCCAAGGTGAATTAACCTGTGTTTGTGTTCAAGAGTTGCTTTTAGTTCGAACTGGTAATTTTAACAGTTACATCCCCAGAAAATGATTGATAGAATATCAATAGTCATGGGGTGATCTTAAAGGGCGGGGCGACAGCGGAGCGACAGCGCGGGAGTCGTACCTTTACGAGTCGCATGCCTTAGCAGAGTGCACCAGTATCATGAAAAACTTAGACATAACTCGTGACAGCACTAAATTACGAGGTGGCCCTACTTCGCGTCGGAACCACGGTAAGTTTCTTTCGCGCATTGGTGCTGAATTGGAATCCACTTGAGTCGTGGAACCACAATGCCTTGTCATTAGCATTACCGTGGATCGCCGCTTGCGGAGTGGCGATGGCCGCCATTTCTGCCGCCCCGAGAAGGATACATTTGCTCTTGGGGACACTTGGCCTGGTTTTGCTCTTGGTGTCAATCCATGACATCTCGATGTATTCGCACCCGCGCAGGGCCGATGGCCTAATCTACCTTTTGGTTACTGCCTTGAGGCTCACGTGCAGTGCACTCTTGACGTTTTTTACCATCCGATGTATTTTTCCCACCGAGGAATCAAGTTCAAAATGAAACAACCAGCTAGAAAACAGGCATTCACGCTTATAGAAATTCTCATCGTCATCGGCATTATTGCGGTCCTCGCCGCGATACTGTTCCCAATCGTAATCGCCTCCAAGAGGAGGGCGATGCGGACTGTTGATGCCTCGAATATGAGGCAAGTGTATATTGCGCTGACGCTCTACGCGGAAGACTCAGAAGAAATGCCCAAATCCTTGTCGAAACTAGTACCCTCATATGCGCCAAAGGAGATTCTGGCTTCGCCACTTGACCGCAGGAACACCGCAACCTACCCCGCGGATCTGTACGTTCATATCCCCGGTGTTCCCGGGGACCAAGTACCGTACAAGATCAGTTTTGCCTATCTGCGCTCGCATGAGCCTCTGTTTCAAAAGTGGATCAACTGGGCAGACCTTAAGCAACGGCCCGATATAGGGGTGCTTGCCTCAAACATGGATATGACCTTGGAAAATTTTCAAATGACGAGCCCGATAATGACCGACCACGGCCCGTTCGTCAACAGCGGCGTCCTCTCGAGGATTCGAATGGACGGATCGTTGCACCAACTTAAGAGGGGAAAGTGGGGTGTGGCGGTAGGCTTGCCTTATGAGAGCCTCTTCCTGGTTCGGACGCAATCTTTTCATGAATTGTTTCCGTGATGGCCAGGTGCTTCTAGTTGACGGGCTTTCGATGATTTTCGACCAACTTTAAGGCAAGCGTCGTAAACTATTGGTGTGGGAATCATCAGGGGGCGAGTTGAAACTATCAACGGGCAACCTGTTGCCAAGGTTCGCGTGATCGGTTTTCCACCGGCGAACATTGCAGGTGGGCTCGTGTATGGGGTAAGCGACGATCATGGGCGGTTCATGTTGAGTTATCACGGCGAGGGGCCGTTAGAATACGTTGAGGTAGATGGCGGCGAGCGTCAGAACCACGTAAAGAGTGGGGCAGATATCGTGCTAGTTCGGCACGCTTGAGCCCAAATCAGCCACAATCAATACCGTTCGGCACGCTTCAAAGGCGCAGCGGCTGCTCAAGACCGTTTAAGAGGAAATTGCGTGCCAAAACCAGCTACAGCATCCGATCTTGTCGCCCCGAAAGAAGACCTGATTCGCTATCACCGCGAAATGGTTTATCTTCGACACTTTGAAGAGAAATCAAACTTCGCTTATCGCCAAGGGAAAGCGGGTGGTTATCTCCACGTTTACATCGGCATGGAGCCCCTCGCCGTGGGCTGGCTCAATAACATCCGTAAGGGCTACGACTACGTCATCACCGCCTATCGTGATCACGGCCATGCCCTGCAATTGGGATCAGACCCAACGGCGACGATGGCGGAGATAATGGGCCGAAGTGGCGGTCTGAGCCGAGGCAAAGGTGGTTCTATGCACCTTTACGATATTGCGAACCAGTTTTATGGCGGATGGGGAATTGTCGGCGGGCATACGGCCCTAGCCGGTGGGCTCGCGCTCGCCGCGAAGTATCGCAAAGAAGACCGCGTTACCCTTTGCTACTTGGGTGATGGAGCCTCAAACGCAGGCGTGTTCTTCGAGACTATGAATATGTGCGGCCTGTGGGATTTGCCGATCATTTTCATTATTGAGAATAACCTTTACGCCATGGGGACCGCGCTTGAGCGACACGCCGCCGACCCGGAACTTTACAAACGTGGTTTCCCGTTTAAGCATGATTACGAGCGGGTAGATGGGCATGACATGGTGACAGTTCTTAAAGATTCAAAACGAATCATTGATCGTTGCCGCGAAACTTCAAAACCGTGTGTGGTCGAAGCGATGACCTGGCGAACGGTTGGTCACGGGGCCGCCGATAATGATCGGCAACTCTACCGGACGAAGGCCGAAGAAGATGAGATGGCGAAGCGTGATTGCCTCTATCTTTATGAGAAATATTTGGAGGATAACGGTGTGTTAACTCGGGCGCAAATGGACCAAATTGATGCCGAGGAACTGGAGAAAGCCGAAAAGGTTTATGACGACGCCTCCGAATCGCCTCACCCCGAGATTGAGGAAGTCTACAGCAACGTTTACACCGACATGGAACCGGAGAAAGGACACTAAATGAGCAGCACCACGATGACCTACCGTGAGGCTATTCGCCTTGCCCTAATGGAAGAAATGGACCGCGATGAGAACGTTTTCATCATGGGCGAAGATATTGGCAAGTATAAGGGCACGTTCCGCGTAACCGACGGCCTTTTTGAGAAATACTGCCAAAACACGAGCGATTGGCTCCATGAACCCCCTCACCCGGAGATTCAAGATGGAGTGGGGCGACGAGTGATTGACACCCCCATCACCGAGCCCGGAATTGTCGGAATGGCGACCGGAGCGGCGATGACGGGCCTGCGACCCGTGGTCGAGATGATGACAATGTCATTTGCGATTCTCGCGCTTGACCAAATCATCAATCACGCCGCCAAGATTCACTACATGACCGATGGGCAAATATCCGTTCCACTTGTCATTCGCGGCCCCGGTGGAGCCGCTAATCAGCTTAGTGCGCAACACAGCCACTCAATTGAGGGCTGGTTCGCTCATGTTCCTGGGCTCAAGGTCGTCGCGCCGGCGACTCCCGATTGCGCTAAGGGCATGCTGAAAGCTGCCATCCGCGATGATAATCCTGTCATCTTCACCGAGAACCCGGGCCTTTACGCAATGAAGGGCGAGGTCACGGATGATGTGGATTACACGATCCCGTTTGGCAAAGCCCGAATCGCCCGTGTAGGTTCGGACATTTCTTTGATTTGCTACTCGCGAATGGTTCACGTCTGCCTCGCCGCCGCCGATAAGCTGGCTGAAGAGGGGATCAACGCCGAAGTCGTTGATGTTCGCTCCTTGCTCCCGCTGGATACCGAAACGATATACAATTCGGTAGCCAAAACCCACCGCGCGGTTGTGGTCTACGAGGATTGGAAGTCCGGTGGATTCGGGGCCGAAATCGCCGCTCGAATCGGGCAAGATTGCTTCGACGATCTGGATGCGCCTGTTGGGCGAGTGGGAGGACTTAACGTTCCCACACCTTACTCCCGTGTTCTAGAGTTGCAGTGCATTCCGAATGAGCATGATGTGATTGCGGAAGTAAAGAAGATTGGGTAGGCAAGCACCCATCAAGAGTCCCCTAAGCAGCCAACCCTTACTAGAACTCCCGAACCGGTTCCGGGAGGATATCCAGAGCTAGGAAACTCTCCGGGGATCCTTCCGGGAACTCCAGGAATGATCCCCGGCCGCCCGGACTCATACCCGGCGCTCATCCGAGCATTCGCGGCGCGTAAACAACTTCAAGCGCCAAAAGACTGCTTTATCAACTAATCAAAGGCTTCACAACTTCACCCGCGACGTCCGTTAGCCTAAAATCCCGTCCCTGATAATGGTAGGTTAGGCGTTCGTGATCTACTCCTAGTTGGTGGAGCATGGTTGCTTGGAGGTCGTTCGTGCTTACCGGGTTCTCTTCGATTCCGTAGCAAAAATCATCCGTGGTGCCGTAGGTTTGGCCGCCCTTGAATCCGCCTCCCGCTACCCAGAGCGAGTACGCCGACCCAAAATGATCGCGACCGTGGGCATCGGGGCGGGTGATGTCGCCTTGAACGAAAACCGTTCGCCCGAACTCGCCCGCCCAAAGGACGATGGTGTCATCGAGGAGGCCGCGTTGCTTGAGGTCTTTCACCAAGGCGGCGGAGGGTTGATCGGTATCTCGGCACTGGAGAGCGAGTTGGGTGGAGAGGTTTTGATGCTGATCCCAGCCGGAATGCATGAGTTGCACGAACCTGACCCCTCTTTCAACGAGACGCCTAGAGAGAAGGCAATTGTATGCGAACGAGCCCTTTTTGTGGACGTCGGGGCCGTACATTTCGAGGACGCTCTTGGGTTCCTTGGAGATATCCGTGAGTTCAGGCACGCTTGTTTGCATCTTAAAAGCGAGTTCGTATTGTGCAATTCGGGATTCAATTTCGGGGTCGCCGTATTCGGCGAGGCGTTTGCGGTCAAGCTCGGCGATGTCGTCCAGAAGTTGGCGTCGGAGCTTGGCCGGCATTCCGGGGGGATTGTTGAGATAGAGCACCGGATCACCCTCGCTTCTGAATCGCACGCCTTGATAAAGCGACGGTAAGAATCCGCTCCCCCAGTAGTAATCGTAAAAGAGCTGACCGCAGGTCTTCTTTTCATCGCTTGAGGTCATCACCACAAACGCTGGAAGCTCATCGGTTTCGCATCCCAGGCCATAAGCTGCCCAAGCCCCAAAACTAGGTCGTCCGGGTAGTTGGCTTCCAGTGAGGAATAGGGTGACGCCGGGGGCGTGGTTCACGGCCTCGGTGTGCATCGTTTTCACGAGACAAATATCATCGGCAATGGAACCGGTGTGGGGGAGAAGCTCGCTAAGCCACATCCCAGAATCGCCATATTGTCTAAACGGCTTGATGGCGGGCAAAACGGGATATTTGCCTTGGCTGCTGGTCATAGTTGAGAGGCGCGAGCGTTTTCGAACTGACTCGGGAAGCTCTTCAAGGCGGTGCTTTTCGAGGTCGGGCTTGTAATCGAAAAGGTCAACCTGAGATGGCGCGCCCCCCTGCCATAAAACGATGACATTTTTGGCTTTGGCGGGGAAGTGGGGAAGGCCCTTCAGCCCGGGTAGTCCTTTCTTGCCTTGGGCGAAACCGTCCTGGCTCAGTAGGCCCATTAAGGCGATAGCGCCAACGCCTTGGGCGGCTTTGCCAAAAAACTGGCGGCGCGAGAGGCGCAAGTCGCGTTCGAAGAGCGGGTTCATTCTCGGGTCATGGCCTCATCCAGGTTGTAAATCGCCAAGCACACGGCGGCAAGCGCCGCCAGTTCAGGCGTGGATTGCTTACTATTGCCAGACTTCAAGTAAGCCGCCGCCAGAGAAGGGTCTTTGGCGAACGTTGCGTTGGCCCTTGCTAATGACTTCAGCAGAACTCCAAGTTCGGCGGACGTGGGTTGGCGAGAGCAAACCCGCCGGAAGGCTTCGCTTAATCGGGCTGAGTCGGTCTTGAAGGCCAGAACACTTTCGGCCAGAGCTCGGCCGGCTTCCACCCAAGTCACATCGTTCATCATCGTAAGCGCGTGCAAAGGGGTCGAGGTAAGTGAAGGTTTAACGGTACAAACTTGTCTAGAAGACGAATCAAACATGTTTCCTGGCGCGACGGTTCGGCGCCAGAAAGTGTATAAACTTCGCCGATGATTATCGGCTCCCGAAGACTGCGGGTACGTAAAATCGCGCTCTCGGGTAATGGCTAACCCGTCCCAAATCTCTTTCGGCTGATAGGGGTAGACGGGCCTGCCCCCGATTTTCTTGACCAGCAAGCCCGATGATGCCAAGGCAATATCGCGCAGGAGAGGTGAGGGCAAACGGAATCGGGGAGCGCGAGCGAAGAACATATTGGCGGGATCGCGTTTGAGGAGCGAAGGTGTGAGTTTGGAGCTTTGGCGATACGTTGCGCTCATCACAATCTGCTTGTGCAATCGCTTTACGTCCCAATCGTTCGCTTGAAAATCCACCGCGAGCCAATCGAGAAGTTCGGGATGGGTTGGGGGCTCGCCCTTAACCCCAAAATTCTCCTCGCTTCTTACCAAACCACGGCCGAAAAATAGCTGCCACGCGCGATTGACCTGAACCCTCGCGGTAAGCGGGTTACTAGGCGATACGATCCATTTCGCAAGTTCGAGTCTACTTTTGGCCTCGGCTTTTAAGAATGCGGGCGGAGAGGGCTTCACGACCTCTAGCGGCTCCTCATAATTGCCCCGACTGAAGATGTGAGTCTCGCGTGGTCGGGCGTCAGACATCACCATAACTCGGGGCAGGTTGGCCTTAAGCCTATCAACATCGGCCAACAATTTACGGGCAGGTAAGTTCAATTCGGCGGCGAAAATCGCTCTCAGCTTAGGGTCGCTTGTGCGAAGCAAAGCCGCGACGTCGTCTTTCACTCCGCCCGGATAAGCCTTAAAATAAAACCCACCAATGCCGCCACCGTTGACAATTTTGATGAGCAAGTGGTTTTCGCCTGGCTTCAGGGTCACGGTCAAAAGCTCTTGATCGGCGAGCGCGGCCCGGGCGACTTTCTTTGAAATCAGCCGCTCGCCATTGAGCCAAACCACCACGCCGTCGTCGCTTCCGATAGAGAAAAGATACGAAAGGGGTTCGGAAGATCGGAGATTCGGAAGTTCGGCTTTGATTGTGCGATAGAAGTAGAATGCCGTATTTTCGCCTTCGAATTGCGAAACAATGCCGTCTTTCAAAGTTGCAACGGCACCGCCAAATGAACTAGTCAGCTCCGGCGCATACTTAGCTTCAAAAGCCTCTTCAAAGCTCGCCGCCTTAAACGTGCCCAAGTCGCGCCAAGTTGAAAATTCAATCTTCGCGTCCTCAGCTGCCTTTAGCAAGTTGAGCTTTTCTGATGACCATTTCAAAAAAGCCGCATCAAATTCGGGAGTAGCAAGGTAGCGCTTTTCTTCGGATTGGGCTCGCGCCAGTTTCTCTTCAGCCGCCGCAACCTCCTTCATTTGGGACGCGTCTCCAGCAAAAACGAAGGGCTCAGCAATGCGATATTGACCGCTCCCGCTTGGCACTCCCGATTCGGGGACGTTGTTGAAATAAGCCATCATTGAGTAGTAGTCGCGCTGAGTTAGAGGATCGTATTTGTGATCGTGGCAACGAGCGCAACCCATCGTAAGCCCCATCCACGTTGAAGCCGTCGTATCAACGCGATCAAACAAATTCACGGAGCGCTGCTCCTCCGGAATCGCCCCACCCTCGCCGTTCAGCATGTGATTTCGATTAAAAGCTGTCGCTACGAGCTGGTCCAACGATGGTTTCGGAAGCAGATCACCCGCCAACTGTTCGATTGTAAATTGGTCGAACGGCATATTCGCATTCAGCGCCCGAACCACCCAATCTCGCCACACATATTGATAAGTATCTCCATCTTGCTGAAAGCCATTGCTATCGGCATAGCGCGCCGCATCGAGCCAAGGCAAAGCCATCCGCTCGCCGTAATGGGGGCTGGAAAGCAGGCGATCAACAACTTTTTCGTATGCCTTCGCGGACTTGTCCGCAAGGAACTGAGCAACTTCAGAAGGGGTCGGCGGGAGGCCGATCAAGTCAAGAGATAAGCGCCGGATAAGCGTTGTGCGATCTGCTTCCGGCGATGGTTTCAGTCCCTCCAGTTTGAGCCTTGCCAAAACATAATGGTCAATGGGGCTCGCCCCGATGGGCATTTTCGCTTTCTTGGGTAGAACGAAGGCCCAATGTCGCTTTAGAGTTGCCGAGTTCAGAGCCCCCGCATTGATCCAATCACGAATTAGGGCAACATCTTTATCGCTCAGCGGCTTGAATCCCATCGGCATTCGGGGGAGTCCGCCCTTGCCGAGAATTCGATCAAGCAACACGCTCTTATCTGCATTCCCGGCGACTACAACCGTGCCCTTCTTCAGCGACTCAAAAGAAGCTAGCGATAGCCCTCCCGAGCTGTTTTCTCCGGTGTGACAAGGCGAGCAGTGGGCCGTGAAAATTGGTTGAATGTGCTGGGGAAAACTCGGCGCATCAGTTGCTTGGCTCTGAGCAAGCGAAACGAAAAGGGCCGCGGGCAGAACCGCAACCACCAGACTCACCAATTTTGAGCCGATCTTCACGTTTCAGAGTATGCACCTATCTAGCATTTGGGCGCAATTCTCGGGCCTGCGAACGTAGACTATGGGGACTCTATGCGCTTTGTGATCATCGTTTTAAGTGCCATGCTACTTACCGGGCTAACGGTTTGGCGATTCGGAAATCGCTCACAGGCCAATGCGGCGGCGGGTGGACCGCCGGGCGCAGGCGGTGCAGCACGCGCAAGCCGTCCCGCTGGAGGCGCACCAGGTGGTGCTGGCGGGGGTCGAGGTGGTCCGCCAACCGTTGGCGTGGCGGTTGCCGGTCCTGGCGAAATCGAATCTTCGATTGACACGGTGGGGAGCTTGGAATCGCCCAATAAGGCTTTGATCGCACCTAAATTCACGGGTCGAATCGAGTCAATCTCAGTTCGGGAAGGCGATGCGGTTACGGTTGGACAAGTTTTGGTAAAGATTGATCCAAGCGAGTTGGATGGTGAGGTTGCGCAGCGTCAATCATCAGTGGCCGAAGCGCGAGCACGGCTGGCTCAGGCGCAACTGGGTCAAAACCCGGCGGCAGTAAGTATTTCTAGCGCGATTGAGCTTCAAAAGTCGGCGGTTGCCGTTGCAAACTCAGATTTTCTCCAAGTTCAGGCGAACCAGGCGGCAGTTCTCGCATCTGCTGACCAAACTGTAAACCAAGCCGACGCCCGGTTGCGGGGAGCAGAGGCAGATGTTCAAAGTGCGCTCGCCCAACAGGGTCGAGATCAGGCGAATCTTGAGAACTCCACATCAAAGCTGAAACGGGCGGAATCGCTATTCGCCGATGGATTCGTCTCCCTGCAATCCGTAGAGAATTCCCGCACCGAATTGGCAGTAGCAAAGGCGACGATACGAGTGAGCGAAAGCAACGTGAACGCTCGAAGGCAAGACGTGATTTCGGGTCGCGCGCAGCTTGAATCCGCCAAACAACAACTCTCAATCGCCAAGCGAAAGTCCCAAGCCGACCTAACGTCGGCGAAAGCGAAGTTAGCCCAGGCCAAGGCTTCGCTGAACTCGGCAAACGCCAACCAATCCCAAACTTCTGCCTATAAAGAGAACCTATCGGCTCTACGGGCGTCGGTTCAGTCGGCAGAGGGGCAACTGCGGCAATCCATGGCTCGCCGCCAGGAGAGCGAACTACGATCCCCCATCACCGGAATCGTTACCTTGCGAAACGCCGATCCGGGAAGTCTGGCTTCGCCGGGGAACGCAGTATTGGTTGTACAGAGTACCGATTGGCTTTTTGTCCGCTCGGCGATTCCAGTTGAACAGGGGGCGAGCGTTCGGGTTGGCTTAGTGGCCAAGCTGACGCTCGATTCCGTTCCGGGTGAGGCGTTCGAGGGAAAGATTTCGAACCTAACTCAGGCGGCGGATAACCAAAGTCGCCAGTTGGGACTCTTGATCCGCTTAGAGAACACGGCGGGCAAGCTGAATCCGGGAATGTTTGGGCATGTCAGCATTGTTACGAAATCTGTCAGGGCGAGAGTAACGGTTCCGCGTGAAGCGATCCGGGCCGGAAAGGAAGGGCAAACGGTGGCGGTCGTGGACAAAGATCTCAAGGTAAGTCTGCGGCCAGTAAAGATTGGTGGGCAG
This sequence comes from Armatimonadota bacterium, assembly GCA_031386985.1. Lineage (GTDB taxonomy): Bacteria > Armatimonadota > Fimbriimonadia > Fimbriimonadales > Fimbriimonadaceae > JANJUB01. The sequence goes on from JANNCV010000016.1 coordinate 279,732, forward strand.
AGCCCCAAGCTGGCTGAGATAACCGACGGCGTGAAATCCGGTGATCAGGTGGTGATTCTGGCCTACGATCAGCTCCGAGAGGGGCAAACCGTTAAGCTTGTGGGAGCGGGAAGGTCAAAGAAGTGAACATCGGTCGCCTTTCAGTAACTCGCCCCGTCGCGGTTTCAATGCGCATTGCCGCGCTTGTCTTGCTGGGTTATATCTGCTTTTTACGCCTTCCGATTGATTTATTGCCGAGAGTAGACATTCCTACGGTTGCGGTAACCGTTGGTTGGCCCAACACCGGGCCCGAGGAAATGGAATCTCAGATTTGCCGCCCTTTGGAGCAAGCCGTTTCAAGTGTTCGCGGGCTCTACATGGTCAGTTCAACCGCTTCGCAGGGCAACTGTTTCTTACGCGTTCAGTTTGATTACGGGGTCAACATTGACCAAGCGGCGCTTGATGTTACTCAAGCGGTGCAGCGAGCCAAGGGCCGTTTTCCCAACGATCCTAACATTTCTGAGCCACAAGTGTTCAAGTTTGATCCAAGTAACTTGCCGATATTGGTATACGGGGTTTCCGCTACCGATAAGGACCTAATCAAGCTGAGAACCCGCATGATCAACGAAATCAGCCCGATCATCGAGGCATCGGGAGGCGTTGCGCAGGTTCAAATTTCAGGCGGTCAGGACCGGGCGATCATGGTTGATATTGATCCCGCCAAGTTGCGCGCCTATGGGATCGGGATTTCAGCGATATCGCGGCGTTTGCGGGAGGAGAACCTAAGTCAACCGGCGGGGACAGCTCAAGAGGGACAGACTCAATACTCGATCCGATCCATCGGATATTTCAAATCGGTTGAGGACATAAGGCGGGTTCCGATCGCGAATGTCGGGGGCAAACTCGTGAGCCTTGGCGAAATCGCGACGGTAAGAGATGCAAGTCGCGATATTCTCAGTTACACCCGCATGGCGGGAGAGCCAGCCCTCAACGTCTCAATTTCGAAGCAGAGCGATGCTAACACGGTAGCGGCGACGCAGGGCGTTTTCAAGGCGATCAAGGAGATTGAAGCCCGCAATCCTGACCTCAAATTTGGTCTGCTATATCATCAGGCAAGTTTTATCGAGGGCTCGATTGAAGATCTCAAGCATAGCGCCATCATCGGCGGCGTTCTCGCGATCCTCTTAATCACCTTCTTCTTGCGCAACTTGCGTAGCACCTTCGTGGTTGCGCTTTCCATCCCTATCTCGATTATTTCTGCGTTTTCATTGTTATATTTCTGTGGATTTACGCTAAATACCATCTCATTAAGCGGATTGGCACTTGCAACGGGTCTTATTGTTGACGATGCCATCGTTGTTCTAGAGAACATCTATCGGCATATTGAGCGGGACAAAAAACGCTCGGCGGACGCCGCCGTTAGCGGGACGCAAGAGATTCTAAGTGCCGTCTTTGCTTCAACATTCACGGTGATGATCGTGTTTCTGCCGCTCTTTATGATTAAGGGGCAATCTGGTCAGACGTTCACTCAGTTTGCCTTGGTCATCGTGTTCTCTCTAGCTGTTTCCTTGCTTGACGCCATAACGGTCGTCCCTATGCTAGCTTCTCGCCTGATTCGCGAGCGGGAAGTGATTGAAGAGGCTCATCCGGAGTTGAGAGAAGGGAAGCCGAGCCCACTTGTAAGGTTGTTCGATCGCTTTGGGGTTTGGCTACATAGCCTCGACCAAAGCTACCGTAACGGCCTTCTTTGGACGATCAAGCATCGCTGGATCGTGGTTGGTGGCGGGCTTTTCTCGTGTCTGCTGGCCCTATTGCTCTGGCCGTTTGTCGGCAAAGAGAATTTGCCCCAAACCGACTCGGGCAACGTTCAGGTTCGCGTTCGATTGCCCATCGGCACCGCCGTCGGGGTAACGGATGGCATCATGAAACAGGTTGAAGGCATTCTCGCTAAAGACAAGGAAATCCAGACCTACATCATCGGCGCGGGCACCAATGTTGGATTGCGCGGCGGCGGCGGTGGCGGTGGCGGCGGTGGTGGGTCAACCAACGAGGGAGGCGCGACCCTGAAGCTCTATGATAATCGTAAGACGTCAACCGCCGACGTCGTCAAACGACTCCAAGGCCAGTTAAGTTCAATCCCAGGAGCCAGAGTTCAGGTTTCGCCCGTGGACATCGTGGCAAACATTCTGGGAGGCAATAATTTCGGATTTGGGGTTGATATATACGGGCAAGATTTGGCCCAACTTACCGAAGTTGCCCGTAACGCTCAGGCCGCCATGTCTGAAATCCCAGGTCTGCAAAATGTAGATCTTAACGTTCAGGATACGAACCCAGAAATTCAGTGGAGCATTGACCGCCAGAAGGCGCAAACGATGGGCGTGACGTTTGCCGATGTCGCCGCAACTCTGAACGCGGCAACGAATGGGCAACTTTCCAGCTATTACCAGGAAAAGGGGTTTCAGTATCCCATTCTTGTTCAGGTGCCCCTGGCTAAGCGCGCCACCGTTGATGAGCTCAAAAACTTGCCCATTGACGGCACTGAACAAAATGGCTCGTCAGTTTTGCTCGGCCAAGTTGCAACCCCTACCTACGGGGTCGGGCCTAACCAGATCAGCCGACAAAATCGCCAGCGCACGATAAGCGTTTCCGGTCGAATCCAAGATCGCCCGGAAAATGAAGTTCAAGCCGACGTGCAAAAGGCGATGAAAAAGGTGACGTTTCCGACCGGAACCTATTGGAATTTAGGGGTGCAGCAACTAAGGAGAGACCAAGAATACGGCGGGATGCAAATGGCAATTTTCCTTGCGATTGCCCTCATCTATATGCTTTTGGCAACCCAATTCGAGTCGTTTGTTTATCCGCTCGTCGTTTTGGTTTCGGTGCCGATGTCGGCGGTTGGACTGGTTTTGGCGCTGTTCTTAACCGATCGCGCGTTTGGGCTTACGGCCATGATCGGGCTTCTCATGTTGATGGGAATTGCGGTTAAGAATGGCATCCTGCTTGTGGATTACACAAACCAATTGCGCGCCCGTGGTATGCCTCGAGATGAGGCTTTGCTTACAGCGGGGCCGACGCGATTGAGGCCAATTCTGATGACATCAACGGCGGCAGTGCTGGGCATGTTGCCGCTTGCCCTTGGCATTGGAAGTGGGTCGGAGCTTTATGTGCCCTTGGCGACGGCTGTAATCGGGGGGCTAACAACTTCGACCGCTTTGACGCTGTTCATCGTTCCGGCGGTTTACACATTGTTCGATGACCTAACGAGAAAGTCGGGCAAATTTGATCGTGACCTCGCCCCTTCGCACATGGTGGAGCCGAGTGAGGCGGCGATTGAGCCCGTTCCGTTAGTAAAATAGCGACATGCCGAAAACTTGGAAACAGAAATTGGAAGGGGGGAAACGTCCGCACGTAGAAACCACAACGAAGCCGTTTATCGGCATTCCTGCCGGGGCGAAAATGCTGATTTCTTGTCCCACGGAGTTTAAGGAGTTCGTTGACGCGATCCCCGCTCGTTCTTCGGTTTCAGTTTCGGAGTTGAAGCAGGCTCTCGCAAAACGGCACGGCGCTGAATATGTTTGCCCACTCACCACTGGGATATTCCTTCGCATCGTCTCGGAAGCGGCACTTGATGAGTTGGAAGGGGGCAGGGCAGTTGAGGAGATAACCCCATTTTGGCGAGTGATCACCCCGAAGGATAACGTCGCGAAGAAGATTCGGTGCGGACCGGAGTTTATCGCCGCCCGTCGCGCCGCTGAGGGGCTTTGAATCGCGAAAATTACTTCGATCACGCCGCCACAACGCCATTGGATTCGCGGGTTCTTACCGCAATGCGTCCTTGGTTAGAGGATGAGTTTGCCAATGCCAATTCGCTACATTCCGCGGGTCTGAAGGCTCGGTATGCCGTTGAGCGAGCCCGGACACAGGTTGCGAATGCCCTTGGAGTTGCGCCCGAAGAGATCGTTTTTACAAGCGGGGCGACGGAGGCTAACAATTGGGTTTGCTCGGCATTTGACAAAGTGATGATAAGCCCGATCGAGCATAGTTCTGTTTGGGAGCGGCTGCGGGTCGGGGGTTTGGCTTTGGAAGACGGCTCAGCTGATGTTGTTTGTTTGATGGGAGTGAACAATGAGACGGGTGGGCTTTATTGGAGTTCGGTGGCACCGGAAGATTCCCCTCTCCTGGAACGGGAGGGCTGTGAGCGGAGCGAACAGGGGAGGGGTTTTTCCGGGATGAACTCCGCATACGATTCTGCAAAGCGCCACTGCGACATCACCCAAGCCGTCGGCAAAATCCCGATTCCGCTCGGCTTTGATTTTGCCAGCTTTAGCGCCCACAAGTTCTACGGCCCCAAAGGAGTAGGCGCCCTTTACGCGAAAGACGCTCTTTTCCCGACACCCTTACTTTTCGGCGGGGAGCAGGAGGGTGGGCATCGAGCCGGGACCCTGAATGTTCCGGCCATAGTCGGAATGGGTGTTGCCGCTGAACTCGCGTCAGAGAATCACGAGAAAGACTTTTTGCACGCCATTGAGCTCAAAGAAATCGTTCTAGACGAGCTAGCAACGGCCCCCGCATGGCAAGTGAATGGGCTCGGCCCGTTTCCGGGATCATCGGAACTTTCTCCGTTCATACTCAGCCTGAGTTTCTTAGGAATTGAAGGAGAGTCGCTTGTTATAGAGCTTGATCAAGCGGGGTTTGCCATTTCCAGCGGTGCCGCGTGCAGTTCAAGATCAAACGAACCAAGTCACGTCCTAACCGCACTTGGCGTTCCGTCGGAGTGGCTACGCGGCACGATTCGTATCAGTTTTGGACGCGCAAATACGCCGGAATCAACACGAAATCTCGCATCGGCAATCAAGGTAGCCGTTCAAAACTTAAGGAACCTTGCCTGATTTAGAACTTTATTAGATGATCAGCCGTCTTTATGTGCGGGGTGGCACGAATCCTGCGAACAAGGCGTATAAGAAATACGTCTCTTTTTTTGCTGTTTCACTTGGCAATTTCAAGAAAGCGTGTTATCCTGTATGTAGGATTTTAATTAGACTAGCATTCAAGCTAGCTTAGGAAGGATAGTGGAGGGGCCCGTAAATAATCAAATGCCGACTGAAAATGCCATCGTAGCGACGCCAAGACGCGGTCGCGCCATAACTGTACGCACGCCAGGTCGCGCTTCGTTTGCCGAAGCGACGACTCGCCCGATGCTGGAAGATCCAACGGAACCCGCTGAAGACGATCTGTTGGATGGTGATGATCTTGAAGATTTAGAGGATGAGGAGGCGCCTCCGCAGCACGACGATTCGGAAGAATTGGAAATGTGGATGCGGCAAACCCGCCGAGCCCACCTTCTGACGCCCGGTCAAGAGGAAGAACTCGCCAAGCGCGTACAAGCTAAGGATTTGGTTGATAGCGGCAAGATTGTTGAAGCGCTAAAACTACTCAAACGCCAGCACGTTAACTACACTGAGTTTGACGTAGAAATTCTGCGCCGCGAAGGCCGCGCCGCGAAGCAGCACCTCATTGAATCTAACTTGAGGCTCGTTGTTTCGATTGCGAAGAAGTACAACGCTCGCGGAATCCCGCTGGCTGACCTGATTCAAGAAGGCAATCTAGGATTGATCCGTGCCGTTGAAAAGTTCGACTGGCGTAAGGGTTTCCGATTCTCGACGTATGCAACGTGGTGGATTCGTCGTGCGATCGCTCGCGCAATCATCAACCAAGGTCGAACCATTCGAATCCCAGTTTACGTTGCCGAGTTGATCAACAAGGTTGTGAAGACGGCTTCGCAACTTCAACAAGAGCTTCAGCGTGAACCGACCGAGGAAGAAATATCTGAAAAGGTGGGCCTCTCGATTGATCGCGTGCGCGAAATGATGCGCGTTGCGGTCGAGCCAATCTCACTAGAAACTCCCGTCGGTGAAAAGGATAACAGTTCAATCGGGGATTTTGTTCAATCTACGAATATGCCGAGCCCCGGCGACGTAACTTGGACGCTAATCCGCCGCGAAGAGATTGATGGCATTCTTGGTCGCTTGACTTCAAGAGAGCGCGATGTAGTTCGCCTTCGCTTTGGTCTGGATGACGGCCGTACCCGAACCTTGGAAGAGGTAGGAAGCGAGCTTAACGTAACTCGAGAGCGAGTGCGCCAGATTGAACTTCGTGCGATGAAGAAGCTTCGTCACATCGGAAACGAATTGGCGGCTCAGGGCTTCACGGTAACGCCAAGCCCAGCGTAACTCGTCTAGCGGCCCCCGTGGGTCTTGAATCAGAAAAATGACCCCAGCCGTTTTCGACTGGGGTCATTTTTTATTTTGGGCTCGCGGTTGCGAGAGGTTCAGCCCCGGCTCCTACGCAGCGGGACTCTTCAAAATGTGCCGAAGAGCCGGTCTCCGAAATCGCCAAGTCCGGGGAGGATGTACTTTCTCGCATCCAGTTCGCGATCCAGGGCGGCGGTTACGATTCGAACGTCCGGGTGATCGGCGTTTAGCCTTGCCACGCCTTCAGGCGCGGCGATCACGCACACCATGACTACTCTTTCCGCTCCGCTCACTTTCATAAACGAAATCGCTTGTGAAGCCGAACCGCCAGTGGCGAGCATCGGATCAAGGCATAGTACCAACCGCCCAGCAAGATCGGGCAGCTTGCAGTAGTAGCGATGGGCGATGGCTGTATCGTGGGCTCTTTCCAAGCCGATGTAACCAACTTTAACATCATCAAAAAGCTCAGTGACCGAATCAAGCATTCCCAAACCCGCTCGCAAGATTGGAACCACCGCCAGCCCTTCAATCAATACCTCGCATCGCGCGGATTCGAGGGGCGTTTCCACGACGCGATCCGTCGTTCCTAACGCAGTTGTTGCTTCTAGAACAAGTAAGGTCGTGAGTTTGTGACAGAGCCGACGATAGTGCTCGGGTGGGGTCAACTTATCCCGAAGCTCAGCAACCAGCTGTTTGGCGAGCGGGTGCTCTAGAACATCAACAGCCACGCATCACCTCATTTCAGGAGCCCATGGATTAGGGGCATCAAGGCTTTTGTCCAAATCTCGTAGCCAGCTTGGTTCGGGTGTAAGAGGTCAGGCATGAGAAGGGTTTTCATCGTTCCATCTCGATTCAGATAGAAGCGACCCACATCTTCGCAAAAGACATGCTTACCGTCGTTTAGAGACTGATACCCCTTCGTTGCCTCGGCGCAAGCCATTCGCCCAGGATCACTGTTGTTTTCGCCCCTCGGGAAGATGCCAAGAAGCAAGATTTTCGCCTTTGGCAACCCTTTTCGCAATTTAGCAACGATTGCTTTTACACCTTCGCTGGTCGCGGCGGCATTGCTACTACCGTGACCGATATTGTTGGTTCCAATCATGATGACGATGAGCTTGGGATTGAGGCCCATGAGTTCGCCATTTTCGAGTCGCCACAAGACGTGCTCAGTTCGATCGCCGCTAAATCCGAAGTTTCCTGGTTTTAGGGGTGCGAGGTGCTTATCCCACATCGCCTTGCCGCCGCCTTCCCAGCCCTGAGTGATGCTATCGCCCAGGAAGGCAACATCCACAGCGCCAGTCTTCGTAAGTTCGACACAACGCTCGTGGCGTTGCTTCCACCAATCCTCGCCAAGGCGGTGAACGGGCGTTGTGGCGACGGTTTGGGACATAGCGAGGGCGATGCTTAGTGCGATCATTGCGGCGGAGTTTACATCATCTGTCGGCAACCGGCGCTCTTTATGGGCGCGAACAGTGGTGCTATCGAGCGATTGCACTCAGGTTTCTACACTTGCCAGCATACAGCGCCTTCACGGGGCGAATGCTCGGAGATGAAGATATACATCAGGCCATCCGCGATGTAGTCTATCAATCTTGGGTGAGCCCCATAATCAATTTCGCAAACATAACGCATTAGATTCCCGTTCGAATCCAGCGGCTGTTCTGGTTCCTGAATCCAGAACGGCGGCCCTCCGAGGCGAACTAACCCAGTTGGATCTGGGTCTGCAAAGTATTCATCGAACCACTGTGATCCCTGAAGGTCATAAACCTGGCTCGGCATCAGGTTGTAAACAACAGTTTCACCAATGGTAGGGCCACTACTGCTAGGTGGCCCAAACTCATGCACTACCACAGCGACATTGCCGCAGTCATACTCCCAAGTGTCAATGACCGAATCATCCTCGGCGTACGTTCGGGCCATGAATACGCTGGCCGTCATACCTTTGATCGGATTGGTGGGTAGCTTCTCAAGCGGGATGCTTGCGATGAAGTCCAATGGCTCGCCGTTAGTTGTGGTTGGCCATTGCTCGGGTCGAAGCCCGGTAGGAGACCCTCCGACCATTAAGTCGCCAACCCTAGCCTCGCGGTCGGTTGCTATGCCGACAACAACGTCAACCAATGGCGGTGTTGGTCGCTTCGTGGCTCGCTTAGACTCCTTCTCTTGCAATTTCAAGCTCTTATCCAACAACTTCAGTGCCCGATCAAAGTGAGATTCAGTTTTCTTTTTGCGAAACCAACCGAAGATGTCCACGTCAAGAGAATACACGTTGCGGCATCCGACGCACTGAGTGTGCGGGCCGAGCGCTCGCGCTCCGCTATTTGCCAATCAATTCTCGAAATGCTGGAATCGCATCGTATAGATCGGCAACCAACCCGAAGTCGGCAAACTCAAAAATAGGAGCATCGCCATCTTTGTTGATCGCTACAATAATTTTCGAGTCTTTGATTCCCGCCATGTGCTGAGTCGAGCCCGAAATTCCGGCCGCAATATAGAGGTCAGGGGCCACGATTTTGCCTGTTTGGCCAACCTGTAGCTCGTTCGCCGCGATCCCGCTATCAACCGCCGCCCGCGTTGCCCCCGCAGCACCGCCGAGCGCATCCGCCAGGCCGCCGATAACGGATTCAAAGGTTGCCGCGTCTTTGAGCGGTCGCCCTCCCGAGACCACAACCTTGGCTTGCGTGAGGTCAGGACGGCCGCCTCCGCGCGAGCTTTGGTTCACGACTACTACCTTTGAAGGTTGTGCCGTCAAGCTTAGGGTTTGGCCGGGGAGCCCCTCAGAGACAGCAAATCCAGCCGGACGAAAGGTTAAGACAACCGGGCCACCCAAGACCTCAACCGTCTCTATCATCGTTCCGGCAACAATTGGGCGTTTGAAAACAGTGGAGGACTCGCATGAAAGCACATCCGTAACCATTGCCGCGTCCATCAACCCCGCGACTCGGGCCATCACATCTTTTGATCGCATGGAGCTAACTGAGGCGATGTGAGAGTAGGGACCCGCCGTCGCGGCTATCGCCTTAGCTAAGCCATCGGCGGGCGATTGGTCATTAGTGAGATCGAGAACATCGAAATCCGCCCCGATGGATGCGGAAAATCCCGCTCCTGAGTCGCTCGGAGAAAATGCAACTAGTAGAACTTTGCTCATGCCAAAGCTCCCGCAGACTTCAGCAGGGCTACCAGCTCCTCAACCGAGCCGACTCTGCGGCCCGCTGCTCGAGCGGGCGGCGCTTCGATCCTGAGGGTCCGAGATTTGGGTTGAGACGTTGTTTGGGGGGTGCGCTTTTCGAGCGGCTTGCTTCGGGCCCGAATGATGCCAGGTAGCGCAATATAGCGCGGCTCGTTCAGCCGCAGATCGGTGGTGATCAAGCAGGGCAGGGGGAGTTGTAGGGTTTCCTCGCCAGTGTCGGTTTCCCTGGTCACGGTCGCATTAGCGGCGCTGATTTCAACTTTTGAGGCAAAGGTTGCCTGGGGCCAATCAAGGCGTGAGGCGAGCATTTGGGCAACCTGGTTTGAGTCGAAATCAGTCGCCTGTTTGCCCATCAGAATCAGGTCGGGAGCTTCCTGGTTCACGATTGCCTGTAGCTCTTTCGCGATGCCGAGCGAATCGTAAACGGCGTTGGTTTCCACCAGAATCGCCGAATCTGCCCCAATTGCGAGGGCTTTTCGGAGTTGCTCTTCGCACTCCGGCCCTCCAATTGAAACCGCTACGATCACAACCGATGCGTCTTTTTCTTTGAGCCGCACGGCTTCTTCCATCGCGATCTCATCGAAGGGGTTTATCTCGAACTTGACGCCCGAAACATCCATTCCGGAGCCATCGGGCAAGGGTTTGACGCGCGCATAAGGGTCAACGACCCGCTTAATGGGAACCAGAATTTTCATAGCTTGGGCTGAGAGTCAGCCTCAAAATGGTACCCGACAGGCTATCCGTGAGGAACGTCTTCTGCCCCTGGCTCGACCGGATAGTTATGTCGGAGGGCTACGGGAGTTAGCTTAGCCCGAGCCTTGATATTGAATAACTCAACGGCAAGAGAAAAAGCCATCGCGAAGTAGGTGTACCCCTTCGGAATGTGCTGACCGAACCCATCGGCGATCAAATTCGCGCCAATGAGTAGTAAGAAGGAGAGAGCCAAAACCTTTATTGTGGGGTGAGCATCCACAAAATCGCTGAGTTTTCCGACGGAGATCAGCATAATCGCGACGGATATGATCACGGCGGTGATCATGATTTCAACTTGTTCTACCATTCCTACGGCCGTGATGACAGAGTCTATGCTGAACACCAAATCAATCACTAAGATCTGAGCCACCGTTGCGGCCAAAGATGTCATGACCTTGCCCATGTTGGTCTCGTGCTCCACACCCTCAAGCTTTCCGTGCAATTCTTTTGTTGCTTTCCAGATGAGGAACGCTCCGCCGGCAATCAGGATCAAGTCCTTTCCAGAGAAGCCGTGACCGAAAGCCTTAAAGACCTCCGCCTTTAAGCCCATGATCACGCCGATAAAAAGGAGAAACAGGATTCGGGTGATAACAGCTAACCCCAGTCCCCATTTCCTCGCTTTCGCCTGCTGCTCTTTGGGCAATTTGCCCGCCAAAATCGAAATGAAAACGATATTGTCTATCCCTAAGACAATCTCAAGGAGCGTAAGCGTTAGTAGGCCGACGAGGGCTTCCGTAGTTAGAAACTGTTGCATTGAACGATATCAATACGGCTCAACGATGCGATACGTGACACTTAAACTGAAATTGACTCTTCAAATCGCACTCTTACGGCTTCGCGATAGCTTTCGCCGACTTTTGTCGGGCTGAAATCTAGCACCCATGCGTAAAATCGCTGGCCCGCAAAGTCAAGCTGAACTCGTTCGCCAATGTGGCAGGGCCTGTTCGTAAAGACGCGAGCTCCAAAGGGTGAAAGGTCGGCCAAATTCGAAGGCTCGCCTTCGAGCCGAACTTCCTGATTGCTGGGCTTGCGGGGCTCGTTTCGGCGATTTGTTGCGCTCAGGTGCGACGGGATGGTTAAGAGTAGCTCGTGCGAATTCTCATCTCGGCTGTGAATTAGGGTTTTGAAAAGATAAACGCCCTGCGAAATGGGAGCTTCGATCGTGACGGCTTCCTCTGGTCGTAGCGGCACATAGTGGTTTCGGCTGAGCGGGCAACTGATTCGCCAAAGGTTGCCCTCGATGGCGAGCAGTTTAGCTCGATACATCCCAGAAGTCGCTCGAATGCGAATCGTTGCACCTAGTTCGGGTGGAACGGTCTTGGACTTCGGTCGGGTCAGAAAAAAAGCCAAAAAGGCGGAGGCCGAAAAGGCCAAGATCATGAATCCGACTAAAGCCACAAGATCGTTCACACTGGCTTAGTCTGCAACTAGTGTGCCAATCGGCCCGAACTCTCGTTTTGGTATCGCTCTCGACCGGCGGATAGCTTGCGCAACGCTTCACCCAAGGTAATGTTTGCATCATCAATGGCGTCTTCGACGCGCTCCTTGATGAAGGATTCAAGTTCCGTGGTGGATTGAACGAGAAGCTTGATTCCTAGCGCTCGCTCGCCATGCGACGTTTCGTGCTCCTTTGGCGTGGGAAGCTCGCCCAAAAACTTGTGGAGGCTTTCGAGGCGCATTCGAACCGTATCAATATCGTCTTCAAGACCTTTCTCTAGCGAGTTCTTGCGCGCTCTCTGGATTAAGTCTTTTATGGTTTCTGATCCTTTCAGCGCGGCCGCATCAAGCATTCCGATTGAGCTCAAATAGAGGCTCCGCGTGGCAATCGCGTCTTGACCAAATCCAATCTTGACGGCCTCATCAAGATCGGCTTTGGCTTTGCCACCTTCACCATTAAGGGCGTAAGCTAGAGCCCGTTTAAAGTGAAGCTCCGCGCTGGGTCCGCCTGAGATCGCCTTCTCGAAGTGGGTGATGGCTTCTGGATATTGACCACGCCGGAGGCAAACTTCGCCAATGAGTGTTCGAGTTTCAGCGCCATCTGGCTCACGCGAAACGGCTTCCTTGAGATCAACTTCGGCTTGTTCCAAGAAACCGGCGGCTAGCCACGCGCGGGCAGCGAGCAAGCTAAGCGGAACGATATCTGGCAGGATAGTGGCCGCCCGTCTTGCTTGTCCGGCGGCTTCTTGATAATAGCCAGCAGCGAGCAGCACATTGATGAGGGCTCGGCGACGTTCTAAATCTAAGGGGGCGATGTCAACGGCATCCCGGAGCATCGTGATTGCGCCGGCTTTGTCGCCTTTGCCCATGAGCTGCATCACTTTGGCCATCAACTCTGTGTTATCAACTTTGTGAGCAACGGGGGGAGCTACGGGTGGCTCAATATCGGTTTTAACGGTGCCGGCAGTATCGGGGGTGCGAGGTTTGGGGGGAAGAGCCTTTAGGGGACCGGCGCAAAGCAAATCAGACCACGTTTGGGCCAGAGAACGCATCGTATCGAACGAGGCGTCCTGACCAATGCCTTGGATTGTAATCATGCGCGAAGTGATTTCATCCATCGAAAGACCGGTGCCTCCTGGCGACTTTGTTTGGAGTTCAATCACCTTCGGATCAACAATGGGATCTAACCAAATTTGCTTTCCGGACTTAAACAGCTTTGCCTTGGCGAAAACGGTGGTGCCCTTGCGCCACATGCTTATCGTCATGACGTAGTCGCACCGAAGCTTGAGTCCGGCGGCCCTTGCATCTTCTTCGCTCGGATTATCTACCTTTGTGATCGTGCCTTGTTGCCGGGCAACTCGAAAAATAGGGTCGGACATTGACCAGGCGGTGGGATTGATTCGCCCGTCATTGAACAGGTTTGAGGAGAGCATCATCAACAGGTTGCCCTCGGGATCAAATGGAGTTTGCCCAACTTGCTGGGTTTGAACGATGAAAATGCCAGCGGCTGATGCCGTACTAGTAAAAGCGGCAAGAAGTCCAAGGGCCAAGCAACGGTTTCGCAACATCAACCTCCCAAGTTCTTCAGCGCTTGATTGATCGAATCAAGTTGAGACTTGGCCTTGGGATCGGTTGCGGCTTTGGATTCGAGGTGGCTTTTGGCACTCTTATAAGCGGAAATCGCCTCGCTCTTCTTGCCCGAGCGCTCGTAGCAAATGCCAAGTTTTTGATTTAATTTGCCGCGATCTCCGCCCATCTGCAAGGCTCGCTCCAGGGATTTAGCCGCCCCGTCAAATCGTCCGACCATCATTTGATCGTTCGCTGACTTTACGACGGCGGTTAAGCCGTTGCCACCCTTATCAGGATCGGGATCAATGAAGGTGCCCCCGGTGCCAGTTGACTTACTATTCGGCTTTGTTTTGGTGATCGAAATGCCTTGTCTGTTATTTTCCGGTTGGGGATCGGCAGACTGAGTTGGTTTCTTGGATTCATCGGGAACGGGGTCTTCGGGCTTTTGGGTGGGGGGGGTGGGGCTTGGTTCAATTCCAACCTTTAACGGAACAAAGTCGTTCGGAGCCGGGTCCTCGGGATTAGGCAACTTCGGATTCGCGCTCCCTTCAAGCGGTGGATTTTGGTTCCCGCGGTCCGTTGCTTTCGGAATCAAGACACCGCGATTTGGATCAGCGGGCTCACCGGGATCGGGCTGCTGCGTATTTGGCGTCAAAACTCCGCTGCTTGGGTTCGCTTTCGCGGCGCCATCGAAGGATTCATTGAGCAAAACATTCGGGGCATTGCTTGCGAATTTTGTGGCAGTTGTTTCTTTGGGAGCGGTCGCAATCGCGATTGCAACTCCTCCACAAGCAACGAATAGGATCGCCAGGCTTCCGCCTACTAATGCGAGTTTTCGATTCGGAACCACCGGCTGTTGGGCCAATCGTGTAATCACGTTGCGCACTTGCGTAACTTTGATCTTATCAAGCGATGAATCGGGGTTAAGCTCAACGACACGTTCATAGCATTCAAGGGCCAAAACCATTTCGCCTTCGCGCTCATAAAACATACCGAGCAAGGAATGAGCTCCAGCGGCTTTGGGATCAATTTCGATAACTGACTTGGCAATGAGCTCGGCTTCTTCGTTTCGCCCTAGGCTTAACAGTTCATAGCCTCGGGAGAGCAGTTTCATGTTATCATCCCGCGCGAGTTCGCGCATTTGTTCAGAAATCTCGCGACCGCAACTCTTGCAGAAAAGACTGTCGAGCGTGTTGTTGATTTTACAGTGCGTACAGGTCATTTTGATTTGCCTCTGATTCAGACTCTGCTTCAGACTCTGTTTACATTGTACCGGAGGTTGAACCCAAATCAGCCTCTTTTTTGTTCGGAGTGATAAACCTCGTAGAGTCCAGCATATGGATAGACGTTGTAAGCCGCCTCAATTCGCGCAAGTGCCCGCTGATATCTGCGAAAAACTACTTGACGAGGCACCCCTACACACCGCTTCATCCCCAGCCGATCAAGCAGGGCGGCCATCTGCGTCCTGGTCAATTTTGCTGCGCAGAGAATGTCGTCTACTTCATTCTTTAGGATTTCGTTGTCTGGGTTTTGGTTTGAAGAGGAGCGGTAGTATCGGCCGGTGACGAGGTCTCGGTAGTTCCGGCGGATGAGGGTTCGGCCGCGAACAAAGGGGCGGTGAGGGCAATGGGGTTCTGAGGGGATTTGCATGGGTTCCTTTTACAAGTTTGTAGTAGACGTATATCTACTATATTGTAAAAGCGAAACAGAAAACCATCACCCGGCAAATATGCGGGGTTATTGAAAAGAATCAAATGGCGGCTGTTCCCGTGCCGCAACTTGATTCAGACTGCTCGGCGACGACTTAGAAACCAACCGATCAGTACGACCGGCAGCCAGAACGGCGCATAGGAGAGGGCAAAGATGCCGAAGGTGGCAATCGCTCGGCCAAGAGACTTGGCCCCGTTTGCCGCGTTTACCCAGGCGTCTTCGATCCAATTGGTCGGCTCAGGCTCAGGCTCGGCTTGTGGGCGTTGGGTAAAGCTGCACGAGATTGTGGAGTAGCTCGATTGGTTCTTGAGGGCTTTCTGCTGGGCGGTGAGGCTTTCGATTTCTTGTCGAACGGTGCTAAGGCGATCTTTGATTTCTAAGATTTCGCCTACTCGCCTTCCCGCTCGCAGCATGGTTACGTAAGACTCTTCCTCAGCCCGCATCACTTTGAGCCGCGCGCCGACATCGGCGATTTCGGCGGTGACGTCTTGCGAGTTACTGGCGTCATCCGTCACTTCGCCAAGCTCTCTTAAGGCGGATAGGGCGCGATCGAATCGGGTCACGGGAATTCGGATCGTGACATCGGCTTGGGCGTCGTAGCCTTTCCCCGCCGAATGATGGCTCGCCTCATGGTAGCCGCCCATGCTTTTGGCGATGCCGATGGCTTGGTTCATGGCGTCTTGGGCAGATTTCACGCGGATGGTGATGGAGCCGGTTCGGATGAGGAGTGGGTTGAGTGCCGCCTCCGCGGTTGTCGGGGCACTACTAGCCGGGCTGATCTCCTCGCCCCTTGTTGGTTTAGCATCGCTGTACCAATGAGTGGTCGTCTGGGCACTGTTAGTTTGAACCCTTCCCTTTTCTCTAGAGGCTCCCCCCTCGAAAGAGCCACGACCGGCAACGTTTAGATCGGAAGGGATAGGGGCGGGCCTAAGCCCGCCGTCGGTTTCGGTCGTGGGTACCTCTACTCCAGCCTCTGCTGAATGGATCACGGCCGGTGGATCTCCAAGCCCTTCAGGACGAGCTCCACCGACCACGAACCCGGGTCCAGTTTGGCCCGCGATACCGCCTCCCCGAACCATGGGCCAAGCAATAATCCCAACCGCCAGCATCCCCGCCACGGCCAGCGGCATCATCCGCCAACGCCGCCGCTTCTCAAAACGCCCCGCTACCTTATCCAATCCTTTCGGCTCAAAGCGCACCCGCGCCGATGACAGTTGGGTTCCTAAAAATCGCATCATTTCTACCTCTGCTTGCAAATCCGCATCGGTCTTCATCGCCGCTTCCATTTCTTGCATTTCGGCCGAAGAAAGCTCGCCGTCAACATACGCCTTGATCTGGTCGCGCAAGCTCATGTCGTCACCTCGCCCAGGGTCATTCGCAGTTGGCGAAACGCCTCGTGCAACCGAGACTTCACCGTTCCAGCCGGAATACCAAGCACCAGCGCCGTTTCGTCATAAGTCAAGCCATCAAGTTCGTGAAGCATCACAACCTCAAGGTGAGTACTTGAAAGCTTAGAAAGCCCGCACGCCAACTCGACCCCAAGCACGATCTCGGTCTCGCTCTTACTACCACCGGGCAGATGCCAGATCTGATCAAGTTGAATATCCCGTCGTTTCTTGCGCGCCATGTTGCGGCAAATGTTGAAAGCGATCCCGATCAGCCACGTTTTCAGGGCGCAGGCGGGATCATATCTTCGGATCGTTTTGTAAGCCATGATGAAGGTCTCCTGGGCGGCATCTTCAGCCAGATCGGGCCCGAGGCGCCGGGCGCAAAAAGCGTAGACCGAACCGAAATGCTCGGTTACGATCCTCGCCATCGCGGCGCGGTCCCCATTGGCCACCCTGGTCGTCAAGTCGTCCATATTGGATTTGCCCTACTTCATGTCATCAGGCGTTCGTTTTGTTCGGAACATTTATTGTATAGCTGAAACTGGGCGCGCGGTTGCCGGGTTTTGAGAGCGGGGCTTCCCGGGGGTTCGGGATTATTGAGGCAACAAGGAGCCGACTGGAGCCGGCCTACTTACTCTCGGGGTGGGAGCTGATAGCCACGAGCGTTGCCACGATCAAAAACAGCTCCTCAACGGGTTGCTCAGAGAAATCGGCGAACTCGGGGTATCGCCGGTTCGGCGAGAGCTGCCGAAGTGCTTCAAGCTCATTGCCCTGTGAGTAAATGTCCAAGGCATCGCGCAATCGCTTGCTTCCCTTGAGGTGGGGAGATAGCATCTTCATGATCGCTTGGTCGCGAGCCATGCCTTCGATCAGCATGAGGCGATAAGTGGGTTGCTCAACCGCCAATAAGCGGGCGACACCCAGCAAACAGCGCCGCCGAGTGATCATGCTTACGCACTGTTGAGCCTCTTTCAAGATGAGCGGAATGTCCGACTTCGAACCGATTGCGCCAAGAGCGTAGGCGACCTCAGAAGCGGCCTCATCTTGGTAATAACTGAGCGACTGCCTAACGTAAGGCAATGCCGATGCTAGTTCAAGTTCGGCTACGCCTTCCGCCGCCGCAATGCGAACGCTTGGGGTCGGGTCGAACAGGGCATCGCAAAATGCTTGATCGGCTTCACTCGCCCCCAAAATCCGCAAAGCTTGCAAAGATGCCCGCCGAAGATCGGGATCGCCGGGCTGAGATGCCGCTTCAATTAGTGTGGGAATCGCCCGAGAGTCGCCGATCCGAGCCAATGCCTTGGCCGCCGCTCGACGAGTAAGGGATCGAGGGGAACCAAGCATCTTGATGAGTGGCTCAACGGCATCAACCGAACCAAGTTGCCCCAGAGCTTCCACGGTCTCCTCCTCCACCAAATCAGGGTGTTCGGCGAGCTGGTGAATGAGCGCCCGAGTCGCGTTCGGATCATTCAGCCGACCGAGAGCAATCGCAGCTTCGCGCCGAACCCTTGGCGAGGGATCGTGTAGGGCCTTGATGATCTGGTCTCCGGCCAGAGAAGTTCCTTGATCCGCCGCGCTCGCGATCGCTTCGGCTCGGAGCGAAGCATCGCCCGAGCGACTTAGGGCTCGAAAGGCGCGAAGACCCGTCGGGGTCACTCTGGTGAGTTCCTTCAGGGTTTGCTTTATCTCGGTTGCGCCTTCTTCGCGCACTGGGAACAGGAACCAGATCGAGCAGAACCGGACGACCATCGCGATTACAACAATCCAACGGTAAGCAGTGTCAGCATTCATCGAAAAATCCAGCGACATAAAGGCCTGCGCGCCAAGCATGGGTGCCGCGAAGCCCACGACCGACTGAACCGCCAAGGCCAAGCTCAAGTAGTTCGCTCGTTGCTCCTCCTTCGCCGTGGAAAGCATGATGTTGTACTGACAAAGCGCCACCCCCGCCCATGTCGCGCCGATCAAAAGGTGGAGCGGCAACAACACGCTGGCATTAAACAGGTTCTCGTTCGCCCGGCACAAGAGCCAAACGCCGGGAGTTATCGTCAGTCCAAAGCCGGTTATCGCCAAAACGGGCCGGTTGCCGTATTTATCCGCCAAGAATCCCCAAAATCGCGCGCTGATAACATTGCCCAGCGCGTGCATAAATCCGCACCAAAGGAGAATAGAATACGAGAGCTTGAGTTCCTTGATCGCGTAAGCCGTGAACAAGTTGCCGGGAAGGGCCTGGCCGAAGACGAAAAGGCAAAGGAAGATGAGAACGGCTCGAAAACGCCGGTCGGCTAAGGGAAGCTTGAGGGCATCAACCGAGTTCCGCATCGAGACTCGCTGAACTTCGGGCCGGACCTGATCGTGCATTCGATTGAAAAAGATAAAGCTGGCCGCCGCAAAAAGTGACCCCGCTCCAAACAAGATCGAAAATCCGAGCTCGTACCGGCCGATGTCTTTGAAATGGTCCAGCGCGAACGCCCCAAGCAGGCCGATGGATGCACCGGTGGCAGTTAAGGTCGCGTTGCGGCGGGAGAAAAAGAACCCGCGCGAGGTTACGGGAACTAGCCCCGAAAGCCACTCATTGTAAACCGGGTTCACAATCTGCGAGCAAGCCGCCGCCAAGGCGATGCAAACCAGAAGAATCGTGAGCTTGACGGGGTCGGGAAAGGGCAGGAAGGGAAGGGCAATGAGGGGCAAGTGAAACAACCGCCAAAGCAACCCGCCGGGCAGAACAAACCGCTTCATGGAGAGCACCGATCGCCCCCATATCCCCCCCGGAATCTGCAAAATGCCCAGCAAAGCGGGAACGGCACTTACGAGGTTGATAATGTAATCGCTGCCGCCCAGGAGCGTGATGAAACCAGTAAGAAATGCCCCGCCAACCAGCGTAGCAAAAGCCGTAGCCAGCGCCCCATCCGCATTCGCTGCTCGCAGCGTATGAAGATTTTGCAGACGGTTTTCAGTGGCCACAGGGGGCTTCCAGTTTACCGGAGGCTTCGCTCCCCCGTTCCCCAGATTGCACTCCAAAGCGCGGTGAGAACTCCTCGTTCTCTTAACGCAACAATCTGGGGCTTTGCTGCGAAGCTCCGCGACGGATGCACTCGTCTATTGACTGGATTTCCTGGCAAAACGGAGTTCTGCTGCGTGACCAGAAGGTTAACCACTCTTGATGCAACCTGCGCCTTGAAAGCATATTAGACGATGTCTAGACAATAGTTAGACATACATGATATACTGTAACATGCTAGGGCATGCTCTAGAGCATAGACAATGAAAATCGGGATTGTAGGAACCGGAGTATCAGGTCTCATGTGCGCCTACTTGCTTGGGCGTAATCACGACGCCACGGTTTTTGAGGGCCAGAATCGGCTTGGAGGTCACATCAATACCGTTGAGTGTGCCGCAGGCGAAGGGACATTTCGCATTGATACCGGATTCATTGTTCACAACGAGCAGAACTATCCGCTGTTCAGCAAGCTCCTACGAAATCTTGGATCTGAAACACAAGATTCAGAGATGTCGTTCAGTGTTCGACATGACCCATCTGGGACAGAGTTCTCTGGCAAAAATCTAGACACTATATTCACTTCTCGTAAGAACATCGTTAGCCTGGATCACTGGTCTATGATTCGAGACATTCGACGGTTCTTTGTTCTTGCCACGAACGAAGTCGAGAACCAAACTGTTGCAGAGTTCATGGCCGAACATCGACTTGGGAAGCCGTTTTGGGAGCGATTTCTATCTCCTCTCTGCTGCTCGCTGTGGTCGTGCCCGCCAGCGAAAGCTGCTGAATTTCCCATCAGCTATGTCGCCGGTTTCCTGAAAAATCACGGAATGCTCACGCTCACGGGCCGACCGACCTGGAAAGTGGTTAAAGGAGGTTCGAATTCGTACCTCGACAAACTCATGAATCACGTTCGGGCCAAAATTCAAAAGGGGTGCCCGGTTGACAGAATAACCAGGTTCGAAAACGGTGTGCAGATTTCGACACCCTATGGAGATCACGATTTTGACGAGGTAATCGTTGCATGCCACGCTGATGAGGCACTTGCTCTCCTGCAAACCCCCAATTTCGAGGAAGTTGCGCTCCTGAGGAGTTTCCCATTTCAAAGAAACGACGCTGTACTGCACACCGATACGTCGGTGCTTCCGAAGAACCCTAGAGCTTGGGCAAGTTGGAATTATCGCGTCCCCGTCGGTGATCATAGTTCTTCAACAGTGACCTACAACATGAACAAGTTGCAAAGCTTGAATTCAAAGACCACCTTTCTAGTTTCTCTCAATGAACCGAACATTGATCCTTCAAAAATCATAAGGCGTATCCAGTATGCGCACCCCGTTGGGACTCAGGCTGGACGGGTGGCCAGAGAACAGCGGTCCGCTCTCATTCGCAATGATCGAATCTCCTATTGCGGCGCATATTGGGGCTATGGGTTTCATGAGGATGGCGTGCGCAGCGCGGTCGAAGTGGCCCGAGCATTCGGAGAGAGATTCGATGGATAGCGCAATATTTGAAGGTTGGGTGCGCCATCGAAGATACTTGCCGTGTCACCACTCATTCACTTACTCGCTGTACATGATGTATCTCGATCTCGCCGAACTGGCAAGCGGTGACTTACCGGCACTCGCTGGATGTCGGCGACGATTCCGCCGAACTGACCACTTTGGGGACCCCGCCAGGGCGTTGGATGAGTGTATCCGGGATCTCGTCCAGGCGCAAACGGGCCGCTCCGTCAGAGGTCCGGTTCGGTTGCTAACCCACCTCCGCCAAGGCGGCTACGTGATGAACCCTGTTTGCTTCTACTACTGCTTCGACGAAAGTGGTTCGGAGCTTGAAGCGATTGTTGCGGAGGTGCACAACACCCCATGGGGCGAAATGCATGCATACGTTTTGGATAGAGCGGAAGGTCAGTCCATTCATCGGTTTGCAAAGGCCTTCCACGTCTCCCCGTTCATGAAAATGGCCCAGCAATATGCTTGGAGATTCAATCGCCCCGATAAAAGCCTAGTTGTGCACATGGAGAACGAGGAGTCCGCCGCCCGAGTGTTTGACGCGACTCTCGTCTTGAAGAGGAAGCCCTTAACTCGATCAAACGTGAGGCTAATGTCACTGAAACATCCCTGGTCTACGCGAGCGGTTATCAGCCGAATCTACATACAGGCATTGAAACTTTGGATTAAACGTGTGCCTGTGCAACCGCACCCAAATCGAACTAAGGAGAACAATAAGTGAACCGTTTCGAAGTTGATTGTCTTGAAAGACCAGATGTCCGCATCGGGAACGACCCGGGCCTAATGCTATATCGGAAGCTTGTCATCGCCGCGCTTGATCGCATGCGAGATGGTGTGATTCACATTGAGGAGCCTGGAGCACCGACGATTTGTGTCGGGGTGCCCGATGAGTCATTTCCAGCCCACGCGCACATTCGAGTCGCGGATAAGCGCTTCTATGCGCTGGCGGCAAAGAGGGGAGCCATCGGTGTCGCCGAAGCCTACATGAAAGGATACTGGCAAGCGGACGACCTGACAAACCTCATGCGTATGTTTGTTCGAAGGATTGGAAAGGAAGCTCCGATCGAACGCGTCTTGGCATCGGTTGGATCAATGCCAGCCTACATCCGACATCTTCTTCGAAAGAACACGGTGACGGGAAGCAAGAGAAATATACGAGCTCACTACGATCTTGGCAACGACTTTTTTGAGACATTCCTTGATCCCAGCTTGACATACTCGTCGGGCTATTTTGAGTCAGCCGAGACCACAATGCTAGAGGCTTCAGAAAGGAAGCTCCGCATGATCGCGCAAAAACTGGCTATTGATCCCAGCCACACGGTTCTTGAGCTGGGGTGTGGCTGGGGTAGTTTTGGAATGCTATGTGCCCGAGAGTTTGGCTGCAGAGTTGTTTGTGTGACACTCTCCCAAGCCCAGCATACCGAAGCTACAAAGAGGGTGCGAGCGGCTGGCCTGCACGACAAAGTCGAGATTAGGCTGCAAGACTATCGCGAGTTAACTGGATTGTTCGACCGGATCGTTTCGATCGAAATGATTGAAGCCATTGGACACGAAAACTTGCCTGAGTTCTTCCGGAAGTGCCAGTCGCTCTTGAAAGATGATGGCGCGATGGTAATTCAGGCGATTTCAATGCCGGAGCGAGGATATGAGAACTACCTTCGCCGCACAGATTTCATTCGGGAGTTCATTTTTCCGGGTTCGTGTTGCCCATCAAAGTCTGCGATCTTAACGGCAGCTGCGACCGCCACGAAACTTCGCATGGTGCATCTGGAAGAGTTCGGCCTTCACTATGCCAGGACTCTGAGACATTGGCGTGAAGCATTTGTTGGAAACTTTGAGAAAACTCTTGCCTTAGGATATTCCGCTGACTTTTTGCGCCTATGGCACTTCTATCTTTGCTACTGTGAAGCTGGTTTTGAGGAGAAGCACGTGGGGGTATCTCAGATTGCTTTTGAAATGCCGTGTTACACGGGAAAGTCCATGAAGGCGAGCGAGCGGGAGTTAGTTAATGATTGATATTAGCGGTATTACGGAACGGGACCAGAACGGGAACTCCATTTCGCAGTTGGCGGAACGATCCCCGCTTCTGCTCGTTTTCCTAAGGCACTTTGGATGAATCTTTTGTCGACAGCTTGTGTCAAAGCTCTCGCAGCTAAGGCAGGAGATATCGGCTAAGGGAACGCAGTTAGCGTTCGTACATATGGGAGCCGAAGTGGATGCTAGCACCTTTTTTGATGAATATGGCTTGGGCGATACGCCCCGATTTGCGAGCCAGAACCAGGAGTTGTATAGGAAGTTTGGTTTGAACAAAGGCAGCGTAACTCAACTCATGAATTTTAAAACACTTACAAGTTCCATCGGTGCTTTCCGAGAAGGACATCGCCAAGGCAAAACCGCAGGCGATCCGGCACAGATGCCTGGTGCATTCCTGATTAGCGGCGACCAAGTGATCCGTTCGTTCATCGCCAAGTTCCCAGGTGAAATGGTGGACTTTGTCTCGTTCAGCTCAACTGAGGTTACGTCATGACGGCTTTAACTTCGATCGGAATCGCCTGGCTTACCATGAGTCTTCTTATGTCCCTGCTATGGTTTGTCCAGTTCAAAAAGCACAATGCGGGAATTGTTGACGTAGCGTGGAGCTTTGGCACGGGAGTTACCGCTCTTTGGTTTGTTGCATGGGCTCCGGGCGAGCCTGGACGTAGGTTGATTGTCGCCATCCTCGCGGCAGCTTGGGCAGCTAGGCTCGGCTTTGCCCTCCTCAAGCGAATCCTTGGAGAGGAAGAGGATGGTCGCTATCAGATGTTGCGCGAAAAATGGGGAGAGCGAACCCAGCCGCTGATGTTTGGATTCTTCCAGATTCAGGCGTTTTGGGCCGTTCTCTTTGCTCTACCAATGCTGGGGGCGGCATCGAATACCGCAACTCTTGGCATCACGGATTGGATTGCGATTGTTGTGTTTCTGGTCGCGATAAGTGGCGAGAGCGTGGCCGATTTGCAGCTTGCTCGGTTCCGCAATCAGGAATTAAACCGAGGAAAGGTCTGCCGGGTTGGGCTTTGGAAATGGTCGCGACATCCAAACTACTTTTTCGAGTGGATTCACTGGTTCGCGTACGTACTGCTGGCGCTTGCGAGCCCACTGGCATGGTTAACATGGGCAGGGGTGACAATCATGCTCTTGTTCCTCACGAAGGTCACCGGCATTCCGCTAACAGAGTCCCGCTCAATCAAGTCGAGGGGTGACGCCTATCGTCAATATCAGCGAGAGGTTAGCGCTTTCTTTCCGTTGCCTCCAAAGGATGACCAAATATGATGGAGCAGTTGCAGGCGCATGCACTAGTCTTAGCCGAAAGTGGTCGGTTACCGGAAAAGGCACTCAGGTGTGGGATTCGCTGGGGATGCGCGAATCGCCTCAGAAGCATTGAGGAAGAGTTTGAAGACTATGAAGTCGCCTTGGGGAACTTTACTTCTGACCTAAAACGACGGCCAATCGCAGAAGCGACGGACCTTGCCAATGAGCAGCATTATGAACTTCCGGCTGAGTTCTTCAAATTGGTGCTGGGCCAGAATCTGAAGTACAGCGGCTGCGATTGGGAAGGTGGCGCGAAGAACCTTGCCGAAGCCGAGCACGAGTCCCTGAAAATCATTGCGAAACGTGCAAAGTTGGGCGACAATCAGGACATCTTGGAGCTTGGCTGCGGATGGGGTTCGCTGAGCCTGTTTATGGCCTCCAACTATCCGATGTCTAGGGTTACGGCGGTATCGAACTCCGCTCCCCAACGAGAATTCATCGAGTCTCTAGCGCGCGAGCGCAGCATCACAAACCTAAAAGTTTTGACATGTGATATTAACGATTTCGAGCCAGAGTCACGATTTGACCGCATTGTTACGGTCGAGATGCTAGAGCATGTCAGAAACTACGAGTCACTATTCCAGCGAACGGCGAGTTGGCTTAGATCGGAAGGCTTAATGTTCGCCCATATCTTCATGCATGAGCACTACCCCTACTTCTTCGAAACTGAAGGAGCCGGAAACTGGATGGGAAGACACTTCTTTACCGGCGGAGTTATGCCCTCCCACAATCTATTTGAGAGGGTGCAGAGTTCGATGACGGTTGAGCAGAAATGGCGAGTCAATGGCTCCAACTACCAGAAGACTGCGGACGCCTGGTTAAGCAATTTGAATGCGAACAAGGCTCAGATCCTGCCCATCCTGCGTAAACACTATGGAGCTGATGCAGCGTTGTGGTTTGCACGCTGGCAACTGTTTTTCCTCGCCTGCAGTGAGCTATTCGGCTTTGATAACGGTCGACAATGGGGCGTAGGACACTACCTAATGCGTTTAAGCTAGACGGCTGGATGGAGCAAGTATTGGAGCATCGGCGCAGAAGGAGTAGCTACCAAAGCTTGAGTCGGTCTCGCACCTAGCTGACACTCTTATTGTTTTTGGGATAGTAGGGTTTGGGAAGTTTGGGGGAAGTTCGGGCCTCGTGTTGGGTTTGGGGATTCGGGTTGCTTTCGTATCGTTTCAGTTGATTGAACTGCGATAAAGCGACGAGGAACAGGGGCTGGTTCTGCCCTATTACCTCGTCGCACACTCTGATGCTTTTGAGAGTACGGTGAAGACTATGTGCATGCTAAAGTGCTTCTACCAGAACCGCCGTCGCCTCTCCGCCGCCGATGCAGGGGGTGCAGATTGCGTATTTGCCGCCTCTTCGGCGAAGCTCATACAGGGCGGTTAGGATCAATCGCGCTCCGGTCATGCCAATGGGGTGGCCCAGGGCGACCGCTCCGCCGTTCACGTTGAGCTTCTCGGGCGGAATCCCCACTTTCTGGGCGACGACCATGGCGACAACGGCGAAGGCCTCATTCACTTCGAACAAGTCAATATCACCCACCGAGAGGCCGGATGAGGCGAGGAGCTTTTCTATGGCAAAGGCGGGGGCGGTGGTGAACCACTGGGGCTCTTGCGCGTGAGTGGAGTATCCGACGATTCGGCCTAGGGGCTTCAAACCCTTTTGATTGGCGAACGTTTCGGATGACAAAATGAGAGCGCACGCGCCATCATTGATCGAGCTCGCGTTTGCCGCCGTTGTCACGCCTTCCTTATTGAAGGCCGGTCTTAGACCCGCGAACTTTGCGGGATCGCCTTTTCCGGGTTCTTCGTCGGCGGAAACCACAACCGGATCGCCCTTTCGCTGGGGGATGGAGACCGGGACGATCTCATCATTGAACTTTCCGGAAGCCTGCGCGGATTGGGCTCTTTCATAGCTCTTGCCGGCGAACTCATCAAGTTGCTCTCGGCTGAAGGAAAACTCAGCGGAAGTGGCATCGCCGCAGTTGCCCATGTGGCAATTGTTATAGGGGTCCCAAAGGCCATCGTGGATCATCATATCGGTGATCGTGCCGTTGCCCATTCGATAGCCCGATCTTGCTTTATCAAGGAAGTAAGGGGCGTTGGACATAGATTCAAAGCCACCCGCCAAAACCACGCGCGAATCGCCAAGCTTAATCGCTTGAGCGGCCAGCATTGCCGCCTTCATTCCCGAGCCGCAAACTTTGTTGATCGTGAGCGCCGGTATCGAGTTGGGTAAGCCTGCTCCAATGGCGGCTTGGCGAGCCGGGGCTTGCCCCAATCCGCCTTGTAAAACACAGCCCAATATCACTTCATCAATCTCGTTGCCTTCAATCCCAACTCTTGAAACCGCCTCCCGCACCGCGATTGAACCAAGCTGAGGCCCAGAAAGTGAAGAAAGCGATCCCGCGAAAGAACCAATCGGGGTTCGGCACCCGCCAAGAATGTAAACGTCTTCCATGCAACCTATAGGGTACCGCTTGCGGATTCCAAGGCTCCTCCCCCTCCCCGGCTTTCGCTAGGGAGAGGGAGATGGGAAAGGGATAGCTTTTAGGACTGTATAAGAGGTTTAATGCAGGTTCCTTTCATGTCATTTGGATTTCTCATTGCCTTTCTCAATCATTCCCCTGTTCACAACACACTTTATGCCGATCAAACGGTGCCAAAGCGTTATCATGGGCGCACAATCTTAAATAAGCCCAGAGGCTTTAATGAGAAGGTTGTCGCGCTCACATTCGACGATGGCCCCGAGCCCTCGGTAACTCCGCTTATCCTGAAAACATTGGCGAAGGAAGGGGCAAAAGCGACCTTCTTTGTTATTGGAAGCTATGCCAAGCGCCACCCAGACTTGGTTCTGAAGGAAGTTGAGCAGGGCCATGTGGTTGGGAGCCACACGTGGACCCACAAGGCCAAACGCACGAAACGGCAATCGGGGCCCGAGATTTGGTGGACGGCAAAGTCAATTTACAAGGCCTCCGGCGTTTGGCCCGCGATTTTTCGCCCACCCTATGGCATTGACAAGGCGTGGCCGGCAAAGATTGCCCGCTCGCAAGGGTATCCGAGTGTGCTTTGGAACAAGAGCAGTGCCGATACGGCGCGGAATGCGACGTCGGGCACGGTTTACTGGAACTCCGCCAGTAGCATTCGTCCGGGAGACATCATCTTGTTTCACGACGGAGTCGGCAAGACCCACACGGCGAAGGCCATTCCCAAAGTGATCGCTACTTATAAGAAGCACGGCTACGAGTTCGTCACGGTGCCCGAAATGCTCCGCCGATGGGATGCCTACGCCACGGCGCAGTGGGCGGCGAAAGAAGCTAAGCGATTGAAAAGGGCCGCCCAAAAGCCCAAAGCGCGTAGTTTATAGCGGAAAATCTCCTCGCTCGCTCTGGCTAGGAAACTGCGGGTTACGGGTTTCGGGTGGCGGGTATCGGGTATGGAGATTCATTCCCCCATCACCTCGCTCAACGGGAGTTGGCGAGGGCTTCCTTCGCGGGGCTACGGGAAGGGGGATTGCTGCGCCCAATGCTCAAAAAAGTCGAGCATCCTTGACGCATTTGAGTTCGGAATAGCGTATATACTCATGTGAGAGGAATTAACCATGAGTAACCCAGTAATGCGTGAAGGCTATTTTGACGGTGAGTACGGCGGAGCCAACGTCGCCCCGATGACGCTTGAAGGAACTGTCAAAAAGATCGGAATCTTGTTTGCCTTAGTTCTTGGCTCGGCGATTGTCGGTTGGGTGATTCCGAATCAAGCCGCGATGATCGCCTGCTGGATCGCTACCATTGTTTTGAGTCTGATCATTTGCTTCAAACCAACAACCGCGCCGATGTTGGCACCCTTTCATGCGTTAACCATGGGCTACGGGGTCGGAGTTCTTTCGCTGGTTACAACCGAGTTGATGAAGGGGACAAAAATGGAGGGCCTAGGCGTTCCAGTGGCCGTTGGTGGAACCTTGGTGACGTTTGGCGTGATGCTTTTCCTGTATGCAAAGCGAATCCTCCGGCTGAACGAGACCTGGAAAAACGTGATCATGGGTGTTACCGCCGCGATCATGATCACCTATTTGTTTGTTGGAGTCGCTAGCTTTGCATTCCCTAAGTGGGTGGGCGGACTCGCAATCTTTGGCAATGGCCCCATTGGGATTGGATTCTCAATATTTGTGATCGGCTTGGCCGCCTTCAACTACCTGCTTGATTTCGACATGATTGACAAGGGCATTGAAAACAGGGCTCCCAAGCATATGGAGTGGTATGGCGCGTTTGCCCTCGTCTTCACAACCATTTGGCTGTATCTCGAAATCTTGCGGCTGATGCGCAAGCTCAGTTCGAGATAAAGCCTTCGTAGGCGGCTTCCATCCGCTCGGCCATATGAGCAATCGTATAGGTTGAGCGGTGGAGTTCCTTTCCCGCTTGCCCCATTTGTCTGGCTCGATCAGGCGAGGATGCGAGCTCGGTGATTATTTCGGCTAACCGGGCCGAGTCGCGCTTTTCGAATAAGTGCCCGTTCACCCCCTCCTGAACCATCTCGGGTAGGCCACCCGATTTCGTCGCCAGAATGGGTTTGCCAAGAGACATGGCTTCTAATGCCGAATAGGGGAACGCTTCTTCCCAAAGGCTGGGAATCACGACAGCGTCCATGGCGTTCATCGCGTTGGCAACATCCTCGATTCGTCCGTGATAGCGAACCGGGCTCCCCTCTCGCTTCAATTCGGCGAGCAAGGGGCCATCGCCAAAAACGTGCATGGTCTCGGGCCGTAACAGCCGCGAAGCTTCAACCAAAGTTCGGACTCCCTTGTCATCAACCACGCGTCCAAAGAAGCCTACGCTAAAGCCCGGAATAGCCATCTGCGCCCGAACGCCATCGTCGGGCAGGGAAGTCTCAAGGGCAGGGCAACCGGCTTTAGCCACCGTAATGCGATTCGCGGGCACGCCGGAATCTACTAGTCGGAACTTTACGGCGTCGGAAACTCCGATAAAGTGATCGAACAAGCGGGTGTAACGTCGAACCTTCGCGGGCTTCCAATAGAGCACGACATGTCTGGTCAAAACCATATTCCTCTGCCCCGCCAGTCGCGCCGCGATTGCGGGAACGATGTAATCCGGGCTGAAGTGAACGTTTACCACGTCAAATTTGTGCCGCCTAAATAAACGCAAATAGGCGGGCAGAAGCGAAAACTGAAACTGCCGCTTAAGCGAGATATGGGCCTTATTGCAAGCAAGTCTCTTATCCAGGGGTGACCCGGGCGGAACGGTTGCCCAAACTTCGTGTCCTCGTTCACTTAGGCCATCGGTTAGATAGCAAAGATACCGCTCAATGCCGCCCCAGTCGTGTAGCGCGCTCCCGACCTGCAAGATTTTCAACCCAGATGCTCCAGCATCCAGTTACGATTGTTCTCAATCATCTCCGGGTGCCAATCGTGTCCCCAGTCATAGCGCAAGAGCTTTTTTTCACCGGGCAGTGCTTCAAACACGGCTTCCACGTTTAGCGGTCGAACCGCCGGGTCCTTTTCACCGAGTGATATGAAGGTCGGAACTTGGCAGCGGGTGGCCTGGTGAAGGGTGTCGTAGTATCCGACTACAAACTTCACTCGCTCCATTCCGATCGGGATTGTATCGGCAAAGTCAAGCAGTTCTTTGAGTGGATAGCGATATATTGGGTTATTAAGCGTTACGCCCATTGCGCTGAGAAACGGCAAATCTGCACAAACCGTTTTGACCATGGGACAGTGGGCTCCAAGCCAAA
Source organism: Armatimonadota bacterium (assembly GCA_031386985.1). GTDB lineage: Bacteria > Armatimonadota > Fimbriimonadia > Fimbriimonadales > Fimbriimonadaceae > JANJUB01. Next base: position 309,607 of record JANNCV010000016.1, read on the forward strand.
TGGCGAGTCCGGCTCCTTGGCTTAGGCCCGCGGCGGCCATGCGAGTTTCATCAACTTCAGTTAAGGCTTGCATAACCCTCGTGGCGATATAGGAATTCTGAAACATGCGCCCAAACACCCAGTTCCGGGGCTCCGGGAGTCCGGCGGCAAAATAGCCGCGCGATGGGGTGTACACCTCTTGGTGGAACGCATCAAAACCATGGAAGTTAAAGCTAAGACTTACGAATCCTTTGCGGGTTCCATATTCATTGGGCAACACCGATTCGCGCCCGTAAGGAGCGAGCCAAACAAAGCCGGGATTTGCCGACGGTGACTCTTTCGGAATCGCGATCCAGCCATAAAGGGTTTCCCCCTTAACGCCGCGAAAAGAGAATGTCTCAACGATGTGATCAGGTGAATCGTATATGGTCTCTACGTCGCGATGAAAATCGAGGGGAGCGTGTCGCGCCTCTCCCGACATTTCCGCCCAAAAGACGTCAAAATCTTCCGGAACATCGGGCAAATAGGCGGGATCGTCCACGATCTAGGTTAAGCGCCAACGGCGCGCTGGGCGGCTTCGACATGTAGCCCGGTCGTCATGAGCCAAGCGGTTGCGCGCTGAATTTCCTCAATCGGGCCGCGCAGTTCAAGCTGAACCCAACCGTAGTCATCATCAATGCTCGCTTTCTTGATATTGACCTCCATCGCGAACTCGCGACAAAGGCGGCAAATCCAGGGCTGGGCCCCGACGGCCCCGCTTCCAATCAAGGTGACATCAACCGAATGCATCGGTTCGGAGTCTACCAGCCTTCAGAAACTTAAGGGGCGCGACTCTGTCGGAGTCGCGCCGAGTTGGCCGTTTTGTCAGCTAACTTTTGATGTAACGAAACTGATCAACTTTGAAAGCCCCATCATCTTCAAAGGTGATGGTCTTTCTCATTGAACCTAGCTCGACCTTATCTCCATCTACTTCAGTCCACGTGAACGTAAGCGTATTGCCCTCGATCAGGTACTTGCCCTTTGAGGTCGCGTTCGAACATTGGAATGAGAAGTTGCCATCTTTCGTAAAAGTTACGTTGACGGAGAGATCTAAACTCCCGCCTCGAGTTAGTATCCACTTGCCCGGTAATTCGATCGAAATGTCTTTGACAAATTTCAATCCGTCAATGTCAAGACCTTCATTGCTATAGTTAGCAACTCTGGTCCAGGCGTCTTTGTCTCCGTAGAGCCATATCGCGCCACTCTTCAGTTCGAATTTTCCGCTCTGGTGGAGTTTCTGGCCCCCCGACACCGCCGTGTATTTAAACGACTTATCAGCAGCGAGAGATAAAGTTGCTTTGGGTTCTTGCAAACCCATCTTCCGAACCAAATCCGCGGTCTCGATCGGCACAACCATCTGCCATGTTCCAGCTAAGCGCCAAGGCGTGAGTGCGCCAACATCAGCGTTAGCGATTCCACAAGCGGCGAGAATGGTGAGCATTAGCAGTTTCTTCACATCCCACATCTTCCGCAGTGCAAACTGCAATAAGCCCTGATAAACAACTAGGTTTCTTGTACTCACGGAGTTCAAGAGGGGAAGGTCCCAGGCTTTGATACATCGTGGGGTAAAATTTGCAAGTCCAAACGGCGGCGTAGCTCAGTTGGTTAGAGCAAACGGTTCATACCCGTTAGGTCGGTGGTTCAAGTCCACTCGCCGCTACCACCTTAGTCATTTGAACCTGGGACTACACATTTGACCTTGTCCCAGGACATACAAATGAAGTTACAACAAACGGTTCAGACATTCTTCAACATACCCCAAGCCCTCCACGAGTTTATGCTGCACCAGCGCAGTTCGGGGCACAGCCCCCGCACAATTGACCACTACCGAACGTCATTTAGGCACTTGAGCACCTCGCTTGAGGCACAGGGTGTACAGGACTTTGAAGGGGTCCGACCCCTGCACTTGCGACAGTTCATGATTGAGCTGTATGCCAAGTACAAGCCCAAGACGGTACATGGCATAGCCACAGACCTACGGGCATTCTTTTCATTCCACCAGCGGGAGAATGAGATACTCAGCCCAATGGCCAAGGTTGATATGCCCTCCTCAACTGTTTGAGCTTTCCATCTCTAACTCCAGCCGCAATTTGGTTCTTGTCTTGCGCCGCGCTAAGGAAAACTTCAGGCAAGTGAGCAAAACTAGGCAAGATGGGACTCCAATTCGGTGGAAGTTAGAGGAGAGATTTCTTGACAATTTCAGAACAACTGGAAGACATTGTGCAAAGCATGCCCACCATGCAACGAGCTGAAACCACTGCCATACAACCGAAATTTAAGACAACTAGGCGAGATTTTACTCAATCACAGAATAACTCCATGAGAAAATTTACCCTCACCCACCAAACTTCGGCCAACGATTCGCGCTATACTTCGTCTAGGATGACCGTCGCATCCGGAGGTTCAAATGTTTAAGCACGTTGCTCTTTTATCTTCATTGGGCGGAGCCCTTTATCCCGGCCCAACTCAGGATCAGGCGTTTTTCGCAATATTAGCGGAGACGAAGGTGGGGCGGATGGCGGGAATGCCCGTCATTGATCTGAGCGAGTTACCTCCTGGTTTCAAACTACCCCCTCAGGCGATGATGTTTTCAGGCAAGCCCTCGCGTTTGCTCAACGTTCGGCTTTGGTCGCCCAGCATCGCTCCGGCTAACGCAACTGCATCCGTAGCTCCCCCCGCCGGATTGAAGCAAGGGAACAAGCTTGACCTCGAACTTTATCGCCCCGAAGCCGCTGGCGGTACGGGAAAAGTGAGAGGATTTGACCCTGAAGCTAACCCTGAGAAGTTCACGATCAAGATTTACTGGGGCTCTTCGGAGACCGTTAAGGAGGGGCAACCTCGAATCATGACGTGGGGCAATTTGACTCCCGAGCAAAAGGAAGCTATGAATAATCGGGCACGCGAATCTCAACAAGGCGAGGGCTCCTATTATTACAAGGCGGGCTGGACAACGGGTTACTGGCCCACGAAAAAGCAGCCCGGCAGTATCGCCGATGATGCCTCGCTGGTGGGCAAGTATTCGTTGACCACTAGCTACACCGGAAATGTAGACATTGAAGCTCCGTCAGACGTGAATTTCCTGCCTGGAATCCTTATGTCAAAGCCAAATCTTGAAAACAAAATTGATCTCAAGAAATCAATTAATTTCGAGTGGGGCTCCATCACAAACGCTTTGGGTTTGAATGCCGCGATTATGGGAATGGAAGGGAATAACACGCTCATTTTCTGGAGTTCATCGGAGGTGTTCACGGAGGCTTTGATGGGGGATATGGGATTCCTGCAGATGGCCGAAGTGCGCGATTTCGTGAGCAAAACGATGTTCATGGAGGGCACTCAAACCAAGGTCTCGGTCCCAGCGGGCATATTCCAAAATGCTGATTTTGCGATGATGAACATGGCCGGCTACGGCCCCGGCTCCGCCCTTGAAAAAGCCCAACCCCTCCCCCGAATTCAAACAAAAACAAGTTTGATGTTGATGTTGGGTGGTAAGAAGATGGATTTTGCTCGGCGGTAGAGTTTGCGGAGTTCGGGGGAAGTTCGGTATGGCTTTGGGATTGTAAATCCATCCCTCGTCGGCTTTCGACACACTCCAACCCTCCTTCGAAGTTTGCCGCCACCCGATACCCGATACCCGATACCCGAAACCAGGTACAATCTAGCTTCCGCGAGGTTGCGGCGCTCTTGCCGAGTTGCCGGTTTTCGTGGATCACAGGAAACTATATATGGCACAAATTCGAGTTAGAATACGCCTTCGCGCGTATGACCACCGGCTGATTGATCAGTCCGCAGAGAAAATCGTTGATACGGCTAAGCGCACCGGCGCCCGCTTGAGCGGTCCGATTCCTCTCCCCACCAATATCCGCAAGTTCTGCGTTATTCGCGGCCCACACATTGACAAGGAGTCAATGGAGCACTTTGAGCTTCGTACGCACAACCGCCTGATTGATATCCTGGACCCGACAAACAAGACGATTGACGCCCTTATGCGCCTTGATCTACCCAGCGGCGTGGATATCGAAATCAAGAGCTAGTTACGAAACGACCGTTTCAATTGCGAGATCGTCGAGTTCCGAATATCCTCGTGCTCGGCGATAAACTTCATATCGGGGTTGTCGCGTTTTAGGAACTCCAGACCTTGTTCGTTGCCAGTCAGTAGGAAGTCGCTAATGGCGATTGTGTAGGTTTGAGTAGGGACAATCTCCCTTTCGGCTACTTGCCAATGGCCCGTTTCGCCGGTGATGTTTGCACTCTGTAAGTACCCGCCTTTGCCTCGATTTGCGATGCCCTGATCGAGGGTGCGAGAGAGCAAGCTACCTTTCATCTCTACCGAGCAAACTTTGCCGCCGAAAGGCAAAATGCGGATGACATCATATTCCGTGAGCGTGCCGGGAGGCAGCACATCATCTATACGAATCGAACCCCCATTGAAAATTGCGGCTTGCGTGCTCTGAGCGGCAGCCATCATGCCCTGGGCAATAATTACCGTGAGATTTGTTGGCTTGCTACGAACGCTGGACTCTTTGCCGTCCAACATCACATTTGAGTTTACAACCGGTGCTTCCGGCGAGAAGCCGTCTTTCCGAAACCCAGCAAACGCGATTTCGACCCACTTGTCGACCTCACCTTTCACCTGAACATCTTGGGGGACATCGAGGTCGAGCGGTTTCAATGTTGAGCGCCGCCTTAACTGCCGTGAGACCGGATTGAATGCAAATTCGTGAATAAACGCTGATTTTGCGTTAGCGTCTGCCTTGTAAATGCCCGCCAGTCCGCCGATTTCAAGGCGATGCGCTTCGTGCTCGTGCCCGCCGATGATCATGTCAATCTCGGGGAACGCGGTGGCGAGTTTGAGGTCGTCCTCGTAGGCAAGATGGGTAATCGCGACGAGGACGTCAACTTGCGGTCGGAGTGTGTTCACTTGCTTGCGGGCGGCCTGCATTGGGTCGGTGTATTGGACATACTTTGCGGGGTTGCTATTGATCGTAAGCCCAAAATAGCCCACCCGCACTTCGCCTTCGGCGGTTTTGTAGACCTCAATTTTGGATTCTGAGGTTTTAGAGAAGAGTTGGCCCTTGGTGTCCAGCACGTTGCTGGAGACCCAGGTGAATTGCGACTCATCCATGCGCTTTTTGAACTGATCTTCAGTGACGTCGAATTCATGATTACCGAAGGTGACGTACTTCACCGGGATCGCATTCATGCACGCAACCATTTGCTTACCCGCGAGCCGCTCCCCGTCAACGCGAGCGGTTCCAAGGGCACTTGGGCTGAAGAAATCACCCGCTACGACCACGAACGTATTCGGCGTTTCCTGTTTTATTCGTTTGTAAACCGTGGCAACTTTCGCCATTCCGCCCTCGCCGCGCAAGGGGGTGATCTCGTAAATGTCGTTTAGCTGGATGAGATTGAACCTAACCTCGCTAGAGTTGCTCCAAGCGATTGTTGTGGGTTTCTGGAAGGCGATGAGGGTCAATAGGAATTGCAACATAGCAACTCCTATTATGAACTCCGGTCGTGGCATGGGACGCCCAATCCACTGGCTACGCTTTGCCCGGATCGGCCTGACGAGCGATGGAGTAGATCAAGCCGCTCGGATCAACGAAGAACTCTACCAAAAAAGAAGCCGAACCAACAGCCGCTCGATAGCGCCCCACGTGATCGGGTACCTCATCGCGTTCATCCACGAACGTCAACTTGAAGTCCTTCATGGTCGCGTAGGCTTCTAAGGCCATGCGCCCTCGTCCCGTTTTGAGGCGGGCTTGCATGTCCGCGTGAAACAGCGGGCTCTCGATTTCTGCAACGGCGAGCGCGGTTAGCGCTTTGCTGAGGGTGGCCGTCCGTTCTGGGTTTGGGTCTTCGCCGTCTTTCACTGGCTTGGGCCGCAAGTCGGGCTCCAATACACGAGCCAATCCCAAGGCGAAATCATCTCCTCCAACCGGATATAGGTTGCACATCATCGTGATCGTTAGCTTTTGATTAGGGAAGTTCGACATCGTCGCGCTAAATCCAACCGAGTTGCCACCGTGTGAACTTTGCAAGTGGTTGTTGATGCGGCGGTTCATCCAACCTAGCCCATAGGCCGTCTTTCGACCGGACGAAAGGACGTTTGGCGCCTGCATTTGGGCTATCGTCTCGGGCTTCACCACCCGTCCGGCGTTGCAAGCTTCCAACCATCGCGTCAAATCTTCAGTCGTGCAGAAGCCCCCTCCATCGCTGGGAACCGCCGCTACGCCGCCCTCGCCCGCGTTCACAAACTTGCCATCTTGAAAGTAGTATCCGTTGGGCCGATTTGGAATGGAGGTCTTACCGTCAAACGCGACGGTTTTGAGTCCCCCTTTTTTCAACACGCCGCTCAGAACACAGTCCGAATACTTCGTGCCCGTCAATCTCTCCAAAATGTGGCCGAGTAAAACGTAGTTCGAGTTGCTGTATTGGTAGAACCTCCCGGTCTCAAAATCAAGCGGGAGTTTCCCCATATCGGCTAGCCACTTTTCTTTCGTGTAAGTATCGGCAAGCCCGATTCCAGGTTGAAAAGCGTAGTCGCTAATGCCACTGGTTTGGCTGAGCAACTGCTTCACAGAGATGTCTTTCCAAAGGGCCGATGAACCCGGCAACAGAAGGCCGACGGTGTCGCTTAGTGAAAGCTTGCCGTCATCTACGAACCGCATTATCGCCGCCGCCGTGAATGTTTTTCCAATCGAGCCCATGTCATAGCGGTCTTGGTTTTTACTTGGAACCTTCTTTTCCAAGTTCGAAAAGCCGTACGACTGATGCTTGAGCACTTTGCCATTCTGTTTCACCATCACCGTCAGCCCGGGGATGTGTTGGCGTGACATTTCAGCTTTGACGAAGGTGTCAATAGCGTCGTCGGCGGGAGCGAGGAGGACAACGGCGGCGCAAAGCAGGGTCATAGGTGCAAATTACGTTGCACCTATGCAGATGGTTCCAGGGGCCTTTTTCCCAGGAGCCCCGCCCGTTGCCTTGGCCCGAACCTCAGATGCTGCTGCCATCATCGGTTCCGCCGACGAAGGAGACCACTTCGCCCGTGTTTGTATCAACTACAACTGCGGATACTTTCACGGTTGGCTCATCGCTGGTGAGGGTGGCTCGCACCGCCGTGGAAGCGGGCAGGTCATAGGAAGCTGCGCTTCCCGGCGGGAGATTGACGAGGTCGCTTTGGGCTTGACCAGAAATCTCCCAGCTCTTTACGCCGGCGTTGATGCCCGAGGGCGCGTACTCGAACTGGCGGAATCGAACTGTGGCGGCTTGGACCCGGGCGCTTACGGTAACCCGAACCACCTGATTGGGGCCCAAAACCACTAGGCCCGTGTCTCCTATCGGCCTTTGCGGCGCGGCCCCCGCCGTTCGGGCCGAGCTTGCCAGCCCAAAGAAACCAAGGGTCAAAACGACTGTGATTGCTAAAGTTGATGGTTTGATATTCATTTGTTTTCCGATCCAATTTTTTGGATGATGGAATAGTAGCATCGCAAACGTCACAGAAACGTCACAAGAATCGTCACCACCTAGAATTTCTGAACGCGCACGGGAACGTAGAGTTCGGTGACCCAGTTGGTCGGGTCTGGTTCGTCGCCGGGGTCGGTTACATAACGGTCCCACGGCGAGCCGCTTACTTCGAATCCACAGCGAGAGACTTCTTCCCAGTACTCGCGCCAAGCACCCGCCAATCCATCGTAGTGGCCCTCATAAGTTCCCATGACAGCGCGCTCAGCCGGATAAATACGTAACTTGATTCCCCCTTGGGGCACGGTATCGGATCGTACCGGCAGAACGGCTTCGATATCGCATTCATCGGGCAACCATGCGCGGTAGATCACGCATTGGGCGTCCACCATTTCGGCTTCCGGATTCGTGCTTGTGATCAGTTCGAACAGCTCGCCGATTTTTTGGCCCAATTCTGAGTGTTTGCAGGTAGCTTCGGCTATCAAAGCTGTCCTTTCTGGCAAATCAACGATGGAGAGTTCCATTTGTTAAGTATGAATCGTCTATCATGCACCGTGCGACGAATGATTGGTGTGGTTTTGTTGAGCCTTGGGGCTGCTGTTTCTCAGGGGGGACTTCAGGTTCGCTCGATACGGATTCCCGCGACGGAAATCACGTTCGAGGGAACGGAAAAGTTGACCGAGGTTCCCGATGATGGGTTCAGACCTAAGCGCAAGGATGGCCCTATTATCGAGTACACCGAATATGAAAATGGGGATGGAGCTGAGGTTAGCATCATCGCCTATGTTTCACGCTACCGCCACCCGATTCAGGTTGACATGAACACGCTGATGATGTCCCTCGCCTCAACCTCTCAAACTCTGGAAGAAGAAGAGATTGGCGAAGCCAAGGTGCTGAAAGAAGAAACGACTACCTTCGGCGACAAGCCTGGAATCCATACGCTCATAAGGGTGACATCGGAGGACGGCGATTTCTTCATGGAATCCATCTTCATCGGAAACGGCAGCACCGAGACTTCGTTCACTCTGACTTACCTTGATGAGCGAGCCGCAAAGGATCAAGCGGAGAAGACGATGAAGTCAATCCGTGTTGCGGGTAGCCCAGCGGGCGAGATGAAACCGATAAAGTGGGAACATTAGCTCTGGCTGGATTTCAGATCACGCGGGCACGGGCGGGTATCTTGTTTTGGTGAATGAGCTGTTACTCAAGCTCCAGAATTCCTTGATCGAGTCAACCTCGCTGGTTCGCCACACCGTGGTACGACCAGCGTTTACCGCGATGATTACGCTGGAAACCGAGCATCCTGGATATAGCTACGCGGTTCCCACGGCACCGCTATCATCCGAAGACGTCCTGGATTTATGCAAGATATTTGAGGAGATGGGGAAGGTGCCCCGGCTGGAATGTTTTCCTTCGCTATGGCCGGATTTAGGTTCGGCATTGACCAGCGCCGGGTTTCGATGTGAGGGCGAATATCCAATGATGGTGCTGCCCAGAGCTTCTTGGCAAGGAACTACCGTTTCGGATTTGGCGAGGTTGATTCGTCCAGAAGAAGGCGCGATCGCGGATCGGATTGCGGCGATTGCCTTTAACACGGGTGACCTCATGCCGACTGATGGGAGGGCCACGGCGGCATCGGTGCAATCAGGCCGAATGCTCTGTGCAATTGCCTCCCGCGAGGGCCAGGACGTGTCCACCGGATTCGGAATCGGAGATCATGCCGTCCGAGAGATGGCCGGAATTGCCACTCTCCCGGAGTTCCAGCGAAGAGGAGCCGCCACCGACGTTTTGAACTGCTTACTCGGCAAGTTCTTCAGCGATGGCGGGGAAGTCGCCTGGCTCTCGGCGGGCGATGATGGTGCAAAGGCCGCCTACACTAAGGTGGGCTTTGTCGAAGCCGGAGTGCAAGCGAATTGGAGTAAACCGTCATAGCTGCCCACTTACAAATGCTGCTGCTGATTGCGATTCGAACTCGAATCGCGGAATTGGGCCAGGGCCGAAGTTCATTTCAATCAGCGGTCGTATGACTTGTTCAGTCATGACGGTATCTGCCAGCTCTTTCCGGAGTGATTCAAGTTGTACCAGTAGCACTTGCAAGTGAACCTTTCCCATCGCCAGCGAACCAACCCGCCGACCTTCATCGGTAGTCAAAGTTTGGCCCAAAATAGCGCGTGCAATCTCTCGATTATGGAAATCCATCGCATCCATAAAGCCGGTTGAGGAGTCTTTGTCGCCGCCGATGAGCTGAATGTCGAAATCAGAAGGGAAGAGCAGGGCGGAGTGGGTATGCAGCTCCTCAAGCGTTCGAGTCAGATCGCTCACCTCGTTTCCGGGTACGCCGCGAGCGTAACGACTTATAACGGTGGGCATGGCGAACCGCTCTAAATGCGTACTCCAAGCTCCGATCAGCTTCTGCTTTGCTCGCCAGTGAACGTAAGCTGCATCAAGATCGCTCTTGCCCTTGGGCTGGGAATAACCGCCCCGGTGGCGATAGATCACAAACTTCTCTCTCGGAAGTTTCTGGTTTGTCTCTCCGGGCAGGCGCAAATTCAGATCCGTAATCCGCCCGTAGGCATCAGCTTCCATGCCAAAGTGAGTGGGGTCCTTGGGCTTAACCGCGGCAAGCCAGACTTTGCCCCCTTCGGGCTGAAAGACGAGCTCTTGAATCGACCACCCTTTGGCAAACGCGTCCATAGCGCCGTGAAGAATTGTAAGGGGCGATCCTTCCATGCGCTCAAAGGCCTGCTCGATGAAGTCAAGTCGCTCGCCCGATCCGACGAGTTTGAACGGAGCCGCGACAACGCCCAGCCGCTTCAAAGTTAGAGCGGTCTGGATCATCGCATCGCTCTGCATCGCATCGTAAGTTGCGTAGGCGTATTTGTCGGGAGGCAAGCCGGGCTGGGCCAAGGTTTTGCGCTCGAAGGCAGTGAATTGAGGCGCGGTTTCCCGCGGTTTACGTTTTCGGGTTGAGAATAGGTTTAGCATGATTGATAAAACCTCCTCTTCATTTGGTTGATGGGCAAAGGGAGGAGGAGGGACACGGGCGGGACGCGCCGTGGAAACTTTGGGCGAGACGCCCAAGCCACAGGCACGTAAGCAAAAAAGCCCCGGTTCAATGAACCAGGGCTTTGAGAAGAGAAACGATGAAACTTAACGTGCGTAGAATTCGACGACTTGCTGCTCTTGGAAGAACTTGGGGAAGTCTTCGCGCTCAGGAAGTGCGGTGAGCTTGCCCGACATATTAGCCACGTCCGATTCCATGTAAACCGGAATCGAAGCGCCTTCGTAGTGATTCATTCGAGCAATACCTTTGCTGGCATCGCGATCGCGAACGGCAATCACGTCGCCAACTTTCACCTGGTAGCTCGCGATATTCACGATCTGACCGTTAACGGTGATGTGGCAGTGAGAAACCATTTGTCGCGCTTGGAAAATCGTTCGGGCAAAGCCGAGGCGCCAAACCGCAGTTTGCAAGCGCATCTCCAGCAAGCGAAGGAAGTTCAGGCCGGTATTGCCGTGCATTCGCTGCGCCTTCTTAAAGGTCGTGTGGAACTGCTTTTCCATCATGTGATAGTAGCGGCGGATGAGCTGCTTAGCCATAAGCTGCTCGCCGTACTCCGATGGGCGGCGGTCCTTTTGGTTAGGGCCGTGCTGTCCGGGCGGGAAAAGTCTATCCGCCTTAGGATATTTACCCTGACCCCAGATGTTAAAGCCGACCGTTCGGCAGATGTCCGTTTTTCTTCCTCGATAAGTTGCCATACACGAATATCGCACCCGTTAGCGCGAACCAGAATGATACCACATAGGCACGCGAGAATCTCAGACGTTCGCGAGAACCCGTCATAATCCCCGTGGCTGAGCTATGAAGGTTAACACGTTTCGAGCGTTACTCACTGCTTCTTGGATAATGTTCATCTTGGGGTCAGTGTTGAGCTCCGCTCGGGGACCCTCACTGCCGAAAGCCTTGAGTGATTACCTGGAGTGGCAAGTTAGTTCAGATGCTCCCGTTGACGTGCTGATTGCTGGAGACATCTTGTACTTAGTCAGGATTTTCCTGTTTATGGGCTTAGCGGTCAGCTATATTGGACTATATCGGTGGAAAGAGTGGGGCTCACACCTGTTTATGGTTGTTCGGGCGTTGGGTCTCGTCGCTTCGGCGATATGGCTCTATTCAACGGTTGAACCAGGCTTGGTTACGGTTACATGGAGCGCAGGTTGCATCATTGACGGAATGCTCATCACCGCAATGTGCTGGGCGGATCCGATTCGTTCAAAGTTCGAGGCGGACGAACTTCTTGTTGAGGAAGGCCAGCCGGGAGATCCACCCTCGCCCTTCTGAGGGAGAGGGTCGGCGATGTTTGTGCGCCGGGGTGAGGGTTTCTTGTATTTTATCGGCCAGTTTTGAATGCCCGAGCCCAATCCGCGTTCTCCGCGAACTCTGCGAGAAACACTTCCGGAGTCTCACGCAGAGTCCGCAAAGATCGCCAAGGAAACGCAAGCCCGACCGAAGCTACCGGGTTCAGAGTGCGATGAGCACGACGTCACGGTTGATCGCCACGGGGTCTTCAACCGGGGCGCTCACTAAACGGTGCTCGGAACCCGGCAGCTTCGACAGGCTCGGGGGTGGTTCACGCAACGTTCGCAAAGTTTCGCAGATTACGCTGCGTGAACCTCCTAAAACGAGAAAAGCTACAAGTTCAGGATGATCGTTAAGGGTTTTCAACTGGGTCAACGAACCATCGGCTCATGAGCATTCCCGTCGCGCATGTGATGAGCCAGAAAGGTATCAAGACAACGAAAAACACCCCCAAAATGGCAAAGGCGCAAATCGCGAGCGTCAGCAATCCAACGAGAACATACGTGTAACCAGCTCCCCGTTTCCATCCATAGTAAGTTCCAAGGATTCCGATTAGGAATGGAATAGGTGCTGCAATCGCCCAAGCCAGCCCACTTTGGAGCACAAAGAAAGCCGCCGCCGTGATGCCCACGATAAAGCTGATGGCAATGATTCGGCGGAGCCATTGCCAAAGCTCTGCTAGCTCCTGATGCTCCTCCCACTCAAGGCGTGTCCGTGCCATTACGGGCCAAGGTTACCCCTTGGGCTTTTCCAGCACGCCGGTGCACGATGCATCACCGGCTCCACGGAGTCTAACATTTCACCGTGGAGCCCCGGATGTAATGTGCCGGGGCGTGCTTGCAAAACAATGCAACGGCCTTGGGAATCACCATACAAGCGGGGGCGAGGGGGAGTTATGCCGGTTCCTCCAGAACCGCCTTCAAAGCCGTCGAAATCCCGCCGCTCGCCGCGTGCTTGGGTAAGGCTTTCACAAACGGCGTCAGCCGTTTCCAGCCTTGCTTCGCCAACCCGAACGGGTCGGCCAAATCAACGAAAGCTGGTCTTTGGGCAAGTTCGCCCAGACCAAAACCCCCCGTAGCTCCCTGAATCCGAAGCAACTGCGCCATCAGCTCGCCCGCCACGATCTCGGCGGCGGCTAGGTTCAGGGTGGCAACCACTCCCGTGTCAGAAGAAGCCAAAACCTCCGGCCTTATCGCATATTCGAGAGAAGGAACAAACTCAGCGATCAACGCATCAATCGAAGCATCATAGGTCGCTACCGTAAGCGAGCATTTCTCCTTCACCCGCACCCTGGTTACCGTGATCGCCATTACCGTTCACCCGGATAATGCCGTTCCGCCAGCCGCGTAATCAGCAGCGAGTTCTCGCGCACCGTCTCCGTCAGCCGATCAATCGCCTCCGCAAATCCCTGGTTCACCGCCTCCTGACGGTGAACCGAATCTTCCAGGAAAGCCACAAACCGATCCACCATCCCCCGGTGTTGGCCGAGGGAATAGCGGAGCAGAGTGAAAGCCGAAGCGACGAATGAGCCGAGCAGAGCGATGAGTTCCGTCCATGAGCTAAAGCTCAAAGGATGGCCCCATAGGCAGTTTGCCAGAGTCCGTAGCCCACGTTATAGCGCGCCCGAACCCCGTAAAGGAACCGATCTCGCATGAAACCAGCCTCCGAATTTCCACCTTCAAGGGCGGAAAACTCGACGGGGACATCGCTGCGCTGCTGAAGGATCAGGCCGCGAATCGGGCGCTTCGTGTCAAGCAGATACCAATAGTCATCGCTGGCGCCGGTAAGGAACGGGGAAACGACAAGTTTGAGCTTGCCTTGAAACACGTTCTTGTATGGCGTCGAAGATGCGGTGTGGTTGACATTTCCCTTGTACGGAACGACCGGACTCTCCACCAGTTCACTGGCCGACCATTGCAGTTTCGGCCCGACCACGAGCGTATCCGGGATCACTCCCATCGGGATGCCTTGATCGTCGGGAACGGTCATCATGGCGTTGATTCCAGCCGCCAAACTCGTATCATCCAAAGCCGAGGTCGTTTTGTTGCTCCAAGTTCCGCTGTTCACTAGGTGAGTGGTGCCGAAGAACGGAGTTCCATCGTAGCTGTTCAAAGTGAATCCGCCAACGAGCGCATCCACAATCATTTGATGCCGATGCTGGGCAACGCGGTAAGCCAAATCGCGAATTCGCAGGCGAATGAGATCAAGCTGATCGTCTTCGATTGCCTTGCGATCCACCGCGATCGTGCTCTCGAAGACCTTGTCTTCGATACTTACCGCGTATTCGGTCAGACCCGCCGTTCGGCGTTCATCCGTGAACTCGCGCATGGTGGGAACCGAGCCGAGCCAGGGGTATTTCTGGATCGGTTGAGTGGTGTTGATGATGGTTGCGACCGCCTCTACCAAGCTGTTGTTAAGCTCAGATTGATAGGCTGCAGCAAAATCGGCCTTGAGGCCGGGTAGCAACAGGTTGGGAATATCTGATTTTGTAAGTGCCAAGTGAGTTCTCCTTTATTGAACGTAGTCTTCGACTCGCAGTCGAACGCCGGATACGCCGGTGGATGTCGCTTCCAGGCCGACGATGCGGCCCGTTTTGTAGAGGTTGGTAAGTCCCGCCGTCGCGATTTGGACTTCCCAATCGCTGAAGGCGTAAAGCTCCTTGCCTAAATCGGCTTGGACGGGGACGAAACCGGCGGCGGCTTTGAACACAAAACTCCCGCTCTTGGTGACGTTGATGCTTTTATCGCCCGCATTTCCCGCCGAGTTATCTAGGGTCTCATTGGCGATGCCGATGAATTTGAGCGAGGCGGTGGCGTGGGTGATGGGGATGGCGAAACCGCTGGCGTTCAAGGCGAGCATCGAGCCTTTGTAGACTTTGACATTGCTCAGCTTGTAGCCGACGACGATTCCGGGTTTTTCGAAGTTTTCGTAAGGTTGGGTTAAGGGCATGGTTTATTTCTTTGCCGCGATTTGCTCGAGGCTGAGGTCGGGGAAGTGGCGCTGATAAAAGTCAGCTTCTTCGGGGAGGAAGGTGGTGGTGGCGGGGCTAGGATTCGGCGCAACTTCGCCAAACCAGCTCGCTTTGGGCTGGCGTTCGATGAGTTCTTCAAACAATCGCGCAACCGGCAACGACTGCCCGTCGAACTGAACTTGGTCGTTCGTTTCCATCAGCGCGACGGCGAAGGGAACTTGGGCGGGAGTGAGCTTGCCGTCTTTCACGAGCTGGCTCACTTTGCGTGCGGCTTCGGTTTGCCTTTGTTTGGCTTCGAGTTCAAGGAATTTCTCGCGCCAAGGATCGCGCTCGGCGTTCCAGGGCTGCGCAAATTCCACGCCGCTAAAGAGACGCGCGGAGGGAACTCTCGGAGTTCGCACTAGGCTGACCTCGCGGATTTCGGTGAGCGCTTTATCGAGCCCAACCGAGAGGGAATGGGCCTCGCTTTGGTCAATCAGCGCGTTCGCTTCTTGCGAGAGCGCAATCTCGCCAAAAAGCTCGTCGCCAATGACTTCCACCTGGGTGAGATAGCCGATTTGCAAGGGAGATTGAGCGTGCTCAATGAGAATTGGGACGGGGAGATCGAAGGTTTTCGCGAGCCCAACCAGGGTCTCGCGGGTGGCGGTGACACCCTTAACGGGATAGTCACCGGCTTCGAAGAGCTTAGCCCTCCGATCCACCCATTCGGTCTCGATTTGAAGATACGGAGGAGGCTGAATCCCGGCCCCGACGAAGTCATCCAGCAACTGCTGCCGCTCCTCGGCCCCGAACTCGCGCCGCCCCCTATAACCCGGCCCCTGCCGAGCCGCCTTTCTGTAAAGATCAAGAGACATACGTTAATATACTATACGGATGTCTACATTTATCACCCGGCAATTATGCGGGGAAATGAAAGAAGCTGGCCCGGCCCTGCGATTTAGGATCATTCTCAAACTGTGATCGCAGAGGCGATTCTGAATTGCTTTCTTGCGTTTCGGAGGCGGCTCGCCTACCGAGATTTAGGGAGTTAGATTAGAAGACTATTGGATCACAGTATGGTTTCCACAGGACCATAATAGGAGAATCACTGATGTCAAAGCTATTAAACGTGAAGTTGCTTCAACGAAAACTGGAGGAAGTGGCGAACCCTGAATCCCAACTTCGTACGGATGCTAGTGCCAAATGGCAAAATCGGTCGGCGGAAGTCCGAGAAGCACTTTTTTTGCACGAAGTTTCGAGACCAATCAAAGACGCCCTTGAGGCTTCAGCGGCCTTTCCAGGTGGAGTTGGTTACATGGTTCAGATGGACAGTGGTTTCGTTGGTTTCCATGCCGAGCAAGCTGGCCTCGCCCTCACAAGACAAGTGTTTCAAGGCTCCACGCCGAGCCAAGCGATTGCTTGGTTGGTAAGAGTCTTGGCGACGACGAGTGCCGAGGGTATCCGCGTCCTTGCTGTCAGAGGCGTCGAGCTTGACGGGCCACTGGCCCTAGGCCATGGCGTTACTTTGTGTCGGTTTTCTGATGTTCCAAAATCGAAAGTCAAGGATTGGGTGGCAGCTCCCGAAAGCGCTTCGTCGCTTTCATTCGATGCCTTCTATGGTCCACCAACCGCTGCTTTAGTAACTCCGGTTCACATCGAGCCCTTTTTGCAGAGAGCCAATGATGGGGGCGCTCTTGCCCAGCCCGATCCTCACGGACCCTCATCATTGCTTTACGACGCACTTCTTTCGCTCACAATAGTCGGTCCAGTGATGCCTATCGCTGCAGGCAGTTGGTTCCAGTTTGATGAAACTGAACTTGAGGAGGCAGCAAGTTTCTCGGGCTTATCGCGTGCACATTCGGACATTCGCCCACCGTTTTTCACAGAGGATCAACGAGTGGACCCCGATGAAGTGACGCGCATTGTGCCCAGACTTCTTGGCCTCGCAGATCCGAAACTGAAATTAGCCATTCGTTTGTCTCTGCGGAGATTCCACCAAGCAATGATGCGACCACCTTATGGTGACCGAGCGCTTGATCTTGCGATAGCCCTGGAGTCCCTTCTCGTTGACGGTTCAGGAGAGATAAACTACCGAATTGGCTTAAGGGCCGCATTGTTGCTAGGTGGGCCAATCGACAAGCGACTTGAAACCCGAGCCTATGTGGAAGCTCTCTACGACTTAAGGAGCAAGTTGGTACACAATGGTGCACTCGAGACAAAAATCAAGGTCAAGGGTGTGGGAAAAATTGATTCCGTGGCTGTAGTTGAGAAAGCGACCGGCTTGGTTGCGGAAGTTCTGCGGGAGGTGTTAGTGGTGGGAGAAATTCCTGATTGGTACAAATTTGAACTCACGGCTGATAATTGAGTTAAGACACGTTCCGGTCCCTCGTGCCATACGCCGCATTCCCATTGTGTTCTCCATCCGATGCGCTCACGTGTGGCGCAACTTGGAATCACCGCGCGTAAACTCGCCAGGCAAATACCTACGAAACCGCCTCAAGTGAACGAGTGCCCAAGATCGTCCGGGCAAGGGAGCAATACCGCAAAACTTAGGCGCAGTCGCCGATTGCATAGCGTAATCAAGTGAGATGAGCGAAGGACTACGGTTCTTGGTGACCGAAAGTCTTTCAAGATGTCGAGTTCTCCTGATGGAACATACAACCCGAACTACCACATAATCTCGAATTGAGAAAAAGTGTAGCCTGTGCTACACTTCTAGAATGCCCATCGAACGCTACTTCGCCGTCGCATTCGTCATCATCGCCGTTTCCCACATCGTCCAGCCTCAGGCGTGGGTGGATTTCTTTGCCAATATGCGGAAAACGGGGCTGGCCGGGTTCATTATCGCCATGTACACCCTGCCTCAAGGGCTTGCGCTGGTCATTTGGCACAACGTTTGGGCGTGGGATTGGGCGGTGGTCTTTACCATCTGCGGATGGGGAATGACGATTAAGAGCGTCAAGTATTTGCTCTATCCAAAGCTCGCGGATCGGATGATAGATGGGCCGGGGTCAAAGCCGCGGGCGTATGTCGCCGGCGGCGTCATCATGCTCTTCATCGGTGCCGCGATGGTTTACGTAGCCTTTATTCGTCCGGTCTAATCAAGGCAATGTTGCGCCCGAACGAGTATTGCTACGAAGTTGGTCAACCCAAAACTTGGCATCAGAGACAAGCCCGACTTCGATCGGCTCATCGCAAATGATGGGTGAAACACAAAAGCACCACCCGAAGGTGGTGCTTCTAAACTATTGACCCAAAGAACCTCACTCAGTTGGAGCTTCGGCTTTCTTGGTGGCTTTCTTTGGTTTCGGTTCAGCCTTTGGTTCGGCTTTCGCCTCAGCCTTTGGCGCTTTCGGTGCGGCGGGCTTCTTCGCGGCGGCTGGCTTCTTTACGGCCTTTTCAACGACCGGAGCGGTATCAGCTTTAGGGGCTTTTGCCTTTGGGGCGGCCTTAGCGGCTTTCGCCTCTTTAATCAGTTCTTTAACCCGCTCTTCTTTGCGGTGCCGTCGCGTTCGTATCTCTTTGTTCCTAACTCGCATCAAAAAATCTCCACCGGTAGGGTGCTTGGTTAGGATGATACCCGATGACTTAGCTTCGGGACCGGTAGCGCGACCAATCGCCCAGATAGAGCACCTCTTCTTCAAGCGTGACTCCAAATCGCTCAAAAACTGCCCCTTTTCCCAAGTCGGCTAGGTTTCTTATCTCGGTGGCCGATGCCCCGCCTACGTTCACGATGAAGTTCGCGTGCCGCCGAGCAAAGGCGGCCCCGCCAACCCTCGTCCCCTGCAATCCTGATTTCTCGATCAGATACCCCGCCGGTACGACGCCCGCCTTTTTGAGCCCATCCGGCAAATTATCCAGAGATTCGGCTAGCAATGGGTCGTTTACATTCTTGAAGAAGCTTCCCGCACTCGCCGGGGCTGGCTGCTTACCGATGCGTTGGCGTTGATAATCCCGCGCCTCCTCATAAATGTCTTTCGGTGCACGCCTAGGCAACTTCATTTTCACCCGCACCAGCGCACAAGAAACCGAGTCATCTCGCCGCAGGACCGAATCGCGATAGGAAAACTCCATCCACGAAGGATCAACCCACTGATGCTCGCCTTCAAAAACGATCTCAAGCGAAGTCAAGAACTCACTGACATTGCTACGATATGCGCCGGCGTTGCTCACAAGCGCCCCGCCCAAACTGCCCGGAATTCCCACCGCAAATTCCAACCCCCCAAGTCCACGCTGCGCGCATTTAAGAAAAACATCTTGAAAAGCACACCCCGCATCTGCGGTTACGTCGCCATCGGCCCCAAAATTCAACTCAGATGATTCGTTGATCACGATCAAACCGGGCACTCCGTCATCCGATGGCAAAACGTTGCTCCCGGCTCCAAGATATGTTGTAGGGAAGGCCATGCTTTGCGCCCAGAGAGCAATGTCAGCAAACTCATCGGCCGTGGATGCCCAGGCGAAAATCTCCGCCTCCCCCCCCGCTTTTAGCGTTGTGTACGGAGCCAACGATACAAATCGTGGGTAATCACGCTTGGGCATAAGGCACCTTCGGCGTAGAAATGCTGGGCTCCAGCACGTATTCGGGCAAGAGTTGTTCCGGCGCAGTCTCCGCCAACTCGGAAACATTTGCTAGGGACGCCCGAGGCGTGGAGCACTCAGTGAATCCTTCACGAAGACTAACCGCCCCTTTCTCTCGAACGAAGAAGAACCCCTTTCGGCTCTGAATACAAGAGCCAGAAAGAACCAGATCAAATGCGCTCAACGAAGCAACCGGTCTATCCAAAGCGAAGCCCCAGCTCTTAGCTAGGGTAATCCCAACGCGAACTCCAATAAAACTGCCTGGCCCCCGATCAGCGCAAAAGCAATCAATGTCGCTGAGATCCATGTTAAATTCATTTAGCATCTCATCCGTAAGTTCGATAAGACACTGAGATGCCCGATGCCCCGCTTCGCGCTCCTTGGTCTTGACGAGTGATGCGTTTTCGAACAGAGCAACTGAGGCAACCGGCCCGGATGCACTCAGAACGAGCACCCGCCTCAGCTTCCAGCCTCA
The DNA here is from genome assembly GCA_031386985.1 of Armatimonadota bacterium. GTDB lineage: Bacteria > Armatimonadota > Fimbriimonadia > Fimbriimonadales > Fimbriimonadaceae > JANJUB01. The sequence continues at coordinate 329,449 of JANNCV010000016.1, forward strand.
ATCCGCAAAATCTGCAAAAACTCTTTGATTGAATCCAGGTTTCGTGCTTCTTCTGGTTTCGAAGTCTTCCAATGAGCCAGCCAGTAAAAATCGCCCAATGATCCAACCGTATCCAAAGTCGCCAAGTAACCGGTTTCAGAAGCTCCAATCCTCCACACGTGGGCAACTTGCATTCCACTCTTGCTTAGTGTTGGTAGCGATTCCACGCGCGACTCAACCTTGTTGAAGAGATTGAGGCTCCTCGCACCCGCCTTTAAAAATCCGCTGGAAGCATTCGGCGAATCCACGATGGATTGTATCGTCACCTCAATAGATCCCAAGCCTGCCCGCGAGAAAGTCAAAGCGCTATCCTTGCCCTCAACCGTCCAATCCTTCGCAAACCTCACCACCACATCCTTACCGCCCGCTGTAACCGGCCGAGTTTGCTCTCCCATAACGATTTTCGCTGGCTTTGGCTTAGCGGTGGCGGTCAACACGGTGGTGCCGCCCCCTTTGCCCTTTTCTGAGTTGAGCACCTTGCGATTGGGATCAAAGGGAGTCAAAACTCCTCCGCCTTGAGGTTGCAAGCTCTGCAGAACTAGGCGCCATTGATATTCGGCTCGATCAAAAACGTCAGTTTTGGCCGTTAGACGGTAAACAAATTTCCAAAAAGACTGCCCGTAAACCATCGCCGAGTCGGTCGTCATCTCTGCCTCGTCTTTTTTAAAACTGGAGCGGGTCAGCAACATCGGAACCGACAAGATTTCCTCTTGCCATTGCTTTACAAGCGTGCGCTTCAATTGGGAAACGATAACGGACTGGGCAGCTTCCCAGATTTCCTTGGTGCCGCTAAACTCCATTGCCCAAATCTCAACGGTCGCCACCTGGTCAGAATCGGTGAGCGGAAACTCAAATTTCACGTTCGATTTCGAGTTTGTTACCTTCCAAGATTTCGGATAACTAAACGTGAGCGAAGTTTGCTTCTGAGTGAAAACGATCGCCTCCGGCTCCTGAATAGGGGCCAAGAGGGTGTAGGCAAGCAAGTGGGTAAGCATCTCTATCCATTTTAGACGTTCGCAGGGCTTACTTGGAACGCACCGTTAAATAAAACAAACCCCGCCACAAAGGACGGGGCCTATTATTGCTCTCCGGGAACAAATATCGTTCTAGAGGTCGTAGCGCTTTCCGCCGCTACCATTTGGACCCTTATCATCAGCATCAGCGATTCGCTTAACGAATGCAACCAACTCCATAGGGTTAAACGGTTTAGTGAGATACATATCCGCGCCGTAATGGTAACCCTCAAAAACATCTTTGTCTTGTGCTTTCGCCGTCAACATGATGACGGGCAGACTTTCGGTCTCAGGTTCGCGGCGAAGAGTTTTTAACACCTCAAAGCCATCCATATAGGGCATCATTACATCAAGCACGACCATATTCGGCTTCTCGGAGCGAATCTTCTCAAGCCCCTCCTTTCCGTCAAAGGCGGTCACAACTTCGTAACCCTGTCGTTCGAGATTGACCTGAATCAACCTCACAATATGTCTTTCATCATCACAAACAAGAATCTTCAAAGGCATTCCTTACTCCAAGCGGTCAGATTGTAGCTCATGCTACCAGATTTTGCACGGGGGAACAGTTAAGAACTCCCCAATACATAGCGATTTACATCAAGGATTGTGACACCCATTGAGGTGCCCGCGTAGCGCACCAGGCAAACCGCTTCGGCGCAAAACTTTCCAATTTCCCCAACTCCGGCCACGCGGAGGGCTCGCCCGAGCGCACTTCGCGTAGATTCAGACTCTTGCTTGATCCGACCGAGCGGAATTCGTGCCTCAAATTCCTTGACCTCATGATTTCTAAGAATTGGGGATAAGGCTCGTTCAATCTCACCGTTTAGCTGTTTGAGCGGTTCAATGTCACCGCCAACTCCCGCCCAAACAAATCGAGGCTGCAGATTAGTCGGCGATCCGCCCAAGCTATCCACCAAGAAATTCATTCGGCCGCACCTTTGAATGATTGGCCCGATGGTCTGATCAACCTGAACGATCTGTCCTGCCGAAATCTCACCGAGAGACGATAAGGTCAATACGAGTTCCGATGTTGGAGTCCAGCGAACCAAATCGCCCCCCGCCCTCTTGCGAACCTGGATCTGCGTTTCTCCGAGCGCGCTAGCAAGCTCGTTTGGAAGACGCAACACGAGCGCACAACGGTTGAGAACGTCCACTTACGGCGTTACCTTCCAATAGACAAGGTCCACCAAGCCATGAACTACGCGGGGCGCCGTAATGGGTGGATAGAAGCGAACGCGCCCCTTAACGGCGCCACCCACCCCGATGAACCGCGCCGGATTTGTTGAAATCGTAGCCGATTGGTTGGAGTCCGCCGTCGTTCCGCCTTGCCTCAAGACTTCCTCCCACTCACCCGTTCCCCAGTTGAACATAGCAAGTGCGACATCCATTCCGGCAAGGTCAACGCGCGTTTCACTGAACATGCTCAACGATGTCGCCGTCAAGGTTGGGCTAGTCGCGGCAAATTCAAACTGGATTGGCGCGTCTGCTCGAGCTCCGGTAAATGTCGGCACGGCGTCCAGCTTTCGATCGTCGCTAGTCAGGCAGTTCCAGAATTCTGAAGGGGCCCTTAGTGTTCCAAATGGCATTGTGAAACTGTCCGGTCGGAACTGGTCCTCCGGAGGATTCAAGGTGGCAAGCCAGATGCCGCGTCCATGCGTCACCGCCATGAGAGTCTGCGGGTTCCTCCAAATCAACTCCTCAACCGGGGCATTATTCGCGCCCTGGTTGTTACTCGTCCAAGTCGTGCCCCCGTTTGATGACGTGAAAATTCCCATGTCGCCGCCCGCATAAAGCCAGTTCGTCATGGTGGGATGAACTGCAAATGCGCTTACCGGCATCGAAGGCAAACCCGACACCGCTGTCCAAGTCGTTCCCCCATTGGTCGTTCGCCAGACGTTGTTAGGCTCGTAACCCATAAAGGTCACGTATACGGTATTCGCATCGGTTGGGTGAATAACAATTTTGCCCACCCATCGAGCGGGTAGTGGCCCATTTGTGTCCATTCGGGTCCAGGTTGGTGAGGTCAAGGTTCCGTTGATGGATTTCCAGACTTGCCCATTGTTGTGCCCAACCCAGATGATATCGCTATTCCCGAGAGCTACTGCCATCGTGCTGATGTTAAGGGGATTATTCGGACTGAAATGCGCCTCGCCCCCGCCCGGCCTTGGGGAGGTCCCGGCCTTGATTGAAAACCAATCAGGAGCAGCAGCCTTGGCGTTGTTCGTCCGCCACAACCGTCGGCAACAGGAAAACAGGCGGTTAGGATTATTGGGATCGAGATAAAGATAGTTCTCAAAGTTCACGTTTGTCGAGTTGTTCGCATCTGATATCGGATTAGCGGTGTTGTAAATGTAGCTCGTGTTAGCGCCCGCATTCGTGCTTCGGAAGTGTAATGCCCAATAGACCGTGCCATAAAAGTAGTTTTGATCAAGCGGATCGGTCGCGCTAAATCCGCCGTCGCCACCGGCGCTAACCGTCCATCCCGCCGGATTTCCCGAATACAACTGGGTGTAATTATCTTGAGTGCCGCCCATAATCCGGCCCGAGATTGGATTGATTGAAGCGCCGTAGAATTGGGTGATGCCAAGGTTGCCGCTGATTTTGTTACTCGCCGTCCCGAGATAGTCGGCAGTGCGATACAGGCCGCCATCGCCGCCATATATCAATGTTCGGTTCGTCCCTCCGTTGAACCCAGGGTGGGCAAGAATGATGTGGTGATCGGAATGAATTCCGTTGAAAACTTGGGTTCGGCTCGCCCCTCCGTTGGTAGACCTATAGAGGTTGACCGCTCCGTACATGATGTTATTGGCGTTGGTCGGATCAACCCACAGGGTGTTGTTGTAGGCCTGATAGGTCCCAATCGTAGCGGCGGCTTGTTGCACAAACGTTACACCCCCATCGGTTGATTTCCAAACGACAATCGTTTGGGATGGAGTGCTGACTGTTGCGTATACCGTCGTCGGTGAACTCACGGCATAAGCCAACTCGGTTCGATGCCCAGCAATGCTCACCGAATGCGTCCATGTTTGACCCGCATCCAGTGAATAGTAAACGCCATCGTCATGCACGCCTATCACGACGCGATTCCCATCCGTCGGATGAAAATCAACGTCATAAGTGTGCGCGGGGCTGGTTTGAGTCCAACTATTACCGCCATCGGTTGAGCGATACAGTCCGGTTGAAGTCCCCGCGAGAACAATATTTGGGTTTGTCGGGCTAAAGGCGATTCGGCAAACCGAATACCAACTTGGGCTCGAAGTTGAAGGAATTTGATTCCAAGTAGTGCCGCCATCGGTTGACTTCCAAATTCCCGCGCCCCGTAGGTTGGCGGTGTTCATTGATCCATCCGGCGTCTCCCAGAATCCGCCTTCACCCGTTCCGGCATACATTGTTGAAGTGTCGCCAGGTTTGAAGTAGATGCAACTCACCGAAAGGCTCGGAAGGAAATCGTTCATTGGTGTCCAATTGACTCCAAGATCGGTGGTCTTCCAGATTCCTCCACTCGCCGCCCCAATATAGATCGTATTGGCATTGTTCGGGTCAATCGCTACCGCTCTAATTCGCCCGCCGACATTCAAGGGCCCAACCGATGTCCAACTTGAGGGCGAAACCCCCGCCGAATAACTCTGCCGACCGATCAGCGCTTTTCGCTGATTCAAGGCCCGCATCATGGGATTCACATCTTGCTGCCCAAGGGGCCACTGTCGTTGTTGAGCCCGAAACATCATAGCCTCGGTCGGATGCCCTTCCCTAACAACGATGGCTCGCGTTCGGGAAGGGGAGGGAAGGAAAACCAAAGTCGCAACCAGGACGACGACACCAAAAGCGCTAGAAATCACAAATCCTTTCATTAATGGGAAAACTCCATCCATACTCTAGCAGACAAATTTGACTGGCGGCACTGGGAGAATTACTAGGGTTTTGCCTTCTAGCTCGTGAAGTTGCCGGATTCTGCTCACTATCAAACAAGAGAATCCTCTGTGCGCACTTGACAGCATCCCCAGAACGTGCCATAATCTTGCTCGGTTTCCTGTGTCAAACGGGAATCTAACTTCGAAAGGAGACATAACCGAATCTCGTGTATCAAGCCAGTAATCTGAGTTGAACCAAAAGAATAGGTCAATGCCCCAGTGAAGTGGGGCGTTTCTATGTTAGAAACGCCAAAAATAGATAGGAAGTAACGGAGAATTAATGCCGACAGTTAATCAGCTGGTGCGTAAGGGCCGAGTGGCTCCAAACGTAAAGTCAAAGTCGCCGGCGCTCAAGTCGAATCCATTTCGACGAGGCGTCTGCACCATCGTGCGAACGGTTACGCCCAAAAAGCCAAACTCGGCTCTTCGGAAGGTAGCTCGTGTGCGATTGACCAATGGAATTGAGGTTACGGCTTATATTCCCGGCATCGGTCACAATCTCCAAGAGCACTCGGTAGTTCTGGTTCGCGGAGGTCGTGTAAAAGACTTGCCTGGCGTCCGCTATCACATCGTGCGTGGAACTCAACAAACCTCCGGAGCCGGTAATCGAAAGCAAGGCCGATCTAAATACGGAGCCAAGCGCCCGAAGGACAGTAAATAATGCCACGTAAAGGTGCCGCACCCAAACGACTGATTCTCCCTGATCCAATTCACGGCTCAGAGATGATCCAGCGATTTATCAATCGCCTCATGTTAGATGGCAAAAAGGTTAAGGCTGAGCAGATTTTTTATGGTGCCCTTCAAACGGCGGCCGAGAAAGCCGGCGCTCCTGAAATTGAAGTCTTCGAAAAAGCATTGCAGAACGTCATGCCCAACGTTGAGGTTCGTCCTCGAAGAGTGGGTGGTCAGACCTATCAGGTCCCCATGGAGGTTCGCCCCGAGCGACGCCGTGCCCTCGCTTTGCGGTGGATGGTTACCTTCGCTCGAAAGAGATCGGGCAATAGCATGGCCGAAAAACTTTCATCAGAACTGTATGATGCCTTCAATGGCACGGGTTCTGCTGTAAAGAAAAAGGAAGACACCCATCGTATGGCCGAAGCTAACAAAGCTTTTGCCCACTACAGATTTTAGGGTTTCGTTAACCACTTCACCGCTCTTCGACTTCTGTCGAACCCGCCCTAATGACTTTACGTCCTAACCCATAACAGAACAATGCCTAGAACATACCCCCTCGAATTGGTCCGAAATATCGGAATCGCCGCGCATATTGATGCCGGCAAGACGACTACAACCGAGCGCATTCTCTTTTATACCGGTAAGTCGCACAAAATGGGCGAGGTTCATGATGGCACTGCAACCATGGACTGGATGGAGCAAGAGCAAGAGCGTGGTATCACGATCACTTCGGCGGCTACTACGTGCTTCTGGTCAGGTTCAAAAAAGGATAAGCCCGAGCACAAGATCAACATCATTGATACGCCCGGTCACGTTGACTTTACCGTTGAGGTCGAGAGGTCTCTGCGCGTCCTTGACGGATGCGTTGCGGTTTTTTGCGCAGTTGGCGGTGTCCAACCTCAAAGCGAAACCGTATGGAGACAGGCTAACAAATACGGCGTCCCTCGCGTTATTTACATCAACAAGATGGACCGTCTTGGTGCAGATTTCTTCGCGGTTATCGCGAAAGTCAAGGAGCGCCTAGGTTCCAACGTAGCTCCAATCCAAATTCCTATCGGGGCTGAATCGCAATATTCTGGCTATATTGATCTCATCACCATGCGGGCCACGATTTACCGGTCTGACGATGGCAAAACATCGGAGGAGGTAGAAATACCAGAAGACATGAAGGCTCTCGCCATCGAGTGGCGCGAAAAAATGATCGAGGCAATCGCTGATAGTGATGATTCGATCATGGAACGATTCCTTGAAGGCGAAGAAATCAGCGAGGCTGATTTGCGCGTTGCGATCCGAAAGGGCACCATCGCCGGCAAGATGATTCCTGCTATTTCGGGTTCATCCTTTAAGAACAAGGGCGTTCAAGCTATGGTTGACGCCGTTGTAGATTTTCTGCCTTCGCCCGTAGATGTGGGTGCGGTTAAAGGAGTCAACCCTCGATCCGAAGAGGTCATCGAGCGATTACCTGACGACAAGGAGCCTTTTAGCGCCTTGGCATTCAAAATCATGTCCGACAAATATGTTGGTCGCTTAACCTACCTGCGAATCTACTCAGGCGTTCTCAAAAAGGGAACTGCCATCACCGTGGCCTATCGCGATCCGCAAACGAACGAGTTCCGAACTCGCTCGGAGCGTGTGGGTCGGATTCTGGAAATGCACGCCAATAGCCGTAACGACCTTGACGAGGCCTTCGCGGGCGATATCGTCGGCGTCATCGGTGTTTCGGATGTCAATACCGGTCACACGATTTGTAACGAGGACAAGCCGATCGCTCTCGAGAGCATCAAGTTCCCCGAGCCGGTTATCCAAATCGCGGTCGAACCAAAATCCAAGGCCGACCAAGAAAAGCTAGGTTCGTCCCTGCATCGCTTGGCCCAAGAAGACCCAACCTTTCGAGTTTACACCGACCCCGAGTCGGGCCAAACGATCATTTCTGGCATGGGTGAACTTCACCTCGAAATCATCGTAGATCGCCTCAACCGTGAATTCGGCGTTCAGGCTAACCAGGGCAAACCGCAGGTTGCGTACAGAGAAACTGTACGTATCGCGGCGAAGGCTGAAGGTCGCTTTATCCGCCAAACGGGTGGTTCGGGCCAATACGGTCATTGCTGGCTGAGCATAGAGCCCAACCCCGCCGGAACCGGCTTTGTGTTTGAGAATAAGGTCGTCGGTGGTTCGATTCCGAAGGAATACATCCCAGCGATTGAAAAGGGCGTTCGGGAAGCACTAACTGCGGGTGTTCTCGCGGGCTATCCGGTTGTAGATATCAAGGTTTGCGTATTGGAAGGAAGCTACCACGAAGTTGACTCAAACGAAAACGCATTTAAGCAAGCTGGCGTTATCGCTTTCAAGGAATGCATGCGAAAGGCTAATCCGGTTATCAAGGAGCCCATCATGCACGTTGAAGTAACCACGCCTGAGCAAAATGTTGGCGACGTGGTAGGCGATATGAACGGGCGACGCGGCCGAATCGAAGGCATGGAGCCCGCCATGGGTGGCGTAACCGTGGTTAATGCCCACGTGCCTCTATCAGAGATGTTTGGCTATGTTACGACGCTTCGCTCTCTAACCCAAGGCCGAGCAACCCCGAACGTGACTCCATCGCACTACGAAGAAGTGCCAAAGAGCATCTCCGAAGAAATCATCGCTAAAGGCAATAGCCGTTAGCGAGTCGGTGGGGGCGGTCCCCCACCTCGTCCTACGGACATCGTTCTCATATTCGCCGCTGCTTTCTTGGCTTGCTCTACCTGAGCCTTAAACTGCGGCGGCAACTTATCGTAGCTGACCGCACTGCCCGCGAGTGGATTCGCATCGCGCAGGTTGCCCTGGGCACGGTTCTGGCGGCCAAACGCGATCGCCATGCTCATATCCATAATCGAAGCCGTATTGTAGCTTGTGAAAACGTCAACGGTTTGCATTTCCGCAGGCATTCCGGAGCGATCCATCCCCAGGCGTAGCCCCAAATCTCCGGCGGAGAGGAATGACCCCACTCCTTTCGTGTTGACGGCCAGAACGCCATCCGACCACTTTCGGGTCATGGTTAGAACCGCGTTCTGAGGGACGCCATTCGGCATCGCTTCGGTTGGTTCCTGTTGCATGATTTGGGGCGTCACTTGCGGTTGATTGGTTCCGGCAGGACTGGCAGAACGGGTCACCATCAACATTTGACCCTCGCCAAACATCTGGCCCTCACCCGCTTTGTAGACGAGAGCTTCAGTTAGGGCTTTTTGCGTGGCATCCATTTGCACGTAGCTCACCGCCGCTTGGTTTCTATCAGCTTGCTTTTGTCCAGGAGTCAGAGCGCCGTACAATCGTTCGTGCCCCAGTTGATGAGGACTGAGTTGGCTATGAACGCCGGGGCTTACTAGTTTAAGCAAAACTTGATCAAGATTGGTGTCCACCGGTTCGGGCATCTTAAGGGAATAGCGGCAAACATCATCAAGTCGTGAGTATCCGTTTCTTACAAACCCGGATAGCAGTGATTCCAGGGCATTCCGATCAATGTTTGTCCGATCCGCTTGAGCCTGAACCCGCGGCGTAACCACAATCGCGCTCGTCCCCGAAACCTCCAACCCCAGATGAGGAGCCGCCTTATAGAGGTCTGCAATCTTGATCTTGCCCGTCGCCAGTCGTTTTGCCATAGTTGCAAAAGCCGAATCCGGAAGCACGGCGATCAAATCGCGTGAGTTTAAGTCTGCGGTTTGTCGCCAAACCTCGGAGGGGAAAGTAGCTAGGGGTTCATTTGTAGCTGGTTGAGAAAGCAGCGTTTGGAGATCCTTGGGCAACGTTGGCGGGTGCTCCGTTGATTCAGCCGTGGCAAATGATCCCATTATTCCACCGCCCAAGTCCAGCTGAAAGCTGAAACTCTGATTGCTCGGAGTCCCACTCTGGATAGCCTTCACAAGCTTCTTCGAGTCGTCGGAGAGCACCGCTTCGCCCTTGATATTGTCGGGCACGAGGCCATCTGCAACTGCCGGCGGGCTCAAAGTGGCCATTCCACGGCCCAAAATATCGCCATTCTGACCAACGGCCAATATCGTCACCTGTAACATATCAGCGTAACGCTTTGCAATCATAAGAAGCTCGGCGACGCCATTGATGGGTTCCTTACCGCGCGGGCTTCGGGCATCGTTAAATCGAATGCCGGGAGTGGTATCCGCGGGTTGGGTCGCCATTCGGTTGTACGCTCTCACAAAGTCGGGAAACTTGCTTGAAACATAGGGCAAACTCCGTTGCATACGATTGGCAAAATTGGAAAATACAACCCGCTGGCCGGGCTGAATCGAAGCAAAAGTCTTCGGCGGAGTTCGACGCATTGCCTCAGCAATAAACATGTCAGCGGGCGAAATCCCGGATGTGCCCACCACTTCAATCACCATGTCGCGACCGCCACCCGTTACACCTTTCATGATTTCGGCACGCCGCTTATCGTCCTCATCTTTACGCTTTTGTATGGCCGCATCGCTCCAGTCTTCGCCTTCCTTCTTGCTTTCGACAATCTTTTGCATCGCCGCCTTCATCCAAACCGCTCGCTCGGCCGATTCCTTATCTTGAGCGACGCGAATCTGCCCTAGTCCGCGCGATAGGCGTAAAGTCTCGCCGTCCATTTCCCATCGGGCATCGAGGGCCCGCGCCAGTTCGTCAAGAAACGGCTTACTTGTCATCGCCGAAACTTTTGCGATGACCGGTCGGTTAGCCAGGGGCCCAGGATTTAGTTTGAGGCCGGTTTGTCTTTCAACATCGGCCAAAATCACCTTCAGCGGGGTGGCAACGTAGTCAAGTTTGAGCGGGGTTTGGTAGGCGGTGCTAACGTAGATTAGCGAAATTGCATGCAACATAATTGGCTCCTTCCAATATTATGTTACGTGCGAGGGGGATTGAAGTGTTCCAGAACTTGCTGATTCGCGGTAGCATGATGGCAACGTGCGGGTTGCCTGGTACTACTTCATCTTGAATTTGGCCCGTTTTGGGTTCTTCGTTGGGCTAGGGGGAATAAATGTCGTGGGCAGGGAAAATGTGCCAAAAAGTGGGGGTGTAATCGTGGCTCCTGTCCATATAAGCCACCTGGATCCCCCGGCGGTTGCCTGCGGAACAAATCGCCGATTGCGATTTATGGCAAAGGAAGAGTTGTTCCGGGGGATTTTGGGCGGGTTGATCAACTCCCTTGGCGCATTCCCCGTCAAGAGGGGCGAGGGAGATACGGAGTCTATTCGCCGGGCCATGAGCCTCCTTGAGAGCGGGGAAGCCGTTCTCATCTTTCCCGAGGGAACGCGGGGTGACGGAAAACACCTTCAACCCCTCAACAAAGGCGTTGCGATGATGGCAAAGCGAACGGGAGCATTAGTGATGCCGGTCGCCGTCGTCGGGACCCATATCGCATGGCCAAAAGGACAAAAGAAAATCAAGAGAAACAAAATAACCGTCGCCTATGGGCAACCTCGATCTTACGCTGAGCTGGCGACCGATGAAACCGGCAAGGAAAGCCGCGAGCAATTTTCTAAGCGCCTTGCTGAAGAGATCATCGCCGTTTGCCTGTCGAATGGGCTACCATTAGGAGTCACCCCGTGAGCATCCGCAAACACATTGAGCAACGAGAGCGCGACTCACTGTCCGAGTTTGCCATGCTCAGCGCCGAGAGCCAGGGCCGCGTAACAGTAGAAGACCAAGACCCAGTTCGAACTTGCTTTCAAAGGGACCGAGATCGCATTTTGCACAGTAAGAGCTTTCGCAGGCTCAAATACAAAACCCAAGTCTTCATTTCCCCCGGGGATCACTATCGAACGCGATTAACCCACTCGCTTGAAGTCGCCCAAGTTGCCCGCACGATCGGTCGCGCCCTCAGACTCAATGAAGATCTCATTGAGGCCATTGCTCTAGGCCACGATGTCGGTCACACCCCCTTTGGCCATATGGGCGAAGAAGCCCTTGATGAGGCCCTACGCAATTTGAACCAAATCCCAAACCATTTTAGGCACTACGAACAATCTCTGCGGATTGTTGATCATCTCGAATGCCTCAATTTGAGCCACGAAACCAGGGCGGGAATAGATGGCCACAGTAAGGGCCGAAAGGACCTCACCGCTTTTGATGGTGAGCCGACCTCAACACTCGAAGCCGCCGTCGTCAGAATCGCGGATCGGATCGCATACGTAAACCACGATCTTGACGACGCCCTACGCGCAAACATCATACAGACGATTCCAAACGAAGTTGCCCTGCTCGGTCCCACTCAGGGCAAAAGAATCGGCGCGATGGTTGTGGATGTTATCGAAAACAGTCTCGACCAACCGGCCATCCGGCTCTCACCGGAAATGCTCGCCGTATTGAATGAGCTCAAAGAGTGGTTGTTTGAAAACGTGTATCTCCGATACCCCGTTCTCTATCCCGATATCACCAAGGCCCGCCAACTCGTGATTGAGCTTTTCGAACACTATGTCGAACCCGGTAACCTCCCAGAGGGCTTTGTCGGAGTTCAAGGCGCCGTGGATTACGTCGCCGGAATGACCGACCGATTTGCCATCGAAACCTACGCCAAGCTAAAACTTCCCCGAGGATTCAGCGCCCGCCTCACGCCCTAATCAAGGGGTCACCGTCAGTTGCTTCGTAATGGTGCTACCGTAGAAAGTTGCCGTGAACGTAACCAACTGAGTTGAGCCCACGGCGAACGTTCGACAATAGACCGATTTGCTCGAAACGCCGTTGGTGTAGCTCGTGTTGGTCGGGCTTATCGTCGAAACAGGCAGGTTATCGGATGACAGATAGAGGGCCATTTGGCCAACCGAGGGTTTATCAATGGTTACCGATCCGGTAACGCCACGACCGCCCTTAACCGTGCTTAGTGCCAAGTTGAAGGCGTTCAAAACTGGCTTGGCTCTTACAATAATCGTGTTGGGGACGGTTAAGCCTTGAGCCGTGGCCGTGACGGTGACCGTAGCATCGGCCACAACCGTTACGCCGTAAACGAAGAAGATAGCGTTCTGCTGTCCCGCCGGAACGGTCATCGTGAGCGGCGTGTTCAGTTTCAAGCTGTTGTCGCTCAAGTTAACAATGCGATTAACCGGCGTCGTTGTATTCAATCCCACCGTCACCTGACGACTCTGATCTGAATACACAACGGGATACTGGAAGGTCAAACTAACCGGCCCGATATTCCCCGCCGTGAAATTCTGGTTGATGGCGTCGGGAGGCAATGTTACATCCTTCGTTGAAGGGAAGAACAGTTTGTCGTTATGAGTTGGTTGAAGAGTGTAAGTTCCGGGAGCAACATTGGCCGAATAATCGCCATTGCCGTCCGTCGTCGCCGTGGCTATTGTTACTGCGCCTTGCTTGAAGTTCACAACCACACTGGAAACGCCCGCTGCGCTTTGAGTAATCCGACCCGAAACCGCATAAGTAGGCTGATCAATCGCAACCTTCCAGATACCACGGCCGTACGTTCCAGCATACATTGCTGTACCAGCGGCGTTGATCTCCAGGTCTCTAACATCAACATTGGGCAGGCCTGCCGTAGTCATGTTGACCCAAGATGTACCTGCGTTCGTCGTATAGAAGCAACCGACGTCGGTTCCAACATAGATAGTATTCGGGAAATGGGGATCCATTTCAATCGCATTGATCGAAACGGCGGGCAAGCCGACCCCGATGTGTGTCCAAACGGGAGAGACCTGCGTGACATCAGTACAACGATAAATGCCATTAGAGTTCCCAACTGCAACGAGCACATTGTTTGGATCAGAACGTGTAACAGCAATTGCACCCACCCCTGCATCGGCCAGGTTCGTATCAATTCGGGTGAACGTGATGCCTTCGTCGGGTGTGCGCCACACCTGACCGCTACTCGCGCCTGTGTAGATGATGCTGCCATTCGATGGAGCAGCGGCAAGGCAAGTGACCGTGCTCCCAATGTTTTGTGCACTTTGTGTCCACGTTGTTCCCGAAACGTACTTCTGAAAGTTTGAAGTTGTCGCAGTGAAAAGCTCTGAACCGTTGCCGGCGACAATTAACGGAGTAACAAAAGCGGCCGACCAGTTCGGAGAAATACCAGTGGGAGATGGGTCGTCGTTAGAATCATAGCGATAAATGCCCCCTCCTTGCGAAGTAGTGTAATGAATACCGGGGTTGTTCTTGTCGAAGTCACACCAGCACCCGTCCCCAGCGTACAGGTTATCCCAAGAGGCGAGATTGCCCCTCGAAGCGGCGGTCGCGTTATCTTGTTGCCCACCCATGATCCGGCTCATATCGGTGGGATGAACGGCGATATCATAGTTCATCTCATCGCAAATGCCCGCGTTTAGCGGAGTAAATGTTGCGGTGTTTGTGACTTGATCGTGGGTGCAGGCAAAAATTCCGCCGTCCGATCCAATGAGCGATTTCGTCAGGTCAGTCGGGTGGCTAATGAAGAAATGTTGATCATTATGAGTCTTCGCCTGATTCGTAGAGGTAAGCCCGATGTCAGCCCATGTAGTCCCACCGTTGGCAGAAGCAGCAACCGTGATCAATCCTACGTAAACAACATCTTGCCCATTGGCGGCTCCGCATCCAATAAAGTAGTCATACGACTTCTGGCTCCAGTTGTAGTTAGCACCTAAACTTGGAAAGTTATTCTTCACGCTCAACCAAGTTGTTCCGGCATCAGTTGTTTTGTAAATTTGCTCCGCGCCCGTCGCAAGGAGGTAGACCGTGTTTCGGGTGAGCTTTGAGCAACCAATTTCCAGAGCAGTCTCATTCGCCGCTGACGGTGAAGTGACTTCGTTCCAAGCTATTCCATCGCTCGACTTGTATATCTTCCCGCCGAGGAAATTAGGTCCTCCAACCGCCCACCAAGTGCGACCAGAACCATCGTCGGCTGATACATCCAGATCCTGGAAGCTACGACCGATGTCGAGAACCCATGTCCACGTTACACCAGCATCGGTTGAGCGGTAAATGCCCCTGTTGGCATTTGCCACGGTGCAAATCAGTGTGTTAGCATTGGCCGGATCAATCAAAATGCGAGTAATGATCCCGCCCCCAAACGTTGCGGCGCCATGATTAGTCCATGTATTTCCGCCATTGGTGGACTTCATTAGCCCGAAAGGGAACCCGCCGTTAAAGTAATCGCCCGTCCCGGCATAAACGATGTTTGGATCATTTGGATCTACGGCAACACAGTTCGATTGCAAAAACGGCCAACCATCACTCTTCGGCGTCCAAGTCACACCCGCATCCGTTGATTTGAATATCCCACCGCCAGCTCCAGCCGCATAGATGATATTGGTGTTTGAAGGGGCGTACGCCAGGCCGCTCTTCCGCCCCGAGAGAGGCGGGACCCCGAAGTAAGTTCTATAAGGTGCATCCATGTTGTATGGCCCAATGTTCGTCCAGGCACCATTGGGTCCAAAGTTCCGCTTTCCACCAGGATTCCACTTCGCCATGTTCGCTCTGAACCGGGCGCCTCTAAGCCACCGTTCGGGGTCGAGTTGGCCGTCAGACTCAACGCGGCGCTCTAAGTAAAATGCTAACGCCTCATAGAAGCCACCGTCCTTCTCCTCCATGCCAGAGAGTTCAGACTTTGCTTTCTGATATGCTACGTGATTCTTTACAGATGACAGAGAATGTGGATTAACACTTCGCGCCTCGCCTTTAAGAACAAAATCCACGCCAAGAGCGGCTAATCGCTTGCTTGCTGACTCAAAATTGCCAGCAACGCTGATAACCAAAAACCCATCGGGTTCCACTATGCCTACGGTTCCAACTAGCTTGCCAATGGCAGACAGTTCGGCTACGCTGAACTCAGCATCTCCAATTAGAAGCTTGGTTGATTGAACTGGCTGCGTGGCAAGAATTACCAAACCGGCAGAGAGAGAAAAGGCAAGGACAAAGCCAACGAAATGACGTATTCGCATTCCTGTAAGACGATGTTAAGGATGTAACAGGTTCAGCAACTAGTTATTCAACGCTTCTGCGCCACCAACAACTTCAAGGATTTCCTTGGTGATTGTAGCTTGTCGTTCTCGGTTTGCCGTCAGTGTAAGGCTCTGAATCATCTTGCCCGCGTTATCGGTGGCGCTTGTCATCGCGCTCATGCGCGCCCCGTGCTCCGAGGCGGTGGATTCCATCATGGCTTGCCAAACGAGGCCCATGAAGTAGCGGGGAAGCAGAGCTTCCAAAAGCCCAGCCGCATCCGGCTCAAAAACGTAGTCCTTAGAATTCGACGCAACATCATCGGTTACCGGCGGTGCAATCGGCAAGAGCTGAACGATTTGAGGAACTTGGCGGATTGCAGAGAAGAACTTGCTGTAGCAGATGTAAACCGCATCAACTTCGCCCGATTCGTAAATCTCGCGGGCTTTGTTACCCACCGTAACGGCGTCCTCGTAGCGAGAACCCGCGCTGGGCACGCTGTGATTGAACACCACATCAAAACCGCGCTTCGAAAAGAAAATATTGCCCTTTTTGCCAACCGTAATCAGGCACTTTGCTACGGTTTGTTCCTTCAAAAACTCAGAAGCCTTTCGGAGCAAGCCCGTGTTGTAAGAACCTGCCAATCCCCGGTCCGCCGTGATCAAAATCAGAGCGATCTTGTTAACGTCCCGCTTCGCCATTAGTGGGTTTGAAGGCAAGTCTCCTGCGCTTGAAAGTGAAAGCATAATCTCGCGCAACTTGTCGGCATAGGGTCTCGCTTCCAGAACTCGATCCGTCGCCTTCTTGAGGCGCGCCGCCGCAACCAGCTTCATCGCACGCGTGATCTGCTGAATATTCTTCGCGGACTTAATCCGCTGCCGGATGAGCTTCAGATTTGCCATTAGCTAGTAAAAGATTCGCGGAACTCGGCGACGGCCTTCTTCATCGTTGCATCAACTTCAGGGCTGATGGCCTTGGTTGACTTGATAGATTCGAACACGTCAGGATACTTGTCCTTCACATGTGCTAGCAGTCCGATTTCGAACGCTTTCACGCTATCGTTAGGAATATCATCCAAAACGCCCGAAGTTCCGGCGAAGATGACAATAATCTGATCAACAACGTCGTACGGCGTAGCCAAATCCTGCTTGAGGAGTTCGGTCAATCGTTGACCTCGAATAAGCTGCAACTGGGTAGAACGATCAAGGTCCGATGCGAACTGGGCGAAAGCTTGAACATCTCTAAACTGCGCCATTTCGAGCTTCAACTTACCGGCAACTTGTTTCATCGCCTTGATTTGAGCGTTTCCACCCACGCGGCTAACCGAGATTCCAACGTTCAACGCTGGGCGAACACCCGCAAAGAAGAGGTCGGGCTCAAGATAAATCTGACCATCCGTAATCGAGATAACATTAGTCGGAATGTAAGCCGAAACGTCTCCGGCTTGAGTTTCGATAACCGGCAACGCTGTAAGCGAACCTCCGCCGTGCTCGTCCGAAAGCTTTGCGGCCCGCTCCAGCAAGCGGCTGTGGAGATAGAAAACGTCGCCCGGATAAGCTTCACGTCCTGGCGGTCTTCGCAGCAGGAGCGAAAGCGCACGATAGGCAACGGCGTGCTTGCTGAGGTCATCGTAAACAACTAAGGCGTGCTTGCCGTTATCACGGAAGTATTCGCCAATCGTTGCACCGGCAAACGGGGCCAAATATTGCATCGCATTCGTATCTGAAGCCGAAGCCACAACTACGGTCGTGTACTCCATCGCACCATGCTCTTTGAGAGTCTGAACAACACGGGCAACGTTGGAAAGCTTCTGTCCGATAGCAACGTAGATGCAGTAAACGGGGCTTTCACCGGGTTCGTGGGTGTATTTCTGGTTGAGAATCGTGTCAACGCAGATTTGGGTCTTACCCGTCTGCCGGTCGCCAATAACGAGTTCTCGCTGACCGCGGCCAACCGGAATCATCGCGTCAATCGCTTTAATACCCGTTTGCAGAGGCTCTTTCACCGGCTGTCGGTCTACAACGCCAGGAGAGTTGGTTTCAATTCGGCGGAATTCGCTGGCGGCAATCGTTCCAAGGCCATCTTGAGGCTGACCCAACGAGTTAACAACGCGGCCCAGCATGGCTTCGCCCACGGGCAACTCGATAATACGTCCGGTTTCCTTAACGGGGTCGCCTTCTTTGATTGCGTTAGATTCCGTAATGAGAACGGCACCGATTGAATCTTCTTCGAGGTTCAGCGCCATTCCCATAACGCCACCGGAGAACTCCAGGAGTTCACCCATTTGGCAGTCAGGGAGACCATGAACGCGGGCGATACCGTCTCCAACTTGGAGAACGGTGCCGACGTGCTCAACGTCAACTTTGCGCTCGAACTTCTGAAGTTCGGCTTCAAGGATGCTTGTAATTTCTTCTGGTCGAATAGCCATTGTTATCTCAGTTTTGTTTCAGCAAATCGTATCGTAGTCGGTCACGAAGGCGATTAAACGTCCCTCGAACCGATCCATCAAGCACGTGATTGCCAATGGCAACCCGAACTCCACCAATGAGGCTCGCGTCAACGCGGAACTCCGCTTCGACCTTCTTGCCACTTTTCTCTTCCAGCTTTGCGATGATGGATGTTCGCTGGCTGGGTTCCAAATCTTGCGCCGAGGTTACGGTCGCGTGCAATACATCGCCCTCAACTCGTCGCAATAATATGTATTCGTTTCTCATCCCCGCAAATTCCATTTCGCGGCGTTTCATAAGCATGAGCCGCAACATTCCCATCGAAAGGGAAGTGATGCGATCCGAGAACAGTTTCTCGGCAATCATGATCTTGTCGTCGCGACCGATCCGGGGACTCTCAAGAAAGCCACGAAACTCGGTATGGGTTTCGGAAAGTTGCGCGATCGCGTTGAGATCACTCTCCACGCTATCAATCATCCCGCTTTTCTTAGCGGCATTAAAGAGGGCACGGGCGTATCGTTTCGCAACTCTCGAATCCATGGTTAGGCGGGCACCTCAATTCGATCAATAAACTCGTTAACAAGCTTGCGGTTACGATCATTGTCCACGTTCTCACCGAGAATCTTCTCAGTAGCGCCCATGGTGAGGTCAACCACATGAATCCGCAGATCGGTGATGACGCGGTTCTTCTCCGAATCAATCTCCGCCTGAGCCTTCTTGAGATAGTCATCAGCCTTCGAACGGGCATCAGCTTCAAGTTGCGCTCTTAGCTCTTGTGCCTTGCGGATTTCAGACTGAATCTGTTCGCGTGCGCCGGCTTCTGTTTCAGCAAGACGCTTTTCGTAACCCGATTTGAGAGCCGTCATCTCGGAGCGAAGGGATTCCGCTTCGGAGAATGTTTGCTCAAGCTCCGACGAACGACCATTGATCGCATCGGCTAGCGGGGTCATGAAGAAGAACTTGATCACGGGGAAAAGGAAAATGAAGACCCCAAGCGTCGCCACAGTTTTGCCAAGATCAAGCGGAATCCCCTGTTTAGTTAGGTTCTCTGTAAAATCGTACAGCGCGGTGGGCTGATGATTGACAGCCATTTGTGATCCGGCAAAAGCAAGGCCGAGCCCTACTACGGTGCCGATGATCATGCCGCCTTTTGATGAGTTAGCCATTCGTTTCGTTTTCTCTTGAGGTTGGGGGTAAGGGCTGGCCAAAAACCAACCCTCACCCGATTATCGTTCTTACTGAGCTGGGTTAGCTGGTGCGTTCTGCGTCGCCGGTGGGTTGTAATCGCCCTTGAATGAGCTGGGCGCAACGAAGACCGTAAGCAAGAAGACAAGCTCAACAAACGCGAGAGCGATCAACATAACTGTCTGCAGTTTGCCGATAGCCTCTGGCTGTCGAGACATGCCAATCATGGCACCATATCCAATAAGTCCGAGGCCGATGCCTACACCGAGAGCTGCGAGTCCGAGTCCGAGTCCTAACATTTTGTTTTTAATCTCCTGAATGAATGATCTGATATAAAATCTGATTAGTGAGCGGCGGCGGGGGTTCCACCGTGGTCGGGATCAGCAGCGTGGTCATCGCCGTGATCGTCATGATGAGCAGTGACAAGCGACAGATAGACGCAAGTCAAAAGCGTGAACACCATCGCTTGCACGAGGCAAGTGAGGAGTTTGATGGGGAGCAATAATGCCCCAACGGGGAAGTAGGGTTCGGCGAGGTGATTCATTGCCGTAACCGCTTCGTGGCCACCGTGGATGTTTCCGAAAAGTCTAAGTGAAAGGGAAACGTTTTTCATCACTTCGGAAACGATTTCGATTGAGAAGATAATCGGGGTGATGATGATCGCCATTCCGATTGGTAGTTTCGGACCAGCGAAGTGAGAAAAATGGCCCACCACGCCGTTGGATCGAATGCCTTCAAACTGCACGTAACCAATGGATATAAGCGCCATCCCAATGTTAAAGCCCACGTCGGCCGTTGGGCCGAAAGGCATGAAGAGCGCGACCACATTGCTGATGAAAATCACAAGCCAGAAGGTCATGATCATGGGCAAATATTTGCGACCGTGCGGGCCGATAATGCCTAAGACCATGTTTTCAAGAAAAAGATAAAGCTGCTCGTACCAGCGCGCTTCTTTGTTGCTGAAAACGCGATTGTTTATCCCCTTCTTCGCCACCGACATGGTGTAAAACATGAACCCAAGAACGATGAGGAGGTAAACGCCAAGGCCAGCAATGCTGATCCCAGCCTCGCTTGACGCAAGAAAGCTCGTTCCGATCCCTAGAATCTGTTCCATAAATGGGGTTTATTGGGGTACGCCACGAGTGAGCGCCCATCCAACCATCGCAGAGTATACCAAAAATAATCCCGCCAGGAAGTGCCCCATCGCCACGCTGCCCATCTGCTGAACAATCCATATTGCTCCCCCCAAGATTGGCACCTTAAGGAGAAAAACGAAGATGATAAAGCACGTTCGCCACCAGGGCTCATTGGGCTCCGTGAAGGGGCGGCAAACAATCGCAATCACCCAACGGAGCGCAAACATACTGAAAGTAGTAGCCCCTAAACCAAGCGACAATCCAATGAGACCATCGGACCGCCCCGCTGTTAAGCTAATACTGAGGGCAAGTAGGACCGTAACCAAGGCCCCGCGTCGAGTAAAGATCGCGTCTATTTTTTATCTCGCCCCAGAACGATCACCACAAAAATAATTGCAAAAACCACGCCGACCATCAAGCCAATCGGCCCGCCTGATTCGCGATTTATCGCCCAACCGAGTGCAAATCCGGCAATCGGACATCCCATGATCGCGTAGGCGATACCGACACCGGTAGCCAAGCTCTTTCCGGTGTCGTTGTAGCGCTCCTTCCCCCGCTCCTCTCTAAACGCAAAATCATGCTCCGCCCGGGCCAGCTTCTTCCTAGCGCGGCTACGCTGCTCGATCTCGGCTAACTTGCCTTCAAAGTTATCATCAAAATCCGGGAGTTCCGGTGCCTTGATGCCTTGTTCGATCTCCTCCAGTTGTTTTTCGAGGTCAGTTTCCGGGCCGGTTTCGTCCGTCATACTTGTAAGTTACCGCACCCAGCATGAGCGCGCCCCACCGTAAAGACCTCGATTCCCCCGTTCAGTTCCTAAAAGGGATTGGGCCCGAGCTTGCCAAGACGTTGGCAAAGCTCAATCTGAACTCCGTGAACGACCTCTTGCATCACTTTCCGAGGCGATTTGAAGACCGAACTCATCTGCCCGAATTGCGATCCGTGCGTCCCGGGCAGTTTGTCACAATCAAAGGCCGCCTTTCACGCTTGGATGCCCGCCAGATAGGCAAGGGAAGGGTGATCATTCGGGCTTTGCTGACCGATGGCAAGTCCGGTATTTACCTTGTCTGGTTCAATCAACCTTGGGTCAAGCGCCGCCTGGATCACTACCGGGGCGAAGTTATTGCCTATGGGATGGTGAAGGACGGCCAAAACGCCTACGAAATCCACTCTCCCGAATACGAACTGCTCGACGAAGACGATAGCGGGGAAGACTTCGCCCGTATTACGCCGATCTATCCTCTCACTGAGGGGGTGCCTCAGTGGCTCGTTCGGAAGGCCGTCAACTCTGGCCTTTTGCACTATCTAGAATTTATTGAAGACCCGCTTCCAGAGAAAGTGCTGCACCAGTACGATCTTAAAACGCTGAAATGGTCGCTGGCCCAAATCCATCAGCCGAGTTCGGAGGCTCATCGGCTTGAAGCTCGTCGGCGTCTGGTTTTTGATGAGTTTTTGGCGGTTCAACTCGCCATGCAAATTAGAAGGGCTCTTCAGCAAAAAGAGCCGGGAAACGCCTTCCATGTTCCGCCGGATATGCCCAATCGGATCGGGGAGTTGTTTCCTTTCAAACTGACCGCCGCCCAAGATCGGGTGGTTGGGGAAATCCTTTCGGATATGAGCTTAAATGCACCGATGAATCGGCTGTTGCAGGGCGACGTGGGATCGGGAAAAACAGCGGTGGCCGCGGTGGCGCTGATGGCTTGTGTGGCCGATGGTTTCCAAGGCGCGCTCATGGCCCCCACCGAAATCCTGGCAGAGCAGCATTATCAAAACCTTCGCGCCCTATTTTCGCGCTCGGGCTTGGAGGTTGCGATGCTCGTCGGCAAGCACACCGCCAAACAGAAGGAGAAGATTTATGCCGATGTCGCCAGCGGTCGCTCGCAAATCGTTATTGGAACTCACACTCTGATTCAGGAGGGAGTGAAATTCGCAAACCTAGGGCTGATAATCGTAGATGAGCAGCATCGCTTTGGCGTGATGCAGCGCGCGGCTTTGCGCGACAAGGGCTTAGGGAACCCTGATCTCCTCGTCATGACCGCAACCCCCATCCCGCGCACTCTAACGATGGCCGTCTACGGCGATCTTGAACTGAGCGTGATTGATGAACTCCCGCCCGGACGCCAAGCAATCAAAACTCACTGGCGAACCCAAGGCGATCGGCAGAAGGTTTACGAAGGAGTACGCAAACTCGTCGCCGAGGGCCGCCAAGTCTATTTTGTTTGCCCGATGGTGAGCGAGAGCGAAAAGATGCTCGCCCAAGCTGCGGAGGAGCTTCATCGAAGGCTAAGCACGATGATTTTCACCGAGCTTCGGGTCGGACTCCTTCACGGCCAAATGAAATCGAAGGACAAAGAGGCCGCGATGGAAGCTTTCCGGCGCCATGACCTTGATATTTTGGTTAGCACCACCGTCATCGAAGTCGGCGTTGATGTTCCTAACGCAAGCGTAATGGTGATCGAAGACGCCAATCGTTTCGGCCTTTCCCAACTTCATCAGCTAAGGGGCCGGGTAGGAAGAGGCGAGCATCAATCGTTTTGCATCCTGGTCGCCGATCCGACCAACGAAGAAGCCATCGCCCGAATGGAAATCATGGTGAAAACCACCGACGGCTTCGAAATCGCCGAAGAAGACCTTAGGTTAAGAGGCCCCGGCGAACTGGCTGGAACGAAGCAACACGGTAACTTAGATTTCAAATTGGCGGACTTGGTTCAGGATGGCAAAATGCTGGAAGTCGCCCGGCAAGCCGCCATAGCCCTCATTAAATACGACCCCGAGCTGGGCCGCCCTGAGCACCGCCTTCTGTCCAGCATCGCAGCGGCGAAGGCTCAATCCATGGCAAATCTGCCGATCGCTTAGTGTAATGTAGCCAAGGTTACATTTTATGTATAATAGCGATATGAGATATGTTTTCACTTGCCTGTTCGTTTGTTTGGTATCTACCTCACTTGCTACCCCGCAGTTCACTCGTCAAACCAAACTCGCGTGCATGAGTTGCCACTCTCACGTTCCTAAACTCAACTCATTCGGCGAGCAATTCTTGGCGAACGGTTATCGGATTCCGGGCCAGAGGAGGAATCGCACTGTGCCCGCCGCCGTTTGGGCCAGCTCCCTGGGTCAGAACTCGCCCGCAAACCCGGGGCGGCTGAAAGTCTTCCCAAACCGAGTAGAGGTCATTAGCGCGGGAAGCACCGAGAGCGGGAACATGAGCTACTTTGCCGAATGGCGGATGCTCAGCAAGGAACTCTTGTCCGATGGCACGGTTCGAGATCGGAGTGGGCGATTTGAAGATTTGTTTGGGATCGCAACCCTTGGGGGCGGGCTTCAAGTTCAGCTAGGACAATTTCGCGCTCTTTCGCAAATTGATGTCTCTAGGCGGCTCAACCTATCAGAACCAGTTGCATTCTCAAGTAGCCTCGCTGGAGAGTCCGATCCCGATTCGCGGGTTCAGTCGCTGAGAGGTTTCTCGCCGTCGGGCCGCTCGCCTGCGATTCGGCTGATGACCCAACGAAACGGATGGACGGGTGCAGCCACCCTCGTTTTTCCTGGCGAATTCAGCATTCCGCTCTCTCCAGAAGCTCTAACAACGGCCAGCATGGCATTTGAGAGAAACCCGAAAGGAGTTTTCCTTGAAGCATTTCGACGAGAGGGCGTGAACTCGATCGGCGTTCATGCATTTCTGGGTCGCAACAAGCGGGAACTTTTTGGGGTGGCCGCCCAACATCAATGGAACGACCTGTGGTTCGAGGGCGGAGTTACCCAAGCCCGAATCGGTCCGGCCCGGGAGTGGCGCTACTCTCTTGGTTTCGACTGGATAAAGTCTTGTGGCTTCGCTAGCGGCCTTAGGATTGACCACCGCCAAGTTGCTGGTCAAACTGCGCAGTTTCTTCCTTATGTCAGTTACCTGCGTCCGTTCGGGGAAGACGCCGCAAGACTTGTCCTCGAAGGTCGCTTCCAGCGCACGCGACAGCCCGTGTGGGTTATCGAGTTAGGCTGGATGTTCTAATCACTGAAACAAATATCTCATTTCCGGGAACGCTCTTCCGATCATCTCCTGTTGTAACTACTAGGATATGAAGGTCAGGCTAGTTCTTCTTTCGGTTTTTGGCTTAATCGCCGCAATCGGCTCTGCTCAGGTGATGATCAAGCCGAAGGGACAAAACCTGACGCCCTTGGTGCAATCCAAGCTTGAAGCAAGCGTTATGATTGATGGCGCTTTTGCCGAAAGCGTGGTCACGATGACCTTTGCCAACCCATCCCAATTCCGGCAAGAGATCGAGTTCGTTTACTCCATGCCCCCGAATGCGCTAGCTACTGGTTTCAGTTATTGGTATCAGGGCGAAGAAGTTGCCGCCAAAGTTGTAGAACGAGAGCGAGCGCGCCAAATCTATCAAGCAATAACGTCCCGCCAGCGCGATCCCGCGCTTATCGAACTAATCGGCAAGCGCCTCTTTCGGGCCAAGATCTTCCCGGTTGAACCCAATACTCCCCTAGTTATTCGCATGAAATGGGTGAGCGTTCTTCATTGTGAAAACGGCTTCCCAACGATGCAATTCCCCTTAGCCACCAAGGAGCGCGAGCCACTAGAAGTAGATATCAAAATCTCCGCAAAGCCGGGTGTCGGATTTAGCGGTCTCGATGACAACTACGGCATGAAGTGGGTTTCAGTTGACGACCGGCTCACTTCCGAGATAAAGGGTGAGAAGCTACGACCAGACAAAAACCTCAGAATTCGCCTCATTCCTACCGCCAAAGAAGGCCTGACCACATCGGTTTATGCCGCTCGTTCCGGTGGCAGCGAAGGCTATTTTGCGCTGATTGTGGGAATCCCAAAACTCGGGATTGGCCCGAAGCCACCCAGCTTGTCTCTGAGCGGCATCGGCGAGTTTGGGGTCAGTTTTGATCGAAAGGCCGTTCGCGCCGGCTCCTCCGTTTTGGTAACCGGGCGCTATCGGAAGCCGGGGATAGCGACTCTGCGCGTAGGGAACCTCTCAAACACCGTACATTTCGCCGATCGCGCTGAGCCCAATCACCGGGGCCTCAAGCTTTGGGCCGAGCGTGAAATTGAAAGGCTCGGGAGCCTTGCAAAGCAGGTTACAGCCATCTCGGTGCGCCACTCGATTCCAAGCAAATACACCTCCTGGCTCGCAATTCCAGCCGCTGAGAGGAAAGCCTTTGAATACGAAATCAAGACCTCCAGATTACGAGCGATGGGTGGCCAGCTTTCGAAAATGATTGCGCAAAATGGGGTTACGCGCTCCTCTCGGCGTTTGCAGGGCGAGTTAATCAAAGCCTGCAAAGCGATGAAGGTTAACGCGCTTGAGTTTGTGCCTAGCTTGTGGGAAGCCGTTCGACAGCGGGCGGCAATCGTCGCTCCGAAACTGAGGGCCATTATCAAGCGTGGCGGAGATCCAGCTGAAATGAAGCGAGCCACCGCATCATTTGATGCGTTCGCACATTCGCTCGGGGTCGAAAATCCTGAGCAGTTCTTCTGGCAAGCACATGAAGAAGCGCGCCAAGAACTCATCGGTGACTACCTTCAATCTTGGAGCAAGAGCGGGGAACATAGCGCGAATACCAAGCGGTACTGGCAACAACTAGGTGCCCTCAAGGCTGCTAATGTTGGTAGTTGGGCCATTCAGAACAAGGGCTATGAGCTATCCAACAAACTTGCCGATCTACTTACTAAAGGAAAAGTCAACACCGAGGAGAGCAAGCGGTTGCTCGCCCAGCGCCGCCGCTTAGCCCAGCTTGGCGCAGTGGGCCCGATGCTAGGAGGCAGCGCATATACTGCGCTTAGACCTCATATTGAACTAGAGTTGAAGCACAAACTAGGCGAATTCGTAAATCAAAATGCCCTTCTAAATGCCCGGGCAATGGTCCAACGTGTGGTTGATATTGAGAAAACCGATCAGTTTGTAAAGGATGTTCGAAGGGGCATTGCGGTTACCCGAACTAACCAACTCAAGGCGGAATACCAACAAGCGGTTCGTAACGGCGGTTATGAAGGTCCAACCGCACGTGGGATTGCCAGAAAGCATGATCTACTGCGAAACGAAAATGATGGGATTGACAGCCTTGAGCAGTTCATGTTTCGGAGAGCAAGCGAGTTGGGAAGCTCGTTCGCATACTCGCATTCACGTTCCGAGTTTGTGGGAGAGTTACCAAAAATGGACGAAAACGCCAAAGGATTGCGGCCCACCGATTCAGAGGCTGCTCAGAAATTTGACAAAGCTTATCGCGACGGCATTGCATCTGCGATTAGCCAGCTAAGAGGTTCAGCGGTTTACACCCTTCGCTACCAAAAGTGGAAAGCTAACCCCGATGAAGCTGAGATAGCAAGGCAGACTCGCCAGTTAGACCGCTACAAGGACTTTGATGGTTTGGATTGGAAGCCCGAATATGACAAGCTTGTGGCAAATCAAAATCCTGCTGAAAAAACACGAACGGCTTTGCTTCAGCGCTATCGCGAGGGTAAAGCCAACGATCCCGAAACGAAGCGGTTGGAGCGCCAGTTTAGCGACCTGGGAGAAGCATACAAAGAGCGCATTGTCAAGTTGCGCTTAAATGCAGAGATTGACGCACTTGAACGGGCCACCTTAGACGAGGCTCAGCAAGAAGCGATACGGAAGCGACGGGAGGAGCTCAATCAGATCATTGCCCGTGTCGGCGATCCACTCCTACAAGTCGCGCTTCAAGGTGGCGTTGTTACGGCGATAGCGACCTTCCCGTGGGGAGAAACGCGGGGTCTCCAGCGCGTGAACCAAACTTGGCAATGCCGCTTCGACATTCCACCCGGGACAGCCGAGGGAGTACAGCATGTGACGATAGACTTCACCCTCTCAAATGGGGCGAAAGCAGCCGTTCGCACATCTTTTGTTGTTGACCTAACTCCACCTGTGGTGCAGGTAAGCACGACAACTTCGGCGGGGCGCCTGAGAATTGAACTTGACGCCATGCCCAACTCAGTCGCCCGAGCAAAGCTGGTGGCTCCTTGGGCCGACCCAATTACATTCATTCGCGGAGGCGAGGGGCTCTGGTGGACTTCAGTTTCCGTGCCCTCCGGGGCGAGTTTGGAGGGAGCCTTCATTGCCGTGTTTGATGAAGCACATAACCAGTCCCGGTGGAGTCTCGCAGGTCAGCGGCTAGACCATCCGGCCCTAAATCCGATTGCTGAAATGAAGAAACCGGAAGATCGGACCGGGAACGTTCAGCACCTAAGCATCTTCAACGGCCGACTTCTAGTTTCAACCTTAGACGAGGGGCTTTGGGATTGGACGCCGCAAGGCGCAAGCAGAGTGGCAAATCTCCCGTCGTCGGCCCCGCGAAATTCAGTGGTTATCGGTGATCAACTTTATATGCGCTTTGGTGACGGCGAGCTCATTTCAATATCCCCGGATGGCGAAGTTACTCGGCTCCACCGAATGCTCCCCCGTAAACAGGCATTGGCTATTGCTACCGATGGGACGACGCTCGTGGTAGCGCAACCCGGAGGTTATTCCGAGTTTGATGGCATCACCTGGACTCACCATTTCCGCATTCCCGCCCTGATCGGCCGCTCCCCATCGGCGCTAGCTGCCAATCAAGAGAGTATCTGGTTTGCGGCCCAGGGAGCCGGCGTTATTGAAATTAACCGGTCAACCGGCAAAACCCGCATCCACGATGAGCGAGCAGGCATGCCCGATGACTGGATTACCACTTTGAACCTCGGAACGCCAACTGTTGCCGGAACATTCATCGGCGGACTTGCCATTTGGAATGGCCATTGGAAGACCGAGCTTGCTGGGCACTCCGGTACCGCGTTGCTTCGAGACGGAAGCGGTGTCCTCGTTGGAACACGCAGCGGCCTGTTCCGATTGCAAAATGGTCTGGTCAGCAAGATTTCCGATGTCGAAGTCCAGGCCTTGGCGACACACGATGGGAAGGTTTATGTAGGCACAAGGTGGGGCATTATCTTGCTTAGCGGCGAACGCTAAAACCTCGTCAAAGTTCTTGGCACCCAGGTTGACCTCATTTGAGCTTAGCACCGAGCGGATGCCATTTGGCGTGGGAATCCAGGAAGCCAACAAACGAGCCGCCCCTATGCCGGGCCGAGTTTCTTCCGGCCAAATTCATCACCAGGTTGGCCGCGAGAACTTCGGTTTCAAAGAACGAAACCGTCGCGCTAAGTTCTGTTACCCGTTTAGTATCAGCCCCAACAACGCCCGATTTCATCGCAAATCCGTATCTCTTCGTTTTGCTCCACACAAAGTCGGGGCAATTGTAGCTGTCAATATTTTTGGTGACCGGCAAGAGCGCATCCATCCAGTTTTCGGGCGGCATAAACCCGTCCGATTCGGAAAGATAAATTTGGGTTGCTGTTCCAAGTTGCTTTACAACACTAAGACAGCTACGACGACTCCCTTGTTTTGGAACGGCGAAAACTGGAATCAGCACGCCGCCAATGATGGTTACGCTGACAGCACCGACAAAAACGGAAAGCCAATGCTCCTTCCACCACCCGCGTATCACGATTTCATTATGAGCACTATTCCGTTGCCCCAACCAAAATCTGCAGAATCTGTTTGGCTGCGTCCGGTTGATCCCAGGTTCTTAGGGCCCCTCGGGCATTGTCTCGCGCTGTCGCTGATGTGATCCAGAGTTGCAGGCTCTCCTCCAGTTTCGCGGCGTGAAGATCGGGCTGGGTGATGACTACGGATGCGCCCATATCGGCAAACTCTTTAGCGTTCGCCGCCTGATGATTTGCATGAGCCTGCGGATAGGGAATGAGAACGCTTGGGATTCCGAAGGCGGCGAGCTCGCTCAAAGTGCCCGCGCCCGAGCGCCCCACAACAACGGCGGCTTGGGAATAGGCGTCGGCCATTTCTGCGCTTTCTAGATACGCTTTCGGCTTGTAAATCGCGCCCAATCCGAGCTTCTCGTAGCTGGCGAACAAGGGTTCAAAGTGGCTCTTTCCCGTTACATGCAACCAGCGCAGATCGCCCGTCATTCGAGTCGCGGTTTGGAGTGCGGCTTCATTGATGGCGGCGGCCCCTTGGGATCCGCCGACCACCAGGATTTGCATCGGAAAAGCATCCATCGAGAGGGCTTTGCTCAAGGCGACTTCACGAAGCTCTGACCGAACGGGCAAGCCGGTTCGAACAACATTGCATCCCTCAAAGTGAGCGGCGGCAGCGTGAAACGTGGTTGCGATGGTGTGGGCGCGCTTTGCTGAAAGCAGATTGGAACGGCCCGGAATCGCGTTTTGCTCATGCAAAACGAACGGGATTCTCAGCATCATCGCCGCCCTTACGACAGGCGCGGACGAGTAGCCGCCGGTGGAGAATACGACATCGGGTCGACCATCCAGGAACGCCTTTCGAGCTTGAAGTGTCGCCCTCAAAAGGTTAGCTACAGCCCGTACTCCACGAAGCGAGGCAAGGCGATAAATGGGCTCAGAAGGGAAGCCCCGAAAGCTAACTGCGGCTCTCAAGCAAGAGGCACGCTCTTGCCCACGATGCGACCCGAGATAGGCCACATCGTGATTCTGAGCAACGGCAAGCCGAGCTACCTCAAGCGCGGGAAAGACGTGACCGCCGGTCCCGCCACCCGTTACGACGAGTCGCACTATTCGCTCCTTCCTGGGGTACGGCACAAAGGGCCGAGTTGCAGATTCCGAGGGATAGCCACATCGCGGCGAGGCTCGAACCCCCGTAACTTATGAACGGCATTGGTACCCCGATCGCGGGGAGCAGGCCGTTCGACATCATGATATTGAGGGCAGCTTGAAGCCCAATCCAAGCTGCTACCCCGGTTACGGCAATCGCTCCGAAGCGAGTCGTTGCTTTCCCGGCGAGTTCAAGCATTCGGAAAACAATGAACCCGATCAAACCGAGCACGCTAAGCGAGCCAAGAATGCCGAACTCTTCGCCGACGGTTGCCATGACGAAATCGGTCGTTGCCGCCGGGAGAACGTGCTTCGCGCGCCCGTTTCCGGGGCCTACGCCGAGTAGCCCACCTTCGGCAAACCCGAGTTCGGATTGAACCGTTTGGTAGCCCGTAGAATCAATGTTCTCGCTGTCCCAGCGATGCAAGTGGTTGGTGATTCTGGCCATTCGATAAGGTTGGCTCATAGTGAAGGCGATGCCTCCAATCATAACACACGCCGTCCCGATCACCAGCGATTTTCGCGAAACTCCGCCAGCCACACAGACAGCGAAAGCCGCTACGCCTAAGATGAAGGCCGTACCCATATCCGGTTCCCGCTCGATAATTATTGCCGCGATCACAACCCAGATCACGGGCCATATTCGCTTCAGATAGGGCATCATGTTGCGGTCAATCTTGTCCAACAGGTCTTTGCCTGGCTTAAAAGCGAACGGCTTGCGAGTCGCGAAAACCGACGCCAAATACAGAATCGCCGCCATCTTGGCAAACTCGGCGGGCTGTATGGCGGGCAGGCCCGGAATCTTGAACCACCGATAAGCTCCGTTTTGAGGATATCCAATCCCCGGCGCATACGGCAGAAATAGCGATAGGAAGGCGATGATCCAGATGACTTTCGCCCATTTCATCCACGCATCAGAGTTCACCTTTGCCGCGAACCACGAGGCCAATAACGCAATGGGCAAGGCAATAAGTTGGTTGCGCAGGTCGCTCGGAATTACTCCCCGACCATTGGCAATTTCGCGGGGATATCCCGCATCAAAAATAAAGAAAAGACCCACAAATGTTGCCGCAATCAAAAGCCAAAACAACAATGGGTCCGCGATTCTAACTGTCTTTTTCATGTTTGAGCCACTCCTTGGCTATTATTCTAAACTCTTCGCCGCGAGCGACGAAGTCATCAAACTGATCCATGCTGGCGCATCCTGGCGCAAGCATAATCGTTTCTCCGGGGACTGCCTTTTCCGTGGCTGCCCCGAATGCTTCATTCATTGTATCAAAGATTTGCGCGGATGTGCCCAATTCTTCCGAAATTTCTTGTGCATCTCTTCCAAAACAGTAAATTGTGTGCCCCGTTCGCTCTAAGTAGTCTCTTACTGGCTTGAAATCGTAGTTCTTCTTGATCCCGCCGATCAGTAAATGTTGGGGCATTCCGATGGAGGAACTGCTCGCCACAACCGCTTGGGGGTTGGTACACATGGAGTTATTGATGATCTCTATTCCGTGCTTATGCCCCAGATGCTCCATTCGATGGGCGAGCCCCTTGAATCCTTTTAGTCCCTGAAGGATGGTGTAAGCGCGCTGAGACGCATCAAGATGCTCGATTGAATCCATGAAGCTTTCAGCGAGGAGGGCGGCGTGACATGCGTTGAAGAGGTTGTGCTTCTCTTGGAACGGGAGCGCCTCAACCGGTTCGCAAATACTGAGCTTGAGCGAATGGCTATCGAAACTTGCATCAACGCCGGCGCTCCCATAGAACCTCACCCTCGGCAGACCCGCCCCGCGATCTCTTAGGGATTGATTTGTTGGATAGGTTTGGGTATCGCCGGCGTTGGCAACAATCGTGTCCCCCTCCGCCATCCGATCAAAAATCTTGCGTTTGGTAGCTGCGTATTGATCAAAGGAGTCGTACCGGTTGAGGTGATCAGGCGAGATGTTGGTTACTCCCGCACACCGGGGCCGGAAATCTCGAACCCATTCCAGTTGGAAACTGCTGACCTCGGCGACAAGGATTTGATCCGTCGTCGAGTTAGCGGCGGCCTCGGTTAGGGGGATTTCGTCGTAGCCACTTCCATAGATATTGCCGCACAAGACCGCATTTAGACCCGCCGCACGGAGGGCGAGAAAGGTCATGACGGTGGTGGTGCTCTTGCCGTTCGTACCGGTGATGGCGATGATGGGGGCCTTTGAGATTCGGTAAGCGAACTCAATCTCGCCGATGACTTCAATGCCAGAACGCTGGGCTTCAACCAGGGTTGCTTTGCGCATATCAACGCCGGGGCTTGTAACAAGGGTTTCGATTTCGTTGGGCTTATCGCCGCGCCCTCTCAGGAAAAGCCCCTCCCAATTCGGGTGAAAGGCGATGCCCTCCTGGTTGAGTTTTTCGGCAAGGGGGGCAATACGCTTATCTTCGGCGGGCTTGGAATCAAAAACCACCGGCTGATCGCCCTGAGCTTTGGCGGCAAGGGCGATGGCGAGGCCGCTGCGCCCGAGGCCGAGGATTCCGATGCGCTGGCTCATGATGGTTTCATTCCGAGCGCATAGTAATAAGCCATCAGCGAGCAAAGGAGTTGGAAAAGAGCGAAAATCCAGACGATGCGAGTTTCGGGCCACCCCTTTTTCTCGAAGGCATGGTGGATCGGGGTCATAGGGAAGAGGCGCTTGCCTTTGGTGAGCTTAAAGTAGGCGACTTGCAACGGGACTGGCACCAGCTCAATGATCATGACGAGGCTGAGGATGAATAGCGGAAGATATAAGGGCTCGCGCAGAGTTATCTCCCAGCCGGGACCCGTGGTGAATTCGTGAGAAGTGGTACCGGACCGCAAGAACAGGACGGACATCATGCCATAGAAGGCACCAATGGGCAGTGAACCCACGTCGCCCATGAACATCTTTGCAGGGGGAGCATTGAATGCCAGAAACACAATAGCACCGGCCGCTAGAGCGGTTGCATAGTAAGAAGCAATGGATGCTTCGTTATTAAGCGTTGACAGGAGAATGAAGCCAAGTGAAAGCCCTAAGATGAGCGAACCTGCTAATGCGTCCAGCCCATCAGCAAAGTTGAAGGCATTTGACCAGAATAGAATCATGAAGACGCTGAGCCCCACAATCATCAGGCTCTCGCCACGAAACATCGAGGCAGAGGCGAGGTACGCAACTGCTATTTGAGCGAGTAGCTTTTGTATCCAACCTAAACCGCGTTTTGCAGTCATCCTGGGGACAACGTAATCATCCACAAACCCGATGAGTGCAAATCCAAAAAAGAGCGCCAATATAGCAAAGCTCTGCGATTCAAGCACAACGGCGACAGTATCTAGAGTTGTGTACCTTAGAGGTAACGAACCGCGCACCAGCGGCTCAATGAAAGCCACAAGGATTGCGACCAAGAAGATGAGCCCGCCCATCGTTGGGGTCCCCTGCTTTCTTAGATGGGTTTCCGGTGCGTGCGGATCTATTGTTTGCCGTGACTTCGTTAACAGAAGGAGTCGGTAGATCGGATACGAAGCGAGCGCGCATGCCAAGAAACAATCCCAAAAGAGACTCATTTCCTTTGCGAATAAGCTCAGCTCCACTTTGGCACCACCCTCTCCAACTCAACCCCGCGGCTGCCCTTTAACAAAATCGTATCGCCCGCCTGGCGGGTGCTGAGCCATTGTCGCACTTCCTCAAAAGACGATGCGTGGGTTAGGTTCGATGCGCTCATCCCAGATTCAAGGGCAGCTTCGATGATCCAGCGCGTTGGCCCCGGTGCCAAGGGCGTCTCGCCGATGTGTGGCACAGCGCTTCCAGCCTGCGCTTCACTCGGAGCATCCAGCGTAATCGCAGCCAAGAAACCCAACCGAGCAAGGGCAGAACCGACCTCACGATGTCCTTCCTCACTAGCCGGGCCAAGTTCCCGCATCTCACCCAAAACTGCATATTTCGGCCCCTTTGCAACCTCGGCGACCGTCTCCAGAGCGGCAATTGTCGAGGCAGGGGCGGCGTTGTACATATCCAAAACCCACGTGATCCCCTCGCGCACAATGACTTCCATCCGCATCGGGGGGAGCTTTACTTGGCCAAGGGCAGAGGCGGCAAGGTTGAGATCAACGCCGCCAGCTTCGGCCGCAAGAAGGGCCGCCGCCGCGCCGAGCGCGAGGTGGCGGCCGACGTTGGGGAGCATGACTTCGTAACTGATTCCGTTGATGGTGACGCTTAAGGAGCAGGATTCCCAGGAGGTGGCTTCGTAGCGCGTGATGGCGGCGTCTGGGTCGGGTTGGCCTGGTTGGACGGGTGGGAATCCGAAGGTTTTCACTTTCAATCCATTGGTCTTCGCGATTGAGGAGAGTAGGTCGTAGTAACCCCTCCCCTCGGCCCCCTCCCCACCTTCGCTCGGGTGGGGGAGAATGGCAACCCCTCCCGGTGCCATTTCTTCGAAAATCTCCGCCTTTGCCCTGGCTATGGCTTCTCGCGAGCCGAGCTCGCTGAGATGAGAGACGCCGATGTTAGTGATGATCGCAATCGTTGGTTTCGTGAAGCGGGCCAGGTGGCGGATCTGGCCTGCCCCGCGCATCCCCATCTCAACCACCGCAGCCCCCGTAGAATCGTGCTTCCAGCCGATTTCCGGGCCTAGTAAGCTGGCCTGCGTTTGCAAGTCACCCGGAACCCCTCCCCAGTTCGTTTCGCTCACAGCCCTCCCCTGTGAGGAGAGGGGGGGATTCGCCCACATTAGCGGGGCGGTGTATTCGGTGTTCCGATTGCCGTCCGTCTTCAAGACCGGGCCGAAGGGCGAGAGGGTGGCGGCGACTAGTTCCTTCACTGTGCTCTTTCCCACCGATCCTGTTACCCCGACGACCGGGCCCTGGAACTCATTTCGATAAGACAAGGCGAGGCGGGCGAGGGCTTCAACTACGTTATCAACAACTAAAATGGGCAACGGCGGGTTCGAAACTAGGGGGTGTCCAAGTTCGGCAATCGCGGCAGATGCGCCCGCTTCGGCGACGTCAACAAGGAAATCGCGACCGTCTGTATTCGCGCCGACAATCGCAATGAAAATGTCCCCCGGTTTGACTTCGCGGGAGTCGGTTCGAAACTCGCCTTCACCCGGCAACATAGGGGAAGCGCCAGAAATCTGGGCCCTGAGGCGCCTCGCCAAGTCGTCAAGTTTCCAAACCACGAACATGAGTATATTTGAGAAACCGTGTTGTTGAAATCGCTGAACTATTGGTCGGTGCCGGGTGGGCTCGAAGGGACGCTTAATCCTATTGAATTTTTGAAGATTTGTGCGAAAAATGGCTTTGAAGCGGCTGAGATCGCGATTGGCGATGCCGGTTCGGCGTTTGGCATAAACTCAACCGAAGCGAGATGCCAAGAGATTGCCGCCCAGGCATCAGCGCTAGGACTGAAGCTGCCGACGACGGCAAGCGGACTCTATTGGGGTCGAAACCTAGCTGATGCCGACCCTGTTCTTCGGAGCCAAGCGCTGGGTGATTTGAAAAAAATGCTCCAAATTTCGGCATGGCTTGGAGCAAAAACGCACCTCACCATTCCCGGCGCGGTGGATGTTTTCTTCCTTCCCGATCGCGCGGCGTTGCCATACGAGCACGTGTGGACGCTTGCGACAGAAGGGATTCGAGCGGCTCTTCCCGCGGCTGAGGCTTGCGGGGTTCGCTTGGGAATCGAGAATGTTTGGAATCGTTTTCTACTTAGCCCAAAAGAAATGGCCGATTTCGTGGATCAGTTCGATTCGCCGTGGGTTGGGGCTTATGTGGATGTCGCGAATTTGCTACCGTTCGGATACGCCGAGGATTGGCTTCGGCACTTGGGCAAGCGAGTAGTCGGGATTCACTTTAAGGATTTCCGGCGCGCCGTTGGCACCGCCGAGGGATTTGTTGATTTGTTAGAGGGCGACGTAAACTGGCCGGAAGTGATGAAAGCGATTGCGGAAATAGGCTTTGAGGGGGCGGCAACTGCAGAGTTGATCCCGCTCTACAAGCACTATCCGTTGGTGAGGGTGGTGAACACGAGTCGCGCGATGGACGCGATATTGGGTCGGTAGCGTGGACGCGGTAGCTTTGTTAAGGAATCGTGAAGGAACTTCGGTTTTTCTTACTTGAGAAATCCTCCGGGAGCCGTTTGTTAATGATGTCTTAACATATCCATCACATCATTTACGTGAAAGAAATGAAAGCTCAACTTCTACTCAGTATCGGCCTTGCGGGCCTAATCGCAGTTGGATGTGGTTCCAAAACCGGAAGCTCCGCTACGGGTTCGACCGGAACTCCGGGAGATTCCGCTTCAACAACGAAGCAAACCCTCACGGTTAAGGGTTCGGACACGATGGTGCAACTGGCTCAGGCGTGGGCTCAGGCATTTATGAAAGCCAACCCGAACATCTCGGTTAGCGTAACGGGAGGCGGTTCTTCAACTGGATTCGCCGCACTCTTTAACAAGTCCACCGAAATCGCGAACGCCTCTCGCCAGATTAAGGATGAAGAAACGGAGAAAGCCAAAGGAAACGGTGTTGACGTTAAGGAGTTCGAAGTTGCCCAAGACGCCCTTTCGATCGTCGTCAATCCTTCTAACCCGATCAAGGAACTGACAATGGCACAGTTAAAGGACATTTACACCGGTAAGGTCACAAACTGGAAGGCACTCGGCGGGCCGGATCAGAACATCATCGCCATAAGCCGCGAGTCTTCATCAGGAACTTTCGTGTTCTTCCAAGAGCACGTTTTGAACAAGGACCCTTTTGCGGCGAGCGTTCAACTCAGCCCCGCCACTTCGCAGATTGTTGACAATGTGGCTCAGGATGCAGGCGCGATTGGTTATGTTGGATTGGGATATATCACGGACAAGATCAAGGCGGTTCCGATCAAGAAGGATGCGACCTCGCCGGCGATTCATGGCGATGCGACGACGGTTTTGGATAAGTCTTATCCACTGGCTCGTGCTCTTTTCGAGTACACAAACGGCGAACCAACGGGAGCAGTTAAGACGTGGCTCGAATGGGTTAAGGGTTCCGAAGGCCAGAAGATCGTTGAAGATCTTGGTTTCGTTCCCGTTGCCAAGTGATCTAACTCTTTTACCATTATGAAACGAACACGACCGAAGCTAGGCGAGTTCCTCATCACAAAAGTGATGACGCTGGGCGGCCTAACGGCGGTCGTGTTCGTTTTGCTCATTTTTGGTTTCCTCATCAAGGATGCTTTGCCCCTTTTGGCGAAGTATCCCGCCAAAGATTTCTTCTTCGGGAAGGAGTGGCAACCCACCCTTCCCGAACCTAATGGGCCCTGGTTTGGACTTCTTCCTAACCTTTGGGGATCGCTGTTGGTTACGGCAGGCGCGGCCGTAATCGCGATTCCGCTTGGAGTTGCTTGCGCAATATTCATCAGCAATATCGCTCCCAAGAAACTTGCAGAATGGCTGAAAGGCATTATCGAAATGCTCGGCATTGTGCCTTCGGTTGCGATTGGATTCGTCGGGGCGGTTGCGGTGACGCCATTGGTCAAGTCGCTTTTCCATTTGGATACAGGCAAGAGTGCGATTGCGGGCTCGATCATGCTGGGTTTCCTCGCGATTCCGACAATCGCCTCTATCGCCGAAGATGCCCTAACCGCGACGCCAAAGGACTTTGGCTACGCTTCTCTCGCCTTGGGCGCAACGAAATGGCAAACGATTTGGCGCGTGCTTATTCCCTCGGCAAAGCCCGGGATCATTGCGGCGATTATGCTCGGTTTGGGGCGGGCGATTGGGGAAACAATGGTTGTCATCATGCTCACCGGCAACGCGGGGTTGTTGCCGGATAAAGGGATCTGGTACGCCTTTACCCATAGCGTACGAACCATAACGGGCACGATCGGCGCGGAGGCTCTGGAGGTTGCCAACGGCGAAATGCACTACCACGCCCTCTTCATGATGGGCTTAGTTTTGCTTGTTATCACGTTCATTTTTAACTCGGTAGCCAGTTTTGCGCTTGGGCGCACCGCGAGGAAGGCGCGATGAGTGCGATTTCAAGTTTGAGCATGCACCAAAAGAGCCCCCAGCGGGTTCGCCGTCGCCTAGCTGAGCGGGCCGCTTTCTCTGTCATTACGCTCGCTTGCGCGGCAGTAATCGCTCCGATCTTGTTACTCTTTTGGTATCTGATCAGCAACGGCGCTAAGCGGATGAACTGGGGGTTCCTCAGCGAGTTTCCCAATGCAGTTGATATGACGGGCGGGATATTCCCCGCCATCGTTGGCACGGTATTACTCATGATCGCGACGGTCCTCATCGCGTTGCCCCTTGGAGTGATTAGCGCGATCTATCTGGTGGAGTACGGCGGTAAATCCCGGTGGGTTTCGGTCATCCGTCAGGCGATTGTTAACCTCGCCGGCGTGCCCTCAATCGTTCACGGGTTGTTTGGTTTGGGCTTTTTTGTGTTCTTCGTGGGAGGAGCCATTGATCGCATAACGGGCGCAACCCGCCCAGTTTGGGGTCAGCCGTGTCTCTTGTGGGGAGCCGCAACTTTGGCGGTTGTTGTGTTGCCCGTTATCATCACGGCAACTGAAGAAGCCTTGCTCGCCGTACCTCAATCGTTTCGCGATGGTTCGACGGCTTTGGGCTCAAGTAAATGGAATACGATTCGTCGAGTAGTGCTTCCGGCCGCCTTGCCGGGCATTCTCACGGGTGCAATCTTGGCGATTGGACGCGCTGCCGGCGAAACTGCGCCGGTCATGCTAACGTGTGCGGCATCGTTTGCACCAACCATTTCTTATGGTCTTAACAATCAGCAAATGTTGTTACCGTATCATCTTTACTTCGTAGTGACACAAGCTCCAAACGCTCCTCTCGATCTCAAAGCCGGCATTGCCCTGGTTTTGATTGGTCTTGTGGGAATGTTGAGCTTAGTCGGAATTGTTATCAGGACGAGGGTGCGCCGTGCCCGCAAGTGGTAAAATTGGTGTGCCGATCAGGAGGGAACTAAAAACTTTGGAAGCTATTCCGCAAGATGCTCCCCCCATGCCCGAGTCATTTAAGCTCATGACCGAGATTCCCGTGCGCGATCTTCCCGAAGAAGCTCCCGAACTGCGAATGTCCGTCAAAGACCTTGGCTTCTGGTACGGCACCTTCCAAGCCTTAACGAATGTCTCGGTTGACGTTCCAAGTAGGCAGGTAACCGCTCTGATTGGGCCTTCCGGTTGTGGAAAGTCCACCTTCTTGCGGGTGCTCAATCGCATGAATGATTTCATTCCAGGCATCAAGATTACGGGCAAAGTCTTTCTCGATGGAGAAGATGTTTATGCTCCTGATGTTGATGTTGTAGAACTCAGAAAACGGGTGGGAATGGTTTTCCAAAAACCAAATCCATTTCCCAAGACGATCTTCGAAAACGTAGTCTACGGCCCTCGCATTCATGGCGAGCGCAATAAAGCCCGGCTTCAAGAAATCGCCGAAAAGAGTTTGCGCCATTCGGCGCTATGGGATGAAGTCAAGGATAAGCTCAACCATTCCGCGCTTGAACTTTCCGGTGGACAGCAGCAACGATTGTGCATTGCTCGATCGCTCGCGGTTGAACCCGAGGTTCTCCTCATGGATGAGCCAACCTCCGCCCTTGATCCGAAGGCTACGTTTAGGATTGAGGAGCTCATGGGCACTCTCAAAGAACAATATACGGTCGTTATCGTAACACATAACATGCAACAAGCGGCTCGCGTTTCGGATCAAACCGCCTTTTTCCTTTCGGGGGAATTGATCGAGTTTGGGCCGACCGCTAGCATCTTTACAAACCCCGTAGATTCAAGGACAGACGATTACATCAGTGGAAGGTTCGGATAATATGACATTTGCAACACCCCTCAATACCAATGCTACTCGCAAGGTTCTCGTCGTGGACGATGAATCCGCCATTCTCGAAGCCGTCGCCTATAACCTCAGAAAGGAAGGCTTCAAGGTGAAAGTCGCTATGAACGCTGAGGCCGCAATGCGAGCCTTTCGGGAAGAAGAGCCAGATCTGCTTATCCTCGACGTTATGCTGCCCTCAGCGAGCGGATTTCAAATCTGTAAGACGATTCGAGCAACGCACGATACACCCATCATCATGTTAACGGCTTGTGCCGAAGAGCGGAACAAGGTCCAAGGTTTGGAGTTTGGCGCCGACGACTACATGACGAAACCCTTCAGCGTGGCCGAGCTTATCGCGCGAGTGAAGGCCCTGCTGCGCCGGACCGATGTGAAGCCGGGCGCAGAGAGGATCAGCGTGGCGAACATCGAGATTGATACCGCCAAGCACGAAGCCACCGTCGGCGGCAACGCCTTAACGCTTGCGCCAAAAGAGTTCGCACTGCTGGAGTTCTTGGCGAGAAATCCCGATATTGCGTTTAGCCGAGCAACCCTGTTAGATCGAGTGTGGGGTCGAGATGCCTTCGTAGAAGAGCGCACCATTGATGTTCATGTTCGATGGCTTCGATCGAAGATCGAGGTGGACGCTGCTTCGCCCAGCCGAATTGTTACGGTCAGGGGCATTGGCTATAAGCTAGTCTCCGCCGCCTAAGGATAACATTTGAACCCAATCGCCATCGCCGCTATCGCTCTGACAGTCGTTGGAGCGATTGCGTATGTTTTCTGGAATATCGGCCGAACAAAGACGCAGCTCAGAGTGGCGGAGGCCGATGCCCTCATCAAAGTTCAGGCAATCCAAGCTTCTGCGAACAACTACCATCAAAAACTCCGTGCGCTATCTGATTCATCGGGGGCAGCAGTAATCATGACAAACGAGGCCGGGGTGATCGTGAACGCCAATCGCTTTGCCGAGGCGATGTTCGCGGCCGAACCCGACTGGCTAATCGGCAAACCCCTTGTTCAAGCCACCCTCATCGCCGACCTGCAAGACTTCGCGGTCGAGTCGGCCACCCAAGGGGCTACGCAAACACGTGATTTCGAGCCGCCTGGCGCGCTAAGCCGCGTGATACGGGTTTCGATTTACCCCTTCCCAATCGGCTTATCGGGTAGTCCCGAGTTAATGGTGATCCTGGTTGATGTAACCGAACTGGCTCGATTAGAGACGGTTCGGCGCGATTTCGTTGCCAACGTTTCCCACGAACTGCGAACACCTCTGGCTTCCATCCGGGCCGTAACCGAAACTCTTCAGAGCGGTGCCCTTCACGATGAGGATGTTGCCATGCCGTTCTTGGAGACCATTTTGCGAGAAACAGATCGGCTTGCCCGCATCGTGGGTGACCTATTGATTCTCGCAAACGCCGAATCGAAAACGCCAGAGACTCAGCCGGTCGACTTGTCCGCGCTCGCCGCCGATATCATTGAGCGAAATCGCCTCGCGGCCATAGATGCCGGCCTCGATTTAGATTCAGAACTAACACCAAGAGCCCTCGTAAATGCCGCTCCTGACCAAGTTGAGCAAGTGATTATCAACCTGATAGCCAACGCAATCAAATACACACCCAGCGATGGGCGGGTGTACGTGCGGGTTTCTCAGGACGATGAGAACGTCACGCTTTCGGTCAGTGATACTGGCATCGGCATCATGCAGGAGGACATTCAACGTATCTTCGAGAGGTTTTACCGCGTGGATAAAGCCCGCTCCCGCGCTTCAGGTGGAACCGGATTGGGCCTTTCAATCGTCAAGAATATAGTAGAAGGCCATGGTGGTCACGTAAAAGTTGAAAGTCAATACAATCGAGGCTCAACATTTACGGTGACATTGCCGAGATTGCTTCAACCGGATTAAATGTCAATGTCTGCCACCCGAACTCAATTTGAAGAAGACCTAGAGGGCCTTCGTAACAACCTGCTCAAAATGGGCGGGTTTGCGGATCGCTCGGTTGCTGATGCCATGCGCGCGCTTGCCGAGCGTAGTGTTGAGCTTGCCGAAGTTGTGATTGATTTCGATGATCAGATTGACGATCTAGACATCGCCATTGAAGCTGCCTGCATGCGCTTGATCGCATTACAAAACCCGCTTGGCCGCGATTTGAGGTTGATTGGAACCGTACTCAAAGCGATCACTGATTTAGAGCGAATCGGCGACCATGCCGTAGACATCGCAAAGGTCGCTCGCAAGCTCGCTCGGATGGAGAAACACCACGAGTTGGCTGATTTGAACAAGATGGCGTCGGCTGTTCGCGAGATGCTCCGAACTGCGCTTGAAGCCTTTGTTCGCCATGACCTCTCCTTGGTCGAGGTTGCGGTGCTAGCCGACGACGAAGTTGATGACCTGTTTCACATCGTGCGCGAGGATATTCACCGAGCCATGCAATCCGATCCGTCCCTTGTGGTGGAGGGCTCGTACTTGCTCTTTACGGCTCACTATCTCGAACGTATGGCCGATCACGCCGTCAACATCGCCGAACGGGTTCACTTCGTTGAGACGGGAGAGCTGGCCCAGCTTGCCAAGAGCCACAAGGCAAACTCGTAACGAGGTACCCTCAATCAGATGAGCGCGCCGTCTGGCTCGAAGAAAAGCCCTAAAGCGCTCCGCTTTCCCTGGTTACCCCTGTTGATCTTATTGGGGTCCATTTATCTCTTTTGGGTCTTACCCCTCCAACTTGGAGACCGACCCGTTCAAGTTGAGTTCACACAGAAAAATCCATGAAAGTCGGTCTGATCGGTTATAGTTCAAGCGGGAAAAGTACACTCTATCGGGCCGCCGCCCAGGGGCTCGCCAAAGGTGATGTAACCGCTGTTGCCGTCCCCGATCCTCGGTTTGATGCGATTGTAAAGCAGGTGCAACCCAAGAAGATTACGCCCGTTACGGTTCTTCTTCACGATGACATTGAAAGCGCTCAGGGATCGGGCAAGATGTTTTCCCAAAAAGCGCTTGACTCCGCCCGCAAGATGGACTTGTTGCTCCATGTCGTGAGGGCATTCGATTCGCCAACATCGCACTATTATGCTTCCGTAGACCCTTTGCGAGACGAGGAAGCAGTTTCGATTGAACTCGTCTTAGCCGATCTTCAGATTGTT
Source organism: Armatimonadota bacterium (assembly GCA_031386985.1). Classification (GTDB taxonomy): domain Bacteria; phylum Armatimonadota; class Fimbriimonadia; order Fimbriimonadales; family Fimbriimonadaceae; genus JANJUB01. Next base: position 372,312 of record JANNCV010000016.1, read on the forward strand.
GAAAACCGCTTGGAACGCCTGCAGAAATCGTTAACGGCAAAGAACCCTGGATCGCCCGATTACATCGAAAAAATGGTCCTCGAACGCTTAAAAGGGCCCCTCGAAAATGGAACGCCGATCCGCGCGATTGAGCTTGACGAAGACGGCGAAACCATCTGCCGAAACTACCAGTTTCTTAGTGCGAAGCCCATGATTGTGGCCTTTAATGTTGATGAGGGCGATGCCGCCGAAATGCCCGCCCATCTTGCCAGCCGTGCCAAAGAGCTTGCCGGAAACGCAACGCCATCCTTTTCGGTCAGTGCTCCAATCGAAGAAGAAATTGCCCAGCTTGATGCCAACGATCAAGCCGAGTTCCTATCGAGCCTGGGATTGGTCGAGCCCGCAAGTGCGAAGGTGATACGCGCAGTTTATGATGCCCTCGGCCTCATCACTTTCTTCACAGCTGGCGAAAATGAAACCCGTGCGTGGCCCATCCGAAAGGGTCTAAACGCCGTAAAAGCCGCCGGAACGATCCACACCGATATCGCCAAGGGTTTCATTCGGGCCGAGATTGTTCATTACGATGATTACGTTGCGGCAGGCTCGCTTGATGCCGCCTATTCTGCCGGAAAAATGAGTTTGGAAGGCAAAGAATACGTCATGCAAGACGGCGATCTGATCCACATCCGAAACAAGAGCTAGGGCCATGCGAAAGTTTCGCGCACTGTTTGCCATCTACTTCCAAGAGACCTTTGCCTACCGCGCTTCCATGATCATCTGGATCATGACCGACATCGTCACTTCGATCACAATGCCGCTCGTCTTCCTCAAGGCGAGCGCACTAAAGGGCGGGCCGATTGAGGGGTTCAGTGGCTCCGATTTTGTTATCTATTACCTGTCAAACTTACTGATAACGATGTTCGTCACGAGCCACATCATGTGGGATCTCGCGATGGAGATTAAGGAAGGGCAGTTCACGCAATATCTCATGCGACCGCATTCAATTTTCCAAACGATGTTTGTTCGAAACCTAGTCTGGCGAATCCTGCGAACCCTCTTGTGTCTCCCGATCTTCTTGTTCTTCCTTTATATGTTTCGTGGGTATCTGACTGGCGCAAGTCTTACGCTCGGGATCACTTTTTGGGTTGCACTCATCATGGGGCATCTTGTGAGTTTCTGCCTCGCCTGGGCTCTAGCGATGCTGGCCCTCATCGTGCAAGAGGCCCATTCCATCTTCGAGCTTTACTACGTGCCCATGCTCTTCTTTTCCGGCCAACTTTTTCCTATCGCAATGCTGCCCGAGTGGGCGCGTAGCATCTCGTACGCTTTTCCGTTCTATTACACCAGCGGGTTCCCGACTGAAATCCTGGTCGGGCGAGTTTCCCCGTCCCAAGCGTGGCCGCTCATCGGTGGACAACTAGCGTGGATCGTGTTCGCACTTGTTCTTGGGCAGTTTTTGTGGGTTCGAGGACGTCGGCATTATACGGCGGTCGGAATGTGAAAGCCATTGTCCAGCGCGTCTCCGAAGCCTCAGTTTCCGTTGATGGGGAGATTGTGGGCCGGTGCCGAACGGGGCTTTTGGTCTTGGCCGCCGCTCATAAAGATGACACCGAAGCAAACGCCGACAAAATGGCGGACCGCATCCGTGGATTGAGGATATTCAACGATGCCGATGGCAAAATGAACCTCTCCCTGGCGGACATCCAAGGCGAAGTTCTCGCCGTCTCAAACTTTACGGTTTACGGAGACACATCAAAGGGCCGCCGTCCTAGCTTTATTGAATCCGCTCCCTACGACCGAGGCGAGCAAATCTTTAACCGGTTTGTCTCAGCCCTCAAAAACCTCGGAATCACAGTTGAAACTGGAGTTTTTGGTGCGAACATGCAAGTGGCCCTAACAAACGACGGGCCGGTTACCGTTATTGTGGAGACTTGAAGAGCATGAGCGATGAGTATGGGATTCATGAAGAAAGAAGTCCGTCCCTCATGCGTGAACTTGTGCTATGCGGCGGGCTCCATATTCTTCTGCCAAGCCCTCCCCACCCTCGCCCTTTCCCAAGGGAGAGGGTCGGCGATGCGCGTGCGCCGGGGGTGAGGGTTCCGGTGCATCCCCGCTCTACGGATGTTTGTGCCGTGGGGAGGGGGCAGGGGGAGGGGAAGTCCGGGTGATTTGGCAATCGCCCCGGCTCCGCACCCCAAGCAACGGCGAAGCTTCCCCCCGAAGTTTCCTAAGCTTTTCCCGCAGTTTAAAATGCATTGTTTGCTCTGAAAGAAGCATCCAAAAGCACGAGCAAAGCTTTTCCCGGAGTTTTAAAAGCATTTATTGCGACTATAAATGCACTTATGAAGGCAATAAATGCATTCCTAAGAGTTTTGAAAGCATGAAAAACCGCTGTGAGAGCTTGAATTTGGGGTTAGAATGGCGGGTTTTAGGTTCAAATAGACGAGTTTGGCCCAAGGTCAATCCGTTTGTTTGACTTTTAAGCGTTTGTCAAACGATGTGAACAGGATCACATATATCCCCTGATTTCTCCTCTATCATCTAACACGGGCTGAACACAGCCCAAGGAGAAAATCATGGAATCAGAAATTTTAGGAGCAAGTGGCGGCGGCCAAGAGGCGAGCGAAGCTGCAAAGGTCAACACGGGGCAAACGAACGAGACGGCGGAGCTTCTGCGGGTCACCCAGGAATTGGGGCGAGCATTGCAGAGCTTTCATAGTCGCTCGGAGCAAACAATGATGATCCGGTCGGCGGTGCAAGAAGTGAAGGAAGCGGCTAAAACCCTTTCGCCCACCCTTGCCGGGCTCGGCGGGGTAGTTGTTAATCCCGATGGAACCAGGGGTTGTGGTTGTGAGGATGAATGCTCCTCGTGCAACTGCCTCTCATCCAAGTGTTGCGAGTTTGACATTATTTTGGCGCAAATCAGAGTTATTCAAATGCAACTCCCAGTGGATCCTCTCGATACGTCGCTAAACCCGTGGGGAGAAATGGAAATCCGAATCTTTGCCTCGATTGATGGGCTGGGAGCGATGATCCCCGATCCGTTCTCGTACCTATCGTTGAGAAAGCAGATCACTGACCCCTATGGCTTATGGCACAGCATCCACCGCCGAATCGGCACGGTTTCCGTCTGTAAAGGAACGCCAAAGACGATCCTCGTCAGCGCGGATGTAACCGAGGTCGAGGTCGGATTACTTGAGACGGTGGGTGGCAACCGAGACGAATACGGCTCCGACTCTGCGTCTATGACGCTTGATTGTTGCTGCACCCCGACTACTGAAGTTCGCTTCAACGTCAAACTAACCGGCGGTGGCCAGGGCCAAGGAGAAGTAGAACTCAAGTTCATCGCGCAGCGAAAATAAACATAGCGGTACCGTGGTCCAACTGAATCACGGTGCTAAATTTCAGCTTGGATTTCACGAGGCTTAGTTCGAAAGCCCTGGGCTAGACAACCGCGAAAACCATTTGTTGCATTAGCGTTTGGATGAAGAACAGGAATTCAAGGTGGGTGAAAGGTGAGTTTTGTGTTTTAAGGGTTGTTCTCGCGTGCTTTTGATCTGACCTATTGCTTGGACTCAAAGAGGAGCACGAAGCGAAAGTAGAAAGAATGTATTGTCTAATAATGTAAACTAACCTAACAACACATAATGGAGGCGATTTGAACTTATGGCGCAAAGACGCAGGATTCCCACTAGACATGTCACCCCCGTGAGCCCTGCTGAGAAAACCCAGATCGGTGATGACGATGCCTGCGTGCCAGCGCGGGAAAGTGGGCTAACAAAAACCTCTTCGGCTTCGGCTCGGTCCAGGTCGAAATGGAAGGTCAGGGTCATTGGTGATGTCCATGAGCTTTTGATTGAACACCAACCAAGCAGTGCGAACCCTCGATCCGGCTTGGCAAAGGGAGTTCAAATTGGGAGTCTTTACGGGCACTGCGGTGGCGCTTGTTTTCTCGAAGCACTTCTAAAGAGTTACGCATTCCAGTCATTTCCAAGGAAGTATTCGGCAAGTTCTGTTGACCAGTTCAAGGTTACAGGACATTCGACGCGCACCTTTCATGTCAAGGGGCCCGGCAAGTATGTCCTGCTTGATTCACTAAGGGGTTTCCTCCCAATGAAATCCGTGTCCTTTTGCAAGCTGGCACGCTTGGAACGGCAAGGAAGAAGTCACACTCGCTGGAGAGTAGGCAGCCCTGCACGCTTCGGGATGACGAAGTATTCGACAATCTGGGCGGAGCTAAGGCGGCGAGCAATTGTGAACCCCCCACGCCAACGACGGAGTGACGATTACGAGCAAGTCATTGCCATGGACTGCCGCTGCTATGGATGGCCCGAATGCGTGCAAGTTCCGAACGACATTTATCAAACGCTCCAACCGAAGCCGGACAAAAATGGTGAGGATGATAAAGTTAAGGTCCCTCCACCAACGGTGCCCAAACACTTTCTCGTGAAATTTCGTGACAGAGCGGTTGGTCCTGGATTAGGGTTCTCCGAAGCGTCCCGCAATAAGCTCGTGACTAGCCTTGGCCGGGCGCTGAACGCTGTTCCAAATAGTTTGATCATGGTGAGCGTTGACGATTTACGGAACGCGGACCTTGAGATCAGTAAGCACTTGTCTTGGGAGCAGGGAATGGATGATCTGCTCACCGCGTTTGGGAAGGCCGATCTGGGAGCCATGGATTTCATACGGCAGGCTCACTTTGTTGCCGTAGTGTTCGACCTGGACGGAGTGGCTGTTCTAGAGATGGGAGCATCCTCTACGGCGGCCGAACAGCGAGTGGTCAAGGATGCCGCGCTTGCGTTCAGCGTCTTGGGCATCGAAGGTGACCTCCGCGCAGAAGCGCCAGGTGACATGCTCGGCCACGAGTCCACCATATTTGCGTCGTTAGTGGGACACCTCGCAGCAAATCGGATTGAGACCATAGAAATTGAGGACCTAATGTCGCCTCTCGAAAAGGGCCTTTGTGCAGGACGGTTCATGCACTTGCGTGGGCTAACCGAGGTACCGCAGTCAGTCGAGTGTGGTACTCGTGGATGTGAGCAAATGGAAGTGACGGCAGAAGAGGTCTTGCCAAGGTTGGTCCAGCCGCCGCTCGACGCCGACACCCGAGACAGAGCTAAGTACTTCCCAATAGACCTGGGAATGGAGATTGCTCGCAACAGCGACGTCGACAACGTCGAGATACAAAACATTACTGCTTACTCGGCCTCCGCGAATCAGGGTAACGCCGCGCACAGCAAGAATCTTTTGAGGCTAAGCAAAATAGTGCGTGACGACTACCAAATCGCGCAACGCCTTGCTTGTGTGAAACTCGACCTTTGCGCAACACCGCCGCCGGGAGGAGAGTGGACGCTCTTCGACCTGTGGTCGAAAGGTAACTCGGACGCGATTAATCTTCCGGTTAACGTCCTGAGAAGGGGCGTCGAGTCGGCGTGGAACGGAACGGTCAAGGCACCGGTCTGTCGTATTGGCCGCTATGTTGCCATCGGCAGAGAGGAACAAGAGGCGGCGCGTGAAACTGCGTTACTGATGCGGCAGTATTTGTCAAAGAAGTCTGTTAGGCCGTTCAATCTAGCCGTTTTCGGCAGTCCGGGTTCAGGCAAGAGCTTTCTCGTTAAGGAAATCGTTCAGGAGGTTAGGCCTTCGGGAGTCGAAACGCGCACAGTCGCCTTCAACCTGTCGAATTATACGAATGTAAAGGAGCTACACGGCGCGTTCCACCGGATCAGAGACATTTCGTTGGGCGGGCGTATCCCTGTTGTCTTCTGGGACGAATTCGACGCTTCTGTTGATGAGCAGCAGTTTTATTGGCTACGGTTCTTCCTAGCACCGATGTGGGACGGTCACTTTCAAGAGGGGCAGGATGAGCGTCCGCTTGGCAAGTGTGTGTTTGTTTTTGCCGGAGGTCGGTTCGAACAATACGAGAAACTTCGAATGCATCTTGAGGCTGGGCAGCACGTGGGTGACGATGGTGCACTAAAATCAGCAACAAAAAAGTTTGGTATCAGCGAGGAAAAAGTCAAAGCGCTTCACGCCAGCAAGGGCGATGATTTCGAGCGACGCCTAGACGCATTTATCGACTTGCCAAACATCGACCTCCCGACGGGTGCTTCGAACGCGGCGAATCCGGGTGTGGCCTTGGTCCAGTTGCGGCGCGCGGCCATCTTGAGGGGCCAAGCTAAAGCGTTGTTCAAAGCGAGCGTTTTTGTAGGTAATGAACTGCAGATTTCCGACGATCACGCCAAGAAGCTGCTTGCCACACAGAACTTCATCCATGGTGCCGGATCTCTCTCAAGCCTTGTTGCGATAAGCGACATCCGCGGCCCCGGGCGACTGGATCTGACGGTAGAACCGTCGAAACGCTTGATGAGGCTCTTTTGCCGAACGGATGAGGATGGAGGCGATGAAGAAGGGGCTACGTCGGTACCGCCCACAGTCCGCAATCAATCGCCGGAGGCGAAAGCGGTCGTTCACGACGCGGCTGCATCTACCTCCAGCGCGGGGACCGGAAATTGTGCTTTGGACGCGGAATCGAAATGAAGTTCCACCGAAACCGAGCTTGAGGATGGCGATCCGAGAGATTCGCGGGTAACCTGAATCGCAAGCGCCGGGCGGGTTGGCACCCATAAAGGTCCGCTAATATGAGGGCTAAAACGAAAATGAAGGATCGCGAAAAAGCTATTCGCTCACAAGACATTCAAACGGGGCTAGCTGCACTTGAGCAGGCACCCGGAGCTATCGTCAATGAGCTCGATAACGTAATGCTAACCGGGATGGCTACCAGGTTGGCCACGTACATTCGGGGAACAGATGTCTTTTCAACGGAGGATATTCCAAGGTTGAAGTTTGTGGCTTCAAATATTGGAATAGAAAGCTATGCACTACCCATGGTTCTTAACTTGCTTCAGGAAGCCGAAATGGTTCAGGTGAAAAATTCAGGCGGTTCGAAGATCATAGAGGTGCGGGAATCAGTCCCCGAGTTTGGAGACTTGTATGATCGAATTGGACAAGTCTACTCTGGGCGCGATACCTCGGAAATTGAAGACGCCGTTCTGGACACCTTTCATCGAGTTGCCGCTTGTCCAAGAATTGCTTCTGGTGATACTTCAGTTGAACAATTGGGGGAAGATATCCGGGTCCCTTTGCTTGACCTCTGCGATCAGGCCGCATTGATTAGACAGGTAACTGCACCTACGGGCGAGGACTTGCTCTATGCACCCCAGTATTGGGAAGAAAACGCAACAAAGTTGCCCAAGGTGATGGCGGCATACGGGAGTGACGTTGTTGAAAAAATCATCAACGACGTTAGGGAGTCCCCTGGCCTGCCGATCGCAGGGCCAAGTAGCACAACGGATCGAGCGCAAGCGTTGAGGGAGCTTGCCGACTTCGGCATTTTGCCGTCTCCGTCGGTCACTAGCCTTCGAGGAACGAAGAGCTTCGCGTTTATCCCTTTCAAATTGCCCGAGGGTGACCCTTTAGTCATGAACAAGGTCCTTGAGAAAACCAGGGCAATTATTGCTTGCGTGCGCTATGGCCAGCATTTTGGAACTATCACAAGTTTGAAGGATCCAGTGTATTTTCTGGAGAGGTTTCTGCAAGTCGGGAAAACCGGAAGCCACAGTGAAATTCCTTCGCAATATCGTATTCTGATTGATGCAGGCATCGCAAGAATATCTCGAGATGTGAACCACTCGCACCGATTTCACCTTCATCTGGTCAAGAACGTTGAGAATGACGTTGCCTTGGCCACGGCAATATCTCTTTTAAAATTTGGCGTTCCCGTTGAAGCATCAATGGATCGGGAGCTTCATGAATACGCCAAAATGGAAGGCGAGTATCAGGCTCCGATCGGTGCTCGCGCGAAGCGAATGTACAAGCCGACGAGCGCTGCCCTCAAGAACTTGAGATCAACCATACTTGAGATGGCGATCTCGGAATTTTAAAAAGATGGTTAAGGACGCGAATCTGAAGATTGAGGCGATGGGGTTGCTCTGGGGCTTAGGTTATGTTGTTCGCCCCGAAGTTGTTTTGGCTCAACCAAGGAGGAAGGGGTCTAGGAAGGCAGACCAGTTCCTTGACCTCACTGATATAGATGTCCTTGGCTACGGGTTTACGCCACTTCTGAGGATGGAGTCCGTTGCCGTTGATTGCGGGGGAGGTACAAGTCGAAGTGTGATGGAAAGAGTTTTCTGGCACCGAGGTGTCATGGAAACCGCTGAAATCAACGAGGCGATTTGCATCCTGGGTAGGGAAGTTACCGAGGATCAGCGATACGTAGCGGACAAACTTCGTATTCGCCTTCTGCAGGCGGCCGAGTTGCCAAAGGCACGCAAGGCGCTATTGGGCAATGAGGACTTCGTCGATTTTAGATCCTATTACGAGACCAGCAATCGTTGGTTTACCTACCTTGGTCAAAATGACGCCGGCCTCGCAAATTACCTTTTGAAAGAGAATTGGACTAGGGAGTGGGAGAGGATTCCGACCCAATTGCCCGCCCAACTCAAAAGGTGGAACGTGCAACTTCGTGCCGAGAGGGAGATTCATCGATTCGCCTTACTAGAATTAGGCACACTGCTTGCATTGGGAGTGGTGCGAATGGCATTGCACTTGAGTATTATCCAGCCGTCCGACTTCAGGAGTGCCGCCACAGCCTATGTAATGGGCGGTCACAAGAGGCTGCGACTTGTAGAAGCGCTAATGCAGCGCCTTTCTGACGCAGAAGTTCTTGCGAGCCACCAGCCTTCGCTGGATCCTGCCTCTGATCAGCAAGGGCCGCTAGAGATTCCCTTTTTGCACGAATTGCTTGATGTTGCCGTGAGGCTTTCGGCAAAGCCAAGAGCAGCTAGAAATGTCCCCCGGTATATACAGGCCTTTCAGCTCGCCAGCTTGAATGGCAACGTAAGTGGGTATGAGGCATTCTTAGCAGAAGAAGCAGATCCGGTGGCGGTCAAACTCGCGGTAGACGTACTCCGATACCTGGGAGTTGCAAGCAATACAAAGGAAGACTTGATACCTATTCTGACCGCAGTGTGAAAGTGTCAACCTTCTGCTTGAGACTCTAAGGAATTGTACAAGACCTGCCAATACTCTAGGGTAATGCAATTATTGCGTGCTCGTCATCAGTGCGGAAGCACCCTGGTATTTCTAGGCTTTGGGGTAGGACCCATTCGCCAAGGAGGGCTTTAATGGCCAAAAACGTTTATTCCGCGCTCAATCCAAGCGATTTGAAGACTCTTGCTCAGCAGGTAATCAATCAAGTTGGAGTGAGCCCAACAGTTTGGGGTGCCACGGCAACCCAAATCTCAAATCTATCCGCCAAGAACACAACTCTTGGTACAACTGTTACCAACGCCGAAACGACGCGCGTTGCCGCTAAAACCGCTACCCAGGCGCAAACTGCGGCCGTCGCCGCTGTAGTTGCGGACCTTATGGTTATTGCTAGGCAGATTTACGCGAAGGCAGGATTGACTTCGGAACAGATTCAATCCACTGGCTTGGCCGTTCATGACGCCACTAAGTCGGTCATCACTCCTTTGCAAGTTTCGAACTTCACGGCAACTCCTTTTGCCGATGGGCAAGTTGAGTTTGCTTGGAACCGAAACGGCAATCCTTACGGCGTTCAGTTCTTCATCGAAGCATCGGTTGATGGCGGGGCTTGGGGGCAAGTTTTTGCGACAAAACGCCGAAAAGTGAAGCTGCAAGGATTCACTCCGGGCGTACCGGCGATGTTCCGAGTGGTTTCGGCCAATCGAAACGAGGTTTCTGCGCCGAGCTTGACGGCTTCTATTTATGAAGAAGCGGCTCCGAGCGGTTTACGCATCGCGGCGTAACTCTTGCTTTGATGGCTTGGCATGGCTTTGCCCAGAACCCCCTCTCCTTTTGAAGGCGTGGGGGTTTTTGCTTTCGGTTCGCTTGCACTCCCTTGGTGCCGAATGAATTCGGCGATCCTAAAATCCCGGTAACCACATCTTGTGCTAACCTGAACTAAGATTGGCTAAAATCCGTCAAGCTGTATTGTAAGGTTAACATTATGAAAAGGGCATTCACCCTCATTGAACTCTTGGTGGTTATTGCAATCATCGCGATTTTGGCCGCGATTCTGTTTCCGGCTTTTGCTCAGGCGAAGGAGTCGGCGAAGAAAATCGTTGACCTCTCGAATCTCAAGCAAATCGGCACTTCCACGGTGCTTTACTTAAGCGACTGGGACGATATGTTTCCGCTGGGAATCACCTCCGCTCCGAACGATCCTTCCGGTTGGTCGTGGGGGCAATGGCACGAAATCCCATCTGACTGGGACCTTTCGATCGGCCCGGCGTACGTAGCGCGAAACCAAGGCATGTGGGCAAATGCGATTCAGAGCTACGTTAAAAACTGGGAGATTTATGAAGGCAAGGGGGCGCCAAAAGTGACCCCTAGCTTTAGCAATGTTGGTTCCGTTCCGGGTCGCGTTAAGGCGGGTAGCACCTATACGATGAACGGCTTGCTTCAATCCTTTAGTGCAACTGGCACCGCCGCTCCAAGCAACTGCATCATGCTATGGTCAGGCAAGGGCAAACGGGTGACCGATGGCTACGCGTTTACAAACCCCTACTTGATTTGCAATAATGCCAATGCGCCCTGCGCCTATATTTCCGCGGGCGCGGGATGCACGAATGCCAACAACGGTTTCACTTCTGACCTCGAGCGAACCATTGCCGGAGGCACCAGAGTTACGGCATGGACTTACTTGCAAGGCCAGAATTTCGTAGCAACCGATACTTCGGCCAAGTTCCGGCGAATCGGTTCACAACTCGACCCTCTACTTACCGATTACCGAACTGATCCTTGGGCGACTTATCTTGTCGGTGGGCGACCGGAGAAGGTATGGTATGTGAACACGGGCGGCTCCTCGTGCCATCCTTATATGTTCCGGCCCGATTATGATTTCACGGGCCAAGATCCCGCGATAGCCTTATAAAATGTTCTTCTTTCTTGATATTCCGAAATGGGTAATGGCGCTGATGGCGGCGGCTGTCGTCACAATTCTGGGCGTTATTGTTTGGTTCTTGAAGAGCAATCTCACCGTTGGCGGCGGTGCGGTTGAGTATATGGGCGAGTACGAAGCAGGTTCGGGAAAGAGCCCAAGTACAGTGAAACGAACGGAACGCAAACAAGCTCCAAAAGAAGGATTCGAACTGCAGCCCGGTCAAACTCCGCACGACACCATTATCAAGAAGAAGGCCGCCGATACGGGCACGCCTTCGGTTCCGAGCCAATCCCCGGCTCCTTCCACCAGTCCTGGCGGTCGCGGTCGAGAGGGCCGAGGCTAGTTTTAAGGCAGTGGAAGACCCATCGCCTGAAGCCAATCGCGGTTGTTCTTAACGCGAGCGGCGGCATCGGTTGTTAGGCTGAAAGGCCGTCCGCGCGCATCAACGATTATTCCGACCGTTCCGCCTTCAACCTTCTTGGTGATGGCTTTGCCTTTGCCTGCGCCCATATCAAAGTTCTTGGTGGGCTCGATGGTGAGATCGAGGAATACATTTCGGTCGCACGGAATCACCTTGATCGAGCCGTAGGGAACGGCCTCGTTTACTCCACTTCCGGTTATCGTTACCGCTGTTTCGCCCGGCTTGCCATTTCCTAGTGGCGAGATACAATCGCCAATCTTTACGATGCAGTCGTATTCGAAAACGTCGCGCGCCGCCTCATAAAAGTGCTGTGACAAGACGCCCAAGTGGGGGGTCATAAAGATGGAGTCAACTGTGAGCATGGTGATGCCCTCTGGCTGATACGCGTCCATCATCATCAAGGCCGATTGGGCGCGCTTTGGCGCGTGCGAAAGAACGCCGCCCGAGCCGATGATGATGTCAAGCAGCATCATTTTGATCAATGTGCTACCGCCGCCGGTCTGGTCAAACATTTGGCCAACGTCGCGCTGTTTTTGCATGCCCGTCAAGTTTCTCGCCAGCGATTTGTGATGCTCGAAAGCGAGCCTTAGGGCCTCTCGTGCTACGGCTTGCTCGATCAGCAGATCCTCATAGGTGTGAGGAATTGTGGTGGGCCGGATCATCTTGTTTCGCAGACGATTTCGCACTTCACTTGGGTCAATTTCAAAGGGGAGCCAGCGGGTGATGTTCTCGATGGTGGCTTCTTTGAGGACGTTACAAATCGAGTAGCTCATGCCGAGGTTGGCCGAAACCGTTCGGTTGTAGATGCGCTCGTTGGTTTCGTTGACGAATACCGAAAACACGTCGGTTGTCGCACCTCCAATATCTACACCCAGCAAGTTGATCTTCTCGTTTTCAGCATATTCCTTCAGCAACTTGCCAACCGCGTTTGGCGTTGCCATAACCTCTTGGCTTGTCCATTCGAGAAGTTTGGAGTAGCCGGGGGCCTGTTGCATAACGTGCTCTAGGAACATCTCATGAATCTCATCGCGAGCCGGGCCCAGGTTTTCACGATCTAGCGTTGGTCGGAGGTTTTCTACCGGTTTGAACGCAATCTCCGCACCCAACACCTCTTTCACTTCGGTTCGGGCGTCCACGTTTCCTGCATATATGATCGGCAACTGCATATCGCCAAAGCGGGGCTTCGGATCGGCACGGCGAACGACTTCCGCCATCTCGATAAGGTGCGATTTCGTTCCGCCGTCGGTTCCGCCCGACATGAGAATGATGTCCGGCCGAAGCTGTCGTAGCCGCTCAACCTTTTGATAATCCTTGCGCCCATCATCTACAGCGAGCGTGTCCATCAGAATAGCGCCTGCACCGAGGGCGGCTCGTTCCGCCGATTCTGCCGACATCGCTTTAACCACTCCCGCCACCATCATTTGCAAACCGCCGCCCGCCGAACTGGTTGAAACGTAAAGTTCGGAGCCTTCAAGCTCGTTGGTGCGCGTGTCGGTAGTCTTGCCTTCTTTAGTCAACCTGAAAACTTGATCGTTCTTGATGAGCTTGCGCCGCCCGCTCTTAAATCCCTCGTTCAAAACCGAGGGCGGCAAATCCTCACAAACTTCCTCAAGCTCCGTAATCGCATTCAAAACGCCAATCGTTACGTCTTCAAAGGGCCGCTCGACGGTGGTTGGAGCCTCGCCTCGGGCAACCAAACGATACTGCCCGTTCGGATTTCGCTCGATGAGAATTGCTTTTGTGGTCGTAGAGCCACAGTCGGTGGCAACGATTCGTTGAATGTCTTGGGACATGGGCTAGATTATGACAGAACCCCCCGTGCCTCAACTCCACCGATCGAAACGATCAACCCACTTTACCGAAGCAAAGTACCACCACGTGCATAGCCAACCCAAGGCTAAGGAAACAACCCCAATCGTCAGTGCTGCCGGGTTTCCCGATGCATGAAGATAACGGAAGAGGAGATAACCCAAGAACGGGCTCGTAATCATACTGAACCAACCATACGCCAAGGCAGTGCGGCGGCGCTTGATCGTGAACAGACCCACGCGAACCCACATCGGCCTAGAAACCGGTGTTAACTCGCGATAGTATTCGCCCGATTTGTCGTCGGAGTCCATGAATTTAAGATTAGCACATTGCTAAAGGCTGGCTGCGTTGATAATGCCGCCGCAATGCCTCGCCTTAGCAACGGTCGGTACAATTGGGGCCGCAATGGATTTCTCCCTTACCCAAGAGCACGCCCTTATTCGCGAGTCGGCCTATCGCTTTGGCCAAACCGAAATCGTCCCCGGAATAAGAGAGCGAGATCGGGAGGCGAATTCGGATAAGAGCATGCTCATCAAGATGGGCAAGGCCGGATTCCTCGGCGTTTGTATCCCCGCCAAATATGGCGGAATGGGAGCCGACTATATCAGCCTCGGAATCGTTTGCGAGGAGTTAGAGCGCGCTGATACGAGCGCGCGAGTTGCCATGAGCGTTCATACCGGCCTACACAGCATGACCATTATGCAATGGGGAACCGAGGAGCAAAAGGATCGCTGGCTCCCCGATCTTGCCACGGGTAAACGCTTCGCGGGCTTCGGGTTGACTGAGCCCAACGCCGGCTCCGATGCTTCCAACCTCAAAACAACCGCGCGAAGAGACGGTGATCATTACGTGATCAATGGCCAAAAGGCGTGGATTTCCCTGGCCGATTACGCCGATCAGTTCCTTGTGATCACTCGCCTCGCCGAAACCGAAGCGAAAGCCCCCTACGCCGCGTTCATTGTGGACCGCAACACGGTCGGATTCAGCAGCAAAGCCATCCACGGCAAGCTCGGCGTTCGGGCCGGAAACACCGGCGAAATCTTCTTCCACGATATGCGCGTTCACAAAAACTGCATGCTCGGCGAGGAGGGCGACGGCTTCAAAGTTGCGATGTCTGCCCTTGATCACGGGCGTTACACCGTTGCCAGCGGCGCCGTTGGGATCATCACCGCCTCGCTCGATGCAAGCGTGAAATATGCCAACGAGCGAACAGTAGGCGGAGAACCCATCGGACGAAAACAACTCGTGCAACAAATGATCGCGGCGATGGTAAAAGGGCGCGAGATTGGGCAACTGCTTTATTACAAGGTGGGTTGGATGAAGAACACAGGCCAGCGCCACACCCGCGAGTGCTCGATGGCGAAATGGGTGAATTGCGAAGCCGCCTTCGATTCCGCCAATAAAGCGATTGAGATTCACGGCGCGTACGGCTTTTGCGATGAGTTCCCGGTCGAGCGGTATTTCCGAAACAGCCGAGGCGCCATCATCTACGAAGGCACCCACGAAATCCACACGATCATGCAGGCGGAATACGAACTGGACTATCGGTCCGATAAGCCCCTCGCCAAGGTCTTGCCCACGTACCCGTTCGAGTAATGCTTCACTGCGGTATTCGCAGAAACACCAGGAGCTGATTTGCGGTAGCATTCAAGATTCAGGGTAAGGGTCAATATGCAAGATTCAAATATTTCTCGTCGTAAGTTCATTCAACGTAGTGCAACCGCCGCCGCCGGGCTGGGGCTTGGGGTTTCGGCCTTGGCTCAGGATAGCGTCTTAGGCAAAGGCAAGCGCGGTGCGAATGAAAAAGTCGTTTTCGGTCTCATTGGTTGCGGAGGCATGGGCATGGCTAATGCGAACAACTTTATGGGGCATCCTGATGTTGAGATCGCCGCCGTATGCGATGTTGATACCGCCCGAATGCCCGGCGATGTCAAAAAGATTTCGGACAAATACGGAAGGCGTCCCGATATCTATCGCGATTATCGCCAAATGCTCGATCGCAAGGATATTGATGCCATCATCGTAGGCACGCCGGACCATTGGCACGCGCTGAATCTGATTCACGCTTGTGAGGCGGGTAAAGACGTTTATTGCGAAAAGCCCATCAGCTACAGCATCATGGAGGCAAAGGCAATGACGGCGGCGCAAGA
This sequence comes from Armatimonadota bacterium, assembly GCA_031386985.1. Taxonomy (GTDB): domain Bacteria; phylum Armatimonadota; class Fimbriimonadia; order Fimbriimonadales; family Fimbriimonadaceae; genus JANJUB01. The sequence continues at coordinate 387,637 of JANNCV010000016.1, forward strand.
TCATTTTGGCCGCGTTGTGCAAGTAGGAACCTGGCAGCGCAGTGATCGCGAGTTCACAGATGCGATTGCTTACATCCGCGCGGGCAAGTTGGGCAAAATTGTTCACTGTCGAGCCTGGATCGCGGACGGAACGCGCATCGGAAGGCGCCCGGTTTCGAAGCCACCCTCAAGCCTGGATTACGACATGTGGATCGGCCCGGCGAAGATGGTGCCCTATCAAGACAACCGAGTGCACTGGAACTGGCGCTGGGTTCTGAATACGGGTGGCGGCTTGACTACGGACTGGGGAGTTCATATGATGGACATCGCCTTGCTCGGAATGAGCGCCGGTCAGGATTTGGTGATGCCAAGCAAAGTAACCGCAACGGGCGGAAATTGGGCGATCTCGAATGATGACCGCGATGCTCCGGACACGATCGAGGCGCTATTGACCTTCAATGAGTTTGCGATGACCTGGTCGGTTTTGCGTGATCATCCGGGTAAGCCGGGGCACGGAACGGAGTTTGTATCCGCCGACGGTAGAACGGTTCGAGTATGGCGCGGCGGTTGGATCATTCTTGATGCCGACGGCAAGGAAATCCCCAAAGAGCAAGCCGAACCGGTGCCGACGAGCCACTGGCGCAACTTCTTAGATTGCGTAAAGACCCGCGAAAAGCCAAGGGCTGATCTGCATTCGGTCGCGCAGACTACGATTTGCTGCCACTTGGTCAACGCGTCGCTGTTCTCGGGTGAGACTGTGAAATGGGACAAGAATCGAATGGATGTAGTGGGGAATGCGGGCAAGAAAACCACGGCATACAACCGCGAATATCGCGCACCTTATCAGTTGAAGATGTATTAAGGAGCGTTTGACGAGGGGCGGGGGGAAGAACCACCCCCCCGCCCCTCGTCTGCTTTCTGAAAATCCGAACCTCCGAATACCCGAGTATCCCGCTCAGACTCCTAGGGTAAGATCGCTTCAATGATCGTGCTCCCCCTTGCTTTCCTCCTCACCCAAGCCGACGCTGATCTTGACAAAGCTGTTCTTCAGCTTTACAGCGTTATCTCCGGCCCCGCTGAGCAGAAGCGGGATTGGGTTGCTTTTCGGGCTATGTTCGCCGAGGGGGCGCAAATGCGGGTGATTGGCAAGAGTCGGGTTGTGATGATGACGCCGGAGGACTATGTCACTCGTTCTGGGCCCTTTCTTGAGAAGAATGGGTTCTTTGAGAAGGAAGTGAGCCGCAAGAGTTGGATTTATGGGCCGATGGCCCAGGTTTGGTCTACCTATGAATCGCGCAAGACTCTCGCGGATGAAAAGCCCTTTGCGCGGGGGATCAATACGCTGACTTTGGCGAAGACCGAGGCAGGCTGGAAGATTCTTTCGATTTCTTGGACGGATGAGGGGACGGCGGGGCCGATACCGAAGGACTTCGGGGGATAGGTTGGAAAGCAAACGTTCAGGCGGAACATGGACGATCTTTTGGGGCGTGGTTGCTTGCGTAGTTGTATGGGTCGTGTTTGCTCCGATGTATGCGGGCCATAGGCCCGCTTCTCCTAACACTGTTTGCCTTTCTCACCTGAAACAAATCGGCACGGCGGGGCAGCTCTACCTTAGCGATAACGAGGACCGTCAACCTCTAGAGAACTGGGTGGATTCAACACTTGACTACAGCAAGAACAGTGACGTCTACAGTTGCCCACTAGTCCAAACCGAGCCCAAGCTTTATGGTTACGCGATGAACTCCCAGGTTGTCGGAGTTGACTCCACAAAGGTTGTGGATCCATCAAAGACGATTGTACATTTCGACACTGACGCCATCTACCGAAACGTCGTTGCGAATCTCGCGGCGATGTCTTACTCCCGGCACAAGAATTATTGCACCGTCGTTCGGATGGACTCTAGCGCTAAACGCATTCGGGACCCGTCTCTTCCCGCTCAGCCCTAGGACTTCAGAAAAACTGCAACATCCTTCTGTAGCTTCGCAAGCTCCTTCTCATCTATGTACATCATGTGCCCGGCCTCATATTCGTGGCACACGAAGTTCTTGCGAAATGGCCCGATCTTCATGTGCTCTAGCGTGTAGTAGGTCGCCGCGAAAGGCGTCGCCAAGTCATAAAAACCGCTTGCAACCATCACCTTCATGTGGGGGTTCTTAGCCAATGCATCGCGCAAGGAAATCGAAACGTCGGGATGGCCTGCCCGTGCCGACCCCCAATCCCACTTTCTCCAAAGGTCCAAGCCGCCTTCTCCGATAACTCGGTACAAATCATCGCTCGGATAGCCCAGCACGCGGCCCAGATAGTCGTTAATCATCGCCGTATAGGGAGCCCGAATCGCATTCATAGCGGGATCGTTTGATAGTGAACTCTCGGTTAGGCTCGCATCGTAGCCGGTGAACCTGGTGTCCAGCCGACCGAGCGTCTTCCTCTCCTCCCGCAGAAGCTCCTTGCAGAACTCGTGGATGTTGATTCTGATATCGGTTAGGTCAAGAAAGCGCTTTGAAAGGCCCGTGTATCCGGCGAGTTTGTCAATGATTTTGCTGCGCGCGGCTTTGGGTAAGGCGTCGCCCTGTTCAAGTGCAAGCAGGTACTCGGTGGTCGCGAACTTCTCCACCTCATGCAAAAACGCCCTCAAGTTCTTGCGTTTGCGGATTTTCCCGTGATAATGGGCGGCCGCGGCGTAGGTGGGCAAAAAATAGACATAGGGCGTATCGTTGCCGGGAGTGAAATCGAGGGTTTGGAACTGCAGAACCGACGAAACCAAAACGATGCCCTTGAACGCAATGCCAAAATCGGCCAGATAACCAGCAAGTCCCGCCGCGCGGGTTGTTCCGTAGCTCTCGCCCGCCATATATAGCGGCGAACCCCAGCGCTTGTTTCGGCTGAGATAGAGACGAATGAACTCGCCAACGCTCTCAAAGTCGCCTTTGAGCCCGTAAAATTTCTCATCAAGGTCAGGCTTAACCGCGCGGCTAAATCCGGTCCCGACGGGGTCAATGAAAACGAGATCACAATGCTCCAGCCAAGTTTCGGGGCAATCTACCAATTCAAACGGTGGGGCGGGAAGCGAGCCATCCTTGTTGAGTTTCACCCGTTTTGGCCCGAGCGCGCCTAAGTGAAGCCAGACCGAGGAGCTTCCGGGGCCGCCGTTAAACACGAACATGAGCGGCCGCTTCGTCGGGTCAGCATCGGGTTTCGCGTAAGCCGTATAGAAAAGTCCGGCTTCCGGCTCACCCTTATCATCGCGAATCGGGAGCATTCCAACTGATGCCGTGTATTTGAGCTTGCCCATCGTATGCTCGGTAACCACCGGCGGGGCATCGAGATTCAGCAGCTTGCGATAGTCTTTCTTGTCGTTTGCGTCGGGAGTCGGGGCGATTTCGGACATGGGATATTGATTATGGTTCAAAGTCTAGAGACAACACCCAAGGTATAATCCAACCTGCCGCGCGCGCTCGTAGCTCAGTGGATAGAGCAACAGGTTGCGGACCTGTAGGTCGGAGGTTCGAGTCCTCTCGAGCGCGCCATTTTTCTCACCTTGAAACTCTCTCCCGACGAGTTTGATCCTGAACTATGCCTTTTCTGTGGGCAAGTTTTCCGTTTCCGCCGAACCGAGTTTGGGTTTGATGGCATTGACGGCCCCAATTATTACCGGATCAGATTCGATGGTTCGCTCTTATCTGAAGTGGTGCCGCAAACGCCGAATCAAGCCTTTTCCAACTTGTTGAGGTTGGACACAAACTACAACCACCTTTGGGCGCGACTCGCCGAACTCGGTCCCGAACTTCTTCCGCTTCGCCGAAAAGGGCACCGAATGCTCCGCCCCAGCGATCCCGTCGAGACCTTTTTCTGCTTCCTGTGTTCCTCAAACAACAACATCAAACGCATCACGCAGATGATTGACAAACTGGCATCATTTGGCGAGCCACTCTCAGGATGTGATTTTCGCCGTTTTCCTTCAGCCCGAGCCCTTGCCGAAGTTGGCGAAACGAGTTTCAGAGAAATGGGCTTCGGCTACCGGGCCAGCAGTATTTCCAGAGCCGCGACGAAGCTTGCCGATGATCCCATTTGGTTTGAAAAACTCAAGTCCGCCAAGTATGAAGAGGCCGTCGGCCAACTCCGCGAACTCGATGGCGTTGGCCCCAAACTTGCCGATTGCATTGCTCTCTTCGCGCTAGATCACGGCGATGCCGTGCCGGTAGACACCCATCTTTGGCAGGCGTTTTGCCGCATTTATCGCCCCGATTGGTCGAGTGTAACCTTAACCGAGAAGCGAATGCGCGAGGTTGGTGACTTCATGAGGGACCGCTTCGGGAACCTCGCTGGGTTTGCCCATCACGTGCTTTTTGTAGATAACTTCAGGCGCTAAGAACTTCGGCCAAAGAGGGCACCGAAGCTTGGGCTCCAAAGCGTGTAACCGAGATACTGGCCGCCTTAACCGCAAACTCAATTGCCTCAAAAAGCCCCTTTTCCTGAGCCAAGAAGGAGGCCAAACTCCCGCAGAACACGTCGCCGGCTCCGACGGTATCAACCGCTTTGACCTTCGGAGCAGGGAACTGCCGATAGCCGAACGGGCCGAAGTAAGCGCACCCCGATTCGCCCAGGGTCAGAATCACGTGCTCGAATCCCATCTCCAGCAACCGTGGACCAGAAGCCGTAGGATCGCTTGTGCCGGTTAGAAACATGGCCTCTTGTTCGTTTGGAACGATCAGGTTTACCAGAGAAGCCATACCACCGCTCAAGGGTGCGGCTGGGGCGGGATTCAAAATTCGCCATGGAATCATGCCGGCTGACTGAAAGAAAGCTACCACTGCTTCGATGGGAACTTCTAGTTGCGCCAAGGCGACATCGTAACTAGCAACAAGGGTGGCCGATGAAACCGAAACTTGCATATTCGCCCCTGGCGCAACCACGATCTGGTTGCGACCCTGCTTGTCTAGACAGATAAACGCGGTGCCCGTCCGCTCTGACGCTAACTCAATCCTTGAGCAATCTACACCAAACGACTCAAGATTGCCGACCAAAAACCGCCCTGCTTCATCGTCGCCAACGGCGCTGATGAAGGTAACGGCTGAACCCATTTTTGCCGCCGCCAGGGCCTGGTTTGCGCCCTTCCCCCCCGCGAACATCTGAAAAGACTCCCCCAAAATGGTCTCACCTGCGTTCGGAAGTCGCGGCGCCTGAATCACGTAGTCCATCATTGAACTTCCGAGGACAGCAACCGAGGGTTTGTGGCTCACCACTCCGACTTTACCCTCAAGCTAAACTAATCTCCAATGTGCGCACGATACACCCTGAGAGTCGGAGCCCAAACAGTCTTGGATCTCTTCGATCTCGCCTCATATCCCGAGCTTCCTGCGAGGCAAAATGTATGCCCGACCGATACGATGCCCGTCGTTGTCCAAAACAGAACTGGCGAGCGGGAAGTGCGGATGATGCGCTGGGGGCTTGTGCCCAGTTGGGCCAAAGATATCAAGATCGGAACCCAGATGATCAATGCTCGTAGCGAAACCATCTTCGAAAAACCCGCCTTTCGAAATGCGATTGATCGCCGCCGGTGCCTCATTCCTGCGGATGGATTTTATGAGTGGAAGGATATCTACGATGAGCAGATTGACCTATTTGGTGAGCCAAAGAAGGGCAAACCCAAGAAGCAGCCCTATCACATCACCGTCAAGACCCAGCCCCTTTACGCCTTTGCCGGGATTTATGAGAAATGGACAAACCCTGCCGACGGCTCGCTATTGCAGAGTTTCAGTGTGATCACATGTCCGCCGAATGAGCTGATTGAAACCCTGCACGACCGCATGCCGGTGATTTTGCACCGCGAAGACCATGCCCTTTGGCTCCAAAAGGACCTCGCAGACAAGTCGGCCCTGGTCGGCATGATGACGCCCTATCCCGCAAATGAAATGCAGATGGAGCCCGTTGGCCCCTTAACCGGGTTGATTTGAGGCAAAATATTCAATGCGTCGCGCTCTTGCTCTTCTGGTTTTAGTCGCTGGTTGTACATCTGATAAGTTGGGGAAGCAAGTTGACGGAAGCTATTTGGTTGCTACCGGGCAAGTTCTCCGGCCCGCCGGTGAGCACATTACGTTTCCTGGGCGTCCCGTAGATATTTGCTTATCCGCGGATGGTCTGACGCTTTTTGCCAAAGAAAACGCCGGTTTGACGATCATAGATGTGGCGACCCAAACGATTATCGAACGCCTGAAATCCGGCGGAACGAGTGGGCATGGTTTGGTTGCCTTGGACAACGGCGAAGTTTGGATGGGCGACGCTAAATCCACCTTACATTGTGCCGCTTTGATCGAAGGAAAGTGGCAATGGAAGCGCAAGATTGAGCTTCCAAAGCCAAAGGTTGGGGGCGAGGTTTATCCCTACGGTCTGGTTCCTTCCGGGAAGTATTTGTGGGTTGCCGCTTCGCGTTCGAACAGCTTGATTTGCGTGGACTTGATTGCCGAAAGGGTGGCTTGGGAGATTCCAGTAGATATCGCCCCTTACGGCATTCTGATTGTCGGGGAAACGGCCTTTGTAAGTTGTTGGGGCGGCCCCGCTCCCGTAGATACCGATCGCAAAGAACCAAGTTCTGGCGTTATGGTGAAGGTAACGGATGAGGGTGTGGTAAACCAGGCGTCCATCGTCAAGGTTGACCTTCGAAACCGTCAGGTTATGGCGAGGGCATCGGTCGCTCTTCAACCGATGCAGGTTGTTCAACATCCATCCGGCGCTCTGCTGATTGGTCACGGAAACGCCGACCATGTTTCGGTTCTCGACCCCACCGAGATGAAAGTAACCTCCACCATAAGCACTGAGCTTGATCGGCGGTTGCCTTTTGGAGCCATGCCAAATGCGCTCGTGATCCCTCCCGATGGCAAGCAAATTTTCGTGGCAAATGGCGGCACGAATTCGATTGCGGTTATTGACTGGGCGAAAAAGAAGGTGCAAGGGCATATCCCCGCTGGCTGGTTTCCCGGATCGCTCGTCCTCAATGGAAACAGCCTCTGGGTAGCAAATGTGAAGGGCGTCGGAATGCGCGAGAAGCGTACGGATGGGAACTACAGCGTCTACGACACAACCGGCCTTATCCAGAAAATCGCTGTTCCTGATGCGAATCAGCTTAAGGAAATGACGAAGGTTGCCGAAGAAGGCGCGGGTCTGCGTTATGCTCTCGATGCCCTCGAACGTGGCAAAGCCACAAAGGGAAAGGCGATCCCCGACAAAGTTGGGGAAGTTTCACCCATTGAGCATGTCGTCTACATTCTGAAGGAAAATCGAACCTACGACCAGATTTTTGGCGATGTTGCGAAAGGCGATGGCAACAAAGATCTTTGCATTTACGGGCAAGAAGTCACGCCAAACATGCACGCCCTCGCCGAAGAGTTTGTGCTCCTCGATAACTTCTATTGCAACGGCGTGAACAGTGCCGATGGCCACTCGTGGGCGATGGAGGGAGCAGTTACGGGCTACCTTGAAAAGAGTTTTGGCGGATTCACGCGGAGCTACCCTTATGGCGGCGATGATGCCATCAACGCCGCCGCCAGTGGTTTCATCTGGGACAGCATTCTCGCTCGGGGTTTGAGTTTCCAAAACTTCGGCGAATTCGATTCCGCCACCCCAGAACCGCGCCGAACCTGGACCCAGCTTTACGAAGAAAGCAAGAGCGGAACGATCACCACGAAGTTCAAAAAGGATATGCCCCACGAGCGGGTTCGCCGCTACACCGATCCTGATTTTCCCGGCTGGAACATGGCGATTCCCGACCAGGTTCGCGCCGACATTTTTCTGTCCAAGTTCAACGTGATGAAGAAACTGCCAAACTTCACCATCATCTACCTTCCTCAGGACCACACAAACGGAACCGGTGCCGGCTCAGCCACGCCGCGCGCTCACGTCGCCGATAACGATCTCGCGGTTGGCCGAATCGTGGATGCCCTGAGCCATTCAAAGTGGTGGCCCAAGATGGCGATTTTTGTGATGGAAGACGACCCGCAAAATGGGTTTGATCATGTGGATGGGCACCGCTCACCGGCTTTGGTAATAAGCCCCTACGTCAAACGCAAGCAGGTCAATTCAAACTTTTACAACCAAACGAGCATGCTTCATACGATGCTCCGCATCCTCGGATGCCCCGCCCAAACCCAGTTCATGGCCCAATCGCCCCTCATGAGCGCCCTGTTTCAGGAAACGCCTGATAACACGCCTTATTCCATGCGCCCGAACCTGATCCCTTTGGATGAAATGAACAAACCTCGAAGCACTTTTGAACTCAAGTGGGCCGCCCTCTCAAACCGCCAAGACCTCTCCCGCCCCGATGCTATCGAAGACGACACCATGAACCGAATCCTATGGCACGACGCCAAAGGAACCCAACCGTACCCCGAAGCCTACTCCGGCGCCCACGGTCGTGGCCTCAAAAAACGCGGATTATCCTTTGGCGAAGCCAAAAAGAACCCCCTCTCCCCTCCGGGGGAGTAGGGGGCAGGGGGTGAGGGTCCGGGTGGCTTGTAGTCGCTGGCTGGCTAGCGAGGTAAATTTCGCCCAAATGCCAAGAAATACGACGAAAGCCGCTCGCAACCGCGCTCGCGCGGCGCGGCGTAGCCCGTCGGTCGCGGAGCAAATGATGTGGGAGCGATTGCGCGATAACAAGATTGGCTTTAAGTTCCGCCGGGAGCATCCTGTGGGGAGCTATCGCCTCGACTTCTTTTGCCGCGAGGCGATGCTCGCCGTCGAAATGGACGGAGATCAGCACGACCCAGAGCGAGATGCCCCACGGGACGCCGCCCTCGCCGAACTCGCGATCCTGGTCTACCGAGTCCCCAATGTCGAATACCTCATGATTGGTGATTCCCGAACAACCGATCACTTGGCGGCAATCACCAAGCTTTGTGAGGAACGCTCAGGAAGGAAAGCTTTCCCTGGGAGTCCCCTCACCCCCTAACCCCCGTCTCCCCCGGAGGGGCGAGGGGGGACTTCTTTGCCGCTACGCGTCAAAGTCTCTCACTCCAAACCGCGAAGGCGAAGCCTAACGAAACCCCCTCTCCCCTCCGGGGGAGTAGGGGGCAGGGGGTGAGGGGTCCGAGTGGCTTATTGGCCCTTGCGAAGTCAAAAAGAAAAAGCCCTCTCCCTCCGGGGGAGTAGGGGGCAGGGGGTGAGGGGTCCGGGTGGCTTATAGCCTTTGCCTAGTCAAAAAGAGAAAGCCCTCCCAAGCGAAGCCGGGGAGGGACCGGGGGGTGCTTACGCCGCGAGCTTAAGCGAGCTACTTTGCGAGCTTGAAGCGGGATAAATCACTTGCTCAAAGCTAGGCTGAGAAGCGAGACCGCGATTCGTAGCGCGAACGCGAGTTGCCGTTTCGATGCCCGGCGCGAAGCCAGCCACGCTGATTCGGGTGCGTTTGGTCGAGAAAACTGCATTCCAAGGGCCGCCTTCCACCGATGATTCGATGATGAAGACCGCGCCGGAAGGATTTCCGTTTCGGTTCCAAACAAAACTCACGCTGCCATCGGCATTTGGAGTTGCCCCAAAAGCCGTCGGCGTGATCGGGTTGTGCGGAGTTCGAACCTTATCGCGTGGCTGCAATCCGGTGGTTTGAACCTGCGCATCGGTTAAGGGTTTCGCGTACATCTGCTTGGCGAGCAAGGCGATATTCGCGTTGAGGGTCTTTCGGGAGGCTTCGAGGGTGTCAAAAGCAACTTTCGCCGCATTCTTTGCCACCGCCGCCGCCGCTGCATCCGTGCCAACGGCCGCACTCGACGCCATCAATGCCGTCAATTGCGCCGCCGTTGCTCCGAAGGTCGAAGGACTAAGATTCATAGCCGCGTTGATTTGAACGGCCAAAGCTTGGGCCGCCGGGTTCGTTAGGTTCCAGTAGTTGTTAGAGGCCATTGCGTCCTCCGGTTTTCGAGTTTAGTTTTGTGTTTCTATTCATTGGTTTTGATCCTCTCCCGGTCGGGAGATTGCCCCGCCGATTGGCAAAGTTAATAGAATCATTGGTATTTCTCGCCGAGATCATTATAATAATCGTCGCTCCTAACGTTTTTCCCGGCGTTCTTTAGCTATTACTCGCCGATCCAAACGATTTAACCGGGGAGCATTAGTAATTACTCGTTGAGCTTTAGCAATGGCTCGGCGCTTACTGCGATAGGATTGCCGCCTTTTACATAAGAGCAGCTCCTTACGATTAAGGTCCGCCCCCTCCTTTTTCGAAGGCCATGCAAGCTAAATAGCACCCAACCCCAAGCCTCTGTTTGCCCCGCCCCAAGCCTGGTGCCCCACCCGTATTTTTTCAAACAATCAGACAAAGAGTAAAAATACTTAAACAAATTTCCCCCAAATTGTGAAACGATCGCTATAATAAAAACAATGAAACGTCTGTCTGTCTGTCTGTCTGTCTGTCTGCTAGCGTTATCGACATTTGCTAGTGCCATAGATGGCAATCCACAGAACCCTGCGAATTGGCAAGCTCTGCCGAGCGAGTTTGATGGGCTAGACATCGCGCACACTTGGACGTTGGTGAACGGCACGTCCACTGCGTTAGAAGTGAAGAGGATTTGGGGGACCCAGACGTGGATTTACAACGGCGTCCCTCAGCCCTCTATTGCACCCTCAATACCAATTCTTGACGGCACAGATGTTGTCCACACAATCACGATGGATTCCGAAGGAACGGTGACGCGAAAGCTTCAGTGGATCGGGTTAGGCCCCGCTCCAGCTTACGTTCTCCTAATTGTGCACTCAGACTTAACGACGATGCGTTGTTACCAAACAGGTAGCGCCTCTGGGTGGAACGGTCATTACGGCCTTTCGGAGGAGAATATTGAAGGCACATGGACAACTCCGTTTGTGATCCAAGGGGTACCCGCCCAAACGCGATGGCTCCAGCAAGCATTGGTCACCAACGGTATTGCCCGATTACCGGTTGAGAAGGAAGCGCACGCACAGACAACTACGTCTCTCGTGGGGGGCCTTAAGGCTAACGGCGTATGGGCATCCGCAGAGCCCTTGGTATCGGATGTTGACAACCGGATCGCATCGCTTGATATTAACGGGGTCTCTACGCATAACGAATTGAAGGTCGACCCCAACATGCTTTCATGGATCAGCTTCCCTTATGCAGAGCATGGGCAGGGCGGCATATACCCCCAAGCCGTTGTTCAGTCGTATCAAGGAAGGTCGCCAGTTCCATCGGTGACCAGTTACTTTAACACCAGCAGTAACGCCACATGGCATTACGCTCCGACGACGCACACGGTCTGGACGGAGCCGGGATTGACTCATCCGACGAATCCGAGTCACGAGGATATCTCATTCCAAGGTTCAACGACCAACCTGAGTTCCCCCCTTGGGGCCGGTAATTATGAATATATTATCACGTATCCCGGACAGGCGGCGGTAGGGAGTTATGGCTTCGCGTGGTTGCCCTCGCATCCGATCCCGAGCCAAATCCTAACAATAGAACGACCAAAACACACTCAGGACTACGTAGGGCTCCCGGGGTTGCCGATGTGGATCGTCAAAAGTGAAGTTCACTTCGACCCCAAAAGCATGGGGAACTCGATTACGGCCAGGTTTATTTTCGATTGGATAGACGATCCATTGCATTACGAGGCGACTCGCTACGTCGTAACCCACATAGCAGGTAAACCGACGGTTGATCTCATTCCATACTATGATTTCCACCGATTTTTACTCAGAACCCAGTTTGAATTTAACTCCGGCACGAGCACCACTATGGCTTACTTTGTTAGCGCTGGTGTTCCCGATGCGTACGTGACTGAAGAGGGGGACAAGGCAAACGTAACAATGGTTACTGATCTGATCAAGATTTTGGCCAAAACTGCGGGAGTGTTATGGACACCTGGAAGGGTCGCCTGGGCCGCGGTCGAGATCGCAGCGATGATAGCTGGTGAAGTTAACGACACCGTTGGCTGGAGCCCCCAACCCGTGGCAGTGCATTTCGAAAGGGAAGGCGATTCAAAGGATGAACCGAAGCAATTCTGGCCAGCTGATTGGAACACAGAGATCGCTTACGGGCATGTCGGCGCGACCTTTGAAAGTTGCAAGAGCGATTTTGATTGGCACGTGGTCTACAGGCCCAGAACCTTCTCGCAGCCAAAGGTGATTGACAAATACAACACCACGGGCTACGTTAACAGCTTCGTGAAATATTTTGACGACGAGGATGATCAGTTCATCGCTCCCCGTCGATACACATACCGCATTCATACCGCCGGACCTGCGACATGGGGGTTTGAGGGTGAGCAGCCGCCCGGATCAGGGGCAGGCGGAGGCGGTTAGTGCTTGGTTTACCCATATTTTTGGCTTTTTCCGTCAGCGTGCCCCAGGCTCAGCAGCCTCCACTAGGGGCACTGACGCGGCCTTCGAAGGTTGATTATCGTGGGCCGCAATTCGTGAACCAGAGATGGGACTTGGCCGCGGACAAGCCGTTCTTGGAACTGAGGGCAGAGCATGATCGGCTGTGGCGAACCTATCGCAAAGGCGACCCAAAGAGAGAGTTGGTTGACCTATGTGATAAGGCACTTGCAGCGCATCGCGCCCATCCCGATGCGAAGAGCCTGTATAAAGCACTTTCAATGTCGTTTTTAGCCACCTGGCTGTCAGACCACAAGGGGAGGGGCGCCCTGCTGAGCGAGTGGCCTGTCTTCAAAGGTAATAAGTCGCTTGAGGCAGCGCGCATCGTTTACCTATACCACTTCCATCCGTTCATTGACGAGGACACCTCAACCGAAAAGATTGCGTTCAACGTCATTAGGAGGAACGCTTCAGATGAGCCCGTAGAGCTTAAAATATGTAACGACGCCCAAGGGCAGAGCAAGCCAGCCAGAAACATGGCGTTTCAATTGGCGGCAAAAAGGCTGGAACAGGCCTACGATGACCCCCAATGGGCTTCGGCCGCGGCGTGCGCCTACGTAGCCGTCCGTGGAAAAATGGAGGATTTTGAGCCGCCAAGTCCGGTCGAAGAAAATCATCGCATAAAGGCCATTTCATTCCAGCTTATGTACAGGTTTGAGACAATGATTAATGGTGGAATAGTTGCGATGGGGAGCAAGCAACTGGAGAAGAACTGGGCAAAGAGCTTTCCCAAACGCCGCCTTCTCAGCTCATACCCTTGGCAGTTTGGGCCAAACCGCGGAAAGCCATTCAAGAGAGACTAAGCCCCATGGGCCTGCACCGCGCTCCAGGCCTTTTCAGCGAGCTACGCGCACCTCGTGCCCATACGATCCCCTTGGGCGTTGTGGCGCAGATTGGAATCATCGGGAGTAAACTCGCATCGGGTTAAGGTAGCGGAAATGAACAGAATGACAGATGCTGAGTACGGCAGCGCCACACGTGAACCATGGACAAGAGAACACCGGGCGGCAGGAGAGCGTATGGCGCGAGGGACCCGAAGGTTTCCCAACCCAAAACGTCAAAGGAAAGTAAAGATGGACGAAACCTTCAAAGTCATGGAGCCACATGGACAGGGAAGGCGCATGTGGCACGACAGATAAGTAGCCTCAATGTGGCGCGAGGGACCGAAGCTCGCCCGATGTTTGAAAAGGACCAAGTAAGCTGAGGAACGGCGGCGAGAGCGGTTTTGTTGATGTGATTGAATCATGGTTATCCTCGTAAGTCTCTGCCTCCTCGCCCAACCGACCGCCGCGCAGGGAATCGTCTCTGCCGCCCGAACGCAACTGTCGTGGGGGACCGCTTATTACTCGAAATACACCGCGATGAAGTATCCGGGCGGCGACCTGCCTAAGAATCGGGGCGTTTGTACGGATGTGGTCATCCGCGCCCTGAGGCCGCTCGGCTACGACCTTCAGAAGCTGATTCATGAAGATATGAAAAGGGCTTGGTCGGCTTATCCTCGCTATTCGGGCTTGAAGACTACCGATAAAAACATTGACCACCGTCGGGTTCCGAATCAGCGCGTTTTCTTTACTCGTCACGGCAAGAGCTTAACGAACGATCTTGGCAAGAAAAGCGAGTGGAAGCCGGGGGATTTCGTGACGTGGAAGCTACCGGGAAATCTGGACCATATCGGGATTCTCACCGATAAGCGAAACGCGAAGGGGCTCCCGTTTGCGATTCATAACATGTCAACCACCCTAGAAGAAGACATTATCGCGACTTACAAGATAACGGGGCATTATCGTTTTCCGAAGTGAGCTTGGCGGGCGGCCAATCTAACTCGATCACCGCCCGCGCGGGGTCAAGCTCTCCCCACTGTTATGTTACGGTGATCGCGAATTAAAAACAACTCACTGACAAATTCGTTACCAACAAACAAATTTATTAGGATGCACTGTATAATCTCGCCGCATGGACGATGTGTGGCCCAAACCAGATGAGCTCGAGTCGTATCACCGAATTACAGAGATTCTCGGTTGCAAGTGGTCGCTTGCGATCTTCGACGCAATTGAACGAAACATCAGCCGCCCCAGCCAAATTGAGCGTGAGTATGATGGGCTTACCGCCACTCAACTCCATCGTTGCCTCAATCGCTTAGAATCGGATGGCATCTTAATGAAGCAGGTTTTTGCCGAAACTCCGCCGCATACCGAATACACCTTGACCGAAAATGGAAAGCAGTTGGTTACCGTGCTGAGTTCGATTCGATCTTTGGCAAACCACTGGCCGGGTTGCGAGCGGTAACCTTAGGGTTGCATGGATCGCACTAACCACCAAGACATTCGCATTGGCACACTCGCCGGAATGAGTTCCGGCGCTAACTACCTCCGCCAGATTCTGCCTCATGGCTTTGAATCCTTCGAACTCACGATGTGGCAATACATCGGCGACCTCAATCTCTCCGAAATCAGCCGGGAAGTGAAGGATGTTTTGGGTGATCAGGCTGTGATTTCTTCGTTAGGAATCTACGGGAACCCGCTTCAGGACGAGACGTGTGCCGCCGATTGGGCGAATGTCGTACGCGCCTGCAAGCTGTTTGATTGCAATGTCGTCTGTGGCTTCGCCGGTGCGCTTGAAGATCGCCCCGTAGATCAATCCATGAAGAAGTTTGGCGAAGTTTTCGGTGAAATCGCCCGGGTTGCCGATGGCGAAGGCGTAAAAATAGCATTCGAAAACTGCGATATGGGCGGAACATGGGAGAGCCCCAAATGGAATATTGCCCATGGTCCAAAAGCTTGGGAAATGATGTTCAACGCCGTTCCCGGCGATACGCTGGGCTTAGAATGGGAGCCTTGCCACCAAATGGTCTCGCTAATAGATCCGATTCCACAGCTTCGGAAGTATGTAGGGCGGGTTTACCACGTTCACGGGAAAGACGCGACGGTCGCTCAAGATGTGATCAAAACCCAAGGCACCAGAAGCGGCGAGCAATACGTTTGGCATCGCACGCCAGGGTTTGGCGATTGCAACTGGGCGGACATTATCACAATTTTGCGCCAGGGCGGATTCAAGGGAGCGATTGATATCGAAGGATGGCACGATCCTATCTACCGTGACGAGCTTGAGATGACGGGACAGGTGCACGGTTTGAACTACCTGAAGAGCTGCCGTGGAGGACCTTTCGTGCCGAATCCAGTTTCGGCTTGAATCCCGCTTTTACTGGAATTAGCTTATATTTCGTAACATCCGGGCCCTGAATTGTAACGTCCAAAATCGCGCCATCGGTTCGTGGCCCTTTGCGGATATCGAAAACAAAATCGCCAAGCGAATAGGCGACGAGGCAATTGCCGATTCGCTCGACAGGCTGCAGCATGTGCGGCCCGTGACCTAGGATGAGATCAACCCCCAGGCCCGACATGACTTTTGCGAACTCACGCTGGCGAGCGGTCGGAATGTTCTGGCCTTCTTCGCCCCAATGGATGGAGACCACTCGAACGGGCGCAGTCATCTTGATGATGTCGGCCTTGAGCTGAGCAATGCTAAAAACTGACATGCCAGGGCACGCATCCTTCCTGAAATCAGTGTAAGCTACGAACGCGATTTTGGTTCCGTTTACTTCAATTTGGACGGGGTCTTCGTAAAGCGACACGACTCCGGATTTCCCAAGCGCGAAAATCGTCTCAAAGAATCCGCCCGTCCCTGCATCAGCCGCGTGGTTATTGGCGAGCGAGACGATGTCAATCCCCGAACTCTTGATCCACTCCGATCGCCTCGGCGAAGCGCGTAACCGATAAAGCTTCTCGCCTTCGCCTTTTTTCCAACTGAGTGCGCACTCAAGGTTTGCGAAGGTGAGGCTAGCATCTTTCAAAGTCGCGGCAATGTCTCGAAAAGGGCTAACGCCCATCTTCTCCACCTCGCGCCCGAGCATCACGTCGCCTACGGCCCTCAATGTAATGGGTTTTGTTTGCGTTTGGACGACCGCCGAAAGGGCCAAGAGTGTTAGCATGATCCGCTCTCGTGATTATGGGCGAAGGTCACCCCAACAGTTCCAGGGTTCAGGCGAAGTCATCTCTCTGTCCGTACCGATTTGATCCATCGCCGGGATCATGTCGCTGGCGGGAACGCCATTCATGACCTTGATATTCTTGTACACCTGCTCGCAAGTGGGAGGAGGGTTCTGCTGCGCAGAGAAAACGGCAAACGGGATAATGGCGGTTCCCAAAAGGAAAAAGCGTCGAGCTTTCACCCCGATATTATGAAAGGTGGGCTCAGAATCTTGCGATCATGAGCCCACGAATAAGGCTAAACCCTAGTGTAAGTGCACTTCATCATTTCTTGGAACTCGCCGTTCTCACCCGTAAAGTAAGAAGTTTGAATTCGGGTGTTCTCATCGGGTATCTCGATGACATCACGATACTTGGCGGTCTTGCCTTCGTTAACCATGTCGGGCCCGTCGCAATTCAAGGTCATCACCTTGCCATCTTCGCTTAGCTCGCCTACTTGCTTCCACAAGTGGGAAGACATCGAAGCGAACCAGCAACCTCGATACTCCTTGAAGGAGACATCATAGCCAATAGCGAAGCGATACTCCATCGTCGTGCCGTCGGGCATATCGCCTTGACCCTCTCCGGCGGCCCACAGGCCACCGAGGCTTATCACATTTTCTGTTCCTTTCGATGTCTTCTTTTCGCCTCCAGGGCCCATTGTCATCTCGGTTTCGGTGCGCCATTCGCCCACCAACTTCTGGAGCCACTCGTGCTCTCTCACCGGTTTCGTTGCCATCATTTCTTCAGTTTCTGTACTCATAATTACCTCTCGAATCATATAACGCGTTGGGCTCTTCCAGCGTTCCGGTGGTGCCACCGATTCCGTAATTTTAACATTCATTTCTTCTTGTTATGAACGCGATCACGCGGTTCTGGGGAACGCGCGGCGGCGCGCGGTTGTTGTTCGTCTTAACATTCAGCCAATATGGCTGCGGAGGAAGACCTTGCTTACGTGGATGCGCCAACTCGACAAATTGCTCAGAGGCGATGCGACTCAGCTTGACTCGTTGAAAACGGGAAAGATTGAGTTCCCGGCCAAAGGCGTTCTCATTTCGGCCATCGTTCTGGCCGGTGCCTACGGGCTCTGCATGGGCTTGTTTACGGTGATTCGAACTGGTGGCTCGGCTGACGGCTGGATGCAAATGTTGGCGAGCTTTATCAAGTTGCCCTTGCTCTTTGTTCTTACGATGGTCGTTACGTTGCCTTCACTTTATGTGTTCAATGCCTTGGTTGGATCGAGGCTAACGTTGCTTTCGGTCGTGCATTTGCTCATCGCGAGCATGGCCGTTACCGTCGCGGTCCTCGCCTCGCTTGGGCCGATCATCGCGTTCTTTTCTTTGAGTTCATCGAGTCACCCGTTCATGGTTTTGCTTAACGTGGTCGCGGCGACCGTCGCCGGGATTCTTGGAACCAAGTTTCTCTTTCACACCCTTCATCGCTTGGTTTTTTCTCGGGATTACGTCGCTCCGCAACTCACTCCGCCTCCGCTCCCCGTCGAAGTGGGTATCGAGATCGAACCGACGCGAAAACTCTCGGCGCTTGATCCCGCCGAGTTATCTCACAGCAGCGACGCCCGCAGCGTGTTTCGGATTTGGGCCATCGTGTTTGCGCTGGTAGGAGCGCAAATGAGTTGGGTGTTGCGGCCGTTTGTGGGCAGTCCCCATCTAGATTTTGCTTGGTTCCGCCCGAGAGAAGATAACTTCTTCATCGCCGTTTTTGAGATGATTCGAACCGTGCTTTCGGGAGGCTGATGAAAGCCGAAACCGGCATCTTTGCGACTTTTGATCAGCTCTTGCGAGCCGGGACCGTTGCGGATTCCCTCACCCTGCGCCGTTCGCTCCTCACGCTCGTGATCTGCGGTGGAATCTATGGGGCAACGATGGGCAGTTTCGGGGTGGACCACGGCCCCCGACTCCTCCAAATGCTGTTTTCGGCGCTGAAGGTGCCACTCTTGGTCGGGGCGACGTTTGCTCTTAGCTTGCCGACTTACTTCGTCGTATCCACCTTGATCGGCTTGCGGGACGATTTGGCCGAGTCTATTCGCGCGCTCCTTGCGACCCAGGCGGTTCTCGCGATTCTATTAGCGTCATTCGCGCCGTTCACTTTGCTTTGGTACGTTTCCAGTTCAAACTACAGCGCCGCGCTCCTCTTCAACGCGGCCATGTTCGGCCTCGCCAGCTTATGCGCGCAGCGCGTTTTGGCGCGGCTGTTCCGCCCGCTCGTAGCTCGCGATCCCCGGCATCGGATGATGCTAACGGTTTGGCTGGTCACGTTCACTTTTGTTGGCATCCAGATGGGCTGGCTTTTGCGCCCATTCGTAGGCAACCCCGACGACCCGACGACTTTTTTCCGTCAAGAGGCGTGGGGGAACGCCTACGAGGCGCTGGTTCAGTTAGCGAGTCGGGTGCTGGCATTCTGATCATAACAACTAGCATTACGTCACTGAGACGTCACAGCATGAGACCCGAGCCCAAATTGCTTTTCCGCCTGATTATTCTCATGGCAAGGTGAGCTATTCTGTGGATTGAATGGAGCAGAAATCGCACTTATGAATGAGCACGAAGAGGGATTTGCGCGTCGGTTCGTTACGCTCGAAAAGCGGTCCCGCTACGTGACCCTCCTGTCGTCGAAACGCGGCCGGGCGAAGGTGATTGCTAGTTTGTCCCACTTCGGAGACCTCGATCACCGCTTCGCTCTTGATGTTACAAGCGCAACAAAACCCGAAATCAGGAACCTGCTGCTAGAAAAGGGCGCGCCAAAGACCTGCTACATCATGTCAGAAGACCGCGAACGGGATGGGCTCGAAATGTCACTCGAACAGGCGATGGAGGAGTTGGTCTTTCATGTTGACGGGACATTGATCTCCTGCCTTCCGGGCAAGTTGGCATACCTTGAATTGGAGGGCTTCGATGGGCGCTTTATCCTTGAACGGCCTTAGTGATGAAAGTTCACAAAACTCATGTAGAGCCTAATTTTGCCGCAATAAACTCATCCATGTCCACCATACGTGCTCCCAGCTTTAGTTCCTGCTCCAACGAAAACGTCGTTGCCTGCTTGAAGTCGCCCCTGCGAAACAAGTTCACTCGGCCAAGTTTCAAATCACAAATGACGGAATACCACGTTTTCGAGCCCGAGCTTTCAGCGGCTTTGACCCGATTGAGGATGTCGCCTAAGGCATCAACTGTCACCGGTTTGTTCAAGCGTAAACCGGCGTCGCATGCTTTGTACCGGTTACACGTAATCTGACCTAGTGGCGTTGTGCTGGTGCGAAAGTTGGTGCCGATTTGGTAGTCCACGCCTCTCCTTCGCCACGTTGTCGCTTGACGCTCAATGATTGCGGAGGCACCGGTCGCATCGCCGATTACCATCTGTCCCGCACTGAAATAGGGCAAATCTAAGCCCTCCATGTAGCTCACGGCTTGCTCGACGGTGCGACAGGTCGTGAGCATGTTGAAAACGCTGCTGAAGTTCCCTTTTGGCTTACCGGCCCTCGGCGCATCCAGGTTTTCCAAGGCGTTATAATCATAGAAGAGGCCCGCTTCATTCATCGCGGCTTCATCGGAAAATGGGTTTTTCTTGTAGCCAAACGAGACGAATCCCAGCGTTCCCTTCACTTGATTCGGGGGAACGAAACGGACGTAGTGCTTCGACAGGGAAGAATCATTCGCTTCATCCTCATTCCCAGCCGCAAACACCTGCCCGCCCCTTGCCACGACGAAAATCGTGCATGCCGGTGCCGCAGCAAAAGCGAGTAGCGCAAAAGATAAGATGAACGGCTTCATATGTATAATTTACTGGAAGGGTTGGCCAGGTTTGAGTATGTTGGCCTATCATCGGTTGCGTTAACATCACGATTGCTATGGCTTACTATATGCAAGTCTTCGTGGAAGGTCAGACGGCACCGACGCTCTCCGATCTCAGGGCCGCGTACCTGGGAAGTTCAGCGCAACTGCTGGGCAACGTGATTCAGCGAGGCGATGAGTGTTATGGGATCCTTTCAATTTCAATTTGGGGAGACAACCTCTTCGAGGGGGAACTAGACGAGTTTCGCGAATCTTTGGAAAATGTGCGTTGGAACTTCGATAAGATGAAGGTGCAACGCTGCCTGAACAGCGCCGTCGCCACGGTGACGGTTCAGGTGGTGTTTGGAGACCGTGAAATCCCTTTGACTTTATCCCACATTGACCCCTTGTTCAACTGGCTTCGGGCTCACTATTCGGGTCTTATCCAGGCCGACGGAGAGGGATTTTATGACGGCTCAAAGCTCATCGTCAAATTTGTCTAACCAATACGCTCCGTTCGGAAACGTTTTTTCGTCTAAAGCCATTGTCAACTCGTGATTCAAATGAAACCAAAGCTTTACCTGCTCGCCGTCATTTCCCTTGTACTGGTTGGATGCTCACCGGCCGAGAAGGCGTCGGAACCAACTTCAAGCAGTCCATCTGCCAGCAATACGGCCTCACAATCAGAGGAAAAAGCGAAGTGCGAGGGCTGCACTACCGAGGTCGCGAAGGCCGAACTGGCGTCGCACGACGGCAAGATGCAGTGCAAGGCGTGTATCGCCGCGCACAATCATTAGGGGCTACCCGCTTCGAACAAGGGGCAGCGGGCAAATCTATAACTATTCGAGAAATCGGGCTATAGGTATGCCCGCCGATGCGTATTACATGTCAATGATGAAGAATCTCTCTCGATTTGCCCGTCCCTTTGGAGTCCTCACTGCCGCCATCGTAGTCCTCGCTTGCGGCGGAGGCGGTGCTTTAGGCGCGCCTCCGATTCCGACCAATTTGACCGGGATTCCCGGTGACACCGAAGCAACCCTGGCTTGGAACCCAAGCTACGGCGCGACTCACTACAACGTAAAGCGATCACTGACGATAGGCGGCCCATTCAACGTCATCTCCGGCCCCAACGTTCCAGCCTTTACGGATACGGGCTTAACGAACGGAACGACTTATTACTATGTGGTTAGCGCGGATAGTGTAGTCGGAGAGAGTGGTAACTCGGCGGTTGTTGCGGTTACTCCGACGCCATAAACCCTTGCATTTTTGGCGAAACTGTGCTCTATACTCAGTTGATGTCACCCGCGATCCCACTTGCCATAACCCTGCTTGTCGCCACGAGTGCGCCTGGTTCAAAGATGGATACTAGCCTGGGTGGATTGAAGATCGGGGCTCGGTTTCAAGAATCCACCTTTGATGCCAAGCAAAACTTGTATCTGCTGTCGAGCGGCGAATGCGATGGCGCGCACCTTCGCCTGGTGCTAAGTAGCGACTACCAGGCGATGATGGTGAACGAGGGCGCGCTCTACGAGGGTTTGGAGCAATGGGACATCGACCAGCGCGTGCGCCAATTCAAACAGGAGCACAAACCGGGGAAGATAAACCCGAAGACGAACTATGGCGTGCGGCTTGGCATGACCGAAGCAGAAGTTCTGCGAGTTCTGGGCAAACCCAAGAAGGCAATCTACAGCAAGAAGTTTCAGGCAAGAGAGCTGATCTACCGCCGCGAAGTGGTGTGGCCAAAGAAGAGAGGCGAAGAAGCGCGTAACGGCACGGGCATGCTCTGGAGCAACTATTACCTCTTCAGAAACGGGCGGCTGTTTTACATCGAGCTGTGCCAAGACTTAGTCGGCGGCGCTTGCTAGCTGGTCGCTCACTTCCAGCATTCTTATTGAACAGTTATGCGTAGATGGCTCTTTCTCCTGATCGCATTGCTCATTGCGGTGACGGCAGGCTGTAGCAAAGGGGGAGTGTCTCCGGCAGCATCCATGCAAACCGAGATCTCCCAGGATTTAGGCTCCGATATTGGGTTCGCCTCAGAGGAACACCTTCGGGAGCATTATTCCAAGCATGGGGCCGAGTTTGGTTCGATCAGCCAGTCGGAGTATTTGCGGCGAGCGCTGGCCCTCCGCGATGCACCTGTCGGCGGTACCATTCTGCAAATTATCCGAGCCGATGGTGTTCGATCACGGTTTGACCAAAGCTCCGGCGACTTCATCGCCTTTGGGCAAGACCTTACGATCCTCACGTTCTTTCGCCCCAACGACGGGGAGCGTTACTTCAAGCGGCAAGCGCCCCGGCCCCGATAGAAGTCTTTAGGACGAACAGCTTCGAAACCTGACGAACCCGAAGCGTTGTCTCGTGCCAAAGATGGATTTGGACCGAGGCGTAGCCGCTGGGTCCACACACGAAAGGCGTGTGGGGATCACGTGCAACGCATGATGAGACGGGCAGCTGGAATTCTTCAGTCAGCGAAAAATGTGGGTTCGTCTTGGATGCCGCCGAGGTCCGGAAGGCTCAGCGAGTGGAGGTACCATTCCAGCCGAGCCTTTACGCCCAAATGGTTGAAATCGATTCGATGAAGGCAAGCGAGAACGTGACCGCGTTCGTGCTCCATTAGGTCGCCTTGCGCCGCCTCCTCTAGAAGCGATCTCAGGCGCTCTATCGTCAGGAATTCGCGGTACCGTTCCATATTCACTTCCATGAACCCGAAGTCGTACAGCGCAGCGTGGGATTCAGTGAGGTAAACGCCGCCCCCTCCTTCGTTGGGCGTCCATGGCGCGACCCAAGGGGCACGATCAACCGGGTAGCACAGGCCCGTAGCCAAAACGAGCCAATAGCGCGCGCGCCCCGGCGACTTGGCATCACCGATTCGCTTGAGTATGGGGCCGACGATCGGGATGACCTGCCCAATCGCATTGAACATGTATAGGAAGAAGTCGCGGCAGTCGTTTCGTTTGCTGGTCGACTCGATATCTTCCGGATTGAGCGTATCAACCTGGGAGCAGAACGCGTCGGTTATCCATGCTTCGACGAGCTCTCTTCGTGCCGGGTCCATCATCTTTTCAAGAATGTTGCCCTTTCGGATCGCCTTGAACAGATCGCTCTCGGATTCAGGGGCGTAATCGCGGGCCGCCAGTCCATCGCGCCAAGTGATCAAGAAGCAGGGAAAGAGAAAGTCGAAAAGTTCTTGCTGCAACTCGTCGACATAGCACATATCGTTAAGGAAGTTCCACCAATCGTCTCGGCCAATTTGGTGCCATTGCTTTTTGATGAGAGTCTTGTATTCCGCGCCATCACCATCAAGCGGTACCTGGGTTACCCGCTCTGGCGCCCGAGGAAAACTGAAGATGCGTTGCATCTCGCGTACAAACTTGCGGTCGTAGTAGCTATCCACAAACTATTATGGGCCCCTTCATGGGATCCCGAGATGTCAGATCAACGCATCGCGGACAGCATCCTTGGATCTTCGGTCGGCCGGGCTCGGGACATCCAATAACTTCGGAGCTCGGCAATAGAAGCATCCGCAATAGGTGTGATGAACAGGGACGCAACCCACTTCGCGCCGCCCCTTAGGCGAATCTGGATCACGATAGCGCGATACAATTTGCCGCGCCCACTTCTTGCGCCGCGCCAAGTGAGCGCGCCGGATCGCCGAGCTTCGCATGAGTAGATTATGTCGCAAGTCTGCACTTGGAATCAAAAAACTTGTCTGGCGAGTATAACATTCTGCAGCATGCTCGGCTTTACATCGAAGGAAGAGCGCATAACACGCTTTTGGAAATGGTCGTGGCGTGACGCCGAACTATCACTAGCTACGCGATAATCACTAAGGACATTCATATTTGACGCATGCGGCAATTTGTGCAGGCATTTCTGATGATCCGGGTAACTGCAACACCTCATCGCCATAGAAACAGCGGCCGTCAGGATTGACGTAGTGAATAAAGAAGGCGACGCAACTCCGATCAGGCATGTCAGTTAGAACTTGTTCAAGCCACGGAACCTGGCGGTCCATCGGCTTTGCCAAATCTTGGGCCGACGCAGCATAACTAATCATATAGAAGTCCATTTCGGATGCTGGCCCAGCATGTTCGAGGACCAATATCCACGCATTCTGATGGAGCTCAATCATGCCCTCACGATTAAACTCGGAAAACTCGTAGCGTTCCATTTCTGCGGTGACATCCTCTGGATTGTAGGGCCATTTATGAAGACCGGTGACTTGCATGGCGTTTGAGTAAATTTTGGCACAGTAGCATCGCAAATCCTATTGAAGATTCGGAGAAGGGAAGCAGGAAACGGTTATTGAAAAGACAGTTTGCGCAAGAAGTCGTCCGCCTCTTCCGAGGCGGTTCCCCATCGGACGGCGGTGATGGCGGAGATT
Organism: Armatimonadota bacterium; assembly: GCA_031386985.1. Taxonomy (GTDB): domain Bacteria; phylum Armatimonadota; class Fimbriimonadia; order Fimbriimonadales; family Fimbriimonadaceae; genus JANJUB01. Next base: position 412,185 of record JANNCV010000016.1, read on the forward strand.
CGCCAGATTTCGCGGTCTTGCTCCCGCATGAGGTCGTCATAATCCGCTAGCTCTGCCCAGGTTTTATCGCACCAAACCACCCTCACGGTTCTCCCTCCCGATTCCGCTCGGAACTTCAGGTGCAGTGTCTCGCCGGTCTGGGCGGCTGCTTCGATTGCTTCACGGATCACCAATCTCTTTCGTGAATACTGAATGTTATCGGGTTTGGTTGCTTTGAATGCCCGTAGCTGAACTAGCCGCTCGGAATATTGAGCGTCAAAATCAAAGAGGCTAATCTTGCTAATCGCGCAGGTTTCCTCGCCGTCATCTTCTCCCGTTGGGGAGATTTTGTTGACCGTGATTTGAGTTTCTGTGACTCGACTCAGGATTCCCCACAGCATGCCGTCCACGTCTCGCCATGGCGAGAAACCGATGGGCTTACCGGCGGCAAGGGCATGTTAAAGGCTTTTGTGCAAGTTCATTGTGCTTGAGTTGTTGGCTCCGTTGGGCGCCGGATGGGTTACGGGGTTCTCTTGTTTGCCTTTCGAGTTTCATAAAGTCGCTCAGTGAATCCGCCTTGTTCGATGAAATCCTTCTCCAATCTAGCCAGAAGCCGATTCAACAGGTAGGTTGCTTGGTGGATAAGGCAGATTGCGGTGTTTGCTGCAACTTCTGCGGGGGCCTTCTCGAAGAATTTTGAGTAGAGGGAATAGGCGATGTCTTTGCGGAAAGAGCTTCGTTGGCGGTTGGACGTGTGGGACTGGTTAGACTGGTTGGGCTTTGGGTTCACGCCAGACTTGTCCGACTCTTGCTCGAACGCCTTGGCCCGAATCTTAAGGCAACGAGGATCGTCTTTGCTCCAGACGGGCAAGCCGTTCTGCCTGAGATAATCCTCATAGTCTAACTGGAGCTCAACTAGACTGCCCCTTGCAATATTGGTCAAGTAGAGTTCGCTTTTCTTCGAGGTTCCGGAATCAACGCTAGCTTCAGCGATATTCTGCCGCCCGCTTCGGGCCGCTTGGATCATCTGATCCGTGGTTCGGCTCTTCTTGTCAACGAATCTGTCACAAAAGACAACGGTTGCGTCGTACACAACCTCGGTTAGTTTGAAAGCGTGAAGACCTCGGAACCCGCCATGACTCGGAATGAGTGGGCGCTTCTGCATCAGGCGAGATTACCTGGGGGGAAGAGCGTGGGACAAGTGGGACGGGTTGGACAAGTACGCATTCGTCCTACTTGTCCAACAAGTCCCACCCGTCTCCTACTAAGCTCAGACTCTTAGAAGTCCATGTCTCCCATGCCGCCGCCGCCGCCCATGGCGGGGGCGCCCTTCTTGGATTCGGGCTTTTCAACTACCAACGCTTCCGTCGTCAGAACCAATCCCGCGATCGAAGCCGCGTTCTGGATCGTAGAGCGAGTAACTTTGGCGGGATCAACGATTCCGGCTTTCACCATGTCTACAATCTCGCCGGTTACGGCGTCCAAACCAAAACCAGCCTTGGAGTTCTTCACCTTGTCAACCACAACCGACCCTTCCAGACCCGCGTTTTCGGCGATTGTTCGTAGCGGCTCTTCGAGCGCGCGCTTTACGATCATCATTCCGGTGAGCTCGTCGCCGGTGATACCCTTGGTATCCAGCGCCTGGGCTGCCTGTAGCAGAGTAACTCCGCCACCCGGGACGATGCCCTCTTCAACGGCGGCTCGAGTTGCCGAGAGAGCATCTTCGTAGCGGTGCTTCTTCTCTTTAAGCTCGGTCTCCGTTGAAGCGCCAACTTTGATGACAGCTACGCCGCCGCTCAACTTAGCCAGTCGCTCTTGGAGCTTCTCGCGGTCGTAATTGCTGTCGGTCTTCTCGATTTGGCTCTTAATCAAAGCGATTCGGCCCATGACCGCATCCTTCTTTCCCGCGCCTTCGATGATTGTTGTCTCTTCCTTCGTGATAACAACCTTCTTGGCGGTTCCCATCATTTCGATGCCAACGTTCTCAAGTTTGGTGCCGAGGTCCTCGCTGATGAACTGACCGGCGGTCAGTGTGGCGATATCCTCAAGCATGGCCTTTCGACGATCGCCAAAGCCAGGAGCCTTGACGGCGGCGATCTGGAGGATGCCGCGAATCTTGTTCAGAACGATGGTCGCAAGCGCGTCGCCTTCGATATCCTCAGCAATGATGAGGATCGGGCGACGAGCGGCAGCCGCTTTCTCAAGGAAAGGCAAAAAGTCTTGAGCGTTGCTAATCTTCTTCTCGTGGATGAGGATGAGCGGATTCTCAAGAATGGCTTCCATGCGCTCGGGGTCGGTTACGAAGTAAGGCGAAATGTAACCACGGTCAAACTGCATTCCCTCAACGATATCGAGGCTGGTCTCGCGACCCTTGCTCTCTTCAACCGTGATAACGCCGTCCTTTCCAACCTTATCCATTGCCTCCGCAACTTGGATACCGATTTCAGCATCGTTACCGGCGATGGTCGCGACGAACTGGACTTGCTCCTTATCTTTGATCGGCTTCGCCGCTTTTTTGATCTCGGCGATAACTTTCTCAACGGCGGAATCAATTCCGCGCTTTACCGCGATGGGGTTACCACCGGCGGCAACGTAGCGAAGGCCCTCGTTGACAATAGCCTGGGCGAGAACAGTTGCGGTCGTGGTTCCGTCACCGGCGACATCATTGGTCTTGCTCGCAACTTCCTTGCAAAGCTGGGCGCCCATGTTCTCGTAAGGGTCTTCGAGCTCAATTTCCTTGGCAACGGTTACGCCGTCCTTGGTAATCGTGGGCGAGCCCCATTTTTTGTCGAGGACGACATTGCGTCCCTTAGGTCCGAGCGTGACTTTCACGGCATCGGCAACCTTATTAACTCCGCGCTCAAGGGCGCGACGTGCATTCTCATCGTATAGTAAATTCTTTGCAGCCATTTTTGTATCCTTCGAGCAACGCTTTAGCAGTCGCCGCCCATGACTGCTATTTTAGCACTCTAGGGGGGTGAGTGTCAACAGGTGTGCCCACACAATTCTCCGTGCCGTCCGGTTAGTACAGTTATAAGCAAAAAAAATGGCCCACCAAGATCAGGCGGGACCATCTCATAACTGGTTCCGGATGCTTTACTTCTTGCGCCGACGAAGCAACGCGGCAACCCCCAACCCTAATGCGGCCATTGTTGCTGGCTCGGGTACCGACTCAAGTCGAGAAATGCCGAAATCTCCGCTCGGGGAGGAATCAAAATCGAAGACAATCGCATCCACATCGCCGAGGCTGGCTGCGTCCGCCGAGAAATCCCAAGTTGCGGTCTGACCGTTCGTGATTCCGCCGGGCAGGTTAAGGACCCGTGTGAACGATCCCGCGCCATTATTCGTGAATACAATTGCCGTAGCAACCATGGGCAAGTCACTACCCAAAAAGGTGACCCTAAGTTGGCTCTGAGTCATCAAGTTTATATTAAGGGGGTTGCTTCCGACAGATGTGCTCCCGTTGGCAAAGCCGTAGGCGGCTTGAAAGAAGGCGTCTAGGCTAAGGCCACTCGACGCGATAAAGGCGCCGGAACCGGGAACTATGCGCAACCTTGCTGTTTCGGAGAGAGGGTTAGATGTGATCCCAACGAACGTTCCTCGAACGCCATTGATCATCGTGCCATTCTGCCACGCAATCGTGTTGCTGGTAACCGGGCCGCTATCGTACGCGCCGCTCGAAAAATCATCGAAAACAATCGCCTGGCTCGCTCCCGCCAACACTAAAAATGCACCGAACAACAAACAAACTCTCATAACAGGGTTCATTGTATCTCAGGTATTTGGAGCATGGACTGTGACAATTGCCAGGGTTACATGAATTTTTCCATTACTTAACACAACGATAGTGCATGGCGAGTTGGTAAAGTTAATGTCCGAGTTGTTGAGCTTCCTTTCCTCGATCTTAGTGGATGGTCCCGCAGATTGGCCCAACTATGGACGTGACCCAGGAGGGTTGCGCTTTTCGCCATCCGCTCAAATCAACACGAATACTGTTTCTAGGCTCAAACTTGCCTGGCAGTTTCGCACGGGCGATGTGAGTACCGGCGGCAGATATCCAAACTCGTCATTCCAATGCACCCCAATCATGGCTGATGGAACTCTGTATCTCAGCACGCCTTTCAGTCGGGTTATCGCCCTTGATGCCGCGACGGGTGATAAGAGGTGGGATTACAACCCGGGCGTGAACTTGTCCCGAGCCTATCAGCCCCTAATTCACCGGGGGGTCTCAACTTGGGTCAATCCCAAAACTAGCCAACGTCGAATCTACATTGCGACCTATGACTCGCGGCTCATCGCCCTTGATGCAAAATTCGGCACACCGTGTCCAGATTTTGGCAATGCGGGCAAGGTTGATCTGAAACGTGGGTTGAAGAAGTTTGTCGCTAGTCGTTACGTTTGCTACACTCCTCCTGCAATCGTCGCCGGAGTCGTGGTGGTGGGCTCGACAATACGAGATTTGAGCGACGCCGATACTTCAAGCGGAACGATCCGCGCCTACGATGCGGTAACTGGCAAGCTCCGGTGGAAATTTGAGCCCATTGCAAAAGGTGTCGGAGCTGGCAACGCCTGGGCGGTCATAAGTGCCGACCCTTTGACTAAGACCGTTTTTATTCCAACGAGCAGCCAAAGCCCAGACTTCTACGGTGGCATGAGGCCAGGTGATAACCGGGACTCCGACAGCATAGTTGCCGTTGATGCTACCAACGGTAAGGTCAGGTGGCGGTATCAGGTGGTTCACCATGATGTTTGGGACTACGATATTCCAGCTCAGCCCATTTTAGCGGAGATTGCCGGTCGCAAAGCCGTCATTGTTTTGACCAAAATGGGATTGGTTTTCACTCTCGACCGGGTTACAGGGAAACCCATTTTTGAGACGCCGGAGACGCAAGTTTCTTCCGATGGGGTGACTGGAGAGAAGCTATCGAAGACCCAACCCATCCCCATCAAGCCGAACTTGTTGGCGCGCACCCGAATCGGACCAGACGATGCGTGGGGAATCAATGATGTTGAAAAGAATCGAATGAGGAGCAGGCTGGAACGTTATGGCGAATCGCAATTGTTTGATCCTCAGCGGGTTGAGACCCATATTCAGGTTCCGGGAACCCTAGGCGGCATGAACTGGTCGGGAGGATCGTACGATCCGCGCACAAACACGCTCTACACAAACATTAACAACATGCCCAGCTTGATTCGTTTAGTAAAGCGTTCAGATCTTGCTAAAGCGCGAGATCAGCGAGGGATGGTTTTTTATGAGCAAAAGGGAACGCCGTATGCGGTTGGAACTGCTCCCTTGCAGAACGGAGCCCTTCCCGCGATCAAGCCGCCATGGGGTGAGGTGATCGCGGTTGATATGAGGCTGGGCGAGATTCGGTGGCGGAAACCGCTGGGTTTCCTTCCCGAACTTGCGGCTAATCCTAAAGCAAGGGATTGGGGTTCCCCCAGCTTGGGGGGCTCGATTTGCACTGCGGGCGGATTACTCTTCGTGGCGGGAACTAGAGATGGCTTTCTGCGGGCGATTAACTCGCAAAGTGGGGAAGTCCTATGGGAACACAAGCTTCCGGCGGGGGGAAACGCAACTCCGATGACCTATGAAGGGAGCGACGGTCGGCAATATGTTGTCATTTGCGCGGGAGGACATTCAGGTCTTTCAACCACGATTGGTGATTTCGTGATGGCGTTCGCTTTGCCTATATAGAGCGAATCGCCTTAGATGCTTTTCTTGCAACTGCCCATGCGAGTTTTTGGTCTTGCGCATGGACCATCCACAGGATTCCGCCTTCACACTTGAACGCTGCAAAACCGGGTTTTTCTAGGAACTCGCAGCCATCTACAAAGCATTTCTTAAAGTCCTTGGTGGCATCAGGCTTCTTGGAAAACCTCAGGCAAACTGACTTACCGTCTATTTCCATGCAGAAACAGCCTGTGTCGCTGGTTCGTTCGGAAGCAACAATATGCGCTCCGGCCAACTCTACTTTTGGAAACTCGACTCCATTTGCTTCCTTCATCCAAATGGACGCTTGGCCGAAGTTGGTCACATTGATGTGACCGCTCACAATCGGAGCATCGCCGGCAGGGCGGCCGAGCTGGAAAAAGGCAACGAACGCAAGGCTTGCCGCAACGGGCATGGCGACCTTCCAAGATAGGTGAAATCGCGGTCTGGGCTTCAAAGCGCTTAGCTGGGTACGCAGTTTGGTTAAGGGGATTTCCTCGGCTAACCCTACTTCTTGAACCTGCGCAACAAACGCCTTTAGATTTGAGAGATGGGCTTTTGCTATCGGATCGCTTGCTAAGACTTGATCAGCCATTGATCTCTCATCGAGAGACATTGAGCCATCGAGGTAGGCATGCCAGTTGATATTATTCACGGTTATCGCCCCCATCATTCAAAACCAATTCCCTTAACATGGCGCGTCCCCGAAACAGCCGCGAGCGGATGGTTCCCATCGGTACATCCAGAGCCTGAGCTGCCTCTTCGTAGCTCAACCCTTCAACATCACAAAGTTGCACGGCTAGCTTGTAATGGGTTTCCAATTTGTCTAGATTGCAAAGGATCCGTTGAACTTGATCTCGGGTCAGCACGGTTTCCCAGAGATTGTTTTCGAAAGGTTGATCATGCTCGTCCTCCGAGAACTGCTGGGGAGCGGCTGGTCCCCGAAATCGGGCCAAGTTCTCGTTACTGAGAATTCGAAGGAGCCAGGGTCTCAGTTTCGCTCCGTCAAAGCGATCCCAAGCTGTAAAGGCACGAAGCAGAGTCTGTTGAACCAAATCTTCAGCATCGGGTCCGGAGTTAGTGAGCCGTCGGGCGACACGATACATCACCGCCAGTTCGCCGCGAACCGCTCTTTCAAAATCGCCTTTCATCACTCCTGTGCTTAATGATATCGCCAAGGTGCTCTGTTTAGGCCAAACGCTTGAATAATTAACCAACATGGCCGATCCTGCTCAATCAAATGTAGAAGGCACCAGAAAAGTTCCCAAGGCAGTTTCGGCGTCCCGCCGATTCCGGGAATTCGCACGTACGCCTAAGAGCTTATTCGGGGGTCCGGGACCACCGAGAGCCGCAACTACTCTATCCGCTGACCCGCAATTTCGAAAAAGCCATGCAAGGCCATCAGAGCAAGCAAAGCCTGATTTACTTTATGACAGCGTAAATCTGATCCTCGTCCAGAATCATGAAATCTTGTCCATCAACGCTTACTTCATTGCCACCGTATTTGCTGAACAAAACGGTATCGCCAGCTTTTACGTTCATTTCGTTGCGCTCGCCATTATCCAAAACTCGGCCGGAACCGACCGAAACGACCTTGCCCGTCTGGGGCTTCTTCTTTGCGGCATCAGGCAAAAGGATGCCGCCCGCGCTCTTTTCTTCTTCTTCGC
>JANNCV010000039.1:0-15952 GCA_031386985.1 Armatimonadota bacterium
TCCCCCTCAATTGAGGGGGAGGCCTATTTTTATGAGTCCTAAGGGATCGTCCCGGGAGAATCGGTCGTTTCCCGGCACAAAACATCCGGTGTCTAGGTGGGTTTGAAGTGGTGGGATCTGGGCACTAAGACCGTTGCCCCCGTGGAGCAGGTGATGCATTGTGCACCTGCTCGTCCAGGTATGCCTCAGAAGAGACCGCCCGGCACGAGCCCTTCCAAACACGCCCCGGCACAATACATCCGGGGCTCCACGTTGGTTGGTTTGGCTTTGGGACTCCAAATGGGGTTATGTTCAGGCTTCGTGGCCCTGTGGAGCCGGGTTTGTTCAGGCTCCCCTAGCCCCGTGGAGCAGGTGATGTATTGTGCACCTGCTCGTCCTGGCAAGCCTCAGAAGAGTCCGCCCCGGCACGATACATCCGGGGCTCCACGTACAGATAAGACGCCGTGGCTGCTTCCGGGCCCAGTTCAATCCCAAACTCCCGTGGAGCAGGTGATGTATTGTGCACCTGCTCATCCAGGCAAGCCTTAGAAGAGACCGCCCGGCCACAAGCCCTTCCAAAAGACACGCCCCGGCACAATACATCCGGGGCTCCACGTGGGTTGGTCCGGGGCTCCACGTGGGTTGGTTTAGCATTGGAACTCCAAATGGGGTTATGTTCAGGCTCCCATAGCCCCCGTGGAGCAGGTGATGTATCGTGCGCTGCTCGTCCAGGCAAGCCTCAGAAGAGACCGCCCGGCCACAAGCCCTACCAAACCTACCAAACACGCCCTGGCACAATACATCCCGGGGCTCCACGTGGGTTGGGCTCCACGTGGGTTGGTTTGGCTTTGGGACTCCAAATGGGTTATGTTCAGGCTTCCGTAGCCCCGTGGAGCAGGTGATGTATCGTGAACCGCTCATCCAGGCAAGCCTTTGAAGAGACCGCCCGGCACCAAGCCCTACCAAACACGCCCCGGCACAATACATCCGGGGCTCCACGTATAGATCAGGACTCCGTGGAGCCGGGGTGAAATGTGACCAGTGGGGAACCTTCCAGTATTCCTGGGGTAACGTTCACTTCATCAGCAATCATCCTCCTAGAATGCCGCGAGAATACTATGTTGGCGAGCAGACGGTTGCCTTTACGGCTGTCACCGAGAATCGGGCGAGGTACTTCACCAGCCCGGAGAGAGTGGAGCCCCTTATTGCCCACTTAGAGCGTGCCGCCAGCCTATTCGATTGTGTCATCCCAATCTATTGCTTTATGCCCGATCATTTGCACGTCATGTTCACGGGTCTCCGCGACCACTCTGACACCTTAGAGGCGATGACTCGGTTCAAGTTGCTCAGTGGTCTGTGGTTTAAGCGCAAGAACCTAGACGGATGGCAATACAGTTTTCACGATCATGTTGTTATGGGATCGCGAGACTGGCGGAGTCATGCCCGATACATCTCCCAAAACCCGGTTCGCTGGGGCTTGGTGACTGATCCGTTCGCCTACCCCTACACGGGCACGATCGGTTGCGATCTTCAGGATGTGATTTTAGGCTGGGATTGAGAGCCAATCCCGACGTCCGATGCACGAAGACTCCGTGGAGCAGGTGATGTATTATGCACCTGCTTCATCCAGGCAAGCCTTAGAAGAGACCGCCCCGGCACGATACATCCGGGGCTCTACGGTCGTTTTCGCGAAGTGCAGCTTGCTCCACGTGGGTTTCGCTAAGTGGAACTTGTTGCTACAGTATCGTCACAGCGCCCAGATCGCTATTCGCGTTCGCGGCGACGGAGACGCCGGTGACAGTTGCCGTCTCGGTCATGCTCGTCGCCGGATTCACGTAGCTAAAAGTGAAGGTATAGGTGCCGGGGAGCAACGCCCACACCTTGAATCTGCCATCCGCCTGAGTGAACGTTCCGTTTACCTCGGTTAGCAACGGATAACTCGAACCAGCGGTGTAGATTGCGGTGACGCTTGCGCCTTCAACAAGTCCACCCGCATCGCTGACGGTTCCCGTCGCGGTTCCGGAAAGGATTTTGATGACGGCGGGGATAACGGGCTGGAGGCGATATACTCCGTTCCCCTGAAGGATAAAGGATTTGCCGACATTGAAATCGAGCAAGATATCCGTGATCACGTTGGGATTAACGGTGTAGTTTAGGTTGACCTTGATGCCGGTTTGCAGACCACTCGGAATCGTGACGCTGTGAACCCCCGTTGCGTCTGTAACGGTCGCATTGCTGACGAAGATGCGCACTTGGGTGTAGTTACCGGCCGTGACCAGGGCCGAACCGAGCACCATGTCGGTGTTTCTGAGATCCAATAGATTCACGGTTTGACTACCGGTAAACACGGTTTCCCACTTGCTGCCGATATGGGCTTCGATCTTCGTGATGGTCAAATTGGCGGCGGTGATGCCATTGCCCCCGGCGTCCGACAGATGGATCGCGAGGGTGCCCGAACCTCCGCCCACGGATCCGGTTCCGGCGCCGCCCCCGCCGCAGCCACCAAGGACGAACGCGAGACAGACAAGCGTGGCGAAAATCGGGAAGATACGAAAGAGCGTGATGTTGGTCATGATTTGAGTTATACCTAGTTGGCATACGAGCCAAGGCGCTGCCGTGTTACTCGAAAAATGCTTGGCTGTTGGAGGTGTTTTTCACAAAACGACCCCGATTCGAGTTGGATTCAGGGTCTTTCAACCCTGAGCATCTGCAATCTCAACGCCAAAAAAGCCGCACTTTTACCTAAGTGCGGCTAACTTTTGGTGGCCTATTTTCGAACCGAAACCGAAGCCGATGCTCCCATGTTTCCGGCGGCATCGAAGGCTTTGCTCACCAACGTATGGTTTGATCCGACCGCCCACTTTCGCGAGTTTACGCTGAAACTATAGGGCGCCGTGGTATCCGTGAGTTTGAGTGCACCATCTACCCATAGTTCGACCCGGGCAACTCCAACGTTATCGTTTGCGCTTGCAGTAGTTGTAAACGTGTTGCCCGCCGAAGCACCGGTCGTGGGTGAAGTAATGACGGCCGTCGGGGCAATGGTGTCGGCAAGCGTATTGCTCACTGTGGTGCTGATTTGGGGGCTCGAGACGTTACCCGCCGCATCCCGCGCCTCGGCTCGCAGATTGTGCGTGCCATTGGTTGACGTAGTTGTGTTCCACGCGAATGTGAACGGGGCCGTCGTGTCCGTGCCTAAAGCAACGCCATCCAGATACAGGGTGACGGAAGCGACACCCACATCATCGGTTGCATTCACTTGAACCGAAATGGTTCCGGCGGTGATAGCCGCATTTGTTGGATAGATAAAACTCGCGTTGGGAGCGGTTGTGTCGGCGGAACCGCTGGTGGCGAGTGCGAGGTTAACGGCACGCAAAGCGTTCACTCGGCCCCACCCGTAGAGCGTATCCCAGCCAGCTACGCCCTTGTCGTCAGCGGATTGCTTGAGGACAGTCTGGATCTGTGTGCCGGTCAAAGTCGGATTTGCAGAGATCGCAAGAGCAACAACACCAGCGGCGACAGGAGCCGAAAACGACGTTCCCGACCACGAACCATAGGTCCCACCATTATTGGTGGAATAGATGGTCTCTCCGGGAGCGGCGATGTCCACCGCGTTCCCGCTGTTTGACCAAGTTGCCCGAACATCGTTGTAGTTAGTGGCCGCCACGGTCAAGGCGTAGGGATTATCTGGAGTCGAATCAAATGTCCCTCCGTTGCCAGAGGAAATTGTGACGACTCCACCCCTCGATTGAAAATACTGAGCGGCAGTCCTTACCGTCGCATCTCCGGTCATGATGTAGCTGATATTGGCAACTCTTGCGCCGCGATCAGCGGCCCAGGTCAGGGCATTTGCGATCGTGCTACTGTATCCATATCCCGATGCATCGCTGACTTTCATCGGCATGATCCTGCAATTCCATGCAACACCAGCAACTCCAAAGCCATTGTTAGTCGAAGCTGCCGCGCATCCTGCAACCGGGGTGCCATGACCATAGACATCAGTTGTGTTCGCGTTATTGCTGTAGGTGTTCCAACCCGGCACATACTTCCCGACTAAGTCGGGATGAGTTGGGTCGCACCCGGTGTCAAGAATCGCGATAGTTACGCTGTTAAGGCCCGCGTTTATTCCCCAAGCGTCTTGGACGGACATCTTTGGCAGATGCCATTGATACATCCAATAGGGGTCATTAGGAATGACAGCCGGCGCTTTAGCCCAATCTGGCTCGGCGAAGACGACGCCGGGGCGGCGGGAGAGGGCTTTGGCTACTCGGGTTTCGGCCCCGGGGGCTACGGCTAGGACCTTAACCCCAAGCTTTGGCAACTCTCTTACACTCGTTGCGCCCTCCTGAGTTAGCGCTGTGGCAATCGCTTGGGTGGTAGCGCTCGGGGTGAACTTTACCAGAACCCTTCCGGGAACCTTGGCCTGGGCAAAAGCGGCATGAAAAGCCATCACGACGATTAACGTAAGAGCGAGGCGCGCGGTGAAGCGGATGTCTTTACACATGTTCTTTCTATGCCACACCAAATCGAGATCTGCATCTCGTGTTCATGCGGGGAAACGAATAAATCCGTTTCGGTTCAGTGCAAGCGTCGTTCTGGTAATCTGCACTACCGGTCAAAGCCGACAATGAGCTTATCTGTCCAAAACCTAGAATGCGGCTACCATGGAAAGCGAGTTGTAGAGCCGATCAATTTTGATCTCGTCGGTGGCGATGGATTGGCCCTTCTCGGGCCGAACGGGAGCGGAAAAACGACGCTCTTGAAGTCCTTAGTCGGCTCGCTCAAACCTCTTTCCGGGAAGGCAAGTTTAGGCGACGAAATCAGGCCGAACTCAAAGGAATGGCATCGCAGCGTAGCTTACGTGCCGCAGGAGGAATCGGTTTCGTTCCCGTTTACCGTGCGGGAAATGGTGATGATGGGGCGGATGCCTTGGTCACCGGGTTTTGCTGATACCGAGGAGGACAATCTGGCCACCGAAGCCGCCCTTAGGAGGGCCGATTGCGATGGACTTGCCGACCGCCCCATAACGGAAATGAGTGGCGGCGAGAAGCAGCGAACGCTGATCGCCCGCGCCCTTGCTCAAATTGGTTCCGATTCATCTCGCTCGCGACTCCTCCTCTTAGATGAGCCCGCGACGCACCTTGACTTTGCCCATCAAACGATGCTTGTTAGTTTGATCAATGAACTACGAGACGAAGGGGTGATTGTCATCGCGTCGTGGCACGATCTGCACTTGCCAGCCCATACTTGTAACAAGGTGGCGCTGATGGTTAAGGGGAAGCTTGAGCGGTTTGGGCCGACCGATGAAGTGCTCAATCCCGCAACACTGGGTCAAGCATTTGGGGCGAAGTTTCTGATTTCGGCGACGCCCGTTCTCGAGTTCAAGTAGAATCAAATCATGCAGGTCAACGTCATTGGGGCTGGAAGTTGGGGAACTTCAATTGCACTCTTGATTGGGCGTAATGGACACGATGTCACGCTTTACGGTCCGGCCGATGAAAATACCTTGGCCACGATTTCTCTACGCGAGAATATGCTTTACCTGCCGGGCTTCGTTTTGCCCGAAAACGTGCGGATTACCTGTGATGTTTCGGATCTTGGCGAAGCTGACGTATGGGTTGTTGCCGTTCCTTCTCATGCGGTTCGAGAAATCGGCCCAATCATTGCGGAACGCCAGCCGGACGGCCTAGCTCTGATCGCCTCGAAGGGATTAGCTTTTGGGGCCGAGCTTTTGGGTGATGTCTTAGCCAAATCGTTGCCTGCCGAAAACATCGGGGCCATAAGTGGCCCGAATCTGGCAATCGAAATCGCACGAGGAATCCCTACAGCGGCGGTTTGCGCTTATCTTGATGAGGGGAAAGCCGATTCAGTTAGGCGCGCTTTTATGTGTGGCTCGTTCCGAGTTTATACTTCAACCGATTTGATCGGTGTTGAACTTGCGGGCGCTCTCAAAAATGTCATGGCGATCGCGGCGGGGATTAGCGATGGGCTCGGTTTTGGCGATAACACGAAGGGCGCATTGCTCGCACGCGGACTTAATGAGATGTCTCGGTTAGGAATTGCGATGGGGGGGCGATTGGAAACATTTATGGGAATAGCGGGAGTAGGCGATCTCTTTGCCACCGCAGCTAGCAAACTAAGCCGCAACTATCGGGTGGGTTTCGCGCTTGGGCAAGGGAAAAGCCTCTCGGAAGCGTTACAAGAAATTGGCCAGGTTGCCGAAGGCGTTCCGACGAGCGAAGCTGCTCTGATTTTGGCGAGGCGACATCAAATGCAGTTACCTACTTTTGAGGCCGTGGATAATACGCTGAGGGGCCGGGTTCGACCGTTCGATGCGGTGGCGCTCCTGATGGAGCGCACACCTAAATCAGAATCCTAGCCGCCAGCTTGACCGGCAGCCATTGGGGCCGAGTTCGATGGGCCGCCGCCGCCGGCTGCACCGGACGCCGATGGTCCGCCTTGAGCCCCTGCTCTACCGCCTGCGGCAGTCTTGCTCGTTGCAATCCCATTGGTCATTGGAACATCCGCGCTCTTGATGACGGGAGGAGTGAGGTCAACCGTAGCTGGCATTGGGGCGGCTTTTGATGCCGGGCGAGTGCCGAAAGCAATACCCACGCCGATCAAGCCAAAAACTATGGAAACGACTGCGATGATCAAATCATTTTGATTTTTCATATAGACACCTAACTCAAACTGTACCAGACACTTAGTGTAAAAAGTGCCTCACACCAGTAAAGACCATAGAAATTTCATGTTCGTTCGCTGCTGCGATAACATATTGGTCCTTTTTGCTACCGCCGGGCTGAATAATGGCTTTTATGCCAGCCTTGGACGCCGTTTCAATGCTATCAGGGAAGGGGAAAAAGGCGTCGCTCGCCAAAACTGCGCCTACGGCCGCTTCCCCCGCTTGTTCGAGGGCCAATCGAACAGATTGCACTCGGTTCATTTGCCCTGCTCCCACGCCCAGCATTTGGGTGGCATTGCCGACGACAATAGCGTTCGATTTTACATGCGGAATAATCGCCCATTGGAGCTTGAGGGCGGCTAGTTGGTCTATCGAGGGCTGAACTGCCGTTACGACCTGCCAATCGAAGGCGGGGTCCTCGTCGGACTGCTGCACAATTGCTCCTCCGCGGATGGTTTTGAAGGATAGGTATCCGGATCTTGGAGCGAGTTCGGCCTCCAGAAGGCGAACATCTTGGCCCCATCCGGATCTCTCCTTGAAAGTGGCAAGTGCCTCTTCGGTGAAGCTCGGGGCGATTACAACTTCTAAGAAATTTCCCTTGGCCGTCATGGCCTCCGCTGCAACTTGATCAATGAGCTGGTTAAAAGCTGCGATGCCCCCAAACGCTGAAATGGGATCGCTGGCCCGGGCGAGTTCGTAGCTGTGACCAAGATCCTGGCCAAGGGCCACCCCACAAGGGGTCGTGTGCTTTATGATCGCGCAAGCGCCGGGGGGTAAATCGCTTACAAGCTCCCAGGCGCCATTTGCATCATTAATGTTGTTAAAGCTCAGCTCCTTTCCCCAAAGCTGCTTGGCGTAAGGAAGCCCCCTCTGGTTCAATGGGTCGCGGTATAGCGCGCCTTTCTGATGCGGGTTTTCTCCGTAGCGGAACTCTTGAGCCACTCTCAATCCGAGCGTCAAGTCAGGGCTGAACACCTCTTCCGCCCCTAATCCAGTCAGGTATCGGGCGACAACCGAATCGTAGTAGGCGGTGTGTCGAAACGCCTTTGCGGCAAGCCCCGCCCGGTCAATCGAGCCTGTTTGCAGACCGGAAAGAATTGCGTTGTAGTCTGAAGGATCAACGACAACGGTGACATTGGCATGATTTTTTGCCGCAGCGCGAATCATCGCCGGACCGCCGATATCAATGGACTCGATTGCGTCCTCGAAGGTGTGCTCTCCGTTCACAGTTTGCTCAAAGGCGTACAGATTCACGCAAACCAGGTCAAAAGGCTCGATCCCCGCCGTCGCCATTTGGCTTCGATGGGATTCAAGGCGGACGTCCCCAAGGAGTCCACCATGAATTAGGGGATGAAGCGTCTTAACTCGTCCATCAAGCATTTCGGGGAAGCCTGTGACCTCCGAAACGTCGCGAACGTCAAGCCCTGCTTCGCGAAGGAGTTTGCTTGTTCCTCCCGTGCTGATCAGATCAAAACCCAAATCCGACAGCCCCCTCGCGAACTCGGGAAGGCCAGATTTATCGGTCGCACTGAGTAAGGCGCGTGGCATTATCGGCCACCTCTGGGCAGAGGATCAACTTTGGGAGGGGGAACCGCGGCCTTGGAGTCATCGGCTGGCGGATCAACTTCTTTCACCTCAACTTTAACGGTCTTGCGGGTTGATTTGCCCTTCGTATCTTCAATTATGAGTTCAAAATCGGTTGATTTGAAAATATCTTGTTCGATCTGGCCCCGATCAGCATCCAAGGTGGTGAGCGTTGATCCTATTCGCAACTCAATACGGTTTGCACCCTTAACCTCCCATTTCACCGTGACCTTCGCGACCACGGGGTCTACCGGATTGGGTGTTACATCAAAAGCGATGATCTCCGCCGTCTGAAGGTCTTCTACCACGAGCGTCAGAGTCAAACTCTCTACTTTCTGGCTCCCTTGCAGGCCATCATTCTTGGCTTCGAGCCTAACCTTGTATGTGCCGGGCTCGATTGGCGACTGAACCGTTTCGCTACGTTTACTCGAATCAACGACGAGGCTTTTGAAGAGGTCTTCGCCCTTGTAGATAAGCACGGTTGTAATCACGTTTGTGCCCGTAACCCGATAGCGAACATCTAACTGTTCTCCGGGTTCAACTCGGCGGGAACTCAAACTGAACGTTTCGATCACGGGCCGTTTTATGTCAATGGGCTGGCTGACGGTAAGCGAGGCCACGATGGCGGGGCTTGTTTTGGAATCGGCGATGGCCACTGCCTCAAACTGGCCCGACTCACGGGCGGGGAACTCTTGAGACCCGCTTGGCGGGCCGGCACTTACCACTTCGCGATCATTGAACGTGATCCGCACGGATTTCGCGTTGGCACTCCGCCAGGTGAGCTTGATCGTCTCGCCGACCTTTACGTCGGTGCGATCCAACTGAAAGACCTCCATCGCGGGGGGCTTTGGCGCGAAGTTCAACCACCCGTAAACTAACAGGGCAAAGGCGATCAAGATGGCAAATGTTCCGGGGCTGACCAAGGGCTTATGCTCCAGTTGACCTTGGGTTCCACAGCTGACGGTTGGGTAGTTAAGGCTACGCGCATTGATCGCAAAACCATGAAGTTTTGAACCGGCGATTGGCTTGGCTTTGATTGGGGTTGCTACGACCTCAATATCTCTTTGCTGTCCTGCGGCAACGGTGAGCGTTTCTGCTGCAAACTCGTAGGCAAGTTCGTCTTCCGGGTCGCTACCAAAGAGCTGGAGCTCGTGTTCACAGTTACCGAGATTGACAATTGAAACTTCGAAAATATTATCGCGCACCATTGGCCCAAAAACTCCACGTTTTGGGAGCAAGTCCATCGAGAGGCTGTGGAACGGGCTCAGGATGAGCTGCGAGCTAAGCGTTTTAGAGTCGCCCGACTCCAGGCTACGAACCTGGACAGTGAGCTGATAGGCTGCCGCTAGATTATCCGCGGCGCGAGGTGGCTTAAAAACAACTTGGTAGGAACCGCTCTGTCCTGATTGAAGGCTAAAAGACGGAACGGGCAACGCCGTCCAATCGGCGTCTAATCCGGAAACCGAAATCTCAAATTGATCAACTTCGGCTCCAGCATTCGCAACTTCTACCGAAAGTATGACGGTTTCGCCGGGATCCACCAACAACTGATCAGCGTCGAGTCGCGCACTGAAGCTCACTGCCCAGATGATACCGGTTTCCGAAGGGCACAAGGCGGTAAACTGAACCTATGAGCAAGTGGCGAGAAGGCCAAAAAGTGCGCATCGTGGCGCGTACTGTAACCGAAGAAGACAAGCGACTGAACCGCTATTTCGATCACATGAGCGGATTGGTCGGAACAATCCAAAACATTTTCGCCGAAGATCAGATCGCAATAAAAGTTGATCTCGAATCATTGAGCAAGATATCTTCGGACGTTCACAAGAACGCGACAAAGCGGATGCAGGAAAAGTTTGTGTCTGGAGTTGGCGAAGAGCAGCGCAAGCTCTTAACCGCAGAAGAACTGAACTTCGTGCCGAATTTTGACCTTTTGGTGCGGAGCGAAGACCTGGAGACGGTGTGAGCGCCAAAATTAGGCCAAACATCCTCACAATGCAACCCTATCAACCGGGTAAGCCCGCTTCTGAAGTTCAGCGCGAATTAGGCATAGAAAACATTACCAAGCTCGCGAGCAATGAAAACCCGCTCGGGCCTTCCCCCAGTGCCATCTCCGCGGTTAAAGAAGCGTCAGAGCAGATGCACCTCTACCCTGATGGATCAGTATTTGAACTTAAACAGGCGATTTCTAAGCGGTTTGGGGTGGGTGCTTACAACGTCGTCGTCGGGAATGGCAGCGACAATCTCATTCATCTCCTTGGGCTCATTTTTCTCGGGTCTTCGGACGATGAGGTCATCGTGGGCGACCCTTCTTTTATACGCTACGACGCAACCGCGAACCTCGCGCCTTGCCGGCTCATTCGGGTTCCTTTGGATTCAACTTACACGCACGATCTGAACGCAATGCGGGCGGCAGTTACGACAAACACCAAGCTCCTTTTCATCGCAAACCCCAATAATCCAACGGGGACCATCGTTCGCGAAACCGAAATGGCAGCGTTCTTGAATGATCTTCCCGAGCACGTATTCACCGTGCTCGATGAAGCCTATTTCGAGTTTGCCGAGCATGCTTCCGGCTATCCCCGATCAAGTGATTTCTTGGCGGCGGGGCACCGAGTAATCGGGTTGCGAACCTTTAGCAAAACCTACGGGCTCGCCGGGATTCGGATTGGATACGGATTTGCTCCCGTCGAAATTGTTGACGCGACAGATCGTGTGCGCGAGCCGTTCGGGGTTAACACTTTGGCTCAAGTGGCGGCGATCGCCGCTCTTGAAGATGAGGATCACATACGTCAGACAGTTGAGAACAATCGGGAAGGGATCCGGCGCGTGACCGGGATTCTCAAAGCATGCGAAGCCAGCGTTTGCGAGAGCCACGCAAACTTTGTTTTTGCCGATTTCCACCGGCCCACCGCTCCGATCGTCTCGGAACTCTTGAAGCGCGGAATCATCATCCGCGGGGGCGGAATCTTTGGAGCGCCGAACTGCGTGCGAGTCAGCATCGGCATCGAAGCCGAACACGATAAGCTTGAGCAGGCTTTACGCGAGGTTTGCACGTGATTGTAGTTTTGCGCAACGAGATTGAGCGTCATGAGACCGAAGCCCTCGTCGCCGAACTGGAGGCAGAAGGATTCTCAACTTCGGTTATCCAAACGGGGGAAAGGTTGCTCATTGATGCCGTCGGTGTTGCCAGCCACTTCACTGCCGGGATCGCAAAAAGGCTTCGAGCCAACCCAATTGTAGCGACCGTCGTCTTATCTGGCTCTCCCTATAAACTCATTGCTGGAACTCCGACAAGGCCTGTAACCGTCGGAACCCTTAAGATTGGTGGCCCCGATCTCATCATCATGGCGGGACCTTGCACCGTCGAATCGCCTGAGCAAATTGAAGCTTGCGCGAAAGCCGTCAGCGCGAACGGCGGAACCTTCTTGCGCGGGGGGGCTTACAAGCCATCTACATCCCCTTACGGATTCCAGGGACTCGGAACCGAGGCCCTCCAGTGGCTACGCGAATCCGCCGATGCACACGGCCTAATGGTAATTACCGAAGTGATGGACCCGCGACGCGTGGATGAAGTGAGCCAATACGCCGACATCCTCCAGCTTGGCTCGCGCAACATGCAAAACTTCGATCTGCTCAAAGAAGTTGGGCGAACTCAAATTCCGGTTTTGCTGAAGCGTGGCCTCGCCGCAAAACTCACCGAGTGGCTCCTTGCCGCCGAATACATAGCCAGCGAAGGCAACAATAACATCATTCTTTGCGAGCGCGGAATTCGGGGTTTCGATGATTACACCCGCAATGTTCTTGATCTAGCCGTCGTTCCTGCCATAAAGGGCCTGAGCCATCTGCCCGTCATCGTTGATCCGAGTCATGCGGCCGGGCGGCGCGATCTCATCGCTCCGCTTTCGGCGGCCGCAATTGCGGTCGGGGCCGATGGCTTACTCATCGAGACCCATCCCAACCCGCCCGCTGCGAAAAAGGATGGCGGCCAGAGCCTGTCGTTCGCTGAGTTCGAAGAAACGATGAGTGGCGTAACCAGAATAGCCGGGGCCATGGGGCGACCCATCAAATCCCTTGCCGGGCGAGTATGAAAATTCGCGCGGCTGTCTTGAGAGGCGTCGGTCAGCCCTTTCAGATTGAAGAAGTTGACCTGGCCGAGCCACGGGCCAATGAAGTTCTGGTCAAAGTTAAGGCCGTCGGCGTCTGTCATAGCGATTGGCACCTCGTGACCGGCGACACCCAGCATCCCTTACCCCTCGTTGCCGGGCATGAAGGGGCCGGCATCGTCGAATCAATCGGTAGCGGCACTACGAGAGTCAAACTTGGCGACTCTGTCGCGCTGAACTGGGCTCCGAATTGTGGCTCCTGCTTTTATTGCGAGAACGGTCGTCCGAGTTTGTGCGGAGCTTACGTTGGCCCAATCTGGGCGGGGACGATGATTGATGGGACCACCCGCTTATCCTCGAATGGAGAGCCGCTTTATCACTATTCTGCCCTGGCCTGTTTTGCTGATTATTGCGTAGTTCCCGAGGCTTGCTGCGTGCCGATGCCGACCGAAATTCCTTTTGAGGTCTCGGCTCTGATCGGGTGTGCGGTCATGACGGGAGTTGGGAGCGTTTTGAACACGGCCCAAGTTAAGCCAGGATCTTCGGTGGCGGTGATTGGTTGCGGCGGAGTTGGGCTTTCCACCATTATGGGCGCGAAATTGGCGGGGGCCGGGTCCATCTTGGCAATTGATGTTTGCGAGTCTCGGCTAGATTCGGCATTGGCTCTTGGCGCAACTTTCGCTTTCCAAACCCCGGCCGGGCCAGAGGGAGTTTTGGAGTGGACGCGGGACCGAACCCACGGTCGCGGAGCGGACTATGTTTTTGAAGCCGTTGGTAAACCGGAACTTCAGGAGCTCGCGCTTGAACTCGCGAGACCGGGTGGAACCGTTGTCCTAAGCGGGCTTTCCCCGAATGGATCGGCGACTAATCTGCCCGGGGCAACCCTTGTTCGGCAGGAGAAGACCGTCATGGGCTCTTACTATGGGACCGCGAATACCGGGCGGGACTTCCCACTTTACGGCGAGTTTTGGAGCCAAGGAAAGTTGCCGGTGGATCAACTCGTGAGCCATCGTTACCGCCTTGATCAAATCAATAAAGCGTATCAAGACATGCTGGACGGAACCAGCACTCGCGGTGTGATCGTCTTCGATTAGACTTCGACCCACTCCATATCTTTTACGAGCGGGAATCTTTCGGTGATGCTCTTTTGGTTCCAATCATAGCGGAAGCAACTCGCGGTCGTAACTTCGGGTAAGAACTCGTCGGCTAGGCCATTCTTCACGAAAAACGCGTTCCATCCACCTTTACTACAGCCTACCAGTCGGTATCCGCGCGATTTCGCGAGCTTGTTGAACGCGTTGAGAGAGGCCCCGCAGTAGTTAAAACCGCTCTGGTTCACCGGAAACGACTGCATATTGAAATCAGGCTTATAAGGAACTGTCCAAGCTCGATCTGGACCGAGAAGGTCTTGATATTCGACGACGACTACACGAGGGTCAACCGTCTCAAGCGCGTTCCAAATCCAATAATCCGTACCATCAATATCAATGGATAAAAGATCAATCTCGCCCATAAGGTTGTGATCGGCGACAAAGCCATTGATGTTCTCTGCTGTGATGAATGTGTTCAGGAGGGCCGGTTGAAAGAGCCTGGTTTCCGGGTGTTTTGAATAAAATTCCCTTGTTAACTCAATGTTTAGCGAGCTCCCATCAATCAACAGTCCCGTGAATCCGTGATTGACAATCAGGTTCGCCACATTGCTGCCCTGATACCGTCCGCAACCGATGTCGAGGCACTTGCGAGTGCTCATTCCAATGAGAGAATAGATGTAAAGTAAGCAGCCATCTTCATGGGTCGAGGAAAATGCGTTGAATCCGATTTCGTCGAAGGTGAAGCGCTTACCCTGGCCCTCAACTACTTCCCGAAGGCGGAGCATCATCATCATTTGCTCAGTTCGAGAAGGAGCGGGAAGCTGCTCGAAAAGCATTCGCTCAATCGTCGGCTCAATGCTGGCGCGACCGACTTTGCTTAAGACTTTCTTGATGGTTTCTTTCACGCGCTTACGGACCTTCCTTGGCGGTTGAGTTTACTCACTGGGAGATTATCGGCAGATAGCTAAAGATCAATCACATTCGGTTTCCAACCCAGGCGTTTGAGCGTGTCCAAATAATCGCTCTCTCTAAGTTCGGCGGGCGGTTTTTGGTTTAATGCGACGATCACCCCCTCCATAACATTGGTAGCAAAAGTCTCACCTCCCATGATTGGGGTTGTGGTGATTGCCCGTTTTGCCCCCGTCGTGCGCAGCCAATCAAAATCTGCTTGCCGCAGGGTTTGGGTGATAATCGATTTTCCGTCAAGCCGATCCGGGGCGTAGCGCTTGATGTAGAGCCAGTCGCCGCAGATAACGGAAGCCTCGGCGAATACTTTCGGGAACTTCGGAGTTCGCGTGTCTTGTTTTTCACCGGTGGGATAGAACCACTTGAAGGGGAGCTTGGTGATGATCGGCAGGATTAGCCTTCCAAAGAGTTCCACTGTCCGATAATTTTTCACGGGAATGGGTAGGCCCAGGCCAAAGAGCAAATCCCCATAAGTTGTTTTTGCCCCCGCCTCAATCAGCGCTTGAGCCATGCCGAAGCGATCTACGGCACTAACAAGCAAGACTTTCTCGTGCGAGAAATCTAAAATTCCATCGCGTTGCAATGATCGTATGGTCTCTCGCTCCAGCGTGTGTTTGAGCCCGCTTCCATCCACAACTGGCGTAATTTTCGCCCCAGCAACGAGTTTCTGAATCTGCCGAAACGCATACCGCCGCTTGTCCACAACCACATAGATATCCGCCCCGCCCACACCGAGGCAATCCACCTTGCCGTCCAGATCGCAAAACATCTGGGCGAATTTCCCCAAATCCCCATCCGTCCCAATCCGCTCGATCTTAAAGAGTTCACCGAGGATTTCTACTTCATGGGTCTTGTTCCGCTTACTTGAACCCAAACTAACCGAAACCACGCGCCGCATCGCCGATAAGCTTACAGCAAAAAGCCCGAACTCTCAAGTTCGGGCTTTTTACCTTACGTTAAAGGGCTAGCCTGTAACCGTTCCCTTGGCCGGATCGCTCCAGGGGCCGATTTCTCCGGTTGGAGATTCCCAGGCGCAGCGATACCAGATGTCTTTTCCAACATGATCGCCGTCAATATCCCAGGTGTAAGGCGAGGCCGTATCCGAGGCCAAATAGGTCATGGTTTCGATGTCGGGAGGGGCCGCTCCGCTCGCCACAATCGCATAAACAATGCGGCACGCGCGCGCCCAAGCCGGCTTCCCGCTCACGGCCATGCCCTCATCGCTAAGCTGCAAAAACCGGATGGTATGGCGCTGGGGATAGCTAAAATCCACCAAAGCAACGGGCGCCTCTGCCCCAGGAATCGAAGGCGAGGGAACGCTATCGCGCAGGGTTAACCCCATCGCAGAGGCCAAGGCCGCGATGAAAAGTGGATTGGCAAGGAGCTGACCGTTTGCCGTTCGCATGGCATCCTCTAGCGTATCCCGGGCCACATCTTTGGCGGTTCGGTTCGCTCTAGCCGTCGTCTGCGAAGCCAGATGGATCGGGAGGGAAGTCCCGAAAACCGTTCGCGCCGCGACGAAGGCATCATCGAAAGTAGCGGGCAAA
>JANNCV010000045.1:0-26909 GCA_031386985.1 Armatimonadota bacterium
GGACCACGGCCCCCGCGGCGCTGAAAGTGCTGTGACCCGAGACGAATTCGGCAAACGGCGGGGTGATAAAAGTGCCAGGCTGATACGGCACCCATAAGGAGCCATCTACTGTTGCACCGTTCCAAAGCGTGACGGGTGTGCCCGCTTTTAGAACCCGAATGCAAGTGATCGGGCGCGAGTTATCGTAGACTCGCTTGGCGTCCCAAGCGGCAATGCCTGCATCCATCAGAGCATTGCCAAGCGCAAAAAACATCTTGACATCTTGATCCAGCGAATGCCCGTCGCGCTCGGAAATCTGTTGAGCAAAAATGCACCAGTGGCCCGGAGGAAGTTCCGAACTTGGCCCATTCGCCCAATATTCGGCGATTACTTTCTCGCGCTCGCTCAGATTCGCGGCAATGTCAATAATTTGCTGCGCTTGATCTCGATAAGCTTGGCTCCCGAATTTTGCAAAGACTGGCGCTGGACGAAACTGTGATCCACTGGCCATCCCAAAGGGCTTGACCAATCCGAAATGCGGACCGACAAAGCCAGGCGTAGCTCCATTCGTAAAGCGAAGCGGCTGCCAGCGATCAGGGTCGTTCACAACATCAACCGTATTTACCGGAACATAACCCGTGGTGTCGGAATAATTTCCAAGCTGATTGGCGCGATCGGCGTGGCGAAATGCTGCTACTTCCTGAGCGCACAGATTGCCAACGCCGGAAGGTTGGTCAAAACTCGTGTTAGAATCAGCTGGATCAAAGCCTTGCGCGACCATTTCAGCATCAAAGAGGGCCTGTTGGCTTGGGTAGAAATCCATCAGAGTTCGATGTGCAGCAAAAGCAATCGCCTTCGCCTTATTTGCCTCGCTCCGATCGCCGATGGGGCGGCGAATATTGGAACGCCAGTGAACGCCCACCGCCTTCCCGTCATATGCGGCCCAAGCGTCATACATGCTGGTGTAGACCACTCCGATTGCTCTCGCCGTCATCGGTGGCCCGAGCCGAGTGTTGCGAATGGCCTGCAAGAGAGTCTGATTCCAGCGAACTACTGGGTTCTGCCCTCCCTGATTCGCGTAGGGAGTGTTTCCACCACAACTCACCATTAGGAGAGCCATAGGCAACAAAAGAAAGGTGAATTTTCTTCGCATATCTTATTATCGCCTCAAATCGTCACATCCTTGAATGCGAAACTGATAAACTTTCTGTCTTGAGCGACTTTCGCCCCGGCAACTTTGATAGAAATCGCGCCCCCCGTGTGCTCAAGGACCTCTGCCCGGTTCAGGCGGTGGATTCGATTTTGGAGATCGACCTCCAAGACCTTTACTCTTCGGGCAAGAAATTACTGCTGCTCGATATGGATAACACGCTCACCGAATGGCGGAGCGAGGAAATCCCGGAGACGACCCTAAGCTGGATTAAACAAGCCAAGGAGTTGGGGCTCGATATTTGCATCCTTAGCAACACCCGCAACCCCGATCGGCTGGGCCGCCTTGCGGCACTTTTGGAAGTTGACTTCAAGTTCGGGAAGTTCAAGCCCTCGCGTCACATGTTTCTAGAAGCCCTGAAAGAGCGCAAGTGCGAACCCGACGACGCGATCATGATCGGAGATCAAATGTTTACCGATGTTTTGGGAGCAAATCGAAGCGGGATTGATGCGATCTTGGTTCGCCAAATGGCACCCTCGGAATTTGTGGGCACCAAGCTCATTAGCCGAACCGGGGAGAAGATTTTGAGGGCGCGGATTAATCGAGCACTAGTTGTAGATGAAACGCTCGTGGGTGGAGCCGAGGCGATTGCCATGCTCTCTCATCCCGTTGTGCGGCAGTTCATTAAGTTTTGTGTAGTTGGGGCGAGTTCAACAGTGATTGACGTCGGTTTGCACTACGTTTTGATGTTCGTGGTCCCTTCGGGCGATACTCTACTCAGCCATGTCTTTGGCCAGCAACTGGTGGATAACGGGCCCTCCATCTTTAAAACCTTGGCCGACGGACGAGAGGGTTACAATCCCGCGCTCGCGGCCGGTCCGGTTTTCAAAATCATCACCGCTGGGATTGCCATTTTCAACGCATTTTTCTGGAATCGGCTCTGGACATTCCGAATCTCAGGCACCCATGAAGTTGGGTCTCAGTTGCGCAAATTCTTCATGATTGCAATAATCGGCGCGATCCTCAACTCAACGCTAACGGGGTTCATGAGTAGCATTATCCCTGGACATCCAAAGCGCAGTTGGGCGGTCGCGACTATTATTGCCACGGTGGTCGTCGCGTTTTGGAATTTCTTTGGTCAGAAGTATTGGACTTTCAAGCAATCTGAGCCGCAAGCTCCGAGCGACGGCTAAGCCACACGAAGATCGGCGAAGCCATGAGGGTCGTTACAATCGCCATGATAACCATGATGGTGTAGAGAGTCTGAGTGATCACACCTTGGGCGAGCCCGATGTTCAAAATGATCAGTTCCATCAAGCCACGCGCATTCATCAGAACGCCAATTTTGTTGGCGTCCGCCCAGGATTCTCCCGTAACTTTTGCCGCGAGCATGCAGCCACCCCATTTACCAACAATCGCAAAGAGCACCGCTAGAAGCGCAAAGATCGCAAGCTTGGGATCCACCAAGAGCCCAATGTTGGTGCTAAGGCCAGAATAACAAAAGAAGAGCGGCAACAAGAGTGACCCCGTTGTGTGCTCCAAGCGGTTCTGCATCTCCTTGGCGAACTTCCCGCGCGGCATCGAAATACCCGCGATAAAGGCTCCAAAAACGGCATAGATGCCGATCATATCCGTAAACCAAGCCGCCAAGCTCAGAATCAAGAAAGTTGTGACGGCAATGGGCGGCGTGATACTTCCCTCGCGTTGAGTCCAACTTTCCAATTTCGCAAAGAAGTGCTTGCCCGCCGTGATCATGCTGATCGTAAAAGCCACGCCTCCACCGATTGCTACCATGGCGATAGACATATCATGCTTAAACGAAGCGATCACGACGGCAAGGAGCGCCCAAGCAAAAGCATCATCGGAAGCTCCGGCCGCCAAGGCGAGCGTGCCCATTGTGGTTCCCGACAAGCCCCGTTCGTAGATTATTCGAGCCAGCATGGGAAATGCCGTAATGCACATCGCCGCGCCCAGATAAAGCGCTCCTTCAGCGGCCCCGACGCCCGCTGAGAAGAAACTGCCGTTCTGAACCATCGATATCGAGAGCAGAGCTCCTAACGCGAAAGGCAAAGCGATACCCGCCAGAGAAACCGAAAGCGCGCCTCTTGCTTTTTGCTTTAAAAGCGCAACATCAAATTCCATTCCGACGCAAAACATGTACAGAACGAGCCCCACTTGCGAGGCCACATAGAGGATGCTCATGCTGGGATGTTTGATTCCAGAAGCCGCATCTTTCATCGGGAACAGCCAGGTTTGGGCATCGGGCATGAGCATCCCGAAGAGCGACGGCCCCAGCATCACGCCCGCGACCATTTCCATTACAACCTGGGTTTGGCCGAGGAACTTCGCTCCCAGCCAGCCTACTACTCGGCAGGTAGCCAGGATAACGGCGAGTTGGAGAAAAAATCTAACGGCGAGGTCAACGTCGGTCATGGTTTTTTCTTTCGCTGGTCAATAAATGGGAGACCCTTTTTTACCCGAGTGTCAAAAGTTCCACGCGGGAACGACTCGACAAAATTGTATCGCAATGAAAACATGTCACTCGGGTCTTCGGGTTTCTCTGAAAACATGGGCAACATCAAGTACCTTGCCATCTTAGAAGCTTTGTCGCTTACGACGATGCGAGTGGGCAAAAGGAGTCCAGATTCACGTTTCAAGTCAATGTCTAGGACCCCGAAATTTCTACTCCAAACCGTCAAGCCGTGACGTGTCGTCGCCACTTTGTGTTCGGGCCCAAAGAAGGTGTCCAGAATAGTCCGTCCCTTTAGCAACTCAAAGAGGACGCTGCCATAGCCCCCTGCGGCAAGATTTGTGCCGATTTCACCGACCGAAACCGGATCTCGCAAGACTGTAGAATCCCCTTTTACCAAGAGAGTTTTCCCATCGCAAATATGGGTTCCCGAATCGCCACCCCACATATCGGATGCTTGAATCGCAAATCGCTTGCGACTATCAAGTTGAATCATCCAGCTCGGTCCGACGCTGTACGCTTCGTCCCGCCGTCCTCGCGAAAGCTGACTCATCTCGATCTGAATGTGCGTCATTCGCTCCATGCTAACGAGCATCTCATCGAAAAGCTTCTCGGCGGCAAGGTTTTGTGGAAAAAAAGTAAACAAAAACATTTCGAATAGTGGTTGTACCACTGCGACTTGTGATAAGGTTAGGGCGTCCGTTCAAAAGAGGAAACACTATGTCTCAAAAACGCAGCTCAGACGTCGCCGAAGAATTTAGCACTAAGGCCCTAGCTTTTGGCGGAGGTGGCATCCTGATGCTTATCCTCGGTGCCATTTTCTTCTCTTTTCGAGGCGAGGGTTCGCTCATGGGATTGGCTTGGGTTTTGCTGGTTTTGGGTGGTGGGTGTTTGCTGTACGCCATCTACGAGCTGATTCAAATCAGAAAGATCACCGGCGTGGTGGTTGAATGCGGCTACTGTAAGCACAAAAACCGCATAACCGAAGCCCCAATGAATGATTTCATGTGCGGCGCCTGTTTTAAGATGATCCCGATTCTGAACGGTCGAGTGTTAAGAGTGCACCAGGTTCAATGCGGATTCTGCCAGGAGCTTGCCTACTATAACGAGAAGACTCAGGTCTTGCTCTGTGAGTATTGCAACCACGAAATTCCCATCTCGCAAGACGATGGCATGATGCCCACCAAGAAGATTGCCCCCGGCTTTGCGGTGCAAGAAGATCACAACGTTTATGAGTTTGTTTTGGTATCGCACGACGGCCACAAGACCGAAGACCTTATTCAGTCGTTGCAACACACCTTAGCCCTAAACCGAAACCAGGTCAAGGAAATGCTCGAGCATCTACCTGTTACCCTATTGCAAGGGATTCCGAAGATGAAGGCGGAGATTCTGCAATCCCAGCTCGCGGCTCATGGAGCCGTGGCTGAATATAAGGCGATGTAGCCCGCTCAATGTACCTTGGTTGCTTCACTTAGCCGAGATGAAATGCGCGCAGGGCCCAGCACCGCCATGAGTTCGAACAGGCCCGGACCGAACGTTTTGCCCGTTAACGCGACCCGGGTTGGGTGAACGATCGGGCCCAACTTTTCGAGTCCGCTCGTAGCTTGAAAATCGCGAAGTAGCTTCTCATAGGCCTCCGGCGTGTTGTTTCCACCGCCCTCGCAGAAAGCACCAATCACTTCGAAGAGAGCAGGCACGTGAGCCTGGCCGAGCCACTTTTCGACGGCTTTGGCATCCATTTTCGGCTGATCAACGAGGAAAAACTCACACGCCTCACCAAAATCTGCAAGCGTCGTTACCCGCTCTTGCTCCAAAACGACGCACTTTCGAACGTAATCCCGATCCGGGTGGTTCGCCAAAAGCTCAAGGGATGCCCATCGTGCGATTCGTTTTGCTTGCTCCTCGGCGCCTCCCTCGTCCTCGGCAACTTCGGAATGATGGTAGGTGCGCGCATAGTCAAAAGCCACAAAATCCACGATTTTCTGAATCAAATCGTCAATATCCAATGCTCGAATCGCGTGACCACTTAGCCACTGCAGTTTCTCCATGTCGAAGCGCCCGGGCGAAGGTTGCAGGCGATCGAGATCAAACAGCTTAATCAGCTCCACTTCCGATAACACTTCTCGGTCTTCCCCTGGAGACCAGCCAATCAGGGCGATGAAGTTCTTAAGCGATTGGGGCATGAAACCCTGGGCAGCATAGTCCAGAACCCTGGTTGCGCCGTGACGCTTTGATAGCTTTTTGCCATCGTTGCCCACAATCACGGGGCAATGAACAAAAATGGGTGGAGTCCACCCGAACGCCTCAAAGAGCGCGATGTGTTTAGGTGCTGAAGGTATCCACTCTTCGCCCCTGAGAATATGTGTGATCTCCATCAAATGATCGTCAACCATCGCAGCAAAGTGATAGGTCGGCATTCCGTCCGCCTTGATCAAAACCGGATCGTCTATTACGTTGGAGTCCCACTCCACTCGACCGCGAATCAAATCTTGGAGCACGATGGTTCGGTCCTTGGGAATTTTAAGTCGAATCACAAATGGCTTGCCCTCGGCCTCGGCTTCCGCAACTTCTGAGGCTGAAGCATCCCGCCATTTACCGCCAAAATAGCCCGTTGCGATCTTGTTGATCTGCTGAAGTTCGCGCATCTCATCAAGCTCGGCTGATGTGTCAAAAGCCTTATAGGCAGTCCCATTATCGAGGAGCTTTTGGATTTCGCGAGCATAAATTCCTGCCTCCTTTCTCTCGCTCTGGCGATAAGGGGCGTGGGGGCCGCCAATGTGGGGTCCCTCATCAAAATCAATCCCAACCCAACGCAAAGTCTCAACAAATTCTGCTTCGCTGTCGGGGTTGTATCTGGCTCGATCCGTGTCTTCGATGCGCAAGATATTGACTCCCCCCATCTTACGAGCATAGAGGTAATCAAACAGAACGGTGCGAAGGGCTCCGACGTGGAGCAAACCGGTTGGACTGGGAGCAAAGCGAACTCGAACTGACATTGACCCCTTAAGGGTACCGTCTGGACAAAAAAAGGCCCCACCACTAGGATGAGGCCGATTAAAACGAGCCTATGATATTTGTATAATGGCTCAATTTATGGATATGGGGGGTGACGGTTTTTTTTGATCCGTCACTAAGTGAGACGCACACTTTATGCCAGTTTGTTCCACTTGCAACTAAAATTAATTTTTGTTTAGATTAGAGTGCTTATCCCAAAGCTCGTTCACGGTCTCCTGGTACTGTTGCCTAAACACACTTACATCAAATTTGGAGGCATGACGCTTGAGCAAGTCAGGTTCAAACTGCCTCCCGGCGAGGGATTTTATGCCGTCCACTAATGAACTTGCAGTTTGCTCCGGGAACTGAACTCCGAACTCCGGCAGAACTGTCTCCGAAGCTCCGCCTTGAGCATACGCGACGACGGGGAGTCCCGCCGCCATCGCCTCCACGGGCACGATCCCAAAATCTTCATAGGCCGCAAAAAGAACCGCTCGACAACGGCCCATCAAAGCAGCTAAATCAGCATCTGACAGTCGCCCGTGAAAAACCACATTTTTCAAACCAGTCGCTTGATCCTTCAGCTCCGCTTCAAGGGGTCCGCCGCCAACGATGTTGAGCTTATCCCCCGTGATTCTCACCGCTTCGATGAGCAGATCAACCCTCTTGTAATCAATCAGTCGCCCCCAATATAGGAATCCTTCGTCTTCCGAAACGCGCTGCACCGGATTCCAGCGATCCGTCTTGACTGGGGGATAGATCACTCTGTGTACTTCCCTTCCGTAGAATTTCTTTAGCCGGTTTGCGATCGTCTGCGAATTCGCAAGCAGAAAGTCTGGCTCTTTGGATGCCCTCAGGTCTTGAGGCTTCAGCCAACTTGCGATCGCCCTATGGACAAATGACTTTGATGCTCGCCCATCAATTTCCGGCACCCAAAGCGACCGAGCGGGAGTGTGATAATAACAAATATGAAGCCCACCGGGGCGTTTTCGAACTCCGTGAGCAAAGGAGTGTGAACTTGTCAACAGTAAATCGAATTCGCTCATATCAAACTTGCGATATGCAGCAGGCATGAGAGGTGCATAGAGCCAGTGTTTGCTCTTTGCCAGTGGAAATTTATCAAGAAAGGACGCCCGGCACTCTAGGCCCTTCAAAAACGAGCAGCGGGCTTGATCAATGATCGAGCCATGAACCACCCCCGGAAAGAGATCGCACATTTCCGCAAAAACTTCTTCGGAGCCCGCCGGAACGGTGAGCCATTCATGGATCAGGGCGACCTTCATCTCCGCTATTTTGCGCCACGAGCCGAGATGATTGCGCCGATAGTCTTGAAGATGATGTAAAGATCGAACCGCAAGCCCGCTTTCTGGAAATACTCGGTGTCCAAAGCGATTCGCTCTTCGTAGGTTGTAGCTGAACGTCCACAGGCTTGCCACAAGCCGGTACAAC
This sequence comes from Armatimonadota bacterium, assembly GCA_031386985.1. Lineage (GTDB taxonomy): Bacteria > Armatimonadota > Fimbriimonadia > Fimbriimonadales > Fimbriimonadaceae > JANJUB01. Next base: position 8,043 of record JANNCV010000045.1, read on the forward strand.
CTGGGCGCATCGCCATGTACATATCTTGGGCGTCGCCATATTTTTCCAGCTCTGGTATCACAATCGGACGCGGTCCGACCAAGCTCATATCGCCCTTGAGGACGTTAATAAACTGGGGTAGCTCGTCCAAACTTGTCTTCCTGAGAATGCGACCAACTTTGGAAATGCGCGGATCGTTTTCAATTTTGAAGCTCCGCTTATACTCCTCCATGAGATCGGGCCGAGATTTCAAGATTTCTTCGGCGTTTCTAACCATGGTTCGGAATTTGAAAATCGAAAATGGCTTTCCACGGTATCCCACGCGCGTCTGCTTAAATGTAACCGGCAAACCCGAACTTATCGCAACCAGAATCGAAACGATAACGAAAACGGGAAAAAGAATAATCAATGCTGTTAGCGCGGCAATGAAATCAAACCAACGCTTGACCACATGAAAAAAGTGGCGGTGATAGCGTTTGGATGTCGGAAGCAAATGTTCCGTTCCCTCTTCCACTCCTCTTGAAATTTTCATGCTGTCATCTATTCTCAGGGTGAGAAGGGATGTCTCGGCTTGATCATTGTGCGGCATTGATGCTCAATTTTCGGTTCAGAAACGCCTCGACCTCAGTATAGACGTCGGCAAAGATTGGGGGGTTCGTTCTTGAAAGCTTTGGGTTTGACGATTCCCCGAGTAGAATTGATCCTAACATGTGTGGGATAGCTGGATACCTCGGGCCAAAAAAGGCCGTTGAAGTTGTTTTTGACCTCCTCAAGCGCCTCGAATATCGAGGATATGATAGCGCGGGGATCGCCTATCCCGATAACGGTGAGATTAAGATTATCAAAAAGGCGGGCAAACTCGCCGAGCTTGGCCGAGTGGTGGCGATTACTGATACTGACGTTCGCACCGCCATGGGCCACTCTCGATGGGCAACCCACGGCGCGCCGACGGACACAAACGCCCACCCCCATTTTGATAAGTTCGAAGAAGTTTCAATCATCCATAACGGCATTATTGAGAATTACCTGGAGCTTCGCGAAGAACTTATGTCGCGAGGGCACGAATTCAAATCTCAAACAGATACCGAGGTGGCGGCACACGTCATCGGGGAAGAATTCAGCAAGGGCGTAGCGATTGAGGAAGCCGTTCGCCTGGCCGTAAAGCGCTTGAGAGGAGCCTATGCACTCGTAGTTTTGGCAAAGCGAGAGCCCGGAAAACTGGTGGCGACGCGGAACGCTTCCCCGCTTGTGATTGGGTTGGGTGATGGCGAAAACCTACTTTCAAGCGATATTGCGGCACTACTCCCCTATACAAGGCGCGTGGTTATTGTCGAAGAAAACGATATTGCAATCCTGACAAGAGACTCGGCCCGAATTATGGACGGTGACGCCCGAGACGTTCCCTTTAAAGTGATGGATATCGAGTGGGACATTTCTGCCGCGGAACGCGGGGGCTATGAACACTTCATGCTTAAAGAGATCAACGAGCAACCCGACGTAATCCGGCAAGCCCTCGCCGGGCGCATTGACGAGAAAAATCGAATTCGCTTCGAGCAAATCTTCTCCGACAACGTTTGGAACGAGATTGATCGGATCAATATCATTTCCTGTGGAACGGCCTATCATGCCGGTCTCATGGGCAAGCATCTTTTCGAAAAGCTGCTCCGGCTTCCGTGTGATGTTTACTATTCGTCCGAGTTTCGCTACGGCGATCCCGTGCTTTCACCCAAGTCGCTAGCAATATTCATCAGCCAATCCGGTGAAACTGCTGATACCCTAGCCGCTCTACGGCTTTGCAAAGCACGAAGAATTCGAACCCTGGGAATCGTGAACGTGATGGGATCTAGCATTGCGCGCGAATGCGACCGAACAATTTTCACTCAAGCTGGCCCTGAGATTAGCGTCGCCTCAACCAAGGCGTACATGGCTCAGGTTCTGGTGTTAACATTGCTGGCTCTATTCGTCGTTCAGGTTACAGAAACACCCGGAATTCGGGTTTCCGATGTGGTGAATGAGCTTCGGCACCTCGATGAAAAAGCAAAACGGTGCCTGATGGAACAAGACCTCATCCCGGTAATTGCCAAAGAGATCAGCAAAGCCCCCTTGTGCTTTTTCCTGGGGCGAGGTGCGGATGCGAGCGTTGCCCTCGAAGGCGCTTTGAAGCTCAAAGAAATCGCCTACATTCCCACCCAAGAAATGCCCGCGGGTGAGATGAAACATGGGCCGATTGCGTTGATTCAGCCCGGAGTTGTCGCTATTTTTGGAGCGACCAGCGATGCTGTGCTCGACAACTCTTCAATCAGAGAAAAAGTAATTTCGAACATGCAAGAGATCAAGGCACGGGGCGGCACCATTGTAGCGATTACAACGGAAGATGACTCAACGGTTGAAAAAGTCGCTGAATACACTCTGAAGGTTCCCCATTGTGAAAGCGAGTTCCTTTCCGCCCTCTTGAGCGTGATTCCGTTACAGCTTTTGGCCTATCACGTAGCCCGCCTCGGTGGATGCGAGATTGATCAACCGAGAAACCTCGCGAAATCGGTGACGGTGGAATGAGGGTGCGTTCGGTCTATCCCGACCCTGGTGCACGTTACATCTCCAGCTCCACCGGGTCTGATTGTAAACGTGGAGCCCCGGATGTAACGTGCCGGGGAGGGCTTGCAACCACAATGAGACAGTCTCGATCGTGCTCCGGCGCGCTCAGACTCACGCCCTTTTTACTGGCCTTGGTCCTCTTAGGGTGCGGTTCTGGAGGCACTACATCGGCCGTAGCCCTTGAAAAGCCAACCGACCTACCCAACGGCTGGACTTGGCACGACATCGCTGGTGAAAACTGCGGCTTTGCTCTTCCCAATATGTGGAAGGTTTCTGACCTCAAGGCCATGGAAGAGCATGAGCTGAACGTGAAGGGCAACATGCACGAAATGGCACGAGGGATGGCGACGAGCGCCGCCAACATCATGAAGACAACCAGCGAGCACGGCCTCTACGCGCAAAGCCTCGACCCCGTCGCCGCCATTGTCGTCGTAAGCCATCGCAAGGAGCGGGATCCCGTAGATTTGGCCGAAGTTGCCGGGAAAGCCGCTTCCGCCATCGCCTCCGCCCCGATGAAGAGCGATGTCCCCCCGACTTCCGCCAAGATCACCCTCCCCGCCGGCGAGGCCAGGGTTGTATCGGGAGAACTAAGCGGCACGTCTTCTGGCCAGCCCGATCTCAAGTTCCCGATTAGAAGATACATTTGGGCCCACGGAAACGAGCGCTACGACGTTCTCGTGATCAGCTCATCGGTGGGCGAAACCGTTGATGCCGAGCAAATCGCGCGCACATTTCGGTTCAATCGCTCATGAACCGGGTGCCCTTATGCATCCTGCCCACACCCTGCCACCGCCTTGATCGCGCATCAGAAGCCCTCGGCATTGATCTTTGGATCAAGCGCGATGACCTAACGGGTTTTGCGTTCGGCGGCAACAAGGGCCGCAAGATTGAATACCTCTTGGGAGAAGCCCAGAGGCAAGGTGCGCAAGCCGTCGTCACCTGCGGCGCCGCCCAATCGAACTTCATTAGGCAACTGGGTGCGGGTTGCGCCATGCTCGGAATGAGCTGCGCCGCTGCCATCATGAACCTGCCCTACGCGGCCTGTCACGGCCGCCCGGCCGAAGCGGGACGCAAAATCTTGGATCAAGGGAACGTAATTCTCGATCAACTGCTTGGGGTTGATTTGCGCGTCTTTGAGGACGATGATTGGGAAGTGCTCTATGCCCATGCCGACGACATCGCGGATCAGCTAGAAAGCCAAGGCCCCAAGGTTTACCGAATCCCAATCGGCGGCTCCTCCGGCATTGGAGCGTACGCTTTTGCCGAAGCCGCTCAAGAAGTTGGCGAAGGCTTTGACACCGTAATCACTCCGTGCAGTAGCGGTAGCACCCAGGCTGGACTCGCCTACGGATTCGCCGGTTCAAACACAAAGGTAATCGGAATCGCCTGCGACCCCGAACCGGAGATCATGGAAGACTTAGTTCGCTTGCTAAGGGAACTTGACGATGTAACCGGCTCCAACAAGAACCTCAAAGAATCCGACCTAGATTTCCGCCTCGACTGGGCCGGAACGGCTTACGGCGTTCCCTCCCCCGAAAGCGACCGGGCTCTCCGATGGCTTGCCCAAACCGAAGGCATCTTCCTTGATCCGGTTTACACCGCAAAAGCATTCGCTGGGGTTCTGGAACTAGCCCGCGCAAACCAGTTACCGGGCCGAGTCCTGTTCTGGCACACCGGCGGGTTACCGGCACTTTTTGCAAATCACTAAACCATCCCGCGCCGACGCCGTCTCTTACATCATGATCTACACAATTGCCTTGCTCCTCTTTGCCCAACGAGACGGCTTAGCCATTGGCGATATCGCCCCGACATTCAAACTTGCGGCCCTCGATGGGGGTTCAAAAATTGAGCTAAGGGATCAGATCAAGAAAAAACCCCTTGTGCTCGTCTTCGGTAGCTGTACGTGACCCCCGTTTAGAAATGCAGTAGCATCTTTGAACCGTTGGTTCGAAAAGGACAAAAGCAAGGCGAACTTCTTGATGATCTACATTAGTGAGGCCCACCCAACCGATGGCCGCCAGGTTCCGGCGAATCGGCGAGCCGGAGTCCTGATCGCTCAGCCAAAGACCATAGAAGAGAGGTTCATCGCCGCGAAGCAAGTTCAGACGGTGGTTGGTCTCAAGTTGCCGGTAGCCGTAGATGGTATGGATGACAAGATTGCCCGAGACTATGCCGCGTGGCCCGATCGAATCTACATCATCGGAACGGATGGCAAGGTGCGTTACAAAGGAAAACCGGGGCCGGGCGGTTTCAATTCATCCGAAGCCGAACAGGCACTTGCGGGGTTTTGAGGTATCCGGGGATCGGGTTAGCAATGGAGATTAAGGAATTTGGTTGACCGGAAACTAATGGGTTTGGAGGCAATTTGACGTGATCATGAACCTGGGGAACAAAAGGGAATTGTTTCGCACGTTTTCGGATAATATGTGAGTTCCCTATAGGAAGGATGTGAACTTATGAAACGTTATGCCCTGCTCGCTTCGATCGCCGCCGTCGGTGGCACCTTGGCCTTCCAAGGTTCGGTGAACCTGCAAGCCACCACCCCCGGTTCGCCGCAAACCGGGCACCTCAACATCACCGGCACCGCCAAAGCCGGAGTTATGGTTGGGTATTCGAACACCCCCACCGGCATTGCTTATGGCGGAGACTTTCGATCGGTTAGCACCTCGGGTCGAGGCGTTCTTGGGAACGTTCGGCGACCACTGGCGCAACCTACGGGGGGCTTTTCCAATCCTTTAGCAACGCGGGAAGGGGCGTGGCCGGTATTGCGCAAAATGCGACCGGCAACACTTATGGCGGATTCTTTTCTAGCCTTAGCGTGGCCGGTTTTGGAGTGTACGGTCAGGCCACTGCCGCGTCGGGAACAACTTACGGGGTTTATGGCAGGGCCAACAGCCCAACTGGTTACGGCGTCTATTCGCAAGGAAGAATGCACGCGACCGGGATTATCTCAGGCAATGCGCTCACCCTTACCGGCACCGGTGCACAAATTATCCGGGCCGACAACACGGGTGGCGGTGGCTCAGTTGCGGTGTGGGGCCTCTCATCCGCCAGTTCCGGTGGATCGGGCGGTCGTTTTGAGACCAACAGCGAGGATGGTTACGGCCTCCTGGGATTGGCGAATTCGCCCGCCGGCAACACGGCCGGCGTTTACGGGCAGTCGGCCAGTTTTGAAGGATACGGGGTCTTTGGCAAGGCGACGAGCGGTAGCGGAGAGAACTACGGCGTGCGGGGCGAGTCCAATAGCAGCGCCGGGTACGGTGTTTTCGGCCTCGCCAACGCAAGTTCCGGCACAACATATGGGGTTTGGGGACGTGCAGTTAGTCCCACCGGCTTCGCTCTCTTTGGCGAGGGCAACGGAGCGGTTACAGGCAACCTTGGTGTTGGTACAGGGTTAACTCCACCGACGCATAAACTTGAAGTGGTGGACAACAACAACTCTACGACGGGTTCACTGCTCGTAACGAACGGTGGTCCCCTTGTAAATGCCAGCCTGTTTACATATAAACGGGGGGCACATTTGTTGCGGCCGGTTCAAATACATGCTACGGCGTGAGCGGCTACGCAGAGTCAGGTATCGGTAATTCGTTTGGACTATATGGTATCGCTAGTGGCGCTGGGGCAAGCAATAACATCGGAGTATATGGCAGTACAATTGGTGGAACCGGAACCAACATTGGAGTATTTGGTCAGGGTTCCCTAACTGGGAGCAGCTACGCAGGCTATTTCTCTGGCCTTCTCTTTGCTAACTCTGCCACTGCTGGCGTAAAAGCCTTCATGATTGATCACCCGATGGATCCCGCGAATAAGATTCTTATGCACTCTTCGGTTGAGAGTGATGAACGTAAGAATATCTATGATGGAGTTGTCACTACCGACAATCGCGGGTTTGCAACCGTTACCATGCCCACCTGGTTCGAGGCATTGAATGAAGACTTCCGCTATCAACTCACCGTGATTGATGATTCCAACGGCGACGAGTTCATCCTAACAAAGGTGGTTCAGAGGCTCAAGAACGGCAAGTTTAGGCTTCGCACATCCGTCCCAAACACAACGGTAAGTTGGCAAATCACGGGCAACCGCCACGACCCAACTTCGAACTACATGCCGCTTGAAGTGGAGCGGATGAAGGATACGAACGAGAAGGGTAAGTATTACATTCCAGAGGCTTACGGGAAGGATAAATCTCTGGGGATGGGATACATACCCATGGAGAAATCTCCGGCGGCGAAGCCGAAGGCGAAGTAGGGGAGTTGTTCGAGAGGTTCGGTGCTTCGCCTTCGGGGTGGGATTGGGGTTGTCAGAACCATCCCGAACTATTCCGAACTTCCCCAAAAACGGTGCTAATATATACCTTCCCTCCTAAGGAGAAGCTATGAAGAAACACGCGCTATTATCTGTTCTTGCCGTCGTCGGTGCGGGCGTTGCCTTCCAAGGTTCGGTAAACCTACAGGCCACCACCCCCGGTTCGCCGCAGAATGGACACTCGAACATCTCGGGCACGTCCAAAGCCGGTTTTTTTTTAGGGAATGGGAGCCTTCTCACAAACCTTAATGCGAGTGCCTTGAACACCGGCATCATTACGCTCACGGGAACGAGCCCGACCTACATCATCCGGGGGAGTAATGCTTCTTCGGCTTCCAGCGCCACCGGCGTAATTGGTATTGCCACCAGCACCACCGGGGCAACTTATGGTGGTTGGTTTGAGGCTAAGAGCACGAGCGGCCGGGCTTTGTTTGGCTACGCTAGCTCCGCCACCGGCGCAACCTATGGCACCTACGCTCAGAACAATAGCGATGCGGGCCGAGCCTCTTTTGGGTTAGCCACTTCGCTCACCGGCACAACCTACGGCGGCTTTTTCTCTAGCCAAAGCGTAGATGGGCGAGGCGTCTATGGCCAGGCAAGCGCCGGCACCGGAACGACTTACGGCGTTTACGGCAAAGCCATCAGCCCCTCGGGCTTCGGCGTTTTCAGCGAAGGCAATCTCGGTGTCACGGGTGTCATCGGAGGAAACGGCGCGGGCATCACGAACATGAATGCGTCGGCGCTGGCAACGGGAACGATTGGCGATCCCCTTCTTTCTGCTAATGTTGCCATGCGCAACGCGGCGAATGACTTTACGGGCAGGAATACCTTCGCTTATAACGGGCAAGGCGCGGTTGTGGAAGTGACTGGCACCGGCTCAAACAAGACCGGGGTTTTGTCCTCTGTGACGGGTTTCGGCTCGATTGGCGTAAACGCGGTTGGATCAGGTTCGGGAAGCACGGGAGTGAGGGGCGCCGGCGATACGGGAGGCCTATTCTTAGGCGGCACGGGCGTCTATGCCCAGGGCGACTACGGAGTCAAAGGCAGTTCCAACTCGCCTGGCGGCACAGGAGTTTCCGGGACAGCCGTGAATTCGGGAATCACCTACGGCGGCAACTTTCTTTCCTACAGCCCAACTGGTTTTGGCGTAAAAGGCGAAAACCAAGGCGTAGGCGGAACCGGCGTCTTTGGCACGGCAAGTGGCCAAGACTCAAATGGAGTCTTGGGAGTAGCCAGCGGATTTTCAAGCGCGGCCGTCAGGGCAGTCAACTCTTCTCCGGATGGCTATGGCGTTGTAGCGGCCAACGAGTTTGGTTTGGCGCTACTCGCCATAGGCAAATCACTGCTTGACGGGAACGTCAGCATAGGCGGGAGGCACAACCCTGTTTTCCCCATTGACTTCGCCGATACACTCGGCGACAAAATAAGTCTCTGGGGATCCAGCCCAAGTAGTCACTATGGCATGGGAATCCAAGGGGGCCAGTTCCAGCTGTTCACGCCAACGATCGCCGACTACTTCTCCTTCGGGACGGGCGGAAGCGGTTCATTTACCGAGTTTCTGCGGTTGAGCCCCACCGACGCTCACCTTCAGTTATGGCCCACTGGGACTGATGCAATTTCCCGAATGTCGTCGTCTTACGATTTCATCTTCACCCACGACCGCGACAATGACAATACCGACTCGTGGTACCGGATCTACACCAACGGGATTGCGGTTGAGCAAATGCGGATTGAAGATGGCGACGAGGCCCCCGCTAAGTTCGATGGCACCGTGAACGCGAACGGCATTGACTTCGCCGAAGGATTTAAAGTCTTTGATACATCTCTCGAGGCCGGCGAGCTCGTTATCAACTCCGGTTCGAACTGGCAGTTCGTTACGAGGTCGAGCGTGCCTTACCAAACCGGCGTGATTGGCGTTGTCTCCACCAAACCCGCCTTCGTGGCAGGTATGAGTTTCAATGCGGAAGATGAGGTAGATCCCGCACTCACGAGAGATCGCAACAGCGCCGTCCTCCGGGGCGATATGAAACTCGCCAAGGAGCTCACCAAACAAATGGCGGAGCGGGTCAAAGAGGCTTATCGCCCCATCGCCATGATGGGCCGCGTTCCGGTTAAGGTCACGGGCGCGGTGCGTCCCGGCGATCATCTAACGGCATCGGCGATTCCCGGCTGCGCGATGGCAATGACCCAACCCGGCCACTCCATCGGCATCGCCCTCGAAACCAGTAGCGGCGGCCTTCGCAAGATCATGGTCATGATCCAGCCCGGTTATTTCGGTGGAGCCGTAACGGGAAGTGGCGTGAACTCCGGTGGGCTTAAGGCTTTGAAATCCGAAGTAGATGAGCTGCGGGCCGAGAACCGAGAGCTTCGCGAGCGCCTAGATCGCCTCGAAAGGCTGGCTCTGGCAAACAGACGCTGATTCTCCAAAAGGGTGTCTGAGCGTGAGAGGTTCATTGAGCTCGGCGTACCCCGCGCCACATCCTCTCTCACGCTCGTGCCTCCATGCGCCCCTGACCAGATTGGCAACATCACCGCCTGCACCTTCGAAAGCCAATGCCAAAGAGCCACCCGCCAGAGATTAGGGCTTCGCGGTATTCTAGATCAATAGTCGGGGTCGTTCCGTCTTGAAGATTTAGAAATGGCAAAGGCTGGTCCACTTTATAAAAAAGGCTTCGGTAAAACCATGCGCAAAGACGCATGGTGGATTCAAAGCGGCATCACTTTCCTGGTTTTGGGGCTGTTTATTGTCTACGCGACGTGGGCGGCATTTCAGGGCAAGAACTACCATCACGGTTCATATCTTTCGCCGTTTTATTCTCCCGAGCTCTTCGGTAGCTCTCCTCACGCGATGTTTGGGAAGAATCCACCTTGGTGGCCTTCGTTCATCCCGTTCTCGCCCGCTCTATTGATCTTGCCGTTCCCGGCAATGTTCCGGTTCACTTGTTATTACTACCGTGGCGCTTATTACAAGGCGTTCTGGGCCGATCCGCCGGGCTGTGCCGTGAGCGAGCCGCGAAAGGGATACACCGGGGAGAATGGGCTGCCCTTGATCTTACAAAACGTCCATCGCTACGTTTTGTATTTTGCGCTTGGTTTCCTCATTTTCCTTTGGAAAGATGCGGTTCAGGGGTTCTTTTTCGAGGGCAAATTCGGAATCGGTGTCGGTTCTCTGGTTTTGCTCCTGAACACTTGCCTGCTAACTTTTTACACCGTTTCGTGCCACTCGTTCCGTCATCTGATCGGCGGGCGGAAGGACATTCTCTCGGTGACACCGATGCAGATGAAGTGTTACGACTGCGTTTCAGGTTTGAACAAGAAGCACATGAATTTCGCTTGGCTTTCGCTCTTCGGAGTCATGTTCGCCGACCTCTATGTGCGCATGGTGGCGAGCGGCGTTTGGTCGGATTTTCGATTCTTCTGAGGCAGTGAATGGATCAAGTCCATTTCAATGGATCCGTCCCTGAGGCTTATCTAAAGTATCTCCAGCCATTGCTTTTCGATCCTTTCTCTCCTTTGTTCGCTTCCCGTGTGTGTTCGTCGAAACCCGCGCGGGTTTTGGAATTGGCGTGCGGCACGGGATCGCTGACCGTTGAGCTGGCCGCACGGTGTTCTGTCGAGATCGTTGCGACGGATTTGCAGGCGAGCATGGTTGAGCTCGCCGAGCGTGAGTTCTGGCACCCCTCCGGGGTGCGGGGGACCGAGGCTTGGAAACAGGCGGAGACAAAGAACATATCCCAGACCGACGAGGGGCGGGGGGTTGCTCTTCCCCCCGCGACAAACCCCAAACAACGCATCACCTTCGATGTAGCCGATGCCCAAAGGCTTCCCTACCAGGACGCCACGTTCGACGCCATCGCTTGCCAGTTCGGCTACATGTTTTTCCCCGACAAACCAAGGGCGCTATCCGAAGCCCACCGCGTGCTAAAGACCGGCGGACAATTGCATCTTCTTATCTGGGAGCCGCTAGAGATCAACGACATTGCGCGAATCGCCCATGATGTAATCGTACCGTTCCTACCAGAAGGCACTCCCCGACCCTTCGCGGGACCCTTCGGATTTTCAGACAAAGAAACCCTCGCCCTGCTTCTCTCCGAAGCAGGATTCACCGAAATCAAATTCGAAAGCATAAAAGTGTCGGAAAAGCTCCCGATGCCTGAAGATGCGGCGCGCGCCTTTTGTCGTGGCACGCCCATTTCACAGGACCTTGGCGATCGAACGGATGAAGCTGAGCGCATGCTCGCCCAAGCCTACGCTCAGAACTTTACCGGGATGGAAGAACACTCCCTTTACGCGCTCTCTGTTAGTGGCTCAAGAAACTCGGTGTAATCAACCCGCAAAATGAGACGTTATATACTCTGTATATGAATGTCCTCTTATCGTTATGCCTTGTCACTTCATTTCAAGCCGAAATCACTCCTGAGAGCTTTGGAGCCAAAGGCGATGGGGTAACGGATGATACGAGGGCCTTCAGCCAGGCTCTAGCTAAAGCAGGAACCGTTGTGCTGGCCGCCGGAAAAACCTACCGAGTAAAGGCTCCGCTAACGCTTCGATCAAACACGACGCTCAAATCCTCAGATCAAGCCAAGTCGGCGATTATCAAACTTGACACGCCTTCCGCCGGAACCACCGGTGTGATTAGCGCCAAAACAACGGGCGTAACCGTTTGCGGCATAGACTTTGAGGGAACTACAAACGAGTTCATTTCTTTGTTCGCCGTGACGCAAGTTGACAGATTCAACCTAACCCAGTGCAAGCTCTCGAACAACTCAAAGCGTTCGTCGGCGCTCTTGAGAATCAAGGATTCAACAAATGTCACCGTCACGAATTGCGATTTCGAAAAGGGCTATGTGGCTATTCATGCGTTGGGAAACAGCCACGATATGAAGTTCGAACAGAACACCATGCACGATCTCATGCAATACGGGGTATGGCTCCAGGGCAGTGCCACTACCAATTCGCAACGAGTTCAGATTCTCAACAACGATATCTGGGACGTTAAGCGCTCACCCGGCGCGATCGGCACCCCGGGAGCTACGGCTGGACACTTAATTTATGTTCAAATCGGCGAGAACATCTCGAAAGAACGACACAAGAAGATTGACGTTATCGGCAACCGCATGCGCGGCATCAAAACTGCATTTACGGCGGGCGGGAACGCAGATTTGCTGGAATACTGCGACGTAGATGGCGGCAGCGTTTCTGAAAATGTAGCCGAGCACGGCGGAGACGTCGGCCTCGCCGTAATCCGCTCTTCAGGAATCTTGATCGAGAAGAACAAGGCGGGCTATCACAACACCAACGGCATCGTGCTTTGGGAAGCCTCAAACTGCAAGGTCTTAAACAACGAAGCTTATAACAATAACCAAGACCGTCTGAAACAATGGGGAGACCGCGCATCGAAGGGCGGCATTCGAATAATGGCCCGTGTTGGAACCTCCGACAACAACGAAGTCACTGGCAACCGCTGTTGGGACGATCAGGCCGTAAAGACGCAAGACTATGGCATCTATCTCATGAAAAGCGCCAAGAACACGAAACTAGGCAAGAACGACCTTAAGGGCAATAAATACGGCGAAATCAAAAATGAGTCAAAGGGAATGTTCGGCGGCTAGTTCAAAAGGCACCCTAACGTTAACACTGCGCGTATAATGAACATTATGACTCGCGCAATTTTTGCTGGAATTACAGCCCTCGCCCTTGGTGTTGCTCTAAACTACAGCGCCGATGACAAGAACAAAGCCCACGTAATCCCCTCAGCGGAGGCTGGCATCGGAAGTAAGCTACCTTCCCTATCCGGAAAAACAGTTACGGGTGCGACGGTTTCCCTAAAGTCACAAGCAAACGGCAAGCCGCTAGTTGTCGCCTTAACAAGCACGACTTGTCCGCTCGCTAAGAAGTTCGCCCCGACTTTGGCGGAGCTTGAAGATCAGTACGGGAAGAAAGGCGTTGAGTTCGTTTTCCTTAACCCCGAAAGTGAGGTTGCTGACAAGGAGATCCAGGCCGCGATCCAGCCGCTAGGACTTAGTGGATCTTATGTTCGAGAAAAGAGTTGGGCGAAGGTGCTCGACGCGAAATCTACCACCGAAGTGTTCCTTTACGATGCGAAGGGAAATCTCGCGTATCGGGGGGCGGTGGATGATCAATACGGAATCGGGTATTCCTTGAATGCGCCGAAAAACGAGTTTTTGGCGGATGCGTTAGATTCTGTTCTTGACGGCAAAACTCCGAAAACTCCCGCGACTTGGGCTCCCGGTTGCGTCTTGAACGCCTCGGCGGGCGAAGACATGGCGGCCACTTACTACGAATCCGTGGCTCCCATTATTCAGAGCAAGTGTCTGGAATGCCACCGGGAAGGCGGAGTTGGGCCGTTCAAACTGGATAGCTACGAGGCCGTAAAGAGCCGCGCGCCGATGATCAAGTACGTCATCGAGAAAGGCATCATGCCCCCTTGGTTCGCGAAAACCGATGGACCGAGCCCATTCAAAAATGATCGCTCCTTGAGTGAGGCGGAGAAGAAACAAATCTACGATTGGATTGAAAACGGAACCCCAGCCGGCAAGGCTTCCGCTGCGCCCAAAGCACCAAAGTATGATCCAAACTGGCACGCGGGCAAGCCTGATCACATCATTCGCTTGCCTCAGCCTATCAAGGTCAAAGCCACGGGCTTCATGAACTACGAAGAAGTTGTGGTTCCGACAGGTTTGGATAAAGATACGTGGGTGCAGGGCATGGAAGTCCGCCCGAGCGCACGTCAAGTCGTTCACCATGTGCTCATTTTCATAAGGCTAAAGGGGCAAGAGCGACGTGCGAATCCCGGTGAAGAAATTTCGAGCTTCTTCGCGGCTTATGTTCCCGGTAACGACAATCGTGTTTATCCAAAGGGCTTCGGCAAGTTGCTTCCGGCGGGAGCGAGCTTGAAGTTTCAGATTCACTACACACCCAACGGAACCGCAACTGAAGATCAAACCGAGCTTGGGTTGCATTTCGCCAAGGAGCCGATTGAGCACGAGGTTCACACCGCCGGCATTGCTAACATCTTAATCAATATTCCGCCGGGAGCCGAGTGGCATCCTGAGAAGAGCACAATTCCGGTGCCTTACGACGCGAAAATTATGTCGCTTCTGCCTCACATGCACGTTCGCGGCGCGGGCGCTCGTTATGATTTAACCACGCCCGATGGCAAGTCGAAAACGATCCTGGATATTCCTCGCTACGACTTCAATTGGCAACTCGGCTATGATTTCGCAGACTACGTTGATGCCCCCAAGGGGAGCAAAATCACGTTTACGGCTTGGTACAACAACAGCGAGAAGAACTCCGCCAACCCCGATCCCACGAAGCGCGTGCGTTGGGGCTCGCAAACTTACGACGAGATGCATCTGGGCTACGTAGAATACATGATCCCCAGCGCGAAACCAGGCGTACCCCTAGCCGGAGCCGGTCGGCCCGGAGCGGGTGCCTTCATTTCCACAATCTTTCAGCAACTGGATAAAGATGGCGACGGGTTTGTAACGGAAGCGGAAGCGGGAGCCGTAGCTTGGGGTCGGTTCAAAACCGCGGATGCCAACGGCGACGGAAAGATCACGCTGGAAGAAGCGCAAAAGGCCTTCGGGGGCTAGTGATCTGCTGTAACCAACCATTTTGGATCATGAGTTTTCGCAAAGGAAGCTGGAGTTTCAATGAACCATTCAGGGCGACTGAGGTATGGTCTCAGCGCTAATCATAGTCGGTGTATAGCGGGTAAAACGGCTAGGTGCAAGCGAAAGTCCCGGATCGCAAGCGAGGGTGGTGGGTTTTGGGGATTGTTTTGAGCGTGCTTGCCGTCGTTGGGACTCTGGCGTACGTCGCCTTGCGCCCTCCCTATGGATACCTTCGAAACGGCGAACTCAGCTTTATCGCGACACACCCGACGGGAGAGATTTATGAGGAATACACCTTTGATTCTAATCTAGACCCAATTGTTGCGCAAGCAAAGATTGAGCACCGGGGGAAGTGGAAGGATGGAGGATACGGCGGCACTAAACCGGGGATGAGGCGTATAAGAACTCACGCGTTTGTTGGCAAAGGGATCGGCATTACCTTTACGGGTCGTACGCCGACCACGGGATCTGATCTTGACCAAATACCCGATAACAAGACCGGAATTGTCAGGGTGATTCGAAGGGCGAATGTTGTTGACCGAATGCGCGAGTGGTTTTTTCGACGAAAATGGAAGGGTGCTCGACCGTGAAGTTCGCTGCGCCTGCGCCTCACATGATCGACAATTACGAGCCCCAGTGGCCAACTCATCCTCTGCTCTACGGCTTTCTTTGGTGCATTTTCGCTACCAGGTTTTTCCCATTTGGCCGTCCGGGATGGGTGGTTAGGGTAGCCTGCTTGCATTGTGAAACTTGCCGCTAAATTCCTTTTCTTCGGGGCCGCAATCGTTTGGATATCCCCGGTCGCCAACGCTCAATCTATCAACGTTGACTTCAATTGGAATGGGGTTGGAACGATCCCGAGTTCATCTTACGCCGCCGCAGGTTTAGCCGGAACTTGGAATAACGCCAACGTTTCGACCAACTCGATCAGCAACCTTGCCCTTGTAAATCTCAGTGGAGCGGCTACAACCGCCGTGCTAAATGCCCCGAGTTTTGGAGGAAGTTGGACGAATACGGGCAGTTGGACGGGAGACGACCTCTCACTGATGGAAGACTCGGTGGGAAGTGGTTCGAATTTAAATCAGGTGAACTTGAGTGGACTCTTGAACGGCAATTACTCGGTCACTGTGTATGGAATGGCCGCGAGCGGCAACGTGAATTCAAGCTTTACGATCAACAACACAACCCTCACAACGGGTGGGACTTGGGCAGGTTCGCACACTGCCGGCGGATCGTATGCGAATTTCGCCGTGGTTCCGGTTTCTAGTGGCAATCTCACGATTAATTGGCTGGGAAACTTCAACGGCTTGCAGCTTGGCTACACACCGGTGCCCGAACCCGCGACGCTGGTCGCTTTGTCGGGTGGAATTATTGCCCTGCTGCGTCGCCGCTCCCGTCGCTCTTAATCTTGTTTGCCTTCGCCCGATGAACAACGGCGAAAACAATGTATCCAATCCCCATCGCGGGCAATACCACCCAAATGTTTCTGGAAGCTGGGGCAGCCGTCGCGAACATAACAATTCCAAAGATGGTAGTGACGATGCCGAACACCATTAGCCGCCTGGAATGAGCGGCATGATCAAAAGGGACTGAGGTCGAATCTTCGGTGGGTTCCATGCTCTAAACATTACTCGTTTTGCGGATGGGATTACCACCGAAAATTCGGGTACGGTCATACAAGTGGCAACGAAGAGCAAGAAGATGGGGCGGTGGATGTTTGGCATTTTTTTCGCGTGCGTTCTCTTAACGATTGTTTTTGCCAAGGTTAGCTCGAACCTGGAAATTGAGCGCGATCTAATCAAGCAATCCGGCTTTCGGCTAATCTCAGTTCAGAAAGACAACATTGGTGAGTTCCGGCAATATTCCACCTCGCAGCCTTACCCCCAGGTGCAGGCCCTCGCGATGGGTAAGTTGAAAAACCGGGGTTATGTCGTAACAGAGAAGAACGGCGTCATCGTTTTTCACCGGGGTGGTCAGGTCCGGGTGATGATTGTAAAAGGGGTTCGCTACAAGCCCGATGGGAACTTGACTGATGATCCGAAATCAACGAGCATGTGGACGACTGCGCCGGATAATTTTGTGCAGCGGATAATTCAAACCTTGGACTTGTAAGGGTCTGGGTAGCGGGTGCCGGGTCGCTCGTTAGTTCGGAGCCGACGAGGGACGGGGGGTGGTTCTCCCCCGTGACAAGTTCAAGCGGGCACCGGGTAGCGACATTGAAGCTTACTAGCCTGCCGAAATTTGCGTCACTGACGGACTTGAGCGTGTAAGTTTCTGGATTTGGGCATTTCCGTACGCTTAGTAGGGTGGACCGCTCGCGAGCCACCTGGATCTCTCCCCATGTGAGAAATGCAACGGCCCCCTGCGGCACACCTTTCAGGGTGCTCGAAAGGACGGATTTTGCACCTGGGGTGTCGCTTCGCTCGACCGCAGGCTTTGCTGCGTGACCCTTTGGGGTCATGTTTCAACAGTCCCCTTTTGGGTAGTTCTCTCAACGGTCCACGGAGCGGCGAGTGGGCGTTCTTTCACGCTGTTGCATCAATGTTCGCTAAACCGATAGAATCAACCATGCGTGTTGGTTTGTTCTTGCTCCTGATTCTGGTTAGCGGCTGCGGCAAAGGGTTCGCGCCGGCGGCATCCACACGCTCAAACAAGTTCACCACCGTTTACAGCAGCATGCCATCGAGTCTTGACCCGGCCGATTGCCAGGACGTGAACACAATTGATTTCATTTCCCAAGTTTACGAAGGGCTTACGGCTTGGGGGGAGGATAACAAGCTCGCTCCGAACCTCGCGGAACGCTGGGAAGTCTTGAATGGCGGGCGCACCTATCGCTTTTATCTGCGCCCCGGCGTTAAGTTTTCGAATGGAAAACCGCTGACCGCTTATGATGTAAAGTGGTCATGGGAGCGTGGCGCGGATTCCACTTGGGGCTCGCCTTTAGCGTCGAACTACCTTGGCGACATTGTGGGTGTTCGAGAAAAGCTTGCGGGTAAGGCAAAGGCTATTTCGGGGTTGCAAATCGTGGATGATTTGACTTTGGAAGTTACGATTGATAAGCCGCGCGCCTATTTTTTGGGCAAGCTGAGCTATCCGATCACCTACGTGATGGGGCTCGCATCCGTGAAAAGCCGAGAGAGAGTAGAGAAGCCGGAGAACATGGTGGGGACGGGGCCGTTTGTGGTGAAGTCCTTCGACCCCGATCAAGCGATTAGGCTCATTCCAAATCCTCACTCCCGGGTGAAGGTCTCACCTCAAAGTTGGACAATTCGGATCGTAAAAGACCCGGCAACGCGCCTGAACCTTTTCAAAACGGGTGAGATTGATGTTTTGGTTTTGGGCCAGCAAGATGTCGCTGGGGTTCAGCGGTCGGGTCTGACCATCCAAAAGGCGGATCGCGCGGCGACCGTTTACATCGGGATGAACGGAACGGTTTACAAGCCGTTTGCCGACCCTCGCGTTCGGCAGGCGTTCATGATGGCGGTAGATCGCCAGTTCATTTTGGATAAGATTTTGATGGGCGCCGGGCGCATTGCCGATGGGATTTTGCCCCCCGCCATTCCCATGCCACCCCGTTCAAAACCCACGCTGACTTATAATCCCGTTGGCGCACGCAAACTCCTCCGGGAGGCCGGCTGGGAGGGGAAACTGCCTCCAATCGAGCTTTGGGTGAATAACTCGAACAACGATCGCAAGACGATTGCCGAGTATGTGGTTGGTCAGATTTCGAAAAACCTGGGTGTGGATGCGAAGTTGCGGTTAGCGGAAATGGGACTCATCATAACAAAAGCCACCAAGCGCGAGTTGGGCTTTTATTACGGCAGCTGGTATGCCGACTATCTCGACCCTGAGAACTTTCTTTCGGTCTTGCTCGCCGATTACGGGCAGAATCGAAGCAACTATGACAATCCTCTTTTTAGCAAGCTGACCCGACAGGCTGATGCCGAAGCAAACCCGGCGATGCGCACTCAATTGTATGCCGATGCCGAGGACTTGGCCCTAGTTGATTGCCCGATCATGCCCCTCTATCACCCCCAAGAATCCATCGTCATTCGACCAGGCGTGGCGGGATTGAGGCAAAACGCGTTCGGGTTCTTGCCACCAGTGACGGTAAAGGTTAGCCAGCCTTCAGCTAAAATCCGTTCATGAAGCGGCGCATTCTCATCTCGAGCTGTTGAAAGCTGTGAGCTCAGTGCGCGGCCCGGAACAGCAAGATCAATCCAGATTTGGCGACAGCAACGGCGGCAAAAAATCCTCCGCTGCCCGTCCAGTGTTAACTTTCCCAACCCCAAACCTAAAGTTATTCCACATCCGCTCCGATAAATCACATGAAGAATTGACATTTTTG
>JANNCV010000038.1:0-45597 GCA_031386985.1 Armatimonadota bacterium
GTTTTTGGCGCGGCCAACGCAGTGGAGAGCAGGATCGCAAGCATGCCCTAGTTTATCCGCTAGGCTCGCCCCTATGATCTAATCTGGTTCGCAATCCGCTCTAGCTGGCTGTCGGACTCGACCTTTCGGTTTGAGTTGAGAGCGGGCTTTCCTGTTTTGGCCTGCTCCAGCCACTCACGGGCAAAATCGCCTGATTGGATTCGGGTTAGAGCGAGTTTCATTTGCGCCCGAGATTCTTCGGTGATAACCTTGGGGCCGACCGCATAGCCTCCGTACTCAGCGGTATCGCTGATCGCTTCTCGCATTCCGGTCAGGCCTCTTGCGACGAGGAGATCTATGATGAGTTTGGTTTCTTGCACGCATTCAAAATAGGCGGCTTCGGGGGAATACCCCGCTTCAACAAGAGTTTCGAAGCCCGCCTTAATCAGTTCAATCATCCCCCCGCACAGCACTACCTGCTCCCCGAAAAGGTCGGTTTCGGTTTCCTCGGCGAAGGTAGTTTCATAGAGCGCGGCACGGGAATACCCGCAAGCCCAGGCGTAAGCGAGGGCAATCTCAAAGCCCATTGCCCCTCCGGACCCTTCGCGCCCAATGCTAAGCTTAGAAGAGGAACTTCCGGAGACGGGCTGGAGTCCGCATTCTGTTTCTACGGCGATTAAGGCGGGGACTCCTTTCCCTTCAAGATAGAGCCCTCGCACTCCGACCGCCGCCCCCTTGGGGGAGACGAGGGCAACACATACGCCTTCAGGGGGGATGATCGTGCCAAACCGGATGGCGAAGCCGTGGGAGAATAGGAGGGTGCGTTCGGGGGAAGTTCGGTGGTTCGGGGCTTCCTTCCCAACCAAAACTGGCAAAATTTCGGACTCAAAAATCTCCCCCATGAACTCATCGGGCAGAGTGAGCATGAGTACGTCGCACTCGGCGGCCTTGCTCACGGTAACTGGGGCAAACCCATCTTCTAGGGCTCGATCAAACGATTTCCCCGGTCTCTGACCGATGGTGACGTTTACGCCGCTATCGCGCAAGTTCAGGGCTTGGGCGCGGCCCTGGTTTCCATAGCCGATCACGGCAACCTTACGCGATAAGATCGCTTCTGGATTTATCTCAGCGGTATCTATTCTTTGGCCCATTTTGTTGGTCCGCCGACTGGAGTCGGCGATCCCAGGAAGCCGGTTGAAACCAGCGTTCCTAGGGGGTTAGAGTCTGGCTGCGATCTTGCCAAACGCACTGGCTCCGGCATAACGAGCGTGAGAGCCGAGCATTTCTTCGATTCTGAGAACTTGGTTGTACTTGGCGATTCGGTCGGTGCGGTTTGGCGCTCCGGTTTTAATTTGACCGCAGTTCGTCGCGACGGCGAGATCAGCAATGGTGGTGTCCTCGGTTTCGCCCGAACGATGGCTCATTACGCTTGTATAGCCGGCGCGATTGGCGAGGTCTACAGCCGCAAGGGTCTCGGTCAAGGTTCCGATTTGGTTGACTTTGATGAGGATAGAGTTGGCCGTTTTAGTGTGAATTCCACGCTGGAGACGCTCGACGTTGGTGACAAATAGATCATCACCGACGAGCTGGACCTTGTCGCCAATTGCTTCAGTCAGGGCCTTCCAGCCATCCCAATCCTCTTCATTCAGGCCGTCCTCCATCGAAAGAATGGGATATTTCTCAGCCAAATAGGAAAGGTAAGCGACCTGATCGGCGGACGATCGCTTGCGATTATCGCCGGCTTTGTACTCATAGGATCCGCTCGAATAGAACTCAGAAGCGGCGGCGTCAATGCCCAGCCAAATCTGCTCGCCGGGGGTGTACCCGGCTTTCTGGATCGCCTCAATGATGTAATCAAACGCCATGTCTTGATCTTCAAGGTTCGGGGCGAAGCCGCCCTCGTCTCCTACGCCCGTGCTCAATCCCTTACCCTTGAGGACCTTCTTTAGCGAGTAGAAAACCTCCGATCCCCAGCGCAATGCTTCGCTGAACGATTCGGCCCCAACGGGCAGGATCATGAACTCTTGGAAATCTACATTTGAATCGGCATGCTTTCCGCCATTAAGAATATTCAGCATTGGCACGGGCAAGGTGTTGGCTGTAACGCCACCGACGTAGCGATAGAGGGGAAGTCGGCACTCGATCGCGGCGGCTTTGGCAACGGCGAGAGAAACGCCTAGCATTGCGTTCGCCCCCATGCGAGCCTTGTTGGGAGTTCCATCAATCTCGATAAGGAGCTCATCAATCGCGGTTTGGTCAGTTGCGTCGCGATCCAACAAGGCCGGGGCAATTATGTCATTGACATTTTCAACGGCGGTGAGAACGCCCTTGCCCAAGTAGCGCTTGGGATCTTCATCACGAAGCTCGACCGCCTCAAATTGCCCAGTGCTGGCTCCGCTTGGAACGGCGGCGCGCCCAAATGATCCGGTTTCAAGGGTGACGTCCACTTCGACGGTGGGTTGGCCGCGGCTATCAAGGATTTCTCGAGCGGCGATGTCAACAATTATGGGCATGGATTGAAGATACCTTGCTTTGGGGCGCTTGGGGGAGGTTCGGATGGTTCGGTAGATCAGTAGGCCCTCCCGATCCATACCCAGCAATTCCGAACCCCCCGAACGGCTCTTCAACCGAGTATCCTATTGCGCATGGCAAAGAAGCTGAAAGTTGCAGTGATTGGAAACGGAATGATCGCCCATGGAGCCCACCTTAAAGGCTATGCGAGCATCCCTGAGTTATGCGAAATGATGATCGCTTGCGACATTATTGAGGAGCGAGCGAAGAAGACGGCGGCCGAGTTCGGCATACCGAGGTGGACAACTGACTACAAAGACGTTTTGGCGGATAAGGAAATTGACGCCGTGTCCGTTGCTGTTCCCAACGTTTCCCACCACCAAATCACAATTGACTGCCTGAAAGCGGGGAAGAACGTGCTTTGTGAGAAGCCGCTTGCCATGAACGGCAAACAAGCCCGCGAAATGTGCAAAGTTGCCCGCGAATCCAAGAAGATGCTGATGGTGGGTTTGCAGACTCGCTTTGGTGGACCCGCTAGCTTTGTTAAGGATTTTATTGATAATGGGGGTATGGGCGACATCTACTATGCGCGCGCCCAGGCCCTGCGCCGCCGGGGCGTACCGACTTGGGGTGTTTTTACCGACAAAGCCAAGCAAGGCGGAGGGCCGCTCATTGACATTGGTGTTCACGTTCTGGATTTGACCCTTCACCTTATGGGTTATCCCAAGCCAGTTAGCGCGTTTGGAAAAACCTGGAACACTCTGGGCAAAACGCCGGGGCTTTACAATGATTGGGGCGACTACGATCGCTCGACGTACACAGTTGAAGATTTCGCCGTTGGTTTGATCAAGTTCGAAAACGGCGCCGCGGTGACACTTGAAAGTTCATTCATGGCGAACATGGAGGGCGACCCTTTCCAGACTCAACTCTTTGGAACCAAAGCCGGAGCGATTGTCAAAGCTTGGGGCGACAAGCCTGTCGAAATCTTTACCGAGCAAAACAAGCAGATGTTTACGATGGTGCCTTCAAACGTGCCCGAGGTTGAGAGTTCTCACGTCAGAGAAGTTCAAGAGTTTGTCAAGGCGGTCCTCGCGGGCGGTCCTTCGCCAGTTCCGGGTGAGAACGGGATGATTTTGAATGCCATTTTTGACGCCCTTTACAAGAGCTCGGAAACGGGCAAAGAAGTGAAGGTAGACACCGCCTTTTAGGTGAACGGCCTCGCTCGATATCTGGCGCGTCGGCTTTGGTATGGGATGCTGTGGTTTATGCGGCGGGGCTGGATGAAGCGGCTTCAATGGGCGGCGATAAAGATCGGCGGCCCGGCGCGGGAGGCTAAAAGGAGGAAATCCTGGCAGATTCAAAATGCCTTTGCTCGCCGGATCGGATTGCCCTTGATGACGGTCATGATGACGCTCGTTTTGTGGAGCATCGTTTTCACTTGCTCCTATTTCGCGATTCTAGAGATGATGGATCGGGGCTGGATTCCGATGCCATAGAGGTCTTGTACTTCGATCTCAGTGAGGATTGTGTGTGGGAGATTGTGACATCCCTTCTTCGCCCCTCTTTCAGTCCGCGCGGTGGGGCCTCTCACTCTCAAAAGGGCATCGGAAAATCAAAAGAACCACGCCTCATTTGGGGCGTGGTTCTTTGGAGGTAATAGTCGTTAGACGATTCTTACTTCTTTCGGCGTCGGAGTAGAGCAGCTACGCCAAGGCCAAGAGCAGCCATAGTTGCTGGCTCTGGTGTGCCTTCAACGATCAACTGCGTACCAACAGCTGTGCCCCAAGGAGCAGCATCGCCGGCTTTGAAAAGGGCGCCGGAGTCGCCGCCAACACTGTCCACAACTCTTAAAGTCCAGACGCCGTTAGCGCTCTTGCCATTCATCGTTGACAGAAAACCTTCTGGGCGATAGCTACCAATAAATGGAGCGACGCCAGCGCTGATCGCAGTGCCCGCTGAATCATCCAGCAACGTGTCTTGCCAGTTGTCACCAGAACCGCCACGGTTCGCGATAAGGCTCAGAGTAGTTGCGTCTGGAGCAATCAGAGTGAATGCAACGTCTGCGTCCCAAGTATGACGACCGGAAATTCGAACATTCATGTCGGTAATGTTCGTGATCGCACTTGAAAGTGTGAACGTAAAGTTTGTAGTTGTTAAGTCGGGGATCAAACCACCAGCGTCAACATTGAATACAACAGCGTTTGCGCCAACAGCGGCAGTTGCCATCGCTAAAATAATAAGTTTTTTCATATTTCTCCTCCCAATTGGGAAATCTGCCGCCAAAACAGGCAACGCAAACATTGTACAGCAAAAGGTTGAATTTTGGTAGGGCTTGAAGCAAAACTGGCATTTTTACCGTTATGGTCTAGAGGTTCTAGTTGACCAAGCCTTTGGCACGATTCATGATGCAGAATTGAAGCATGGCAGACATAGTTACGGACGTTGCGATTATTGGTGGTGGTCCGGGGGGATCAACGCTGGGGGCCCTGCTTAAGAAGTACGCGCCAGAAATGAGCGTCACGATTTTTGAGCGCGAAAAATTCCCCCGTGAGCATGTCGGCGAGAGCCAGCTGCCCCCGATTGGGGCGATCCTTGATGAGATGGGATGTTGGGAACAGGTCGAGGCCGCGAACTTCCCCATAAAGATTGGTGCAACTTATCGCTGGGGAAACAACGACAAGCTCTGGGATTTCAATTTCATTCCGCCAGAAGACTACGTCGGCATGGACCGACCGGGGAAGTTTGAAGGGGCACGAGCTAGGCTTGCCCTTCAGGTTGAGCGGTCGGTTTATGATGAGATTCTTCTAAACCATGCATCTAATCTAGGTTGCGATGTCCACCAAGAAACTCGAGTATCCAAAGTCAAGCGCGACGGCGATTCAGTGGCTGGCTTTGAGTTGGGAGATGGGAGAACGGTTATGGCGAAAACCTACATTGATGCAAGTGGGCACGTTGGTCTCTTGCGGCGGGCAATGGGTGTTGAGATTGATTCTCCAACTAAGCTGCAGAACATCGCTATCTGGAACTATTGGGAGAATGCGGAATGGGCCGTGCGGTTCTATGACACTGGAACGCGAGTTTTGGTAATGAGTTTGGGCTTTGGATGGATTTGGTTTATCCCGCTCGGTCCAACGCGCACAAGTATTGGCCTGGTCTGCCCGGCCGAGTATTTCAAGAACTGCGGAAAGACCACAAGTGAACTCTACGAGTGGGCACTGAGCCAAGAGCCGCAAATCAGCCGCCTAATCAAGAAGGCAACCCCCCACGAGGGCGTTCAAACTACCAAAGACTGGTCGTTCATGGCGGATCGGCTCGTCGGACCCAACTGGTTCCTCGTCGGCGAAAGTGCCGGATTTGCGGATCCAATTCTTGCCGCTGGTCTGACGCTCACGCACACTAGCGCGAGAGAAGCCGCTTACTCCATTCTTGAACTAGAGCGTGGGGAGCTAGACGCGAGTTGGATAAAGGGGCACTATGAAGAGATTCAGAAAAAGCGAATCGCCCAACACATTCGTTTTGCGGATTACTGGTACTCGGCTAACGGCGTTTTCACTGATCTTAAGGAGTACACCACGGAGATCGCGAGGGACGCCGGTCTCGACCTCGACCCGGATAAGGCTTTTCAATGGTTGGGAACTGGCGGTTTCACGAACGATGAGTTAGGGCAGGTCGGCATCGGCGGACTAACTCTTGCTGGAGCGTTGGGAGTTTCAAGGCGATTCCATGGCGTTGCTCCAGAATGGAATCTCAACCGCTATAACGTCTTTAAAGTAGATCTGCGCGGTGCCGAACCTGTCTTTTTGCCTTTCTACCACGATGGGAAGATTACAAAGTGCAAGGCCTATCGTCGTGGAACAAAGACACTACCGGTCGTTGATTTTTTTGCAATCCTGTTGGACGTTATTGGACAGGTCAGCGATATTCGGTCTATTCTCAGTGTCTTGCCGAAAAAACTTAAAGAGTTTGACCCGGAAGCAGGGCAACACACCGTGAAAAAGGCTCTTCAAACCATGGAAGTCATGCTGAACGATGGTTGGATCACGGGCAAACTTGACCCAACCAAGCACCGCATAAAAATGGAAACGCCCGAAGAAGGCGACATCATCCACTCAAATACCGATCTGGTTGAATTCAGCGTCTCACACGAATAGACCGGATGCGGTCTCCTTTTTGAATCCTACCAACGACGTCCATCCCCTGCGTCACCTTTCCCAAAACCGCATAGCTTCCCCAAAGTCGAAACGCGTCGCCTTTTAAGATGAAAATCTGGGAATCGCCGCCTTTCTGCAAGCCCTCGGAAGCAATCCCGACTACGCCCCGGTAGTAATCCCACTTCGATTTTTCGAATGGGATATCCTTGCCCGAACCGCCGCCGGTTACGGCGTCATCGGTCATTTTCTTAGTCTTCGAAGCCGGGGCACCCCACTGGGTTACCCAGTGCTCAACCCGATGCACTCGCTGGCGATCATAGAAGCCCCTTTTGACAAGACCGACAATATGCGCCACCGTCTTCGGCGAGCCTGCCTTGTCGGTAGTGATCGTGAAACTCTTACCGCTTTGCATCGTAACGACGAGCCTCGGGCCGGTCGGCTGAAATGCGGAGGCGGGAGGAATGCCCGGTCGGGCTTGGAGAGTTAGGAGTAGGGTTGCGACTAACATCGCACAATGTTACTCTTTGATCGCTTCAACGTATATTCTTGTCACGCGGCGCCCATCCGTGGTTGTAACCACGAAGCGGCAACCATCTATGTTCATGGCTTCTTCTGGCTTAGGCTGACGCCCGAAATGTCCGAACACAAATCCGCCGACGGTATCAAACTCTTCGCTTTCAAACTCGGTGCCAATGGCCTCGTTCAAGTCATCAATGTGCATCCGCCCATCAACCGACCAGCCGCTTCCACTCGCTTCGATTTCGGGGACATCGCTGTCATATTCATCAACGATATCTCCAACCAGTTCTTCGACGATGTCTTCAATGGTAACGACCCCAGCCGTTCCTCCGTATTCATCACTCACCACCGCCATCTGGCATCGAGATTGTTTCATCTCGGCAAGAAGTTCGTTCAGCGGTTTGTTTTCTGGAACGAAGTGAGGAGCGCGCATAAGTTCCCGTAAATCTGGATCGCTGCCATTCTTGATCATGGCGAGCAGAAGGTCTTTGGCGTGGATGATGCCAACAATCTGGTCGTCCGTCCCCTCATAGAGGGGGATTCGGGAGTGCCCAGACTCTTGAATCACAGCCATCACTTCGTGGGGGTTAGAGTTCACATCGAGTGCATCCATGTCAACTCTTGGTGTCATCACTTCGCGGGCTATCGTATCAGTGAACTCAAAAACCGAGTTCAGGAGTTCCCGTTCATCGCTCTCAATCTCGCCAGACTCTTCTGCCGATTCAACCAGGGTTTTGATTTCGTTTTCGGCCTGATTGGCGAGCGGCGTTGCCATTCGACCGCTTCGAGCCGCAACTCGGCGAGCAAATCCGGTAGTTGCCTTGGCGGGTAGCGATAAGACCAGCGAGGTAACTACGATGAACCCAAACAGCTTCATCGCTACTCCGTGCGGATGAACGATGGCATAACCCCGAAACGCTTGAGCCACGATCAACTTGAATGGGTAAATGGGAATAAAAAGGATAACCGCGCTCAGGCCGACGCTGCCGTAGCTGGTCGCATCCCACCCCAAATCAATCGCAAAACCGGGGGCCAAAAGGAAAACCACGAGGGCAAGAGCCAGACCGGAAAGCTCCGAACCAAGATTACATGCGGCCGAGGCATTGGATTGATTGTCCAGCAGTTTCTCAAGCAGGGTTCCGCGCCGTTCGCCCTTTTCCTTAAGGTGCTTGATGTGCATGGGGCGGAGCAATGCGACGGCCGTCTCCGCCGATACGAACAATCCGTTAACCACAATCACAACAACAAGAAGTCCAATCAAAACCCAGGCACCGCCCGGAATGGTGGGAAAGCTTGCCGCCATTTGGGTCGCTCCGACTCGGCTAGATTCGCCTACGACGGCGAGCCCAATCAAAGTGATTCCGAGGAGACCGGAAACTCCGCGTTGAATCCGAGTGAATCTGTCCTCCTGTTGCCTTCGTTTATCGCTATCCATAAGTTATTTGGGCATCAATCCGAAAACGACAAGCCCGACCACGACACCAACAACCGCTCCCAAAACTAACTCGTACATCGAGTGAATCTTGGCCTCGTAGCGGCTTTGCGCGATGATTCCAGCAAGCACGATGGCGATAGCCGAAACCAAGACTTTGTCGGTTAGAAACATCACGCCCGTGGCGAAAAAGAACCCAAACGCAGCGTGTCCACTTACTAAACCACCCTTCAGAACCTGTCCCCTTTTGCCCAGGCCCTTTCCGATGATGACAATGATGAAAAGGAGAAAGAAACCGATAACCATTCGAGGAACAAAGGGCAAGCTCGGCGTGTCAGCGGTTAGGCTCAGTTTGATCTGCTCCCACCGATTGTCACCAAGCATCGTTAGGGCGGCCACAACGAGGGCCATGATCGTGGTGATCAAAACTGCGCCGGCGGCAATGTCTTTTGCAAATTTAGCCTGGGGGCTGTATTGAGGTGACACGAGATCAACTGTCGCCTCGATCGCGCTGTTGAACATTTCGGCAACCAAGACCAAGCTGATCATGAACAGCAGGACGAGCGTTTCCCGGCGTCCTAGATTAGTAAACAGGCCTAAAACCATAACAAACAAAACGACATAGAGGTGGAACCTCATGTGTCGTTGGGTTTTGAACGTATAAACCAAGCCGCTGATGGCAACGCGAAACGGATCAAGGAGGCCCTTCTTTCGGGTCAGGCTCATGCCATGGGCTCCTTTGCAACTGAGACCCACTCGCGGTCTTCCTTCAAGCCGATTTGAGCTCCAACTCGGCCCATTTCCCGCATCATTTCACTCCGGTCCGAAGTGGATTGATCATCGAAACCGCGCAGATGAAGTAAACCGTGAATTGCAAGGTACGCGATTTCGGTTCTTGTTGAAACTCCCCGAAAAGAGGCCTGGCGAGACGCGAAATCAGCACAGATGGCGATGTCGCCAACCAAATTCGAACCCGGAATTGTGGGCGACGGGAACGTTAACACATCCGTTGATTCGTCCACTCCCCTATATTGTCGGTTCAGCTCGCGCATCTCGTTATCGCCAACCAGAGTGATAGCGATCTCACCGGGCGCAGGAATGACGTGCTCAACCGCGAGCGCAACCAACGCCCGTGGGATTCGAACCGTAGTGGAGTTAGAAAAGGTAACGCGAATCTGCAAACTGGGAGGTTCCATGGGTGCGAACTAACCTTGCAGACGACGAAACGAGCCCGCTTGGAGCGAGAAAGGGAGAAAATATTGCGAGGGAGCCTGGTTCAGCATGAGATTCGGGCCGGGCCCGACCAACGAAGCTATAATCGCGAAGATACTCGGCGTCGTTTTGCTCGACGTCGCTTTTCACTGGGCTTCTCGTAGTGAGAGTGATCCTTAAGATCGCGCAACAGACCGCTGGTCTGCATTTTTTGGTTGAACCGCTTCAAAGCGGAATCAATGGACTCATTAGATTGAACGATTACGTAGATCAAGGATGTTGCTCCGAATGCTTATTATGGCACATCTTGGCAAAAAGTCAAGCCTCTCACCCGTTCGGTAACAATCGGTTCGGAGTAAGATAATTGAAATCGAGTGGATTCACGCGAAGAGAACGAGTTAAACGAGAGGCTAAATCGCTTGGAGCGAACGCTCCAAGACGTGTTGGACCGGCTCGATCGCCTAGAAGGTCGCCCCGTTCTGGACGTAAGGACTGGCCCCCCGCCGTTCATCTTGCCCGAGCCGCCCCCGATGCGCGAGCAGCCCATTGGTTCTTCGTGGCTTGAAGTAATCCCGGATCACCCTCCCTCGCCCCCTATGGCGGCTCCCGAGCGGGAGAGTTCGAGTGTGGACGACATTGAATACAAGATCGGCATGACCGGTCTCCTTAAAGGCGGAGCGGTCATCGTAATCTTGGGGCTCCTTTATCTCGTCGCGCTGGGGATCAAGAGTGGGGTCATTACCTTGACGCACCAGTTCATCGGTGAGATTGTGCTTTGCCTGGGATTCATTGGAATCGGGCAGTGGAAGCGAGGCGAACGGGAAGATTTTGGACAGATCCTCACGGGAATCGGATCATGTGGTCTCTATTTCAGTTTCACCGGCGCGCATGTATTCAAGAATCTATACGAAGGCGAGACTCTCGTGGTCCTATTCTTGGGGTGGAGCCTGGTCAACTTGGTTTACTCTTATCTGCAGTCTTCGCGCACCTTCCTGGTGATCGGTTTGGTTGGAGGCCTGATTGGTTCGATGCTGCCGATGGATAAGGACTTGGCTCAAACCACTGCGATTTTGCACTTCTTAGTCATTGTACCAACCAGTTTTATCATCATCAAGAACCGATGGAATGGGCTCTCAGCGCTCATGTGGTGCCTTTCCGTCGCCGCGCTGACTCCCGTGTTCTTCAGCCAGGAGCCGTGGCTTGTTCGCATGATGGCGATGTATGGTTCCGGGTTAATCGCTTGCTTCGTTTATGCCAAAACCTTCGAAAAATCAGCAAATGATCCTTACGCGACATTTTTGCCTGTGGTTGCCTCGATCACAGCGATTGGAGGCTTGCTCCTAGATCATCGAGCATTCGTTAGCTCTTCCACTGGAACAAATCCGCAACATGGCAGCCATCAAGTGCTGGTCCTATCCGCATTGCTCGCTTTAATGGCCTACGGGCTCCGATCTCAGAAACTCGCTGCGGGGGTGTTGGCCCTAACCGCAGTTGGCATTGCGGCTATTCTCGCACCCATTGGCCTCACGAGAACCCCGGAAGCCTTCACGTTTTTGACGATCTCCGTTGCCCTCGGAGTCGCGACCGTCAAATTCAAATCACAAACTTTGAGTTGGATGGGTTGGATTGTTTTTGGGTTGAGTTTGGTCGCCTACATTTCCCCGTGGTCGTCTGATGTTTTTCTTGCTACCTACGAAACCCATTTTCTGATCTACGCGATTTTTGGTGCCGCCACGCAGTCATGGGCCAACCAGAAACTTGGTCAATCATCCCAGGCCGCAACCCTCGTTGCCAGTTTGTTGGGTTTACCCATGATGCTGCGAATCTCGGACATTTGGGTGGCTCCGGCCTGGTCCGGGCGCGAAGAACGGGCGATGTTTGTGGGCCTCGGTGTGTTCACTGCTTATTCACTCATCTTGGGGTACCGCAATAAATGGAGCGGCTTTGTTGGAATTGCGTATGCAGGGGTCGTAGCAACCTTGATCGCCTATAACCTCGGCGGAAAATATCCGGCTGGAGTTGAGACACTGATCGTGCTCTATGTCGGTCTCATGGCCGTCGCCTTACCCTGGATCGCAAACCGTTGCGAATTCCCAGAAATTAACACCCAGATCGGCGCCGCTGCCGGCCTAGTTGTTTTCCTAGTTTGTCGGCTGAGCGTGATTTGGCTGTGCGATCAAGGTCCGTTATCACTGTTAAATGCAGTCGCCGTTGGGCTGTTGGGTTGCGCGCACTTTGGTGCCCTCCTGACCATGCGCTTTGGATGGTCGGGAACAGCGGTTATCGGGTGGGGAGTGGCCCTGATGTCCGCCGTATTGGCGTTCTTCTCTAACGATGGAATGATGTTTGAAACGCGCCGGAGTGAGCCCTTTGGCATGCAAATGGGTTTGTTGCTGGCGGCTATCTCGGCAGTTCTGATTTCTGGCCTCGCCTCCAAGCGGTTCGACCAGCAAACGAAAGCGACCGAGGTCGCCTGTGCCGTCGTTATTCTGCCGTTGTGGACTAGGGTTGGTCATTTGTTACTCACCGAAGTCGTCGGCATAAAAGACGCTCCCGCCGTAACGGCGGCATGGATCATTTACGCCTGTATCACAATTGGCATCGGATTCCGCTTCAATCTCCAAGCCCTGCGATTCTTTAGCTTCTCAGTTTTCGGCCTAACCATTGCAAAAGTTATGCTATTCGACCTGTCCGGGCTCGATCCCGGAATCCGGGTCGTAATCTTGCTCTTCCTCGGCATCGCGATGATCGTCGGTGGCTACGTTTATATTAGGGTTAAAGCGAGAGAAGACTCACGCTAGTAGGTCGCTTTAGAACCACTGTTGCCGGACGACGTATTTGTCATGGAAGTCTTGCTCGGATGCGACCAGATAAAGGATGCCCTGTATTATGCCGATGGTTCCAGGTATGCCGAAACCAATTCCACACGTTACGATGCCGACTATCAGGCCCGTCAGCAACAGGATAATTCCCATTTTTGTGTTCCCGATGTAGAACGCATGTATTCCTAGGCCC
This sequence comes from Armatimonadota bacterium, assembly GCA_031386985.1. Lineage (GTDB taxonomy): Bacteria > Armatimonadota > Fimbriimonadia > Fimbriimonadales > Fimbriimonadaceae > JANJUB01. The sequence goes on from JANNCV010000038.1 coordinate 12,820, forward strand.
CCGAGGAGAATGCCCAGAATTCCAGCAACGGTTTTGTCTTTTCTATCAGCCGGCGCGCCCGAACTGCCAGCCTGGGGCGGGCGATAATAGGGGGCTCCGGGGTCGGGTGGGGTGGCGAACGCAGTTCCGCAGGAGGGACACGCTGTCGCGGTATCCGGAGCTTTCTGTTTGCAGTTTGGGCATTCAATTTCCATAAGCTTTCCTCAGCGCTCAACGCGCCTACTTAGTGGACGGTGGAGGTGCCAGCTTGGATGCATCACAAGTTGGACTATGCCAAACTATTGCGCATGAAACGTACAACGCTAGGCGTGATCGTCGGCAATCGCGGATTCTTTCCCTCGCACCTTTGCGAAGAAGGGCGAAAGATCATGTTGAAGGTGCTGGAAGAGGAGGGGATTGATGTCGTAATCGTTCCTGAAAGTCAAGGCGCATTCGGCTCGATCGAATCGCTCGGTGAAGCGCGGGCTTGCGGTTCGCTTTTCGATGAAAATCGGCATAAGATTGACGGCATTTTGGTCACATTGCCGAACTTTGGCGATGAGCGAGCCATTGCCAATGCGATACGGTTTAGCGGCCTGGATGTTCCGGTCTTGGTTCACGCATTTGGGGATGAATCGAAACGGATGACGATCAAAGATCGCCGGGATAGCTTTTGCGGCAAGATGTCAGCTTGTAACAATTTGACCCAATACGGGATTCCTTTTTCTCTTACAGCCCTGCATACGGTGAACCCAACTTCAGATTCTTTCAGAGCTGATCTAAGGCATTTCGCCGCGACTTGCCGCGTGGTAAAGGGGCTGCGAAACGCGCGCATTGGCGCGATTGGCGCACGTCCGCAAGCATTCAAAACCGTACGCTTTAGCGAGAAACTGTTCGAGCAATCGGGCATCAGCGTGGAGACGCTTGACCTCTTCGAACTCATGGGATGGGCGAACAAGCTCACTTCTACCGACGCTAAGGTTAAAGCCAAGTTGGAGGCGATCAAGGCTTACACTACAACCGACGGCATCCCCGAGCTGAGCCTAGACAAAATGGCGCGGCTGGGGGTCGCGATTGATGGTTGGGTGGAATCGGAGCAACTTAATGCCACCGCAATCCAGTGCTGGACGGCACTAGAGGAGTTCTACGGCGTGGTTCCTTGTACGATCATGTCTATGATGTCGAATAGCCTCATGGCAAGCGCCTGTGAAACCGATATCGCGGGCACGGTTTCGATGTACGCTCTCCAACTCGCTTCGGGTGCGCCGTCTGCCCTGCTGGATTGGAACAACAACTACGGCGAGGACCCCGACAAGTGTGTCGTTTTCCACTGCTCGAACTTGCCAAAGGCGGTCTTCGCCGAGCAAAAAATGGACTATCAAGAAATTATCGCTGGTTCAGTTGGACGCGAGAACACCTACGGGACAATCGTGGGCAGGATGAAGGATTCTCCGTTCACCTACTGTCGCGTTAGCACCGACGACCGTAATGGAATCATTCAGGCGTATGTGGGTGAAGGCAAGCTAACGAACGATATGTTGAACACGTTTGGCGGCTACGGTGTCGCGCACGTGCCCTCCCTTCAGGCGTTACTGCAGTTCATTTGTGAGAACGGCTTCGAGCATCATGTAGCGGCGAATTTATCGCTGGTTTCAAAGGGTGTTGCCGACGCCTTTGATCGCTATTTGGGTTGGCATACCTATCGGCACGGCTAAATCAGAACCCCCTCTCCGCAAAGCGGGGTAGGGAGCAGGGGGTGGGGTAAATTCGGGCGCTGGAGCATCCCATCGAGCGCGCTCGTCGGTTTCGAAAGAACATGTCGGTTGCCGAAACGGTCTTTTGGGGGGTCGCCCGAAACCACAAGCTTGGCTTTGAGTTTAGGCGACAGCACCCCATTGGAGGCTATATCTTGGATTTCTTCTGCCGAGAAGCAATGCTTGCCGTTGAGTTTGATGGTGAACAACATGATCCGGTGCAAGATAGCCGTCGAGACTCGAAACTCCAAGTGTTGGGAATCGAAACGCTACGTGTCCCAAATCGCGAGTTCTTGCTGATTGATGTAAGTGAAGAGCCAAACAAAGACTGGGTTGAGGCCATTGTTCGCCGTTGTGAGGAGCGGGCGGGACGACAAGTGCCCCGATGAGCAAAGACCCGGAGACCCCACCCCCTAACCCCCATCCCCGCCGGAGCGGAGAGGGGGAACTCGGACCGTGCCACAATTAAGCCTCAATGCTTGACCGTCATCTCATTCGCAGCCAACCAGACTTGGTAAAAGCTCAAATTGCTCGTAAGGGCCTCACTGCGCCGATTGATGAGATCGTTTCTTTGGATTCGGAGTACCGCACGCTCCGCACGGAAATGGACGAAAAGCGGGCCGAGCAAAACCGCTTCAGCAAAGAAATTGGCGCATTGATGGCGCAAGGAAAACGCGACGAAGCTGAGCAGGCCAAAGGAATCGTTTCGGAATTGAAGAACGGTCTTCAGCAGGGCGAGCAACGGGAGCGTGAGCTTGAGGAGGCCTTGCACGAACTCGAACTGCAAGTTCCCAACATGCCTCACGAAACCGCTCCCGACGGCAAAAGCGAGGCCGACAACCAATACGTTCGCGAATGGGGCGACAAGATTGAGCACGAAGTGGCGACCCCCCACTGGGACACGGGCGCGCGTCTAAAACTCTTTGATCAAGAGCGCGCGGCGAAGATCAGCGGAAGCGGATTCGCGCTCTATACCGGCTGGGGAGCGCGGCTTCAACGCGCCTTGATCAACTTCATGATTGATCACCAAACCCTAAAGAACGGATATTTCGACATTTATCCGCCCTATATTGTCAATCGCGCTTCGCTAATGGGAACCGGGCAGTTGCCCAAGTTCGAGGAAGATCTGTTCAAGGTCGACGACGATCTGTTCTTGATTCCAACGGCTGAGGTTCCGGTCACCAATATCTACCGTGACGAGATCCTAGATGGCGATCAGCTCACGATAAAAATGGCGGCATTTTCGGGATGCTTTCGCAAGGAAGCTGGGGCAGCGGGCAAGGATACTCGCGGGATTCAACGTATGCACATGTTCGATAAGATCGAACTGGTCAAACTGACCAAGCCGGAAGACAGTTACGACGAGTTGGAATCGCTCGTAGTTGACGCCGAGAGTGTCCTGAAAGCCCTAGGCTTGCACTATCGGGTGATGCTGCTTTGCACCAAGGACATGAGCTTTGGCAACGCTAAATGCTACGACCTAGAAGTTTGGGCACCGGGCGTCGGCAAGTATTTGGAGATTTCGAGTTGTTCGAACTTTGAGGCATTCCAAGCCCGCCGGGCTTCGATACGCTTCAGGAGAGGCGCGGGAGAAAAGCCCGAGTTTGTACATATCCTCAATGGCTCTGGATTGGCCACTCCGAGGCTGTTTGCGGCCATCTTGGAGCAATGCATCCAATCCGATGGAAGCGTTTTGATTCCCGAGCCGCTCCGATCGTACGTTGGCACAGATCGGCTTAGTTCGGACGCTTGAGGTGCCAATCCGTCTCGCGTTGATAAGCCGCAGCCATCTGATAGCAACGATCTTCGCGCAAGGCGGGCGCTATGAACTGGCCGCCGAGCGGGGAACCCTCCTCAAACCCAATCGGAAACGCCATTGCCGGCCAGCCGAGCAGATTTGAAGGGCCGCCATCGCCGCCCATGTCTACCCAAGTCTCGGAAAAAAGCTTATCAATTGGCGGGCCGGGGCGGTAGAAAGTGGGCATGAAAATAACGTCGCACTTGTCCCAAACCGCATTAGCTTTTAGCGCCTCAACGCGCATTCGCATCGCCCATAGGTAGTCCACGGCTCGGGTCTCCATAGCGGCTGTGAACCCGGCAACCTGGTGAACATCCGCAAGCTTATCAAAGTTCGGGCCACGAATGAAATGCTCGTGAGCGCTCGCCCCTTCGGCATCCACGATGATTCCAACCGCAGCATCGTAAGGCATTTTCGGATATTCGACCTCAAAGATCTCGTGTCCAAGTTTCTTGAAAACGCCAATTGCCTCGGCATACGCCTTTTTGCAAGTTTCAGCTTTGCTGTCCTTGAACTCATCTTTCAAGAGGCCGATTCGGAGCTTTGGATTACGTCTCTTTAGGTTAAGTTTTTCCCGCAAAGTCGAAGAATCAAGCGCGTCGTAACCAGCGATGGCTTCCATCACAATCGCGCAATCCTCGGCGCTGCGGCACATGGGGCCAATCTTGTCCAAGGTCCAGCAAAGGGCCATCGCACCATAGCGGCTCACTCGACCGTAAGTTGGACGGAATCCAGTAAGCCCATTAAAAGCGGACGGACACGTTATGGAGCCGCTGGTTTCGCTTCCAATGCTGTAGCCCACGCAGCCTAAAGCCGTAGCCGCGCCCGAGCCGCTGCTTGAACCTCCTGCCCAGCGATTCTTATCGAAGGCGGAGGCGCATGCCCCGGTTGCGCTGGCCCACGGTACGTTGTAGTTCCCGCCCCCGGCTAGCTCGATCATGGCAAGTTTTGCCACGAGAACTCCGCCTTGCGCATTAAGCCGGTGGATTACAGTCGCATCGTGAGGAAACTGCTGATCCGCATGACCGGGGCAGCCCCAGCGCGTAGGATAGCCCTTCGCCGAGAGCAAATCCTTGGCGCCATATGGGATGCCGTGCAGCAGGCTCTTGGCTTCAGTCATCCGCTTGTCTGCCTCTTTCGCTTGTTCGCGGGCGAGATCTGTCGTTATCTCGGCGACGGCGTTATGCCGCATTCCAACTCCCGATAAGCGCTCTAGATAGAGTTCGGTGAGCTCAACGCTGCTGATTTCCTTCTTACGAAGCGCGCTCGCCGTCTCTTTGATGCTGGAAAAAAGACCGAAGCTCACTTTCGCCCCGCCGTTACGGCCTGATAAATGGTGCAGGGTTCGCTATTTTCGGGAAGGGGGAAGGCTTCGCGCGTCTTGATAGTTGCGGCCGTTGCCTCAAGATTCGCTTTGAGTTTTGCTTTGGCATCATCGCTAAGGGGCTTGGCTAGGTTCTTCTCGTATTTGGTCAGATCGGCCTGGGCCGCTTGGGCAAAAGAGGGAAGCGACGCGACAACGGCGGCGGCGCCGGTTAGGAACTCGCGACGGGAAGGTTTAGGCATGATTGAGTTCTACCCGCGCTTAGGCCCGATTTGCTCAAATGCCACTATGGGGTTTGCCATTTCGGGCAGGACCTCAATCTGGTTCAGGTAATCTGACTTTGAGTTGCTCTCGGTGAGCCTAGATCATGGCAAGTAAGCGGAAATGGTGGTTGACGGCAGGGGCGGTTGCGGTGCTCACTGCAGGGTTTTGTATTTTCCAAGCATCAAAGGTGCAACCCCTTCCCGCGTTTCTCATGAAGTTCAAGGCGAAGACAGCGCTAGTTGAAAAGTGGCGTATGCAATCTGGAGATTTCTGGAGCTATCGCGGCTATCTCGTTGACGCGCCGCCCGCTGAAGTTATCTTGTCATTAGCCGATGATGTCGGCGATAGTCAGGTCAAATTGTGGAAGGGCGGGGCAAGCTGGACCGACTATGACGATCGCCATTCTTTGGCTCAACTCAATGCAATGCTCGTAAACGGGGAAACCAAAACCCTTGTTGTGTTTGGAGAGAGTCGAGGAGCACTGCCAGCATTTACGCAACTGGCTAGCGGGGTGTGGCCAGCGTTGCTGGACGTCCAATACGGTAAGGCCCATTCCGGTCGAGAACTCGCCCGGTTCGACGACGACCGCGATCCTATTATCAACTGCCTGAAGCTACGCGAGCAGCGGCCCAAGCTTAGCAAGTTCCCATGACAAAGCGAAGACGGAAGGTCGTAACTTTCTCAATTTGCATGCTGAGCATGATTGGAATGTTAAGTTGGTGGCAAATGAACTCGCACCCGCCGACACCGGAGTTCTTAGTAAAGGCTGGCGGCGAAGTTCGCTATTTGGGAAGCTACCGCGCTGAAGTGGAGGTGGACTCAGGGGTATCACCTGAACACCCAACCTACGCCGAAACATGGGTCTTTTCAACCACCGCGCCGGAGCAATCTGTCGTTCTCGCCCTCGCTGATCAGGTTGGAGATGCGAACGTAGCCGTTGGTCACCTGGGAGCATGGTCCCACGATACTAATTTCAGCTACTGGGTCTTTGTTTCCGGGCGGGGTAAGACGCGCCAGGTTCGCGCCTACATGAGTCGTGAATTTAGCTTGGGCGAATTGGATTACGGCATTGGAAAAACATGGGGAAAGTGGATAGACATCAGGCTCCGTTTGGGCGAAGAACCAGACCCGATTAGCTTTGAAGACAAGATTCGGCCCAGGTACGGCAGCAAAGGCAAAATTATCGCCTTCACGAACCCGCCGATTGACGTCGCCGCGCTGAAAAAGTTGAGGCCAAAATTGCTTGTTGGGGATAGTGGATATCCGATTACCAACCGATGGCCCTTGGCCCCGTAACTGTCTTGAAGGTGCCTCATTCTTTCTTTGCCATGGGTCGAACGGCGTTCGATGGCAACGGCTCAGGTAAGTTAGCGGATGCGCGCCATCTAACGGTAACCTCCATTCAGAAGACCGTGAAATCAATCCCCAGCCGCGACGAGTTTAGCCCGCCGAGCATCGCTCAAATCAAGATGCGGCTCATGGTGCTTTGGGCAAACTCTGGGAGAGCCTTTCTGGAACTCGAATTTGCCGACGATGTCGAGATGGGCGAGGAAATCGCCGGTCCCCTTCGGGAATGGGTCTCCACCGTACTCCGAGCCGAAGCAACGGAAGCAGAGTTGGCGCGCCACCAGCTCCCGCTGGGCTCTTGGGACGAGCAAACTGGGAGGAATGATTCTTGGGATCGTGAGGGATCGCTCGTGCTGCAATGGGGCCTCGGCCTAATCCCAGTCCTTACGACTTGGGATACCGAAATGGAGGCTTCGGAGGCATTGGAAGACTTCTTTGACTTTCCTAACCCCCAGAGCTGGCGACCCGACCTTAAACTGCGCGCATTTGATGAGCTTGACGCGCTGGGGATGCGCTATGAGACATGCCTGTGGCGCTCGCGGCGTTCGGAAGCGGATATTTACACTCTCAAGCTCATGAGTCGAGCACACTCAATCGGAACGATCAGCCTCGCTTCCGATGGTGACCTCGCCCTCTCGGATGGGAGGAGCTTCGCTTCGATTGACGAACAAGAAGCAGGCCACATCGTGAGCATCGTTCAGGAACGGCTCGAGGCTTGTAACTGGATTTGCGGGCACGAGCCGAACTGGGACCTCCTGTCGCCGGACACTGTTGTGTCATGGCTTTGGGACGAAACTGGAGAGGCCGGCTAACACGTCAGCGGCGTATCCGGGTATTCCTATGGCATGACTCGACCATTTTTCGTCTTTGTCGCTCTGTTTTGCGTCGTTTCCCCCGCTTTGGCTTGGATTGATACCGGGCATATGTTAGTTTGCGAGATTGCGCAGCGCAGTCTGAACGATTTGGCCAAGCACAAGATTGAAAGTTTGATTAACATTGGCGCGACCGAGAAAACCAATAACTTCGTCACAGCTTCATGCTGGGCCGATGATTTCAAGACCGCCGAGAACGGGCCTTGGCACTACATCAATATTCACTTTCGAAATGACACTCAGCCCGTAACCACCAAGCCGCTGGAGCATAACGTGGTTTGGGCGATTGAGAAGTTCAGCAAGGAGATCGCCGACCCGTTTCTGGATAACGCGCGAAAGGCCGATGCCCTACGCTTCCTTTTGCACTTCGTTGGCGATATTCATCAGCCGATGCACTCGGTGGCTTGTGATAATGAAGCTCATCCAGAAGGGGATCGCGGCGGGAATGACTTCACTTTTGAGCCATTCGAGCTCGCTGGATTCACGGTGAAGAACCTCCACTTTCTTTGGGATATTGGTGGCGGGCTTTATGGCACAACCGCGCGCCCATTGGTCGCAAACAACGGACTTACCACCCTCGCCGATAAGTTGATGAACGAAAACCCGCGATCAACATTCGCGGCGCTGAACAATCGGAAACCCGCCGATTGGGCGGAGGAAAGCTACAAACTCGCAAGGGGAGTTGCGTATGATTTGCCCATGATCACCAAGCCGTCCGAAAACTATCTTAAGACCGCGCAATATGTATCAAGTCGGCGTATCACCCTCGCTGGATACCGTTTGGCCGACCTTTTGAATCGAGTCATCGGGCAGTAACTGGTACCATCTTAGCTTGCATGATGAGCCCATAACCACCCGCCGGATATGGGCTCTGTACTACCCCCTTGCCATTTCTTGGCTTTTCATGGGGCTCGAAGGGCCGATCATCGTGAAGATGATCGCGAGCGTAGGTAATGCCGATGAAAAGGCGGTCTGGCTTGCCGCTTTCAATGCTCTGCTCGCCATTTCTCTGGTTATCGAAAGCCCCGTTATTGACCTTCTCTCCACCTCGACTACCCTTTGCCGTGGGCGCACAACTTTCGCCGCCTTATCGAAGTTTTCGCTTCAGCTCATGGGGCTCTGCACGGTGGTTCATGCGCTGGTTGTGTTCACTCCGATTTATGGTTGGATCACCGGTCATTACGATCCGGCGGTTCGAGAAGCGCTGCATGTTCCGCTGATGGTGATGCTTCCTTGGAGCGCAGCGATTGGATGGCGCAGGTTCAAGCAAGGAATCCTCATTCGCTCCGGTCGAACTCGGATGATCGGGTTTGGGACGGGGGTGCGGGTCTTGACTTTAGTGGCCGTTAGTTTTGGTTTGGCTCAAACATCCCAACTTACTGGCGTTATGATCGCTGCCATCGCGTTGGCCAGTTCGGTTTTCACCGAGTCGCTCTTTGTTCATTTTGCCGCCGCCGAAGCAGTTGGAAAGCTCGAAAGGGGGGATGCTCCCCTTGAGCCACGAAAGCTCGTTTCCTTCCACACTCCCCTCACGATCACTACCGCGATGGTTTTGGGTTCGAACTTCATGATCACCCAATCCCTCGCCGCCAGCGCTGATCACATGGTTTCTCATGCCGCTTATCAAGTCGCGCTCGCCTTTATGTGGCTTCATAGAGCCGTGGTTTTTGCGTTGCCCGAGGTCGTAATCACCCTTTACGACCGCGTCAGCGCTCGTCCCCTTTTACATCGCTTTTCTGCCATGGTCTCGCTTTCGATGACGGGGCTCATGCTGTTTTGGGGATTAACTGGTCTTGATTATCAGTTCTTCCGGAATGTCTTGGGGCAAGAAGAAGGCGTCGCCCGAGCCGCTCACTGGGCGTTCCTCGGCTCCTCGCTCCTGCCCGCGATTAATGGCGCACAGGCTTACGTTCGAGGGGTTCTCACGGCGGGGCACTTTACCAAACCGCGAATGACGGCGATGGGAGTGGGCCTGACGGTGATGGCAGCAACACTGGCGCTGGGGCTCGCGCTTAAGTCCTCCGGAATCCTAATGGGCGCCCTCGCCCCCACCCTCGCGTTCGCGGCCGAACTGGCGGTTTTGGTTTGGGCGCTTAGAAAGTTGACGCCGGAATACAAGACGTAAAGCAACCCAAGGGGATCACCGCTTTCAAAACACGCCCAGGCACAATACATCCTGGGCTCCACGGAGTGAGAAATTGCCCTGGATGTAACGTGCCGGGGCGGGCTCTGAATACGGAGTGTGAAAAATTATACGTGGAGCCCCGGATGTAACGTGCCGGGGCGGGCTCGACTGTTGCGCCCAAACTTACAGTTGCCGCAAGATCGTGCGGTCCATAATCTTGTCATCCGCAGCAAGCATAGAGGCTTTGCTCAAAATTATTGAGAGGGTTCGGTCGCCTTCGAACGGAAGGAAATTTGTTGCTTTCTCGCGATCCACTCCGGGGACTATGCAGAGGTATTTCCCGTCGGCCATGATATTGCTCGTGCCGAGGTGGATTTTGTAGCTTTCCATGTCGGGAATGTCCTGATGCGACCGGAGATGGGGCCGTTCCCAACTGGGAAAGCGTGGTTCCCACGTGAGAACATCACGTTCCCGATTGGGAACGCGCGTTTCCCGCGTGAGAAAGGGCCATTCCCAACTGGGAAGATCGCGGTCTCGCCTGAGAAAAGCGTCCTCCCGGCTTGGGTTGTTGCACGAATAGTCTAGGATTGCTGGTGTAACTTTAACAAATGTGTAAAAACACACCGTTCATTAAGCCACCGCAAAACAACTGCGAAGCCACGCAGAGCTATCGCAAAGCCAAGCAAATGGATTCGATCAGCTGTAATCGGTCAACTGCGCCCCCGGGCCTATCGGGCGCGATGAGGGTTTCGATGAGCCACCGATTAACCATCAAGCGTTCTCGACTGTGTGACAACCATAGAGATGTGCGGCTTTCATCTCCTTCTTGCCCAGCTTCTTTCTTTGCGCTGCGACCCCGGCAAGGTCATTGTCATGGGCTAACGACGAAATTGTCTCTACGTCCGTCCGATTCGAGAGTAACCACATAACCCTTAGCATCCTTGCGGACAGCGACAATCTCCGGAACTAATGAGTAATCTGGTGCCCATGGCCAATCTGCCTCGATCGCCCGACGGACTGCCGCCTTGCGCTCTGGCTCTGACTCAGCGGTTGAAACAAGCTTGGCAACGCTACTTGAGTTTTTCCCCAATATCTCTTCTGCGGTTGCCAGGTGAGCCCCGCTGCTCCAGCCTGCAGCGTACTGATTGACCGCCACTATACCCGCGCAGAGTGCGAGTGCCACCGCCCCCGCAATTATGAACTCAATTTTTGACATTTTTCGCCCATGCCCCGTCTGCCCTTCCCCTAGTCCATGTTTCGCGCCAAGGGGCATAGGGTCCGTTCGCCGTATGCACCACTTGGAGGTTGCCGTCCCGTCGAACTTCATATGCGAACTCATACCCTACTGAGGAGTGTAAAAACTCATAATCGCGCTTTCGGTTCAAATCCAATTTCCACAGGGTCTCCCGGGTTGGCAGTCCTCCGTTGCGCTGCCACTTTAGCCAGATGTCCCTAGAAATACTGCGCATGGTCAAATAGCAACAGCTTGATCTACTACGGAACACGTAAACGCAGATTGATCCGACCCCGCCAATTAAGATCAGAACTGTGGCCGCTCCGAACCAGGCCCACAATCGCCTATTGCCAAACGGCATAACCGCCACCGCTCCCGTTGAGCCGCCTACTGGTCGGGCTAGCCGGGCCGACTCCCGAGGAGGTTGGCTTCCTCCTCGCCTTCTTGTAGTTTGCGTTACTGTCTCCTTCCGCTGGGCCTACCTGGCTAGGGTCGGTCCATGTGGACACCTTGCCCCTAGTTAGGGTCTCTTTGTCAACTGTCAGCCCCTTATATCCCTGAACTTCGTCTGCAACCGTGAGCATAGCCTTCACAATCTCTGGGTCATTGACAACGCAACACTGATCAATATAGAGGACAGGCACCTTGCTAACCCCCCTCTGGTTCATGAGTTTAGCCCTTCACCAAACGCAAAAACTCGCTCAACGAACCTACCGTGGCCGTCGGTTCAGGTGCATCGGCGGGTTTTGATTCGGGTTTTATTGTGTGACCGTGGGCGCTGGGGGGGACGTCGGAATCTCTTCTGATCCAAACGGTGGCCCATCCCATTTCAATCGCGGGCTGAATATCGTGGGCGTAGCTATTGCCCACCATCACCACTTCATCGGCAGCCGTTCCGGATTCTACCAAGGCCCGGATGAAAACTTCGGGGCGGGGCTTGCCAAATCCCATCTCTCCCTCAATATAGATGAAAGGGAAGTAGGGTTCGATGCCGAGGGTTTCGATTTCTTGGCGCTGAATATCGGCGGGGCCGTTCGTGATGAGCCCCATGATATGGGTGGGGTGAAGTGCATTTAGAACCGATAGCGCATCATCAAAGAGGGCAAGATTGGCGTTGCGTTCGAAGGCATAGGCATTGCCAATCGTGCGGGCGAGATCGTTATCCTTTACGCCGACCCTCTCCAGAGTTAATCGCATTTGCTCGGTTCGGGTGGGTTCGCCGTTTTTGAGGTAGGTTTGGTACCAGCCGGTTTGTTTCAGCCCTTTGCTGAAATCTCGAAAGGCCGCCGCCCAGTGCGAAATCATCTCATCGGGAGTGAAGCCGGGAGGGCCGTGTTGCTCGAATGCCTTTCGCATTCCTTTCTTAGAAGCATCCCAATATCCACAAAGCGTGTCATCAAGGTCAAAAAAAACGGCACGCAAATTTGTGGGAAGAACACTCACTTAGCTCATATTATGGCAAGCTTGACGTAGACTTATTCGGAATGAATCATGAGTAGACCTTGTTCTTGTGCGTTGGGCTCGATAAACGTTGGAGCCAAACGATGGATTACCCGCGCTGATTTGTTCGAGCAAATCCGGGATGCTTGCACCTACCTGGATTCGGAAAACTTGCTAACGGTCTCGTTGCAAACGGCAGCGCTCAGGGCGAGCTTGAGTGAGTTTCATTTCTCGCGAGTTTTCAAGGAAGCGATGGGCATTGCGCCTTCCTGCTACCTGCAAAAGCGGCGGCTGAACTTTGCCAAAGAGCAACTGGCGCGAACGACGCAATGGGTAACTGAGATCGCCTTTGACTGCGGATATATGAATGCGAGCGCATTTACGCGGGCTTTCACCAAGGAATTCGGAATGTCTCCCAGCGAGTTTCGCAAATTCAGCAAAGCATCGGGTTAAGGCATCTCGTAAACTACTTGTGTTATGGCTAATACAACTTGTCACATTGAACTCGACACAACCGATCTGGCACGATCTCAGACTTTCTATGCCGGAATCTTTGATTGGACCTTTCGGCAGTTTATGGAAACGATGGTCGCATTTGGAAGCGGCGACGCTCATGTCGGCGGTTTGATGCTTGTTGACAAGGTTGAGCCCGGGAAGTCCCCTTCGATTTGGATTCAGGTTGATGATATTGATGCCACTCTCGGCAGTGTGAAGTCCCAGGGCGGCGCAGTTGTTACCGAGAAGGGCCCAGTTCCCCACGTGGGCTGGTCGGCCCAGTTCTCCGATCTTGACGGCAACACCGTTGGCATCGTTCAGTTTGAGAATCAAGGCTAGACTCGGTAAACTTGCCGCGTGAAGGTTCTGATTGCGGATAAGTTCGAAAAAAGTGGATTAGAAGGGATTGCGGCGCTCGGATGCGAGGTTCTGAGCGAGCCTGATTTGAAAGATGATGCGCTTAAAGCGCGTATCAAAGACTCTGGCGCGCCGATCTTGATCGTACGTTCCACCAAGGTTACAGAAGCGATGATTGAAGGTTCTGCCCTTCGCCTCATCATACGCGCCGGGGCCGGTTACAACACGATTGATACGGCGGCCGCATCTACCCATGGAGTTTACGTCTGCAATTGCCCCGGCAAGAACGCTGCGGCAGTTGCCGAACTTGCAATGGGCTTGATCCTCGCGATAGACCGACGCATTCCCGAGAATGTGAGCCAGTTTCGTGAAGGGAAGTGGAACAAAAAGGAGTTCAGCAAAGCTCGCGGTTTGGCTGGAGAGATACTTGGGTTGGTTGGCCTAGGGAATATTGGACGCGAGATGATTATCCGAGCGAAGGCGTTTGGGATGAAAATCATTGCTTACAGCCATCATACTTCGCCTGAAGACGCCGCTCGATATGGAATTGAACTGGTTTCCCTTTCAGACCTCGCCGCGCGCTCTTCGATTGTCAGCGTGCATTGCTCCCTGAACGCCAATACCAAGGGGTTGCTTGGCGATGAGTTCTTTGCATCACTCTCAAACGAGGCGATCTTTGTGAATACGAGCCGGAGCGAAGTGGTCGTTGAATCGGCCTTGATCGCCGCCATAGAAAATGGCCTTCGCGCGGGAGTAGACGTCTTTGATAGTGAGCCCGCGTTTGCAGAGGGCGAAGTCTCCTCCCCTTTATCGCACCTTGCGGGAGCCTACGTGACCCATCACATTGGGGCAAGCACCAATCAAGCGCAAGAAGCCGTCGCGAGCGAGACCGTTCGGATTGTGAGAGAGTTCATCCAGGGCGGCACTCCCCCAAATGCAGTCAATTCAATCTGACGCACTCGAAGGGAAGAAGCTCAAGCTCGCGGGCTACCTCCTCGCGGGCAATGTTGCGCTAACCGTAGTCAAGTTTTTCATCGCAGTTGTTACCGGCTCGGTGGGGCTCTTGTCCGAGGCGATTCACTCCGCAACCGATGTCATATCGAGTCTATTTGCGTTTCTTGGAATCCGCGCGGCGGCCGTTCCGCCCGATGAGGACCACCCGTACGGACACGGCAAGATCGAGAGTTTGGCCGGCTTTGGCGAAGCGGTGATGGTGTTCGGGATTGTGATTTACGTCGCTTTCGAATCAATCCATCGGCTCATTTCGCCGCCCGCTATTGATCAGCCGCTTCTTGGCGCTTTTGTGATTGGTTCTACGGCCATTATTGCCGTATTGGTTGGACTCCACACTCGAAAAGTTGCTTCCGAAACCGGCTCGATCGCGTTACGTTCGAACTCGGCACATTGGCTGATAGATGCGACCACGAGCTTTGCCGTTTTGTTGGGGCTACTCGTTTATTATCTTACAGGTTGGAGGATGGCTGATCCGATTTTAGGGCTTTGCTTGGCGGTTTGGATGGGCTGGGGAGCTTGGAATTTGAGCAAGGTCGCGTTTCATGAGCTCATTGATACCGTTCTTCCTGAAGAGGAAAATGTTCTCATCGCTAAGATTATTGGGGCAGAGGAAGGCGTGCTGAGTTTTCACCGGCTAAGAACTCGGCGTTCAGGCAATTTGCGCCATATTGATTTTCACATCGTGGTTCCGAGGGACCTAAGTGTGGTGGATGCTCACGAATTAGCGGATCGGCTTGAAAACAAACTGGAAGATGCCTTGCACCCCGCCCATGCGGTAGTCCACGTTGACCCATTTGATGAATTAAAGGTCGGGCGATAAAAGGCAGCATTGAAGGGAACTGAGCCATCCTATATCAGGGTAAGTTGTGAAATGAGTCCATTTGCTCTGGCCATCATGACCCTTGGCGCTATTCAAAAGCCCGATCAGGTCACGCTCAGTCGGGAGCGGATTGAAATGCGCCAGCTGAAGCAAAGCCGCTACAAGCCAAAGTTGCTTTGGACGGCACGGGGCGAGTTTCTTTGGGCTCAAGTGAGCGGCAAGTATGTGATTTGCGCCAAAGAGTGGGGCACGACGCTGGTCTTGAACAGCCGCTCTGGCAAGGTGCTACTGCGGAGCAAAGCTAAGGTGAAAGTCAGCGGCGATTACTGCATGCAGTCGTTCCCGGATCGGCTTGAAATTCACACACTGAGCTCAAGCGACGAGCCCACTAAGATTACGACAATGGCTCCGAGGCTAGGCTGCGTTTCAGAGGGCAGAGTCTATTTTGTAGATGGTCGTGGCTTAGTTCGGGCGAGCCTGCAAACTGGGAAAGTTGAGGAATCGAGGCTGATCCCAGAACTTGCACTACGGGGAGAAATCGTAGCCAACTCTGGGCGATTGTTTTTCCGGGGTGGTGGTCACGAAATCTTTGGACTCGAACAGTTGAACTTTAAGCGAGGGTGGCGAAACTATTGCGACGCCGAACCCACAGAAGTGGTCAGCAACGGGCGTGTATTCGGGATCGGCACGCTTGGCTATAAGCTGATCTCGCTAAACGCCCAGTCTGAGGTGATTGCCTATCCCTCTAATGTTGGTTACGGCTACCAAATGAGGAGATCGCACCCGACTACAAACGATAAATTCGTTTGCCAGTTTGGTCAAAAAGTTTTGAACGCAGCCGGCGAAACGGCTCCTTTGCTGATGTGCTGCGATGCACAGACCGGGAAGCTGAAGTGGCGCTGGTCAACTTTGGGCTTTCACGCGTCAATTTTTGGTAACAAGTTGGCAACGCTGATGTTTCACCGCGACCGATCGTCTCGGCTCGTAAAAACGAGATGGGGACCTTTTGAGCACGCCTCGAAGTTCGAAATCTCAGTAGTGGCAAGCTCCTTTGGCGAGGGCCGCTTTTCCAGATTCCAGATTTGCAGCCAAAGGTTGATCACTTTAACGAAGGCAAGTTCCTCTTAGCATCCGACGGCAGCCGGTTTCTTGTCTGGGATGGACGCAAAATTAAGGCGTATCGGTAGTTCCTAGCAAGTAGCGAAGCGCCCGAGGATATCCAAACCGCGCTTGGTGGGCCGAGACGTAGTGCTGTTCGAGAAGCTCACATCCGCCATTTTCGCTGGGATCGATCTCTACAAACGCTTGGTTAGAGAAACCATATTTTCGCTTCTATCGGTGATCTCGTAGCCGAATTTGAAGAGCAGGTTCTGGAGTTTGGCGTTGTCTTTGGCGGTGTTGGTGCGGGCGATGTTCATGCTGCGTTCTCGCATCCAAGCCTCCCCGGTTTTGATAAACTCCGTTGCGATGGATTGGCCGCGGGCTTCGGGAGCGACATAGAACGTTGAAAAATAGCCTTCGCCGCTTTCGACTCTGACAATGGTGTGGCCGAGGATTTCGCCGCTCTCATTTTCTGCAACAAAAACTTGTCCTTCACTTTTCATAGGGTCTAGGTGGAATCTGACCCGATCAATCAGCCAGTCCATCGTATACATCTTCTCCCCCTCTTCCTCGCTGATAACTTCCATAAGCGTGAGGCGCATGCGGCGGGCGACAAGCTCGATTTCATCGCGGGAGTTTGGGTTTAGGGGTCGGATGGTCATTTTCGCACTGAACTCTGAGGGCGTTGATACATCGGAAGACGTCTCATTGTGTTTGACCAGCCCTTACCGACGCCGGTGCACGTTACATCACCGGCTCCACGGAGTCTGAAAGTAGACGTGGAGCCCCGCATGCATTGTGCCGGGGCGGGCTTGCACGACACGTGAGACAGTCTCGACACATCCGCTCCCTCATTTAACCTTACGCTGCTCATCGCTTCCAGATGACGCTGTCCGAATTCAAAATCGTCTGCACCACCACTGTCATCGCCGCCAATTCAATCGGGTCAAGGGCCGGATCAGGTTTGGATTCGCCGATGGCGATGAGCTTGTGCGCGTCCGAAACTCCCACTCTATTCTCCGCAGAAGTGGGGGTCAGGAATTCCCTTCGTTGCTCACTTAGCGTTTGTAAAAGGATCACAAGCTCGCGTTTCTCCGGTTCTCGCCCGGCGAGACGGCGAAACGCCTTCTTGATTCGCTCGGCATCCGAAACCGGTGACTTCAAAACAACCTGAGCCAAGACTCGGGCCGCCTCCACAAACTGGATGTCATTGAGCAAAACAAGAGCCTGCAGAGGCGTGTTTGTCGCTGGGCGACGCGTCGCGCAGGCTTCGCGCGAGGTCGCATCGAAAAGCAACATACTCGGCACTGGAGTCGTTCGCTTTACCGTTGAATACAAACTTCGACGATAGAGATCAGCCCCTTTGCTTTGCACAAATCCTGGGCTCATTGTGTTGTTTTCCGACCATATTCCTGCTGGTTGATAGGGGTTCACTGGTCGTCCCCCAATCGTAGCGTTGAGGAGTCCAGACGCGGCTAAAACCGAATCGCGAACCATTTCGGCACTAAGCCGGTTGCTAGGACCGCGCGCGTAGAGACGATTGAAGGGGTCTCTGTCGCCTCGTCGGATGGAATCCTGGCGATAAGTCGCCGATAAGACCAAATTTCGAACAAACTTCTTTACATTCCAACCATCGTTCACAAACCGCCGAGCCAGGAAATCCAAAAGCTCGGGATGCAAAGGTTGCGAGCCTTGAACGCCAAAGTTCTCGCTGGTTTCAACCAATCCCGTTCCAAAAATCATTTGCCAAAGGCGGTTGACGGCGACTCGAGACGTTAGAGGGTGATCGGGATGGGTGGCCCACTTGGCCAAAGCCAAGCGGTTGTTTGGTTCTAATGTTAAAGCGGGCAAAATAGCCGGAACGCCGCGACTCACCCGGTTCGCCTCCGTTCGTGGCGCATCATAGTCACCCCTGGCCAAGAGATAGGCAGGAATTTCAGGCTTGGCTTCTTCCATCACCGAGATTTCAGGGATCGTGTTCTCGAAGTTAGCAAGTTCTCGCTGCGCCTGGTTAACAGTGGACGGGCTATAGGTCGTGAACTCAATCTCGTCAATTTTGCCTCCCTTGAATCCAGCTTCACGAAAACGCTGGCCGAAACACCAATCCCCGCCGCTCGGGCCATGATCTCCGTACGCATTCACTGACTTCCAGAGCTTATCCGCCAAAACGGTGGTTCCGACAGGTTTGCCATTGATCAAAATCGCTAGGCCGGCGGCGCTTCCGCTTCCGTCCCATGACCAAGTAACGTGCTCCCACTCATTTTTGGCGAGCCGCGTTTGGCTACGAACTGCGACGGCATTTCCGGGCCAGTGCCTCATCACCCTCGCGATCAGATAGCCATCCTGCAAGATCAGGTCAAACCCGCAAAACCCCACGTCGGTGCCGCCGGTTCGATGAAGTAAAACAACCGGCCCGGCTGCTTGTGGGTCGGAGACAAAGAACGACCACCGAAAGGCATCCCATCTTTCGCGCCCTCCCAACTCCTTCAAGGCGATTCCGTTCTCTCCGTTAAAGAGTGCCGCCTTGCCCTTTTTGCCGTCCACCAGCGTCACGTCTCCCAGCTTACGACCGCTTGCCTTGCCGCTTCCGGTATCAATAAACTTATCGGTGTAAGTATCGAGGGAAAACCGCGCAGTCTCTGGGGTTGTCAGCACTTGCACAACGCCAAGCTTTGCCTCTAAATCTTTCTGTTTCAACTCCGCTAATTTAATCTCTTGCTCTTTGGAAGGAAGCAAGACTGAGGGCGTCGGAACAATCTCTGTACTCAACAGCAACCCGTATTCATTAATCGAGTTGAAATAGGCGTAAAGTTGATAGAACTCCTTTTGGCTTATCGGGTCGAACTTGTGGTCGTGGCAATTTGCGCAACCTAAGGTCAAGCCCATCATGGCCGTGCCAAAGGTGCTCACCCGATCAACCGCGTACTCCGTTTTGAATTCCTCGGCAATCGAACCGCCTTCGTTTGATTGCCGATGAAGCCGATTGAAAGCGGTCGCCAAAACCTGATCCGTGGTCGGATTTGTCAGCAAATCACCCGCGACTTGCTCGGTCAGAAACTGATCGTACGGTTTGTTTTGATTGAAGGCCCGCACCACCCAGTCCCGATAGGGCCAACTCGGCATGAGCAAATCGGATTGGTAGCCATAACTATCTGAGTAGCGAGCGGCATCAAGCCAGTCCACCGCCAGTCGCTCGCCAAAATGCTCGCTCGCCAGTAACTCGTCCGCTACGCGATCGAAGTTACCGTCTTGTTGGAAGGCCGCGATTTGAGGTTCGGTGGGCGGAAGCCCAGTTAGATCCAAACAAACTCGTCTCAACCACCGCTCGCGGGAAGCCGCCGGGCTCGGCTTGAGTTTCTCGCGATTCAAACGATCAAGGACAAAGCGGTCTAGATCATCTTTCGGCCAGTTGCTCTTGACGTTTGGAACAGCAACGGTCCGGGGCAAAGGCTCAAACGACCACAATTTCCCGTATTGAGCCCCTTCGGTAATCCACCTCGTCATGAGAGTCTTTTCCTCAGCGGAAAGCGACTTCCCACTTTCTCGTGGCGGCATCGGCGTATCGTCATGATTGATCCGGGCCACGAGAAGGCTGGACGCAGGCTTTCCGGGGACAATGGCAAACCGACCGCCACGATTTGCGAACGCGCCTGCACTGGTATCCAAGCGTAAGTCCGCAACTCGGCTTCCCGCATCGGGCCCATGGCACTTGAAGCACTTATCAGACAGAATCGGCAAGATGTCCCGACCGAAATTCACCTTGACCTGATTTGGTTTCTGACCCGGTGAGAAAGACGCCGAAAGCAGCCCAACCAAACTTGCGACCAAAAACACGCCTCTGATTTGCATGTTGATAGGTTACCGCGTAGTCTCGGTGCAACTCTGAATCGTGCAGGTGGGATAAAAACTATGGTTTGGGGCGACTCAGGGTGAGTTTAGATACATTGATTCTAAAGTAGTTTTCTCATTCCTACGGCAACATCGTGACTTACAAGCCCCGCAAGTGTGAGTCCTGTGGAACCTTCAGTTTTCACCCCTGGGTCCGGTTAATCCTAGCAATGCTACCAACTTAATGCGATTCGTTCGCGTGCGGCATGCGGGATGCGGGAGTGCTTGCGTCTAACTTGCATTATGATTACCATGAAACGCCCCCTCATTGCCTCCTTTTTTGCGATAGCGGCCGCGAGCCACGGGATTTCCTTTGGGCAGCTCGATACTTTCACCTCGGGAGCAGCCAACTGGTCTGGTTCGTCGCCAACCCTTGCGCTAGGGGGCCCAGGTGGGGCCTCGGACCAATACTTGAGGCTCCAATCCGGCCCCGGCTTTTCACCCAAAATGGCGGCTCGTAATCAGGTTCAGTGGCTTGGCAACTACACAGCGGCAGGGGTGAATCAAGTTACACTAAACGTCGCCAATTTCGGCGCAAATCAGATAGAGCTACGTGTCGTGCTGTTTGGAAGCGCTGGTCAGGAGTTCACTTCTGCTTCTAGCACGCCCATTGTTGCCGATGGCTTGTGGCGATCAATCTCGTTTTCGCTTTTGCAATCGGCGTTGACGTCCGTCGGCACAGGTTCAGATTACGCTGGCATGATGACCGCGGTTACAAACTTTCAATTTCGAAACAATCCCGGTGCGGCCGCTGGCTCAGGATCACAGACGAACTTCACTGGAATCATGGGGATTGACAATGTTAACGCCGTTCCAGAGCCGGGCTCCTTGCTGGCACTTGGCTTCGGATGGGCAGCTTTAAGGCGAAGAGCGAGTAGGAAATAAACTACTGGGCTTCAAAGCCGCCTGAATGGCAAGGTCCAAAGTTTTTTCAGTTTGCTTGCCTTTCCATTGGGCTATCACTTCACCGTTTTTGATCAGGAAAGTTGCCGGGATGCTCTTAGCCCCCCACTTCAGCCAAACGCCCGCAGTGTCGTGAAGAACTGGATTTGGGAATGCGTGGCCCTTAAGGTACTTGTCAAGCTCTGTTTTCTTTTCATCCATTGTTATCGAAAGTAAAACGAAGGGTTGATCCTTGTACTTTGCCACGAGCTTGTCTAACGCCGGAAACATCTCTTTGCAAGGCTTGCACCAGGTCGCCCAAAAATCAACCAAGACCACTTTGTCTCTCATCGCCTCGCTGTCCCAGAGTTTGCCGGAAAGGTCTTTGAGATTCAGCTCGCTCATCGGTCGGGGCAGAATCGGTGGCAGGAATGACTCAGGGTCAGCTTTGAACTTCGGGAGCTCACTCGCGTTGCAAAAGTAGTAAGCCTTGCCCTTGTAGTTGACGCCGCCGGCGGGTTTTTCCATTCCGTGGGTCTCACCGCCTGATGAGCACACGACACAGACGGCGGCCTTAGGCAGATCTTTCCTGGCGATATCCTGGGGAACATCTTGAATGAAAACAATGGCAGTGAGGAGCGTTAACATGGTTTTAAATTTAGAATCCCCAACTAAAGCTGATTCCTGGGTGCTTTAACCAGATCAACATTAATGAGACGCTGTAGCTGGGCTTGCTATACGTCAATAATACGTGCGATTTACGCCCATCGTTCATCGGCATTAGGCTCCATTCGTTGTTCAGTTGGATGTTCACCCCAAATGGGAAGTTGAATCCGTTTTCGTATTCGGAATAGCGCACGCTTATATAGGGGGCGATCTTAGGGTTTTGGAAGCCTTTGGCGAAGGTTATGCCGTAGCTCATCGGGCCCTTCGGCGTTCCCAGCCGGTCGCTGGAGACATTGAAGTTTATCATCGGATACGTTGCCGTCTCGGGCGTCATCACCCAACTACAGATTGGCGCAAGCTCCTTTGCGGCGGCGTTGTACTCTGCCCCCGCTTGGAATCTTGGTGTGAACCGATATTGCGCGGTAAACCGATACCGTGCTCGCTCGCGATCAAAATCTACAAATCTTGCGCTGAACGACCACTTCTTACCTAACTCCCCCGGACCGAGGAAGGCACCTTCACCAGGTCAGCCGGTTCATGAAGGAACCATGACGGGCGACTTAACGTCTTGCCCCAAAGAATACGCGCTTGGGAGCGTAAGTGTCGCGAGTGCAAGAATATTTTTCATGGCTAAAAGAGCTACGGGCCGAGGTTACCCGGCCCGTCGTTGTCACTTAGTGGCAGCAACTCCCGCCGCAGCAACAAGTTGTTGGCCCTTGGCCTGTTTTGCAACACTTGTGTTGGCAACATGCGCTGGGAGACAGCGATGAGGCATTGACTTGCGCGGAGCCCGCGAAAGCCGAGATGGCTAGTGTCAGCGCTAACGCTGAGATGATTGTTTTGATCATTGGTTTCTCCAATTGTTTTCGGTAGTTGTTGACGAGTTGGTTATCGGATCTCAACTAACTGGAGGTGCGCGCGCAAGGCTTAGGTTGCAAATTGATGTTGGTGGCGTTGGATCGGTGTGGAGGCAACCATTGGCGGCCAGAGGAACTTGTAAGATGATTGCCAAACTTCCCGTCGGCACAATTGCTACTGGCAATGGGGTTGTTGTTGCCTTCGGGGTTGGAGCGGGCGGTTTGTTTTGTGTAGTTAGCAGATCACAACAATCGTGACCCTTGATCACGCCGGCATCATGCTCGCAACACGATCGCCTTCCTGAATCAACCCTCGCTACAACCGGGCAACATTGATCAGCACCGCAAACCACACTACGTAACAAGGGAGCTAGCGTGGATAGCACCATGATGAGAGCCACAAAGCGACTTAACATGGGAATGATGCCCTTGCTCTTTACCATTGCTCTCACAATTGTTACAATAAAGAACCAACCGAAAAAGTTCCTACCGCTCAACCTTCTCACGAAGAAACTCAGAGCGATGGCGACACAGGGCTTGATCTTCAGAATCGCCCTGAACCTCGAGGTGGGTGAGCCACCCATCCACATCCCGCGGGGTCCAACGAACCCCATCAACTCCGACAACCGCTCCCCATCGGAGCCATCCAACGGAGCGTAGCGAATCGGCTAGAGTTAATCCGGGGCTGCCGATCAGATAATTGACGACCGTTCCAACTCGTTCTGTGAGCAGGTCCCGGCTGACCTCGCGGCGAGCGGCACGCTCTTCCGTCATCAAATACTCGCAGGCCCCGCTTAAGTCGCCAAGTTTCCCATCGGTAATGGACACTTGCACGAACGCCCCGATTGCGCGGCTACTCTCACCGAACAACCCTCGGGTAAAGATCCGGCGCTGAGCCAGGGCCTTCATGACATTTGGAAGTCGCTTGAGATGGGCCAGACCAATGAGGTGAAACATTCCCGAAACTCGCCGTCCTTCGCCCGCATTGTAAGGTGAGGCGGCCAGGTAGCCGAATCGGGGTGACCAAGCAAACTCAAGCGTACGCTCAAGCTCGCCCAGGATCGTCTCGGAGTTGAGCAAGGCGGATTCTACCGACCAGCCCGCGCTCAATACCTGCATTCGCAAGTGATCCTCTTCGTTGATCATGATTCCGGCCGAGCGATCTTTGCTTAAGATTAGAGAGCGCCCGGGAGAATCGAATGGAAACTCCATCGAAACAAGCCTACACCCAACAAGGTAGTGCCGCTCCCCGGGGGAAAGGGTGCGTATGATGTCAAGATCGCTGTTACGAACGGAATCCAGGACGCGAGCGTTAACTTCGCTGAGCCCATCTCGATTGAGTCGGTGGGGAAACGCAAACCCTTTCAAGTTTCTCATGACTCGCACACGCGAGCTGAGAACAACATCCTGGTGAGGTGCATCTAGGGCGAGCCACGCCGGTGCCGGCATCCCTTCCAAAACCTGACGCTTCCAGGACCCATCGCTCATTGAGGTTGTCTTGTGTAAGCGATCAGGTCGGTTTCGGGAAACTCGATCCCGGCCTTTTCAGCGAGTGACCGGAGGTGACCGCGGTGATAGGTTCCGTGATTAACAACGTGGGCCGCAATGTCGCCCAAAAGCGAGACATAGTCATCACCCACCGAGTTCTGGTATTCAATCTCAGCGTTTAGGTCCGATTCCTCAAGCAATCCTTTCCATGTTGAGCTATACGACTGAATCAGATCCATGAAAGCTACATTCTCGACCTGCTGAATCATAATTCCGCACCGAGAGAGCCACAACTTTTGGGCCCATATGATGTGCTCGAAAACGTTTAGGGCTTCGGTTCCATCTGGAAATCTGCCGATTGCCTCAATCCATTTGCGGTTAGCCCAAACATCGTAATCAAAACCTCGGAGCAGGAATTCTCTCACGATTGAACTGTACCACGCCGCCTTGGGGTTGGCCCAGTCGCTCCTCATCCCGAATTGCGAGCTGTCCACCTAAAACCACGGAAATCGGCCATCCCCAGAATTCTTCGCCTTCGAAAGGAGACCAACCGCACTTGGATTGAACCATGTCGCGCTCAAAAGTTCGGCGGCTCGCCAGGTCAACCAAAACCAGATCGGCATGGAAACCGGCGGCGATAAAGCCTCTCTTCTTGATGCCATAAATCTTAGCCGGACCCTCGCTGGAAAGGCGGGCAAGGGAAGGCATATCCATCAAGCCATCGCGCTGAGCTAGAGTCAACATGGCGGGGAGTAATGTCTGAACGCCGGGCATACCACTCGGGCTCGAGGGGTAGGGAACGGCCTTTTCTTCAAGGGTGTGGGGCGCGTGATCACTCCCAACAACATCAAAGAAGCCGCGCTTTAAGGCATCTCGCAGGGCGTTACGGTGTTCAATTGAGCGCACAGGCGGATTCATCTGAGCCCAACTGCCCAGCCGCTCGTAGCACTCTGGGGCAGAAAACCATAGGTGTTGGGGAGTGCATTCGACGGTCGCTCCAATATCTCTGGCCTTTTCAATCAAGGGAATCTCATCCCCGGTTGAAAGGTGCAAAATATGGACGGGGCGGCCGGTCCTACGGCTCAAATTTAGAACTCGTTCAGTTGCCAATCGAGCGCATTCCGCATCTCGAACATAGGGATGATCGAGAACCGTGGGAGGATCGGAAAGCATGCCTTTGCGACTAACCAGTCGGGCGTGATCTTCCGAGTGGATCGGACAACGATAGCGACCGCGACGCAGCACTTTTTCTAGGAGCTCGTCATCGGGAACCAGCAGGGTGCCCGTGGAACTCCCGACAAAAATCTTGACGCCAGGCGTTCCCGCCGCCGTCTCAAGCTCCCAGAGTTGGTCGAGGTTGTCACTAGCCGCGCCGGCAAAGAAAGCATAGTTGCACCATGCGCGACCGGCGGCGCGTTGAAGTTTGTCATCCAAGGCTTCAGCCGTCGTCGTTGTCGGGTTGGTGTTGGGCATTTCAAAGATGGTGGTCACTCCCCCGTGAATTGCCGCCCTTGTGCCTGATTCCAGGTCCTCTTTGTGTTCCATCCCCGGCTCGCGAAAGTGGACTTGAGTATCAATCACTCCCGCGAAGATGTGGAGCCCCTTTGCGTCAATCTCCTCAGCCCCCTGACCCATAGCGATGGGGCCCACTGAGGCAATCATCCCGTCTCTAATGCCGATATCGGCCACGTCCATTCCGCTGCCAGTTACGATCGTGCCGCCGCGGATCACTAAATCAAACACCTATAAAGGGTACCGCCAACTTTGCTGGGTTCTGGCAAATGTGCTGAGGAAACCGGGACCGGATGCCAATCATCACAGTGGGATTAATGGGGGCAAGAACTTTGCTTTATAAGATGATGGTGGTAAGCCCCATCTTCTTCATAGTTTGGATTGCGGGAACGGGTCGCTTTAGAAGCGATGGGTTCCAATTTGTAGCGTGTACGGTTAAGCAGCAGCAAGCAATTTCTGAATATCGCCCCTTCGTGGCGGAAGCCGAACGGTTAGAGTTCGAAGGAAAAACACCGGGCGCAATCCGCAAGACCTGCCTGTCGTGGCTCAAGGGCTATGAAGACAAAAAACTGCGCGAGCTCACACCAGTAGACCTGAGCGACTCCGTTGACGAGGGGATCAAACGGCAAATCCTCTTGGCCCGAGATGGGCTGATCTTTTCGTTGCGGAATTTAGCAAGGCATGAAGCGGCAGCAGGGAAGTCGGAGGAAGCATTTGAGGATTTCATTATTGCCCTACAGGTAGCTCATATTTTGAAGGGTTCCGACGCGACATCAGAGCGAATCTCCTCAAAGGCGCAAGCCGACATTCTGCGAGATATCCAAGATCTAGTGCCCGACGTTTCGGTCGCACATCTCAAAAGTTTCCTTGTGGCAGCGGGCCACCTTGGTCGCGACCAGAATTCCCTGGATCGGATTATTCGGCAGTTTGGAGTGATGGTATTGCAAAACTCCAAGTCGAACAGTGAAGTTTACGGAGAGTGGGCGCCCCTTTTGGAAAACGCAAAGTCTGGCGTAATCATGCCGTCGGGATTGATCAAGGCGATCACATCTCAGCCTAAACGTTTAGCCGGAGTGCCTCCGCCCTTGGCTGAACTTTATTTGGCGAACAACGCGCACAACGACTTTTTGCTCGCCCTGCGACAGGTATCAGACAAGGTCTCAGTTTTGCTGAACAAAAAGAATGTCGCCACCGCCAGCTTTGCGCAACTCAACCTTTAAGCTGTGCTTCTCAACCGCTTTTGAAGCCAACGACATCACTTCTGCTTGCTCTTCCCAAGTGACCTGGGCCTCTGAGTTATCGCAAGAAACGATTACTGGGATTCCGAATCCCTTTGAAACTGCCACGGCGAACTCTTTCAGCGTTCCCGTTCCTGCGTCAAACTGCTTTTGACCTTTCCCCGGAATCGCTAGCCATAAAGCGGGCTTTGTGTCGAGTTGAATTCCGACCAAATGCGCATCTTGACCGCTGTTTCCGAGAACCTTGTTGAGAATTCCATCGGTCTCAAGATTCCTTCTCTCTAGTTCTTTACCGGTTTGATCAAGAAAAACAACCGTCCCTTTGCCAGTTGGAACATTGAGGCT
Organism: Armatimonadota bacterium; assembly: GCA_031386985.1. GTDB lineage: Bacteria > Armatimonadota > Fimbriimonadia > Fimbriimonadales > Fimbriimonadaceae > JANJUB01. Next base: position 39,620 of record JANNCV010000038.1, read on the forward strand.
AACACCGCCACTAATTGGGGTGAAATCAAACGCATCGGGGGATACCGTAGGCACCACCATTCCGCTCGCGATCGTTTTTGGTCCTGTCGGGGCACTGCTCTGCAAAAATGCCAAGGCAAGCACTGCGGTTGCGGCCGTCCCCAAAACAGCCAAGCGCCACCAAGCTCTAATGCCCGTTGGTTTAGCTTGTTTTGCCTCCCACGCAACGCGATCAAGCCGCGCCGAAATCCTCTCATGGAGGTCCTCGGGCGGCTCAACGGTGATCGCACTCAGGCCATCTAACTCGGTCATGGTTCGTTGGAACGCTTTGTATTCCGCCTGCAACTGAGCATCCTGGTTCAACGCATGCTCAAACGACTGTTTCAGTCCGCGGTCAAGCGAACCTTCATAGTGGGCGGAGAAATATTCTCGGGCTTTGTTTACATTCATGGCAATTTCCTTATCTGCTCATACTCTCTTATCAAAAAGTTTGACCTTAACTCAGATTAAAAAGTTCCTCGTCTTTTACAAGCATTTCCCGCAAGCTAAGCCGAGCGCGGTTCAAGCGGCTCTTTACGGTGCCAATTGGTAAGTCCAACGCTTCCGCGATTTCCTCGTAACTCAGATTTTCGGCGTGATACATCACGATCATGGCTTTTTGATACTCGGGCAAAAGCTTTACGGCTCCCTCAACCCGATCTTCGCGTTGATTTCGTTCGGCAGCATCGTCGGGTTTGTCTCCGGGATCTTCGAATTGGCGCTCCATTTCGCCCTCATCCGTAACCATCACGGCTTCTAGGCTAACCGACGGGCGGTTCCTTTCCTTCTTGCGGGAATCTAAGAAACAGTTGGTAAGGATTCGATAGAGCCAGGTCGTAAATGCCGCGTTCCCTTTGAAATTGGCGATGGCGACATAGACTCGAACGAAGGCGTCGGCAACAACATCAGCCGCTTCCTCGCCGTTGCTGGTGAGTCGGTACGCGTATTGGTACGCTCGCTTTTCATACTTGCGGACAAGGCCATCAAGCGCATCCTTATCCCCTTTCTGGGCGCGCTCTATGAGGATGGCGTCATCGGAATAGTTGCTCATGAGTTCATCATTGGGCGCTGATCATGCATCGCCGCTTCTTCTATGGCCAATAGCTCTTCACGCGATAGACTGCGCTCGCTGCGTCCGCGGTTCAACGTTTTGCCATAGACCCTACAATCGGCCCGGCCGACAAGACTATTAATTATGGCCCCATCGCCGAGGTCATCATAAATCGCCATAGCAAAACTTTGCGATCCGCCAACTTCCTCGAAGGCATCGTAGCGGACCAAGGCGAGGTGGCGCTTGCTTGTTTCCATCTTCGATTCCAGTTCTAGGATACGGGCCTCGGCTTGCCGAAGTTTCCTAAGGGATTCGGCTCGCTCAAATGAGTGCTCTTCTAGCATTGACTCCAGCGATCCCCCATTTGCGGCCGCTAGGATTTGAGCCCAGCGCCGCTCAAATTTTCGAAAACCGAGCCAGGCGATGAGCGCAAGCGAAAGCGCACCCGTGGCCAAAATTATGAGTATATAGGATAAGCTGTATTCAGACATGGCCTTCGCAACCCGACGATTAGTATAGCGAAGACGCCTCAATAATGCTATGAAGAAGAAACACGCCGTAACTGGTTTTGGCATAACACTGCTGCTAATTCTTGGAATTGCCGTCTTTTTCTATTTCAACTTTCAAACAGTTGTTGTCTCTGGCCCCTCCATGGAGCCAACCTATCTTAACGGAAGGCGGCTGCTTGCATGCAAGGCGTACGGGTTGGTTGGGGGCATCAAAGATGGCGACATCGTCGTACTCAAGGGAGAGAAGAAGGATGATTATTTCATCAAGCGAGTCTATAAATTGGAAGGGGAGATCGTAGATTTTGCAAATGTGCCCGAGGACTGGGTGATCACACAAGGCGATTACAAAGTTCCCCCGGGCCACATCTTTGTTCTGGGTGATAATCGGGAACATTCCGAGGACAGTCGAGTTTGGGGAGCCGTCTCCCTTGACAAAGTGATTGGAAAGATCATTAGCCGGTGAAGAAATTTCCAAGCGGCAGATACGGGAGGCAGACTCTCAAGTTTTATCCGGCCCCTTTTAAGGCGCCTCTGCGGGCATTTGCCGCCCTCGTCTTCCCTTGGCAAGAAGAGCAGGTGTTGGTCTGCGATATTATCGGGCGGGGATGGTGCATTCCGAGCGGGCGAGTCGAAGCCCGTGAGTCATCTCTCGAAGCGATCCGCAGAGAGGCAGTGGAGGAAGGCGGCGCGATTCTCGGCCGGTGCCAATATATCGGTTGTTATCAGGTTACGGAAAAAGACGAAGTTCGGTGGTGCGACTGTTACGCGGCGCGATTGGAAGGCTTGTGTGAGATCACGGTGGCAGAGGAATCCAGAGGAAGAAAGTTCGTCCGAATGGACGAACTTCCCGATCTCTACCATAACTGGAACGCCCTCACCGAGCAAGTCTTCCAGTTCTCCTTAGAGGCCCTAAAAAGGGCTGAGGAGTTTTGTTAGCTCAAGACCATGCTCAGCTCCTGCCGCAGTTGTCTTCGGGCCCGGAAGAGCCAGCTCTTTATGGTTCCCTCCGGCGTACCTAGAGCGTGTGAGATTTCGCTCACTTCCATTTGTCGGTAGTGCCTCATCACTACTATTTCGCGATATCTCGGTGGTAGCCGATCTATAGCTTGGGCGATGGCTTCGTCTCGATCTCCCTCGGCGGCCATCTGGTCGGGGCTATGGGTCGGGTCAACCAACATGTACTCATGTTGATCCAGTGACTCGGTACGCTCTTTTCGAGCTCTCACGATGTCTATACAGCAGTTCCCGCAGATTCGGCAAAGCCAAGGCTTGATCGGCCTTTGATTATCGAACCCATCAATCGCCCGGTAGGCCTTGATAAAGGTTTCCTGAACCGCATCAACGGCGTCATCCGAGTTTCGCAGAATCCGATATGCCATTGCATACAGGCAACCCTGATAGCGATGAACAATCTCATCAAACGCCCGTTTATCTCCACGCGAAGCTCTCTTTATCAAGCCCGCTTCTGTTCCCCAAGTTAGTGTTATTGTTTTCAATCTTCGTACACTCCTCCTCCAATATTCTATGGGGTGTTTGACCTCAAACCTAGGTTCGTGGGTCCATGATCCCAAACTAGGTTCAACGTTGAGCCTGGGCCGAGTTTTGACCGAGTTCAGATTCTTGAAGCTAAGTTGAACCTAAAAGAGTCCTTTGCCGAATTCGGTCAAATTTCTTCAAATTGGGCATAATCTGGGTGTGAATTGGTTGTGGAAGTGGGTCGGACCAGGAATTGCGGTCTTAGGTTGCCTTTCGTTACATCAAGTAAGTGAGGGTCAAGCTCGACGAGTTGATTTCACACGTGACGTTGAACGCATTCTCAAAGCCTCTTGCATCTCTTGCCACGGCGCCACTCAAGCCCAAGGAGGTTTGCGGCTGGATACAGTCGAGGGTAGAAAGAAGGGGGGCAACAATGGCGAGCTTTTCGGAGCGAATCGCCTGTTCCTAGACCGGGTTGAAGGTAAGGGAGGAAAACCCCAGATGCCGCTCGGTTTCACCCCGTTAACGGAAGAAAAGACCCAGGTGCTTCGAGATTGGGTTTTGCAGGGAGCTCCTGAAGCCCCAACCGTTAGCTATTGGGCGGATATTGCGCCAATTCTGAAATCGGATTGTTTGGTTTGCCACAGCGGCGCGACTGCAAAGGCAGGGTTAGACTTATCGAATCCCGCCAATCTGAAGGCGATTTTCCCAGTTCTCGTGCAAAGGTTGCGAGGGCAAGATGGGTTGGCACAAATGCCCATGGGCGTCCGACCGCTCCAGGAAGAGAAGATTCGCAAGTTTGAAACTTGGATCGCAGAGGGAGGCTCCTTGGCAGGCAAACCCGCCCCACATTGGTCATATGTTTTGCCCAAGCGGATCGAAATGGCCAACCCTCCTAAGTCGAACTGGATTCGCAACCCGATTGACACCTATGTGCTGGCAAAACTTGTCTCCCAAGGCTTGAAACCTAGTCCCGAAGCATCAAAGGAGACTCTAATTCGGCGTCTATATCTGGACCTCACCGGCTTGCCTCCAACTGTCGAAGAAGTTGATGCGTTCTTAGCGGATAAGGCCAAAAATGCCTACGAAAGAGTGGTGGATCGCCTGTTAGCGTCGCCTCATTACGGCGAGCACATGGCGCGCTATTGGCTTGATTTGGCCCGCTACGGCGATACGAATGGTTATGAGGCAGATCGCACGCGTCAGGCTTACTTGTATCGCGATTGGCTGATCAACGCTTATAACAAGAACCTGCCGTTCGATCAGTTCACTCGAGACCAACTTGCCGGTGATCTGATTCCAGGTCGAACCTTAGAGCAACTCGTTGCGACGGGTTTTCACCGAAACACGATGTTCAATGAGGAAGGCGGGGTGGATCACGACGAGGCGATGTACGAAACCATCGTGGATCGCGTTAACACGACCGCGACCACGTGGATGGGTTCAACATTGGCCTGTTCCCGCTGCCACGATCATAAATTCGATCCGTTCACTCAAAAGGATTACTACGGCATCTTCGCTTACTTCGGGAACAACGATTACGAGCCTAGAGGAGATTTCAACGCCGGGCAAGTGAAGTTTTACGAGCCCACGGCAGACATGATGACTTCTGGACAATCCAAGTCGCTCAAGGAACTTGAATCAAAAATTGCCGCTGAAAAGGTCAAGATGGAATCAAAAGCAACTCAAGGGTTGGCGGAATATGAACGATGGAAAAAGGGTGATCTCGCTCCGGTCTGGAGGCCAGCGCTTATCACAAGGGCAACTTCCAAGGGCAATGCAACTCTGACGTTCACCGGAGAAAGAGTTCTCGCATCCGGCACTAATCCCCCCAACGATTCCTATTCGATTCATCTTCGCACGACGGATGTGGTGTCGGGGTTGAACTTAGCCGTTTTGCCCCACGCCTCCTTTGTTCGCAGCGGAGCTGGGCGGGCGAGCAGCGGCAACTTCATTCTGACCGGCTTAAGAGTTCTCAAACATGGCAAGCCCGTAACTGTTACCTATGCCGTGGCCGACTATTCGCAAGGGGGCTACAGCTTTGAAAGCACAGTTTTTTGGGGAGGGCAGGGCTGGGCAGTTTCGCCCGAAGTCGCTAACCCACACGCTGCCGTTATCGCGTTAGAGCAACCCCTCACGGCGGGCGATTTTGAGGTGGTAATGGAATTCAACGACCCGACTTGGAAACAGCACGCTATCGGTCATTTCTCGATCTCGACGACCACGAGCCAACTCCCCTATCTCCTGTCGCCGCGCGCCGCTGGTTTGATTGCAAAGCCTAACCTTTCAGCCACTGAAGCGGTTGAGCTTAACAACACATTTCGATCCATTTGGCCCCCAACCCGTACGCTCAGCCGAACGATTTCTCGGTTAAAAGCCGAGGCTGCGATGATCAAGGACAGCACTCCAAAAGCCATGGTTTTGGCCGATAAGCCGGGGCCCAAGCGCGCGTTTATCCGCGAAAGGGGCGCGTTCAACCAGAAGACGCAAGAAGTCGTTGCGGGTACGCCGAACTTCCTGCCAGCAATCTTGCAAGGCGAGAAGACATCGAGGTTGGACCTTTCGCAGTGGCTTACGAGCAAGAGTAACCCGCTCACAGCCAGAGTTCAGGTGAACCGAATGTGGGAAATGCATTTTGGTCGTGGCATCGTAGAGACCAGCGAGGATTTTGGCACGCAAGGCTCGCGCCCGAGTAACCAGCCTTTGCTGGACTATCTCGCGCTTGAGTTTATGGGTAACCGTAGCGCGAGCACTCAGCACGGTGGGAAGGCTTGGGACATGAAGGCGATGCACCGGCTGATCGTAACCTCGGCCACTTATCGCCAATCTTCCGCCGCAACAAAAGTAGGTTTGGAGAAAGATCCGTCGAACATCTTCCTATCTAGGGGGCCGCGGTTCCGCTTGGATGCCGAGTTGGTGCGCGA
>JANNCV010000030.1:0-59066 GCA_031386985.1 Armatimonadota bacterium
AGGAACATCGAGATAACGATGAATCCAACAACAAATCCGAGGCTCACAATCATAATCGGCTCTAGGGCTGCCGTCAGTGAAGCGAGGGTTGATTCAACCTCAGCCTCATAGAAGTCGGCAATCTTTTGGAGCATAAAGTCAAGCGATCCTGATTCTTCTCCAACACCGATCATGTGAACGACCATAGGGGGAAAGAGGCGGGATGCCTCGAGGGGCTCGCCGATTCGGTCTCCCTCTCGGATACGGGCACGGGCCTCCATAACCGCATCGGACATGATCGTGTTTCCAACCGTGCCCGCAACAGTTTCCATTGCCTGAAGAATCGGAACACCGGAGGTTAACAAGGTTCCCATGGTTCGAGCAAATCGAGCCATACAAATCTTGTGGTGGAGCTTGCCGAAGACAGGAATTTTGAGCTTAACCCGGTCGGCAACGCGCCTTCCAAATCGAGTGCTAACAAAGAGCCTGTAAGCGATAATGATACAAATCAGAACTAGCAACATAACCCACCACTGCTTTTCGAGCATGTGGGCAAGGCCGATCAGAAACTGAGTTGGAGCCGGAATGTCATCCTTCTTCAGACCGAGATCTTCAAGAATTTTGGACCACTGCGGAACGAACCAGTAAACCAGGAAGAAGGTGATACCGAATGCCATGATAAAGACGAGGACCGGATAGGTCATCGCAGCCTTTACCTTTCGGCGAAGTTCAACATCCTTCTCAAGAAAGTGGGCGAGCCTTTGGAGGGATTCTTCCAAAACACCACCGACTTCACCGGCGCGGATCAAACCAATAAAGAGGTTGTTAAACGTCTTGGGATGGCGCTGCATGGCGCGTGAAAGGCTTTCACCACCCTCAACCCGCTCGCCGATATCCATAAGGATTTTCTTGAGCTTGTTGTCTTGAGTCTGTTGTGAAAGTACATCAAGGCATCGGACGAGCGAAACACCAGCATCAACCATGGTTGAAAACTGGCGGCAAAACACACTGAGGTTTGAAAGCTTGACCTTGCCGTAGCGCTTTGCTTTGGCACCTCGAGCTTTGATCATCGTAAGTTCGGTGATCGTGAAGCCTTGCTCCTCAAAACGTTTTCTTAGAATTTCTTCGCTTTCAGCTTCGGCGGTTCCCTTTTGGGTTCCTCCGCTCGGATCGCGAAATGTGTAGCTGTATACGGGCATTTGGTTTCTCCTTTATCTCCTTGGCGGCGGCGAAGAGCCGCTCGTTGCGGGAGTATTGATCATTTTCTTCAATTCTTCTACATTAACGGCGCGGAGCATAGCTTCATCAAGGGCAACGAAGCCTTTTAAGTAAAGGTCTCGCAGGCTCTGATCCATCGCAACCATGCCGTGCGCAGCGGACGTCTGTATCATAGACGGGATTTGGTGAGTTTTGTTCTCACGGATAAGGTTTCTAATCGCCGGGCTGGCGATCATGACTTCGATGGCCGGGATTCGGCCGGGCGAACCCGCTCTCGGTAGCAACTGCTGGGCAACGACCGCTTGAATGTTGTTCGCCAACTGAACACGGATTTGCTCCTGTTGTCCCGGAGGGAAAACGTCAATCATACGGTCAATAGATTCGGCCGCGTTATTGGTGTGCAGGGTGGCAAAAACAAGGTGACCCGTTTCTGCCGCCGTGATGGCAAGCTGAATGGTTTCGATGTCGCGCATTTCACCAACGAGAATGACGTCGGGGTCTTCACGAAGGCTAGAGCGCAGAGCCGCCGCAAAACTTCTGGTATCGCCGCCCAACTCACGTTGGTTGATGATGCTCACTTTGTGTGTGTGCAGATACTCAATTGGGTCCTCAATCGTGATAATGTGAAGCGCGCGGTTGATATTAATGTGATTAACCATTGCCGCCAGCGAGGTTGACTTACCTGAACCCGTAGGTCCCGTAACCAGAATCAGACCACGAGGCTTATCGGTAAGCGTTTCTAAAACCGGCGGCAAGTTCAAATCTCGAACTGTCGGGATTTTCTGGGGAATCAACCGGAAGGCGGCGGCGCACGATCCTCGATCCCGGTAAAGGTTTACACGGAAGCGAGCGCGCTTGGGTAGTGAATAAGAAAAGTCAAGCTCAAGGGTCGTTTCGAACTTGTTAATGTTCTCGTCAACAATGATGTCGTACATCATCCGCTGGAGAACTTGCGGAGTCAACTTTTCAAAGTTCAGGCGCTTTAACGCACCATCCTCTCGAATAACCGGCTCGGAAGCGAAACAAAGGTGAAGGTCCGAAGCGTTTCGGTCTACAACGATATGGAGGAGTTCATCAATATGGATGTCCTCAACGGAGCGGGGCGCTCCGACCTTTTGACCGGAGCCGCCCTCCGCCATTGGCGGGGCGCCACTGCCGGGGGTGTTCCCACCGGGTATCTGAAACTCTTGACCCATATTTGACATTCTTTTTCCTTAGTGAGCGTGAATTAATAACCAGCAGTAAAGACCACACGCATAACTTCTTGCGGGTCGGTAACGCCGGTCAAAACTTTGTGAAGGCCATCTTCGCGAAGCTCCTTCATTCCATTGGCCTTAGCGGCCTCCTTGATATCATGAAGAGCGGCCCGACGGACGACCATTTCCGCGATTTCAGCATTCATATGCATCAGCTCGTGAATTCCGGTTCGACCTCGGTAGCCAGTGTTTCGGCAGTTCTCGCAACCGACGGGCTTGTAAATGGTGACCATCTGATCGGGATCGGTGGCAATCATTCCAAAGCGGCGCAGGTCCATTGCCGAGATTTCATAAGGCTCCTTGCACTCGTTACAGAGCTTTCGAGCAAGTCGTTGAGCGAGGATTCCAACAACGGTTGCTGAAATCAAGTAGGGCTCAACGCCCATGTCAATCATACGAAGGGTGGCCGAAGGCGCATCGTTCGTGTGAAGCGTCGAAAGAACAAGGTGACCCGTAAGTGACGATTCAATGGCGATTTCCGCCGTTTCAAGGTCACGCATCTCACCAACCATGATGATATCGGGGTCTTGCCGCAAGAAGGCGCGAAGGCCAGTTGCAAAGGTCAGACCAGCTTTTCGGTTGACCTGCACCTGCGCGATACCGTTTAGCTGATACTCAATCGGATCTTCAACCGTGATGATGTTAACGCCAACAGTGTTCAAACGGTTAAGAACCGAATACTGCGTGGTGGTTTTGCCCGATCCCGTAGGGCCCGTGCAAAGGAACATACCGTTCGGCTGGTTCGTGATTTCCTCAATCTTAAGCTGATTCTCATCCGTAAAGCCAAGCTTTTCAAGCCCGATCATGATGCTCTGCTTATCAAGGATACGCATAACAATCTTCTCGCCGTAGGGGCAAGGGATTGAGCTAACCCGGAGGTCGTAATCTTTGCCAGTGTTTCGAACTTCGATACGGCCGTCTTGCGGGATTCTTCGCTCCGCAATATTCATATCGGCCATGATTTTCACACGGGAGAGGAGAGCGGCGGTCAGATTCTTAGGAACCGTCATCGCTTCCATCAAAACGCCGTCAATGCGGTATCGGATTCGCGTTGATCGCTCTTGCGGTTCAACGTGGATGTCTGAAGCGCGATCCAAAATTGCCTGCTGAATCATCGCATTTGCAAGCCGGATAATCGGAGCTTGCTCCGCCATCTGCTCCGCGTCGGCGTTGGGGTCGTCGTCCTCTTTGGCGGGACGGGCGATTTGCGCGCTCGCGATTGCGCTTCGAATGTCGGCGTTAAAGCTTCCCGAGGCCGGGGCGTTATCCGTTTTTTCAATCGCGGCGGCACCGTTGCCATTCGAACCGCCGTAATATTTGCGGATCGCATCATCAATCGCACCGGGCAAGGCCAAAACTGGAATTACGCGCAAACCGGAAGCGAGACGAACCGCATCCTGAGCCGGAATGTTCGTAACATCCGACATCGCAACGTAGAGAATGTTGCCTTCCTTTTTGACGGGCAAAACGCTGTGATTTTTCGCGATTTGCTCGCGCACCACATTGAGGGCGCTGCTATCTATTTGCTGCCGATCAAGGTCAACAAAGGCGATTCCAAGCTCCTGAGCTTGGGCTTGCAATGCTTCACGCTCGCCAACTTTTCCAAGCTGAACGAGGATCTTAACAATATCTTTTTGTCCGGTTTGATCAGCAACCTTTTGCGCTTCAGGAACATCTTCCTGTTTGACAAATTTTTGCTCAACGAGCCATTGAAGACGAGGCTTTCGGGTCTGTGCCATCTAAATTATTCCCACTCCATACCATCCCGGCAACTGGTCAAGCCGGGCAACGTACCCACACGAGTATTGTAGCCCAAACCGATGATGCAAATTGCCAGAACAATCAATCGCAACTATCCGATTGGGGGACGGCCCCATAATGGTGATTCGTTCGGGTTATCTTACTTGGTTTTCCACAACCTGATTTAGGTAGCTTGTAGGTTAGATGACATTACCCACATTTGGCCCGGTTGCGATACCGCTTGTCGGCGAACAAATTGTGCTTGATCCAGTGGAAGAATCCCACTTTGAGGGACTCGGCCAAATCGCCCTTGATCCCGACATTTGGACTTGGATGCTCAATGCTCCTCCCGTCACTCCTCAGGATTTCCGCGTGCTGTTTGATCAAATGTTGGAGATGCGGGCAAATGGTTCTCAAATGCCGTTCATCATCTCATCGAAAATGACGGGTCAAATCTTGGGAGCAACGCGGCTCTTTGATTTCAAGCCTGCTGATCGTGGGGTTGAAATTGGGTATACGTGGTACGGCGCTTCGGCGAGGGGAACCGGCGTAAATCAAAGTGCAAAGTTGTTATTGCTTACTCACTGCTTTGACGGTCTGCTCGCGAATCGAGTTCAGCTAAAAACCGATGCCCGGAACACACGCTCACGTCGCGCAATTGAAAAAATAGGGGGCCAACTTGAGGGAGTTCTTCGAAGCTATCAAGCCCGATTCGATGGCTCTTGCCGAGACACCGCGATGTTTAGCATCACGCGCGAAGATTGGGACCACAATGAGTTGCGGCTTCGCGATTCCGAGCTATCAATGCAGAAATAAGGATTCCCTGAGAAATGATCCCGGAGGGATCACATCTGACAAGCCCGGGATCGAGCATAGGGTGCCAGAACTTTCCGTGCGCTGGGCCGGGAGCGACCGCTCTGGAGAAGTTTAAGCTTCAATGTTTCACGCACCGAAACCCGGTGTGCATCAAGCCCGTATCCGGCGAACTCTTCATCCGTGCCGTCAGCCGATACCCCCGACAATAGCAATCGGCGCAAAGAAATGAGCCGCCACGCATAACTCGTTTCGCGACTCCAGGCTCGTCTGGGTCGTTTGAATCCTTTGGCCCCTCGGGGTTCTCTCTTAAATGGAACGAGTAAGCGTCCGGCCGATACCAATCGCTACACCATTCCCAAACATTGCCCGCCATATCATGAAGCCCATAACCATTCGCAGCAAACGACCTCGCTGGCGCTGTGGTCAAAAACGAATCCGTATTCTCGTTCTTAGTAGGAAACTGTCCCTGCCAGATGTTGGCTTGCTTATCGGGCGCGTCGCTCCCCCAACTGTATCTCGCCTCCTTTTTGCCGCCCCGAGCGGCGAATTCAAATTGGGCTTCGGTCGGCAATTGTTTCCCTGCCCATGTGGCATAGGCCATTGCATCATCCCAGCTCACCTGAACCACGGGGTGCTCCATTTTGCTTTTGATGCTCGATTTTTTTGGCCCCTCCGGGTGTCGCCAATTGGCTCCCGGCACATACTCCCAGCCTTTGCCCAATTTGAAAACAAGCGCACCCGGAACGAGCTTCTCCTTCGAAACGCCGGGAATATTCGGCACTTTTTCGGCTTCCGTTTTGTAGCCAGTTGCTTGGACGAATCGCTCAAAGTGCCGATTCGTCACCTCGGTCGTGTCCATCCAAAATCCATCAAGTTGGACTTCATGCGCCGGGGCTTCGTCGGGAAGGTCGGTTTCTGATCCCATTCGAAACGTGCCGCCCGTAATCCAAGTCATCCCTGCGGGGGGCCTTGGAGTCTGAATGGGTTTTGCGCAACCCGACAAGAGTGCAATGGCTCCGAGTAGCAACGCATACTTCATGTGAACTTGTCCGGTTTGTAGTCGGGTAGGCGGCTTGATCCATAACGAATCTTTTCGAACAACAGGCCCAGAGATAAGAACCAGCTCTCAAGTTGGCTAAGTTTTTGGAATTGACCACGGTGGACGAGAGTGGCTCGGTGACCGTCATGGAACACGGGGCAAAACGAAATGACGTCGCCATTGGCGATGAAATCGGACCGAACCTTATCCATAGTTAGGCGTTGCCACGACTTTCCTTCATCGCAGCGCCTTTGAGCACCTGCTCACCGGGCGCGCTTACGATGTAGAAATCGTAGGTAACTGCATAAGGCGTGGGTTTTGTGGTCGAGAGCGCTCCTGTTGAACCTAGGTAGATCGTGTTCGCTTCGAAACCCTTGAGCTCCGTGGGGAAGGTGGGGGCCCGTGACGAAGTTACCCACCAAGCACCTAGCAAGATCAAGATTGCCCCCGTTATCCACTTACGCATAACCTATTCTATAGGAATTATTGGCGAGGCGCGGGCTCGACCGTCGTTCTCACTTCCCCAAATCCGATCCGATACCCTTCGGCCTGCCCCCACCCCGTCATGATGAGCGTGTCTCCATCCTCCAGAAACGTTCGCGTTTCCCCAGTTTCGCCCATGGTCAAAGGGTTCTGGCCCCGCCAAGTGAGTTCCAAAAGCGAACCAAACGAGTCCTCGGTCTCGCCCGAAATCGTTCCGGTGGCGTAAAGATCGCCAATCTCTAGTGGCGTTCCGTTTGAGGATTGATGGGCTAGCTGCTGGATGAAACTCCAATAAAGATGTTTTGTATTTGACCGGCAAATGGTTTGAGGTCTGGTCATTTTTGCGGTCTGAATCCCGACTTCAAGTTGAATATCATAGTGACCCTTAACCGACGACTGCAAGTGAGGCAAAACTGGCGGCTCTTGGCCCGGTCCAGCTATTCTGAATGGCTCAAGGGCATCGAACGAAACGATCCAGGGACTGATGCTCGTGGCAAAGCTTTTGGCGAGGAAAGGACCGAGGGGCTGATATTCCCACCGCTGAACATCGCGAGCCGACCAATCGTTCACCAGCACCATTCCAAGCATGTAGTCTTCTATTTCATCAATTGAAATAGGCTCGCCCATTTCCGAGTCGTTGGCTACAAAAAACCCAACCTCAAGCTCAAAATCAAGCTCCCGAGTGGGGCCAAAGAGGAGATCATCCCCAACTTTGAACTGCCCTCTGGGTCTCGTAACATCGTGCTCGCTGGGAACAACACTTGAAGCCCGCCCGTTGTATCCAACCGGCAAGTGACGATAATTCGGCAACAGTGGGGGCTGATCCGGACGGAACATGCGGCCCACATTACTCGCATGATTAATGCCCGAATAAAAATCCACAAAAGCCGAAACCTTCATCGGCATCAGCGGCACGATATTAGCGCGAGAGTGAATCGTAGCCTCGCGCAGCCCGGCGTGATCGCGTAGTTTTGAGTTTGATTCTTCGAGCAGAGCAAACACTGCCCGTCGAACCTCTCGCAACGACTCTTGTCCACCAAAAACCGACCAGGGAGCCAGCGGAAAACCATCAAACTCCGGAATTAAGCCTTCTTGACTGAGCATGTCAATATTCACCACAAAATCGCCAATTGGCATGCAATTAAAAATTTCGGATGAATCATCTTCAAAATCAATCGCGGCTACGCCAACGGGCAAATTCTGGATGGGGAAATGCGATTCAGGGCTAACTTCGATCCAAGATTTGGCGGACGAAGGGATAGAAAGGCGACTCACACTTGAAATTACCCCGCTTGGCAATAGCTAGCCTCGCGCAATCGTCAATAATAGAGTTATCCGAATGCCAATTGTTGTTACCACCAAATCGCGGTCTACTCCGTATCTGCAGGATTATGTTCGGCATTTGATGAAGTCAGACCTTACTGGGATGAACAAAATTTGGGGGAATGCGGGACTTGTCGCCGGTTTTGGGGCGGCCGGAACCATGGGCGCGGTCATTTTGGAATCGTCAGGAGCAGTGGGTTCCTGGTATACACCCGGCGTTCTGTTGATCGGCGTCTTCGGAACGCTCGCGGTTGCGGGAGGGTATGTTTGGAATGCAGTCCGTAGGCGAAAGCCAAATCCGGCTCAAGCTCTCCTGGCCGAGGCGATGGAAGTAGCAACTCGCCTGCAAACCTCCATCAACCAACGAAAACTGTATCGCGAAATGCATCCCGCAGCACTCGATCTCCTCGAAGAATCAGCTCGGTGCTGGAAGCGTGTGACCGATGCGGTAGACGGCCCGTTTTGGCGTAGCGAGCAACTCCCGGCTCACTATCAAGGCGTTCGCGAGCAATCCCGTGTGAGCGCCGAACGCGCGATGATGGAAATCCTGATCAATCTTCGCTCGGCCGTGAGGCCGATCGCTCAACCCCAGACAGTAATTGAAGGTGTGCAAGCTTTCTTAGACACCGTCGGCATCAATATCGGCACCGATTACAAATCTGACGACCCCCTTCCCGAGGGTTTCCCAGCGGCCGCCAAGGTGGCCCACGACCTGGCCCAACTTGCCCGCGAAGTCGAGCAAGCATCCGTCCAAGCTATCAAGTCAGCTTCGCCATCGAGCATAGACTCAAGCGAAAATATTCGCCAAACTCTGGAGGATTTGAAGAATATCAAGAGAGCGGAAAGCGAGCTTGAACAGGAACTGCGGGTCGGCGAATGACCCTGGGCGAGTGGCTGGAATCCGCCCCCATCCCGCGATTAGAAGCCCAAATCTTAGCCGCTGATATTCTGCAAGTAGATCGAAGCTGGATCATTGCCCATCCGGAGGTTAGCGTCGAAAACGTTGAGCTCGACGCCGTGCTCGCAAGGCGAATCGCAGGCGAGCCGTTGCCATACATCATTGGCTACCGCGAGTTCTACGGGCGAAAGTTCCTAGTTGACCCCAGAGTATTGATTCCGCGACAAGAGACTGAAATTTTGATCGAAATGTTTCTCGATACATTTGGCTCTGGCGTCTCGCCCTTACTCCGGGTGGCCGATATAGGAACTGGAAGCGGTTGTATCGCCATCACCGTGGCCCTTGAGTGCCCGGAGCTTGAGATTACTGGTATTGATCTGAGTTCGGAAGCCCTTGAGGTGGCTTGGCAGAACGGCGAGGCACTGATTTCTGATAGCAAAGCAATAGCCGAGCAACCGCAGAGCCATGCAAAACAACAGCTAGCCAGAAAAGGACCGTTAAAAATAAACCCCAAAGGCGGTACGCAGCAAAGCCTGGGGTTGAACAAAGCGATACCCCAGGTTCGAATCCGCCTCTCTGAGCACCCTGAAGGGTGTGCCACAGAGGGCCAGACGCCAACTCTCAACAGTTCTAAGAGCGGCGGGACGCCCAAGCCACAAGTTCGCTTTGTTTGCGGCGACGGAATTGAGTGGCTAGCCGAAAATTCGGTGGATGTCATTCTTACCAACCCGCCCTACGTCGGTTTGAGCGATGAACTGGGGCAGGGGGTCACAGAGTTTGAGCCCCACCAGGCACTCTTCGCCGGGGAATCGGGCTTGGCTTTTTACCAGCGTTTGGCCGACTGTCCCTGGACGGGCGACCTCTTCTGCGAAATTGGCATGGGGCAAGGCGACGCCGTTCGTTCGCTCTTCAAACCCGACGAGTTCATAAACGCGAGAAACGATTTGAGCGGCATCGAGCGCGTACTCCACTTTCGCCGACGCGGTACAACCAAGGTATGAACCGAGCGATTGTGATTGTCTTGGATGGCGTCGGGGCGGGCGAAGCTCCCGATTCCGCCGAATTTGGCGATGCTGATCATCCCAGCACACTCAAACATGTGTGGGATCATGTGGGCCAGATTAATGCTCCGACGTTGCAGGGTTTGGGTCTATTTGCCGCTGGCGGTATTGACGCTGCGCCCGGGAAGTCCGGCTGGGCGACTCGATTTGGGCGATTACAGGAGCTCAGCCAAGCCGGAAAGGACTCGGTAACGGGTCATTGGGAAATGATGGGTATTGTGGCCACCGAGCGTTTCTCAACGTTCCCCCATGGCTTCCCCCGTGACTTGGTCAGCAACTTTGAAGCAAGAATCGGTAGCCAGGTCATCGGCAACAAGGCCGCGAGCGGAACGGCCATTATCGCCGAACTCGGCGCAGAACACATGGCAACGGCGAAGCCGATTCTGTACACTTCCGCCGACAGCGTATTCCAAGTCGCCGCCCACGAAAGCGTGATTCCAATCGAACGACTTTATGCGATATGTGAAATTGGGCGAGAACTGAGCGACGCCCAGCGAGTCATCGCTCGGCCCTTCATCGGCGAACCCGGAAACTTCACAAGGACGGAACGACGGCGCGACTTCCCCCTCGCCCCTCCCGAAAATTTGGTTGACCTCATCGCCGCCAAACTGGGCCCAGTTTACGGTGTCGGAGTTGTCCCCGAACTCTTCGCGGGTCGGGGTTTCAAAAAAGTAAAGCGCACCCAGAGCAACAAAGAACACACCATAGCAATCCACGAAGCCTTGAACTCAGACGCCGCCTTTATTTTTGCCAATTTTGAAGATTTCGATATGCTCTACGGGCACCGCAACGACACGCCCGGCTTCGCTAGGTGCCTTGAAGAGTTTGATGAGACGCTCAACGGCATCCTCGACAGCCTAAACGACGATGATTTGCTCATCATCACCGCCGATCATGGTAACGACCCAACCTCCCCCTCAACCGATCATTCGCGCGAGTTCGTACCAGTGGTTGTCTGCCGGCGATCACCGACCCAATCGGCTCATGATCTGGGCAATACAAAGGGAATGGCGGCAATCGGGGCAACGGTGGCAAAGCACCTTGGTCTGACTTGGTCGCAGGGAATCGCCCTTTAGAGTTGGCGGGCTCCTAACCGCGCTTTTTACACACCGGCCTCTCCTCCACGAAAGTTATGCTGTCACGCGGCGAGGGTCTCGTCGTGTTAAACATGCCCTCCCGACGCCGGTGCACAATGCATCACCGGCTCCACGGAGCGAGAAATTTAACGTGGAGCCGGAGTCTGAAATTTAACGTGGAGCCCCGGATGGATTGTGCCGGGGCGTGCTTGAACGCATCAAATCCGCCCTGCGACGCCGGCGCACAATGCATCACCGGCTCCACGGAGCGAGAAATTTAACGTGGAGACGGAGTGTGAAATTTAACGTGGAGCCCCGGATGGATTGTGCCGGGGTGTGCTTGAACACACAAAGAGACGTCTCAAACCCCGAACCCCTAAAGGCTACTACTTAAACGCTCAAACTCCGCAACAAACCCTTCAATCGCATCAAATCCGCCCTGCCAGAATTCGCGCGAATTCAGGTCTACACCCACAAACGCCATAAGTTGCTCCGGCGTTTCTGAGCCGCCTTTCTTCAAGAGCTCAATGTACCGATCCGCAAACGCCTCGCCGCCCCGTTTGGCCGCCTGATACAGGCTTAGGGCCAACAGTTCGCCGAACGAGTAAGCATAAACATAAAATGGCGCGAAAAAGAAGTGCCCAATCATCATCCACCACTTGCGGTGTTGCTCACCCAACGTGATGGAGCTGCCGAACATCTTTTGGAGTTCTTCTTGCCAGATATCGCCAAACTGCTCGGCCGAAACCTCACCCTCTTCGCGGCGAGAGTTGTGAGCCCGAACTTCAAAGGAGAAGAGCGCCGCTTGCCGAAAAACCGTGGCAAAAATGCTCTCAATCTTCTCCGCATAGAGCGCGGTTTTGTCGCGGTCCGAAGCCCCTGCTACGATTTTTTCAAAAACTAACATTTCCCCAAATGTTGAGGCCAGCTCGGCCAGCGGTAGCGTGCCCTGGAAGTTGAAATAATTCTGCTGCCGACTAAATGAGGCGTGCGCCCCGTGCCCAAGTTCATGAGCGAGTGTCATTACGTCATCCAGCTTGCAAAGGTAGTTCATGAAAACTACGGGGTGCGTGTCGGGAGTATTGTAGCTACAAAAAGCCCCGCCTTGCTTGCCCGTTCTAGGCTCGGCATCAATCCAGTTTTGCGTGAAAAACTCATCGGCCTTGCTACCCAACTCAGGATGAAATGCAGAGAACGCTTCAACAACCATTTCACGCCCTTCGTCCCAACTCTTCTTGGCCTTAGATTCAAAAAGTGGGGCATAACGATCAATATGGGTGAGCTCATCAAGACCCAGAAGGGGGCGCTTTCTATGATAAAAGCGTTCTACCAATCCGTAGTTTGCCCGGCACATCTCCACTACCAAGTCCACGGTTTCTTTTTGAAGCTCATTGGCTAGGTGGCGGCTGTGTTCGGCATAAGGGTGGCTCCTTAAGCGATCACCGACCCTCTTATCTTGCAAAAGCGTGTTATACGCAAAGCAAAAACTCCTTTCAAGTTCTGACATTCCGAGGGTTAAGCTATCCCCCGCGGCCTTTCGCAAAGCCCGATCTGGCTCGCGAAGTTGGGCCATCGTTTCCGGTTCGCTCTGCTCCGTTTCCTGAGTATCTCCTGGCTTTAGAATCCGAAAAACATGACTCGCCAGCATTTCCTCGTAGAACCGCACCCACGCCCGGCACCCGGTATTCGCCGTTTCTTCGAGGATGATTTCCTGAGGCTCGGAGAGTTTGTGGGGTGAGAACAGGCGAACGAGGCCCAAATAGTGTTGATACTCACCTAGGGCCGGATCAGAAGCCAAGTGATCCGCTTTAGCTGGCAATAAATCCTGTAGTTCCAGTTCAAAAAACAGCAACTTCACGCTCAGCTCGCTGGCTTCCTCCATCTGTTGAGCAAGAAACGCCCCGACGGCGGCATCGTTGCTTTGACACGAATAGACCAAGCTCGCGTAGTTAATGGGCTTGCTTGCATTCGCCGAAATGTTCGCATAGACGCCTAACGCTTCTGCAAGGGCGAGCGGCGAGAGGGATGAAACCTGGCCCCGATATTTCGCGCCAAAGTCATCCGCCTGGACCCCTAAATCTGACCAGACGGTAGCCAATCGCGGGTCATCAAGTCCAGAAAAGAGCGAAGTAAGATCCCAACGAACTTGGGGTGGGGCGATAGCGGTTGCACTCATTCCTTAATTATGAAGGGTACGCTCTATCGGTGCGCGAGTTCACGGAAGAGCGGATCAGAGTGCGATACGGCGAGACCGATCAAATGGGCCACGCCTATTATGCGAACTACTTCTATTGGTTAGAGCAAGCCCGCGGCGCGTGGTGCCGGGATCGCGGCTTTACCTACAAGAGCCTTGAAGATCGCGGCTACATGTTGCCCGTGGTTGAGGCCCAAGCTCGATACAAAGGCGAAGTCAAATATGATGAGTGGATTGTAATCAAAATCCGCCTCGCCGAACTCAAAAGGGCCGCCGTTCGATTTGAGTATACGATCTTGAACGAGCAATCCGGCAAGATTGTTACGGAGGGCTACACTTGGCATGTGCTGATGGGTTCCGAGCGCAAAGCGATTTCGTTTCCGCCGGAACTTCGGCAAGAACTAGCCCGCGATCCGGATATGTTTGAAACCGTGGTCTTGTGAGTTAACCGGAGGGCCGGTAGCGGTTCCCACGTCTAACCTTCATCCCTCTTTCGTCCAAAGCGCTAAAGGAGCCGGCGTGGTCAGCCGAGTTGGCTCAGATCGCCGGATCGTGGCGAGCGATTTTGGTTGCGATGGATTCAACCGAGGCTACGGCGTG
The DNA here is from genome assembly GCA_031386985.1 of Armatimonadota bacterium. Lineage (GTDB taxonomy): Bacteria > Armatimonadota > Fimbriimonadia > Fimbriimonadales > Fimbriimonadaceae > JANJUB01. Next base: position 13,684 of record JANNCV010000030.1, read on the forward strand.
AGTCGGACCTACGAGGGCGACGGCTCGAGTCACTATTTCTTCCGCCGATGGGGAGTTGCCTACGATCTTTGCGACCGCTTGAGCCGCCGGAATTCCATCTGCAATCATCGGTACCGCTAGGCGTGAAGCTTGCTCGATTCGCTCGCGAGAAAGCCTTCGCTCTCCCCGCAGAACCGTCGGGGTTGGTTCGTGCAAATCCGACACTATCCGAAGCTTGGAGAGCCCCTTTAGAATCCAAAACGTTGCATCAATCTCCCACCAAAAAAAGCCTTGGCGGGTTGAAACCATGTAGTAATGGTGGTTGTTATGCCAACCCTCGCCCATCGTGATCAGTGCCAAAACAAAGTTGTTTCTTGAATCATCACCGGTGAAATAACGCTGCTTGCCCCAAGTATGGGCGAAGCTATTGATGGCGAACGTCCCGTGATAAAGCGCAACCGTGCTCCACAGGAAACCCACAACCAGGCCAGGCCAACCGGCGGTTAGAAAACAAACTCCGGCCAGAAAAATGGCGGGAAGATGGCAGTATCTTTCGAGCCAAACCAGTTCAGGGAATTTCTGGAGGTCTTTTACATTGGAATAGTCGGCAACGCCCCTCTTTGCGGAGAAAATCCAGCCGACATGGGCGAAGAGGATGCCAAACTGGCGCGGGGAGTGGGCGTCTTCAATCGTATCAGAATGGCGATGATGCTCGCGGTGCCGGGAAGCCCACCAAATCATGCCGCGCTGGGCAGACATCTGACCGATGAAGGCCAAAATGAATTGAAAAACACGACCCGTTTTGAACGTTTTGTGAGAAAAATATCGATGAAATCCACCCGTGATGGCAAACATCCGCAGGAAATACAATCCCACTGCCATCCAAATTACCGTCGAATTAATGCCCGTCCAAAATGCAGCGAAACAACCCAAATGCACCAACAAAAACGGAATCACATCGGGGTAGATGATATCGTCGTGCTCGTCAACGGACGGGGAGTGAGCCGCAAGGTGGGGTTCGTTCAAATGAGCCTCATCATGCAACAAGACGTTAAGGATACCCTTTAGAGTGCGCTAGTGGGGCCTTTGCGGAGCATAGGGGCCGGGTTCAAGTTGCAAGGTTCTGTTTTTGGGCTCGTTTTACGCAGAAGGGGGTTCCGCAAACTTCGAAGGCGCAACATCCAAGCTAAAGAACTCCAGAATATCATCCAGCCGGTCGCCTTCGGCTTCGCAGGCACCGACGGCTACCTGCAATAGTTTCTTAGTATCTTCGATCAGCCTTCGCTTCTCGGTGACTTCATTCTCCATCGCCGCGATTTGCATGTTTGTTACCGCGACGAAGTCAGCGGTCTTGGTGCTGAGGGCCTCAGAGTATGACGCGAGGGCGGCGAGTTTGCGGGAGGCATCGGCCACCACCGTTTCCACGTTTACTCCCGTAGCTTTGCCCATCGTTTCCATCGTGACCCGAATAGTCTTTCGTCGAACATCAATCGGTAGATCGGCGGGAAGTGAGGTAATCATTTCGAGCGCTTGCTCTGCGGTAAAAGAGCTGGATGGAACATTGGCCTGAGCGTATATTTCTGAAAACTTTACGTTGCCACCCGGCGCGCTTACGGTTGGAGCCTGAACCTTCGCCTGCTCAACCTTTATTTCGGATAGATTTGGGCCAGGAGACTCCTTCACCATTTGCTCAACGGTCTTCGGTGCTGGCGCCGGGGCCACAACTGGCGTATTCAACAACGAGTTCACATCAAAGTCGTCGGCTGGTGCCGATGCCGGCATGTCCACGAAGAGGCCCGCCGCTTTGCGCAAAGTGTTTCTGATTGACATACCCTTATTCTAGCCCAGAGCGTCCAACTGATCGTCTTCGCGCGGCTTGGCGACCAACTCATCATACGGCGTAACCGACTCGATGGCCTCGGTCAGCGAGTTCGTGGTGAGAACAACTTCATCAATATCCGCCAATACTTGCTCAGGCGAGCGAGCCCGAATTTCATCATTCACGAGGCCAAACGTATCCGCCATCAATGCCATTTGACTCTCCAAATTCGAGAGGATCATGCCGATTCGACCGACGAACTCATGGCGGCGCTTTAAGATTTCTTTGCGCTTCTCTACAACCTGCTTAGTCGGAAAATCGGGTTCGGCGGTCAGCTTGGCATCAATGACTTCGATTTCACCGTTGTAATGCTCTTGGATCTCTCCGACCGTTTTCTTAACCCATTTTTCGTTGGGCTCAATGTGAGGAATAGCCGGTGGATTTTCAAAGTCGAATGCCACGCCCTTACGCTTTGTCACAACCGGGGGGGGGCGCTCGGGGTCTTGGACCTGGCTCTTAAGCGCGATCAAATATTGAACAAACGTTGATTCCTTTTGGGCGAATTGGAGGTATTTCTCAAGCAAGAAATCGAGCTTGCGAAGGGCATAGCGGAACCACTTTTCCTCGCCACTGACTTGCGATTCAATCTGCCGACGCATAGATTCCAAGCCGAGAAATCGCTCTCGAACGGAGTTTCTAACATGGGGGAATACTTCGGATTTCAGTTTTTCGCGATGCTCAATGACTTGGGCATCATATTTTGACTCCAATCGCCGCTCAAACCACTTAGAATCGGGGACAAACAATAGGTAAGCGGCCTCAGCTACGATCGCAGCGAGGAGTGGTATGGGGTTGAGAAAAACCAGCGACAACGCAAAACCCGAGGCCAGGCCGATCAAATTAAAATCTTCCTTTAATGCAGATAGGTACCGGTTTGGAAGTTTCATACGGCGATTGGGGTGACTCTACCCGAACGAGGCGATCTGTTTAACTCGGCTTTCTCAGGTGTGTGAGAATTGTCTGGGCCATTTCGAGAAACACCGGGTCTCTCATGGCCAAATCAGAGCGAGGACGGGGGAAAGGAACCTTCACGTCGAAGACAATTGCCGCCGGACGACTTGATAGCACTAAGATTCTATCGGCCAGCAACAGGGCTTCATTGATATCATGGGTCACGAATACGATCAGGGACTTTTCTTGCTGCCATAGGTTAATCAGCATGGCCTGCATAGAGGCGCGAGTTTGAGCGTCGAGAGCACCAAATGGCTCATCCATCAGAACGATCGGACGCTTAAGTGCGAGCGCCCTGGCAATTGCCACGCGCTGCTGCATTCCTCCCGAAAGCTCTTTTGGATAGGCGGTTTTCCGGTCACCGAGCCCAACCCTTTCCAAGTATTCCTGCGAGGCGCGCCGACGAGAAGCCTCCTCAACGCCTCTGATTTCCAAGCCAAACTCTACGTTCTGCTGAACGGTTAGCCATGGAAAGCACGTGTAGCTTTGTTGAACCGTCACAGTGTCGTCGTTTGGCCCGTCAACGAGCCCTCCACTCGAGAATACTTCGCCTTCGGAAGGACCATACAAACCCGCAATCAGGTTGAGAATGGTGCTTTTGCCGCTACCAGATGGCCCAATCAGAGCCAAGAACTCTCCATTTTCTTCATCGGGAACCGTGAAACTGAGTCCATCCAGGGCCCGTAGGGGTTCCTTTCCGGCCACTGGGAATTCTTTTACAACATTTCGGAACTCAAGCACTGGACTTACCAATTGAAATACCTCCGCTTCACGCACCCAAACAACCAATCGGAAACGGCTGAGATGATCCCGACTAGGAACAAGGTGAGAAACACCTTTCCAGAATCTTGGGTGCGGCTCCCGACATAGAGGAGATAGCCCAACCCGATCTGTTCCTCACTGTTATTGATGAACTCGGCCAGAACAATGTAGGTCCACATAATGCCGTTGCAAACCGCGACCGCATCCCAAATCTGGGGCAGGGCACCGGGAATCAGAACTTTCCTGATAACTTGGCTCCCCGAGGCACCAATATCAAGCGCGACCTTTACGTACTCTTCACTAACCCCGACGATTGCTTGGCGTGTCAACACAATCATGTAGAAGATTGATCCAAGGACAAGAAAAACAATCTTGGCCTTTTCCTCGACGCTAAACCACAGGACAATAAGCCCTACAAGTCCCGTAGTTGGAACGCTCTTTGCTCCGCTAACAATTTTTCGAAACGCAGCATCAACTCCGGGGAATGAGCCCATCAATATCCCGATGGGAACGCCTATTGCCAAAACAAGCAGTAACGCCAAGAAGACTCTCACCGTGCTTTTCAGGATTGCCGGAAACAACCAACCGTTGTTTTGAAAATCGTTCCAAGCCTCAATGATTCCAGAGGGAGAAGGTAAGAATATCGGCTTTATCAGGCCCCCGTAAGTGATGACACACCAACCTGCGGATAGCAACACAATCGAGGCTAGCCCGATAGCCAAATCAGTGCGCGGCGAGAGCTTGCCGCGCACAAGGAAAAGTTTTCTCATTTCTCGAGAATGCTGACGTCAGTGCGCCTGTTTTTGGCTCTTCCTTCTTCCGTAGAGTTGCTTGCAACTGGCTTGTTTGGACCGTTACCCTTTGTTATGAATCTCTTCCGGTCAAATCCATACTTTGCAACCAGATAGTTCACAACGGCATCGGCTCTACGTTTGCTGAGGGCGATATTGGTTGCCACCGATCCCTTGCTGTCCGTATTGCCCTCAACTCGAACGTAACCGTTTGAAAACGTTTCTGTCGTGATACGAATCTGGTCAACCACCTGCTTCATGTTCGGGTCCAAACTCGCCGAACCGCTGGGGAAGTAGATATTAACTGGTTTGGTGAAGCGAGCTTGCTCTAGTTGCTTCGTAGCGGATGGAGTGTTGAACTTGAATTCATCAATGGGCTTCACTGGCCGGCTCTCCTGAGGGATGGCCCGATAGATTTCGGAAAGTGCGCTAGTATCCCTGGCTTGGCTAGCCGAAACTTGCGAAGAGATGTAACCGCGTTTGACCCAAGCTGCTCCCGCGTTCTTGAAAATGCGATCGAACAATGGCTCCTTACCGTCAAGACCAAACATTTTGGCATTATCAGCCATATCGGCCCAACGAACCGCGGATAGTTGCTCCAGGGTTATGCTGTTTCCAAGGTCTTTGTACAGCGGTTCATTTTCCATCAAAACCTTAACGGCAAGGTCGGGCCGACGATTGGCCTCAGCGGTACCATCAAACCAACCTTGAACGAAAGCCTTAATAACATCGGGATGATCCTTTATGAAAGAGGTTTGGGCAACCATAATGTCCGCAATCAGATTTGCGGCTGTCTTGGTGGAAAGCACAATCCTTGAACCTGGGCGCTTGGCGAGGGCTTCTGCCACGTCCGGCTCCCAAACAACCGCAGCATCAACTTTGCCCGCAACGAAGTCGGCTCTGGCATCGGGGGAAGCATTCTTTCCGATGAGACTCCGAACAATCTTGTCTTGTTGACTTTCATCTAAGCTTGAATTCTGCAGGCTACTTTCCAACAACCAATGAGATGGCGTAAAAAGAGCGAGCGCAATCTTCTTCCCCACAAGATCTTCGATCTTATGAATGTTCCCAGCCGCCACTAGAGCATCACCCCCTCTAGACCAGTCCACCTGCATGATAGCCTTGGCTGGAGTTCCACCCTTATTGAAGCCCGGCAGTTCGTTTGCCCAGAAATCGACGGTTGACCAAACAATATCAACGCCATCAGGACCGCCCTTGGCGAAGGCTTTTGCTCGGGCATCCACATCCTCCATCAACAGGAACTCAACAAGCAACTTGTGATTGTTCCAGTAAATGCACTCGCGCGTTGGCTTAAAGCCATTGTTGGCAACAATGCCCCCCGCATAGCCCGGCCATGTGACGATACCTACACGTAAAGGCCGTCCCAAAATGCCTTGGTCTCCTTCAATGTTAGTCGGCCTTGAGACGTTCGGGATACTGCCATTGCCGACGGTTTCTGTTGGCTTTTGTTGCAGATAGCGATAAGCCCCAAATCCAGCCCCACCAACAATAATTAGCATAGCAAGAACTTTTCCAGCGGGTTTTATTTTCATTTCCAATTAGCTCCGAATCCCAGGTTACCTTGGACTCCAACTAGTTATCACGGTTCGAACTCGAAAAAGGTTTCAGCCGCTCCGGTAAAATCATGGGAGCCGATCAATGGCGATCGAGGTTTTTCATGTCAACAATTCAAACCGCTACCTATAACAAGCTTGATTTTCTGCGCCTCATGATGATGAGTCGCGAAGGTGACCGCCGCGAAGGCATTCTCTTGCGCCAAAGCAAAGGCTGGTTCCAAGTTGGCGGAATGGGTCACGAGCCCTTGGCCGCGTTGGCGTATGTCTTAAGGCCGGACGACTACATTTTTCCGTATTACCGAAGCCGAGCTCTCATGCTTGCGCGGGGAATGTCGAACTACGATTTAGCGCTGGCATATTTCGCCAAGCGCGAATCGAGTTCGGGCGGCCGGCAAATGCCCGGCCACTATAGCAGCCGCGAGTTAAACGTTTTCAGCGTTCCGACCCCAACGGGGGCAAACTTGCTCCCCGCTTGCGGAGTGGCGTGGGCGATGCAACTTGAAGGCAAAGATTCAATTGCGCTCGCGAGCATCGGCGATGCGGCTAGCCGTCAGGGCGAGTTTTTTGAAGCGGTGGCCTTTGCGATTCAAGAGAAACTGCCCGTGATCCTCATGATTGAGGATAACAAATACGGCATCAGCACGCCGACCACAAAGTACAACCCGATGCACTTAGAGCTCCTGAACGAGGCTCACATTATTCACTGCAACGCTCGGCATCCCGATAACGTGCTCGCCGCAGGTAAAGAAGCCGCCGATCGCGCCCGATCTGGAGCAGGTCCGAGCATCCTATGGGCCGATCTTGATCGTTTGGGTAGCCACACCAGCTCCGATGACCACCGCGTCTACCGCGATCTCGGCGAGATTGACGAGATGATGAAGCGCGATCCTATCATCAAACTCCGCGAAGAATTGATCGCTTCCGGCGAACTCACTGAAGCGAAATTCGACGAAATGCAAGAGGAACTGGTCACGTTCATTGACGGCGAATACCAAAGGGCCGAAACCCAAGAAGACCCCGTTGCCGAAGAGGTGCTTCTTCATAACTGGGGCAATGATGCCCCCCTCGAAATGCCACCGATCCAAACCGGACGGCAAACGATGGTCTCAACTATCAATGCCACCCTCCGAAAATCGCTTGAAAATGACCCCAAGGTTATCTTCTTTGGCGAAGATATCGAAGACCCCAAAGGCGGCGTTTTTGGCATGACCAAGGGGCTCAGCGAGTCCTTCCCTAAGCAGGTCTTCAACTCCCCGCTCGCCGAGGCCACAATCATGGGGGTCGCGGTTGGCATGGCTTGCTACGGCATGAAGCCCGTTTTCGAGCTTCAATTCATTGACTTCATCTCCCCCGGCTGGAACCAGATCGTAACCAATATGTCCACCCTAAGGTGGCGAACGTTCGGCGATTGGAAGTGCCCCCTCGTGATTTATGCGCCGATGGGCGCTTATCTGCCCGGCGGCTCGCTGTGGCATTCCATGTCCGGCGAAGGCTATCTTGCCCACACCCCCGGAATCAAGGTTGCGATCCCCTCAACCCCCGAGGATGCCGCTGGCCTATTCTGGACGGCGATCCAAGGCGATGATCCCACGTTCGTGCTCGTCCCGAAACACATTTTCAGAAAGCAGATGGATGTGACTAACGTTGAGCCCGTTCCGTTCGGAAAGGCGCGAATCGCAAGGGCGGGCAAGGATTGTACGATTGTTTGCTACGGCAACTGCGTTGAGCTCGCCGAAGAAGCCGCCACGAGTCTAGCAGGCGAAGTAGATGTAGAAGTCTTGGATTTGCGCTCGCTGGTGCCGTGTGATTACGCGGCGATCAACGCTTCGCTCAAGAAGACCGGCCGCTTGGTTGCACTTTATGAGGACAACCGGACGTGCGGGTTTGGTCAGGCCGTAGTCGCGCAAATTGTTAGTACAACCGAAAGCTGGAACAGCCTCCTCGCCGCCCCGCAGGTGGTAGCGAGAGAAGACGTCAGCATCGGCTACAACCCGGTTTATGAATACGCGGCCCTGCCAAGTTTGGAGCAGGTTGTAGCGGCAGTGCGGGCGACGATGAGCTAACCGCCCCATGAGTTTCCGCCCAGGGTGCCTCGCCGAGTTAACGTGGGGTAAGCAACTTCTGGTTACGTGAAAACAGACTCATTCCGAGGTGTTTTCTTGCCATTTGAAGCATTCTCGTCCATTCTCGTGGGCTTACTCGGGTAATTCTGCCCAGAGCGGAATCTACCTGAGGTCAAACACGGTATGTTCTGCCATGCGCCCGTCACTGCTACTTTTTTTGCCGTTCCTTTTTTCCGCGGGCGCACAGGCGCAGGAAGGTGCAAAACGCCCATTGCCCGCCATCAAATTTGAAACGGCACCTACGATTGATGGGGATCTGAGCGACGAAGTATGGCGCAAAGCTGCTCCGATTACTGGATTCTGGGATATCAGCCAAGGGCGACAGGTGGACGAACAAACTCATTGCCATATCGGCTACGACTCAAAGTTCATCTACGTTGCGTTCGATATTCGTGATTCAAAACCTGACCTCATCACGGCCAAAGAGACGGTTGAAGATAGTCGGTTTTCAAGTTCTTCCAACGGCAGCGAAACTCTTTCCGAGGATATCGTTGACGTTCGTGTTGATCCGTTCACTAGTGCAACGATGCAGGGATCTTCGATCTTCTCCGTAAATGCCATAGGCACGAAGTCGGCTAGGATCGGCGGCGGTCGGGCAAAGAAGACCGAATGGAAAGGCGAGTGGAAGGCATTCGTTAAGCGGACTCCAACCGGCTGGACGGCTGAGCTACAAATCCCCTGGCAGATCATGAATTATCCTTACAAGAAGGGGGCACAAAATTTTGGCATCAATTTTTTCCGCTACCACAATCGGCTGAGCTTGCCCTCATATTGGTCAAACATCGGTCCGAACTCTCGGGAGGAGTTGCAAGGCGTTTGGACCGGAGTCGAAACACCCGCTCCGCCTCAGCCAAAAATTTCGATTCTGCCCTACGTAATCGGTGGGATTGATGACAAAAACCGACTTATCAGTCGGCTTGGAGTTGATGCTCGATTTCCAATTAACGCCGAAATGACGGCGGTCGGCTCACTGAATCCCGACTTTGGCACGATTGAAGGTGCCGTAGAAAGCGTTGGTTTCAGCCGAACCGAGCGATTTGTCGCGGAGCGCCGACCCTTCTTCCTAGAAGGGAGCGGCTTTTTTCGAGCGGGTATGGGCTTCGATATTGGACAGCTCTTCTATCCCCGCCGAATCGGAAGATTTGATCTGGGCACAAAGATTTATGGGAAGCTCAACAAGAAGGACTCGATTGGGTTTCTTCAAACGCTCACATTTGGCGACCGGCTTGATGCGGTTCTGAACTGGAGCCATCAGGAATCGCCCTTTGAAAGCTATGGAATCTTTGCTAATGTGAAGAGCTCGGATGCCGACAAAGCCAACGTCGTAAGTGCAAGTTACATGCGCGAGTGGGGCAAACTCGCCCTCGCAACTCGGTACGCAAGATCTGATGACAACGGCAACTCTTCACTCGCTTCTTCGAATTCGCTATGGTATTCGGACAAGCGGAACTTCGCCTTTCTAGCCTATAACGACACAAACGACGACTTTCGATTGCCCGATGGGCTTTTGGGCTTCACGGGCATCAAGGGATATGAGTTTTATGATGAGCTGACTTTTGATTGGCGAAACGGGCCGGTTAGATCAAGCCGCTCAGAGTTTTCGCTTAGTTGGAACAGCCTGCTTGACGGAACACCGTTCCAGCGCGGTGGCTCAGCCGAAACTTTCTTAGGTCTGCGAAACGGTTGGGGCGGCGAAGTTTCGGGGAACTACTACGATTTCAACGGGCTGATAGATCGTGAGGTGAAGCTGGCGATCATCAAGGGCTGGGACAATCGCTTCTCGAAAATTGGTATCGCCGTTGGCGGAGGCACGATTGAAAGTGAAGGCATGGGATTCTATGGAATCGAGGCATCGCAAAGGATTGGTAAGGGCTTCGATATTGGTTATCGCGGGTTTTTTCAGAACTATCAAGGCCACACTCAACAGAACATATTGACGGTTGCTTACGAGATTTCTCCGACTCGATCGTTTGGCGGGCGGATTGTAACGGGCAACGCCGATACGAACTGGTATCTATCGTTCCGAGATGCCGGAAAGAAGGGAACCGAGTGGTTCGTAATCCTCGGCGATCCGAATTCCCGCAAGTTTCGGCGAATGTTGCAGGTAAAAGCGGTCTTCGCGTTCTAAACTATAGGCGTGATATTAATCAGTCAGGCGCTTTTGCTTCGAGAAGGCAAACGGCTCGTCTTCACAAACGGGGTGTTCGATGTTCTCCATGCTGGTCATGTTCGATATCTGGCCGCTGCCCATGAGCTCGGCGATCTGCTTTTGGTCGGCATGAACTCCGACGAGTCCGTGCGAGGCTTGGGGAAGGGGCCAGGGCGGCCGATAAACCCTCTAAGTGACCGGGCTGAGGTTTTGTCGGCGTTACGGTCAGTAGATGGTGTTATCGCGTTCGAGGAGCAAACGCCGGTGGGCTTGGTAGAGATTCTCAAACCGGAGGTTTACGTGAAAGGCGGCGACTATGATCTAACCCGACTGCCCGAGGCTGAAATCGTCCGATCTTACGGGGGCGAAGTCCGCCTGCTACCATTCATTGAGGGCCGCTCTACAACAGCGATCTTGGAGAAGCTAAGACATTAACCGAACTCATGCCTTCCGAATCAGCGCCAGTAAGAAAGGCGCCCCGAGAACCGCTGTCAAAATGCCGACCGGCACTTCCCCCCCGTTAGGGATTACCTTCTGAGCCAAAATGTCCGCCACGCTCAATAGAATTGCTCCAAGCAGCCCTGATGCCAAAAGCGACCGGCGCCAATCTACTCCCACCAACTTGCGCGCAATATGGGGAGCGGCGAGCCCGAGGAAGCCAATTATCCCCACCGTGCCCACGGTGATCGAAACCACCAAAGTGGTCGCCGCCAGAACAATGAAGCGAACCCGTCCCGCATCAATTCCCATCCTCTTCGCCGTATCTTCGCCAAGGGCTAGAACATTTAGCTGTTTAGAAACGCCCAGCAGCAGAGTAGCCCCGATCAAAAGAGAGCCCGCCATCAGCCCGTTCTTCGACATCTGCGCCGGCGTCATGGAACCGAGGAGCCAACGGAAAATCATGTTCGTATCCTCGCCCGCTGCCAATAAAACTAAGCTCAACAGCGACGAGAAAATCGCCCCAATCATAACACCGGAAAGAAGCAGACTCTCGGTTGATACGACCTGCCGTTGACGAGCAAATGTGACAACCAAAGAAATCGCGATCGCCCCTCCGACCAAGCCCAAAACCGCGGTGCCGAGACCCCCCATCGCCGCCCCCACCCCTAAGAAGAGCGCAACCGACCCTCCCACCGCTGCTCCCGAAGACACGCCGCAAACATAAGGATCTGCAATCGGGTTGCGAAAGAGCGCCTGCAGAGCCGAACCCGAAATTCCAAGCGACGCCCCCGCTAACACGCAAGCAAGCGCGCGGGGAAATCGAAACAAAATCGCGGAGCTCGATGTATCCCATCGAAAGAGGTCAGAAATCAGGGTTCCGAGCGGCACTGCTACTGAACCCAGGCTGAAATGCAAGAAAAATGCGCCTAATAGCGCAAAAGATAGCCCAATCCATGTCCGACGGTGTGATACGTGCATCCATCTCGGTTATACTCCGCCAGAGAGCATGCCGACCCTTTCAGTTCAATCACAAATCGCCAGACCCTCGCCAACGCTTTCTATTACGGCTCGCGCCAAGGCTCTTGCCGCCGAAGGTGCCGATATTATTTCCTTCGCCGCCGGCGAACCAGACTTCAATACGCCCGAACCCATCTGCGATGCCGCCAAACTCGCCCTCGACCATGGGTTGACCAAATATTCACCCACCGCCGGTCTCCCCGCGCTCCGCCAGGCAATTTCCAGAAAGCTCGCCGATCAAAACGGCTTGTTCTATGAACCGGCACAGATCGTGGTAAGTTGCGGGGCAAAGCAATCGCTGTTTAATGCCCTATGGTCAGTGAGTGGCGCCGGTGATGAGGTCATTTTGATCGCACCATTCTGGATGACCTACGAGGATCAAGTTAGGATTGCCGGAGCGACTCCGGTTATCGTAAACACTTCGCCCGAAGCCGGATTTATTCCCTCGGTTCAAGCTCTGCGAGAAGCCGTAACTCCAAAAACTAAAGCCATTATATTGAACTCTCCCTGTAACCCGACCGGAGCTGTCTTCCCCCGCGAAACCTTGGTCGAGATCGCGAACCTCGCCCAAGAACACAATCTCTGGATCATAACCGACGAAATCTACGAAAACCTGGTGTACGAGGGCGAGCAGATTTCAATCGGCTCCCTCAGCAAAGAAACGCTGGAGCGCACGATCACAATTTGTGGATTCAGCAAGTCGTTTTCTATGACCGGTTGGCGAGTAGGATACATGGCGGCAACTAGAGCAATCGCCGAAGCCGCCGTCAATCTCCAAGACCAGGTTACGAGCGGAGCCACGACTTTCGCCCAAGCCGGAGCCCTTAAGTCGTTCGATCTCGACCCAACCGCAACCGAGCATATGCGTCTGGAGTTTGACCAACGGCGGAACATTGCGCATTCAGAGTTACTCAAAATTCCGGGAATCATATGCGCGAAGCCAGCGGGCGCCTTTTACATGCTTTTCGATGTTCGCGCCTACCTAAACGAAAAAATGAATGACGCCCAACTGGCGGAATATTTGCTCACAAGCGCCGGAGTCGCGCTCGTTCCGGGCTCAGTGTTCCAGGGTCCAGGCTTCCTGAGATTGAGCTACACCGCGTCGCAAGATGACATTGTGCGCGGTATAGGAAAACTACGGGAGGCATTCGCTACGCTTTGACCGAGATTCCGAAATCAATTCCATTAAAAAGTGTCGAAGCCTTTCGACTGGCCATGCGGCATCGCTCTGCCGCCGAAACTAGCGTTCTCGATAGCTACGAACGTTTGGAGTTCTTTGGCGATTCCGTGCTTGGCCTCGTCGTTGCTCAGTATCTCTTCGAACAGCACGTAGATTGGGATCAGGGGATGCTCAGCAAGGCAAAATCCAGCGTTGTTCAAGAAGGCCCCTTGGCCGAAACGGCCGAAAAACTCGGCTTAGAAGAATACTTGCAGCTTAGCCCCAGCGAAGAGCAGACCGGCGGTCGGCAGCGCGCCTCAATCCTCGCCGATGTGTTGGAGGCTCTTTTTGGCGCAATCTACCTCGAATCCGGCCTAGAAACCGTGCGTTGGTTTATCTTGGAGCAGCTTGACCCCTACCTGCAAATGGTGAGCTCGGGCAACGTAAATCCAAACGATTTCAAATCGCGTTTGCAAGAAATCTCCCAGGCCACCTGGCGCAGCACCCCGATCTACCGAATCCACAGCGAAGCCGGAGTTGCCCATAACCGCCGCTTTTTGGTGGAAGTGCTTTTCGATGACGAAGTGATGGGGACCGGCGAAGGCCGATCCAAGAAGGAGGCGGAACAATCTGCCGCCCAAGACGCTCTAACCCTTATCGAGAGCGTGTTTAAGGCCCGCGAGGCCGCACGCGATCATTAAGTTGTTTTTTGATTTATTGCCGATTCTCGGCATGAATATTGCCGTTTTGAGTTCTTATGAGATCGGTCTTAGCTGTTTGCATAATCCTTTTTTTGCCGGTCGCGAGCTTCGCGGCTCGTCCAGATCTCAACGCCTTTCTTAACCGCCGCGCTCTTTCAATCAGCCAACTTCGAGCTCAAGTTAAGGCGGATTCCGAAGTTCGTGAGCGCTATCGTCGCCACTTTGCAATGGCGGATAAAGACTTATTCGCTCTATTGGGCTCGTTGAGAATGAGTTCACTAACTGAGTCCAAAACGCTTCAAGTCTATAGCGTGCCTCCGGATGGACGCATCAGAATGCACGCGGAAGTGTTTCCCGTTGGAACCCCAGTTTATGTAGATATTGCGGGCAGTCCCATTCTCATCGTAAAGTGTGGCAACCCCCTCAGCCTCGGTCCTGGTGACAAGTTGGCCGAAAATGATGTCGAACGCTCTTTGGGGGAGCCAGTAGCCGAACTCAAAGCCCTTGCCGAGCCGCTTCCGGTCTCAACCGACCTCACAAACCCCCGCCTGTTGGCATTCACGCCCGACGTTTCGAGCGTGCCTGAAGTTCAATCCAGGGGTTCCAGCCCGATCCAAATCTCTGCTGCCGCCTTCCCCTTTGGAAGTCTCCTCTTTGGTTCCCTTGGCCTTGGCACCTTGCTCATCGTGGACGATGAAAGCGACACAACTCCCGTCCCCGAACCCGCATCGCTAGCCGCCATCGCCATCGGCGCGGTCGCCCTGATGCGGCGCAAAAAGCGATCCTGAAGGGGTTGCTTCTTGATCTGAGCCCAACTCCTTGGGAACCCCTTCGGAGTTCTGGCAGCCTTCTTCCAAACCGGAAACAACCTTTGCCCAACTTCCCCTAAGTTGCGTTCGTGAACAGCTTGCAACGCTAGGCCAATCGCTTCCTTCAGTCGCTCTGCCTCGGCCCGATCCTTGGTCGTCCTCATCGGGATGAAAAATCCACCTTGCCGCAACGGTCGCGCGCTTATTTCAAGCTGAATCGCCAAGGGCGCCACCGCCCGGCCAGTTACAACGTCGAACTTCTCAATCATGGCCATCTCCTCGGCTCTGCCTTGGATGATGGTGAGGTTTTCAAGCGGTTGGGTCCGCAGGAAATCGAGCATTTTGCCGTTTGCATCTAAGGCCGTAACCTGCAGGTCAGGGCGCACCAATGCCAGGGGCCATGCCGGAAATCCGGGGCCGCAACCGATGTCTAAAACTCGGCTTCCACTAGGAATCAAGTCTTCGTGAAGCAATGAATCCTCGATGTGCCGAACCCAAGCTGCATCCCTCGGGATGGACGTCAAATTCACGCTCTTGTTGTGCTCATAGAGGGCATCCAAGAAGGCTTCGAGCTTGGCCGTGATGTCTTCCGTCATCGAATCGCCTCAATCAGGCGCTCGGCCTTTAGCTCGGCGATATCGTTGCTTCTGACGTCAATCACCTGGTGAGGCTCATAATGATGCCCCCACTTTGATGCCGGGGTTCCGGCAAAAACGCTGACGCTCGGCGTTCCAAGCCCCGCCGCGATGTGAACCAAACCGGTATCACCGCAGAAGATCTGGCCCAGAGACTCAATCTTACGCATCGTCTCCTGAAGCGAGCAGGCTCCGATCAGATTTTCGGTCTTGCTCAGGTCCAAAATGAACGGGTAAAGCGCCTCAAGGTAGCTCGCTTCCTCCTTTCCTCCCAAAAACACGACCCGCTTTCCGCGCTGGTGAAGTTCATTAACGAGGGCCGCCAATTGGGTGGGCGGAATCGCTTTGTGAAGCGCAGTAGACCCGGGTTGAACCCCAACCAAATCGGGAGCCTGCTCGGCTCCAGAAGACTGCAGAAAGACCCTCGAGTCATCGCAGCTCAAGTTCACGAGCCTCGCCAAGTCTCCGTAACAGCTCGCTTCAAATTTATCCAAGTCGTAACTAGCGCGATGAGTTAACAAGGCCCCCCGCCCCTCGGTATCATGCCCAATCCGCTCCGAGATACCGGCCATGCGCGAGATAAGGGCACTCCGGGCGCTTCGATTGACCAGAAACACTCTCTGAAATTTTGCTCGCTTTAACGACTTAACCTGTCGAAAAAACCCGGCCAACCCCGATATCTTTCCCACGGGGTCAATGCAACCGGCATAAGGCTCATTCCCGAAAAGGTTTGAGAGATGAGAGGCGGCGATAACCACACACTGATCATGCGATGAGTACACCGCGCGAAGCAATGGAGTAGCCATCACCGCATCGCCAATGAACCGATATTTGAGCCATACCAAAGCCTTACCGTTCATTCTCACGCCACCGTGCCCCTCAAATAGGGATAAAAAGAAACTCCCCCTCTCCTTTTTTCAGATGTTCGTGCTGAAAAAGGGAGAGGGGGTTGGGGGGTGAGGGTTCCGGTTGGCATTCGGCGATGGATAGGTTGCAAACTCAACTGGTATGAAGGGAAGTTCCTGAGGGCGGGGGATGGTTTGTGCCACCGGACAACCTTGAACCTTGCACCGCCTAGTAGCGAGCTCGGGACTCCACTACAAGCACTCTCATCCTCCTTCTCCTTCTCCCTCAAACAGTGGGAAGGAGGGCCGGAAAACTCCCCCTCTCCTTTTTTCAGATGTTTGTGCTGTAAAAGGGAGAGGGGTTGGGGGGTGAGGGATCCAGTTGGCTCTTGGCTTCGCCCGTCCCCTAAGCGCGGCCCAAAAATCATAGAGCCGCCCAACAAGCCCCCAAAACTCGTTCCACCGAGATATCCGCAACCACGCCATCGGGTTCGGATGTAAGCACTGTCAGCCCCGGATTTGGCGGAGTCCACAACCGGTGAATCCCAAAGCGAGTCAACCCCACAATTCCCGCTTGCCGAGCCGCGCACGCGAGGTGCAAGATGCCATTATCCAGAGTCAAAACCAGGCCACAGTCCCCCAAAACGCCCGCCACCTGTGGCAGCGTAAACTCCCCCCGCAGATCGCGGACGAGCCCGCAGGCCACCATGCTTTCCTCCGCCGAATCGCCTTTCCAATGCTCCTTCTGTGCGCTCGGCTTCGCCCCAATCAAACCCACCGTTAAGCCTCGATCATTGAACGCTTTCAGGGCCTCTAGCCACGATGCGAGGGGCCAAAGCTTCTCCGGCAAACTCGCCGAGGTCGCGATCAAGACGTCGCACCCACTTTTTGCCGCTTCAATCGGAACTCGATAAGGCGGAACCGATCCCCCAAGGTAAGCCAGGCGCGGAAAGATTTCCGCGATAAACCCGCTTTGCAAAAAATCATACTTCTTTGTAAGGTCTTCCGATATCCAGTCCTGATCCAGCCAAAGCTCAGCCCTAATGTCGCTGCCCCAAGGCTCCTGCCCGCGACGCCCGAAAAAAGGTCCGCAGATAAGCGTGTCGGACGATTCCAGAAATGCCGCCAAGCCCATCGCGTTTTCCGTTCGCTCCACGTTTATCACAAGCTCATATGGCCCCTGCGAATCTCGGCAAGCTTGTCCAAACGGCGTTCCATGAAGCGGATAACTCCACTCAAATAGGTCGCTGGCCGCCTGCATTTCCCAAGTCCGAGTCCCCCCATAATAGTGAATATGCGCCGGCGAAAGCTCTCGCCGAATCATTTGTAAGAGAGGGGTAGCGACGACAAAATTCCCAATCGCATCATTTGCGATTACGGCCACGCGAGGGTTCGAAGGCAGACCTTGACCGAAATAGCGGGGCATTCCATAATTGTAACCTGGGATGGCCAACTTCGGTCGGCTGGTTCAGGCAGCTATGCCCAAGGCCAAGAATATCAAATTCAGACCTGCGGAAAATCATTGGGTCACCGCCATCCCGTCTAAGGCATAACTGGTCATGCGCCGCGTTTTTCCTTTGCTGTTCCTAGCCATTTCAGTTTCCGCCCATGCCGAGCGGATTAACCACGCCGGGCGAATCCTGGCTGCTACCCCAACTCTTAGCGCCCCTGTTCAGTTCAATTCAGCATTTTCAGATTCAGTTTTGGGCACTTTGCAAATTTTCCCGCGCGATAATCCTTGGAACGAAGATGTCTCTCGGCGCCCTCGCCTTAGCAACTCCGATGCCATGATCGCAAAAATTAAAAGCGAATTACTCTCAACGCGGCAAAAACTCCGCCCCTTTTTTGAAATGAACTTCTGCCTGGTACCCAATAATCAACCCCTTGTTGGCGTGAACTTTGTTGATTACCCCGATGAATCAGACCCGAGCCCCTATCCAATTCCCGGCTTGCAGCCCATTGAAACTTGGCCAAGGGAAACCGGCACCCAAACTCTAGATGATTGGCAGCGAGACATCCTTGGCTGGGGAGGTGATCGCCACAGCATTACGCTTCAACCCAATAATGGCAATCTGTTTGAGACCTGGCAAATGCTCAAAACGCCGGGCAACACATGGCAGGCTAGCAACGGCGCTAAGTTCAATATCAACTCAAATGCGTTACGGCCTTTCGGCTGGACGTCCGGCGATGCTGCCGGATTCCCGATGTTCCCCGCGCTCGTTCGTTATGATGAAGTGAAGCGCGGCCGAATTGAGCACGCCGTCCGGCTAGTGGTGAAACACACGCGACTCGGCCCGATTTATCCCGCTCGGCACGCCGCCTCTGTTCCCGCCACAAACGATCCCAATGTCCCCGCAATGGGCCAGCGATTGCGATTGAAATCGTCCTTTGTGATTCCAAGCACGTGGACCAAGGAAGAAAAACTAATCCTAGAGGCGATGAAAAAATATGGTGGCATGATCGCCGATAACGGAAACTTCTTTAGCTTCTCCGTCACCCCCGATGATCGCTGGCCGAGTGGTTGTTTTGATCATTTGAGCACGATTGATGTGAACAGCTTTGAAGTCATTCAAACCACGGGCGCGACCGATGGCCCTCGGTCACCAAACGCTCCCACCGCCAATGCCGGAGCTGACATAACCACCACGGTTAACACCCAAATCAACCTGAACGGAGTTATTACCGGCGGGACGACCGCTCCGACGATCACATGGTATCGCTACAGCGGCCCAACCGGCCTCGTGTTTACGTCAACCACCTCGGCTTCGACAAAATGCACGTTCACACAAACCGGGGTTTACACGTTGATGCTAAGGTCCGATGATCGCATTCACACCCCTGCCTACGACGCTGTCGTAATCAGAGTTCTGTAATCCGTGGCCCGTCTAATGCAACCCGTTAGCGGTATCCTCTTACCGCAATGCTTGACCCTCGCGTTACGAAACTTGCCGAGTTGCTCTGCTCCCATTCCACCCGCCTCGGCCCCGAGGATAAGGTTCTAATTCACACCTTCGATATCCCCGAAGAGTGCGTTGCCGAAATCGTGCGAGTTGCTCAAAGTAAAGGTGCCCAAGTCGCGACTCGGCTGGAAAGCGGAATTTTGAGGCGGCAAATGATGCACGGAATGACCGAAGCCAACGCCCGCACCATCGCCGCGATCGAGAAGTTTGAGATGGAGCAGATGACCGCATACATCTCCGTCCGTGGCACTCACAACTACGCAGAGCAAGCCGAAGTGCCAGACGAAATTGTAAAAATTTGGTCGAAAGAATATACAAAACCGGTTGTTTTCGGCGTTCGAGTTCCGAACACTAAATGGGTTGCCTTGCGATGGCCCACACCCGGAATGGCGCAACAAGCCAGCATGAGCACCCCCGCCTTTGAGCAGTTCTTCTTCGATGTCTGCACCATGGATTACGCCAAGATGGCTCTAGCCTGCGCCCCCCTTGGTGATCTGATGAACCGGACCGACATGGTGCGGGTAACCGCGCCCGGAACCGATTTCACCCTCTCAATCAAAGATATCGGAGCCGTTCCCTGTACGGGCGAGGCCAACATTCCCGACGGCGAGTGCTTCTCCGCCCCCGTTCGCGATTCGGTGAACGGCGTCGTCCAATTTAACACAGTTTCGCTTTATCAAGGCACCGAGTTCAAAGACATTCGCTACGAAATTAAGAATGGCAAAATCATAGATGCGAGCGCCGGAAGCAATACTGCCAAGATCAACGAGATTTTGGATACCGATGAAGGTGCGCGCTATTTCGGAGAGTTCGCAATCGGGTTCAATCCCTACGTTCTCCACCCTATGAAGGACACCCTTTTCGATGAGAAAATCGCGGGTTCGCTCCACTTCACCCCTGGGAACTCCTACGATCCACCAGGAGGCAACGGAAACGTTTCTGGTATCCACTGGGATACGGTCCTGATCCAACGCCCCGAATACGGCGGCGGCGAGATCTGGTTTGATGGTGTTTTGGTCAGAAAGGACGGCCTCTTCGTCTTGCCCGAACTAGAAGCTCTGAACCCCAATCAATTACGGTGAGGACCTTCCCTCAAGTGCAGGGGAGGGGCCTTCTGGTCCAAGACTTTGCTGTAGCCTCGGGTTTCGAGCCTCGCGATAGCGCGGCGAGGCCCCGAGGTGATCACCGATGGCTCCCGGTCACCGGGGCCTCGCCGCCTTCGCTCTGCTTCGGCGGCTTCGAAACCCGGTGCTACAAGCTATTGTCACGATCACCAGTTCACCACTGCCCCACTGGATGGAGGCGGAGGGGGTTTTTGCAAAACAAAATTCAAAGAAAGTCCAAATCACCGGGTGACAATTGTAGATTTGCGTCTACTAGTTTATGTGAAAAACTTTTTAGAAAAACTAACCAGCATCTGGCAGCCCCACGAAGGGCAGAGCGATTTTCTGTTGCATCCGGCCAAATTCAAAGTTCTCTCATGTGGGCGCCGTTGGGGCAAAACTGACGTTTGTGCCGTTCAAATCCTCGGCTTGTTGATGGGCGATTCGCCTACGAGACATGTGATAATTGCGCCGACTCAGGATCAAGCTAACCTACTTTTTGATCGCTTGCAACAGCTTCTGATGCAGTTCATTGAAGCGAATGATCTAAAAGAAGTTCCGGCCGTTAAGCTAACGCCTTACCCCAAGCTTAGCTTCGGAAAACATACGGTTTTGGCCCGATCTGGTCATGTTGCCCGCGCTCTGCGGGGGAATGAGGCCACCCATGTCGTGATTGATGAGGCCGCTTTTGTGCCGGAAGAACTTGTAACCGAGGTCGTGATGCCGATGCTGGCGACCACGAATGGCTCGTTAACGCTCATTAGCACCCCGAGGGGTCGGAACCATTTTTGGCGGTTTTTCAACTTCGGCCAATCTGGGGAGCATGGATTTTGGAGTAAGCGGGCGGCATCGGCGGAATCGCCGTACGTTTCACCCCACTACCTGCAAGTTCAGCGCGAGTTGATTTCCGAGCGAGCGTATCGGGTGGAATACGAAGCTGAATTTGTGGACTCGGAGGGCCAGGTTTTTCGATCTGAAGCGATTGAGGAGTGCATGAGTTGCGACGATGATGAAACGGAGCTTGATGAGGCCAAAACGGGCGATCCGCCCATTAGGATTGGGGTGGACTTCGGGCGGTATCGCGATGCAACGGCTATCATCGTGGTGAAAGGGACGCGTCAAATGGCACGGGTGATCCACACCGAGCGGTTCCACAAGCTTCCCTGGAAACAAATTGTGGAGCGGGTGGCTCGAACGGTTAACATGTTTCCGGGTGCCATTGTTGAGTGCGATGGCACTGGCGTCGGCGATCCGCTGGTGGAAGCCCTGCGCGCCGAAGTGCAGGATGTGGCCGTGCGGCGATTCATCTTCACCTCAGAATCCAAGTTCCAGATCGTGGATAATTTGGTTTGGATGGTTGAGAACGCCGCGATCAGGTTCAAACCCGACCCCACGCTCATCCGCGAGCTGGAGCATTTCCAGATCACGCAATCCGATTCCGGGGCGCATCGGTTTGAGGCGCAGTCCGGCTATCACGATGATTTGGTGATGGCGCTCGCCCTTGCGTGCCGAGATTTGCCGGTTTCGTATGGTCGCACAATCTATGCGCGAAAGCGGCGGGAGTTCGATTTCGAGGCGACGGGGTAGAATTCGAACCTACGCTCATGCAAATTACTCGTGAAGACCTCAACCCTTGCACCGTCAAGCTGACCATCGTTTGTGAGCCCGCCGAGGTCAAAGATGGGTTCAGTCGGGCTTTTAAGTTGGCATCTAAGAACGTTCGAATCCCCGGATTCAGGCCCGGAACGGCGCCTCGGCACTTGGTGGAGAAGCAGGTTAATCCTGATGCCCTTACCGAAGTTGCGGTCGAAGAAATCATCAAAACCACCTGGCAAAAAGCCGCGGCGCAGGAGAATATTAAGCCGTTCAACTCACCGTCCGTTGATGTTAAGAAAGTGAGTCAAGAGGACGCCGCCTGTGAATACGAGATTAAGATTTCGTTGGAACCGGTGGTTGAGCTAGGCGAGTTTAAGGGTTTAAAAGCCGATCGCCCAAAGATTGACGTAAGCGACGAAGAGATTGAAGCCCAAATTGAGCACATGCGCCGAGATGCGGGTAAGCGAGAGAAGGTGACGGATCGAGGCGCGGAAGCAGGCGATGTTGCCGTTGTAAATATTCGCGTGGATGGCGAAGAGGGTGATGGACGCACGTTCATGGTGATCGTGGGTCAGACTTTTGAGGGACTCGACAAGGTTCTAACCGGGATGGAAGCCGAGGATATGAAGCGGGCGGACTTGAAATTCCCCGAGAGTTTCCAGGAAGCCGATTGGCGCACGAAGGAACTTTCCGTGTTGGTGACCCTGCGTTCGATTGGAACCATGAAGTTGCCCGACCTAGATGATGAATTCGCCAAGACCTTAAACATCGAGAATCTCGACGAGATGCGAAATCGCATCAAGGAAGCGGTTTTGGTGGCAAAGAAGGAGCAATCAGATAACTTTGTGAACGAGCAGTTATTGGATTCGCTGGTTCATTCAAGCACGATTCACGTTCCGGATTCGATGTGGGAGCAAGTGGCCCAGCAGCGATTGCAGGACATGGTGAGGGTGCAGCAAGAGCGCAAGAAATCTTTGGAAGATCTCGCTACCGAATACGGCAAAACGCTTGAAGACCTGGCAAACGACGTGAGGGCCGAGTCTAAGACGTTTGTATTGAGAGCCCAAGCCATTCAAACAATCTTCACTAAGGAAGAGATGAAGATCAACGATGAAGACCTCAATCAAGAGCTTTTCATGATGGCGCACGAATATCGGATTGAGCCGAAGCTGCTGATTGAGGAGCTTCAAAAGAACAACTCCACTCAGGAGCTAGTGCATCGTTCGATCAATCGCAAGGTTATGAATCTACTCAACGCGCACGCCGTAATCAACGAAATCGAAGTGAAATGAGCACTCCCGCACCTGAGGAGAAGTTTGCGGTCCGAAAAGGGTTGAGCCCCTGGCTCATTCTCCTTGGGTTGGTCGCCGCGATTGGGTGCATGGCCGGCGCGATATTAATCCCAATTATGAGGAGCCAAGGCCAGTCTATAGGTTCAAACAACTGCCTGCATAACTTGCATGAACTGGCGCGCGCATCCATCCTTTATGCCTCTGAAAACGATGACCTTCTGCCCGGCGTTGGGTGGGACGATTCATTACTGAAGCAGGAGCCAGATGAAGTCATCTACGCTTGCCCAGCCCAACGGCGGCTTGATCCTAAATCCAGTGGATACGCGCTTTCGAAAAGGGTCGCAGTCCAACCCATTTCTAAGATACCGAGCCCGAATCGGGAGTTTATGTTCTTTGATTCAAAAGTTACTGAACCCGGTTCGGTAGATGATCCGTCAAATGTTAGTCAGCCGCCTCGACACCGCAACGGAAGTGCAAACAATGTAGTTTATGTTGACGGGCACTCAGTTGAAGTTAAAAAGTAGCCGATATTATCAGGTGGATTGGGAATCTTGCTCAATCCGTTAACGTAAAGGAAACACAGACATGCGAATTCGAGTTTTATCTTTTGTTTTTGCGCTGCTTGTAAGCGCCATCGCCCTCGCTCAGCCCGGCGTTCCCAAGTTCACTCCTGAACTCAAAGAAGCTGTGATAAAGGATGTCAACGAAATCGTTTCGCAAACAGCTTTTGTTCCGGGTGTTGATTTCTCCAAGTGGCCGGAGTTTATCAAGGGCGAACAAGCCGGTCTCGACAAGGCCGCGTCGCATCGAGATTTGATCGTCGCTGTGAATACCGCGCTGACGAAATTTGGGATAAGCCACATCGTTTTGAGCTCGCCCGAAATGGCGATGGCTCGTTCCCAGCGAAAATTCGTTGGCCTCGGGATTCAGATCGAAATTGAGCCCGAGGAAAAAGGGATTAGAGTTGTCAATGTTTACCCTGGTTCCGGCGCAGCAGAAGCCGGTTTGCAACCGGGCGACCTGATTTTTGAAAACAACGGTAAACCTGTAAAAGTTCAACCTGATTTGGCCGGAGTTGAAGGTGAGGAAGCAAACATCAAGCTTCATCGTGAAGGCAAGATCATGAGCTTTAAGATTGTTCGGCGTCCGTTCTCCAATGTTCGACCCGAAACGATCAGTTGGCCCACCCCCGATACAGCTCGAATTCAGATTCCGACTTTTGATTTGAGTTATGACAATGAGCGCGTGGACAAACTGATGGATGAGGCATCTAAGGCCAAAAACTTGATCCTTGATTTGCGCGCAAATGGAGGCGGAGCGGTGATGAATATGGTTCATTTGCTCAATCACTTGGTGCCTGCGCAGACGCCGATCGGATCGTTCATTGGCCGATCCGCGGTAAACAACTACGTGAAGGAAACGGGCGAAAAACCAGACAATCTCGCGAAGATTGCGACGTGGAACGCCAAACCGCTCAAAACCCAAAAAGTGAAGGGCCTTGAGCCATATAAGGGCAATATTGCAGTTCTCATTGATGGCGGCTCTGGAAGTGCTTCGGAGATTACGGCCGCCGCCTTGCAAGAGGTTCGAGGAGCTTCGGTCGTTGGCCAGAAGAGTGCCGGTGCGGTATTGGTTTCGGTGATTCGGCCGATTTCGAACGGTTACACCTTGCAATATCCAATAACTGACTTTGTAACCCCTAACGGCGTTCGGCTGGAGGGTAACGGCGTGGTGCCCTTGCTCGAGACGAAGACAAACTTTAAGTTTGGCGAGAAGGATGAAGCAATTGAAAAGGCGGTCCTCTTACTGAATCGGATTGCTTTGAAATCGAACGGCGGCGGCTAGTTTTTGGCTGTCCCTCGTGCTGTTCTGTTTTCTTGAAGTTTAGCCGTGTTGTTGCTGGTCGCCTTGAGCATTCCAGTCCTGGGCGACCGGCTAGATCAGATTCCCCAACCGTCCCAAGCCCGCCGCTAGGTTGTCCTCCGGGGGGCCAAAAGAAAACCGCACCCAAGGCTTCAAAGGCGACTCGCCTTGGCGCAAGCGATTTGGATTAACATCAAAGAACTCGCCGGGGACGGTCAAGACTTTTTGAGCAAATGCCGCTCGCATGAAACCTAGGCCCGTATTCAGAGGCGCGGGCAGGTTTCCAACGTATCCAAACGCATAGAACGTCCCCTGAGGCGCGTGCGGAAATTCAACTCCAAGCGCTTCTAGGGCGGCAAGAGTCAGGTCTCGCTTGCGCTTGAAAACGGTCCGGACCGCTTGTGTCTCTTGATCGGCTTGAGCCTTTTCCAGAACCTTGATCGCGGCTTGCTGAATCGGACGGCAGGGGCCGCCATCGAGGAAACTCCCCGCCGCGCAAAGGGCGCGTATCACCGCCGAACCCGCTACGACCCAGCCAACCCGCCAACCTGGATATCGGAACGACTTGGTCAGCCCATCCACGATAACGACCGGGTCTCTTTCGATATCAATGACGAACTCGGCGATGCTCACCGGCTTATCTGAACCATCATAAATGTAGTGCGAATAAAACTCATCCATGATGAGCACGCAGTTGGTACGGCGGGCAACATCAAGCCAGCCTTTCAGGGTTTCCCCTTTCAAAACTGCGCCGGTGGGATTGCACGGATTGCTGATAAGGACCGCGCCAAGATTTTCTCTTTTGATGTGGGCCTCTAGATCGGCGGGTGACATCATGAATCCCTGTTCTGGCGTCAGCTCAAGCCAAACCGGCTCGATGCGCTGGAAGGTTGTCATCAAGTCTTCATAAGCCGTGTAATCGGGAGTGAAATAACCCAGCCGCACTTTCTCCATGATCGCGCCGATTCTTGTGAGAGCCGCGCGCCCGCCGGGGGCCAAAGCAATGTTATCCAGACCCAAATCTAAATTGTAGGTTCGCTTGTAGTAATCAGCGATCGCCTGGCGGCACTCCGGAGTTCCCTCAATCGGCCCGTACCCGTGATCTTGGGCCGGGATTTCAATGTTGCAAATTCGAGGCGGCGCTCCCGGCATTTCTCCCGCTTCAGGCTGGCCCTGACCGAGGTTGGTCCAGTTCGGATCGCCCATGCGATAACCATGCTCGCGCATGGCTTCATCGTTGACGCGGATCACACCCATAAAGGGAAGCTGACGAAAGGCAGAAAGGGGCTCGGTAACCATCCCCAATGTGGTACCCCGCGAAGCCGCCCACTCGCTCACGAGCAAAAAAGCTAAACTAGCCAGATGCGGAAATTCAGTCTCCTCCTTTGCCTCCTAATCGGATCGCTGGCGATCGCCGATGAGGGGCACTCTAAGCATGGAACGGCTTTTGATTCCGGAATGCGGACCAAGCCTTGGGTGATGAACAACATCGGCAGCGCTCCCTTCCCGATCACGACGAAGAACCCTGAAGTGCAGAAGTGGTATGACCAGGGCAATGCGCTGCTTCACAGTTTCTGGTTCGAAGAGGCGGAACGTGCATTTCGTTGGTGCCACAAGTTAGAGCCGGAGAATCCCATGATTTATCTTGGTCTGGCACGATGTGGATTGAACTGGTTCACCATCGGCTCCCAAGATCCCATGCTCAAGCGATTTAAGGATTTCTTGAAGGAGGCAACCAGCAGGAAAGCGGCCGCATCCGAGCGTGAGCAGATGTACATCGAAGCCTACAATGCCGGATGGAATAGCAAGACGGACCATGCCAAGCGAATCTGCGCCTCGTTGGGGAAAATCATAACGAGGTTTCCCGAAGACATTGAGGCCAAAGCTCAGCTTGCTTTCTTTGCCATCGAGGATGGCAAACCCGAGAAAAGCGACGGGCTTGTCGCTCAGGTGCTGGCAAAGAACGCGATGCATCCCGGAGCCCATCACGCTCGGATTCATAACTGGGACGGGGTCGACGGTTCCAAGGCCGTAGATAGCTGCGAACTGTATGGAAAGGCGGCTCCGGGAATTGGTCACTCCCTCCACATGCCAGGGCATATCTACAGCAAAATCGGCATGTGGCATGAGGCGGCGATCGCGATGGATAGCGCCACGCGGGTCGAGCTTAGCTATATGAACGACCGGCTCGCCCTGCCTTTTGAGACTTGGAATTACGCCCACAACCGGGATTACCTCTGCTATATCCAGGAGCAACTGGGCCGCGGGGGCGCTAGCATTCAGGGAGCATTGGACATCATTAATTCGCCGACCGATCCACTTATGCCCGCCCAGTTCGCTTATGAGAATCAGTTCCCGCTCATCCGCGCTTTGGTTAAGTTTGAAAAGTGGAATGAGATTCTCGATCCAAAATATCTGCCTGCCTCGAAAAGCCGCGACATGCAGCAGTTTCAAGAAATGGCTCGAGTCCTTTCCCTTGTTTCGCTTCGCCGCTTCCCGGAAGCGCAAACTAAGCTGGACGAACTGAAAAAACAGCTTGAAATTTCGCTCGCCGAGGCAATCAAGCAAACCCCAAAAGAGGAAGCGTCGTTGCGCGCCATGTTTGCCGACCGGTTGCCCATGATTTTGCGGGTTGCGGAATCCAAACTTCTCATTGGTCAAGGAAAGTCCGATGAGGGCTTTCGTATGTTGCGCGCCGCGGCCGCGAGTGAAGCCCGCGCCCGAGCCGCACATCAATATGCTAACGATCCTCCCCAAGAGCCGTTTCCAGTCCAACGAATTCTTGGCGATGCCTACTTTGAAGCTGGCAATCACCTCAGTGCCATCCGAGCCTACGAGCAAGCCCTTAAAGATGAGCTGAACGATGGTTGGTCGCTTGCGGGGCTGGCAAAGGCGAATATTGCCTACGGTCAGCCTGATCGAGCCCGACCGTTCGTGGCTCGACTTAAGGCGGTTTGGGCAGGAGCCGATCCGGATTTGCGGCCCTGGGTCGAAATCCAAGCTCTGAAACTTGAAGATGCGCCAAAGCCCGAAACCATGCGACCAGAGCGAAGGTACGACCCGGTGGCGCTTGACTCCCTAGGCCCCAGCAACTGGACTCCGTTCGCTGCACCCGATTTGGACTGCCTCGACAGCGAGGGTAACCGAGTCCGTCTTTCGGATTATCGGGGCAAGAACGTGATGTTGGTTTTCTATCTTTCCGATCAGTGCATCCACTGCATGGAGCAGCTCACGGCCGTCAATAAGGAGATGGCCGAGTTCGACAAGATGAATACGGTCGTTCTCGCCGTTTGTTCAGCGAGCCCGGCGAAACAGGCGGAGTCGGCGAAAGCGACAGGCTTCAAAGTGCGATGGCTCAGCGATCCCAGCCACGCCAACGCCCGCCGATTCGCCTCCTATGATGACTTTGAAGGAATGGAGCTTCACTCGACGATCTTGATTGATGCTCAGGGAAGGGTTCGCTGGAAACGAACGGGCGGCGATCCTTTCAGCGACGTGAACTTCTTGAAAAACGAAATCGGGCGATGGGCAAAGTGAACTGAGAACTGGTAGCTACTGCAGGTCCAAGATCGGAAACTTACCCCCATCACCTCGCTCGAGGGAGCGGCGGGAGTTACGCGTTTGCTCACCGATGTGCCAGGCTTGGATTCTTGGTCCAAATCGTAAAAGCGCCACGGCGGGGGGGACTGCACGGCTCTGCCGTGTGTGCTGAGGCGGGGGTAATTCTCCCATGAGGAAGGGAAAGTCCTACATGTTTCACGCCTCGACCGTCAACCGAACAACTCCCGCACGCTCGTGCTTAAACACCACATCATAAGTTCCCGGTTTAACCACCCATTCAAACACCGCCAAATCGTCGGTCGAGTTCATTTGCCACCCGAAACCGCTTGCGCTTACGTGGGCCCAGCCGGTTAGCTGGCCTTTCACCTCGCGCAATGAACCTGAGATCAGCCACTCTGGCGCCTCCGAGGCATTGGGTGTTACAACTTCACCCGCCGGAGCGATCTCGCCGACAACGCCGCGACAAAGCTTCTTCTGCTCCGCAACCTTCGTGACATTCGTCGGCAAATAACCGGTGTTTTGAATCGCCACCCTTACTCGTACCGCATCGCCGACCTTTTCGGTAACCGTCGCCCGATGCTCAAGCTTTGGCGAAGCTAAGGCTTGCCAAATCGCCCAGTCCGAAAAGGGGGCGATTTCGGCTTCGAGGAACTTGGAGGGCGGGTTTCGGAAGGCATAGGCCGAGTTCCAGCCGCCGATTTCCACCTCACCCAACTGAGTATGATCAAAAGATTTCCAATCAACGTAAGCCAGCCCATCCACCTTCTCGTCCGACCACTTCAGCAGCTTCAAATCATCCTCGAACGGATGATCGCGGAACCAATCAATGTATTTGTAATCCGTAATCCCCGCTTGTCGCTGAGGCGACCAGATTTCGGTGGTCCAGGCAAAAACGCCCCGATGCTCGTACATCCAATCGTCGAAAACACCCGTGATCGTCTCTTTGGGGTGATATTTGAACTCGTGGAAGTTGCTTATTGCGGGATAGCCCGTCATCTCCTCTCCCTTCTTGCCAAAATCTTTGAAAGTCCACAAATCCTCGGGCGCCATATCGTCGTCGGGATAGCGGCTCGGTGGGCGCAAGTGAACGCCGGAGAAGGTGTGGAAAGTAATCGCGCCGGTGATGTTGGGCCGATCAACGATTGCTTGAACGACGGCTCGCACTTCGGGCTCGCTGGTGGGATAGGGTCCGGCCCCTTGCTGTTCCGGCTCGATCCGCCATGCATTAGGGAAGTTTCGGTTCATGTCCAGCCCTTGTCTCACCTTTTGGGGGCGCAAGGTTAGGCCGTCGTAGTTGTGAAGGACGCCTTCGGGAAGCAAGCGATAGTAGGTGCCACCGGTTTCTCCTGGCTCGCGCCGGCGTAACAATCTCGGTTCTTCAGAAGCAACTTTCCAGGGCCCGTTAGCATCTTTCACTCGCATCTGCAAGATGTCACCATCGCCATCGAGGTCTTTGCGCTCTAACCCATACAGATCATCCTCTTCCCAGGGCCACGATCTCGTGCTACTTCGTATGACCCTTTGAGGAGATTCGAGCGCCCATTCCGCTCCATCGGGGTTGAACCGGGGCACCAAGTAGAAGGTGCGAGAATTCAGTGCCCTCGTCACCGTATCGTCTGATCCAAACTGGGTGCAAAGCTTGTTCAGCAGATAAAGAACCGCGGTTCCGGGGCTAACTTCGGTGGCATGGATATTCGCATCGCACCAATAAGCGGGCTTCTCGTTTGCCGGTCCCGTCGCCGAATGGGTGACTTCCAAAATCCAAATATCGCGCCCCTCATGGCTTTTGCCGAGCGATTTGAGGGTCAGAAGCTGCGGGTATTCCGCCGCAAAGGCTTGGAGAAGCGAACTCAGTTCGTCGTAGCGATAATAGCGATCAAACGCGATAGCGGGCATGCCTACAATGATAATGCAAACGCGGGTTCACCCGCATTCTGGCCTTGGGTTCGTTCCCTCTCCTGAAAGGGGAGGGATGCCGACCACTGTAGGTCCCACCGTCACCCGCGGTTAGCCGGAGGCGAGTTTGGTTAACTCAACCTTCCTGAACTCGACCTCGCTCCCCTCGCTTTGGAGGGCGATTTGGCCCTTCTTGGCCGAGCTTGAAATTCCGTGGTTTACGAGGTCTTTATTGACCCAAACTTTGATCGAGTCGCCCGCGCATTCGATGATCATCGAGTTCCATTCCCCGGCGGGTTTCTCGGAGTTATCGGTGTAGTTTTGCAGTCTGCGGGCGGTTGTTTCCGCGGTTGCGCCTTGCTGCTTTAGGGTTTCGCCAAAGAGGTGAAAATCACCGGCGTTGCCCGTTTTCATTTGGACTTCGATTCCTTTTGGTAGTAAGTTCGCAAGAAATCGCGGTGTTGAACAATGCACAATCGCGCCGCAATTCCCAGCCTCCTTGGAAAAACGGTATTCGATGACGAGGCGATAATTTTCGTAGGAGACATCGGTAATGAGATGACCGGTAGGCGCACCCAGGCTCACGAGGTTGCCATCTCGGGCAATGAACGGCTTCGTCCCATCGGGCTTTCCGTCCAACTCGGGTACATCCAAATGCCATCCGACCAGACTCTTCCCATCAAACAGGGAAAGGGGTTTTGGTTCTTGATTTGCGAGAACCAAGAGGGAGAAGGCGGCGAGCATGCTCATACAAAGAGTTTAGCCCAACACTATCGCTGAATGAGGGTCCGCAAGCTCAATCACCTCCGCCTCCTCCGCCACAACCCGATGAGCTATCGCCTCCCGATGAACTGCTGCTGTCTGAGCTTGAAGAGCCACTATCCGGGCCTCCATGATCACTCACCGCAGATTGCCCGCCGGAATCCGTGCTTGCGTCGGGATTAACTGAGGCTGATTCGGCAGGAGTTGGTGAACTGCTGGAAGTGCCTCCGGACGCGCCACATCCATAAAATCCGCTTGTCCCAGTTCCTGTTCCTCCGTACCGTCCGCTTCTTTCCCGCTTGCCCGCTTGGGCAATTGCGACGATGATGGTCACAACGATCCCAAAGAAGAGAAGACCGAGCACAAAGAAGGGAAGCAGCGAGGCCTCCGAGGACTGTGAAGCGCATCCCATCGCCATCAAGGCAAACACAAGACTCGCCGCTGCAATCGAGACCAAGCGCTTGCCCTTCACTTTCGGGATTTGCCAATAGTCTTGTCGTGGAGTTGGTTTAGGGTGCCAAATATCAGCGGGCGGCAACTGGCCAAACGTCGCCTCATATTTGGCTAAGGTCTTTTCAAACATCTCCGAATACTTGTTGGTTTCGTTTTTGCCGCCCCGGCTGGGATGGTGATGAAAGGGCTGAGGTAGAACTTCACCGCACAGCCGCTTCCAATAGGAAACAGTGTAGGTGAGATGAAGGTGCCACACCTCATCCACATGGGGAGAGGGGCTAACCGGTGCCTCAACCGCGCCGAGGTAGAGGAAGCGACGGTATTCCTTAATCACACGCTCGGTGTAATCCGGAGTCCAGTTCTGTTGTTGGGCCAGCTTCTTGGCGAAGGTAACCTCGCGCGGGCCGGCTCCATCAATATCGAACTGCATAATTTTTAGAAATAGCTCTTGGTCAATAATCATCGGTTTCTCCTCATTATGAGTAACGGAAATGAGAATGAAGAGGATTCAGGAGAGGTGATGTTCGGCGAGATTTGAGAGATTCAGCCGGGGGCCGGGTGGCGGGTAACGGGTGGCGGTATCGGGATTGAATTTCCCCCGGGGATTACGAGTTCTTGACAGGATTGTTTTCAATAGACGGTTGAGGCTCGTTGGCTCATCGAGAGAAAACGAGACGAGTTCCGTAAAAAAAAGTCTCAGCCCTCAGGTTCAAAATCACAGAAAATTCTCAATTGTGGAAAACTTCCGGCCAAAACGCCCCCACGGCGTGCAAGGATAATGTATAACTTATACATCGAACACGCAGTGAGGACTGCGAGACCGGAAACGGTGAAGAAACCGCTACCATTCTTCAAAAGATGCTTATCTCCGAGAAGGCACGCTTCTCGGGTGGGGCGAGAGAAAGTTGAAAGGCGATCACTCAAACTGCGATACGAGCCGTACTAAAAGCGCTCAGTCGGATACAAGCTGAACGCAACCATACGTGGATCCTTGGACCAGAGTCACGTTTGCGTAGGGCCCGAAAGCCAAGTGTGTTTCGGGTTCCATCGGGAAGCTTTGGAGCAACTTCGGTTGATCCAAACTGCGGTCCCTCGCAAGAGGGAGCCGCGTTTAGGAAGCGAAAGCAACCTAAGACGCGCGCCTTCTGGATTTATCCAGCGGGCGCGTTGTCATTTGTTAGGGTGCGCGCCAGAGATACGCCAAAATGTAGGATATGACGATTTCTGCGGTTGCCTGGGAGATTCAACGTATCAACTCCGAACGTGAGTTTTTCGAGCATCTCGACACACTACTCCGGGCTGCCAAAGCTGACCTCATTGTCCTACCTGAACTCCCCATCCTAGAACTGCTCAGCCTTCATCCGAACATTGCCGAGGCGGTTGTTCCCGAGGTCCTTGAAACTTACGCCGAGCCCTTTGAGCTGGCCCTGCAGAATTTCGCGAGGGAAAATCAATGCGTGGTGGTCGGTGGATCACATATTCGCAATCGCCGCAATGTTTGCCTGGTCGCCGAACCAGACCGATGCTGGTTCCAGCCCAAAAACGTCCTTACTCAATGGGAAGCTGCGGAATGGAACCTTGACCGGTCAACCGGCCTGAGGATTTCCACGGACGGCCTAATCGGAGTGACGGTCTGCTACGATTGCGAGTTCCCAGAGTCGGGGCGCGCACTTGCCGAAACCGGTGTTCTTATTCAGTGTATTCCTTCGTATACGGAGACGAAGCATGGCTTCCAGCGGGTTCGATGGTGCGCCCAGGCGCGTGCGATCGAAAACCAAATCATCACGGTTCATGCTTCTTTGGTAGGCTCGCTCGGAGCCGAGCCGGTGCCCTCCACTTACGGTTCGAGCGCGATTTTAGCGCCTAGCATCCCACCTTACAATGAGTCAGCGATCCTCGCTGAAACCGAGCTCAACACCGAGGGAATCGCTCGTGCCGAAGTTGACTTGGCCACCTTAATTGAGGCCAGAAGCCGAGGGGATGTTCGAAACTGGAACGATCGGGCGGCCTCGGACTGGAAGCTCCTTTAACTGTTCGCTAATGCCGTTAAGCACTCCGCTTATGAGATACATGTGCAATCCATAGCCTACAGGTTGGCGAGCCGTGGTTATCCACCTTCAGTTTTCTGAAGATTGAACTACTGTTTTGAGCTAGGCAGGACTGCGGTCGTAATCAGGTCGGTCTTTTCGGCAACTTGCCCGGCAACCCCGGTCATGTCAGATCCTTCGCGATCCAACCAGTCAAGCATCTGCTTGATGCTTCCAGTCGCCATGCAAATGCAGGTGTCTGCCGCCCCATAGTAAACATGGATCGTATCGCCGTCCGGAAGGACCGTGTATCCACAGGGGAATACGACCGCGCTTACATCACCCGCCATCTCATACGGTGCCTCCGGTCCGAACATCCAGGATTGGCCCCTTAAGAGGCAAACTTCGGGATTCGCCTTATCAAAGAGGGCCAATCCAAGCCGGTAAATTGAGCCAGACGCATGGTGCCGAACTCCGTGATACATAACCAGCCAGCCCCTCTCAGTCTCGATTGGCGGCGGGGAGAGTCCAATCTTGTTCGCATCCCACCAAGCTCCCCTTCGCGCGGGCAGGAGCAAGACATGGCCGCCCCAGTTGCGTAAATCAGGAGAAAACGAGAGCCACATGTGCGATCCCATCTCAGTTGAAGGGCGATGGATCAGAGCATATTCCCCATTGAACCGGCGAGGGAATATAGCCGCATCTTTGTCATCAGCTTGCATCACCAAACCAAACCGCTCAAACTTCCTAAAGTCGCTTGTCGAAGCAATCGCAACACCGGGCCCCGACTTGCCGAAAGCCGTATAGGCAATGAAATACTCATCAACTTCGGGCATATAGGTGATGCGAGGGTCTTCAACTCCCCAGAGTTCTTCGGGATAGTTTAAGGGGTCTGGTGAGAAGGTAGGTTTCTTATCAATTTTCCAACCATCAATTCCATTCGGAGAGCGGGCCGCGCAAAGATGCGAAATCCCCCGTCTATCCTCAACACGACAAAGTAGAAGGGTTGTGCCGTCTCGAAGCAGGGTCGCGCCTGGGTTGAAAACGGAGTGAACTGGATAGGGCCAGTCGTTTGCAGACAAGATTGGGTTGCCCGGATGCCGAGTGAGGAGTTCCTCGTATTTATTTGACTTCAAAAGCGTTCACTTCCTGTTCGGCTGAAACCGGTCTCACCATCGGATCGCTCAGTTCCGCGAGGGAACACAAGAACGAAAGTGTAGATTCAGCGCCTTGATTTCGGTTTAATCGCTTTGGATGCAGGCCATCACAGCAGCCACCGGTGCTTGGATCGTAAAGGCTTTGACCGAGCATGTTTTCACCGATAAACCAACGAAAGGAGCGGTGAGCTTCGTCGAGCCAGCACGTTCGGCCGGTGAACCGAAAGGCACTGAGGCAAGCGGAAACACTTGCGGCCGCTTCCACGGGCTGCTGGTCAAAGACCGCTCGTTCTTCTCCCCGAATGAAGAAGCCGTTGGCTCCGATGGGCACGAACACGCCGCCTGCTCCAGTTTGCAGGCTCATCAGCCACGAGAGTGATTTCAAGCCCATTTCGGTCATCGCTCGGTGGTCCAGTTGTTCGCCGACAATGATCAATGCTTGGGGCAAGCGTGCGTTGGCATAGCTCAGGCTATCCTCGGGCCAGGGCCAGTTATCGGCGTGGTTTGTTTCGAACCGCTCCATCAATCGGCCCGACATATTTTGCATGAGGTCCCGACCTGAAGACTCGTGTGGAAACGCGTGCAGATATTCAGCCGCACCGAAAATGCTATAAGCCCATGCTCGTGGGCTGGTCGTGTTAATCATCGCCGGTGCCCCTCGCTCGAAGAGTTGCTTCGCAACTTCGCGACGACCGCGATCTCGGCTTCGGCTTGCGGTAGCCCCCAGCGCCCAAAGGGAGCGCCCGTGCGAGTCTTCCGAGCCCGCTTCTTCAAGCCACTCCCGGCGGTAGCTCATAAAGTTTCGAAACCTTCCGTTAGTAGGATTGAAAGAGTCCATCACGAAGCTGAGATAGCGGCTCTGCAAGAGAGCAACTTCTGGAGAATCCAGATAAGTCGTCAGCAACAGGGCACGGGCGTTATCGTCAACGCAATAGCCTTCGGACCGATTTGGAATGCTAAATGTGGCATGCTGCAAAATCCCCGTGTCATCGCTTAAATCGAAGAGGTGATTCAAATGGAGGTCTGGCAGGGGTGCCGTAACTTCGATTCTCGGGGCTCCTACGATGACGCGCAAGCGCTCCGCACTCTCTCGTTTGGCTCGGTTAAAGGTCGAGAGGTAACTTCGACCGACCTCGGGCCACAGCATGTTTTGTCCGTACTCCGCTGCTCTTCTTCCCATTTCAAGGCGCGATTCAGGTTCGCTTTGGATGGCCGAAACCGCGTCCGCGATTGCATCTGCATCCCGAAATGGCACCAGCACGCCCCGCCCATCTGCCAGAAGCTCCTCGGCATACCAATACGGAGTTGAAATGACGGCTTTGCCGGCTCCGATTGAGTAAGCCAAAGTTCCGGATGTAATCTGCTGAGGATTGAGATAAGGGGTGACGTAAATGTCCATCGCCGCGAGATATTCAACGAGCTCTTCCAAGGTCACAAACCGATCAACAAACCGAACACTATCCGAGACCCCTAGGTCGGCCGCCAGCTTGACGAGCGACTCACGATAAACCTCCCCGGCCGATGCTCGAACGTGGGGGTGAGTAGCCCCCACAACCACATAGATCGCCCCAGGATGGGCTTGAACAATTTGAGGCATCGCCTCAATTACAAACTGAATACCCTTGTCGGGCGAGAGCAGCCCAAAGGTCAAGATCATCGGTCCATCAATCTTTAGACTTGCTCGGAAGTCTCCCTTTGGATTCGCCTCAATCATCGGAATTCCGTGAGGAATGAGATCAATCTTTTCTACCTGCACGTCGTGAATGTCCACGAGGAATCCGACGGCCTTCTTACTCATTACGACCACTCTCTCCGAAAGCTGAAGCAATTCGTCAAGCACTTCCTTTTGGGCAAACGATGGCTTTTGCAAAACCGTATGCAGAGTCGTGACAATCGGCATCTTAGCCTCGCGGACCAGGCTCATCAGGTAGGAGCCAGCTTCTCCTCCGAAAATTCCGTATTCGTGTTGCACGGAGAGAATATCGTAGCCGTGGCGATTAATATGGGTGGCGGCCAAGCCATAAGAGTCATGATTGGCATCCGCTATCTCGTAACAGACTTGCTCAGGGTAAATGTAATCGTCTCGATCGCTCATCGCGATTGAGTCAATCGTTAATGCTTGATCAGCAGAGGATAGAGCAAGCGCAAGATCGGCGGTAAAGGTTGCGATTCCGCATTGGCGAGGCAAAGAACTGCCAAGGAGGACGATCTGGGTTACTGGCTTTGAAGGAGCGAATTCTGGGTTGAGATTAACTATACATCAGTATACCATTTACGCTTTATAAATGTAGACGTCAGACTACTATTGCGCAATAATACTGAAGACGGACCCCGAAAAACTTGGCTGGCGGACTAGGACTCGAACCTAGACTGGCGACACCAAAAACCGCTGTCCTGCCATTAGACGATCCGCCAACGCCTTTGATTATACCGGCGATCAAAAAGTGGCAGCCTCAGATGGTCCCAGTTTGCAGGTGCTTAAGCCGTGACCGTCAACTTATCCCTTACTCGCTTGAACGCGCCGAGAGCGAATTCAAGGTCGTCTTGGGTGTGGGTTGCGTTTGGCATCGTTCGCAGTCTGGCCTTGCCTCGACCTACGGTGGGGAACATGATTGCGAGCGCGTAAACGCCCTCCTCCCAAAGGAAGCGCTCCATTTCTTGGGCTCGGCCTTCATCGCCAACAAAAACAGGAGTGATGGGGGTTTCGGTGCCCATCGTGTCAAAGCCTGCATCGGTGAGCATCGTTTGCCACAGGCGTGCATTATCCCAGAGCCTTTGCATGGGGCCCGGGTCGTTTTCCATGACATCCAGCGCCGCGATCAGTGCTGCCGCTACCATAGGCGGGTGAGCGGTGCTAAAGAGATACGGGCGACCGCGATTGATCAGCCAATCCTTGAGCATTGCTGATCCGGCGATGTAACCCCCCACAACTCCAAGTGCTTTTGAGAGCGTGCCCAGTTGGATATCTACTCGCCCGTAGAGGTTAAAATGCGATGTCGAACCTGCCCCGTTCTTGCCCAAAACGCCGGACGCATGAGCGTCGTCCACCATTACAAACGCGCCAAATCGCTCGGCAAGCGATACGATTTCTGGAAGGGGCGCAATATCTCCATCCATGCTAAAAACGCCATCGGTAATGATCATTTTCTTGTGGAAGCCCTTCTCTTGGGCCCGCTTGAGGCAATCTTCAAGCGCGTTCATATCTTTGTGGGCATAAACCCAACCTTGAGATTTGCGGTATTCAGCGCTGGAAAGCCTGACCCCATCAATGATAGAAGCGTGGTTTAGCTCATCAGAGATGACGACATCTTTATCAGTCAAAACTGCTGGAATGCAACCGGAGTTGGCGGTGAAACCGCTCGTAAAAACTAGGACGGCTTCGACATTTTTGAATCTAGCTAACCGCGTTTCGAGTTCATCGTGAACGCTCATGGTGCCGCCGATCCACCGAACCGCCCCCGCACCAACGCCCCACCGTTCGATAGAATCCAGGGCGGCCTGCTTCACCTTCGGATGGTTGGCAAGGCCAAGATAATTGTTGCTGCTGAAATTGACGACTTCTTTCCCGTTCATGGTAACCCGCCCACCGGCGGGAGAATCGAGAATTTTGGGAATCTTATAGAGTTTCTGGGTTTTCAGAAGCTCAATTTGCTCGCCGAGCCAGTTTTGCAGGGTGGAATCCATCGCAAAGAGTTTACTCGGAGGATTTTGAAGTGCACACTCCTTTTTCTGTGGCAACTTAAGCAAACAGTTACGCCTTTGAACAAAACATGACAGCTTTTCAGGTACAACCCGGCCCATGCGGTCGGGAATGGGTCAGTTTTTTCTGTTAATCCTTCTCTTGATCTTGCTACAATTCGGGGTCTCCCAGATTGCGCTGCCGGAAGGACAAGGGCCGTCTTTTTGGACTTTTCTTGTCACTCCATTCTTCATTGCTCTCCCGGTTTATGCTATTTTTCGAGCCGCCGATCATGAGTGGGATTGGAAGTTGGCACTTCAATTCATCGTGTTGGGTTTGATCATCCACATTCCGCTTTCCTTGGCCGATAGAGCTTTGGCAATCGCTCCGGGCCAATCTAGCTTGCTCGGATCGGCGCTGGCAGTTTTAGGTCAGGGAGGGCTTTTGATGTGGACGGTAGGCCTTGGTGCGCTTCTATCCACCCGAATCAGCGACCAAAACATGCTCATCCCCATTTCGCTTTTCCTGGTGGGTTACGACATGTTTTTGGTGCTAACTCCCATCGGATTCACTCAAAGGATCATGAAGGCAAATCCCGATCTGCTTCCAACGGTGGCCTATAAGCTCCCTTCCGTTGGTTCAGTAAAGCCGTTTGCTTTTGTCGGTCCCGCGGACTTTCTCTTCATGGGGATGTTCTTTGTGGCGCTTTACCGCTTCAAAATGAATGCTCGACAAACGATGGCGTGGATGATCGTGGCGATTCTGGTTTATCTGCTGCTCAGCATTTTCACCCACGCGCTTCCGCTCATGGTTCCCATCGGCCTCACGGTGCTCGCGGTGAACTGGTCAAGTTTTAAACTCAAGAGAGATGAGTGGATAGGAACGGCGGTTGTCGCCGCTCTGGTGATCGGAATTATCTCATGGGGGGCAACGCGCCCAAAACCGAAATCTGACATTTCGAGCGAGGCGGCCGATGTAGCACCTGCAGGATCGGAAGCGAGGCCCGTGCAAGGGCTAGAAGGTCAACTCCAGTCGGATAACCCGAACGCTCCAGGAAGTACACCAAGTCCTCCGTAGCGAGGTTCCCGCCCGCCCCCGGAGCATAGGGACACCCGCCTAATCCGCCCGCGCTGCTGTCGAAAGCCGTGATTCCCAGGTCAATGGCAGCCTGCACGTTTGCAATCGCGGTTCCCCGAGTATCGTGAAAGTGATAGGCGATCTGTTCGGCCGGAATCTCATCCGTGAGCATTGGAGTCAGAATTTTGATTTCGTGCGGAACCGCAACGCCGATAGTGTCGCCAATACTGATTTCGTCCACGCCAATCTCCATGAGTTTTGCGGCGATTTCGGCGGTCTTGCCCGGCATAACGGGCCCTGAGTAGGGGCATTCGAATGAAGTTGAAACGTACCCTCGAATCCAAGCGTCGGGTTGGGCCTTCCGAAAAGTTGCCGCGATCTCGGCAAACACTTCAAGCGATTGGGCCACCGTCATATTGATGTTTTTGAGTGTGAACTGGTCGCTCGCAGCCGTAAACAGAGCGATTCTCTTCACTCCACGTTCCAGGGCTCTTTCGAGACCCTTCATGTTTGGAACCAGAACCGAACCGGAAGTTGCTTGCACTACTTCGGCGGCGTCGGCCAGTTGGGGAACCCACTTTGGCGAGACGAAACTTGTTATCTCAATTTCCTGCAAGCCGGCGGCCTTCAAATCTTGAATGAACGCGATCTTTAGGTCGGTTGGGATTGATGTGCTCTCGTTTTGCAAGCCATCCCGAGGGCCAACTTCGATGATTCTCATATCA
Source organism: Armatimonadota bacterium (assembly GCA_031386985.1). Lineage (GTDB taxonomy): Bacteria > Armatimonadota > Fimbriimonadia > Fimbriimonadales > Fimbriimonadaceae > JANJUB01. The sequence goes on from JANNCV010000030.1 coordinate 53,653, forward strand.
TTTCTTGGACTTCAGGGCGTGGGTGCGGATGAAGTGGTGCGGCTTTTCATAGGTCACTTCCAGCATCGGTTGCAACGTGTCTTCCTCAAGGAGTTTAACGGTCAGACCCCAGTTCTTTTCGGCTTTGTTCGTCTCGTCCAGGAAGCCGCGGTTTTCCGATTTGAAGTTCGCGGCGGCGGCTTGTGGGCTGATGGGCCACTCCTTGGTGTCAAAGCGATACTTTTGATAGGCCAGGACAAGTCGCGCGCTAAAAAATCGCTGCTCCCGCTCGGCTACAGGCAGAGTCTTAATCCAAAGCACCACAGAGAAGCCGCCGAGGGCGATCACTCCCAAGAACGAGCCGTACCACAGAATGACCTTTTTGCCGGAGATCACGCGGGCACCTCCAAGGCGACGACAACGGCGAGGAGCTGCCCGTCCGTGACTTGGTCGCCTCGGCGAACCTTTATCTCCCTTACGGTTCCTTCGAAAGGGGCATTGAATGCTTGTTGAGTTTTCATGGCTTCGAGAACTAAAATTTTATCGCCTTTTTGAACGGTGGCACCTTCGGATGCGATTACGTCCACAATCTGGCCGGGCATCGGCGCGCGCATTTCGCCGGAGCCCGCTGCCTTTGACGAAGCTGTTCGCCGAATCTTTTCGATGGTGTAGGTCTGACCGCGATAACTCACGAGCACCTTGTCGCCTTGTCGGACGGCAAGGGCTGAGAAAGATCCTTCGGGCGTTCGAACCATCAGGCGGTTTCCAAGAGTCGAAATCTCAGCATCGGAGACGCCGAGTTCAACTTCTTCGCCATTGACAAATCGCTTCATATTTGATCTACTTACCAGTTTACCGTGCTTCTTGCGAGAAACATTTCGTCATTCATCGAAATGTGTGGTATAGTTATTTCGATGAAAAGCGAAATGTTGATGAATCGCCTCAAGGCCCTGGCTGATCCGACCCGGTTATCCATCGTTGAATGTTTGGCATCCGCTTGCTGCGGCGGTCCGACCGAGATTGATGATCAAGGGGGAGTTGTTTCTCTTACCGCCGGCGAGGTTTGCTGCACGGTGACGGGTGCAACCAAAATCACGTCCACCATCTCCCATCACCTTCATGAATTGGAGTCAGCCGGGATCATACGGCTGGAGAGACGGGGCCGGACAACGATTTGCAACTTAAACCCTCAGGGCCTTATCGAGGTGGCGAATCAACTTCTTTTGATTGCACAAGGAAACATAAAAAATGAATGCTAAAACTCACTTATCGTTAAATGTGACCAACGTCGAAAACTCGGCGGCTTGGTACGAGACCTTCTTCGGTCAACCGACCCATAAGCGCCGTCCCGGCTATGCCAACTTCGACTTGGAAAACCCAGGTTTAAAGCTGGCCCTACAAGAAAAGGACAATGGCAGGGGTGGGCCGCTGAACCATCTGGGGCTGTTGGTCGCCTCTACGGATGATGTTCTCGCGGCAAAAAACCGCCTTGAATCCGCCGGCTTAGCGACATTCTCTGAAGAGAATGTGGACTGCTGCTATGCTCGCCAGGACAAGATTTGGGTTCGCGATCCAGACGGGAATGCGTGGGAGGTTTACACGATTCTGGATGACATGATGGATCAACCGGCCGAAAGCTGTTGTGGCGCAGAAAGCACGTGTTGCGAACCGGCGCAAACTCAGGTCTGCTGTTCGTAGGAAATCTCGTTCCCGCCGTTGATCCAACAGCGGCGGGAACTATACTTGCAGAAGTTCGGGCGAAGGCTCGTCGTTTAGGCTTTCGTGACCGCCCTTCGTGACGGTAACGATGTTTTCAATGCGAACGCCAAACTCGCCGGCGAGATATATCCCTGGCTCGATGCTAAAGCACTCGCCTTCAGCTAGTGTCTCTTTGTTGCCGCTCACAATGAAAGGCGCTTCGTGGCATCGTTTGCCAATCCCGTGCCCCGTTCGATGAAAGAAAAACTCGCCGTATCCGGCACGATCAATAACTGTTCTAGCGGCCTGGTCAACAGATTCACAAGCGACTCCGATGTGGATTCGCTCTCTCGCACCCATGTGTGCATCATATACGTGCTTATAAACGGTTGAGGCGTGATCCGAGGGCTTACCAACACATACCGTTCTGGTAATGTCGCTGAGATAGCCATCAACTTGACAACCAAAATCAAGGATAACCACGTCCCCATCCTTTATCACCGTGTTATCAGAAAGGTGATGAGGTTCCGCTCCATTGGCGCCCGCGGCTACGATTGAAAACATCGGAGTTCCGCCAAGGCGACGCATTTCCGAGTTCAAGATAAAGTCAATTTCGCTCTCGGTGACGCCCGGGCGTAATGCGGCGACGGCAACGGGGAATGCTCGGTCAGCGATAGCAGCGGCATCGCGTAGCGAAGCGATTTCATCCTGATGTTTGACTCGCATTAGGGCGGCAAGGACGGCGTCGCTTTGCCGGAAGAGAGCTCCGGGCAATGCATCCTGCATGGCCAAGAGCATACGGGCGGGCATCTCAGAGTCAACGGCGATGATTGACGATTTGAGATTCCAATCATTCGCGAGTTGAGTGAAGAGGATAAGTGGGTCTTCTCCGTCTTTCCAACTCGTGATGTTTTTTATGCCGGCTCGCGTGGCTTGGTTAACCGATAAAGTGGGGCAAATCATTGCCGAGCGCCCATCTACATGCACGGCAAAAGTTGAAAATCTTTCCCCGGCACCTTCATTAAATCCGTGGAGGTATCCCAACGTGATTGGATCCCAGCCAAAAAATGCATCAACACCCTGGCTCGAAAGCAAGGCCGATAGTCTTTCAATTCTCTGAATCATTGTTAACGAAACTCTCCCCAAAGCTCAACTGATATTTTCCACAATGCCATTAACAGGCTCCGAAGTAACTCTAAATCTAATCTTATCTCTGCGCGATCGGCACAAAGGCCTCGCCATGTGATCCTTCATAGATACACGAAGGGCGGATCAGGCGATTATTTGCAAGTTGCTCTAGAACATGAGCCGACCAACCACTAACGCGCGCAATCACAAAGATTGGTGTGTAGAGATCTACCGGGATATCCAAGCAGTAATATGCATACGCGGCCGGGAAATCTACATTAGGATAGATCCCCTTCTCTGTCTCCATCACATGCTCCAAAATGTCGGCGATTTCCGACCACTTTGTGACACCCTTCTCGATGGCCAGTTCCTTGGCCACCTTGGTTAGGTAGATCGCGCGCGGGTCTCGCTTCTTGTATTCGCGATGACCAAACCCCATTATTTTCTTCTTTGTTGCAAGTGCATCTCGAATCCAAGCCTCGGCCACATCGGGCGAGCCAATTTCTTCGAGCATCTTCATTGCTTCCTCATTAGCACCGCCATGAAGCGGGCCTCGGAGCGTGCCAATTCCCGAAACAATGCCACTGTAGATGTCGCTCAATGTTGCTACGGTGACTCTGCATGCGAAAGTTGAGGCGTTAAAACCGTGTTCGGCATAGAGGGTCAGCGAACTGTCCAATACGTGAGCGGTCTTCTCATCGGGCTCTTTGCCGGTAATCAAATACAAAAAGTTTTGGGCAATGGAATGCTCTGGTTTTGGTGCCAACGGCTCCAGCCCTTCGCGAATCCGGTGACCGTTGCCAACGATTGTGCTTGCCTTGGCCAAAATTCTAACCGCTTTTCTCAAGGTAGCGGCATGATCTGTGGCCGGAGCAGCGTAGTCGGGGTCATTTGGAGCGTAAACTGCAAAGCCAACCTTTGCAATGTCCATCGGGTGGGTCGTTTTTGGCAGTTGCTTTAATGCTGTATAAACCGTTGCGGGCACTTCACGCTCGGCCGCGAGGGTTGCTTTCAACTCATTTAGCTCAGCCTGATTTGGCAGTTTTCCGTAAAGAAGAAGGTAAGCCGTTTCTTCAAAGGAACCCTGCGATGCGAGATCATGGACGTTATAGCCGCGATAAACCAGCGTGCTAGTTTCGCTGATGATGTCGCTGATCGTGGTGATTCCACCAATCACGCCTTCAAGGCCGGGGGAATAGTTCGGATAGGTTGCCGTTGCACTCATTGTAGTCTCCCAAATTGTACCGTGAAGGCACCGTATAACGTCGGTTGAATTCATGCCAAAAATGAGGTTAGAATTTTAGTGCTAATATCCAATCGAAATGAACGTTCGATCTTCTCTTAGTTTATTGGCATTGACCAGCCTGTTGGTAGTGGGTTGTTCCAGCTCTGACTCAACCGTCGCCCCGACGCCGGAGGCTAAACCCTTAGTGGTTGGTTTCTCTCAAATCGGAGCGGAGAGCGGCTGGCGAACGGCCAACACGAATTCCATTCAAGAAGAAGCTAAGAAGCGGGGAATAGAGTTAAAGTTCTCGGATGCCCAACAAAAACAAGAAAACCAAATCAAGGCGATAAAGAGCTTCATTGCGCAGAAAGTTGATATCATCGCATTCGCTCCCGTGATCGAAACCGGTTGGAAAGACGTCCTGCAAGAAGCCAAGGATGCTGGGATTCCGGTTTTCGTTTCCGACCGTCGCCCCGATGTTCCGGACGACATGTACGTCACCTTTATTGGTTCCGATTTCGTTCTGGAAGGCCGTATGGCAGGTGAGTGGTTGGTTAAGAAGATGGGCGGTAAAGCCAACGTCGCCGAACTTGTTGGAACGGTCGGCAGCGCGCCCGCTAACGATAGGATGAAGGGCTTTGCGGAAGCAATCGCGAACGCGCCCGGAATGAAAATCATTAAGTCTCAGACCGGAGACTTCACGAGAACTAAGGGCAAAGAGGTCATGGAAGCCTTCCTGAAGTCGCCCGAAGGATCACAGATCAATGCGCTCTACGCTCATAACGACGATATGGCCCTCGGTGCCATTCAAGCCATCGAAGCCGCGGGCAAGAAACCGGGGACCGATATTATCATCGTTTCTATTGATGGCCTTAAAGTCGCCTTTGAAGCAATCGTTGAGGGCAAAATGAATTGCACAGTAGAGTGCAACCCTCTCCTCGGCCCGGCACTTTTTGACGCGATTGAGAAATTCAGAAAGGGCGAGAAGCTAGAAAAGCGAACGGTAATGAAAGACGGCATCTTTGACGAGACTACGGCAAAGGCCGAGCTTCCGAATCGAAAGTATTAAGCGCCTCAACCCATCTCTTCCAAGCCATGGGTTTGGTGCGTGAAATTCGGAGTCTTGTTTAACGCTATTGCCGAGTTAACACGTTTGCACGCAACACTAGCCAACCAGTACGGCAGACCCTCACCCCGGCGCACAAACATCGCCGACCCTCTCCCTTGGGAAAGGGCGAGGGTAAAGCAAAACTCCCCCTCTGCTTATTCTGGATGTTCGTGCAGAGATGGGAGAGGCGGGTTGAGAATTCTTGCGGCGTAAAACCTTGGAGAGAGGTTGCATCAAAATGCTTTTTCATTTCAACAATCGTTCCCAGCTACTTCA
>JANNCV010000013.1:0-47283 GCA_031386985.1 Armatimonadota bacterium
CGTTACGATTGACTTCTCGATGTCGCCAACGTGCGATTATAGCGATGTTGTACTTCCGGCTCCGACATTTTGGGAGAAGGAAGAGCTCGTTGGGACATCATGCCACCCGTATTTACAGATTCAACAGGAAGTAGTTCGGCCGCAATATGACAGCCGAACCGAGCTTTGGATGGTGCAGGAAATCATGAAGCGGGTAGACCCTACTCTCTCCAAGCTGATGGATTTTGAGGAACCAGAGATTATTGACATGATGCTCGAATCTGGCGGCAAAGAGGTCGCCGGAATCACTTACGAGCAACTTCAAAAGGGTCCGGTTCGGCTCAACGTCCACGATCCAGAGGTCGGTTGCGATGAGCAGTTTCTGGAAGACAAGTTGTTTCCTCCGCGAGCTTATCCTTTCCCTGAAGGCGCTCAGCGCGAATTCCTCAAGACAGGTCGGATGGAGTTCTACAAAGAGGAAGAGGTGTTTCGCCGTATGGGCGAAGAGATCCCGGTCTTCAAGCCGGCATTCTCGCACCTCCCCCAAGAGGATCAGGCGTTGCCGCTCAGCATAGTAACACCACACAGTAAATGGCGCGTGCATAGCACCCACTCAAACAATAGGGTCTTGCTGAATCTGAACCGCGGAGCCGTAGTTGAGATCAACCCTCGCGACGCCGTAAAGCGTGGGATCAACGATGGCGACCCGGTTGAGATATTCAACAACAATGGGTCCTACAAGCTGTGGGCACTTCTCACGGAGACGATCAAACCAGGCGTCCTCTGCGTTGATCACGGCTGGTGGGACCGCTATCTCGGCGGAGGCAAATATCACTCCGTTCACACCCATCAAAAAGTGAAGGCAACGCATGAAAACTACTATTTGCCCGCGGTTTACGCGCCGGGGCAGCATTGGAAGGACACGAGGGTAGATATTAGGAAAGCCTAGACGAACCTATCGAATAGCTCTCTCAAGCCGAGCGGGATCAAGAAGAGTGATGATGTGATCTTCGGTGTCAACCAAATCTTGTTGTGCCCATTTTGATAGCGTTCGAATTGTCGTCTCCGTGGTCGTCCCCGCCATCTCTCCGATCTGTTGTCGAGTGAGCGGAAGTTCAATCCTGATCGCTTTGCCATCGTGACGGCCATAGGATTCGGCGAGAATGAACAGGATAACGGCAATGCGTTCGGACGCTCGGCCCGTTGAGAGCTTTGCCATAAGGTCTAGCGTTTGATGAACTCTAATAGCCGTTTTTCTCAGCAACCGATCCTTCAGTGCATGGTTCTTTTCGTAAATGCTTAGAAACGCGGCCTTTCTGATCTTCACATAGATCGTGTTTGTCATACCGTAGGCAGTGAGAGGGCACCCTTCGCCATCAATAGTTCCAAGGAGTCCAAAAATCTGACCTGGTCCCATGATCTCCAAGGTGACTTCGGAGCCTGAGGAGTTTGCCTTGGCCATTTTCACAAAACCCGCCCCAACAAGTCCGAAAAAGGAGACCTGATAACCCTTTTGCCAAATGGCACTCCCTTTGTGGCATTGGGACAACCGACACTCCTCCGCCAAGGCCACTTTCTCTTCATTAGTTAGAGCCGCCAGGGTGTGACTCGAATCCAGAATGCCTCGAACAGAATAATCAGATTTGAGAGGCATTTTTGTTAGCTGTATTTTGCTCGGAAATCGGCAGCGTGCGCTTACGGCGTGAGCACTCTTCGCTCAACAATGTCATCACGTTGAGTCAGTGCTACAATACACTCTATGGACTCACCGTCGCCGGCGAAACTGAACTGCGAGATTAACGATCTCGTGCAACAGCACAGAGCTCGCTGCTTGTGGTTCGCCCCGATTGACTATCAACCAGGTACTGATGCCGAGCGCATGCGCGCCTTGGACTACATAAAAAGATACGGGGATCGAAACGCGTTCATTCGCGCCAGGGAGTTGCAAGAATGGCTCTTACGGGCTTCCAAAAAGAGCTAATTGCCCTAATCTCGCAAAATCGGAAAGTGGGCGGCGAAAGCTATGTTGCCGGTGGCGCGGCACTTAACACTCTTCTTGACACAACGCGACTGTCTCGAGATATTGACTTGTTTCATGACTCTAGAGATTCGGTTCACCGGGCCGCCGAGGCTGATCTCAAACTCATTTCCGACCACACATTTGAAATCGAGATTGAGATTGACCGCGACACTTTCGTTGAGGCCGTGATTCGCAAAGGGCCCGGCGAGTGCCGAATCCAGTGGACGCAGGACAGTGCGTTCCGGTTTTTCCCACTCATGGATCATCCGGTACTCGGGCTCACCCTTCACCCCTTCGATCTCGCCACAAACAAAGTGCTCGCGCTTGTTGGCCGAGCGGAACCAAGGGATTGGGTGGACGCCATCGCTTGTAACAACCAGCTTCAGCATCTGGGTTACCTGGCCTGGGCTGCGGCGGGCAAGGACCCCGGCCTAAATCCTGAGATGATTCTCTCCCAAGCGGCCCGGTCGTCTCGATACAATGAATCAGAGTTGGCCGAGGTTGAGTTTGAGGGTACAAGACCATCCGCCGTCGCTCTAGCCCGCGAGTGGCGCAACATCTTGCAATCCGCCCACGAGATAGTCGCCACTTTGCCTGCAGCTGAATGCGGAAAGTGTGTTCTCAACGCATCGAAAGCTCTCATGAACTTGGATGCTCGGGGCCTCGTCAGTGAGATCGAACGGGGAACCGTGCGGTTTCATTCGGGGACCCTGCGGGGCGCGTTCCCAATGTTCATTTGAGCTGGCCTCATCCCATTTTCCTCAGCTATGACCATGATCATAGCCTACGAGTCAGGGCTGGGCAACAATAAACCCAATGGCCCGGATGTCAATGTTGATTGATCTCACCCGATGCATTGGGTGCGACGCGTGTACGGTAGCTTGCAAACAAGAAAATGGAACCCCGATGGACGTCTTCTTCGCCCGAGTTCTCAATGTCGAAGCGGGAAAATATCCAAACGTAAAGCGCCTTTACATCCCTGTCCTTTGCAACCATTGCGAAGACCCGCCCTGCCTTAAAGCTTGCCCCAACAAAGCCATTGTTAAGCGGCAGGATGGAATTGTCTTGATTGATCAAGATCGCTGCCGAGGGACGGGTGCTTGCGTTTCCGCGTGCCCTTACGGAAACATCATCCTGAACAGCGAAGAGAAGTGGTACCTCAACGAGGACGAGCCATACGAGCGAGATTTTGTTAAGCCGCGAATGAACTCGGGGGTGGCGCGAAAGTGCACTTACTGCGCGCATCGGGTTGATGAAGGGCTAAACCCCGCCTGTGTCGTCGCTTGCCCAACTCACGCCCGCATATTTGGAGACCTGGAGGACCCCGAAAGTGAGATCAGCACTTACATCGTGGATCAAAAGCGGGAAACGGGGCGCGAGCCATTCAAGTTGCTTCCGCAAGCCCGAACCCGGCCAAGCGGAAGCTACCTTGGCCCGATGGCGAGCCAATCTATCTCAACCCTCGGCCAAGCCGCCGAGCCGGTCGTTTCTCACGAGGAATGCGCATGAAACAAGTTCTTATCTTTCTCTTCGTCCTCGCCTCCGCGTCGGGCTGGTCGCAATCGGAAACGACTAAGAAGGACATCTTTGGCACTTCAACATGCATGGGCTGCCATGGCATGACGGCGATGGGTGGGTTGGGTCCGCCGATCGCAAGAACCGAAGTGAAGGAAGAGGCATTCTTCAAAGCCGTCCGCGAAGGCAAAGGCATGATGCCCGCAACCACGGTGGATCAGCTCAGCGATGCAGACGTGAGGGAAATGTATCGCGAACTGCAGGGCAAAGAGTGGATACCTGAAGAAATCCCGATTTCCTACCGAGTTGGCGGATTGCTCACTACACGAAATGTGGGTCGAATATTTTTGGGCGTCTTTTTGTTCTCCTTCATTTTCGCGGTTAAAGGTTGGCTCTATTGGTTAAGCCTGGCTGGCCTCAAACAACTGAAACCGGCATTGAAGAAGTTTGGCTACGGTCGGGCACTTGGAGTTGCGCTCAAGTCGCTCGTTCTTGATGGGCTTTTCGTCCAGTCGCTTTGGAAAAAGAGTAAACACCTCTGGGCAATGCATGGGCTGATGCTGTACGGAATGCTCGGCCTGATGCTCGCCGATATTCTGATGCAAATCTATAATCCCACCCGAGCTGACTTGGCCCTTTCCAATCCGTTAAAGGTTCTTCCGATTACAAGTGGCGTCATGGTACTCCTCGGCGTGCTTTACGTGATGAGGCGCTACAAGAAGGATGAATACATTGACAATGGACTCACGCTCGGCCGTGACTACCTCTTCGTAACCCTTCTGTTCCATACCGTCCTCAGCGGGATCTTTACACTCATGATCAACCGCACGACTTCGTTCGGCTGGGTCATGCCGATCTACATTTACCACCTTGGCTCGATTTCAGCCCTCATCATTTCGGCTCCATTTACGCGATTTCAACACGCTTGGATTGTGCCAACTATGGTAGCGCTAACGAGGGTTACCGAAGCTGTAGTCGCTGCCGGCGGGGACCTCGCTCTGTCCCGTGAACCCTCCCCCGGCCGCCACCACAAGTCTGTGCGAATCGCCGAAGACGTGCTTTCTCAGATTGATGGGGCCACCGATCCTGACATCCGTTTGCGCTATTACCCCTAAAGGAACGCTTATGAACAACGAACCATTTGAACCTCAATCTCGACGTACCGTCCTTGGATGGCTTGTAACCGGAATCAATGTATTGGTTGCGGCGGCTTTGGCTGTTCCCGCGATCCAGTTCGTGGCATCGCCACTGGGCCGAAAATCCAAGGAGAAATGGGTGGACGTCCTGGCCGATTCGGATTTGAAAGATGAAGAAACGCGCGAGATCACCTACGCGATGCGCGTCGAGGATGGATATCAAATCGTTGATCGCAACTACACCGTGTACCTTCACCGATCCGGGGGCGAAGTCAAGTGCTTTGACCCAGCCTGCACTCACCTCGGATGCCGAATCAAGTTCCAAAGTGAGCAACATCGCTACTTCTGCCCTTGCCATGGCGGGGTTTTTAGTGAAGACGGAAAGGTTGTCTCCGGTCCCCCACCGAAGGGTCTCGACGAGCACCCCGTGAAGGTCGAGAACGGTCGAATATTTGTAAGCCGCAAGGTGTAACCCCCCATGATTAAGGAACCCCAAAACAAGCAACCCCCTTTTGAAACGAAAGAGCGACCTTCTGTTACGGTGACGCCCGAGATTGAGCCCCGGGCTGAGCTCGCGCGGCAACGGCCCGGCATCAAGGATTGGTTGGAACTACGCCTCGGCTGGTGGGGCTTTGTCCGCAAGAACCTTGATGAGCCCATGCCCGCTGGTGTTGGCTGGTGGCAAACCTTAGGAAACCTCTTGCTCACCCTCCTGGTTTTTCAGTTCTCAACTGGGGTGCTTATGGCGATGTACTACAGCCCAAGCCCAACTTCGGCGTACGATTCGGTGAAGCACATCACGTTCGCGGTTTCGGCGGGCTCGATCATTCGTGGGCTTCACGTTTGGGGGTCAACGGCCATCGTCGTTGTCATGGTTTTGCATACGCTTCGCGTGTTCTTCTGGGGCTCTTACAAGAAGCCACGAGAACTCACATGGGTCTTTGGCGTGATGATTTTCCAAGTCATGCTTGCTTTCTCGTTCACGGGCTACCTATTGCCTTGGGATCAAAAAGCCTATTGGGCAACGGTGGTTGGAACCCGAATTGCTGGCACGGTTCCTCTCGTTGGAGACGACCTGCTCGTCCTGATTCGAGGCGGCTCGGACGTTGGATCGCTCACGCTTACTCGGTTCTACGCGCTCCATGTCATGGTGCTTCCGGCGGCTCTGATGGGGTTGGTTGCGATTCACTTGTACCTCGTTCGTCGGCATCACATCGCCGGGCCGGTGATCCCGCAAAAAGCCCGCCCGCAGCCATTTTTCCCGAACCAGCTGTTCAAGGATGCGGTTGTTGTGTTAGTCGGGCTTGGGTTCGTTTTCTGGCTCGCATCGGCGTTCCCTCCCGGATTGGAGAGCGTCGCCAATCCAACCGGGACCGACTTCGCGCCGAGGCCGGAGTGGTATTTCTTGGGGCTTTACGAACTGCTCAAAATCATGCCCGCTGGCTATGAAGTGGTGGCAACGTTAGTGATTCCCGGCATCATCACCATAGGAATGTTCCTCCTCCCGTGGCTCGATCGCTCCAACTCGCGCCATCCAGCCAAGCGTGGCTGGGTGATGGTGGCAGGTACTGCAGCCATCTTGTTGATCGGCCTTATGACGTTAAAAGGGATTCTGGAGACGCCTCCCCATGCCGCGCACCAAGAAACATCGGCGATTGTTGCCAAATAGCGGCACCTCATGAAGCGTACCAGTAAGAAATGAACTGGAGCCGATGATCCGATTTGAACGGACGACCTGCTGTTTACGAAACAGCTGCTCTACCCCTGAGCTACATCGGCGTGAGACCGATGATTATGGCATATTGGGCTTTAGGGGAGCCAATAAACTGCTCCCCTAAACAGAACGGCTTACTTCCTTCGGCGACGAAGGAAAGCTCCGATACCAAGCGCGAAGACTGCCATCGTTGCAGGCTCGGGGACAGCTGCCGTGATGTCTCGAATGACAAGGGTTTCGCTGGATTGAGAGAAACCTATTGTTCCGATCGCCGTGGCTGAGCCCGTTGCAAGGTTGATCGTGTAAAGGGAAGACGTCGTTCCGTTTGCGAGTTGAAATGCCGCATAAGCCGTATTCGTGTTCCCGATCGTTTGAATGTCGAAGCCGGATAAGGCGCTGACATCCAGTCCGAGCCATCCAACATTCGCCTGAGTGCCATTGTTCGGCGGATTCTGGATCGTTAACATGTCCGTCACCGAGTCAACGTTGTAAAGCGTTGTGCCGGTGCCCGTGTTTGTATCGTTGAAAGTGTAGGCTGAGGCGACAATATTTGGGTTGCCAGGATTTAGGCTCCCATCAACCGTTGTCACGCCCGTTGCAACGTTCACACGTAGGTTTTGATCCAGATCGCTGGTGATTCGAAGTCTATCGGCGACCGGATTGAAATCCACGCCGAACTCCGTGCCTTGTAGAGCCAAAGCACCACCGCCCACTGAGTTAGTCAGCCCGGCTACAAAAGTTGCAGCACCGGTGTTTGAGTTTAGCGTGTAGATGTTTCCAAAGCTACCAACTCCATAGAGCAGGCCGTTGGCGACGCGGAAATCAATTCCTACGAGGGCCTCGTTGGCCGCAAGTCCGTTAATGAACACCGCGTTGGTCAAATTTCCCGGATTACTTGAGCTAAATCTAACAAGCTGATTTCGCGTCGACAAACCGTAGATGTCAACCGCTCCCGCAAAACTCCCTAAACTCATCAATGACACGACAGATACGGCAAATGTAAATTGTTTCGATTTCATGAAATCACGGCCTCCAAGCCAGGTCCCCAGATAGAACCTGCATTTATCATATTGCATTCAATCCCAGAAAAGCGATCTGAAAGCCATTGTTCAGATAACGTTCATATTGCCTAGTCAAACTAACAAAGCTGGGCGCTCGGCATGGCAAACATGATCTTGGAGACTTGAGCAAAGAGGTTTGCGGCTTGGTTCTTCTCGTCCAGAGCTTTGATCCCACCGGCTTTCGCACATCGCATGACCAACGTCTCGCGGTCGGCTTGGGTTAGCGGCAAATCAAAGACATCGGCGAGCTGATCCACAATGTCAACCGGCTCCTTCACGCCCGCGGCTTTCATGAACGTCGCCAATCCAACGGCGAAGGGACGGGCTTCACCGCCTCCCCAAAATATGACATCGCCGTGGCTCACGCGGCGCATTGTGGTTTGTGAGCTTATCCAACCCTCGTACCATTCCCATCCGCTCACATCGGGCGGATAGAGTAGGCGCAATCCTTGAAGAGACATCAAGTAGTTGATGCCGTCCCCGCCTTCGCGCAACTCCTTCTTGATCGGGGCATCCTTTGGGGCGGCCGCCGCCAGCGCTCGAATGCCTTCGCCGACGTTCAGGCTGCGGAACATCGCAACGCTCCAATCTACCGGGCTCTTGGGCATTTGCCGAACGCATTTGATCGACCAAAACTCCGGGGCCGCGGTAATGGCTTCGAGAATCTTACGAATCTCGCCGTTGCTCGACTTCCAAACGTTCGCCAAACGATCTATCAGCGCGGGTTCTGGGTTTTGATAGGCAAAGAACTCCCAGAGCTTGCGGCAGAGATATCGCGCGGTTTGAGGATGAACGGCGAGCATTTTTGCAACCGCTTCTAGGTCATAGTTGGTGGCCTTGCCCAAAATCGTCTTTGAGCCCGAATCATGCATCGCGGGGACGAAGCAAGCATTCATCAGAGCCATTCGGCCCTTCGTTGCCATGTCACGGAGTTTGGTGTAATCCGTTTGCCCACCCGTGCCGAGATAGTGCAGTGTCCATCCCGTCAAGGCGCGACTAACTTCTTTCACGTCCTTTTCTGTATAGTTTCCTTCGCCGAGGGTGAAGAGCTCCAAAAGCTCTCGTCCCAGGTTTTCGTTAGGTTCAAGTCGATTGCTGAGGTTCTGATCCAGGTAGCCAAGCATGCCCCCTTGCTTCAGAACTCCAATCAGGAGCGTTTCAAAGTTCCCAAAACCGTGCTTGCGGAGCACATCGAGATATCCAATCATCATCGGTGCTTCGCCGACCTTCTCCCCATCCAAGGCAAAGTGGTCATGCCAGAAGAGCGTCATTTTCTCTTCCAACGGACGATCTGTCATCAAAAATCGCGCCGACCACCAACTGGCGATGTGATACGAGTTCGGATCGGGCTTGTTCTCGTTCCAGCAATAGCTCCACGGATCAAGATTGACTTCCGGCTTCTTCTCAGGATGGAGCAAACTAGCGATCGTCCCCTTCACGCCCAGCGGCTCGTATCGCGCCAGTTCAAACTTGCCCGCTCCCAACCCAAATCGTCGCAACAAATGTCCAATCTTCTCGCGATCAGAAAGCATGAATCTATTTTAGCGGTAAATCTTGCGGTTTGGGTCCTTTGCGTTGCCGGCGCTTGCACCTACTTCGCAAGTTGAATGAGCTATCAAAGTGAAGAAGAGTGCATCGGCTTAAAATGACGTAAGGGCTCATTTGCGTCTGTGATCCCTTACGTGATCCATTTGAACTCAACCCGACCGCTACTTTGTCTTCGCCTTGCTCTGTAAAGCGACCGGTGACGGCTTGATCACCTTCTTCGCTCGCTCCGGATCGTAGTTCATCCCTCGCTCCGGGCCGAGGCCGTAGAACTCGGGGTGCTGATAGGTGCCTTTCTCTGGGCCCTCCTTTTCAACAATGTCCTTTGTCGGGCGATTGCGAACGAAGAGATCGTTGCGATCGGCGTCTACTCGCCAGGAGACTTCCACGCCGGGTTTGTTCGATCGGATGCGGAGGCGGTTATCCTTGATCTTCTGAACCACCTTCACCCAGATGAAGTCGCTAGAATCCGATTCGTCAACCACCGTCAACTGATACTTGAAGTTCGTGTTGATCTCGCTGAAGTAATCGGGAAGATCCACCCAGGCGTAGCCTTTTGAATCCGTAACTACATTGCCCACATAGAAGTTCTGAGGCATCGGGCTCTCCGCCGCGTAGTGAAGCAGATACTTGTTTTCAGGGTCGAACGGGTGATCAATTCGAAATGACTTCGTGCCTGTTCCACCCGACCGGCCCTGGGCGAAAAGTGACCAACCGTCAGGGCTGTCAGCTTGACCAAGCACCCCGTAGGTCGTTCCGCTGGTCGCGAGTGCCCCTCCGTAAATGCCGCGGCCCGACGTGCTGTTGTTCTCGAATCTTCCAGCGAAGGTGTAGCCGGATGTTGCAATCGCCTTCGCATAAACTCCTCCACCACCAGACGGGCTGCTGTTCTCAAAGCGGCCTCCGTAGACGGAGCCGAAGGTTGACGTTGCCAACCCATAGACGCCGATACCGCTGGGGCTCGCGCTTTGCCCATAAATGCCATATGCCGTACCGCTCGTTTTCGTGGAAGAGGCAAAGAGACCGTAAGTTCCCGCACTGTTGGCGAATACGCCATAACCGCTGGTGCTGTCCGAATCGAAATAGCCCCCATAGTTGGTGCCGGTCGTGGCGTTTGCTAGCCCGAGGACACCTCGTCCGCTTACGCTTTGACTTTCTCCAAACACACCATAGGCGTTTCCGGATGTCGATGTGGCAACGCCATAGACACCGCGCCCAGTGGTGCTGGCGCTCTCAAATCTGCCGCCAAACGATACGCCGCTCGTAGATGTCGCTTCGCCAAACACACCCCGACCGCTCGTGCTAGCGTTGGTGCCCCAGAGCCCGTAGGTAGTTCCGGTCAGCGCACTGGAAACGCCCTTGATCCCGGACGTGCCAGCTGTGGCGTTGCTATTTGTGCCCGAGATGACAGAGCCAAGTGGCGAACCACTAAGGGCAAGCGGATTAGGAATGCCCTGCAAAAAGGCGGACGAGTCCAAATTGTCTAGCGTGTTCGCGTTGACACTTGTCAGCCCAGAACCATTGCCCGAGATGATCCCCGTCGCCGACATATTGCCTTCTGAGAAAACTCCGAATCCAGCCGGACTAGTCGCCCGACCGTAAACCCCGTAAGTTGTTCCCGTCGCCGCGGTGGCTTGCCCAAGAACGCCATATCCAGCTTCGCTCAGCGTCGAAAAGAACCCGCCATAGGTATTTCCGGTGAGAGAAGTCGCAAGCCCGAAGCAAGCGCGACCAGCGTTGCTGTTGTTAACGGCATAAGTCGCATATGTTGCGCCCGTGAGCGAGCTAGCATAGCCAAACAGAGCTCGACCCGAATCGCTCTTAGATTCAAACCAGCCGCCATAGGTGTTGCCAGTGGTGCTGTTTGCGATTCCGATGAGCCCGGTGGCGTTGGCCGCGCCCGAATCGTTCGTTCCCCGAATGATATAAGTGGGGCTGGTGCCGGTAAGCGTGATGATGCCCGTGTTGAGGGCCGAACCGTTCAAGGTAGTAAGCAAGCTCCCATTCCCCTGAAAGAACCCTGACTTAGCAGTACCCGATATGTTCAGATGCCCGTTCTGAGGAGTGCCGGGGGTGGAGGCTTGGAGATTGACGGAGCCTTGGAAGGCAACGCCCGCGCTGACGACGGCGGTGGCGGCGAGTAAGAGTGATTTCTTCATAAGTTCCTCTGTGGAACTTGTATCTTATCACACGTTTGGCGAAACGAAGGCGAAAGAAGCAAAATCCCCGCTTAAGCTTGGCGGGGATTTTGGATTGCGGTTACTTTGCCTTCGGCTTGATCGGCCTCTTGGCCCGCTCAGGCTCGTAACTCATCCCTCGCTCTGGTTTGAAGCCATAGAATTCTGGGTGTTGGTACGTGCCCTTCTCTCGCCCTTCCTTATCCATTACATCCTTGGGCGGACGGTTTCGCACGTAGAGGTCATTCCGGTCAGCATCAACCCGCCACGAGATTTCCGTATTCGGGGCGCTCGTGCGAACTTGGAAACGACCGTCCCGAATCTTCTTGCTAACCTTGGCCTGAACAAACGCGCTGGAATCGGCGTCGTCCACGACTGTCAGCTGGTA
Organism: Armatimonadota bacterium; assembly: GCA_031386985.1. Taxonomy (GTDB): domain Bacteria; phylum Armatimonadota; class Fimbriimonadia; order Fimbriimonadales; family Fimbriimonadaceae; genus JANJUB01. Next base: position 11,536 of record JANNCV010000013.1, read on the forward strand.
TTTGAAGTTCGCGTTGATCTCGCTGAAGTAATCCGGCAGTTCAACCCACGCGTAACCCTTTGAGTCCGTCACTACATTGCCTACATAGAAATTCTGCGGCATCGGGCTCTCGCTAGAATAGTGCAGCAGATACTTGTTCTCAGGGTCATCAGGGTGGTCAATACGAAAGGCTTTGACACCGCTGGCACCAGAATGGCCAAGGGCGTAGAGGCCCCACCCACTACCATTGACCGAGTTGTCTCCAAGAACGGCATAGGTGGTGCCGGATGATGCGTTGGAAGTGGCCCAGACGCCGATCCCGGCCGTGCTGGCTGTCGCAAAGCGACCGCCGACGGCCAGACCCGTAGTGGCGGTCGCATTGCCACGAACGCCGCGCCCATCAGGGCTATTGGTCGCGAAGTCGCCGCCAAACGTGAAGCCATTGGGGGCGAACGCCTCGCCATGGACGCCGGTGCCCGAGCTGCTGAAAGACTGGCCGTCCACTCCGTAGCTGACACCGGTGAACGAGGCAGCAACGCCGTAGATGCCGCGCCCGGTGGGGCTATTCGCCCAGCCCTGAACTCCGTAGGTGAAACCGGAGTTAGCGGAGGCCACGCCGTAGAGCCCAATCCCCCCGGGCTGTCACTCTGGGCGTATACACCACGGGTGGCACCGCTAGCGGCGCTGGCTACGCTGAAGACCCCGTACCCGCTCGTGCTGGCGCTCCGTGCCAGGACGCCGTAGGCCTGACCAGTCGCGGCCGTGGCCTGACCGAAGACACCCGAGGACCCGGTGATCGTTGAAGCATTCTGCCCGGAGATGATATGCGTAGCGCTACTCCCCATGAGTGTGAGCGGATTTGGGACAGATTGGAGGAACGCCGCCGAGTTCAGCCCGTTCAGCAGTGAGGCGTTGACGCCAGTCAACCCGGAGCCATTGCCCGAGATCACGCCCGTCGCCGACATATTGCCTTCCGAATACACGCCAAATCCAGCCGGGCTGATGGCTTTACCGTAAACGCCATAGGTCGTTCCGCTCGCGGCCGTCGCTTGCCCATAAACTCCGCGTCCCTGGTCACTCAGGCTGCTAAAGAAGCCGCCATAAGTCGTTCCCGTCAGTGAAGTTGCGGAACCAAAGCAAGCGCGGCCAGCGTTGCTGTTGTTCACGGCATACGTGGCATAGGTTGCGCCCGTAAGCGAACTCGCGTAGCCAAAGAGAGCCCGGCCCGACGAACTCTTGGCTTCGAACCACCCGCCATAGGTATTGCCCAATGGGCTGGAGTTTATTCCGATCAGGCCCGTCGCATTGGCGGCCGACGAATCGTTGATTCCCCGTATGATGTACGTTGAGCTGGTACCGGTAAGTGTGATGATCCCCGTGTTGAGGGAACTCGCATTCAAGTTCGTGAGCTGATTCCCATTCCCCTGGAAAAATCCGGCCTTGGAAGTTCCCGAAACATTCGAGTGCCCGTTCTGCGGCGTTCCGGGCGTGGTGGGTTGTAGGTTGACTGAGCCTTGGAAGGCAACGCCCGCGCCTACGACAGCCGTGGCGGCGAGTAAGAGTGATTTTTTCATGAGTTCCTCGGTGGAACTTGTATCTTATCACACATCTGGTCAGGATGAACCTAAAAAAACAGAGAACTCCGCCAACGTTGGCGGGGTTCTCTGTTTCGTGCGCAACGTGATGAACTCTGGGTGGCTACTTTGCCTTCGGCTTGATCACCTTCTTCGCTCGCTCGGGATCGTAATCCATCCCTCGCTCCGGGCCGAGGCCGTACAGTTCGAGATGTTGGTATTGACCCTTTTCTACGCCCGTTTTTTCGCGAACATCCGTTGGTTTCTTGGTTCGGGCATAGAGGTCGTTTCGGGTGCCAATCACCATCCAGCTCACTTCTATGTTGGGCTTGCTTGTGCGGACCTGGAAACGATTGTCCCGAACCTTCTTCGTCACCTTAGCAAAGACGAAGTCGGCGCTATCGTCAATCACCGTCAGCTGATACTTGATTTCCTTGTTTATCTCGTCAAAGTAGTCCGGCATCTGAACCCAGGCATAACCCGTGGCGTCGGTGGTTATGGTGCCGAAGTATTGGTTTTGCGGTGTCGGCGATTCGTTGCTGTAGTGGAGAGATATTTGTTCTCAGGATCGAACGGATGATCTATGCGGAACGACTTTGTGCCGCTCGCTCCCGAATCGCCATATGCGAACACGCCATACCCGTTGCTACTGAAGCTCACGGAGCCCACCACTCCGAAAGTTGTTCCGCTAGTTGCGTAGTTGGCGCCAGTCACGCCACGACCTTGTGGGCTGGCACTTTCGAAAATCCCACCATTTGTCGGACCAGTGCTCGACAACGCATAACTAGCTACTCCAACACCTAAAGTGCTATCAGACCGGAAATATCCGCCGTACGTCTTTTCCGAAGCACGGGTAGATTGTCCGTAAACCCCATAGTGGCCGTCACTCGTTGAATAGACGCCATATCCGTCGGTGCTGCTTGAACTGAAGTACCCGCCGTAGTTGATGCCGGCAGCCGAGTTGGCCAAGCCGTTGACGGCTCTACCGGTGGCACTGTTCGTTATGCCTAACACGCCAACGTTGGAGCCTGTTGTTGCTGTTGCAAAGCCGTACACACCGCGCCCCGACGTGCTGTCGCTCTCGAACCTGCCACCGTATGTTGATCCTGTCAACGAAGTCGATTCCCCGAAGACCCCGCGGCCACTTGTGCTTGAGTTCGTGCCCAAGAGCCCATAGGTCGTGCCAGTGGCTGCAGTCGAAATTCCGTGGACCCCGGCCGCACCAGTAGCCGTGTTGCTATTCGTGCCCTTGATGATCGGTATAAGCTGCGATCCGCTCAAGCTCAAAGGATTGGGGATGGCTTGCAAAAAGGCAGCTGAGTCGATTCCATCGAGAAGGTCGGCATTCACGTTGGTCAAACCCGAACCGTTGCCAGAAATGACCCCAGTCGAGTGCATCTTGCCGTCTGAGTAAACGGCATAGCCACTCGGACTAGCGGCTCGACCATAAACCCCGTAGGTTGTTCCCGTCAGAGATGCGGCTTGGCCAAACACGCCAAATCCCGCTTCGCTATTGGTCGAGAAGAAGCCACCATAGGTATTGCCCGTGAGCGAAGTCGCAAGCCCAAAGCAAGCACGACCCGCATTGCTGTTATTCACAGCATAAGTGGCGTAGGTCGCCCCCGAAGTTGCACTCGCGTAGCCAAACAGCGCACGCCCGGCTACGCTCTTGGTCTCAAACCAACCACCGTAAGTAACGCCAGTTGGGCTGCTGGTGATTCCGATCAAACCGGACGCATTGGCATCACCGGAGTTGTTCGTTCCCCGAATGATGTAAGTCGGGCTGGTGCCGGTGAGCGTGATGATGCCGGTGTTGAGGGCACTCCCATTCAAGTTGGTAACCAAACTCCCGTTCCCTTGAAAAAACCCGGCCTTCGCTGTGCCCGAAACATTCGAGTGCCCATTCTGGGGCGTTCCGGGCGTGGTGGGTTGTAAGTTGACTGAGCCTTGGAAGGCAACGCCCGCGCCGACGACGGCGGTGGCGGCTAGTAAAGCAGTTCTTTTCATAAGTTCCTCGGTGGAACTTGTATCTTATCACACGTTTGGCTAATTAGCGAAGAAATTCGGTGCAGAGGGCAGTTCTGGGAACAATCGAAGCTCGCTGATTGTCAGACGTCCGGGCCAGAGGCACCTCTCCCGTTCCGGCGGCCCTTCGCTTTGGTTAAGGTCAGGCGGAGGGCAACCAGAACTTCACCCCTATTTTGAAGCCTGAGGTTTGCCCCCGTTTCGCCCCGGCACATAGCTGACCCTTAGACTGTCGGGTTTACCATAGAGATAGGGATGCTGATATTTGCCTCGTTCGCGGGCGGGTTTAATCTCTTCGATCGGCGCCCCATTCGTCCGCATCCATGCATCGTTCCGAATCGCATCTATCCGCCATGAAACCTTGACCTTTGGCTTGCTTGTGCGAATCGTGAAACGGTTGTCCAAAATTTCTTTCACCACTTTGGCAAGAACGAAATCGGCACTCGAATCAATAACGGTCAAGGTGTAACGAGGGTCTTTGTTTATCTCACTGTAATAATCGGGGAGCTCAATGGTTGCGTAGCCGGCTTCGTCCGTATGAACATTGCCCGTATACATATTGAGCACGTCGGGGCCCTCTGCCGAGTAGTGCAAGAGATATTTATTTTCGGGATCAAATGGATGATCAATGCGAAAAGCCTTGGTGCCACTCGCGCCAAACTTGCCTAGGGAGTAAATCCCATATCCGTCGCTCGCCAGAACTTCCCCGACGATCCCGTAAGGCGCATCCCCGAACACCGATTGGGTGTTTGCCCCGTGTATCGCTTGTGCCGTGCCGTTTGGTGTCTCTCCGTAAACAGCGACCGCGGAACCCCCGCTAGAATAGCCGTAAAGCCCGAGGCCAAAGTTGCCCGAGGTTTGGCCCTTAACTCCGATTGACGCTGGTGCCGCATTCACACCCGAGATCGTTGGTGCTCCCTGGTTTCCGTTCAAAGTGAGTGGTACCGGAACGGACATCAAAAAGGCACCGGCGCCAAATCCGCCCAGCGTGGATGCGTTCACGTTTGTTAACCCGGACCCGTTACCCGAGATTACTCCCGAGGCAGACATATTGCCCTCGCTGTAAACACCGAACCCGGCCGGGCTGACCGCCTTGCCATAAACGCCATAAGTGGGGCCGCTTGCAGCGGTAGCTTGACCGTAAACTCCAAAACCCGCAACGCTAAGGCTTGAGAAGAATCCGCCGTAAGTGTTACCCGTCGCATTCTGAGCAATCCCCGCCACGCCACGTCCCGCATTGCTGAAAGATTGAAAGAGTCCGCCATAGGTTGCCCCCGTCGTCGCCGAAGCGTTGCCAAGAACTCCCCGTCCCGAAGTGCTCGCAGAGCGGAAGTCGCCGCCAAAGGCGATTCCGGTGGGCGTGCTGGAGTAGCCAACCATAACACCAGCCTTAGCCGTGCCCGTGACATTCAAGTGCCCGGTCTGGGGAGTCCCGGGGGTTGTGGCTTGTAGGTTGACGGAGCCTTGGAAGGCAACGCCCGCGCCGACGACGGCGGTGGCGGCGAGTAAGAGTGATTTTTTCATAAGTTCTCCTTAGGAACTTGTATCTTATCACAGCTTTGGCGTAACACTGGCATGGCGCCCGCACATTTCATGAAGATTGTGCGGAAGGGCGCGTTCCCATATCGCAATTAGGCGAGAGATTTGCTCACAATGCCGAGGAAATAGCGATATGACCTCAGGTCGTATCGCTATTTGTCGCCCTTCTTTGCTTAAGACTTTGAGGAAAATCGAATAGAACCTATGGAATAGCGAAGTTTCCGCCGATCATTTCACTTAGTTATGCCTATCGTCCCTCAATCTAAAGCCGGCGCCCTCCTGTGGGGTCAGGTTCATCTTGATCCCTTTTCCGATCCGGTTCCAATTGGGCTCTCTGCTTCGCAATCCGCCGCGTATGCTGCCGCTTTGGCTGAATTCAAGGATGCCTACTATGCCGCCGATGCTGCGCGAACAGAGGCGATGAGTCGGACGGCGCTCGCCGATTCGGCATGGGCAAAGTTCCACCGGATTTCGGCCTCGTGCCTCGCCACCATCAAAGCCACCGCCGAGGCTTCGCCCGACCCTAATGCCATTTACAGTCTCGCTCTTATCTCAGCAAACAAGAAGCGTACGCCCGCCGGACCGCCGGTGGACGTAACTGGCCTTTCGGCTCATCTGCAAAACGATGGATCAGTCAAGCTGAAGTGGAAGGGTACGGTAAGGCAGGGGCAATTCTTCACGGTTTGGCGCAAACTTGGCAGCCATGCGTGGATGCAAATCGGCTCCATTGCATGCAAGTCCTTCACCGATCCTTCGCTTCCGGCGGGATCTACTGCCGCCCTCTACATGATCCGCGCCCACCGGGGCAAGAAATCCTCCCCCGGCTGCGAACCCATCGTCATGGTCTTCGGTGCCCAAAACTTACCCGTGGCGGCTTAGAATCGCTTTCTATGTCAGTGAGCTACGCGCACCTCGTGCCACATTCCGGCCCTAGCCAATGTGGCTCCTCTGTTAAACTTCGACAGATGTAAGTGATTCTGGTGGCGACAAACTACAAGTGTACGAGAAACCTCAAGGGTTTGGAGCCACATGGACACGGTTCGGCATGGTGGCACGACAGATCAGGGGCTCAATGTGGCGCAAGTGGCGCATGGCTCCCCCATGGGGGAGTGGATGGCACGAAGTGTGCGCAGTTCACTCAAATGAGAGGCTATGGCTTTGGCGGGAAGAGGTCATGATCGCTCCAATCGGGTTCTTCGATGGGCAGGAGGTCGGCGTGGAGTTGCTTGAGGTCATCCTCGCCCCATTGGTCGGCGGGGACGTGGCACATGAAGGCGAGGATAAGGAACTTCTGGCGGATCTCTGGCGTCATGGAGCGGGGGAAAAGGGATTCCTGCATCCAGATGTGAGCGATCACGGCATACATTCGGCGAAAGGCAAGCTTCCTCTTAGCGGCGGGCACCGTATCGCCCAAAAAGAAGGCATCCCAGTCGTCCTTCATATCGTGACGCATCTGGTTGGTGAGGACATTGAGAAGGGCTTGATCCTTGAGTGATATGCCCGGCCGGCCGGTATCGGGATCGGGCGCGGTCGGAACCAGGATTTCAGCTTCCATCATCGCTACGACGAGGGCTTCCTGGTTGTAGTCATACCTTGCCATGATGAGCATGAGCGCAACCGCGACCCGCTTGGCCCGCTCTTCTTGAAGCACGGTTAACGGCGGAAGGCCGGGCCCCAAGACGGTGCCCGCGCGCTGGGTTGGGGCAAGCAGGACATCTTCTGGAAGCTGTCCTTTGTTAATAATGTTCTGGCAAACCTCCTCGTACAACTCGTCGAACGCATCCCACCGAGCCTTGGTTTTGGCCAGGTGGTCGGTAGCGACGGCAAAGAGCCTGGGGCGCAGATTACGCAGGGAATCAATCTCCGATCTGAGCGCCTCATTCATAGTCCACCAACGGCATTCATTTTGGCACTTTCATGCGCCACCCAATTGGCGTGTCGCGCAACGAAGCGATACCCGCGACAACTTCAGAAGACGGACCGGCTTGACGGGTCACGCACATTGAGGTTAAAATCTCACTCGGAAATGCAAATCCGCCACTTTATCCAGCACTATGAGTCCGAATACCGGTTGGAGGTCTTCAAGCCCGATATGTCACTCCTCGCGACGATCGAGAAGGCGCGCCTGTTCACGGACACTCTCAGGCGTAAGGGCCGGGGAAAGCCCGAAACTTGGCCGGTGGTTAATACGCACCGGCGCATCGAGGGCGCGATTGACGAGAAGAATGCGGCCGCTCTTAGGGATTACTTAACCGATCCGAGCAAAGTGACGGTCTACTTCCGCTGGCACAACGCCGACCCACCCGAGGAGGGAGAAGCAAGGATCGTGCTTGTAAGTCCCGTTTTCAGTATCAATCGAACCACTCCGGGTGAGGCTCACCCGAGCGGGCAAAGTAAATCTATGTTGAGCACCTTCGGGTCCCTCGCCCCATACACCGGCCCGGCCTGTATGGCGAATCTGTAGGTACAGTTCAACTAGGAATCCTGTTAGCGTGATCGGAGGGTTTGGCGGAGAACTACAAGCAAAGCGCCACACGACCCAGGGGGCGGCGTGGTGGCGCAAAAACGCGGAGCTGCCTTAACCTCAAATTCCAATTGGCCTCCACGTGCTTGTCGCCCCCCGGGCTGGCCCGGCATTTAAGGTGCCAAGCGAACCGTTACGTCGCCATCCGTCATCAGCCCGTGCCGAGTAATGGTTTGGCCCCCGCTTACGAATTGCAAAAAGAACTGGTCGGGGAATGGCAGGTGATCAATATCCAAATCGTCCACCATCACAAAAACCTCGCCTGTAACCACCCGAGTTCGACCGTTCACTCTCAGAGTAACTATCGCAGTTCCACCAAAAAAAGCCGTGGAACCCGGCACCGAATACGAGGTGAGATTCAGCAACCTCAAGTTCACCAAGTCGCCATGAGAGAACGAGATCTCGAACTTCCCCGCAATCCCTTGCGCCGTATGCGCGAGGCGGCCGTCGGTTTTAGCGCGACCACCCTCCGAAACGGTCATAGCTCCCTCAAGCGTGATTGAACTTCCAACCTGAGCAAACACAGCGCATTGCAATAAAACGGAGCAGATACAAGCGGTTAGTTTCAATGATTTCATAAGAATCCTCATGGATCACAATGCCAGCAATGTTACCGCGTTCCAACAAACACAAATTACTTCTTTCAGGCGCCTTGCGGGTCCTCGTGCCACATTCCGCCCTGCTAAGGTGGCTCCTCGTGTAAACTTCGACGGAAGTAGTCAGGTGAGGCTGATTCAGTGGAGAGGAAATACAAGTGAACGAGAACCTTCAAGGATTGGAGCTGTGGGACGATAGATCAAGGGCTCAATGTGGCGCAAGGGAAATCATGCAATGACAAGTTTGATATTTCTATCTGTAGCCGTAGCGCTCAGTCCTCTACAGGGCGAGAGTCTACGCAAAGAGTACTGGCAGGCAATCCGAACTCATGATATAAAGGCCATCAAGGTGGCAGGTCCAATGGCGGCTCGGTGGGTCAACGCCGATGGGATGGGTTATTTCCACTCGATGGCTAGGTATAGGGACCAAGACATTCCGACGGGCGACTACAAGAAGTTAGTGGAAGTTATCAAGTTGCTGAAGTCACTTGGAGCAAACATCAACCAGCCAGGAAGTATCCTGCACAATACACCTTTGCACTCGGCCGCAGTAACGTATGACACGTATCTTGTCACAAAGGCCCTAATTGAATGCGGCGCAAACCCCAACCTGTTCGATAAGAAGCCGCATCCGGACACTCCGCTAAGTTTGGCCCTCTTTGAAGCCTACGAAGCACCCGCGAGGGCGATGGTTGAAGGCGGGGCCGATCTAACCTTAAGGGTTGGAAGGCAGAAAAGCTCGGTACTGGCGATGGCGGCGTGGAACGGCATGGCAAACCTAGTTGAGCTCATGCTGAAGAAGGGAGCGCGCATTGAGCAAGCGAACAATGAGCAAGAAACCGCCCTGCACGCCGCATGCATGAGAAACACAACGGAGAACGCAAAGGTCGTGCGCATTTTGCTCAGGCGTGGCGCAAATCGAAACGCTACTTCCAAAGGGACCGAGACTCCGCTTGAGTTGGCAAAACGTAAGAAGTTTAGCCTCATCATCAAAGCGTTCGGTTAGGATCACCTGCCAATAGCCAGGGGTTCGGGCTCCCCCCGTTTCTGCGGGGCAGGCTCTACCAATGTGGCTCCTCGTGTAAACTTCGACGGATGTAAGTGAAAGAGGTCTGTTCAGTGGCGAGGAACTACATGCGAACGAGAACTCAAGGATTGGCGCCACATGGACACGGTCGGCATGGTGGTACGACTGATCAAGGGGCTCAATGGGGCGTGCGTGAGTGGTGCCTCACTCAATCTCCTCCAAGGAAGCTCGGAGGCGATCGGCGTTGATTTCAGTTGGCGATTGGGGGGCCTTTAAGTGGGAGAAGTAGGCTTTCAGGGCTTCATAAGCCGCGCGGCAACGGGCGCATCTTATGGTGTGCAAACGGGCATACCACAGATACAAGCCACCTCGTTTTCCTTGGGCCATACATTCTAAAGCCCTTCTCATATGCGGGCAAGGGGCGGAAGATGTTGCTTGTTCGTTCATTCCTGTTCACCAAGTTTGCTGGCCACAAAAAGGCGAGCGCGAGATAAGCGAGAGCGTACCGTGCCGACGGGCACTTTCAAAATGCGGGCGGCTTCAAGGTAACTCAGTTCGGCCAAATCAACGAGCTCGATGCAGTCCCGTTGCTCAGTTGGCAATTGGGACAAAGCCAAAGATAACTTGTCCGATATGACTTCGCTGACAAGAAGCGATTCGGGCGTATCCCCGCACCGAACATCCTGAAAGATGTCACTATCCGAAGGCACAACGTCGCACCGGTGATGCTTGCGCCGATGGGCAAGAAAGTCTCCCGTGATCCCTCGAATAAACCAAGAGAGTGCCCCGCCGGTGACTTCAAAACGCCCCGCTAACATCATTTGATACCCCCGAATCAGAGCGCACTGAACCAGATCTTCCGCCAAGGCGTGATCGGGAAAGGCCAAACGCGTGGCGGCTCGCTTCAATGCTGGCGCGATGCCAATGGCATAAACCTCGTATTGCTCGCGCGACATTAATCGGTTTTTCTCCCCTATTAGGTCGTGAGAAACGAGTGTTATTGGATCACCACGTTATACAAAATCCCGACCGTTCCCAATAGTTCCATTTGAACCTACCGGAACTTTATAAGCCGCTCAAATCTTTGGGGAGTGCGACGACAAAGTCGCCAGGAAACTATAAAAAATGAAATCACTTGCTATTTTTGCTGCGTTAGCTGTTTCGGCTATCTCTATGGCCGATTACACTTCAACCGTTATTAAATCGGGGCTATCAAAGCCTACGGGGCTCACCGTTGCGGGGGCTGGTCATGGGTCAGTTGTGTTCTTCACCCAAAACCCAACTCCCGGAATTCCCGGCTCGGCGGGGGGGCGAAACTCAGTGGACTTCCTACTGCCTTCGTTCGGCTTTATGGGCAACATAAGCCGAGGTGAGCCCGATCCTCAGAACCTTGCTTACGGTCCCGATGGCAGTCTCTACTGGACATGTCGCTCCGCCGGTGTAATCTTGGAGCGTATGGCCAATGGAGCGATTGCTCCCGTTCTGACCGGATTATCCCGCCCTTCCGGTGTTGCCGTGGATCGCTGGAACAACCTGTTCTTTACTCAGATTCCCACTCCAGGTATTCCGGGCTCTCAAGGCGGAATGAATACGGTGAATCGCTTTGATGGCAATGTTATCACTCAGCTAACCCTTGGCGAGCCCGAGCCAACGGACATTGCTGTGGATCGAAGAACGGGTGACCAGTATTGGACATGCCGCTCGGCGGGCGTGATACTGTCACGCTCCGTTCATGGGGTCGTCTCCCTGTTTCTCTCTGGGCTCAACAAGCCGACCGGTATTGACATTGATCGGCGCGGAAACCTCTTCTTTACAGAAGTGCCAACGCCGGGAGTCTCTGGCGCCCATGGCGGTGGAAACTTTGTATGGGAAGTTGATCTGAGAACAAAAGCCCGTTCAATCGTGAACTTTGGCGATCCTCAACCGACCGATGTTGCCGTTGGTGGCGACGGGCGGGTTTACTGGACTTGCACCAGCGCAGGCGTAATCGTGCGCGCGACCAAGAACTGAACTTCTTCTCCCTCATCCTCCGGCCCTCCTTCTCCCTGAAACTGGGAGAAGGAGGGCCGGAACGTAACGGCGCTGAGCTCAACGCGAGACTTGATCAGCCGACATACACTTGCTGGTCATTCCAGCAAGTCTGAAGATAGTCTATCTGGCCCAAATGGAGGGTCGCGTGCCAGCCGGGTAAATCCATCAAGTGCTTCATCGGCATCGCCCATCCCTGTCCGGAATCGAGTGATTGTTCTATTTCTTCGGGCATCAGGGCGTTAAGGGCTTCGAGAACTTCAGCGGTTCCCTCGCGGAAAACTTGTTCCATCACTTCGCGACTTGTAATAGCGATTTCCTCGGCATCCCGTTCCGCTTGCCACTGCGCTAAGTTCGCGGGGGCAGGCAACCGGCGATCACGAATCATTTGCGCAAAGCGCCCGGCGTAAAGAGCAGTGTGGGCCGCGACCCGGAGTGCCGACTTAGAAGTTGGCGTCGGAGTCCAGTTCAGCCTGTCAACAGGCACGTAAGAGAAGTTCCGCAAGAAAACCTCCATGCCACTCTGGGCCCGTTGTTTGGAAGCTTCGATGAAATCCATGTTTGCCATTGTACATTGACACGAGCGCCATTTACGGGAAGATTACATCGCATTTGCCTAAACTCTGGTGATAGAATACTTTGGGTCGCAAAGAACCCGGAGGAAATTATCATGAAGCGTCACGCACTTATCGCCGCAATGGCCGTCGTCGGAGCCGGAGCAGCCTATCAAGGCTCGGTCAACTTACAAGCATCAACGCCGGGTTCACCCCAGAATGGGCACTCGAACATTTCCGGTACGGCTAAGGCTGGGTTCTTTCAGGGGAACGGGAGCTTGCTTACCAACCTGAATGCCACCGCCCTAAGCACCGGCATTATCACGCTCACGGGAACAAGCCCAACCTACATCATCCGAGGAACGAATAATTCGGCAGACGCGAATGCATCGGGCCTGATTGGAATTACGACCGCGGCAACGGGCATAAACTACGGCGGATGGTTTGAATCGAAGAGCGACCAGGGCCGAGCCTTGTTCGGATACGCCAGTTCTACCAGCGGGGCAACCTACGGAACTTATGCGCAGAACAACAGCAACGCTGGACGCGCATGCTACGGCATCGCCACCTCGCTCACCGGGAACACCTACGGAGGATTCTTCACAACAAACAGTGTTGCCGGTTTCGGGGTCCTCGGGCAAGCCTCGGCCGCAAGCGGAACTACCTATGGGGTCTTAGGGCGAGCTACAAGCCCGAGCGGTTACGGCGTGTACTCGGATGGACGCATGTACTCGACCGGCCGAATTACGGCGGGCTCCGGTTTTTGGGGAGATGGAAGCAATGTGTATAACGTGGATGCCGAGACTCTCGACGGACTCACCTACACAGATTTTTACCGTTACGGAAACTCGGTGGCGGTAAATGGCAACTTCTCCAGACCGATTGATGGCGTTACGAGCTCAACTTCTGGAAGAGGGGTTAACGGGCACGCTACAGCTACAACAGGCACGACCACCGGTGCGTACGGGACATCGGATAGTGCTGGGGGGCGAGGGATGGTCGCCTTGGCTACGGCGACCAACGGTAGCAACCGCGGGATCGTAGCTCAGGCCAACGGTGATAGCGGAGTCGCAGTGGAAGCGAAGGCCACTTCGACCACAGGAAGTAACTATGGCATTCTCACATCTGCCAATGGTAACTCCGCGTTTGCGATCCATGCTACAGCCAACTCAACGACGGGAACAACCTATGGCGTCGTGGCCTATTCCAAAAGTACAACGAGTCAGTCTGTTTTGGGTCACACCCTTTCTACAACCGGCGCGAACTATGGAGTTCAAGGGGGTACGAACAGCGCCGCTGGCTGGGGCGTTTTTTCCTATGGTCGCTTTTCTGCAACTGGCACCAAGGCCTTCCGCATTGATCATCCATTTGACCCGACCAACAAGTATCTGATGCACTACTGCTCCGAGAGCCCATCGCCGCAAAACTTCTACTCGGGCAATGCCAAGACTGATGCCAAAGGTTACGCGTGGGTTGAGCTTCCTGAATACTTTGAAGAGATCAACAAGAACTTCAAGTATCAACTAACGATTGTTGATGATGGAGATTCGAGCGGATTTACTATGGCCAAGGTGAGCCAGAGCATTCGGGGAAATCGTTTCCAAATCCGAACGAGCGAGCCAAACACGACCGTCTCGTGGCGAGTAGAAGCCGATCGCAACGACCTCTACGTCCGAAACCGCCCGACGAGCGATATCGAGATCAAAGTTGGTCGCGAGAAAGGGACGTACCAGCACCCCGAATTCTACGGCTTGCCGGAAGAACGAGGCGTTCTCTATAACCAGATGCATGGCCCAAAAGGTCCGGCGAATCCGGCCGCGAATAAACGATAAGGATCAATCAAAAGTCAAAACCCCGCCCATACCCACGCGGGGGGTTTGACTTCAACTTGCGGCTACTTCTTCGCTTTCGGCTTGGCTGGTGCCTCCTGAGTCGGCATATATCCCATCCCCAGCGATTTGTCCTTACCGTAAGCCTCTGGCGCGTAGTACTTACCCTTCTCATCCTTGTTCTTCATCCGCTCAACTTCAAGTGGGTAGAACTCGGAAGTCGGATCGTGGCGACGGCCCGAGACTTGCCAGTGAACCTCTGTGCCGGGCACCGAGGTTCTTATCTTGAACTTTCCGTTGCGTAACTTCTGAACGACCTTCGCCAAGACGAAGTCAGCCGAGTCGGCCTCATCAATCACGGACACCTGATATTGGATGTCTTCGTTCAGGGCGTCAAAGTACGACGGCATCGTCACCGTAGCATAACCTTGCGCATCTGTCTTAACAATGCCGCGATAGAGATTCATCCGCTCCTCCCCTTCGATCGAAGAGTGCATCAGAACCTTATTGGCTGGATCCATCGGGTGATCAATCATGAAGTTCTTAATGCCCGAGTTTGCTGTGGTTGCGAAGAGGGAACCACTGAAGTATCCGGCCCAGTTGGTGGTGCCCGAAATGGCAGCGCCGTAAACCCCATAATTGCCTCCGGCTCCGGTTGCAAACCCATGAACCCCAATTGACACATCACCAACGTCAGTGGCGCGTGCTCTCCCTAAAACGCCCGTTGCATTCGCACCAGCTCCACGTGACTCAGCATACAGGCCCAATCGCGTTGCTCCAAAGGCGACACTTGGATTTGGGTCATTGACCACTATTGCTCCAGGCGAACCGATAAAATCTGTCAACGTTGTGAGCTTGCCCGTATCGACGCGGCCTTCGACAGTTAGGCTTCCCGCCACTTTCGCTCTGCCCTGGCTGTAAATGCCATATCCACTGGGGCTCGCCGAAGCCCCGTAAACGCCGTAACTAACCCCAGTAGCCGAGCTCGCGATCCCGTTCACGCCAACGCCCGTTGAACTCGCGGATTGCCCATGAACGCCAAAGTTCGCGCCCGACGTTCCCGAGGCCATTCCATAAACCCCATAACCAGAGCCCGATTCGCCGCGTATACCAGACGCCGAAGTAGATAAGCCATGCACCCCGTGACCCGCGGACGAGCTACCAAAAACGCCGGTGCCCGCCGTGGAAGTTCCGTAAACCCCCCGCCCATCCCCCGAGTTTGATCCCCACACGCCGAATCCACTTCCCGCGGTTTCGCCGCGAAGAGCAGACGCTCCGGCTCCCGGCTCGGGGGCCGACATGATGGCGTGAACCGCGTAGGCAAGATCGCTCGTGCTTGGGTTGTCTGCCCTTACGATGCCGGAAATGGTTCCCGTTGCGTGCAGGTTGCCTTCCGAATACACGCCGAAACCCGTCGGGCTAATCGCTTTCCCATAGACGCCATAGGTCGTCCCGCTCGCGGCCGATGCCTGTCCATAAACTCCTCGGCCTTGACTGCTTAAGCTGGTGAAAAAGCCACCGTAGGTCGTACCTGTTGGCGAAACTGCAGTGCCGAAACATGCTCGCCCGGCGTTGCTGTTGTTCACGGCGTAGGTCGCGTAAGTCGCGCCAGTCGTTGCGCTCGCGTAGCCGAACAAGGCTCGCCCGGAGACACTCTTTGACTCAAACCAACCGCCATAAGTATTCCCGGTAGGGCTGTTCGCGATTCCGATCAGGCCGGTTGCATTCGCGGCGCTTGAGTCGTTGGTTCCTCGAATGATATAGGTTGGGCTGATGCCTGTGAGCGTGATGATGCCGGTGTTTAGCGCGCTTGCGTTAAGGTTCGTAAGCAGGCTCCCATTTCCCTGAAAGAAACCAGCTTTAGAGGTCCCCGAAACGTTCGAGTGCCCGTTCTGAGGCGTTCCGGGGGTGGTGGCTTGTAAGTTGACCGAGCCTTGGAAGGCGACGCCCGCGCCGACGACGGCCGTGGCGGCGAGTAAGAGAGATTTTTTCATGTTTGAAGTCCAAGAGCGATCGTCTCACGAAGCGAGGCGAATGCACGAAAGTATTATATCGTCGCAACGTCACAGAACCGTCACAGAATCCTCCCTCGCCTCGTCGAAGATGCCCGAAATTGGCGAAAAACGACCATTTCCTGTGACGTTTGGTGTTCTGTTGAGTCTGAGCTGGTCTGAACTTCCAAGCCACATCCTCCCCGAGAGAAGGAGCGCACTAAGATCGTTGCGTCATCTTATTCGCCCATTCAAGAGCCAACCGAGTCAGCCGACAATTTTCCTCTTCTTGGGGCGAGGGTACAGGGCGACCTACCCTAAACTTCTTTTCCCGAGTATCCTTTTTCCATGCTTTTGCCCCTGCTTGCCTTAACTGCCCAGTCTTGGCCGCTCTCCAAAGCGGAAGTCACCAACTACGAGTCCACTTCGAGCTACCAAGACGTGGTGGACTTCATGACCACAATCCAGAAGATGGGCGCGCCGATGACGATGCAGTGGATCGGCGAATCTACCGAGGGGCGCAAGATTCCGCTCGCTATCATCAGCAATCCCCCCGTTTCAAGCGCGGCGGAAGCGAGAAAGCAAGGGAAGTTGGTTGTGTACATTCAGGGCAATATTCATGCGGGTGAGGTGGAAGGCAAGGAAGCGGCTCTGCATTTACTGCGAAAAATCGCCCAGGATCATAAGTTCAAGGGCTCAGATTGGCTGAAGCATATAGTCATCCTCATGAACCCGATCTACAACGCTGATGGTAACGAGAAATGGGGGCCGGTTGAGCGTAATCGCCCCGAGCAAGATGGGCCCAAGCTCGTCGGAGTGAGGCCGAACGGACAGAACTTCGACCTCAACCGCGATTGCATTAAGGCGGAATCGCCCGAAATGCGCGCGGCCATGGATCATATCTTCCGCCCGTGGGACCCCGACGCCGTGCTTGACCTGCATACCACCGATGGCACCCGCCACGGCTTTGATCTCACCTACGCTCCGCCGCTTCACCCCAACACCGACCCCGCGATCTTAAGCTACTCAAGAGATAAGCTGATGCCCGATGTGCGAAGGGAATCGGTGCAGAAGTACGGCAAAGACCTCTTTGATTACGGCAACGGGAGCCGCGGCGAAACGCCTAAGTGGTCGAGCTTTGAGCCCTACGGACGCTACGTTACCAACTACGCCGGGCTCGCGGGTCGAATCGGCGTGCTGAGCGAAGCTACGACCTTTATCCCCTTCAAAGACCGCATTGTCGCCACTGAGCGGTTTGTCACGGGCGTTCTCGATCACTTCACTCGCAACCGCGACTCAATCCTGAAGATGCGAGCCAACTTCAAGATGCCCGCGGAACTGGGTGTGAAGTTCGCGATGGCGCAGGGAAGGGAAGAGGCGGTGCCCATCGAGAAACTCGCCGATGGCGAGCGCCCCCCATCAACCGGAAGGCCCAAGGTAGTAGAGATGATCAAGATGCAAGTGTGGGATCGCTTTGTGGCCACGAAATTTGCTCGTGTCCCTCGCGCGTACCTGATCCCTCGATCGGAAGTTAAGTTAATGCGGTTGCTAGTTCGCCACGGCATTGATTTTACTGCAGTTAAGGCCGCTGAATCAGCAAAGGCCGATACCTTTGCAATCACCAAAATCACTCGAGGTAACAACGCCTTTCAAGGCCACCGTCTGATAACAATCGAAGGAACTTTTCGATCGGAACAACTCACCCTTGCTCCCGGCGACTACCTCGTCCCAACGAACCAACGCCTGGGACGCCTTGTGTTCACGATGCTCGAACCCGAAGCCGAAGACAATGCCGCGGCTTGGGGTTTTCTGGGTGAAGAGTTGAGCGGGGATTATCCCATCAAGAAGGTTTGGTAACCTTTACTTCTTAACAAAGCCCATCGAGATCGTTCCGAAATTCGGATCAGATTGTTTCGCGCTAAGCCGCTTTCCATTCTTGGCAATCGTAAATTCGGGCTGCTTCTGGGCTTGGGCGGTCTTCATGGTTACTTTTATGTTCTGGCCCTTGAGCGTCCATGTGCCCTTTTCAACTTTTTCCTTTCCGTCTGGCCCCTTGGCTCCCGAAACCGAAAAAGTATGATCGGCTTTGAATGAGAAAGTTAGCGGTGATACGCTCCCACCTACCATCTTAATCAATCCATCAACTGCTCCCTTGGGCTGCTTTGCGATTTCAGCCTTAGCCTTTTCGGAAGGTGCATAAGCAATGGACTTGATGTCAACTCTCCAATTCCCAACAAGGGATTGCTCAAGCGATTGGGCGGAGGCAGTGGCGATTGCAGCGAGGGCAAAGG
The DNA here is from genome assembly GCA_031386985.1 of Armatimonadota bacterium. Lineage (GTDB taxonomy): Bacteria > Armatimonadota > Fimbriimonadia > Fimbriimonadales > Fimbriimonadaceae > JANJUB01. Next base: position 29,493 of record JANNCV010000013.1, read on the forward strand.
AGGCGAAGACTGTTCTTTTCATGTTTTTTAGTTAACCTTATCTTGTTCCGAAATTGGGGCCGAAACGCTTGCACCCTCACTGAGACTAGCGACGGCCTTGCCACCCTTTTTGCCTTCCCAGAATAGGCCGATGACGATCAAAAGAATGCCCGCCCCAATCGCATACGGATAGAAGAATATCATGCGTCGCAACACTTCCGCCGCCAGCCACATGAGGCCAGCCGCGCCCGTAACGAGGATTCCAACATAAATCAAGCGATTCTTGGGCATCTTCATATCCAGACGTCAAAACGACGCTTCCGGTTGCAGAATTCAGGGGAAGGTATCCTCTAGGTTCAACTTCACATGCCGACTGACCTGTTGCGTCCCCTTGATCTAGCTGAGATTTCGCCTCCGAAAGCGGAGCGCGGGACCTATTTTGTGCAGACCTGGGGTTGCCAAATGAATCAAGAGGACACCGAGCAACTTACTCTTCATCTTCAAAACATCGGCTTCCGCCCCGTGGATTCCATGCTGGAGGCCCACGTTATCCTGTTGAATACCTGCTCCGTTCGGCGCAAACCTGAGGACAAAGCGTTTTCCTTGCTTGGCGAACTCGCGATACTCAAAAAACGACGCCCCGAGATCATCGTCGGCGTTTGCGGGTGCATGGCCCAGTTGCGCGCCGACGAGATCAAGCAAAGAGCTCCCTTTGTAGATTTTGTGCTTGGAACCGGAGATATCAGCAAGGTCGCCGGCCTCGTGGAAGAGGCGGCACAATCTCGGCGATTCGCCAAGCGGGTTGAGCTACCCTCTCGAAAGGGCTCAGTTGTCACCGACGTTCCCCTTCGTGAAGTTGATCGCGTCGGCAAGCTAAAAGCCTTCGTGCCGATTCAATATGGCTGCGACAAGTTCTGCACCTTTTGCATCGTCCCAACCACTCGAGGACGGGAGAGAAGTCGCCCGACGGAAGAGGTTCTGACCGAGGTTGCCCAGCTTGTTAGTCGCGGAACCAGGGAAGTCACGTTGCTGGGCCAAACGGTGAATTCCTACGGCAAGAACTTACTTGAAGGACGCGTTCCGTTCAGTCAACTGCTCTGGAAACTCGCCGAGATAGATGAGTTGCAACGCATTCGCTACATCAGCCCCTATCCGCGAGATTTTAGGGAAGACCTCATCGGCACGATTCGCGATTGCCCGAAGGTGCCCGAGCATGTTCATCTACCCGCCCAGTCTGGCGATAACGACGTGTTACGGGCAATGCACCGAATGTACACGCGCGAGAGTTTCCTTGAAATCGTTCGCGAACTGAGGGCAGAGATGCCCTCGATTGGTCTGACTACGGATATCATCGTCGGTTTCCCCGGCGAGACCGATGCGCAGTTTGATAACACGATGTCGCTCATCGAAGAAGCGCGGTTTGATGGCGCGTACATCTACATGTACTCCCCCCGCCCCGGAACGCCTGCGGGAGAAATGGAACAGCTTTCGATGCAAGTACGCAAACATCGCCTGGATCGGCTAATGGCTCGCCAAAACGAGATCACCCTTGACAACAATCAGCAGTGTGTCGGCAATATCTACGAGGTACTAGTCGAAGGGCAATCGCCCAGAAATCACGAGATGCTCCAAGGGTATTCGAGGGAGTGGCGGATGATGCATTTCGCCGGCCCGTTTTCGCTGGCGGGTGAGTTGGTGCGGGTAGAAGCGACCGAGGCCCATCGCTGGGGGCTTATGGGAAGGCTCACAAGCTAATCCACCAGGCACAGTTCGACTTAAACCCGAGTCGTTTTCAGGGGAGCTGGAAGTAAGCCAGGAACGGCAACTTGGAACAAAGGGCAAGGTTGAAGCGTTATTATTATTAACGTGCAAAACCGAGTAACTTGGTTGGCTATCCTGGCTGTGTTTGCGCTTGTGAGTGCCGGTGCGCCCGCAAAAGCATTCGTTTCAGCTCGCCCAATGACATGCAAGATGGCTTGTTGTTTGGAGAGTGAGATCGCCTGGAAACCGGTTGCAGCTTGCGCCATTCTAGGTTCTGTTGTCCGATCTTCTTGTTGTTCTCTCGAGCCGGCGGTTGAGGTCATCACCGAGAGCCATGGCACGGATTGCAAGTGCAAAATGGCGCCGGGAGGAAGCTCAACGCTACCAGAGCTATTGCCCCTAACCTCCTCCGCCAGGCCCCAAGAGCTCGCTCGCGTCCCCATCGTGGTCGGTCCCTTTGAATCCTTCATCGCCTTTAAGCATTTTATCGAGGGCACTGATTCAGGTCTCCTCGTTTCCGGGCCCAAATGCGTTCACTTGGGTCGCGCTCCTCCTGTGCGAGTGGCGCAATTGCCCACGTGGCCATTTCAGCACGGCGGGGTTCGTCCTTAGACGCAAGTCTCAGACCTCAGCACAAGGAAGAACATGATAAACACATTGATCGCTCTAACGGCGATAACATATCTCCCCTCTTCAACGGCACCCGGGCCGGTCGTTACCCATGGCGCGTTGCTTCAGGTTACGACGGCTCCGCCGCCGAAAAAGGTCAAATTTGGTAAATTCGAAGCCGAACTTCGGATTCCCGAAGGTGGACTCTTCGCCCAAGAGGAAGTGGACGTCGAGTTCAGAGTCGTGGATACAACCGCCAATGATCCGGTCGAAGCTGGCTTTAAGGGTGTGGGTGCGATCGAAGCAACGGCGGTTGTAACCATGCCGAGTATGGAAGGGATGCCGGCGGCTAAGCCCGAAATCCATCGAGAAGGTGTGCCGGGCGATTACGGCGTGGCTCTCTATTTCCCTCACGGTGGCGAGTACAAACTTGCCCTCACTCTCAACATTCCAAATCAAGGCAAGCATGCTATCTCGTTTTTGGTTGATGTTAAGGACGAGCGTCCCGCCAGTGCCACCAACGTCCAACCTTACACACTAAAGGTGCTTAGCTCGCCAGCAACGGCGGGAAGAAAGAGCTTGCTCAAAATGCAAGTCATTGACTCAAAGACGGGGAAGCCCCAAACCAAGTTTGATGTCGCGCATACGAAACGCTTCCACCTCTTGATTGCAAGCAGCGACTTGAACTGGTTTGTTCATGAGCACCCAATGATGGCGGCAAACGGCACGTGGTCGCTCCCTCTCTCCCTTCCCGCGGGAGGCTCCTATTGGGTTTATGGCGACGTGGCTCCGAGCGGCAAAGGCTCGCGGGTCTTGATCGCAAAAGTGAAAGTGAAAGGCCCTAAACCGAAGTGGGACACCAAGCTGAGACCCAGCAAAGTTGCAAGCACCGGCGGACTCAAAGGCGTACTCTCAACGATGGCGCCAATCGTGGTTGGCCGAAGCGCGACGCTCATGGTGAAGCTCTATGATCAGAAGACGGGCAAACCTGCGGGCGATACGGTTCAGTGGCTCGGAGCGGCAGGACACATGATGATCTTCCACAAGGATGGTCAGACGGTTGTGCACAGCCATCCGGCTGAAGACGCTAAGAGCCATGCTTTGGTGAAAAACGGGGTCATCCACTTCAACGGGCGATTTCCGAAAGCCGGGCTTTACAAGGTCTACGCTCAGTTCGATTGGCGTGGCGCGATTCGTACCCTAGGATTTGCTATAGAGGTCAAGTAGTGACCACGGCAGGAAAGTGAAATTATGATAGTCAAAACTCTAACAATGACGGCCCTCGTTTCCATGATCGGATTCTCAATGAGCGGCTGCGCCTCAAAAGACGACACCGTCGGCGCGAGTAATCCTGCACCGGCGGCAGCGACCTCGGGCGGGCTCCAACAGGCCATGATCACGATTGATGGCGGCAAGTACACGCCGAGCGTTGTCTCGGTCGAGAGGGGCAAGCCCGTCGAACTCACCTTCACAGGCGGTAAAGAGCTCGGCTGTGGCGGCACGGTCGTCTTCAAGTCGCTAAACATATCGAAAATCGTCGAGTCCGGCAAGTCCGTGACTGTTAACTTCACCCCCCAGGAAGCTGGCGAGATTGCATTCACGTGCGGCATGGGCATGTACGATGGCAAGGTCATCGTCAAGTAGTAGCAAAGGAAAAAACAATGAAAATCCTCAACACATTAAAGAATCTAGTCGCCGTTCTTGCCCTTTTTGGCATGATCGGCATGTCCACCATTGCTCAGGCTCATGAAGGCGATTGCCCCTATTGCAAGCTAAAGCTGGTTCAGAACACGAAGGAGCAAGACAACGAAGTCGTTCTCAAGACCGGCAATAAGCGCATCGAGTATCGGTGCCTCTACTGTGTCTTCAAAGATCAGAAGCGGTACAAGGGTGACCTTGTTGTTTACGCCCCGAGCGAAAAGGTCGGGGAACCCGTCGTGCTAAAGCGCACGGACGGCAAATGGACGGCACCCGAAGGAACTCTCTTTCTGAACACCTTCAAAAAGCACGCGGATTGTGCCGCCCTCTCCCGAGCCTTCACCACGAAAGCGGCTTTCGACGCTTACGTTAAGAAGCACACGGTCACCGATGCCAAAGCCCTAACGTTGGCGGAGTTCATCGAAGCCGTTGCAAAGCCCGCCAACTGACCTATCCTTCCCGGGCGTTAACTGCCCGGGACCCACAACAAACGGGATTCCAACTATGATAGCAATCACAATCCTTGGCCTTAGCCTCTTTTCAACGCTTTCGCCTGCACAAGACGTGCGGGATGTGGCGAAGCAGACGTCGCTACCTTCGTTGCCGAAGGATATGCCGAGTTGGATCGAATCCACGGGCGCCGATCACCTCTTTTACAAAGCCGCGCCGTACAACTGGTCCATCAATCGAATTCCCAAGTTCGCCCGGGATATGTATGCGACGGGGGTTGGACATGCGATGGCTTACGAAGCGCTGGTGCGTGGACAGGCGCCGACCCTAGAAACGAAAACCTTTGACTCGATCAACTGGGTTCTGAATCACGCGCCGAGACTCCCCGTAGATGAAGGCGCGATTTCGCCAACCTTCATGCGCCGTTACGGATATCTTGAGAAGGTCTTCGACTGGGCGCACCTTTTGCACTTCCAAACGATTGATACTTTCTCCTATCCCGGCTGGACGGATGAACAAAAGGAAGCTGAGATTGAGCGCTTGTGGGCATTTTACTCATCTCAACCTTACGCAATCACGGGCTTACCGATGAATATGGACTACCTGGACAGCTTCTTGTACAGCGGGAAGTTTCGGACCGACTACCCTAAGGTTAACGGCTTGTTCTGGGGTTATCACTGGTTGCAAACCGTGAATTACGACATGCTCTATCGAGTGCCGGTCAGGGATCATGCGCCTCAATACGAAGTGCTTGGCGAGCGTTACCACGAAACCGAACTCTACAAGACGGACCGGGATTTCATGCCAATGACGGCCGAGATGAGCCCGCGATTCGCACGGCGATTCCCCCAGATTGCGAACGCGTTTGACAACCTCCACATGCTCCACGATAATGTGAATGACATACTAGCTCAACCATCCCTGAGCGAATCCCAAAAGCAAGAGCAAGTCAAGATCGCGATCTATCGCGTGCTTGCATCAAGTCACAAGGACGAAAAGCCCGGCGAAGGCGCAGAGAACACGTTGCACGACCACCGCCACCCGCCCAGTATGCCGGGCATGGGCTGGATGAAGGGAAGCGAGGAGGATATCATGTGGATGTCGGGGATGGGCTGGATGGACATGAGCGAATGCTCGCATTGTTCGATCTCGATGCCCGAAGGCAACCCTTGGGGCGCTACTGTATCAGCCGAAGGCTGGACCATGATGGTGCGTTGCCTCATGTGCGCCCGAGATATGGCGGGAGAGACTCCCGGTCGGGCCATCATTCGTGCTTCGACAAACGATCCTAATCGGTTGCTTGTCCTGATTTCCGACGAGGAAGGCAATTGGACCACCAACATCAAGGAGGTCGTCTTTCTAGAGAAGTTCGGCGAGCATCCCGAATGTTCCGGTTGGTCACGAGCGTTTACGACGATAGGTGCACTTGAAAGATATGTCGCCGCCAACCCCGAGTTTAAGGATACGAAACCGCTCAAGCTCGCCGAATGGGCGGCTTTGAATCACGGAACCCCCGATACCTATCGCAAGATTGACAAGCCGAACCCGTACAAGTCGGGCGGTGGCGTTCCGCCCCCAGTATCAAAGGGGGGCCGCACTTGAGAAAGCTTGCGGCAACTATCGCCCTTGGGGCGGTTTTGGCCACCGTGGCAGTAGGGCAGAGCGATCATAACAACATTGATGCCGGCCGGCCCTTGCGCTTCGATGATGCGTCGTCCATCGCCTTTCGCGAACGCGCCCTTGAGATTGGCCTCTCACTGAGCACTTTCCGGCGCACCGCTCCCACCTACGGGTTACGGGCGGAATACAAAGTTGGCTTCGCCAAGAATCAAGACATCGGGATCACGTTCGATCCCCGCATTGGTGGAGGAGATAGGAGGCTCGATCTCGGCAACGTCGAGATCGCGTACTTCAATGCCCTAAGTCGGGAAATCAACGACTCGCCCGCCCTTGCCTATCGAGTTGAGCTTGGTCTTCCGACCGGGAGAGGCTCACGGGGAGTGGACGCCAAGCTTCGCGGCATCGCGACGCGCGCGCTCGGCCAGTATGACAAGCTTCACCTAAATCTGGACATTGACGTTGCTTCCGATCCTCATCCCGACGAGAGAAGAGTCGCCTTCGGAGCCATCCTCGGCTATTCAAGACCGATTGGATACCCCCGCCGGTTCGATCAAACCATGGTCGCCGAGTTTGCGGTTCAGCAAGGTCGCACGAAGGGCGAAGGGTACGTCGGCACGGTGGGGCTGGGCCTTCGCTGCCAAATGGACCCCCGCTCGGTCTTCGACATCGGCATCGAGTCCGACATCATGTCCACCGGTAGAGCGACCAAGAGCCCCTTCAGGTTCGCGATTGGGTATTCGGTTGGTTTCTAATGGAGGACAATGTGGACGAGAGAAGACCACATCCAAATCTGTCGAAACGTGAGCAACAACTCATAGCCCTTGCGTCCGAGGGTCTGACGGACACAGCTATAGCGCATCGCCTCGGAATCAGCGAACCCACGGTGAAGAGTTATTGGCAAAGGGTTAGAGGCAAGCTTGGTCCTTACAATCGCACGCAGCTTGTCGCCAATGCATTGAAGGAGGAAAGTGCACTAGCCGTTGGCGAACTGAACGGAGAGATCGCTAGACTACGTAACGCGCTCAATCGCCAGATCTTTGGCGGGCATATTGAGGAAAAAGATGTAGCTATCCGCAGTCTGTGACTCCTCCTTGCGACGCCATGGTGTTTCATGGATCCCCGGTTTGCAATCAAAATGAGGCAGGTGCCTCTCCGGAGCTCGTACTGGAACTGCCAGAGGAGCGCCAGGGGGTGCGTCGCTAATATCGTTTTTAGCTCCGGGACAATTTCGGATCGCCACACCGCTTTGACGTTAAAAACGGGATGGCTGAACAATCGCAACTGCGTGGTGGGCTATACCATCCAAAGGGACGTCATGGATCAGAGGACGTGGAAGAGACGACTTGAAACCCCAGTCACGGTGGCTTCATGATCTGCCTTAGACTCGCGCAAAAGGGTGCGAAACCAGGAGACCCCAATGACAATGACCAAAGAAGTTACCGATTGCATCGACGCCTGTACATCGTGCGCCGAGATCTGCCGCAAGTGCGTTAAGGAATGCACGGCCAAGGGCCGAATGGACTTGTGCGTGAAGCTGTGCAACGACTGCGCCACCGTCTGCGATCAACATGCGAGCAGCTTGCACAAGGGCGATCACTCCCATGCCGCCTCGTGCGTTGCCGCCTGCGAAGCCTGCGCCATTGAGTGCGACAAGTTCCCGAGCATGGACATCTGCCGAAAGTGCGCCGACTCGTGCCGCAACTGTGCAAAGTTGTGCGACCTGACCAAAGCTGTCAAGGCATAAAGCAAGCCTTAGAAGTATTGGGCCTCGAACCACAAGCAAAGAGGCCCCTTTGAACCTCATCCACCGTTCCTCGCGATCCGATCCGTTATGGATCACAAACAAATAAGATGCCCATCATGAAGTTATCCTACAATTTTCCAATCCTTGCCGTCGTTGCGGCCGGACTCTTCACCACAAGTTGCGTACGAGAGACCCAGGACGAAACGAACTCGAAACCTGTCAGCGAACAGTCGACGCCCACGCTGGGTGAATCGGGCTTTGTGTATACCGCCGACGAGCGAGGAAAATCCGTCAGTATCATAGATCTCAGCACGGGGAAGGTTCAGACTGTCCCCGTCCGCATTTCGCCGCACAACGTGCAAGTGTCTCAAGATGGGAAACTCTTGTTCGTCGTGGGCATGGTTGGCGACGACATGTCTGGCGATCATTCGAACATGGCTGGAGGTACAAAAATGGAGCGCGGGCGGCTGCTCATCTTCGATACGGGGACGATGGACGTGCGCAGTGCGATCGACATCGAGGTAGGTCGCGAACCTGCGCATGTCATTGTCGACAAAGAGAGCAAGCTCGCCTATGTAACCAACGGCGAAGACAGTACCGTCTCCGTCGTGGATATGGGACAGAAAAAGGTCGTCGCCGAGATTCCGATCGGGGTTAAACCGCACGGACTTCGCATGAGTCCAGACGGGCGCGAAATCTATGTAGCGACTACAAGTGATAACAGCGTCTCAGTCATAGACGTCGTCCAAGCGAAAGAGGTGGCTCGCATTTCGGTCGGTAAAGCTCCCGCGCAGGTCGCATTCACGCCGGATGGCAAGCGTGCCTACGTCACTTCAACCGTTGACAACACTGTCGCGATCATCGACACGACGCAGCGTAAGAGTATCGTCACGGTCGCCGTGGGCCGGAAGCCCATTCAAGTCTATGCAACGCCCGACGGACGCTTCGTCTACGCCGCCAACGAGGGCAGCGCCGAGAATCCCGACAACACCGCTACGGTGATTGACGTGGCAACCAATAAAGTGGTGACTACCGTTGTGACGGGCAAGGGTGCCCACGGCGTGGTTATTAGCAATGACGGAACTCGTGCCTTTATCGCGAACTCCGCTGACGGCACTGTTTCGGTCATAGACACGACCACCCATAAGGTAACTCGGACTATCAAGGTCGGCGAAGGGTCAGGCGGCATCACGTTCAGGATCGCGAAGTAGTGAGTGGCAATCGGTTCCTAAAACCTCGACTATGACAGCACAGAAATATTGACTAAGTGCTCGCAACCAGCAGCCAAGGTCCAAGGAATACAAACAATGAACACGTTAACACACAGTGCCTATGGCATGAGCATCATCGCAACTGGAACATTTGAGCAAACAATTGAACGTGTCAAGATCGTTTTCAAGGAACATGGCTTTGGCGCGCTCAGCGAGATAGACGTGCAGGCCGCTCTCCGCGAGAAGATAACGGAGGAGATCGAGCCGTACACGATTCTGGGCATGTGCAACCCACACTTGGCTTCCCGCGCGCTCAAGGCCGAGCACGAGATTGGGATGCTGCTGCCCTGCAACGTGCTCGTTCACGAGTGCGGAGGCGCGGTCCACGTAGGTGCCCAAGACCCTATGTTGATGATGGATATGGCGCGGAATGAGAACCTCCGCCCGATCGCCGAAGAAGCGAAGCGGCTGATTGAGCTAGCCCTCCAAGAGATCAATGCGCTGTGATTGATTCGGAGAAGAGCAGCCTGCTGCGAGTCGCACCACGACTCATCCAAATCTTGCGCGTCCTCGCGCGACACAAATTTCTGGGTGCCCTGCGCGGCAAGAATCATTGGCCGCCGCCAAAAGCGGTACGTGAAGCCTTTGAGGAGCTCGGACTAACCTTTCTCAAGTTCGGACAGGTTCTCGCGATGCGACGCGACCTGTTGCCACCCGCCTACATCAAGGAGTTGGCGCTGTTGCACGATCGCTTGCCGGCGATGCACTTTGACGTAGTTCGGGCGAGGGTCGAGGGCGACCTAGGTGCCCCATTGACGGAGCTCTTTTCATCATTTGGAGAAAAGCCACTTGCCGCCGCTACAATTGCCCAGGTGCATGAGGCGACCATGCAGGATGGGCGTCACGTCGCCGTGAAGGTGCAGCGACCTGACCTTGAGGCACTGATCGCCAAAGACATTGCTGCTCTGACTTACCTTGTTGCGTTGGGCGAGAGACTGGTCCCGAGCCTACGCGCCTTCGACATGCCTGTGGTGGTGCATGAGTTTGCCAAAAGTCTGAATCGGGAAATCGATTTCAGTCGCGAAGAGCGAGCTATCGTGCTTTTCCGCACCGCGCTGAAAGATGTACCTGATCTCTGGATTCCGAATGTCGTGGCGGAGTGTTCGCGCGGGTCCGTGCTAACACTGGAATTCTCAGCTGGCGAACGAATCGACGAGTACGCTAAGCAGCACCCGGAAGGGATGCCACAGTCCATCAACACCCTGGTAAGGCTGATGCTGCAATCAATCTTCGAAGAAGGGGTGTTTCACGCAGACCCCCATCCCGGCAACGTCTTCGTGTTGCCCGACGGGCGACTGAGCCTTCTTGATTTCGGCAATACAGGCGAACTCGACGAGCCGATGCGCGAATCGCTGATACGCCTCCTCGAAGCGGTTGTTAAGGGAGACGCGAGAGCCACTACCGAGGCCTATCTTGAAGTGGCCTCGACGAGCGAGGACGTCAACCATTCAAGGCTATTGGTTGATATCAAAGCGACGCTCTATGAGATAAATCGGAGCAACTTGGAAGATGTTTCGATCGGGGACGCGTTCGAATCGCTAATGCGAGCCGGAACCCGAAACGGGGTTCACAATCCCGGTGAGTTTTTTCTGCTGACGCGCGCCTTCGTGATTCTTGAAGCTTTGATTCGTCAGCTCGCTCCCGAACACAACTACATGGAATCGTTTCGCGAAGAGATATCGCGCCTGACGGTGCAGCACTTCTCGCCGACACGCATAAAGGATGAGACAATCAGCCTCGCGCGTGAAATGGAGAGGTTGATAGCAGATGCTCCAGGCGACACTCGGCGGGTACTCAAGCGCATCGCCGAAGGCAACTTGGGCCGACTTCCAGGTTTGGAGGCTCTGGGCTCTCGTTTCAGCCGCAACATCGAGCGCCTTACTAGCGCCCTCGCCTTTGCAGCTCTCGTGGTAAGTGGTTCCCTGCTGTTGCTAACCCCGATGGGTGGCTGGCACCATACGCTCGGCGAAGCCATGATTATCAGCGGTGTCGTCGGAATGTTGCTCACCGGAATCGGTGCATGGCGCCGCCGACACGATTAACTCTGACCGGTGGGAACCTGAAAGATATGCTACTTAAAACAAATGAAACCCGATTTTCAAGGTTGCCCCGGCACGTTGGCCTGATCCCTGATGGCAATCGGCGATGGGCTCGCGAACACGGGTTGCACTCAGCTGAGGGTTACATCAGAGGCGTCTCCAAGGGCCTCCAAATGCTTCAGGATTGCCGCGATATTGGCATCGAGGAAGTGTCGTTGTACGGTTTTACGCAGGACAACACTAGACGGCCAAAAAATCAGAGAATAGCCTTTGCGAACGCATGCGTCGCATTTGTTGAGGCCGCAATGCACTTCGAAATCGCGCTACTGGTCGTGGGAGATTCAACTTCTCCAATGTTTCCCGATGACCTCAAACCGTTCGCCGCGCAGAGGCAGGGCAATGGCCTCAGGGTCAACATGCTGGTGAACTACGGATGGGAGTGGGACTTGAAAACCGCGTTCGAGTCGAATAAGAAGCGGACTCTCGACGGGTTGGCCTCGTGCCAGGTTTCGCGAATTGACATGATCATCCGCTGGGGAGGATGCCGGAGGTTGAGCGGTTTCCTTCCTGTGCAATCAGTGTATGCAGACTTCTATGTCTTGAACGACTATTGGCCGGACTATGAGATCAGCCAGTTCCACGAAGCACTGACCTGGTTTCAGACTCAGGAGCGTACGCTTGGGGGTTAGTTCGTCTATAGCTTAGTGTTCCAAACGCCGACTTAGAAGGCTAGTCTGTGCGCAAACTCTGGAGGGCGGTCCTGTCGCCGCGAATCCTTTGCCGCGAGAAACGCATCTGGAACAGGACGTCCTATGACAATAGAAAGGGATCAAGATCGCAGACTGACCTGGTTCCGATTCTCTTCATCGACGGCGTTTATCGTGCTCCTCCGCTGGTGTTTCTAACACAATCGACGAGCAGTCCCTCAGTTTGGATTCTTCACGCGAGGGTTTCGAGCTCGCTGGCTTTCGCCTACCTTTGGATAACGATTTCGCTCGCCCATTGAACGAGCATTGTCAGCGACGTAGCTTGCCATCGGATACTCGGTTGGATTCTGAACTCCGCTCTCAGCTTGCGACTGAGAAGGAGCCTCCGCTCTACGGCTCCACGAGAGCGGAGGCTCCTTCCATTAGCTGAACTTAATTCCCGCCGCCCATCTTGCCCTTCATCATTGGGCAATCCTTCATCTTGCCGCCCGCCATGTGCTGCATCATGTGTTGCATCATGTCGCCATCCATGCCCTTCATTTTGGAGTGCATTTTGCGTTGCGCAACAAGCTCTCTCACGGCCGCCGCGGTGGCAAAAGTTTTGTTTTCACCCGTCGCGCTGTCCATGTCCGCCACTAGGGTGTCCATTTTCATATCCATCTCTTTCATGTGGGCCATTCCCTTTTCCCGGTCCGCCATCATTTGCTTGCACATAGCCATGGTTGGAGCCTTGGTTGGCTTACTATCCTGATGTTGATCGTGTTGTCCGTAGGCCAAAAATACGCCGCCGAGCGCGAGGCTTGCGACTACTGCTGAAGTGATTGTTTTCATTCATGATCAGTTTCCCTGTTAGAGGTGACCTTGTAAAGTCCCGGTAACCACTGTCGTCGTATACAGTGACAGCGACAAACCGTACAGGCAAGCAACGACTTGTGATCGGGTCAGATCCCGCTTCATGATCGTGTTGGATGCAAACGAGAGTGCAATCCAGGAGAAACTACAACATGACACTTACCAAAGAAATTACTGATTGCATTGAAGCCTGTAAGGCTTGTGCCGATAAATGTCGCAGCTGCGCTAAGGAATGCGAAACCCACGGCAAAATGGACTTGTGCGTCTCCCTTTGCAACGATTGCGCTACGGTTTGCGATCAACACACCGAAGGATTAGCTAAGAGTGATCAATCCTTTGCAGCCTCGTGTATCTCCGCTTGCAACGCATGTGCGGTCGAGTGTGAAAAAGGCGCGGATCATATGAATGTTTGCAAGGACTGTGCTTCTGCCTGCCGAAAGTGCGCAGACGCGTGCAAAGCTGTCGAAGCCATCAAGGTCTAGTTCTAGTGCAGCGCTCCTGTCGGGAAACCATTTCAGGACAGGAGCCCCGGCACGAATCATCGTCCCGAGTTTAAAAACTCGGATAGTTCCAATGAGATAATTATGAAGCAAGACAAGCCGTTTACCGACCACAGCGTCGCCGTTTTTTCGACGCACGACCTAGCCGAAGCCGCCGTAAAGCGTCTCAATGACGCAGGCTATGACATGAGGAACCTGAGCATTATTGGCCAGGATTACCAAACCGAAGAGCGCCCTATCGGGTTTTTCAACACCGAGGATCGTATGTGGTCTTGGGGTAAGAACGGTGCCTTTTGGGGCACGATCTGGGGCTTGATGTTTGGTTCAGCCTTCATGATTCTTCCCGGAATCGGGCACGTTATGTTCGCCGGCTATATCATCGGCGCGTTGCAAGGTGCCTTTATCGGTGGCAGTTTCGGAATCATTGGTGGTGCACTTGCGAGCCTGGGCGTTCCAGAAAACACTCTGGTGGAATATGAAACTGCATTGAAGGCGGGTAGCTTTCTCGTATTGGCTCATGGCACCGAAGCTGAGGTGCAACGAGCGAAGGCCCTCCTCGGCTCAACTGACGCGAGCCGGGTCGACTCGTTCTCAACTGCTGGCGAATCCGCTGGGCAGGCCACTGGAGTGCGATGATAAGCCTAACCTACATCGCCCTTGCGCTCGCGACCGCCTTCGACGCCACGGCCCTAACAAATGAATCGCGTCAGAATCAGCATCAGGGCCACGGAGGCGTTCCCGGCACACCTCTCAAAAGGGAACCCTCAAAGAAAACCACACCTCCGGCGAAGTCTGTACCGTCCGATCAGCACGGAGGGCTAGGCTCAGCTCAAATAGAGGGGAAAATGGGAGCGCCAGCCAAGGTGGGAGACAACATTTTTGAGGTTAGCCTCAAGGACTCGAACGGCAAGCCAATGGCGGACGCCAAAGTCAGCATCACCGTGCGCATGGTCGAAATGGACCATGGCATATCCACCCCAACCGTGACAAAGAAGAGGGATGGGCTGTACACAGCGCTGGTGAAGTTTGCGATGGAAGGCAAATGGCGAGTATCGGTTCATGCCGTGTTCAGTGTCGGCCAGCCCCAGGAGAAGGAGTTCACATTTACCACCGTGGGAACAGAAGGAATGCCTCCAGATCACAAGATGGCTGAGCCTGCTCGCATGCAGATGGGTCACGAGGGAGCGAGCATGAAGGGACGGCTGGGCGATTGGGGCATGGCCCGCGAAGGCTCGGGTACAAGCTGGCTGCCTGACGACTCCCCGATGTTCATGAAGCCGCTCAGAATGTACGGCGGCTTCGATGTGAATCTCATGGGCCTAGCAACAGTCAACTACACCGACGCGGGTGGAAGGCGTGGCGAATCGCAGCTGTTTTCCAACTCGATGGTCATGCTGATGGCGCGAAAGGCGAGCGGCAGAGGAGTGGTCGGGTTAAACTTCATGGGGTCGCTCGATCCCTTGTTTAATGGCAAGAAGGGCTATCCCAATCTTTTTCAGACTGGCGAGACTGATGGGGGGAGGCCCCTGAGGGATCGGCAACATCCCCATGATATAGTCGCGGAGTTAACTGCCTCTTACAGCCACCCCTTAGCGAAGAACGCGCGAGTCTTCGTTTACGGCGGTCCTGTTGGGGAGCCTGCGCTGGGTGGACCGATGTTCCTACATCGTGCGAGCGGCATGGAGATTCCTGAGGCGCCGATCAGCCACCACTGGTTCGACGCAACACACGTTTCTTTTGGCGTCCTCACCGGTGGCTTCAGCTTCGCCGACAAATGGCGACTCGAGGGGTCTTGGTTTAACGGCACCGAACCTGATGAGAATCGGTACGACCTCGACCCGATTCGACTTGATTCAGCTTCAGGCCGTGTGTCTTTCAATCCAAGTCGGAACTGGGCGATGCAAGTGTCTTACGGATTTCTGAAGGAGCCCGAGCCAGGGTTAAGACCGGGGGAAGGGCATCACCGGCTTACCGCAAGCGCCATTTACAGCAAGCCGCTCCCGAATGGCGACCACTTTGCCGCGAGCGTGTTCTTCGGACAAAACATCATGGCTCACGGCAAATCTTCGGCATTGGGGATCGAGGCGACCTATTACAAAGGAAAAATGGCGTACTTTGGGCGGTTTGAGCAGGTGGAAAAAGACGAACTCGTGGGTGTTCCTATGGGCAAATATGCGATCAACAAGTTCGTTTTAGGCGCGACCCATAACATTGCAACAACGGGAGGGTTTGATTTCGGCGTCGGTGGATACGTTGCGCTATACGCGTTTCCGCGTACGTTAGAGCCGTTCTATGGGAAGGCGCCTATGAGTTTTGGAGTGTTTCTCCGGATTCGGCCGGCTAAGATGCAGTTTTGACCATGTCAAAAACGTTGGCTTACCTCGTTGTAACACGGGAGGGATTCTTGAGTGACAGACCCAGCGCTGTCTCAGTTACTCCTGTGCGTTGGTTGTTTAGCTCTCGTTGTAGTCCAAGCCGCAACGGGCTCGTGGCGAGATGAGGGAAACGCTTCATCTCCAAAACCTGTACTCGGAGAGCTGCTCACAAAGCGTAAAGTATGCTCTCATGCTGATTGAGGGTGTACGGGCGGTACATGTGCATAGAGACGAGCTTACGGTCGATGTTCTGTTTGACCTGCCCGCTACGGCACTAGAAATTCGCGAGCAGTTATTGATGTCGGGTTATTTGGCAGAGAATCATAAGACCTCCGACTCTCGCTAATATATAGTGGTTCTGTGGCATGATAGGCGGAGTGATGAAAAATCCAAACGTGCATTTTATCGATCCCGTTTGTGGAATGACAGTTGAACCTGGTGGAGCGGCGGGGTCTTTTGAACACTCGGGGACAACCTACTACTTCTGTAGCAAAAGCTGCCTCGAAAAGTTCACGGCCGATCCTGGCCGCTACCTGAAGCCAGCGACGTCCGAGCCCGTCACGCCCGAAGCCGCTCAAGCAGAGTACACCTGCCCCATGCATCCCGAGATTCGACAGGTTGGTCCGGGAAGTTGCCCGAAATGCGGAATGGCGCTGGAGCCCGTTGAGTTCTCTCTCGAAGAAGACAACTCAGAGCTGAACGACATGACCCGGCGATTCTGGATCAGCACGGCCCTCTCGATTCCCCTCCTGCTCGCCGTAATGCCGCACCTCTTTGGCCTAGACATTGCAAAGTGGATTCCTCATCACATCCTTGGCTGGACCGAGTTTGCGCTCGCAACTCCCGTGGTGCTCTGGGGCGGACTGCTCTTCTTCCAACGAGGTTGGTCTTCGATTGTCAACCGTAGCCCTAACATGTTCACGCTGATTGCGATTGGGACGGGCGTTGCTTGGATCTACAGCGTCGTTGGGGTGGTTGCTCCCCAACTGTTTCCAGAGTCTTTCCGAAATGCGATGGGAGGGGTTGATCTTTACTTTGAGGCCGCAGCCGTGATTGTCACGCTTGTCCTGCTTGGTCAGGTTTTAGAGCTTAAGGCCCGTAGCGCCACGAGCAGCGCGATGCGAGCGCTACTGGATCTCGCCCCCAAGCTCGCTCGGCGGCTGAAGGATGGAAAGGAAGAAGACATTCCGCTCGAACATGTTCACCTTGGCGATACGCTGAGGGTCCGGCCTGGTGAAAAGGTTCCGGTCGATGGGATCGTTACAGACGGCCAAAGCTCTGTTGATGAATCTATGATCACGGGCGAGCCAATGCCGGTTCAAAAGACTGTAGACGACAAAGTTACGGGAGCGACGGTTAATGGCACGGGTAGTTTTTTGATGCGGGCTGAGCGAGTTGGAAGCGAAACCATGCTCGCTCAGATTGTGAAGATGGTAAGCGAGGCCCAACGCACTCGTGCGCCCATTCAGAAGCTCGCCGATACCGTCGCTGGCTATTTTGTTCCCGCTGTGGTTGCGGTAGCGATCATCTCGTTTGTGGTTTGGGCTCTCTTTGGCCCGCCACCGTCCATGGCATACGCTGTAATCAACGCCGTTGCCGTCCTCATTATTGCCTGCCCGTGCGCTCTCGGCCTTGCAACGCCAATGTCAAACATGGTGGGAACAGGGCGAGGTGCGCAAGCTGGGGTGCTGATTAAAAACGCCGAAGCCCTGGAAGCCTTTGAGAAGGTTGACACCCTGGTCGTTGATAAGACTGGAACCCTGACTGAGGGAAAACCAAAGCTTGTAGCGATTCAGCCGTTAGCCGACAAGAGCGAAGTTGACATCCTGATGATCGCGGCGGGATTAGAGCAGGGAAGTGAGCATCCGCTCGCGGCCGCGATTCTCTCGGGTGCTTCAGAACGAGAAATTGAGCCGAGCAAAGTGAGCGACTTTGAGTCGGTTACGGGAAAAGGAGTTCGGGGTAGGATCGGCGCGGAAGATGTCGCCCTCGGCAACCTCGCCCTCATGGAATTGATTGGGGCGGCTGCCACCGAAGCAGAGCCGAAAGCGGAACTAATGAGAAAGGAAGGCCAGACCGTGATGTTTGTCGCGGTGGGCAAGCTAATCGTAGGTTTGATCGGGGTGGCGGACCCAATCAAGTCAACTGCAGCGCAAGCCATCAAGGCCCTTCATGACGAAAAAATC
>JANNCV010000008.1:0-24248 GCA_031386985.1 Armatimonadota bacterium
CTCCGGAGGTTTTGCGCTTGCCGATCGCCGTCGCTGTCCGGCCAAAACAATTCCTCAAGCTCCCCGTTTGTAGACTCCCGACTCTTGTGAACGGATAAGTAAGCTAAAACAGAGGCACAAGTTCGGGAGGGAAAGCGAATGGGTTCCTTCGCATTTGAAGCGACCTCAAACTGGCCGAGTAGCTTTACGTGCCAGATTGCGCTAGGGGGAGGCCAACAGGGTTCTGGTGTCGTATTCATTCCAACCGGTCTCGTCGCCTCAGCCGTAACTTAGGTGTACAGGATGTTACCACCCGGGGGAGCGGGGGACGGGGAACGATACCGAACCGTCCCGAACTTCCCCCGGGGCTTTTTTGATTCCGAACTTGAATCTCGACGGAGTCTGAAATCACACGTCTCGACCAATCCCGACGCCGGTGCACGTTGCATCACCGGCTCCACAAGTCTGAAATCTCACGTGCTCGAAAACACGAGAAGCTGGTCATCCCGACGCCGGTGCACGTTACATCACCGGCTTCACGGAGTTTGAAATCACACGTGGAGCCCAGGATGTATCGTGCCTGGGCGTGCTCGAAACACAGTGAGACAGTCTCGAACCTCCCCGTCCCCCGAAAGCCACCCGTACCCGCTACCCGAACCCCCGACCCCCCAGCAAGAGTATCCTGTAAAGCGATGCCAACTCTCGTTCTTGTTCGCCACGGCCAGTCTATTTGGAATCTGCAGAATCGCTTTACGGGTTGGGTGGATGTGCCCCTGAGCGCGAATGGGGAAGCCGAGGCCCGAACCGCAGCCGATCACCTGAGGGGGATGCACTTTGATGTGGCGTATACCAGCGCTTTGCGGCGCGCGCAAGATACGTTGGCGATAATTTTGGCGACCCTGGATATTGATGTGCCCGTTATTCGAGATCAGGCTCTGAACGAGCGGCATTATGGTGATTTGCAGGGGCTGGATAAGGATGAAACCCGCGAGCGGCACGGCGAAGAACAGGTGAAAATTTGGCGTCGCAGCTTCGATGTTCCCCCGCCCAACGGTGAATCCCTGAAGGACACCGCCGCCCGAACCCTCCCCTTCTTCGATCGCGCCATCATGGGCGATATCCGCAAGGGGCGTAATGTTTTGGTCGCAGCTCACGGTAACTCGAACCGCTCGATTGTGATGAAGCTGGATAACCTAACTGGGGAGCAGGTGGTTGCGCTGGAACTCGGCACGGGGGTTCCGGTGGTTTATGAGTTGGAGTTAGATGGACGCGTCACTTCAAAACGAGTTTTGGATTGAGCATGGCCCGATCGTGGTCCAGCGCGCGCATTTAACCTGAAAGACTGTGGCAAACTAATCTCTATGCGATTTGGAAAGGGAGAACCGGAAGAGCGGCGGCGTCGGGATTGTTGTGCGCTTTGTAATAAATCAACGGGCGAGGTCAAGAAGCTCATCGTTGGGCTTCAGGGTGCAGTTTGCGACGAGTGCATCCATTTGAGCATGGAAATCCTAGGCGAGGACCCCGCCGCTCAGCCCGATATCCCCTTGATTGAGCTTCAGGAAGAGGTTGCTTGGGCAAACATTCAGCTTCGGCGTCAACAACTCGTGACGATGCACTCGGGCAATGTCAGCGCACTAGATTCGGAATTCGGGATTGTGTTGATCAAACCTAGCGGCGTGGATTATGAATCTCTGACCGCCACTAAGATTGTCCGAGTGAATCTTGAAACTGGAGAGCCGCTTCCGAACCAGATGAACCCAAGCGTGGACCTTCCCCACCACCTCTACCTTTACCGAAATTTGCCCGACATTCGTGCAATTGTTCACACTCACAGCAACTTTGCGACGGCGTTTGCAGCGTGCCATCAGCCCATCCCCTGCGTTCTCACTGCGATTGCCGATGAGTTTGGTGGCGAGATACCATGCGCGCCTTATGTAGATAACGAAGGCGATCATATCGGCGAAGCGATTTTAAAGCACCGCGCCCGCGGACCCGCGATTCTTCTGGGCAACCACGGCGTTTTCACCTGGGGGCCAACGGTCCGCGACGCCCTCAAGGCGGCGATAATGGTGGAAGACGTGGCCCGAACCGTTGCCCTCGCCCTCCGTGTAGGCAACCCAATCGCGATTAACGCGCAAGAGACAGAAAAATGGTGGGATCGTTACCATAACCGTTATGGCCAAGGTGATCACTACGATTCATGATGGAATTGCGTAGGATTTCGGCCTCCTGCAGTTTAACGAGCGGCTGACATTCCCGTCGTAGAGTCAAGCTTTGCGAAGTGCGTACGGCTTTCGCTGAATATGGCAGCAAGGAAGTCTAGGTTTGACGAACCTAACGCAACAAATATAGGTCTATACTATTGTTGCCGACAAGGTCGTCGGCGACCTGGCCAAGGTGGCCCCAAAGCAAGGACTGCAATTTTTATGTGGGCAAATATTGAAGAATGGCAACTCTGCCAGCTTGTTCGGCTGGCCGCGAGTGATCCCGAACGCGTCGAGGCGATGCTTAACACGCTCTGGCGCTCTTACCCTAGTCTCCTCGGAGACCTTGCCATCATGGCGGTTGATAAAGAGCAAGTTTCCGTGGACGAGTGCTCAGATATGCTCGGAATCCGCCCCGAGATGGTGGAAGAGCGACTTAAGAAACTCCGACGCCAAGCATCTCCCGTTGCGATGGCGGTGGTTCAAGATGATAGTCAGAACCATGTTGCGCGGCTTGCGGATTATGGGATTGCCGTTTGGGAAGTCGTGCGTGAGTTTCGAAAGCTTGGCTCGGTGGAGCGCTTGATCGAGACGTTTCCGGCGGTGCCTGAAGGCCAACTTGCGGCGGCTCTTCGTTACGCGCAGTCTAACCCTGCCGAAATCGAATCGCTCATCGAGAACTATGAGTCAATGCTGGCCAGGCGTCGCGAAGAATATCCTTTCGCGAGCTAACAAAAAAGCTCCACCGTTTCCGGCGAAGCTTTAATTTTTGTCTTTTCCCAACGGGAAAAGTGGTTTAGAAGCCTCACCCTCCACCCGATGGCGCGCCATCGAAGGAGACTTTTGCAAGCTTAGCACCGGCAGCTTTGGCAGCGAGATCATTAACGACCTTTAGTTCAGTCGGAGATCCGCCTTTCATAACCTTGGCAACCTTGCCCGCTTTATCAACGCCCACGGCCCATGGAGAATAATCCGCACCGTAAGCGCGAATAATCTTCAGGTCGGGGTCGGCAACGATTGGGAACGTGGTTCCGTAATCTTTTTGCCATTTTTTGGCGGCCTCTACGTCGCCATTAATAACTCCAACAATGTTGCCTTTGCCTTTGTAGGCTTCGTCAATCCTCTTGAAGAACGGGGCTGCACGGTGATTAACCGGACAACCGATATTGATGAAATAAAGAGTCACGGGACCCTTTTCGAGTTGTGACTTGAGGCTGACGACCTTACCGGTTGTTGCTTTAGCGGAGAAAGCAGGAGCTTTCGAGCCAACGTCAATTGCCTTAACCGCAAAAGCGGAAAGGCTCAAGGCGAGCAACGCAACGGTGGCACCAACCACGAGCACGTTTGAACGTATTTGCATACAGTGTTATTGTACGTTCAACGAGGCCCGATCTATAGCGCCCAACATGAAAAGTTGTTACTTTCCCACGAATTGCACGATTTTTAGCCGCGAGAGCTACAACTGCCACATCCGCCGCCGGGAGCCGCCGCCGTCTCTTCGGTCTGGAACGAGTTGCCACAACCGCACCCGCCGACCGCTTTAGGATTATCAATCTTAAATCCACCGCCAAAATCATCGTCCACAAAATCAACGCTGGAGCCGTCCATGTGGCCGAGACTCATTGAGTCAATAATCACTTTGACCCCTTCGACTTCATAAACCTCATCACCTTCTTCGGGCGCTTGGTCGTCTAGTGCCATACCGTAAGATAGGCCCGAACAACCGCCACCGGCGACCCAAACGCGAAGGGCGGAGCCCTCCTTGTCTTGGCTAACGATCAGGTCTTTCAATTCAGTTGCTGCGCGAGGCGTTAATGTAATCATTTCTCTCCACCAATTATACGATTCCACAGGTGCTTTGCGTTCACCTATAACTTAATATCGGCATATTCTTTGTAGCGATCAAACAAATTGTGCGCGGCGGGATAGCAAGAGTGCGGCGAAATGAAGTGTGGAAACTCAAAGGTGATGATTTTTTCCGCGACTTTGGCGGCGGTTTCTAGCTTGAATCTAAGATTTCTCCAATCAGCAGGAGGAAATTTGATCGGCATATCGCGGTCGAACGACTCGAGATTTGACCAGATTGTGATTCCGTATTTCTTTCCCAGTTCAGCGATTCCCTCGATGAACTTAGGCAACTCTTGATAGTGAACTTGCCCATCTTGAAATGCACAAACATCAAATGAACCCTTGGTCGCATCGAAGATTCGATCCCAGTGATCGAAGGATTCCTCTAGCGTGAGCGCGTTTTCGCCGGATTGCTTAGCACCCTGAGGGTACGGAGAAATCAGAATTGGGACATCCTTGAGCTCGCGGCAAATCTTTCCGATGTGGTTAAACATCTCGATAATATGAGCATCGTTTTTGCCCGTCTCATGCGTGAGATACCAGCCGGCAAAGCTCGCGTGATGCCCATATCTTTCGGTGGATTCTTCCAGAAAGGCCCGGTTGATTTCAACCTCTTTCCACCAGGAGCGCTTCTGCCAAAAGTGCCCCGAATCATAAGTCCCGAAGAAAACCTTCAAGTTGAACTCGTCCGCGAGGGAGAAGAAAAGCTCGCCTAGATCATTGTAAACCGGCAACAAGTCTGGCAAGCATTTGGCTTGGAACATGCACCGATTTTTATAGCCAGCTCGGATGATGATCACGGTGTCTATCCCTATTTTTCGGTACAACGCGAACTCCCGACGCCACTCCGCCTCTCCCCAGTTTTGGCTCGGGATATCGTGGGTGATTTCATCCAGAAAGGTTCCGGTGATTCGCGGCGCGGTTGCCATAGAGGTAAAGGTTACCCATGCGCCGCGAAACCTCGAAAAGGCTAGCATTTTGAACTTCATTAGCATCAAAAAGTGCGCGTGGTTCAAATAGATAGGTGGCGCCGCTGACTAAAGCCGTCCACCATTCACCATGAATCGTGTTCCTTTTTTTTCGCTTTGGCTACTTTGCGCGGCCGCCGTCACCGCCCAGGATTTTCTCGTTTCGAGTGAGAGCACCCACAGCGTGAAGCGCTACGATGCTTTCACGGGGGTCTACTTGGGAGATTTTGTGACACCCGGTAGCGGGGGCCTTGGCGGGCCGCAAGGAATCGCCGTTGGACCAGATGGCAATATTTATGTTTCGAGTCGCGACTCGGATAATGTCTTGCGCTATAACAAAACAACCGGGGCGTTCATGGGTGTGTTTGCAAGCTTGCCCGACCTTGCGTTTCCAGCCGATTTAGCGTTTAGGGGAGGTCATCTGTATGTTTCAAATTTCAACGGCGCTGGATCGTACGTGGCTCGATTTGATGCAATGACCGGTGCTTTCGTCGACAAGTTTATCACGAACATTCTTGGCCCCGATGGCTTAAGCTGGGATACGGCGGGCAACCTCTATGTCAGCTCTTTTGGGCTCGGCAAGGTGAGTAAATTCAACGGAACCACGGGGGCCTTTATCTCCGATTTCGTCCCGGCCGGATTTGGCGGTTTGGGCGGCCCACTGGATAACCGCTTTGAACCCAATGGCGACTTCTTGGTGAGCAGTTTTAATACGGGGACGGTGAAACGTTATAGTTCAACCGGCGCTTACCTTGGCGATTTTGTCTCGGTTGGTGGCGCAACCCAAGGTATAGAAGTCGGTCCCGACGGAAACCTCTACGTCGGAGACTATCAGAACTCAATGATCAAAAAATACAATCGAGCCACCGGCGCGCTGCTGGGTGTATTCGCGAGTGGGGGCGGATTACAACAGCCAAACAACTTCCTGTTTAGGATTCCTTTGCACCAGATTAGCTCTTACAGCATCGCTCCCAGCGGCGTGGTTTCCGGCAACCCTGGACTCGGAAGAATTGAACTGTCTACTCCCGCCCCTGCCGGGGGCACTACGATCACGCTGACAGATAACAGCGCCGCTCTCGTGACCCCGCCCTCACTGCTCATTCCCGAAGGCCAAACTGTGGGGACTTTCCAGATTCAGACACTCAGCACCTCGGTTCAAATCATGAGACAGGTTAAAGCTCAACTCGGCTCTCAAATCATCACGCGCAACCTCATTGTTATGCTTCCCGATATCACAACCATGACAGCAACTCCAACAACCGTAATCGGAGGAAATCCAGTGAACGTGACGATCAACGCAAATGGGACGGTCGGGAACGGATTTACGGTGACTTTGGCCGCGAGCGGCCCCGAAATCGTGCCGCCCGCCTCAGTTACCTTCACCTACGCCTCGCGCTTTAACACCTTCAGCATGCCGACTCTGGACGTCACTGCATCGAGGGTGCGTGTCCTGACGGCGACGCGAAACGGGCGAACGAGAACGGTTACGATTACGGTTTTGAACTAATCACATTAGAAATCCCGTGCCCAGAGCACCGAAACTCCGTAATCAGCCAGCTCTACTAACCCGCGATTCTCGAACTTCAGCCGCCCCAAGAGGGCGGCCGAGGTTACGTTGTTTGGGGAGGAAATTGCGAGTATCGTGCTCATGTTCAGAGTGCCCTGTGCATACCCGCAAACGCCTGTCGCCGCTTCAAACGCGTAACCCTTGCCACGATACTCCGGTAAGAGCGCAAACCCCAGATCGGGACAATCCAAACAATCGCGCTTTAGCAAGCCGCACAAGCCAATAGAAACGCCGCCAAGTTCAACCACCTGTAGCCCGAATCCGTGCCTGGCGAGCATTTTCATCGGCCCGTCCGCGATATAGCGGCGAGCATCAGCAAGATTCCGAACCCCCCGGTCACCGATATGCTTGATCCAATCGGGGTCGTTTAGAAGGTCTAAGATGAACGGTGCATCCTCAAATGTTAGGTGTCGTAACAACAACCGCTCCGTTTCGATCATCATAGTGTTCTACCCTGAGCAGCCCAATTTTAGGGCGTTATCACGATCTTAGCTTCGCTCGCCCATCGTTTTGCGGTGGACTTAAGCTGGTCCAAACTCACCGACCCCATCGCCGTTAGCACCAGTTTCCGATCCTGAGGCAACTTATGGGCGGCCGCATAAGCCGCCCAGTAGCAGCGATCAGGGAGAGAGCTGGTTAAGGGTCCGGCGGGATCGAGATAGACCGAAGAATAACCCATGCCCAGGGCATCCAAAGCCTTTATAGTCGCCTGCGCTCGCTTCAAAGTGAGGTCAGACCACGTTTCGATATCTTTCGCCAGAGCCGCCAGTGCGGCCGGCGCGTCTGGAGCGCTCGACTGATAAACAACTCCTAAGCGAAGCCCTGCCGGTCCAGGAGAGACGACCCCCTCTTGGCGATAACTTTGCCCGAGTTGGTTTCGAACAACTCTAAACGCCGCGCCATCCTTGCCGAGGCCCAAGGCGATGGCAGTTAGTTCCAATTGCGGGTAGGGCACGTCCCCCAGATCCGCCCAAAGAGCCACCGTATTAACCGGGTGAGATTTGTAAAGCTCTTGAGGTTTGCCCGGATTGATAGCACGGGCCGGAGCTGGTGCCCAATCTGCGAATTTTCGCAAGAACGCCCCAGAGGTGAAAACTCCCCCGACCGCGACCGTAACATTTTCCGGTCGAAACAGCCTTTGATAAACCTGGCGCAGTTCGCTCAAACGCAAACTTCTGAAATCTCTTTCCCCGTTGCCCAGCGCACTCGGCCAAGCGGGATAAGAACGGAAGGGGGCGAGGGCGAGCGCGGACGCAAACTCATCCTCGCGAAAGAGAGCATTTCGCAGGAGATTGGAAACCATATCGGCTCCCACATCTTCACTGTTCGCGGGGAGCGAAAACCCAATCCGAAAGTGATCAAAACTGAGTGAAACTCTGATGGGATCACCGTTTAGCAGGGCTAGATCAAGAAGGCGATTTTTGGTGTAATTATCGGTTCCCAGGACAAGCATTTCGCGAATAATCATGAGCGCCCCCCTCTCGCGGGGCGAGAGGCTTGGCGGAAGGCTTACCACCGCTTGAATTTCCACTCGAGCCGCAGCGGGCTCAATAATTTCAACAATTCGAACCGCTGCGACCTTCACCTGAGCCGCAAGCAGGATCGAAGCGATCACTTGCGATCTCCCACGACGATAATTGCTCGGTCCTTTCCAAAACCCGCCAGCGCATCGAGATATTGAAGGTATGTAATCTGCGAGAACGATTCGACGAGGGTCTCAATCCGAACGCTTTTGTCTTGACATAGCAACATACCGCGCCAATAGCTATTGCTCGAAGGTGAACTACGGTGGCGCTCGATCCAGCGCAAAGCTAGGGCTCGCCCGTGAGTGAAAGCGGCCACTTTTTGCTGGTCCGACATTTCATCAATAAAGAATCCAAGCCCGCTATTGGATTCAGTGCGACCGACCATAACCACGGCGTTCGAAAGAGTAGGCGTGTAGGTTACAAAGCTGCCCGGCATTTCTGAGGCGATGCCAAAGGCAGCGAGCAGCGCGGCCGCGACTTTTCGCTCTCGAATGCCGGGAACGCGCACGCCGCGAAGTTCACCATAGGCATCCGGCATATCCAAACGTGAAACCTCTGATTCCACCCGGGGCAGTTCGGCGGCAGGCTCGCCTCTGAGCTTCATCATCGAAAGTCGTGCTCGCGCAGTAACCTTATCCAGGCTGAGGGGACCGGAAATGACCAACCCCATATTCCTTGGCGCAAACTGCTTGGCTTGCAGTTCACTCAAGGCGTCGGGGTTTGCCTTTCCCATCGTCGCCAAGTTTCCAGCCGCATCCATCCCAGTTTCCCCGTAGGCGGCTTTCCACGCTCCACGGGCGAGGCGGGCGGCATCGTCTTCGAGCTCAAGCTCTTGTCGCATCACCCTGATTTCCCGATCGATTGTCTCTTGGGTGATGTCAATTGGCAGCAGGAGCTCGTCCAAAAACGCCATGCCGTCTTCCAGTTGATCGGGCTGGCAAGTGATTTCGATTTGCATCGCATCGCGGTAGGTTTTGCCCGTAATGAAGATTCCCTTTGACTCGGCTCTCTCATCAATCGAGGCGGAGTCCCGGCGGCCCATAAGGAGAAGGTGCTCCAGCAAATGCCTCCATCCGTGGGTTGCCGTTGTTTCTTCCACCCCGCGACTAGCGGCAAAGAGTTGAATCGAAACGGCCGAACCTGGCATGTTCTCGACCAAGACCGCCGCCCCGTTCGGGAGCAAATCTCGAATGCGAGGAGAATCTTGGGCAATACAGACGGCAAAAAGAGAAGCGATCAAAGTTACAACTCAAAGACGGGTTAACGAGAGAGCAACTTCTCGATCTCGGCCTCAAGTTCCGCTGTATCTTCCGGTGCTCCCCGCAAAGAATACGCGATATTTCCCTCTTTGTCAATCAGAAATAGCACGGGGATTGTGGTGAGCTCGTAATCCGGGTTCGAGGTCTTGTTCGTATCAAGCAGGATGTTGTATCGAATCGGCATTCGCCTAAGAAACTCGTCAACCTTGAATCGGCCCTCATCGGTTACGCCGATCACAACGAGCCCTTTCTCCTTGTACTTCTGATGAACTTTCTCAATCAGGGGCATGGATTGGATGCATGGGGCGCACCAGGTTGCCCAAAAATCTAAGAGCACGACCTTGCCTTTGTGATCGCTAAGCTTGGTCGTTTCAACCGGTAACGAAACCGATTCAAAAACGATCTCGGGCGCAATTTTGAGCTCGTCCTTTCCGCAGCCGAGGCTGCACAAAAGCAGAGCTATGATCCACGCGGCACGTATTGACTTATCCATGGTCCAAAAGATTGAGGTGATCTGGTTTGAATGTACACGATTCCGGGTCCAACAAACTCGGCAACGAAACCCTCTCCCGAAGTAAACGACTGAATGAGCCCTTTTGTTACCGTTCGCACCGAATACTGGCAAGATTCTTCGAAAGCGACGATGTGCCCGGTATCAACAATGTAAGGTTGACCAGGGGCGAGTTGAACTGTGTGGGTCGCCCCAAAACAACTGACAAGTAGCGTTCCCGCCCCGGAAACCCTCATCAAGAAAAGCCCTTCGCCCGCGAAAAACCCCTTCCCCTGAGCCTTGGTGGCGATATCCAATCCCTCATCGCAAGCCAAAAAGCAACCGCTCGTCACCATTAACGCTTTGGGAATTGCGACTTCAACGGCAAAGATATCGCCCAGGGAACTGGGAGCCAGGAGAACTTCGCCCGCACCGTGAGAAGCCGTGAACTTTGTTTGAAAGAAGCTCTCTCCCGCAAAGAGCCGCCCCAGCGCCTTCCCGATCCCGCCTTGAGCTTTGGATTCGATGGTGATGGTGGGAGACATGCTCACCATCGCCCCCGATTCCGCCCGAATCGTCTCCCCGGGGTCAAGCATAACTCGAGCGGCGGAGAAGGTGGGACGATAAAGAAGCTCATGTCGCATGCCATGAGATTACCGGGGATCGGGAAACGTGTGGCGGGTGGCGGGATCGCACGGCTCACGTTCCCCCATCCCCCCCACCCCAACCCCGATCCCCGCCCCGCCTACGGATTAATCCGAAAAGTCCCCGTCTTCTCCCCGGCAGAAACTCGGGTGGTTACGGTTACGGTTTTGATTGAGGTCACCGGCAAGGTTGTAATCGGGAACGTGACATCCGTCGCCCCCGCCGGAACGGTAACGGTGCTCGGTGTGGTGGAATAGATCGAGTTATCGCCTCAAATCCCAGGCGACGAAACGACTCCGTTTTCGCGCCGTTACCACAGCCCAGATCAAGGATTCGCCCGCTGCTTCCCAGATGCGACAGGACTTGAGATTCAACCGGGCGCAAATAGAAAAGATCAATCGGGCGGGTGATGAAGCGGCTCTCGTTCATGTGCCCGGCACCGCAACGTGGTCGGTGACGAAAACGTTGCCCGTGTAAGATTGGGAGCTTAAGAAGCAACCGGTCTGCGTATCAAAAACGCTGACCGAAAGCGCTCCGGAAAACTTCGAAAGGTGGCGATTGAAGCAAACCAAATAGCGCTCCTCAACCACGAACATGAGGTAGCAATATTGGGTGTAAGCGGGGCGAGGAAAGAATGATTTTTGCTTGGTTTCCAGGCAGAATAGATAGTTCGGACGCTGACTGAAATCGGTTCCAAAATAGGTTTTGCCGCCAACTCGAGCGCAGGTAGTAAATCCGCCAAGCCGCTTCATGAGCCGCTTTTTGAACTTAAACTCGCGGCGGGCCAACGTCCATTCATCGAGGTATTTGTGGGTATCGCCAGTGGTGATGTACACCGTTTCGCCGACGCGCAAAAGGGCGTGGATATGCCGAAGCCCTTTGATTTGGTTATAAAAGTCGTGGCTGGCGATTCCCGCTTGATCCTTTAAGAAGATGCGAGCCGAGAACTCGCCGTACTCTCCAAAAATGAATCCATCCTCGGTATCGGCAAGGCCATGATCGGTGCAATACAACTCGCCGCCGATCGCAAGGACAGCCGCCGCCTTATGCTTTCGCAACTCTTGGAACTGTCGCTCAAGCTCGGGGAAGTAGCTCTCTACGGCAAAGCCGTCACGCTTGATAACTTGGGAAGGGCGGTGACCGATAAAGCACCAGGCTCCGTACGCAAACTCGATCAGCCGCCCCTGGCGCCAAACGAGAATAGCGGCTTTCAGGAGGCGTAGCGGGTTCTTGGAACGCTTGAATCCTTCAACTTCTTTTGATATGCTCACAGCCGCAACCTTCAGCCGTTATACCGAAAGTCAATTGAGATAGACTCAGCCATGCCACTGCTCTTGGCCATTGCCCTGCTTTCAAGTTCCCAGTTAACCTCGCCCATGACCCCGCTCCGAATGGGAGACAAGATTGTGTTTTTTGGGGATTCGATTACGTGGCAGGGAGGCTACTTGGACATAATGAGCCAGCGGCTGAGCGAAAGCAACCACACGAAGGGGCTACAGATTTCGCTCTTGAAGCGCGGGATAAATGGAGGGAAGAGCAATGATTTGCGGGATGGGAATGCATCTCAATCACCCTTCGCCGAGATCCTTCGAACTGAGAAACCCGTTGCCGCAGTGATTGAGATTGGGATAAACGACGTTTGGCACGGGGTGAATGGCAACTCGGCGGCGGTTTATGAGAAATGCCTGCGCGATATGGTTGCGAGTGCTCAGTTACTCAAAATTCAGTTGATTTTGGCCACACCTTCCGTGATCGGGGAGAAGCCTCGGGGATCGAATCCGCTGGATGCTCAGCTTGATCAATATGCCGATGTGGTGAAGACGGTAGGCCGCGAGACCGGTTCGACCGTGGTTGATTTGCGGACGGCTTTCTTTCGGGATCAGCGGGTGCCCCTGACCTATGATGGCGTACACATGCTCCCGGCGGGGAATGCGGTTTTGGCGGATGAGTTTGAGCGGGGTATTGCCCTGGCTTTGGCAAAGAATCCTCGCCCGAAACCGCCGGCTGTAGAAAAGAAGATTGGGCTTGTTCCTTGGCCGCAAGATGTGAGCTTTGGTAAGGGGAATCTGGTGTTGGGGAGTCCTTCAATTATTCCAGAGGCGCAGGAGTTGGCGTCGATTGCCCGGGTTTTAGCTGCCGAGGTTCAGTTGAGAGCTGGAGTTGTATCCCGGGTGGTTGATCAGTCAATCCGCTCTATGAGAGTGGTGATGAATGACCCACCCCCACCACCGCGCTGGGGAATGGGTTCGAAGATTAGACTTCGCTTGATGCCAACCGGTGGGCCGGAGAGTTATCGCATTGAGATTGACAAGGAGGTGACGATTACAGCAAGCACAGTGAAGGGTATTGCTTATGGTACGACGACTTTGCTTCAATCTCTCACCGTTGCAGGTGGCAAACTTCAGGTTCCGAAGATGGTGATCGAAGATGAGCCAGCGCGGGGGTATCGAGGGTTGCTCATTGATGTGGCGCGCAAATTTCACTCCATTAATGTGCTGAAGCAGTGCATCCAACTTTGCCGCCTGTACAAGCTGAATTACCTTCAACTCCACCTCACCGATGACCAGTCGTTTACCTTCCCAAGCCGAGCGTTTCCGCTCTTGAATGAACCCAAAACCACCTACACGATTGGGGAACTCAAAGAGCTAGTTAAGTTTGCCGATGAGCGTGGCGTCACGATCATCCCGGAGTTCGACATACCGGGGCATTCGGCGGTTCTGGTTCGCACTTACCCGGATTTGTTCAAGATCAAAGGAACACAACCGTACGAGCATCACGCCACCATTAACTTCGCCAGTCCCGCCGTTTTGAAAGCCGTTGAAACTCTGATCGGGGAGATGTGCGAAGTTTTCGGCTCGGCTCCCTATTTTCATATGGGAGGCGATGAAGCGGATATTGCCCACGCGCACCAGCATCCAGATTTTGTATCCGCCTTCAAAGAGCTGGGCCTGCCGGAGAAATCACAACAAGAGATTTTTCGGCGGTTCTTGATCCAAGTCAACAACATTGTCAAGAAGAACGGCAAGCAACTCGTGGTTTGGGAAGGGTTTGGCCGTGATCCGAATTCCAAGTTCCCGATTCCCAAGGACATCCTGGTTATGGAGTTCGAAAACGCCTACTACACCCCGACCGATTTGCTGGAAGATGGCTATTCGGTGATCAACGCTTCGTGGACCCCGCTTTACGTGGTGAACCGTCATGTTTGGCCAGCTAAGAAGGTGTATGAATGGGACTTGGGACGTTTTGGGCGTTTTTCGAACCTATACAAGACAACGGGTTGGTTCCGAGCGCCCGATGTTTCGCGTGTAGAAGGGGCGCAGATTTGCTCGTGGGAGGGACCGGAGGAGTCGGAAATCGAGAATCTTCGCCGCATTGTTCCGGCCATGGCCGAGCGAGTTTGGAATCCAACTTTGACGAACTTTGTTGAGTTTGAACCGCGATTGCGCGTAACCGAGAAGCTACTTGATTCGCTGATCTACTCGGTTTTGATTGAAAACTCGGCCCTGGACGCCGTAGATCCGAGCGGCTTTGATGTCCCTTGCTTCACCCTGCCGTTGACCGTTCGTTTGAAGTCGGCGGGAGCGGGCATAATGCGCTACTCGACAGATTCTAAGCCGGTTTTACCGCAGTCGCCAGCATATTCCGGCCCGATCACAATCAGCCAAACGACTACCATAAGGGCCGCAGAGTATGACAAGATGGGCACTCGAATCGGACCTGAATCAGCGAAGATCTACTATCACGTTCCCCCCAAAGTTCCTAACCTCGCCACTG
Source organism: Armatimonadota bacterium (assembly GCA_031386985.1). GTDB lineage: Bacteria > Armatimonadota > Fimbriimonadia > Fimbriimonadales > Fimbriimonadaceae > JANJUB01. The sequence goes on from JANNCV010000008.1 coordinate 14,261, forward strand.
GGAAAAAGGTGACCGTTTCCGGTGGTACACAGGGGCCACAAGCCCCCGAGCTGGCAGTGGATGACAACCTTGATCTTTACTCAAGTTGGTGGGCAGTCGCGCCTCAATGGCTCCAGGTAGACCTTGGAAAAGTGTTCCAAGTTGACCGGATTGAGGCTTTCACCTTCTGGGATGGCTCGCGGTATTACCAATACACCGTGGAGACCTCGACCGATGGCGTGAAGTGGCAAATGGCGGCCGATCGCTCGGCGAATACTACGCCTTCAAACTCAAGCGGGGATGAGATAAAGTTCACTTCGCGGCTAGCGAGGTTTGTTCGGGTAAATATGATCAAAGGGAGCGCAAATGAGGGTGTTCACCTGGTGGAACTGAGGGTGTGGGAAGCGAAATGAGGACTTAGCCAGACACCGGCTTCCTCGTGGCTAAGGCAACCCCGCCCAAAGTCAATGCTGCCGCTACTGCGAGCCTCCAACTCATCTTCTCGCCCATGAATGCGATTCCTGCAAATGCGGCCAAGACGGGGACGAGAAGTTGCACCGTCGCTGCCCTGGCCGAACCCAGGAATCCGAGGGCCGCATACCAAGCAACATAACCCAACCCTGAAGTAATCGCACCAGAAAACGCGGCGAGGCCGAAGCCCAGCGGCGTACATCGGACCACGCTCGTCGCAATAAATCCCAAAGGGACGAGGAAAACGAGCGAACGCAGAAAGTTGGCGGCGGTGTCAGCGATGGGGTCAGTTGAGCCCTTCCCTTTCAGTGAATAAATGCCCCATGCAACCCCTGCGCCGAACATCCATAAGGCTTGCGGCAGAGGCGGCGAGTCTAGCCCCGGAAGCGTTAAAACAACGAGCCCAGTAGTCGCCAGAATTACTCCGAGCCAGTTTGGGCGCCCGCCCTTTAGCACAGAGCCAACGATCATGGTGGCCTGCACTGTTCCAAACAAAATCAGCGCGCCCGTCGCCGCCGTTAGCCCCAAGTAAGCCAGAGAAAAGGCGATCGCATAGCCGAAAAGCATGAGCCCGGAGAGCCAACTTCCCTGCTTGTGGAATCTGGACCTGCCCGTACCCAAAGCGACCGCACTGAGCAGAATTGCGCCGGTTATGAGGCGAATGGCCGTAAACGCGGGCGCATCAATCTCTTGACCCGCCAGCGCGAGGCGACAAAGGATTGAGTTCGCCGCGAACGCCAGCAGGGCGGAGGCAACCAAAACCGATCCGCGAACAACGGGCGAAGGCACGGCGACTTAACCTAGTTAAAGAATCCGACGCTGCGAGCTAATCTCAGATCGTCTGGTGAACCGAGTTCATCCAAATCCTTGAGCGGCAGTTCCTTGTTGTTTCGATCCTCGACCGAAACTTTAAGGCAGAGCGACCGAAGCTCGTTAACCAGAATCTTGAACGACTCGGGAATTCCTGGCTCGCTTAGGGTTTCACCCTTCACGATGCTCTCGTACGCTTTCACGCGTCCCGTTACGTCGTCCGACTTGATCGTCAGCAACTCTTGGAGCGTATAGGCCGCACCATAGGCTTCGAGAGCCCAGACTTCCATTTCTCCAAAACGCTGGCCACCAAACTGGGCTTTTCCACCGAGCGGCTGCTGGGTGACAAGTGAGTACGGGCCGATAGAGCGCGCGTGAATCTTTTCATCCGCAAGGTGCTCAAGTTTCAGCATATAAATCGTTCCGACCGTGATCATGTTGGGAACGTCTTCGCCCGTCAAGCCATCGCGCAAACGAGACTTCATAGACTTGGAATCCAAACCAGCCCTTCGGAACGCGTTATGCTCAATCCTTTCCAGAATCGAAGCGTAAACTTCCTTGTTCGCCTTGTATGGCTTGCCATTTTCCGTAACTTCTTCCGGCGTCCAGTTATCCAGATCAATCGCAAGCAAGTCATCAACCTTTTTGGATGAAGAAGCCGCCAAGATTCGGGAAACGCGCTCGATGTTATCGTGATCAAGCTCGTGCAATCGAGTCGTGATGTTCTCAAAAATCGTATCAGCATGATCGGCCCTGCCAATCTTGATATTCAATCCGAGTTCGCCGTTTACATATGCACCAAGAACCTGTCGCTTCATGTGCTGCGAGAGGCGCTCCATCTCGTCCATGACTTCATGCTCGGTTGCGCCTTCAAACGCCGGGCAAACGTAGCGCACGCCAAGGTGCTTGCCAACGTAGCCGAGGTGAGTTTCGAGGATCTGGCCGATGTTCATTCGGCTCGGTACGCCGAGGGGGTTCAACACGATGTCAACCGGAGTGCCATCGGCTAGGAACGGCATATCTTCCAGTGGCAGAATCTTCGAGATAACGCCCTTGTTGCCGTGTCGTCCCGCCATCTTGTCGCCAACCATTAGCTTGCGCTTTTGGGCGATGTAGACCTGAACCGTCATGTTCGTACCGGCCGGCAACTCGTCGCCGGGGATCTGGATTAAGGGCTCTTCCGTGATATCGCAGATCAGGCGATCTCGCTTTTTGGATTCCTTGTAGACCTTGTTGATTGAAGGTGAAAGATACTTGTAGCGACTGAAGACTTTAACGTCAACAATCGTTCCCTTTTCACCGTGCGGCAATCGAAGCGATACGTCGCGAGTTTCTTCGGCTTTCTTACCAAAAATCGCAATGATCAAGCGCTCTTCTGCGGTCATTTCAACTTGACCCTTCGGCGCAACCTTTCCAACCAGAATGTCTTCAGGTCGAACTTCGGCCCCAATTCGGATGATTCCGTTCTCGTCGAGGTCCTTCAGGGCTTCCTCGCCGACGTTTGGAATGTCTCGGGTGATTTCTTCGGGTCCGAGCTTGGTGTCTACGGCTTCACTTTCGTGGCGTTCGATGTGGATTGAAGTGTAAACGTCATCCTTCACCATGCGCTCGCTGATGAGGATGGCGTCCTCATAGTTATATCCGCCCCATGGCATAAATGCGACGAGAACGTTCTGGCCCAAAGCCAGACGGCCATCGTCACAGCATGCGCCATCGGCAAGGGTATCACCCTTCAGTACGCGCTGACCGGGGAAGACTACGGGGCTGTGCGTAAAGCAAGTTGATTTATTGCTTTGCACGAGGTGCATTAGCTTATACGTATCAATCTCACCCTCGTCCGTCTTGATCTTGATTTCAAGCGAGGTTACAGTTTCGACATTCCCGGTGCGACGGGTGACAACGGCGGCGCCGGAGTCAACGGCGGCAACACGCTCGTAGCCAGTGCCCACAATAGGAGCATCCGAACGCAAGCAAGGCACGCCCTGGCGTTGCATGTTCGCGCCCATCAGGGCACGGTTTGCGTCGTCGTTCTCAAGGAACGGAATCAAGGCGGTGGCAACAGAGATAATCTGCACCGGCGAAACGTCCATCAAATCAATTCGATCACGGGCGACGGTTGGGTAGCTGGCGCCGCCAAGGTCACCACCCGCGCATCGCACTTGGTGCTGCTCCACCATGATCATGCGATTCTCGTCCGTCACAGTGTCGGCCGGAGCAACGAGCAGACCGGACTCTTCTTGAGCCGTCATGTAAACGATTTCTTCGGAAACCTGACCCTTCGTAACCTTGCGGTAAGGCGTCATGATAAAGCCATATTCATCTACGCGTGCATGAGTCGTTAGCTGGCTGATAAGGCCGATGTTCGGACCTTCTGGAGTTTCAATCGGGCAGATTCGACCGTAGTGAGATCGGTGAACGTCGCGAACTTCAAGCTTGGCGCTTGTACGTTGCAAACCACCCGGGCCGAGGCTTGAAAGACGGCGCTTGTTCGTGATTTCCGAAAGCGGATTCGTCTGATCCATAAACGTTGATAGCTGGTTGCTACTAAAGAAGCTCTTAATCGAGGCGCTAACCGGCTTGACGCTCAAAATGATTCCGGGCAGGAGGTTCTCCTGATCGGTGGAGGTCATTCGCTCTCGCGCGACCTTTTCCATTCTCACAAATCCAAGTCGAAGCTGGCTCTGCAGAAGTTCTCCAACCGAACGGACGCGCTTGTTCTTCAAGTCGTCAATGTCATCTCGGCGAGCCTCACTTCGCAGGTAAGGCTCCATTTCCATGAGCACACCGGCAAGATCTTCGGCCGTTAGATTACGCACCTTCATCGGCACATCAAAGCCAACCTTTTGGTTAATAAACCGGCGACCAACTTTGCCCAAATCGTAACGCTTCACGTCAAAGAACAGGCCGTACACGAGTTGGCGAGCGGCTTCTTCGTTGGCAGCTTCACCTGGTCGCAATCGCTTGTAAATATCAAGAATCGCTTCCTTCCAGTTCGTGGTGGGGTCTTGTTCAAGCGTCGCATCGGCGAGGGGCAAAACGTCCAGAATTTCAAGCGAGCCAAGCTCCATAGACTCAATCTTCTTCGCCGTCTCTTTTTCGATTTTTTCAAGGCGCTTGATGACGGCTTTGTTACCTTCCATCAAATCCTTCGTCAGGCGCTTTCCAAGCACGTCTTCGGCCTTCGGATTATCAATCGTCATCGGACGACCGAACGTGAGCAGAAGCTCTTCATTATTTGAAAGCAACAACTCAACCTGGAACTTTTTGTTGAGAAGCTCATCCGACAATCCAACCAGCATTTCCGTCGTAATGAAAGTGCCGGCATCCAAGATAACTTCGCCATCTTCGTTTGCAACCGGTTCGACCAGCTTGCGGTGAACGCACTTCTTCAACGGAGCGTGAACGAACGCGTGACCCTTTTCAAAGGCGCTAAGGGCCTTGATCAGTTGGGTGAGTGGAAGCTTCTTGGTTTGGCTAATTTGGGTTCGAACAACGAGGTTCGAATCGCTTTCAACTTCAAGCCACGGGCCTTCGTTGGGAATAATCCGGGCCGAAACCAGAACTTGCATCGAAGCATCAACGCCTTCTTCAAAATACAAACCGGGCGATCGGCTGAGCTGGGAAACAATAACCCGCTCGCGACCGTTTACGATGAACGTGCCCTTATCCGTCATGAGCGGAAGATCGCCCATGTAGACCTCGGATTCGATTACCTCGCGCTCTTTTCCGCCAAAGCGAACAATCGCTTTGATGGGGGCTTCGTAGGTCATGTCGCGCTCGCGGCAATCTTGGATGTTGTATTTTGGTTCGCCGAGCGAGAAGCTCACGAGTTCGATGTAATTTGTTTGGGTAAAGTCCCAGATCGGGCTGAACGTTGTGAACAGCTCAGGCAGTCCTTCCTCTAAAAACCAACGATAGCTGTTGTGCTGAAGCTCAATAAGGTTCGGAACTTCAAGGAAGCGGCTGATTTTTTTTGCTTGAGGCTGAATTACTCTCATAAATTCTTAATATTCTCCGGGCGTGGGATTGCGCAAAGGAAGTTGGTGCGCGAAGGGGAATATTACCCGATTTTGGCGGGGTTTCAACAGATCTAACAAAAAAAGAGGTGCCGCTTGGCACCTCTTTCAAGTTTAGGCTCGTCTGAACCCTATTTGTTTCGTCGTCGTCGCAGAAGAGCGGCAACGCCAAGGCCAAGAGCGGCCATCGTTGCTGGTTCTGGAACGGCGGTGTAACTCAGCTTCGTCATCGTAAACGACGCCTGAGCACCCGTTGTTGCGGCGTTACCCGTGGCGGTAAATGAGCGGTAGTCGGTTCCGTAACCGACGCCAGCTGTCGTGACAGCCTCAGCAAACGAGTTCGCTGGGTTCGTGATGTTACTACCGGTGTGTCGGATCTCTACGAGAAGGTGACCGCCCGTGTAGATGTGAGGGGTGGAAAACGCGATGGTGTTTTGCCAAGCATTCGGCGTAGCACCTGTGTTACCTGAGGTGAACCCAGTCATCGTCAATCCGCCCGTCTGAACGAGCGTATTTCCGCCGGTAAAGTTCGATGCAAACGTGGTTGTTGCAAGGTTTGGGGCAACACTTTGACCAACGCGGATGTCGTAGCTCGTCCAAGTTGCGCCAGTGTACGTGCTAGTTGCACCATTCCAAAGTCGGAACGCCATACCTGTAATCCGATCACCGGCGACCATACCACCGAGCTGATTTTGGTTGATCAGAAGCTGGGCAGTTCGTGCTTGATTGACGTCACGAATAACCGTATTCAAACCAGAAGCAGGCGAGAATGGCGTGTTAGCGTAAAGGTTAGCGGCGACGATGTCAATTGCGTTGGCACTTACAGTCAAAACAGCAAGCGCAGAGATGATAAGAATTTTTTTCATAGTTCCTCCGAATATTTATCCCAATGTGTTGAGATGAAGTTATTGTAGCCGCGATTTCGGTGCGTGTGATCGTGCTGGCCGGTAATTTCACCAAAACCAGCAATAATGCCTGGGGGAAGTTGAAATTTGCGAAGTGCCTCAAGTCGAATGGGTTGATCTCCTCGAGCGTGCGGCAGATAACAGTTCATTCTTGCGGTAATCCTAGAGTTTGCTTCAAGTCATGCCGATATAGTAAATGTCTAAGGGGACATCTGAACGTTGGGCGGGCCAGAGATGGCTCGCCCCTCCTGTTTCAAGGTTGAACTCTAAAACATTCCGGTTGCCAAATTTTTAGAGCTCCAGAAAGCGGGGCGGCTAGCCGATGAGTACAAAATGGATTTAGAATCTTCCAATTGGCCAATGATGGCTTGTGACTCAAACTACACTGTCACAGTGCTGGCAGGAGATTGGGATTCGTTTCATGTGCCAAGCGCCCATATCGTCGGATCAAACCTATGGGAGGTTTTTGATCCCGTTAAATATGCCGAACTTGTACAACTCTATGAAAGAGTTATGAAATCTCAGGCGGCGGAAACGATATCGTTTCTGAGTATTGAAACCGGAACCAACTGCAACCTGCACGTTCGCCCTTCTGCCACAGGATTTGTTTTGCTTATCGAGCAAATCGCTTTGCCGGTTGCAGATGACTCGCCCCAGCCGGAGCGAACCTCACTTCACACCGACGCAAACCAGATAGATGCAACTACTGGGCTACCGAATCGAGTGGCGATAGAGGCGCGCCTTGCTGCGCTCTTTGACAAAGCTAAAGCGAGCCGGACTCCCTTTTCAGTCCTCTTGATTGATATTGATGATCTCGAAAAAATTAATATCACACTTGGACGGGATGTTGGCGACGAGGTCATTCGCGCATTCGCTCGAGAATTTAACAAAACTCGAAGAACCTCGGACTTTTTCGGCCGATTCGGTGGAGACGACTTCGTGCTCACTCTTTCCGGCGAGGGCATCGGCCAGGCTTGCCGTATCGCCATGCGAATTTGCAACGCAACCCCGCACTACGAAGGAATGCCGCTATCCATCACTATCAGCATTGGGGTAGCCAGCTTTGCGCACACCGATAACTCTTGGCACATCATTCTGAAACGAGCCTATAGCGCCCATGCCCAGGCCAGGCGCGGACGCGGAAACAAGGTTTGCACGGTCACCGACGACGTTCATCGCGCCGAGCAGTATTTCGAGGACCTACCGGAGCCAGAACCCACGGCGGGAGAACGAATATTCCGCGAATAAACTAGCGAGCAGAATGCATCACTGTTGTAGCGAGTCGGCTAGTCCGTTCCAATATCCGTTGTCACTAATTCCGTTGCCATCTTTATCATCCAACTGCTTTCGCTGTTTGGTGGTGGCGTGGCCGTCACACCACGCGATGGTGATGCGGTTGGTAGCCCATTCAGCGGGAGTACTCCGACAGCCCCACTGGCCAGATGTATTCGGAACGCCCGAACCGCATTCGGCTCCGTCGCCGTAAAATCCGCTTGGCTTGCCGCTTCCCCTTGCACTCGAAATGGGCGGGTCCACCGTGTATTCGCCCGCCCCAATTGTGCCATTGTCACGACGAACTCCTTGGGTATCGGTGAATGCAACGGTTTCGGCAGGATAGCCGATTCCAATTTCAGTGGCGGCAAATGGAAAGTTCAGGTTTCCAGTTACCCTTCGGGAGTTGCCAAGATATTGGTAGTTATAGCCGTAACCGCCATATTTGATAGAGGGATTATGGGCAAACGCCTTACCGAACATTTCGGGCGGAGCGAGCGGGCCTTTGAAAATGTCGGTGTTCTTGACGTAGCTGAAGATATGGTCCGGCCATCTAGTTCTTGGCACGGCACTACTCGGGCTCGACATCATCGGATAGCCTTCACCATCGGTGACATACATTTGGATTCCCAGGCTCAGTTGTTTTAGATTGCTCAGGTTCACCGTCTTCTTTGCCGCCGTTTTTGCCTGGGCAAAAACCGGAAACAGGATAGCGGCAAGGATGGCAATGATGGCGATAACGACGAGGAGCTCGATGAGCGTAAAGGCGAGTGTTTTTCGGAAGTTCATCTTCGCGAATCATTCTATACTTTTTTGTCAAGATTTGGCTTGGGCCAGGCGAAGTGCCCTGGCGCAAGCAGGGCTGACGATTTCAGTCAAGGTCAAAGAGCGAATCTTGACAGGCTTGACCAAAGGCGCAGTTCGACTCCATCAAATCTCCAAGATTGTTGGCTTGAAAATCCGTCGCGTTAAAGCCATAACCAAAGGTTCCGGTTCGGAGGCGAACCTTTCGGCTGCCCGCATGGCTGTCTAGCCAGAGAATGACGGCGACCTTTCCAACATGCCGGGCGTGAACACCGGGGAATTCATTGCTGGGCGGATCAACGTAAGGGTTTCCTTCAAGCGTGGGCGTAGGATATGACCAGTTGTTTATTCGGGCGGATGTAGCAAACGCGAGGGTGTTCGATGGATCGGCGGGTTGGGTCATTGAGACGGCTGTTGGAACCTCGGCATAGGTGGGCGGAGGGTAACTTGCGGGACTGAGATAGTGGTAGTTGTATCCAAATCCGGTTAAGCCCAGGACGGTTCGGAGCCGATTGTCAAAGGTCGGATCGGCTTGCACTTCGGTACTTTTCATGTAAGGATAAAGCAAGCCATCGCGGGTGTTCAGCGTGGTGCCATCGAAACTCCCCCACCAATAACGAATGCTCGTGCCCTCCAAAATCCTCGCCCGCATAATGGTGTCATCGAAGTCGCCGGAGTAGGCGATCCAGGCGAACCCGATCTGCTTTAGATTTGAAAGGGCGGCGGTTTTCTTTGCGGCTCCCTTCGCCTGAGCGAAAACGGGAAAAAGGATCGCCGCTAAGATGGCGATAATCGCGATAACGACAAGAAGCTCGATCAGCGTAAATCCGCGCTGAGAGTTGGGTTGTTTTGATAAATATTTAATGGTAACTCCTTGTCTCAGATCCACAATGAGATCAAACAAGGAGCGCCGAAAATACGGTTAGCTCACCCGCCGGATCCATGCTCGTGGATTCGAAACATGCATCCGTTTGGGCATTCGGGCTTACCTATTTCAGGATAACCGTTGCGGCACAGCGCCGGAATCTAACCGGACTTCCCCCGTATCGGGATGCGGTTCATTCTACCTGTCGGTGTTGAATTTCGTGGCTGCCACTCCAATCAATATCTACAGGAATTGTCATTCGCCCGCCTTTCTCCGGTCATAATATCAAGCGAACCAAGGGTTGTGCTCAAGTGATGGTCTCATTTCCGCCTGAAGCTCGCTTTCCCCATGTTTTCCCAAGTTTAGGTTCAACATTGGGTCATTGGGGCTTCCGCCATGTTTATGTTATATCCCGAGGAGTCCGCGGGACATAACGGGGAGTCCGCGGGATATAGCGCGGAGGTGGCGGGACACTACGAGGAGACGGCGGGATATTCCGCGAGCTTGGCGGAAGTTCCCGAAAAGCCGCCGGGATATCCCGCCGGGTTCGCGGAACTTCCCGAAACTTTCCCGTTCTGCCACAAACTCGTGGCGGAAGCCGTAGACAAAGATTCAGGAGAAATTAAAAAATGCCAAATGATCCCTCTCGACTCAGTGATACCGAACTCAACGCTTACGTTACCGGCCCTTATGGAACGGGGCTAACCGCCGCCATGGCGGCCCTTACTTTGCCCGCTACTTTCGATGATGCCTTCGTCGCGGCGCGAACGGTTTTCGGGACTTCCCTCCCGATCCATCTGGCTTCGCAGACGACGGCTAGAGCGAACCGAACCGCCAAAGATGTGGCCCGGGATACGCTAGAGGAT
>JANNCV010000027.1:0-12498 GCA_031386985.1 Armatimonadota bacterium
AAGAAACGTACATTCTCAAGCCCATGAACTGCCCGTTCCACATCGAGATTTATGCGTCTCAGATGCGCTCTTACCGAGATTTACCGATACGCTACGCCGAGTTCGGAACGGTTCATCGTTATGAGCAAAGCGGCGAAGTGACGGGCATTTTACGCGCTCGCGGCTTCACCCAGGACGACGCCCACCTGTTCGTGACTCCCGACCAGCTCCAAGAGGAGTTTATTGGGGTGGTTGACCTCATGAAATGCGTTCTAGAAAAGCTCGGCCTAACCGATTATCGCGTTCGGGTTGGCACAAAGGACCCGAAATCGGACAAGTATGTGGGCCACGACGACAACTGGGTCATCGCCACCAAAGCGATCACGGATGCGTGCGATAAGTTAGGCTTGGAGTACGAGATTTCGCAAGGCGACGCTGCCTTTTACGGCCCAAAACTCGACCTGATGATTCGAGATGCGCTCGGTAGAGAGTGGCAAATGGGAACGGTTCAGGTTGACTACAACCTGCCCGAGCGATTCGAGCTAGAGTACATCGGCGAAGACAGCAAGCCCCATCGCCCGGTCATGATTCACCGCGCTCCGTTTGGTTCGCTTGAGCGCATGATAGGATTGCTGACGGAGCAGTATTCTGGGGCTTTTCCCTTCTGGCTATCGCCGGTTCAGATTGCGGTTCTGCCTATCGCCGATCGACATATCGAAGCCGCCGACGCCCTGGGTGCGCGACTGAAGGACACGCTCTTTGATTCCCGGCCGCTTCGAGTTTCCGTTGATCATCGGAGTGAGACACTCGGAAAGAAAATTCGGGACGCGCAGTTGCAAAAAACGCCGTTCATGCTGATTCTGGGTGATCGCGACATTGAGCTCGGCACGGTCGGAGTGCGCTCACGTGAGCTAGGCGACCTTGGGGCAATGAGCGTTGAGGATTTCTTGGGTCAGCTCTAACAAGCCCCTCAAATCACTCACCGTCCGCCGATGTTGGCACCGGGTTTGGGAGCGGAGGTACTCATACGGCATCTCGGTTTCCATCCCCAGCGGCTTCAGCCAAATCATCAGATCAAGCGCCGGATCATGGTAGAGGGTGCAATAAAGCAGCTCATCCCGATGCCCACAAGCCCGGCAACGAAACTCATGCAATCCGCCGGTGCGGAACCTGGACGCAAGATGCGGGTGGGTTTCACAGTTGATTACGGCATGATAAGTTACTAGTTGCTCAAGATAGCATTGCGGGCACTCTATAGGCTCTCGAAAGGTTAAAACTTCACAAAGCATAGTACTCACACTAATAGAGTACCTCAGTTAATGCCTTTCGCGGAAAGCGGAGATCGCAACCCGAAGCCGGTAAAAGTGTTGGCCTCTCCTTCGAAAGATCGGTGTTATACTAAAACCTAACAGTTCAGACGTCCAAGGTAGCTAGAATAATCATGAAACGAATACGCACCCTAACCATGTTGGCCACTGGAATTTTGGCCGCCACTTCTCACGCTACGTTCATCGTTAACACGGATTTCGAGTCGAACATCAACACGCTTGGGGCGGTAAATGGTCAAGCCGCGAACGGCCCGAACCCGTGGACATCTTCTGGTGCAACGGTTGTGAATACTGGACCCGTTCTTGGCGGCCAAGCTTTGAACTATACTTCCACGCTTGCACCAGGGCAATTTGATCACCACTCTCGCGTGAATCTAGCTACGTCGGGCGGTTTTTCGTTTCCGACAGGCATGACGTTGAAGGCAAGTGTGGATGTGTACTCCGATCCCAACGAACCTGGAAAGTTGGTCGGTCTTTCGATGTGGGCTAATTCTCACGCCGATGAACATTCGATGTTCATGCTTGAGGGCGGATTTGCGTTCGCTGGGGCGCGGCACGGCACCGGTCCTCTAGCTCCAATACTTGGACATGTTTCGAACCCGCCTTACAGTGGATGGCAAACAATTTCACTGCTGGTGACTCAAACTTCGGCGAACACCCTAACCACAACGTACCAGCTTAATGGGAACCCTTTCACTTACAACGGGGCAGTTTACAATACTCACGTTGATACGATTGGCACGCAGAACTTGGTGTTCGACTTCAGCCTTGTCACCTGGAACCTCGGTCAAAATGCCGAAGCCGTGACTGGGATTTACGATAACTACCGCGTCGAAGTCGTCCCCGAACCAACGACAATGGTCGCCGCAACATTCGGAATTTTGGGCATCCTCGGCCGTCGCCGACGCAAGTGAGACGAGAACTCCCAGTTAAGTTTTCGGCTGCTACATCTCCGAGGTGGCGATGATCTTCGTCGCCTTGCTTCTCTTCGGGATGTTGGCCTTCTGGCTATCGGTATACGGCTATTTTCTTTTCTCGCTTGGCAGAAGGTGGGGAGCACAGTATCGGCTTAAGGTTTCTAGCCAGTTCGCGGCTTTTGCCATTGGGCTAGCCGCGAGCCTAGTGGCCCTTCCCTTCTGGTTTGTTGTCCCCCACCCAATCTATCGCCTCTGCTCGGTCCTCGCGGTTTGGCTCATCCACTTTCAACCTGTCAGCGTCGGATTCTGGGCGGAGGCGGTCAACGCGAGGGAAGCTGATGCCAAGCGTTTCACGGCGACAACCGACGAGTGGCTAGCTGAATGGGAACCCGACCCGGAGTTGCCGGAGAAAGTTGAGCCTTAGAGATCGCTCAAGGCTTTTTGCGGCTCATGGTAAAGGGCTTCGCAAATACTCCAATCCCACCAGCAGGCGGCGTCACTTTGACCTCATCCGCGCTCACCCAAACAATTGTGCTTGCTCCAAGCGTGAACTGCTTTTTAGCTTCAGTCTCGGCAATGGCCTTAAGTGCATCGGGAAAATCTTTCGGAAATTCGAACTTGGACACCGAGATCGTTAAGCTATCATTTTCCAGAGTGAATGACCCGGTTGCTCCGACCTTAAATGTCTGTACCGTGGCCTCCATACTGAGCGAACCACCCTCCGAGAATGTTGCGGTGACGTTTTCGGCACCGGAGACCGCGAGATTCCAGGCTCCATTTATTGAAGGCTTGGTCGAACACCCTCCCAGAATTAGCACGCAAAGCAGGGGCACAAAAAAGAGACGACGTAACATCATTAGTAAAGACGAATGCTTGAAGCCAAGCGGTTCGCGGAGGGCTCAAAGAGGCTACGGAATGCGACCAGTGAACGATATTGCGGCTGGACCGGTCATTGTAACTTCGTCCCCATTCACTTCGACCTCTAGGTCGCCTCCCGGCAAGCGAATCAAAAATGAACCAGAGTTCGATCCCGCGGCGGCCCGGGCAACGGCGCAGGCCCCGCTCCCACACGCTAGCGTTACCCCGGCTCCTCGTTCCCAAGTCCTCATCGTCAACTCATTCTCAAATCTGGACACGAAGTGAACGTTGGTTCGATTTTCAAACCGGGGAAGATTTTCGATAACTGGTCCCCACTTTTCTAGAGGAACCATTTCTACATCCTCCACGAAGATTACGGCATGAGGATTGCCGACCGTAATCAGGCATGCACGTAACGACTCAAACCCCAAATCAGCTTCGATCGCATCCACCGACGCGACTCCCATTTGAACGCGAAACCGGTTTCCAGGAACCGGGTCAATCCGATGCGTCCGCTGAGAAACCTCTAAGTCAAACGATCCTTCTACATGTCCCGCTTTGGTCAAGAGAAGGGCAACGCATCGTGTTCCGTTGCCGCACATTTCCGATTCAGACCCATCCGGGTTGAACATGCGCATCCGAAACGGAGCGAGCTCGCCTCGCTCGACGAGGATCAGACCATCGGCGCCGATGCCGAAGTGCCGATCACAGGCCCATATGGCTAGCTGCTCCCAATCTCTTTCAACGGCATTCGAGATGAGGTCAAGACAGACGAAGTCATTCCCAATCCCATGAATTTTGGTGAATGGCGTCACTCGGGATGTTCTTCTGGCGGCGCGCCCTCAAACTCGCGAAAATCAGGACGATGCGTGTTAACCGGACGCTGGGGCACCACGCTTGCGATCGCGTGTTTATACACGAGCTGAGTCACTTTGCCCGGCGCCTCAAGCATGACCGTAAAGGAATCAAACCCTTTTACCATCCCGCGGAGTTGAACACTGTTCGTTAAATAGACCGTAACCGCTACGCCTTCTTTGCGGCACTGATTAAGAAATACATCTTGTAAGTTAATAGATTTACCCATGAGCCCCCACCTCGGATATGCATCGAAATGCATGTTCAACGGATCTTCGCCCGTCTTCCGCCCAGATTTTACATAAATTTGGCTCGGCGCGCAACCATGTTCGCTGCCTTTTCGCGTATTGACGCACCATAATTGAAATTTCCTCTGCGGCTTTCTCAATTGTGTTTCGGTTTTCCAAGACATCCCAGAGCGTTCGATAGCCATGCGCTTTAAGGCCGGGATCGGTGTATTTGAACCCAAGATCACGAATTCTCTGCACTTCTTCAAGCCATCCAAAGGCGATCATGCGCTTCGTCCGGGTGGCAATTCTTGAAGAAAGCCAGGGCTGACTGGCATCCAGGCCAATTTTTACGATTTGGTAGTCTCTGAGATCAGGGGCTACGCTCTCTAGCCTTTGTGAGAACTGACGCTCAATTGCACGCGTAACCCTAACGGGATTCTGTAGGTCAACTTTGGACGCGTGGTCCGGATCAAGATCCCTCAATCTTTGAACCAGCTCGGGAAGCGGCAAGGCGTTGAGTTCCTCCCGCAATCCAACTGGAGGCGGGCCGTGCATTTCATCGAATCCTTCGATGAGGGCTCGAACATTCAAGCCGGAGCCGCCTACGATCACGGCGTTACGAGTGCGATCTAGCTCGGTGAGGGCCATTCTTACCCAAGCCCCCGTCCCCAATAGCTCCGATGGCTCAGCTACGTCCACTAAGGCATACTCCGCTCTTCGGTCCGGCTTCGCCGTGCCAAGGTCGAGATACCGATAGCACTGGAACGTATCGGCGTTTATTAGTTTGGCCTCGAATTGATCGGCAATCTCCTCAGCAAGACCCGTTTTGCCCGAAGCGGTTGGCCCCATCACGGCAACAAGCAGCGGCCTCATTGCTCAATCGGATGATGGCAATAAAACCGGTGCCCGTTCGTTTCGCTCTCGCTCGGATCGGTCCGGTGGCAGAGATCGCTTACAAACTCGCACCGACTTGCAAAGCGGCAACCCTCGAAGCGAGTTCTTGGATCAGGGAGTTCACCCGGCAAGGCTTCGGGAAGCGACATAAGCTTCTCTAGCGTCGGCGCGGAATCCATCAGGGCCTTGGTATAGGGGTGTCGGGGGCGCTCAAAGACCTCTTCGGTGGGACCTTCTTCCACGATTCGACCCAGATACATGACGGCAACTCGGTCCGCCAAAAAGCTCACGGTGAGAAGATCATGTGAAATATAGAGGTACGAAACCCCCAGCTCTCGTTGAACTTCCTTTAGCATGTTGAGGATTTGAGCCCGAATGGAAAGGTCTAATGCGGCGGTTGGTTCATCGCAGATAACCAGGGGTGGGCGCGTAGCAACAGCTCTGCCAATGGCAACACGCTGCCTTTGACCGCCCGAAAGTTGATGCGGGAAGCGATCCAGCCATCGTTGATCTAGCCCGACTTCATCAAAGAGCTCCTTGGCATCAATTTTTTCGCCGGCTAACTCCGCGGCCTCAACAATTGATCGGCTGACCTTCCACCGAGGATCCAGGGAGGCATAAGGATCTTGCCACACCATCCCCACATCCTTGCTCATTCCACGCCAGGGTCCCGAGATAGCCTTTCCCAGCAAGGTAATACTTCCACCCGCTAAAGGTTGGAGTCCCAAAATGGCTCGGGCAAGCGTTGTTTTTCCGCAACCGGATTCGCCCACAACGGCTACGGTTTCGCCTTGCTTTACGCTTAAACTCACGCCGTCGAGAGCACGAACCATTCCGCCCGTCACCGGGAACTCTACGCTCACATTATTCACTGACAATATCATTTGCTCATCCAAGGATACTTTGACTCCACAATAATCGCTCGCTCAGTTTCTTTAGGAAGTCAAAGGGCTCAACGCAAACCAACTTGGTGACTCGGCTAGATTTTTTCACCCGAACCTCGTCCCCGCTAAGTACGTGGAGCCTGCCCTGTCCGTCAACAGAGAGCACTGAATCGCCCTCCGTAGTGACGCGAAGAACGATTTCGGATTCGGGGTGAAGAATGAGCGGACGGGATGAAAGGGTGTGAGGGGACAGCGGATTCAGAATTATTCCTTGAATTCGGGGATCTACAATCGGGCCGCCGGCTGATAGATTGTACGCAGTTGAACCGGTTGGCGTCGCTAAGATGACTCCATCAGCGGGGTAGGACGTTACAAACATCCCATCAACCTCGACTCGGAAGCTCATCATTCTGGCTGTTGCTTCACGCTGAAGGGCGATGTCATTAAGGGCATGAAGAGTCGCAACGTTCTGACCATTTCGTCGAAGCTCGCACTCAAGCATCATCCGATCTTCGAATTCAGACGCATTATCAAAAAATTCGCTTAGAGTTGCGCCAACCTCACTGGGAAGGCACTGGGTAACGAATCCAAACCGCCCAAAATAAACGCCCAATACCGGAGTTCCAAACTCTGACGCCAGATCGGCGGCTCGAATAAGGGTTCCGTCCCCTCCAAATGTTGCAATGAGGTCGGCTTTTCCAACTTCGGACCGGGGCACTTCAGCGACGCCGAGGAGGTTAGCTGTGCTTTCCTCCGATCCAACTTCCACCCCTCTTTCTCGCACAAATGCAATCGCCCTGATCGCAGCTTCAACTGCATCAGGGCGTTGTGGATTTACAAAGAAGTGAATTCGCACTCGCTTATTTTAGCGCGCGCCTTTCATTCTCTTGAGGTTGTCGCCTAAATCCTTATTGTTTGGATCAGCGACAAGGCCCTTTTGTAGCATTTGAATGGCTTCAGCTTTCTTGTTCAATCGCTCAAGCGTGATCGCGAGGTTATTGTATCCTTGGGCGAATTTTGCATTTGAAGCAATCGCACGTCGGAAAGCACCTTCGGCCTCGGCCAATTTGCTATTTTTCAGATGAACGAGCCCAATTCCATTAAGGGCTTCGGCGTTTGATTTGTCCGTATTGAGAACTGTTCTCCAGTTTGCCTCGGCCTCAGCTTGGTTGCCCGTGATCCAGAGCGCGTTGGCCATGCTAACGCGAATGTCGCTCCGATTTGGTTCAAGCTTAAGAATATCCTTCCAAAGCTTGATCGAAACATCGTAGTCAGCATTCTTAGCGGCGGCGGCGGCGAGATTCAACTTAGCATCACGATTATTCGGTGCCAGCCCCAACAATTTCTCAAACATCCCCTGAGCGTCATCAAACCGTCCACGCTTGAAATGAATGAGGCCCAGGTTGTTCATCGCGTCTACGTCCGTTCCATCGGCATCCAGTGCTTTCTTGTAAGCTTCTTCTGCCCCGCTCAAGTCATTGTTTTGCTCGCGCATTACGCCCAGGTTGAACCAAAACCCCTTCTTCTCCGAGAGGACATTTTGGCTCGCTTCGTAGACGCCCTTAGCCTGGTCCATCTTATTGGTCTTCGCATAGGCATTTGCAAGCGCCAATGCGAGAGTAGCATCCTGCCCGTTCATCTTGTACTGGGCTTCTAGGTAGGGAATCGCCGCGGCATACTTGCCCGCTTTCGCTAAAGACATACCCGCATTTCGGGAGAATGTGGCGTTATCAGGTCGCATATCTGCGGCCTTCTTGAATGACTCCGAAGCGAATTCCAGATTGTTGCTTCGCTCATGGGCGACACCGAGATTATTGTAAATGAACGGATCACTTGGGTTGACTTCAATACCCTTGCGGTAAGCATCAATCGCTTCGCTAAGCTTGTTCTGGCGAAGATAGATGTTGCCAAGGTTATACCAACCCTCGTACATTTTGGGATCTAGTGAAGTGAGCTTCTGATAGCATTTGGCCGCATCATCATCTCGGCCCGCTTTTTGATAGGCATTGCCGAGATTGTTCAAAACGTCCTTGGTCTCGCCCTTCTTTTCGCGTGCCTTTTCCAGCAGCGGAATCGCGTCAGCGGCTTTTTCAGCGCGCAGGTAGAGGAAGCCCAGCCAAGAAAGCACGTCTGTGCTCTCTCCATTCTGCCGGTATAGCTCTTCGAACGCCTTTGTTGCCCCATCGGCGTCACCCGCACGATAAAGTTCAGAGGCCGCAACCACCCTCTTTTGGAACTCTGGGTCAACCTGCGTAACCTGTGCGAATGCGCTACTTGCGATCGCAACCATTGCCAACAATACGTAAATCCGTTTCTTCATTTTTTGCCTACTCGTTCAGACGACATGAGGTGCGGAATGGCATCATCATATGCGCACTTCAACTCACTCAGTTCAATTTCAATTGCTCCAGAAACCTGGAATCTGGAACTCGCTTCATCGAACGTTCCGAGTTCCTCAAATTGTAGTCCAGATTCTTCGCATAAAAGCTGGAACTCTTGCCAGTTTTGTCCACATTTTCCAACAATAACTCGGCCCGGCAGTTCGCTGAACAAGTCTCCGGCTTTAACATCGATTCCACAGTTGCCCGAGATTGCCATTTCCGCCAGTGCTACGGCGAGTCCACCTTCAGCACAATCGTGGGCACATTCAATGAGTCCACGGCTTACAGCTTCCACCAAAACCCGGCAAAGGCCCTTTTCTCCGTAAAGATTGGGTGGCACCGGGACGCCGTTTTCAATACCCAGAACTGCGAGAGTTTCCGATGCTCCAAGCCCCAGTTGCGGCGTATTGTGAAGTGGAGTGGAGACGAGAGCAAGGGAACCGCTTCCCTTCGGTGACATTCCTGTACGCTTGTTCACATCCTCAATGATGCCGAGCATCCCAATCAGCGGTGTCGGCAGGACCTCGCCAAGTTCGCTTTCATTGTAAAAACTGACGTTGCCCGAAATGACGGGTGTATCCATGATTTCGCATGCCTCAGCGATACCTCGGATCGCCTCTTTGAACTGCCAGTAGACGTGGGGCTTTTGGGGGTTTCCGAAGTTCAAGCCATCGGTTACAGCGACAGGCTTGGCACCCGTGCAAGCGACATTTCTAGCAGCTTCGCAAACGGCCAAGGCGCCGCCAACGAACGGGTCATAGTAAATTTGGCGACCATTGCCATCTATTTTGACGGCAATTCCTTTCTTCGATCCGCGGATAGCCAAAACGGCCGCATCCCCTTCCCCGCACTTTAGCGCGGTTTGCGTTTGGACGGTTTGATCGTACTGCTCTGTAACCCACTTCTTGCTCGCGATGTTTGGGGATGCAAGCAGTTTCAGTAAGAGCTCCTTAGGTTCCATCGTGATCTCGGGCGGAACGAACGCCTTTGCGCTCTCGAAATAAGCAGGGACTTCAAACGCTGGCGAGTAAGTTGGACACATATCTGCCAGCCAGCGGGCGGTAAGCCGAGCGGCAACCTCGCCGTGACGTCTTACAACCGTTTCGCCTTCCTCATTCACCCAACCGATGACTTCGGCTCTCAATCCCCACTTGCGAAAGACCCTGAGAACTTCATCTTCTCGTCCCAAGACCGCGACCGCCAACATGCGCTCTTGGCTCTCGCTCAACATAAGCTCGTAAGCCGTCATATCAGATTCGCGCATGGGAACTTTGTCAAGATCAATGTCCATCCCCACATTCCCCTTGGCGGACATTTCAATGGTTGAACAAGTGAGCCCGGCGGCGCCCATATCTTGGATCGCGACGATCGCGCCCGTTTTCAGGGCTTCCAGTGTCGCTTCAATCAGCAGTTTCTCGGCAAAAGGGTCACCAATTTGGACATTGGGGCGCTTAGCCTCGCTCTCTTCGTCCAGGGCCTCGCTCGCAAAGGTAGCACCGTGAATTCCGTCTTTTCCAGTTGCAGAGCCGATGTAAATCACCGGATTTCCATCGCCGGAGGCCGCGGCGGTTGTCACTTCGCTAAGATCCAGAACCCCGACGCACATGGCGTTAACTAGGGGGTTCCCGGAATAACGCGGATGGAAGTTGACCTCGCCCGCGACCGTCGGCACACCCACGCAGTTGCCATATCCGCCGATTCCTGCCACGACGTGTTCAAACAAATACCGATTGCGAATAGCTTCCGCAGAGTCACCCTCAATCGGTCCAAATCGAAGAGAATTCAGACAAGCAATCGGTCGCGCTCCCATCGTCAAAATGTCGCGAATGATCCCGCCGACCCCCGTTGCTGCGCCTTGATAAGGCTCAACGGCGCTGGGGTGATTGTGACTTTCCACTTTCATGGTGATCCCGATTCCGTCGCCAATGTCCACGATTCCGGCATTCTCTAAACCCGAGCCCTCCATCGCTTGCTTGTATTTTGCAAAGAGCGCCAAAACTGGCCGAGAATACTTGTAGCCACAATGTTCGCTCCACATTACGGCGAACATTCCGAGTTCGGTTAAGTTTGGCTCTCGCCCCATTAACTCAACAATTCGCGAGTATTCAAACTCATTAAGGCCCATTGAGGTGTAGACTTCGGGGGAGTTGGCAACCATGTATAGATTATGGATTCCAGCTGCCCTCTTCGGCTTGCTGGGCGGCTGTGGCGGGCCAGATTATTCTGGCTTTTACAACGGTGAGCAAAAGTTCACCGGCGGTGATCCAATTTTAGCGGCGACAATAGGCCTCGTTGAGCTTGATCTGAAGCGGGACGGGCGTTTTGCCCTGCGGCGGTTTAGCGTCGTTTGGGAGGGCCGCTGGCGAGAAGAAAACTCGTCCGTTAAGCTGGAGATTCAAACCAGTATGGGGCGAGAAGTAATTCCGGGGGGATTGGTCCCCAGCAAGTTAACTCTGACTCCGGAAGGTGAAGGAAAACTTAGATTCGTAGACGGTAACGGGGAGACTTTGGCTGACAAAAAGGTGGGCATACTTCTGACAAAATCAAAGAGGCCCAAGTGACTGAGTTCACGCTTTCCGAACTTGCGACCCTAGTGCCAGTGGGGCAAGCCAGCTACTTTGAATTCATGCGAAGGAGCAGTATGAGCGCCGGGCTCTATCATCTTGCCGCTGGTGCAACCGACCCGCAAACGCCCCATTCCGAGGACGAACTCTACATCGTGCTCAGCGGGCTAGCCATGATTACGGTTGGGGATGCAGAACTCGAAGTCAGGGCGGGATCAGTCGTGTTTGTGGAAAGGCTAGTGCCCCACCGCTTCCATTCGATTAGAGAGAAGCTTGAGGTTTTGGTTTTCTTTGCTCCACCGGAGTACTCGCAAGCAACTTCGGAAGAGGCCTCGTAACTCTCAGAACCGGTCCGCCAACCACTCAAGGAACCCGTTTTGATCTCCAGAATCAACGGAGACCGCAACCCAGCCGGGCCTACGAACGAAAACCGGAGATCCCCATCGAAGCAGGACTTCGCAACGATTGACCCGAACGGTGGTTTCTTGGTCCAACACCCAAACATTCGGGGCAACATCGATTGCGCCTTTAGCGCGCAGTTCTTTGTCCAGGGCCTTTGTGGTTTCATTTAGGTCGGCCTCCCAACTGTAAATCGTCTTGTATATGTGGGAACCGAGAACCTCGCGCTGATAGACAAAACTATTCGCCGGAACACAAGCAAAGGAAAAGCGCGGCTGGCTTCGCGGCCAATAGAGCCCCAATCCAAAAATGAGCGCAACTACGAATCCAAGGACCCACAATCCCCGCTTTTTTCGGGTGCCCATACGCCCGGTCATGTGCTCAGGTTAGCACAGGCAAATCCGCCCACGCCATAACAGCCACACCGAGAGGTAACCTCGCGTTTGTATGAATCGTCGTGAGTTTTTGGGTCGGTCCGGGGTCTTGTTGGCGGGGTTGGCGGTTACGCCAATGGCGCGCGCTTTTTCTTTAGATAGCCTGCCTAAGGATAGCGAGGGTCAAAGCTTTGCTGAAGGTTTCGTGTATCAGGGGAGTGCCGCGAGAAAAGCGGGCGATAAAGGGATCGCGGGGGTTTGCGTATCCAACGGATTGGAAGTCGTAAAAACCGATAGGAACGGATATTGGCGATTGCCCGTAAGCGATGACACAATCCTGTTCGTGATAAAGCCCAGCGGATGGAAAGTTCCCGTTGGGGCGGCCAATCTCCCTCACTACTATTACATCCACAAACCCAAAGGATCGCCCGAGTTCCAGTATCCGGGAGTCGCACCGACGGGGCCATTGCCATCTTCGATAGATTTCCCGTTAGAACCACAAACCGAATCATCTAAATTTAAGATGATGCTGTTCGGTGATCCTCAGCCTCGCAATCAGGACGAGATTGACTACATGACTCACGACGTGATTGAGCAAGCCGCGCTTGATGTGGCAAAGCACGGCCCGCTTTTCGGTTTAAGTTTAGGTGATGAGATGTTTGACATTCTCTCTCTTTACGAAAGCCAAAACGAAATCATTGGCACCCTCGGTTTGCCTTGGTACAACACCGTTGGCAATCACGACATGAACTACGACGCCCCTGACGATGCCAGTTCTACTGAAACATTCCAACGAGTCTTTGGGCCTACTTACTACGCGTTCAACTACGGATCG
>JANNCV010000041.1:0-50809 GCA_031386985.1 Armatimonadota bacterium
CGCCAACGCGACCTCCAGTTCAAGTGGAAGTAGCGAGACTCCTCGATTTGCCAGCCAGACCGAGCGACTATCGAAGCTCACGGCGGACGAGGCGACGCCACGGAACATGCCGCCGATCCGATCACCATCAGCAACCGCACATGGTCACGCGAGAACGCTCCCGCCCAGCGTGGTGAAGGGAAAACCGCCGTTGGAAAAGATGATGTACGCAAATTCAAGTGGGGGGTTACGCCCAAAGCCATGACGACCTCGTTGAAGTTATGGCTGGGCTTCGGGGCGCTGACGGCCCTGCTGGTGCTGTCGAGCGTGGCGATCATCGTCCGGGTCCGGTCCATCGAAGGACAGGTGGGCGAGATGGCGAACGCTCGCAACCTCAGTGCGGCGGCACGGCAGTTGGAGATCAACACTCTTGGCTACGCTCTGAACGTGCGGGCTTTTCTGCAGACGGGTGAGCCGCAGGCTCGGCAGGATGCGGTCACTGAAGCCGCCCAAGTGGAACGGCAGTTGAAAGAATACGAACGCCTGGCGACGACCGACCGGCAGCGAGACATGGCGGCACGCCTCGCCCCCTTGTGGCAGGAGTTGAAGAAACACGGCCAAGCCCTGCTGGACGCCGAAAACCGCCCAGCGAGTCTGGAGGACTCGAAAAAGTTGTACGGCCTTAGAACCGGGCTTGAAAAACTATTGGACGATGAGATTCAGGTCGATGCCGTGGAGACGTACAACGCTCGCAGGGATGCGGCCTTCCAAGACGTGCGGTCCATCGTGGGTTTCACCCTGATCCTGCTTATCTTCGGTGCGGTCATCGCCTTGGTGACGAGCAGGGTGATCGGCAGGGCCGTCGTCAGAGGCGAAAGTGAACTGTGGGCCGGCCGGGAGCAGCTGCGGATCACGCTGGCCAGCATCGGGGATGCCGTCATCACGACTGACCACGAAGGCCGCATCACCTACCTGAATGCCGTGGCCGAGTCATTGACCGGCTGGAAGCACACGGAGGCGGCGGGTCAACCGCTTGACGCCGTGTTCCGCATCGTGAACGAGGACACTCGCCAGACGGTCGAGAACCCGGCGGTGAGGGCGTTGCGGGAAGGAATCATTGTCGGGCTGGCGAACCACACCCTTCTTATCGCCAAAGACGGCACGGAGCGTATGATTGACGACAGTGCCGCCCCGATCCGTGATGAGTGGGACAAGGTCTCCGGAGCCGTCCTCATTTTTCGAGACATTACCGCCAGCCGGCTGGCGGACGAATCGCTACTCGAAGCCGGGGCGTTGCAGAGCGCGATCTTCAACAGCGCCAACTTCTCGAGCATCGCGACCGACGCGAATGGCGTCATCCAGATCTTCAACGTGGGCGCCGAGCGCATGCTGGGCTATACCGCCGCCGACGTGATGAACAAGATCACCCCGGCTGAGATTTCCGATCCGGAGGAAGTAATCTTGCGCGCCAAAACACTGAGCGCCGAGCTGGGAACCCCGATTACGCCCGGCTTCGAGGCGCTGGCCTTCAAGGCCTCGCGCGGCATCGAAGACATTTATGAGCTGACCTATATCCGCAAGGACGGCACGCGCTTCCCGGCCGTCGTGTCGGTCACGGCCCTGCGCGACGCTGAAAACAAAATCATCGGCTACCTGCTGATCGGTACCGACAACACCGCTCGCAAGGAAGTTGAAGCGGAGCAGAAGTTGCTCGATCAGCGCTTGCGCGACCAGCAGTTCTACACGCGCTCCCTCATTGAGTCCAACATCGACGCCTTGATGACCACCAATCCGTCAGGCATCATCACAGACGTCAACAAGCAGATGGAGGCGCTCACCGGTTGCACGCGTGACGAGTTGATCGGTGCGCCCTTCAAGAGCTACTTCACCGATCCGGAGCGGGCCGAGGCGGGTATCAATCTGGTGCTAAGCGAGAAGAAGGTCACCAACTACGAACTCACCGCGCGCGCCAGGGACGGTAAGGAAACCGTCGTGTCCTACAATGCGACCACCTTCTACGATCGGGACAGAAAGCTGCAGGGCGTGTTCGCTGCCGCACGCGACGTCACCGAGCGCAAACGCTTCGAGCTGGCGCTCCAGGAGTCGAACGCCGGACTGGAAAGCGCCACGTCTCTGGCGGAGAGGGCCAATCTCGCGAAGTCCGAGTTCCTCTCCAGCATGAGCCATGAACTGCGCAGCCCGCTCAATGGCATCCTCGGGTTCGCACAGCTGATGGAGTCCGACTCCCCGCCACCATCGGCCACCCAGAAGGAGAGCATTGCCCAGATTCTTCAGGCGGGATGGCATCTGCTGAAGTTGATTGACGAAATCCTCGACCTCGCGAAGGTCGAGTCCGGGCAAGTGCCGTTATCGCCCGAGCCGATTTCGATGGCCGAGGTCATGCTCGAGTGCCAGACCATGGTCGAATCGCAAGCGCGACAGCGTGGCGTCAAACTGAGCTTTCCTAGGTTCGACACAGCCCATTTTGTGCGTGCCGATCGGACTCGCGTGAAGCAGGTTCTCATCAACTTGCTTACCAATGCGATCAAATACAACCGGCCGAAGGGAACGGTCGTCGTGGAGTGCGACCCATGCACCCCGGAACGGACTCGAATCAGCGTCCGGGACACCGGCGCAGGGTTGCATCCGGAAGAACTGGCGCAGCTGTTCCGGGCGTTCAACCGCCTCGGACAGGAAGCCGGCGGGGAGGAAGGCACAGGTATTGGCCTCGTGTTGGCCAAGCGACTCGTCGAACTGATGGGGGGCACCATCGGGGTGGAGAGCACCGTCGGGGTGGGAAGCGTTTTCTGGTTCGAACTCACCTCGGTTGCCGAGCCCCACCTTACTACGGAGGATTGCCCGTCGGAGGTGGCCCAACCGCGCGTGGCTCGCGCGGCGCGGCAACACACCCTTCTCTATGTAGAAGATAACCCCGCGAACATGAAACTGGTCCAGCAAATCATCGCGCGCCATCCCGATATCAGTCTCCTTACCGCGGTGAACGGGAAAACCGGCATCGAGATTGCGCGCGCCTCCCACCCCGATGTGATCCTGATGGACATCAATCTGCCCGGCATGAGCGGCTTCGATGCCCTGAAACGCCTGCGTTCAGATCCGGCAACGGCGGACATCCCAGTCATCGCCATCAGTGCCAATGCAATGCCGCTTGACATCAAGAGGGGCATGGGGGCAGGATTCTTTCGCTATTTGACCAAGCCCATCAAGGTCAATGAGTTCATGGAGGCGCTGGATGTGGCGCTGGAGTTTGCGGGACAGAATTCCGGTCAGAGCAAATGAGGAAGGGTCAACGTCATTGGTCAACTCAGCCGACATTCTAAATGGCAGAATTCTGATCGTTGACGATAAGGAAGTCAATGTTCTTCTGCTTGAGCGAATGCTGCGTGGTGCCGGCTATGTCTCAATCACGTCCACGATGGCCCCTGAAGAGGTCTGCGCGCTTCACCTCGAAAACCGCTACGATTTGATTCTGCTCGATCTTCAGATGCCCGGCATGGACGGGTTCGAGGTGATGGAGGGCCTGAAGGAAGTCGAAGAGGGCAGCTATCTTCCGGTCCTCGTTATCACTGCTCAGCCGGGTCATAAGCTGCGCGCGCTGCAAGCGGGCGCAAAGGACTTCGTCAGCAAGCCGTTTGAACTTGCCGAGGTGCTGGCGCGAGTTCACAACATGTTGGAAGTCCGCCTGCTGCATGAGGAGGCTCGCAATCACAGCAAGGTTCTTGAATCCCTGGCGCTGAATGATCATCTGACGGGGCTTGCGAATAGACGACTGCTCGCTGAGAGAATGTCGATGGCCATGGGGCATGCGCGAAGGAACAAGAATGCCATGGCCGTGGTGTATCTGGATTTGGACGGATTCAAGCAGATCAACGACACGCTGGGCCACAGCGCTGGAGACGTTCTGCTGAAACTGGTCGCCGAGCGTCTATCGGCAACGGTGCGCGAAGAGGATACGGTTGCGCGCCTGGGTGGCGACGAGTTCGTTGTTGCGCTGTGGCACGTTGAGGGTCCCGACGCTGCGGCCGAGGTGGCCTCGAAAGTAATCGAGGCGCTGTCGCAACCCTATGTCATCGAGGGCCATGACGTCGGCATAACCGCGAGCGCAGGAGTCGGCATCTATCCGATCCATGGCGAGGATGCGGACACCTTGTTGAAGAGCGCGGACACGGCCTTGTACGAGGCCAAGCACTCGGGCAAGGCCGTGTATCGAATCTCAAAGGGCAGGGGCCAATCAGCGGTTAGTGTGCAGCCATCATGATAGGTGCGGCCGACATTCCAAAGCCTTGGCGAAATCTGGTGGAGGTAAGGGGGCTCGAACCCCTGACCTCTTGCATGCCATGCAAGCGCTCTCCCAGCTGAGCTATACCCCCACAGGAAGGATAATTAAACCTCATTCTTCATGAAAAATGATGCTAAGGGGGCCAAAACCGGCATGAAACCAGATATCATGACTTTGAAATGAAGTTACTTGCCGCATTGTTTTTGACATTGGTCGCGCTGACTGCAGCTGCCCAGGATTGGGCAAAGGAAAAAATGAAAGATTCGCCTCGGCATCAAGAATGGGTTGATCTCAAGAGCGGGGATCGAACCCTCAAAGCCTTCGTGGTTTACCCAGAAATCAAAGAGAAGGCTCCGGTTGTGGTGCTGATACACGAAATCATGGGGCTCACCGATTGGGCGATGCTTATGGCTGATCAACTAGCGGCGGCGGGTGCGATTGTCATTGCCCCCGATTTCCTGAGTGGCATGGGCCCCAACCGCGGACGCACGAAGGATTTTGAGGATGTCGGCAAAGCGCGGGAGGCGATTAGCGGGCTGAAACCGGAGCAAGTCACTGGCGATTTGAACGCCGCTTGCGATTACGGATTGAAGATTCCAGCCGGGAATGGGAAGGTTTCGGTGGGTGGTTTCTGTTGGGGCGGAACTCAGACGTTCCGGTTCGCCACGAATCGGGCGGATTTGAGCGCCGCGTTTGTTTTCTACGGATCGGGCCCGACAGATCCGGAGGCGATCAAACGCATCAATTGCCCCGTGTATGGGTTTTATGGCGGAAACGACAACCGCATAAATGCGACCATTCCCGACAGCCAGAAGCTAATGAAGGAAGGAGGGAAGACGTATGAGCCCGTGATTTACGATGGAGCCGGGCACGGCTTCATGCGCGCGGGAGATATGCCCGAGGCTTCGGCGGATAACAAGAAGGGTCGTGAGGAAGGATTTAAGCGGCTGGTGGAGTTGTTCAAGCTCGCCGGTTAGATCTAAGCACTTTCCATAACCACACAGTGGAAGAGAGCGCCGCTAGCCCAACAGTAGAGGTGACAAGAAGTTCGGTTTGAGATACGGAACGGCACACCAGGCGGCCGGGGTGTTCGCGGTCCGGGAAAGAGACGATAAGCCGACCCGTGTAAATGCGATAGTCCATTTCAATGACCAAACCCAGATAGATGGTGGCTAAGATGCTCACCGTGAGGCCAGCTCTAGCCCATTTGCGCTTACTCTCAGTTATGGTCTTGGACATAATGCTCACCCAACGCGTCGCCACCGAAATCCCCCTTAAAGCTTCGCCAAACCGCATGAATGTGATTCGCGTTGTTTTGGGTGTTGTCAAATTCGATGAGATAAGTTCGCGATTGGATTCGATAGTAGTGGCCTTTGCCTGGTTCGATTGCTCCCATCCAGGCAAACACGACGTGATCCCAGCCTTCCTTCTTGATCTCGCCAGTTCGTGACTTTTTCTGAGACGCGGCGTGAGCATCAACTAGGCTTCGCAGAAGCTTTTGTTGAACACCGGTCATTTTGGGATAAGGCAACCCTGAGTCCGCTTGGATCGCGGCCGTGCGGTGGTTTGACGTTACGATATCGGAGGGGGCCGTGGTGTTCACAACTGCGGTTGCCCTTTGTTCTGCGGTCAATGACCGGACAAGCTCAAAGGCAATATCCTCGTGTTTGGCAAGGATTCTCAAGCCCTTGTGCGCTCCGCTCTGCACGGTCGCCGGATTCGCCCCAACGAATTGAGGAGTAGATGCTACGAGTTTGTCCCCCAAAAACGTGAAATTGAGCGACAAGTGATGCCCCTCATATCGGAGCGCCCACGGCTCCTTCTTGCCGGGGTTCCCGAAAACAGTGGCAAGATAGTAGTCAGGATCGCGGTGCGCCCCCTCGGCTTCGCGCAGAACTCCCTCCAAAATGCGAACATTTTCAACCATTTTCATGCCATCTTGTGAGAGCAAAATTTGCAGCAATTCAGTGAGTTTTAGGCGCTGCGCTGGGTTGAGGTCGCGCAAGGCGATGCCCTTTCGCTCCTTTGGTACAAACGCCCACTCAAAGCGCAATCCATCTGAAAACGAAAAAACGGCCTTCTCACGTTGTGGTTCCGAGAGCGCTTGCAAGAAAGCCACGGCCGGGGCTTGGACCGGCAAGACTTGTGTGGTTGAGAGCAAGGCTAGTAAAGCGATCACATTTGAACCGTACCCGATATTGGGGCTAGGGGAACAGGCTGGAAGCCTGTGCTACGGGGCGGTAATCTGTTGGCGTGGCGAAAGTTGGATTTGTCGGTTTAGGGGTTATGGGCGGGCCGATGGCAGGGCATCTGGTGGCGGCGGGGCATGAAACAGTCGTTTGGAACCGATCCCCAGGCAAGATGGTGCCGGGGGCGACGTTGGCGGGTTCGCTGGATGTGTTGGGAGAGCACTGTGATTTCGTCTTTCTCTGCGTTAACCGAACCGAAGATGTTCAAGAATGTTTAACAAAACTTACACAAAGGGCGAAACCCGGAACTCTGTTTGCCGATCACTCTACGATTTCTCCCCAAGGCGCAATCGAGATTAGCAACGACCTGAAAGCAAAAGGACTCCGATTCATTGATGCCCCCATAACCGGGGGTAGCGCCGGTGCCCAGAAGGGTCAACTCACCATTTTCTGCGGGGGAGATGAGGCAACAATCAACGAAGCCAAACCCTACTTTGACGCTTACGCCAAGCGTGCCGAGCGAGTCGGCGGTCCTGGTGCCGGGCAAATGATGAAGATGGCGAATCAGATTGCGGTCGGAGGGGCCTTGCTGGCGTTGTGTGAATCCCTCGCCTTTGCGAACCGAGCGGGCCTTGATCTGAAACAAACAAGGGAGCTTCTTTCCGGGGGAGCCGCCGGAAGTTGGGCTTTTGAAAACTATGGACTCAAGATTCTTGATCAAGATTGGACACCGGGATTTTCAATCAATAACCAGCGCAAAGACTTTGCTTATTGCGCGGAAGCGGCGGCTCAGATTGGGCTTGAGATTCCGGGGACAGCGCTCGTAGATGGACTCCTTGAAGCGCTCCAAAAAGAGGGAAGAGGACACGAAACCACAGCCGCACTCTATGACATAATGTCCCGGTAGCCCAAGAGTGGCTTAAACAGGAGCATCAATGAAGATTTCTCGATTATTACTCGTATCCGCACTTTCCCTCGTTTCGTTGAACGCGTTTTCCGATCAAACTGGTGATGTCAAATCGCTGGAAAAGGCTTACGACAAGCTTAAGGCTGCTATTGTCCGCAAGGACATTAAAGCGATCATGGGAATGTGCACCGCCGATTTTAGTTGGACAAACCCTCAGGGCCAGACCATGAGCGCGAAGGACTTCCACGCGATGATGAAGGGCCAGTTCGCCACGCCGGGGTTAAAGTTCAACAAGCTGAACATGATCAACGACAGCTACGATTTCGACGGCAACATAGCAAGAGTCCGATCCCGCTCCGAAATGAGCATGTCAATGAGGCAGAACGGGCAAACCATGACCATGGCGAGCTCAAGCGAAGGAGTTGACACCTGGGTGAAAACGCCAAAGGGTTGGCTTGTCAAGAAAGTTGAAGTTGTTAACGAAGTAATGGGTGGCTAGTCGCCACGAATGTAGCACGGGCGGGCCCGTGCTACACCCTTAGAACCGAACGACGCGCTTGCCTGCTTCCACGATCTTCTCAATCGAGGGAAGCACGAAGCTCTCAAGCGGTTTCACCCACGGAACCGGCGTATCCAATCGGGTTACGCGAATCGGTGGCGCGTCCAAATACTCAAACGCCTTATCGGCCATTCGCGCGATGACTTCGCCGGCGAAGCCGCAGGTCATGGGGGCTTCGTTGACCACTACCAGCCGGCTGGTCTTGGCAATAGACTTTAAGATCGTTTCTTCGTCAAGCGGGATCAGAGTTCGCAGGTCTATGACTTCGGCGTTGATGCCATCTTCAGCCAAAATATCAGCGGCCTTGAGGCAGTGGTAGACGTTCTGCCCGTAAGAAACCATCGTCAAATCTTTGCCCTCGCGGCGGATCGCGGCCTTGCCAAACTCTAGCAAGTAATCGCCCGTGGGTAATTCTTCGGCAAGATTGTTGTCGCGGTAGAGTTGTTTAACTTCGTAAAACAGAACGGGGTTTCGATCACGCATTGCGGTTTTGATAAGACCCTTCGCATCGCTTGGCGTGCTCGGAACAACGATCTTGATACCGGGAGAATTGGCAAACCAAGCCTCGTTCATTTGGCTGTGATAAAGCGCGCCGCCGCCATAGCCACCAGCCGGGCCCCGAATAACAACACCCATGTCAACTTCGCCGCCGGTTCGATAGTGGAAGGTTGCGAGGTTGTTTACAATTTGGTCAAAACCGCAAGAGATGAAGTCAATAAACTGCATTTCAACCATCACGGTTTTGCCTTGCAAGCTCATGCCTACGGCGGAGCCAACGATGGCGGCTTCGCTGATTGGGGCGTCAATGACACGATCAGTGCCGTACTTCTCTTGGAGGCCCTCAGTGACGCCGAAAGCGCCGCCAAGCAAGCCAATGTCTTCCCCGATACACACCATCTCGGAGTTGCGTTCCATTTCCTCAAAGAGTCCTTCCTTGATGGCGGTGAGAAAATTCTTTTTGTTCGAAGCCGTCGTGGCTGCAGCCATATCATTTAAGATTGTACCTTTGAGTCTGAATCATCAGGGTAGAGTCAAAAGAAATTGAACTGAATGGGTAGGAGGGATAGAGATTTATGCCGAAGTTTTGGCAAATCTTCCGTTTCCTCACAAATAACAAACAACAAGAGCGTTTACTATTAGCGGAGACCCGCCTAGAGCGGATAAGAAAAGACTGAAAATGAAAAAGACAATGATTGTATTAAGCCTTACGGCTTTGGCTGTGATAACTGTCGCACAAGGGTTTGGAGAGCCGCCTCAGGGCGGACCTCCGCAAGGTGGCCCCCAAGGTGGACGTGGTGGACAAATGGGCCGAATGGGCCGACCTCAGGGCCCTCGCATTTTGCTTAACCCTGATGTTCAAGTTGAGCTAAAGCTCAATGATTCGCAAAAGCAGCAACTGGGCGCTCTGCTTGGTGGCCCCGGCGGTCCTGGCGGTCCTGGTGGACCAGGTGGTCCCGGCGGCGGACCTGGAGGTCAAGGTGGCTTTGGCGGTGGCCAGCGTGGCCCTGGTGGCCCCGGCGGCCCCGGTGGTCCCGGTGGTCCCGGTGGCCCCGGTGGGCCCGGCGGCGATCCTAAGCAGATGGCTGAAATGGAAGCCAAGATCAAGGGGATTCTGGATGGTAAGCAATACGATCGCTACCAACAGATTTCGCTCCAAGCCGGATCTCCCGGCTCGATGATGCGACCCGAGGTGGCCGATAAACTTGGCTTATCCGAAGATCAACGAAAGAAAATCAGCGAGATATTACAGGCTGGCAGACCTCCGCAAGGCGGTCCCGGTGGTCCCGGCGGAGGCTTTGGTGGAGGTCAGGGCGGAGCTGGTGGAGCTGGCGGCGGCCGTGGTGGTAACGGTGGCCAGGGCGGAGGCCAAGGTGGAGCCGGTGGAGCGGGCGGCGGCCGTGGTGGTAATGGTGGCCAAGGTGGCGGATTTGGCGGAGGCCAAGGCGGTGCTGGTGGAGCTGGCGGTGGTCAGGGTGGACGTGGAGGCCAAGGTGGCGGATTTGGCGGGGGCCCAGGTGGTCCTGGCGGCCCCGGTGGCCCCGGTGGATTTGATCCCCAAGCCATGCAAAAGCGCCAAGCTGAAATCGAGCAAAAAGTGATGGAAGTTCTCACGGCGGATCAACGATCCAAGTGGGCTCAGATGATTGGTAAGAAGTTCGAGTTCAAAATGGGCGGCCCCGGCGGTCCTGGGGGCGGTCCCGGTGGACGCGGTGGCTTTGGCGGCGGTGGAAACTAGTCAGTTGCGCTGAGTCGCTCCGGGCTTCCGAACCCCCGAACGCGAAGCAGCCGAACCTCTCAACCATAATTAAACCGTGAAAGTTCTGGTCATCGAAGACGATATCGTGATTGCTGACCAGATTTCACGCTTTTTGGAACGCCAAAAAATCCAGGTTGACATTTGCAGATCGGGCCGTGAAGGAGAAATCGCGGCCCTTTCTGGTTCCTACAGTTTGATTATTCTGGACATCATGCTTCCCGAGCGCGACGGTTGGACAGTTTGTGAAAACCTTCGCCGAGCAAAATTTGGGGCACCAATCCTCATGCTTACCGCGCGGGACTCGGTTGAAGATAGAGTTCGGGGCCTTGAGGGCGGCGCCGATGACTACCTCGCAAAGCCGTTTGATATTCGAGAGCTTAACGCCCGAATGCAGGCCCTCTTGCGCCGAGATAAGGTCCACCGAACGGGTCTCATCTCCATCTCCGACCTTGAGATAGATACGAATTCTCACACGGTGAGAAGGGCGGGGAAGGAGATTCACTTAACGCCCCGCGAATTTTCCTTGCTTGAGGCGCTCGCGCGAAACGAGGGGCGAACCCTTACGCGCGAAGTGATTTTGGAAAGAATCTGGGACGAGGATCAAAGCCTTCTGAACAGTGTGAATTTTCACGTGGCTTCACTTAGAAAAAAAGTGGATGCCCCGTTTGAAACGAAGCTGATCCAAACCATGCATGGAATCGGTTATGTTTTGAGGTCACCTTGAGATCGTTTCGAACCCAAGTTTTGCTGTGGATTGGGCTTATCGTGGCGTCTTCTCTAATCGTCTTGGGCTTTGCCATGAGCGCGGTAAATACGGCCCAGCTAGAGCGTGTGATTGATCGCGGGCTGTTGATGCGAGGGGATGCGATGGGGCGCGGAAATCGCCCGTTTCCCTTCGGACGCCCGGGAGGTCCGGTTGGTGCGCCTCAGCAACCGACTGGCGATCTGGTGGTTGATTTGCAGCGACCGGTCGCAATGGACCTGCAAGGAAACATGGTTCAGGGCAGAGAGATGTTTGATCCGCGCGCGAGAAAGAAAGACGGCCGTGTGATCGCCGGGTTTTCAAATGCCCAGTATCGAGGGGAAGAGATTCGCGTTTACACAACCGCATTAATGCGCCCGCGAGGAGCGCCGCCGGAAGGGGGCCCGCCCGGGTTTGATCCGCCCCAAGGTGGCCCGCCCGAACTGGTTGGTACAGTTCAGGTTGCTTCCGATTTGCGGGCAATTCGCCAGTTGAAAGCAATCCAAATTCAGACATTGCTCAGCACCGTGCCGCTCGCGATTCTCGGTGCCCTCGTCGTGGCGTTCTTTCTGGCGGCTCGCGTGGCCCGCCCGGTGGCGGAGTTGGGCGCAGCGGCGAAATCGCTCGCCGAAGGCGACTACTCAGCGCGGTTGCCGGATCAAAAGCTCGAAGAATTTTCGACTCTTGGCACCCAGTTTAATCTAATGGCCGAGAGGGTGGAAACTTCAGTAGTGGACTTACAGTCTGCTTTGGACCAACAACGGAGATTTACGGCTGATGCCTCGCACGAACTTCGGACCCCCCTGACGCGCATGCAGTTAGCGACTAGCGCAGCGTTCTCGGGATCGGATCAAGAGATTCGGGAGGCATTGGTGGTGGCTGATACCGCCGCGAAGGACATGGCTCTCCTCGTTCAGCAATTGTTAGAGTTAGCCAAGGCGGATACAGGCGAACTAACCTCAAACTTGGTTCCATTGGATTTGCGGGTTGTCGTGGCAGAGGCCATCGAAAAGTTGGGAAGCAACGGCGTTCCTCTAGAAATTCGCCTTGACGACAAGGCGGTTCCAGTAATGGGCGATTCAAGCCAGCTCGAGCGCGTTGTCTTCAACTTGGTTGAAAACGCCCGTCGTCATACGAATGAAGGGCTCATCCTGGTGGAACTCTATGCAAACGGGAGCTCGCTAGGCGTGGAAGCCCCGTGGCACGGGGCGGCGACGTTGAAAGTCACCGACACCGGCGCGGGTATTGCGCCCGAACACCTTCAACGTGTAACCGAGCGTTTTTATCGCGTTGATTCGGCTCGGGATCGCGAGCATGGTGGCTCTGGGCTTGGTCTGGCCATTGTTCAGGAAATCGTAACCGCGCATCACGGCACCCTTAGAATTGAAAGCGAAGTTGACCTTGGAACGGTCGTTACCGTTGCGATTCCCCTCAAATAACCTCACAGTGGGCACTTTTAGTTAGGCCAAATCGTATCTAACGGCGGAGAACGAGGTAGAACGAATCCCGTGGATTCGCTAACATCATCGTGAATCCGCGAAACCTATGAGCGCGATTGTTGACCATCTTGGAATGACCCTGATTGATTTGGGCGAAGTAAAGCCCGAAGCAGAGGCGTTGGATTTGGTTGATGGTGATTACGCCCTTAAACATCAAGTTTTACCAATTAAACTAGAAGGAAACGTGCTAACGGTGGCCATTGGTGGGATTGACAGCCTACAAGCCGCCGATGACCTTGGCATCATTCTCGGTAAGCCGATTCGAACCGTCTTAGCGGAAGCGAGCCAAATTCGCGACCGGATTGAAGAGCGGTTTATCTCCGACATCCTCTCGCACATGCCGAGTGACGACGGCACGGTGATGGAGATTGACGACTCCACTGACCTCGCCGATCTCCAAAAGATGGCCGGCGAAACCGCCGTTGTTCAGATGATCAATCTGATCTTTGCGCAAGCGGTTCGGGACGGGGCCAGCGATATTCACATTGAGCCTTACGAGCGCGAAGTCAAGGTGCGTTATCGAATTGACGGCATGCTTGGCGATATGATGAGGCCGCCAAAGCGAATGCACGCCGCGTTGGTTTCACGCGTGAAAATTTTGGGCGAAATGAACATCGCCGAGCGCAGATTGCCGCAAGACGGGCGCATCAAGCTGACCATCGCCGGGCGCTCAATTGATGTCCGCGTTTCGATTGTTCCAACAGTTTATGGAGAGCGCGCCGTTATGCGTATTCTCGATAAAACCACGGCCTTGATGGGGCTCGAGGAACTCGGTATGCACTCTGGCGCGTTGGATCAGTTTCGAAAAATGATCCGGATTCCTTACGGAATTATTCTTGTTACCGGGCCAACTGGCTCCGGCAAGTCAACCACGCTTTACGCTTCGCTACAAGAAATCTGGTCGCCGAATACCAATATTCTCACAATTGAAGATCCGGTCGAGTATCAGGTTCCGGGCATTGGCCAGGTTCAAGTTCGGCCCAATATCGGTTTGACCTTTGCGTCCGGCTTGCGCTCTTTCTTAAGGCAAGACCCCGATATCATCATGGTCGGCGAAATTCGCGACCATGAGACGGCGGAAATCGCGATTCACGCGGCGTTAACCGGTCACCTTGTTTTCTCAACTCTTCACACGAATGATGCGCCGGGTGCTCTAACCCGATTGCTTGATATGGGCGTTGAACCCTACCTGGCGGCGTCATCAGTTATCGGAGTTGCGGCGCAACGACTTGTGCGAAGAAACTGCCCCAACTGCGCCGCCCCGACTGAATTTGACCAGGATGCGCTACGAGCCATTGGTATTTACGGCCCCGAGCCAGAGGCGAGTTACCGAAAGGGTGTCGGCTGTGATAAGTGTAGCAACAGCGGCTATCGCGGCCGTCAGGGTGTTTACGAGTTGCTCATCGTTGATGAGCGGATTCAGCATCTGACCGTTGAGCGGGCCAGCGCGAGTGAAATCAAGAAGCACGCGATTGAAACTCAAGGCATGGTCTCGCTACTTGGCGATGGTCGGCGGTTGGTTTTGGAAGGCAAAACGACGCCGCAAGAGGTTCTGCGAGTTTGTCAGCGGGAGGGTTTTTAAGTTTGGAATCGTTCGGAACGGTTCGGCCGCCCATCCTCCCCTTGAACGGAAGGACTGCGCCGCTTCTGAGGAGGGGTTCAATAATTCTGGACATCCGAACCCCCGAACAATCCGATGTTCAGAGGCGTACATGACCACTTTCTCCTACATTGCCCTTGATCCTTCCGGCAAAAGGAAAACCGGGATCATTGAGGCGAAGGACAGAGATCAGGCCATCGCGAGGGTGACATCCGAGGGGCGCTTCGTTGTCGAAATCACTGAAAAGAAGATCGTTGGCGCGGCCGATACCCGTAAGAAGGGAAAGATTTCGAAAAGCGAAGTTGCCCTCTTTACCCGCCGTCTAGCCGACCTATCTGGAGCGGGATTGCCTTTGGATCGCGCGATTCAAGTCGTGGCAGAGCAAAGCGAGAGCGGCTCCATGGCGGCTATTGCTGAGCAGACTCTCGAAGATGTGAGGGCGGGTTCGAGCGTAAGTCAAGCTCTCGGCAAGCATCCCAAAGTTTTTAATGAGGTCTACTCTCAGACCCTCAGAGCGGGTGAGGCGAGTGGCCAGTTTTCGCAAGTCGCCTCGCGTTTGGCCGATTTCTTGGAGCTTGAGGTGGCGCGGCGCAGCCAAATCGTATCGGCTTTGATTTATCCGTGTGTGTTGGCGTTCACCGCTGTTTCGGTTGTCTTCTTCTTGCTAACTTTTGTCGTTCCCAGGTTAAAAGACGTTTTTTCAGCCTTGGGGGACGATCTACCAGCGACAACCAAGATTTTGCTCGCGGTAACCGGGTTGCTGACCGATCAGTGGATGATCGTAGTCGGCGGAATCGTCGGCGCGGTCGTGCTTTACAAAATGTGGGCGGCCAGCGAGGGCGGAGCCTTCACGCGGGATCGCATGATTTTGCACATGCCTATCGTCGGTCCGGTAATTCAAAAGGCAGTGGTCTCCAGATTTTCACGCGTTTTGGGAACGCTTGTTTTTGGTGGCGTTCCGATTTTGGATGCGCTGAGTATCGCCGGAATGTCGGCAGGTAATCGCGTTTTTCGAGATAGCAGTTTTAAGGTTGCGGATGAAGTTAAGGAGGGTCGGGGCATTGCCGAGGCGATGCGCGATTCCGAAGCTTTCCCGCCCGTTATCACTCATATGGTGGCAATTGGCGAGGAAACGGGCGATCTGCCCAAAATGCTTGGGCGGGTTTCCGATAGCCTTGATTTTGAAGTGGATAATGGCATGAGGCGGCTCATCGCCTTGGTTGAACCCATCATCGTACTCGGCATGGGTGCGTTCGTTGGGTTCGTGGTTCTTTCGGTTCTTCTGCCGATCTTTGCGGCGCAAGACTTGGTCAAATAAACATATGAAAATACGAAAATTAAAGGGCTTTACGCTCATCGAACTCTTGGTGGTCATTTTGATTTTGGCCATCCTTGCGGCTCTCATCGTTCCTCGGATCATTGGTCGAACGGCCGATGCGAAACGCGCAAAGGCAGCGTCAGATATTAAGACTCTCAGAACGGCTCTAGACAACTTTCGACTCGACTGTGATCGCTATCCAGAGACCGAAGAAGGGTTGATGTCGTTGGTAACGGCTCCCGCAGAGACCACGGGTTGGCGTGGTCCCTATGTCGGGAAAATCACGACCGATCCGTGGCAGTTCGATTACATTTACGAGCTACTTGGCGATGAGGAGCCAAGCGTAGTGTCCCTTGGTAAAGATAACTCCGTTGGCGGAGAAGGCGAGAGCGCGGATATCGGAAACGAGGAACCTCCCGCCCAATAAAGACATGTCGCGTCGTCACGGTTTCACTCTCATAGAGCTTTCGGCCGTCGTTCTCGTTTTGGCGCTGTTGGCCGCATTCCTAACCCCAAACTTGGGGCGGAGTTTGGTGGCAAATCAGCGTCGGAACTACCGTGCCGGGTTGCTTAGAATGGTGGCCGACGCTCGCCGTCAAGCTGCCCAAACCGGGACAGCGATTACGATGGGAGTGAGCGACGATGGGGCGTTTCAGCTCAGCGCAGTGAATGCCGATAACGAGGAAAATGTGCTGAGCACGCTCGCCCCAATTGATGGGGTTGAGGCTTCTGGCCTCTACTTGAAGGACGGCACCGAAGCCGGAAACGACTGGCTCGTGAAGTTCTATCCCGATGGCACCAGCGACGGCGGAGCAATAGACATCTCCGAAAACGGAGATGAGATTCGGTATCAAATCCAGCCTGCCACCGGGCTCGTCGCCATTGTAAGCACCGATACCGAGTTTCAAGAAGATCGCTGGCCGGCGGGGGAGTTCACTGGTGGCGGTTAAACGCGGATTCACATTCATTGAGGCTCTGGTTTCGATAGCCATCGCCGGCATTGGAATTGCGGCGGCCGTCGGAGCGATGGGTTCGATGAGCAAGGCCGAAGCGAACGCACTTGAGAAAGAGCGCATGCAACGCATGGCCTTTGACAAATACGAAGAATTGGTCGCGACCAACGACTACAACTCCGTAACGTCTGGCGACTTTGCCGACCGGGGCGAAACCGATTACGAGTGGGAAGCTGAAATCGAGACCACTGGAGTTGAGGGGCTTGACCAACTTAAACTCACCGTCAGGAGAAGCACCGGAAGAGAGTCCGAACTGGCCATTACGGGACTCATTTACGCAACTCAAACCTCGACAACTACCGGGGGTGGAGCACCTTGAGAAACCGCGGCTTTACGCTCATCGAACTGCTTACCGCGATGGCCCTTTCCGGCATCGTGTTGATTGGAATTGTGGGCGCAATGAGTGTCGCCGTTAGCACTCAGCGCAACGACGGAGCAAAACGAACGGAATTTGAAGGAAAACTCGGATTCGAAAACCGGATCAGAAAACTCCTCACCCACGCTTATGTCAGCCCGCAAGAGGATAGCACGACCACTTATTTCATCGGCCGAGTGTTAAGCGGTGGGTCGGATCTGGGCACTAGTGCCTCATCTGATGAGTTGGTTTTCACGGTTGTTGGGCTCGGGGTTCCGGCCAACGTCCAGGCTTCAACCGAAGTTGATTTCGAGCAACGAAACGCAACGTTCGGCCCTGTTGGCGGCCCAACCGAAATCGGCATTTCGATGCAAGCCGTGGGCGACGCGGGCGATCGAACCGGAGTTTTCGTCCGGGAGCAACACCCCGCCGATGCCGATACGGATTTGGGCGGCTACGAGTCCGTTCTGGATGAGAACATCTCCGGCGTCTCGTTCGAGTTTTTTGATGGTACAGATTGGATTGGAGAATGGGGCCAAGACGGCGGGCGTACCCTACCGCTGGCCGTGAGAGTGACTTACCAACGAACCGACGAAGAAGATGCAACCCACATTTTTGTGGTGAGGATGCCCGGCGGCACCCAGGCGGCGAACATTGCGCAATAAGCAAGCCGGCGGAATCCTGGTGATTACGCTCGTCATTCTGGCGGGGATTGTGGCGGCGCTGGCGGTGACGGCTGCGAACCAAGAAGTTCGAACTCGAACCACAATTAATCGCCTCGAGCATCGCCGCGCCAGACTCGCCGCCGAGGCTGGAATTGCCCGAGCCGTGGCGTCGCTCGCGACCCAAGACCCCAACCTCGTTCTGCAAGATGGCGATTGGTTTATTTTGGGTAATCAGGCCGCGGATCGCTTTCTCATTGGGGATGATAGCTTCCGGCTTGAGGTCAAGGATGCATCAAGTTTCGTGAGTTTGAACTCGGCCACGGAAGATCAGCTTTTGAATTTGGGATTGACTACCGAGCAAACCGACTCGTTGCTCGATTGGCGGGAACCCGACGCCCCCGCCCGGCCCGAAGGCGCGAAAAACGACTACTACAATTCGCTCGAAGAGCCTTACAACATGAAGGGCGCGCGACTCGATTCGCTTGATGAGTTGATGCTCATCAAGGGTTTTGATTTTATGGCGGTTTA
Source organism: Armatimonadota bacterium (assembly GCA_031386985.1). GTDB lineage: Bacteria > Armatimonadota > Fimbriimonadia > Fimbriimonadales > Fimbriimonadaceae > JANJUB01. The sequence goes on from JANNCV010000041.1 coordinate 17,909, forward strand.
TGGTGCCTTGCAAGATAGCGGTAACGCGATTCGAAACGGCGAGGGTGCATTCGCCCTTTCCCAACTTGTGACGGCCGACGCGTACTCCCCAAATGAGGGCAAAACAGACGTAAATCAGGCTCAACTCCAACAATTCACTCAGGCGGGCATCCCACCCCAAACGGCGGCTGCCATTATCGCACGTAGAAACGGGCAAGGGAGCTTTACCAGCATGACCCAGGTTCTGCAAACTCCCGGCTTAAACAACAACTCAGCCGGAACCCTTTTGGACCAATTCAGCGTATCTTCTGAGGCAAGAGTCGAAGGAAAGCTGAACCTTAACACGGTCAGCGAGTCAACCCTTTTGTCAATCCCTAACGTCTCTACCGACATCGCCCAAGCGATTGTTTCGCAACAGGCAAGTGGCGGATTTGCCGCGTTAAGCGAGTTGCTTACGATACCGGGAATGACGCTGGAGTTGGTCGCTGAAACCGCTGATCGTTTTGCGGTTGGATCGGACACATTTTTGATAAGAGTTACAGGAAGAGCGGGGCGGACCGACGTATCGCTGGAAGCAGTTGTGCAACTGCAAAATGGCACTCCGGTGTTAGTGAAGATATTGGAAACTCCGCAATCAGATATGCGGGCTCTATGGAATTGGACGGACGAAACTACGAATGAAGTTGAAATTAGCGGATAGTGGGGTTGGCATTGGGCCGAGAACGGTGATCGAATGGTCGCCGGAAGCGATTCGGGTGTTCGAGCCGGGAGCCAAGGGCGCAACTGAAGCGCGATTGGATGATGTTGCCACGCTGGTTGGGAGTCGTCCCGTTGTGGTTGCGCTTTCTCGCCGGTGCGCGTTTGTTAGAACCACACGGCTACCGGATGCGCCCAAAGCCGATGTCGCGAAAATTCTGCAACTGCAACTCGATAACCTTTTTCCGGTTGCTTCATCAAACCTAGCGGTTGACTTCGTGATGACGAGCGATCGTAATGTTGACGGGCGATTAGCGATTGTTGTCGCCGCCCCAACTGAAATCATTGAGGAAGTTCGAAACGAGCTTCGGCATCTCAATATCGAGCGGATTATTCCCTTGGCGATTGGAGCGGAACTGATGGCCGCTAATCTTCACCTTGAAAGCGCCGCCATTATCGAGGATTGCGAGGAAGGGCTAAGCATTGATGTTATTGAAAGCGGGCACCTCAGGGCTTCGCGAGTTGTGCCTAAGCCGGCCAACGCAACCGAAATACAGAGCGAAATCGCGAAGGCCTTTGCAATGGCGAAGGTTCAATCCGCCCAAGTCGTGGCGGCGGGCGATCTGCTTTTTGACGGTTTGACTCAATCCGTTGCCGATTCCAGCTTGAGCGCGATTTCGCTGAATCCACCTGATCTGCACTTAGAGCCGCCTCAGGTTTCGGCAAAGAGACTTGAGCAGCAGGTGAGCTCGCGGCGAACCCTTGCCTTTGGGGCTTGGATATTGGCGGTGCTGGTTGTAAGTTGTGTATGGCTCATTTGGGCAAGAGAAGTTCGCGATACCGAGGTTATTGAAGCCGAATGGAATGCGCGAATCAAGAATCTCAAAGATTCAAAGGCATTGGCAAACTCAAGAAAGGTGAAGCTTGCCGCGCTTGATACGACTCTGGACCGTGCGTTTGAAGTTAAGCAACCCCTTAGCGATGTTGCCACCGTTTTCACGCTTTATGCTCCACAGGGTCTCTGGTTGACCGGCATGAGCCTAGAGCGCGGTAAGGATGGAACCGTGCGAGGAATTGCCACGACGAACGAAATGTTGAGCAAATACCTTGAAGCGTTAGCCGAAGATCCACGATTTAGAGATGTCAAGCTGCTTTTTGCCAATAACTCTGATATTGAGGGACAACCCGTTGTGAACTTCTCCATCACCGCCCATATCGTCGGCAACTTCCCGCTCATCGAAGCCGAGAAAAAGAAGAAGGGTAGCCGATGAACACGATGAAAACGTGGAATGGGGCGATTGTTTCCGCCCTAGTTGTAATCGCCGCTGCCGTTGCATTTATGCTTCTGGTTCAAAGCCCGCAAGCGCGGGTGAAAGCCAAGAAGGCAGAGCGGATCAAGCTCGACAAAGAAGCCAAAGGGCTGTTTGTTGAAGTAACCAGCCTCAAAAAAGCGAACCAACCTCGACTTTGGCAAACATCCTCGGAGGCCATCGGGCCAACGGCAATGGGCAAGATGAGCGCGCTCGCCCGTAATCTCGGCTTGACCATGCTTTCCTTCCGACCCCAAAAGCCGGAAGAGTCGGGGGACTTGACCAAATACCGCTATGTACTTTCCCTCGAAGGCTCTTTTCCGCGAATGATCGAGTTTGCCCGTAAAGCGGAAACTTTAGGGAACAAAATTGCAGTAGATCGTATACAGTTAGCTTCAAAAGATGGAGCCACCGACAACGTATCCGCCACGATCGGCGTAGTTGCTTATAGAGAGCGAATTGAACCTAAAGCGCCGACTGGGAGAACTGCCCTAGCGAGCGATGTGAAAACAAAACCATGAGTCAAAAATCCTTCCTTCAAAAACCGATAACCTGGGTCGCCTTGGTCGCCTTGGGCGGGGCAACAATTTTTGCCCTCAGCGAAGATCCTAAGCCAACCGGGGGAATGACCGTGGCGGCACGAAAGGCGAAAACCACCCAGAAGGGAGGCGTGGTTTTCACGAAAGAAGACGAGACGGCCAAGTTCGAGCGGATCACCGTTCCGATTAGGAACGCATTTAACCCCGTTATCGCAAGTGGAAGCGGAATCAGCGGTACCGATGGGGCCGCGAATGCTCTGCCCGCCAGCTACACCGGCGGCGATAGCAGTTGGGTCTTCACTGGCTCGGTTGAGATTGATGGCGCTCGCCAAGCGCTAATCGAGAATCGGAAATCCAATGATGGCGTGTTCCTGAGAGCGGGTCAGAGATGGAAAAACTGTGTTGTGAAGCGAGTTCTAGAGGATTCTGTGATTTTAGACGGACCGTCCGGACAAATGACGTTCGGGCTCGTTAGCGATGAACCCGGCCTTAAGATGGCTTCTAACAACTTTGGCCCGGCCCAAATCAATAATGGAGGTCAGCTTCGGGGCAATATCGGCTCGCTTCCCGGCATTAGCGGGGGCGGAGGTATGAATTTTTCCGCAGTTCCGCAAGGTGGCGGACGCGGTCAAGGTATGCAAATGAGCATGCCGCAGGGTAATGTGATACAGTCCGGCGACGGAATGTTTGTGATTGGCGGTGGAGAATAACAATGAAATCTCGCTCGATAGTTCGTACAGTTAGTTTGCTCGTTTTGGGAATGGCCGTAGTTGCCGGCAATGCGCAGTTCGATTTCGGTGGGGGTTCCTCTGGCCCCTCGAAGAAAGCGTGGCAAGAGTTCAAGCTTCCGAAGAAGACGATGAAGCTTGATTTTCGCAACGCAAGCATTGATATGATTTTGTCTCTGTTTACAAAGCAGAGTGGAATCACTATTGTAAAAGACCCAACCCTTACCGCGCCTTTCACACTTACCACGGCCAAGGCAGTCAGCCTAGAGCAGGCTTTCGAAGTTTTGGAAGCAAGTTTGTCCGTTAGAAATTATGAACTTAAAAAAGAAGGCTCATTAATGACGATCAAGGCCAAACCCCCTCAGAATCGTGGTGGCCGCCCCGGTGCCGGGGGCATGGGTGGCATGACTCCAGAGCAGATTCAACAGATGTTTAGCGGCGGTCAGACCCCTGCCACCACTCTTGAAGTTTATCCCGTTCAATTCGCCGCAGCTTCGCAAGTAGCTCGCGTTCTCAACGACGTCTTCCTACAACAAGCCAACAGCAATAACCCTCTCGCTAGCTTTTTCCAGAACATGGGGCGCGGTGGTGGCGGACGAGGCGGATTCGGTGGATTTGGCGGGGGCGGAAACAATGCCCAAGCGGGTGCCTTGAGAGCCAGCTACGACGATTACAGCAACAAAGTGATCGTAAATGCTACTCGCGAGCAGCATAAGCAAGTCGGTGAACTTATTAAGCACATTGACACCCAAACTGATGCGCCCGTAAAGCCCGTGCTTTACAAGTTGGATTATGCGGACGCCAGCAACGTTGCGACGATGGTGCAAAACCTCCTCGTAGCGAATCAGCCCAAGGGACGTGGCCAATCCGCGCCCGGAACAGGTGGCCAGAATATTGATCAGCGATTCTCAATGTTTGGCGGTGGCGGCGGTGGCCAAAATAACCAAGCTCGTCAGCAAGCCCAGGCGGCTGTGTCCGCCGATTTGCGCACGAACACGTTGATCGTCACGACCACCGAAGATAATCAAAAGCTGATTGCGGGAGTCATCAAGGATCTTGATCAACCCGTCAAAATTCAGTCAACAACTTTTGTTTTCCCGCTTGATAATGCCCGCGCCGATAGTGTTGCAACCTTGCTAACTTCGGCTTTCGGCCGAAGACAAGGAGCAAACGGAACCCGTAACAATCAAGGTGGCGGCAACACCGGAAGAACAACGCCAACGGCGACCCGAACCCAACCCCGCGGAACGGTGGGTGGAGCTGGTCTGGGCGGAGGCGGTAACGTCGAAGTCCAAGGCGAGGGTATGGACATCATCGCAGATGCCGATGGTAACTTAGAAACACTTGTTGCGGTTCAAGGCGGAGGCTTCTTTGGTGGCTTCGGTCAGCAAGGCGGCGGTCAGCAAAATCAGCAGAACCAAAATCGCCAAGCTACGGGCCGAGACGCCCAGGGCCGGCTCATTCCGGTTCAAGATTTGACTGGCCAAGTTACCGTTATTCCTGATCCGAATACAAACAGCCTGATCGTCGTGACATCGCCCGAGAATGCCGAGCTCATCCGCTCGATTCTCGCCCAGATTGACCGAATCCCCGAGCAGGTGATGATTGAGACGATCATTGTTGAGGCGTCGTTAGACAGCTCCGATAAGCTTGGCGTTGAGTGGAATTTCACTCAAGACAAAGCGTTTGGCAATACGGGAACAACGGGCACAGTGGCGAACACGCTTGGATTACAAGCATCGAACCCTCAAGGATTCCGTTACTCGCTGACGGGTGGCGCTTTGACGGCTTTCATGAATGCCCTCAAGACCGACACAAAATTCCAGGTGCTATCAACTCCGAGGATCTTTACGAGCAACAACGTCCAAGCTGAAATCAACATCAGCCAACGAGTGCCGTTCATCACAAGCACTCGAACTGATGTGAATGGCGCGCTGACCTACACCTATGACTTCGAAGATGTCGGCATCGTTCTCACGGTCACCCCGAGGATTACCGCCAATGGCTACGTCACAATGGACGTGAGCCAAACCGCGAACGATCTGCAGGGCTTCACGACCTTTAATGCTCCTATTATCAATCAGCGTCAAGCCGATACGACAGTTGCGGTGAAAGACGGTGAGACCATCATTCTCGGTGGAATCATTCGAAACACCGTCTCGACAACCGTCAAGAAGATTCCGCTTCTGGGGGATATCCCGATTCTGGGCCAACTCTTTAAGAGCACGGATAAATCAAGTCAAAGGACCGAGCTTTTGGTATTCTTAACGCCTCGAGTCGTGCGCAATCCGGACGACGCGAGTAAGCTCAGAATTGACGAGCAAAAGAAACTCTCTCCGAAATCCCAAGACTTGATCAACAAGGCGATTGGCGGCGGCGGCGAGAAAAAATCTGAAGTCAAACCCCTGCCTGGCGGTGGTGGAGGCAAATAACAAACATGAAAAATCTAAAAATTATTATTGCGGCAGCGTTGGTTGCCATTACGGCAATCGGTAGCACCCAAGGCATGCGAATGATGGGCATGGGTGGCGGATCGCCAACTCAGCTCCTTTATGCAGGTGGCATGGGCGGATTTGGTCGCGGCGGCGGCGGTGGTGGCGGGGCTCCCGAGGTAACGTTACGCGCTGATGTTTCGAAGGAACTCAAGATCGCTGATGATCAAAAGGCAAAGATCATCGCGGCTCGCTCCGGAATGATGGAGAAAATGGGTGAGGTTTTCCAAAACGCCGGTGGCGATCGTGAGGCGATGCAAAAAGGCATGGCTGATCTGATTGCTGCTTCGGAAAAGGAAGTCAACGCAGCCCTAACTGACGCTCAGAAGACGAGGCTCAAAGAACTTTGGATTCAGCGACAAGGCAACAGTGCCATTCAAAACGAAGGCGTTCAAAAGGACCTAGGCTTTACCGACGCACAAAAGGCCAAGGTAAAGGAGCTGAACGAAAAGTCTATGGAGGCGTCTCAAGCACTCTTTCAAAAGATGCGAGATCAAGAGCTTGATCGTGAGCAAATGCAAGCGGCCATGGCCAAAAACACCGAAGTCATGAAAGTTGAACTTGGCAAAATCTTGACGGCGGAACAAACGGCAAAGCTCAAAGCAATGGGCGGCGTCGCCTTTACGTTTGATAAGGATAACTAGTCAAACCCTAAAATCAAAAAAAGAGCCAGGCCGAAGCTGGCTCTTTTTCTATCCATCAAGGTCGCAGTTTCGAACCTTGTCCTTGCCAAGGATCGTCTCCTATGGTTGAAGCGTACGCTATTGGAATTAAAATGAAACGATTTTGCACAATGATCTCGCTATGCCTGGGTTTTACCGCCTTGGGCTCAGCTCAACTCGCCGAACATGTCTCTGGTCAACTGCATGTAAAGTTTAAACCCGGAATGGGGGCAGCTGCGATGCAAGCCGTTAATGCCGCTCCTCTTAACTATCACGCTGGCATCGGAATCACGCTAGTTGATTTGCCCGACGGGATGACCGTTCTCCAGGGCCTTGGCGTGTTTCGCGGTCGAAGCGACGTTATTTACGCCTACCCCAACTACATCGCTCGGGCTATGTTGATTCCGAACGATCCCCTCTTTGGTCAACTCTATGGCATGACAAAGATTCAGGCCCCTCAAGCCTGGGACGTGGTTTTTGGTTCGGCCGCAATCAAGATTGCCGACATAGATACGGGAGTAGATTTAACGCACCCCGACTTGCAAGGCAAACTGCTTCCCGGCTTTGATTTCATCAACAACGATTCTGATCCGACCGATGATAATGGCCACGGAACTCACACCACGGGCACGATTGCCGCAAACGGCAACAACGGGATCGGAGTGATTGGTGTGGCTCCAAACTGCAGCATTATTCCAATCAAGGTTTTGAGTGCCGGCGGCAGCGGTTCTTACGATCAAGTCATATCCGGTATTAAGTTTGGAGCTGATAATGGAGCGAGCGCTCTCAATATGTCGCTCGGCGGCTCCGGAGCATCTCAGGCATTGCAAGATGCATTGGTTTATGCCCTTGGCAAGGGCTCGTTGCCCTGTGCTTCGGCGGGCAACAATGGCGATCAAAACCTGAACTACCCTGCGGCCTATGATGAGTGCATCGCTGTCGCCGCCACTGATCGCAATGACCTAAAAGCAAGCTTCTCAACCTACGGGAATTGGGTCGAAGTTGCCGCGCCCGGAGTAGATACCATTAGCACCACAATAGGAGGCGGTTACGGAGCAAGTAGCGGAACGAGCATGGCTTGCCCCCACGTTGCTGGTCTCGCCGGTTTAATCAAATCGGCCGATCCAAACTTATCCCCCGCCCAAGTCCGCGCCCTAATCCAGGATAACTGCGACCCGGTTGGGACGTTCGTTACGAAGGGCAGAATCAACGCGTTCCGGTCGTTACCGCTGGTTTCTCTCGGTGTGCCGTTCGCCTTGGCTCCCAACGGAGTTGCTTTGTTTGAAGGCACCAGTTTCATCGGAAATCTGTCCTCGATCCTTACGAGCAATAATGTTTATACGAAGGCCACTTCGGTCTTCGTTAATCGGCTTGGCCATGTGGCATCGCAAGCCGCAACCGTGGACACTCGGGTTGGAACGAACTCGTTCCTTAATCTTGCCAAAGTTGTGAGCATGGACCTCAAAGTGGAAGTTGCGGCCAAAGCCGGAACCACAATGAGCTTGTTCTACTTGAATCCAACAACGAACGCATGGGTTTTCATGAAGTCATCGCCGATGACGGCGACGGATGGCACGGTCACCATTAAACTGGGCGCACCGTTCAGCAAATACTTCAATGCTTCAAGAACCTCAAAGTGGCTTGTTCGAGGCATTGACCCTCAAACAACCACGCATACCGCCCTACCGCTGACTCTGAGAGTTGATAAGCTCTCAATCAGTGGAATCGTCCGGAACTAAATGCGACCGAAAAAAGCCCGCCCGATCCGGGCGGGTTTTTTTGGTTTTGGCAAGCTCAAGAATGGACAATTTAGCCTCATTAGGAAACCGAAACGCCCGATTTAGCGTCGTTATGGAGTAGCCTCTTACGAGTTCACGACTTTGGAACAAAAACTCGATAACTTTTTGCCGCAGTTTCGCCTCCTCTCAGCGCAAAGCGTGGTGTCGCTTGTTGATGTCTTACTGGTCGCATTCATCATTTACCGGATTCTCATTCTAGTCAGAGGAACCCGGGCTTGGCGAGTTGTTGCCGGCGTGGTCATCTTTGTTGCGGTGCTTTTCACTAGCAATCTGCTTGGCCTCACCACCCTCCACTGGATGTTCGATAAAGCCGCCGTTATGGCTCCGGTCGCCCTCGTTATTTTGCTCCTCCCCGAACTTCGACAAGCATTGGAAGGCATGGGGCGATTTGGACTTTGGACTCAGAAACTCGTAGGAGTTCAGGAGCCGGTCATCAGCGGGCAGGCCAAAACGGTTGAAGAAATCGTCGCCGCTTCCGCCGAACTTAGCGCTTCGCGAATCGGCGCCCTCATGGTGCTAGAAAAGTCCATACCGTTAGAAGACATTGTTGCTAACGGGGTGCAACTGGAGGCGAAAGTCTCAGCCCCGCTATTGGTTTCGATCTTCTTTGAGGGTAATCCGTTGCATGATGGAGCTGTAATCGTTCGAAGTGACGTCATCGTCGCTGCGTCTTGCCAACTACCTCTAACCGAGAGTCCCCTCCTCAGCCCTCACCTTCATATGCGGCACCGCGCCGGAGTTGGCGTCACCGAAAGTCAGGATTGCGTGGCGATAATTATCAGTGAGGAGCGAGGCACGATTGGCATTGCGGTTGACGGCGATTACCGAGTCATGCAAAATCAAATGGAGCTGCGAGACGCGCTAAACCAAGTTTGGCGAGGAGTTAGCTCGGGAGAATTGACCAAGCCAAGGGATCGGCGTAGGTTGTTCAGGAGAGTGAAATGAGGGCCCCCAACCTCGGCCTAGCCGTGGCATCGCTCCTGCTATCGGTTTCATTTTGGGTTTATATTCAGTCCCAAGAAGCCTTGCGCGTACCACAGACATTTGATTTGCCGCTACAAATCTATGGGCTAAACCCAGATTATTCCATTTTGAGAAGCCCAGAAAAGGAAGTGAGCGTGATCGCCAATGGAACGCCCGAGCAACTGGCAAAGTTCAAGGAACTCCTTGAGGACTCTAAGGCGCAAAAGAAATCAGTCGCAAGGGGCTTGGTTGCGGTTTTGGACCTTAGCTCGGCAACCCCTGATGATCTAAATCAAGTTTATCCCGTGTTACTGCCTCGAAATGAGCTAGTTCGGCAGGCCGGGATTCGCTTTGTGGATGCTCCCGAAATTCCGGTCGTAGTTGTCTTTCAACGTCGCCGGGAGTTGCTGGTTCAAATCGAACCCGTTGACGTTTCTGAAGGTTGGGCGGTGAGTGCGATGAAAATCGAACCTTCATCCGTGTGGGTTGGCGGACCGCGTTTTGAGTTGAACCAAGTTACAACTTTGAAAGGGATCGTCGCATTGAAAGACCACCGACCAGGCCGAACTTATCCCGTTACGATCAAGGCGTATGATAAGGATGGAGCCGAGATCAAAACCGTCAAGTTGGAAGACCCAAGCGTAATAGCGACACCAACCCTGAGTGTCGCCCCCCCAGAAAAAAGCGTCATCATCGAAGTTGAGCTTATGTCTGGAACTCGGCCTGCTCCGGGCTATCGGCTTGTATCCTATGCCGCCAAGGATGCCGCCGCATTGGTCCGCGGATCAACGACTGTTTTGGGCAAAACGCAATCAATCAAAACCGCACCCATAAATCTAAGCAATCTCAAGTCTTCTGAGAAGCGAATGGTGGCCCTTGTTGCTCCCACGGGGGCAACCCTTGCCGTCACCAAGGTTGAGATCGAACTCGTCGTCGAAAAAATCCCGGTTATCAGCGGCTCTAATCCATGACGGAAATCAGGCCCATTCGCGAAGAAGAGGCAATCTCCTATCTAACGCTGGTCTGCGATGTCTTTGGCCTCGACATTGCCCGCGCGCGCTCGGTTTTCTTTAATGAGCCGATGTTCGACCTCAGTCGTAAGTGGGCACTTTTTGAGAATAAGAAGATTTGTTCGGTTCTGGCCACCGTGCCTTTGAGGTTTGGTTGGGGGGATGCGATCGGAATCGCAAGCGTAGCGACCGAGCCAGCCTACCGAGGACGAGGCTCGGCTTCAGCTTTGCTTCAAGAAGTTCTCCGCAAATCTGAGCCTGCCTACCTCTTCGCCGCGGATTCCCGGATGTACACAGCGTGTGGGTTTAACGTCATTGATGAAATGGTGAGAGTGAATGTCAAGTCTGAAAGCCCGCTGGAAGAAGAAACGGCACTAACCCACGATCATGTTCGGAAAATTTATGATGCGTGGAGCCAACTGGAGCCCAACCGCCTCCGCCGAGATGATCGCAGGTGGCAACTCTGGAAGTGGGCGATGCGCTATTGCGTGCCCGCGGTTGGTGGTTACACGTGCATCGAGGGGACCACTATAAGGGAAATGGTGGTAGCACCGGGGGCCCCCTTGCCCGCTGGATTTACCGGTCAGTTTCTGGGGCTCCGCTCAATTGCCGATCAGCTAGGATTGGGCCCAGGGATTTCCGAGGGATTGCTGATGGCCCGCGGAACGGATAGAGTGCCGCAGATGTTCCTCTCCGATCAGTTTTAGCCCTATCGCGGTAACCTTGGGGGGTGATCGGAAGACTGAATGGAACGCTCCTTGAAGCGTCGGGCGGCATCGCCGTAATCAATGTGGGCGGCGTCGGTTATGAGGTTTTCGTGCCCGATCCGGTCTATCTGCAGCTCCCGCTACCCGGCGAGTCCGTTGAGCTTTATGTGCGCATGATGGTCCGCGAAGATTCGATTACCCTGTGCGGTTTTTGGACAGCCTACCAAAGGCGGCTTTTTGACCTACTGCTAGGCGTCAGCGGTTGCGGAGTGAAGTCGGCTCTATCACTACTGGGACTGGGCGAAGACACCGTTGCTACCGCTATCGCAGGATCGGACGGAAGAATGCTTGCCCGCGCCACTGGCGTTGGCGCAAAACTCGCCGAGAAAATCATTATTGACCTGAAGGGTAAAGTTTCTGAAGAACAGTTGATTCATCGCGCCACCTCGACCCGCGCCGCCGTCAAGTTTGATGATGAGCTGGTGGATGCCCTCTTAGCGCTCGGTTATCGGCGAAACGAGGCTGAGACTGCCGCCGATAAGGCTCGCGGCCAGGCCGATACGGTGGAGGAGCAGATCCGGCTTGCTCTGAGGGAGTTGAGAAACTAGGATGCGCCCGAACGAAAACCTAGAGCCGACCCCTATCATCGAAGACCTTGATGAAAAATCACTACGCCCGCGCACGCTAAGGGAGTTTATTGGGCAAGAAAAACTCAAATCAAATCTTTCGATCTTCCTCGAAGCCGCCAAGCAAAGATCGGAGCCGTTGGATCACCTCATGCTTTATGGCCCGCCCGGACTCGGTAAGACAACTATCGCCCATATCGTCGCTACCGAGATGCGCGCTCCAATCCATGTCACAAGCGGCCCCGCCATTGAACGCCCCGGCGATCTGGTTGGTGTGTTAACCAATCTCGAACCTCACGCCGTGCTTTTCATAGATGAGATTCATCGCTTGGCTCGGCCCGTTGAAGAGATTCTCTACCCGGCGATGGAAGATCAAAAGGTGGATATCCTTATCGGCAAGGGCCCGGCTGCTCGCTCGATCCGGCTTGATCTGCCCGCGTTTACGGTTATCGGGGCAACCACCCGGCAGGGCCTCGTCACGGGTCCACTGCGGGATCGGTTCGGGATCGTTCTGAACTTTCCGTTCTACGAGTTTCAAGCCCTCTTCGAAATCGTCTGCCGCTCGGCGGACATTTTGGGCTACAAGATTGAGCACGACGGAGCCGAGGAGTTGGCGAAGCGCTCACGCGGAACGCCTCGAATCGCGAACCGACTCCTGAGAAGAGTGCGAGATTTTGCTCAGGTGGAAGGATTGGAATCCATCACCCGAAAAATCGCCGATTATGCTCTGGATATGTTGGAAATAGATCATGCCGGGCTGGATCGGGTGGATCGAGCTTTGCTCATGGCGATCATCAAGAACTACGGCGGCGGGCCTGTCGGGCTGGAAACCCTCGCGGCCTCGACGGGCGAGGATTCCGGCACGATCGAGGACGTTTACGAACCCTATCTGCTTCAACAAGGGCTCCTCCAGAGAACCCCAAGGGGACGCATGGCAACCAAACAAGCCTACGTCCACCTCGGCCTGGAACCCCCCAAGACGCCAAAGCCAGAAGGTGGGTTGTTTGATTGATGTCCAACATTGAAAGGTTTACAGACCGGGTCGATGATTACGCTAAACACCGCCCAAGATATCCGGAAGCGCTCGCCGATTTTCTTAGGGATTACGGGCTCAAACCCGGTGCGGTAGTGCTGGATGCGGGCAGTGGTACTGGCCTATTTTCTGAACTCCTTCTCTCTCGCGGGGCTACTGTCTATGGAGTCGAACCGAACGAAGAAATGCGCCAGGAAGCGGTTGGTCGTCTTCACGCAAATGAACACTTCATCAGCCTGCCCAAGTCCGCCGAATCAAGCGGGATGCCGGGCGCCTCAGTTGACCTCATCACCGCCGCTCAAGCGTTTCATTGGTTTGATCTTGACAAGACTAAGCGAGAATGGAGCCGAATCCTGCGACCGGGAGGCTGGGTGGCGCTTATCTGGAACGAGCGCGATGACTCCGGTCCACTGGCCGCAGGTTATGGCTGGCTCGCCAACGCCTTCGTCAGCAAAGACCAAGCGGTGCGACGTTTAGCTAATCCAAACGCCCAGATTGAAGCGTTCTTTCATCCGAATCTGGTTCAACGGTACTCGTTTCCCAATGCCCAAAAGCTCAGCCGCGATGGGCTGATCGGGCGCGCTCTATCATCTTCCTATTGGCCAAAAGAGGGGCCAGATTACGAAGCATCGATCCAGCTCCTAAATGAGCTCTTTGATCAGCATGCGAAAGACGGCAAAGTCGAGTTTCCTTACACCACCGAACTGTTTCTGGGCCAATTGTAATTCTCTTGCATCCTGTATGGGCGATTTGCCGTTCTACCAATTGAGAACCACTATGATTGCTATCGGAATCCTTCTAATCGTTATCGCCATATCCATCGCTCGCGCTAAAATGCCCCCCGAACTGGCTGCCCAAGCCGCCGGGAAGTCTGTAGCCGCCGCAATATTGGGGCTCATCGGTGTCGTTGTCATTTTGGGGAGCACCGTCAAAGTTGTCCAAGCGGGAACGGTCGGCGTCGTCAGAAAGTTTGGAAAACTCGACGCGGTTCCGCTTTCGGAAGGAATGAACGTGGTGTTGCCTTGGGCAACGGTAGAAACCGTTGCGATTCGAACGGAGGAATACACCATGTCTGGGGTTCAACGCGAAGGCGCTGTCCAAGGCGACGATGCCATACGCACGTTGAGCAAAGATGGCTTGCCGTTGCCGCTTGATGTCACGGTCAACTATCGCCCCGTTCCTAGCATGGTGCCCTGGCTCTATCGAAACATTGGAACCACTGAAGACTACATCGCCAAAATCGTTCGCCCCTCGGCCCGAGCCGCCGTGCGTGATGCGGTTTCGCAGTTCACGGCCCAGGAAGCCTACAGCTCAAAACGTGAGCAACTGAGCGCAATGGTGTCGGAGAAGATTGAGAAGTACATCGAACAAACGCTTACAAAGAGCGAAGGTTACACCGGCCAAGCGTTCATTATTCAACAAGTTCTCATCCGAAACATCGAACTGCCGGAGAAGCTCAAAGCAAGTATCGAAGCCAAACTTACGGCCGAACAGGAGTCGTTCAGGATGGAATATGTGCTCCAAAAGGAAAAGCAAGAAGCCGAGCGAAAACGCATCGAAGCCCGTGGCATCGCCGACTTCCAGGCAATCGTTAGCCAAGGATTGAGCGATAAACTCCTCATGTGGAAGGGAATTGAGGCCACCCAAGAGCTCGCCAAATCTGATAACAGCAAGGTTGTCATCATCGGAGCCGGCAAGAGCGGCTTGCCCGTTATCCTGAACGCCGAGACGGGCGGCGTCTCCGCGAAGTAAGGTCCCGCCGCCGGTGCAGGATGTATCACCGGCTCCCCGGAGTTTGAAGTATCGCCGTGGAGCCCCGGATGCATCGTGCCGGGGCGTGCTTGATTACGAGTCCGATCCGGTTAAACCAGTCAACCAAACGTCAAAGTGGCCCACCCTCGCCCGCAATGATCCTTCAGAATGAGGGGGTGAGTCAAGTTCACGCGAATCCGACGGCGAGGTGGCTTTATGCGGTCATCGGTTTCGGATTCGTGGGTATCGGCATCATCGGCTACATCTTGCCCGGCCTGCCCGGAACCGTGTTCCTCGTCTTGGCCCTCGGCGCTTTTCGCAAAAGCAATCCCGTGCTGGAGCAGAGGCTGTTGAACAATCGCTACGTCGGCAAAACCCTGCGGGATTGGGAAACCTACCGCCGCGTCCCCGTGCGCATCAAGGTCATCTCCATTACCTGCATCTGGGTTTTCGGCTCCGCCACGATCTACCGAGGCTTCCAACTCTGGCATAACGTCGCCGGGCTCATAACGGCCTGCATGCTCGCACTAATGGTTTTTGGAACCGTTTACATTCTGCGCCAAAAATCGTAGTGCCGACTCTGGTTCGCCGCTTACCGGCGACGACGACGAAGCAGAGCCGCGACCCCGAGCCCAAGTGCCGCCATTGAGGCTGGTTCTGGAACGGCTGAGAACTCGGCTCCCATGATGTTTGTCCCCGCGAGGCCTGCTACGGTAAGTGTATTCAGCAACGAGCCCGTCTTTGAATACTGTCTTAGCGTACCCGCGGTGCCAAATCCACCCGTTAACCACAGCGTGTTATCCGCGCTATCATGCGCCAATCCATACCCAGCTCCGCTGAGGAATGCGAAGCTAAACCCACCAAGCAAAGTGCCACTAGTTGTGTAATGCATGATGCCGTCAGATCCGCCCACATTCTTGGCGATCCACAAGGAATTGTCGGTCGCATCATAAGTGATGCCCGAACTTCGATCTACTGGAGCCCAAGCGCGAAAACCGCCGGTCCAATCGGAGTTCGCCTGGATAACCGCGAACTGCGGTGCGGTGAAGTCGTTATGGGCAACGGACCAGTTGGTAGTTCCATCGGTCGCGCCGTCGTAGGGATCACTGAATCCCGGGTTTGTGTTGCCGTACGTCCCGATGAAGTTGCCGCTAAGGTCGTATTGGTTGCCCGATGAAGAGGTGTTTCGAGAGTAGGTTTTGATCGTATTGGTGATCGCCATCGCGTTATCGTTGGCGTTCGCGCGGTTGAAAGTGCCTATCACAGCTCCACCTTGCACTATAAATGACCGAGTCGTGCTGAATTCGGTGAGATAAAGTGCGCTAACCTGGGCTGATGCATTTACCGATATCCCAACAAAACTGATTGCCACAAAACTAAGAAGAAGATTACGATTCATTAGATTGACTCCACGCCAGAAAACCCAGCGACCTTATTGTATAACCAACGGTCACCGAGATGCAAGGCCAAAGCAGAAATCCCAGCAATTCAGCGGGGCACGATCAGTGGAACATATTGACTTGAGCATGCATGGGGGGTAGTTTCCTCCTCCTCGCCCTCGGCGCGTTCCGCAAAAGCAACCCCGCCCTTGAGCAACGATTGCTCAATAACAAATGCCAAGGCAACCCTCGCAAAGAGAGGGTTGCTGTATGGAGGTGTATCGGTAAAGTTAAGCCGCAACCGCGAGGCTGCTGGGGGCTTGGTATTCCCAGAATGAGTACGGGGCGCTTGGCGCACTGATCGTGCCCGAGCGAACGGCCTTGATTCGGAACTCGATGAACTTGCCCGGTTGGCTTTGATACGAGAACTTCGATTTCAGCGTTGTTCCCGCCGTAAGCCATGAACCCGTTGGAGTCAAGCGATATTCCACCAAGAACTGCGTTCCCGGCTTGTTCCCGTTCCTACTCCAACGCAAGTTGATCGCGCCTAGGTAAGTTGAAGTGCCGATAAAGCCCAGCGGTTGATGCGCAACCTGGGTGGATCGCTTCGGCGCGTGAGGCGCAACCAAGAGTTGAGCCAACAACGGATTGGGCACGGCTGGGTTAGCGCGAAACGCCTTTGCCCAACGATTCACCAGCGCTTTTAATGCCGCTTTTGATGCCTGCTTTGTGTCAAATGAGTTTTTCAACGCGGCGCGAGCAGCAATCCAAGCAGTGTATTGGTTGGAAAATGCCGTAACGACAGTCTGCAATTCGGTCACGTCGGCCGCTGACATATTTAGCACTAATTTATTCGTGTTGGCTAGGGCGACAAAATTAGGAGCGGCTGCCATAAGCTCAGAGTCGCCACCCATTTCGGTAATGTATTTCGAAGTAATGTCCATAATTGTTCTTAGATTCCTCGTCCCCGGTGCCTTTGCTGGCTACGATGGACTTTCACACCTTAAACTATCGGTGATGCCATCGCGAATCTTAGATAGACAAGCATCTACAATAATAGCCGACGTTATTGCACGCTAATGCGTATAGCACAATACCGGCGAAGTTATACGTAAAGTGAAAGATTAGGCTCAAACTCTAGAATAGCGGGCCACAAAAACATTCATGTTTCGGTCAGGAACATAGATAACTCTCCACCGAACATGCATGTTTTTAGTAGAAACGTAGATGTCCGTGAAAGGAACGTCAAAGAATTCGGCGCGGCTATGCATGATTGCGAGGCGAACTTACAAGATTTCCCGCCAAACATCGTTGTTCCCGCCGCAATTTCGCATATTCTCATCCGATGCCGAGGTAAACCTAGTGGCAGGGTGCTAGCCTCTGAAACGGGCCTATTGAAACTTTTTCGAAAAATCTTCCAAACAAACGAACGCCGGTAGAGGTACCAGGCGTCACGATATTATCGGTTAAGGAATTCCAATGACTCACCCTCGCTATTTCCGCCTCGTCTCCGTCGTTCTCGCACTCACCATGATCTTCGAGGCCAGCGCCGCCGTCATTCATTCAGCAGGAAGTTCCCTCCTCCTCGCGCTCCAAGCCGATCCGCCGGAGTATACGGATACGCCGGGGACGCCTTATGTTGTGCCAAACCCGGCCAGGGATGAGGCCACCCGAAATGGCATTTGGGATGAGCAAGGCAAGTACCAGGTTGGACAGATGGAGGATGAGTTCATCGCTGAAATGGCGCTGGCAAGAACAACCACCCCGAATAACGCTCCTGAAAACGTTCCGCTTGATCCGGGGGCAGAGCACACCAAGGCCAAGGCAATCGAGGCGAGCAGTGAAAACACCGAGGAATTCTCTGCGGCTCAAAGCAAACCGTCCAGCGGCGACGAGGAACTAGTTCCTCATCTTGGTGAAATCTCGGGCGGAGAGCCCTATCCTTGGGAGGCCTCGTTTCCAGGAGGTGGTTCAAACTCGGTTGATACCCTCGTCAATTCAAACAACGGCAATCGCTTAACCTCCATTCCGCTAGTCTCGGTACCGGGGAGCAAGGGCCCTTCTATTAACCTAGTCCTGCACCACAATTCAAGGACCACCAACGGAACGACCTTGGACAGCCTGTTTGGGCCAAAGTGGTCATTTAACTATGACGCTACCCTTACCCGAGAATCCGTCCAATTCGGGCTCAATATTGGAAATCTAATCACTGTTCGCTGGGGCAACGGTAAAGTTGTGCCATTTCGCTACGATCCAAACCGGGACCTCGCGAACACTCAAACCTGGTATCCGCCCGATGGATTTTACGACATCGTTCGACCTGGTGGAGTAGAGGGTGGCTTCATCCTAACCACCAAACACGGCACAAAATATTTGTTTTCGCCGCTTACTACATCGAACACGAACTTCAGGGGAGCTCTCACGAAAATAACGGATCGGCATTTGAAGTCGCTTACGATTACTCGTGAAGCCAACTCGGGTCGCCTTGAAAAGATCACGGATTCAGCGACGCGTAGCGTCAGCTTTGGCTACAATGTCACCAAGCAAGTTTGGCAACTCAAGGATTGCGCCTCTCCAAACAACTTCTGGACCTTCAGCTTTGATGCCGGTCGCTTGTGGAAGATCAACTACCCGATCGGCCCCCACGGGGCTGTATCGCGCATTTTCGGTTACAACGCCAACCACTGCATCACCAGCGAGACCGATTTGCGAGGCAAAGTTTGGACCTGCGAGTATGATTCGGATAACCGATTAACCCGGTATTACGAGCCGGGAGTTGTCATGACGGGCGGATACCCGGGTTATCAGTTCATCTGGACCGATCCGGCCCAGTCAACCATGAAGGATCCGTATTTACGCACCGAGGTTCATAAATATTCAAATGGTCGCATTTCAAAGATCGTAGATGAGGCGGGATTTGAAGAGGTCTTCATGTACGACCCCACGCGAAAAATCTCCTGGTATGATGGCAAGCTCCCGGGGAGCGCAGATACCTGGAACTACGCCCTAGATGCAAAGGGAAACGTCCTCACCGAGACCTCGCCCATGGGGGAGCACTCTTACGCGACCTACGACACCGATAACACCGTGCTAACCACCTCGGATGACCTCACCGGAAGCACGATGAAGTATGAATATCTCAACGGGAGCTTAAAGCGCGTTTATCGTGATTGGGCGAGCTCGCAACTGAATTACTCCGAAACGTTCTACACCGATGGCGCGCCATCTTCTTCGACGGTTTACGGTAGTAGCAGCACGAACAACCAGAATTACACATTTGGCTACGATTCTTGGGGGCAGATCAACTCGATCACCGATCCTAAGGGAACAACGAACTTAACCGTAGACACGATGGGACGTTACAAGCAGGTCAAGAACCAGCTTCAAAAGTTTACGGACATTATTTATGACACGTGGGGGAGACCAACCAAGGTCAAACACCCTTCCGTGGGTGGAGTGATTGATGAGATTGACATCGAATATGACGCCGAGAGCAATGTCACCAAGGTCATTGACGAGAGGGACAAGGAGCACACCTGGATTTATGACGATCTGGGACAGGTGACCTCTTACACCAACGCCAAGACCGAAACGGAGCAATATTGGTATTCGGCCACGGGCTTTCTTGAGAAGGTTCGAAACGGTCGCGGCTACGACCGGATTTACAAGCCCACGGTTCGCGATGAAGTGGTTCAACTCGATATGCCCGATGGCTCGAAAGAGCGATGGCAATATAAGGCGACGGGCGATGTTAGCACTTACACGGCGGGCTATCTTTCTACAACTCCAATTACGAACACCTATACCTACGACAATGACGGGCGCCCGCTCACCGTTGTCTATCCGGCGGGCACGCCCAATGTCACGTTCACCTATCCGGCTCCTTCGGGCACGACGCGAACCGTTACGATGGCCGATGGGTCGGGCACGACAACCTGGACCTATGATGCCCTCGGCAACCTCACCAGCCTAAACCAACCCCAAGGCAATATCACCTACGGTTACAGCACGCGTGGGCACCGCACGAGCATGACGGACGCGACGGGGACGACCCTCTATGATTACGACAACCTTGGTCGGCTCTCCAAGCTAACCAACCCTCACAGCGAAATTACGGAGTGGCTTTTTGATAACGCCGGGCGGATGGAGAAGCGTAAGCTGGGGAATGGGACATTCGAAGAAGTCACCTACGATGAACGCAATCGCCCCAAGATTATTAAGCTGAAAAACTCGGCAACCACAATCTTGCGGCAACAAACCTATGGGTATGACAAGGCTTCAAACGTTCTTTCCCACGCCTATCTGAACGGGACGACGACAGCCTACGAATACGACAACATCAACCAGTTGACCCGAGAATACCGAGGTTCATCGGGGGCTCCAACGTGGGAGCAAACTTATAGCTATGATGCAAACGGTAACCGGGCAACTCGCGCCATCCTTGGGCAAGGAGCGGAGACCTATGCGAACGATGCTGGCGACAAGCTGACGAGCGTCACTGCAACCGGCACTCTGCCCTCTAAGACTTTTACCTACGACAACCTTGGTCGTCGCAAGACGATGGTGACAGGCGGGGTGACGACTACTTACAACTGGGACGCTGAGTCTAGAATAGCTTCGATCACCAAACCCGGAGTACCCACCAACACCTTCGTCTACAACGCCCTGGATACCAGGGTGAGCAAGACGGACACAGGCGGGACTAGGACCTATCGCAGGGACGGAGCGAGTGTAACTTCGGGAGTGCTTGCAGACGGAGCCGCGACTTATACGCCGGGAGTTTCGGAGAAACGCGCAGGAACTTCGCGGTATCTGCACTCGGGGATAAAGAACGCGGATTCGCAGAGCAATACATCCCAAGCCGTCGAGAGCACCAATGATTTTGATGCCTTCGGCAACGTAATTGGGACGCCGAGCGCGTTCCAAGGGCCGTTCAAGTACGGCGGCGGATTTGGCTATCAAGAGGACTCAGATCACGGCCTGAAGTTACTTGGGCATCGCTACTACGACCCCAGTGTGGGCAGATTCTTGAGCCGTGACCCCATAAGCAGTGGCAACAACTGGTACACGTACTGCCGCAACAGTCCCATTTTGCAGAGCGATGCTACCGGTTTTGGCCCAGATTGGCTGAACTGGAAAAACGGATTGTCTATTGGTGGCGCTATCGTCGGGGGTCTTATTGGGGGGCCCATCGGCGCAGCTGTTGGGACTGGACTCGGCCGGGCGCTCGGGGGCTTAATCGAAGGGGAAGCACTTGGCGAAGCATTGGTAAATGGCGTGATCGAGGGCGTAATTTCTTATGTGGGTGGTAAGTTATTCGTAGGTATCGGAAAGGCGCTACAAAAAGCGGGCGGCAAAATTGTGGGTCGGCTGGTCAGCCTTTCGACAAAACGAGCCCTGCTCGCTTCGTCCGCTGCGACGCTCAAGAAAGGATTGACTGCCGCCGGTCGCGCACTCACAAAACAGGCTCAACGCAATCCGGCTCTGTGGGGCAAATTAAAAGGAGGAACAGCGGACCTAAATAAACGAGCCGCCGACTTTCTCGAAGCGCTGCTCAATAATCCTGCCTCCAAATGGGGTCGTGTCTATTCCCCAACCAGGGGTGAATATTTGGTGGAAGTAGTCGACCCAAAAACTGGCCTAGGAGCTACTTGGACCGAGGGCGGAACTTTTGTGGGATTCCGTGACCCTCCCTTGGGGGGAGGAGGGCCATGAGGCAGAAAAAACCCGTGCCTCCGATCAGAATAGAGCGGTGCGTCCTAACAGCGCCTGGGGACGATTCTCCGGTTTATGTGGAAGGTTACTCGAAGAATATTGGCTCAGTGTCAGTGCAAGTTGATTTACATAATCGGTGTCTGTTTGCTACAGTCTATGGCCCGCACGAGTTGGATTCACTAATTGAGTGTCTGCAAAACGCCAGGGATGCACTTGCCATGGAGTTGTGAAAACTTAGGTGCGCTCAAATGGGCTACGATAAAGCGACCTCTGTTCCCTCGTGTAAACTGCGCATAACCGAACAGATAATGAAAATCACGGCACAGATATGGACGCTGGTGAAGGCGCTATTTGAGCGCATCGCAGCTCGTTTTGCAATCCTAAACCAACCCCAAGGCAATATCAATTTGAAGGCAGCTCCGCGTCCTCGCGCCACATTGGAATGATCGGGTTCCGTCGTGCCACATTCCGGCCCTGCCAATGTGGCTCCTCGTGTAAACTCCGCTCGTTGCAAGCGAAAGGAGTTGATTCTCAGTTTAGGTGAGCTTCGCGCACCTCGCG
Organism: Armatimonadota bacterium; assembly: GCA_031386985.1. Classification (GTDB taxonomy): domain Bacteria; phylum Armatimonadota; class Fimbriimonadia; order Fimbriimonadales; family Fimbriimonadaceae; genus JANJUB01. The sequence continues at coordinate 39,860 of JANNCV010000041.1, forward strand.
CCATACGCCGCCTCTTGGCCGTATGGCGCAGATTGGAATCATCGGGAGTAAACTCGCATCGAGTTAAGCTAGTGGTATGAATAGGAAAACAGATGCTGATTACGACGGCGCCACACGTGAACCATGGACAAGAAAACACCGGTCGGCAGGAGAGCGTATGGCGCGAGGGACCCGAAGGTTCCCCAAACAGTGTAAACCAGGGACCAGAGATTGGGCTAGGCAATAACAGTTAGTGCAGTGAAATTAACTACCCAGCGACGCTAATTTCTGAATCTCTCGGCTGATTTCGCTTGAGCGTTCGGGCTGCATTTCGCTCAGCACCTCAGTCACCTTGCTCGGCTCCATCTTCATCAGAACCGGAGCCAGTTCGTTCACCCGCCAATTCTCGGTAAGAAGCACGAGTTTCTTCGAATCCATCTCGCCCCATATCTTAGCAATTGCGAGTTGCCCAGCTCCGGCGTCTTCCTTCGGCTTCTCTGGTTCGGGCTCCCTTGGCTTGATTTTCTCAATCCCTACCTCTGGTGTCGGCTTCATTTTGAGGTCAGCTAGCTTCTTCTTGGGCGGAGTGAGGCCGGGAATGTTGATGAACCCCATCCGACCTGCCAGCGCGACTCCGCCGCCGACCAAAATCAGAGGCATGATAATGAAAACGACTTTTTTCATCGGCCCCTAGCCTCCACTAATCGCATGATGTCGTTCACATACTTCTTCGTTTCCTTATAATCTGGAACCTGATTTCCCGCCTTGATCACCGCGCCGGGGCCAGCATTGAACGCCGCCAAAGCCAAACGCGCATCGCCGAACTTCATGATTTGTTGAGCCAAATACTTAGCTCCTCCGCGAAGGTTTTGTTCGGGGTCGTAGGGGTTTTCTACGCCCAGCTCCTTGGCTGTTCCGGGCATGAGCTGAGTCAAACCCATCGCTCCCGCCGCCGAGCGGGCCATCGGGTTGAAGGCAGACTCCTTGGCCACCAGCGACTCAAAAAGGACCTCATCAACCCCTTCTTCACGGGCGATCTTTCGCACTAAGTTCTTAATCGCCGACGTGGCCGTGGGATTAAGGTCAACCCCTTCAAATGCAACGGGCTTGAAGCCGGTTATGTCCTGTGGAGCCGAGGCCCCCGTCGAAATTGAACCCGTGAGCCCCGAGGGCCGAGCTGAGCTGTTCGAAACCGGCGCGCCCAAGTGATCTGCAAATGAGCGAGGATTGACCGCGTCAATCTTGGAGCGAAGCTCTTGAATCCGAGCCTTGACCCCCTCCGGACCGAGTAAATCCATTCTCATGCCGCCCTCCGGTGATTGGTCCACTCATCCAATGCAAGCTGTTCCTGGCGTCCCATTTCCTTTTCCCATTCGGCGTATGACTTATCTCGAAGTTTGTTCAGGGCCTCGAGTTCATGCTTCTTCTCGGTCCAGGCTTCCATAGACTGCGCTTCCTCGGCTCGTAGAACTTCGATGATCGTGCGCTGATGCAACGCCTTACTGTCGAGCAGATTAAGGCGAAGGTCAATCGTCTGCATATCCTCAATGCTGTCAACAGCACTATCGGCCAGGAGCTGGTCGCGATGAACACTGATACCGGTTAGCGCAACTTCAGCTTCAAGGCGCGATGCCCTCGCATCCAAGTAGCTGTCCTTGGCCCATTGCTCCAGCATTTCTCGATACTCAAGCACCTTTTGAAGTCGAAAATCGAATTGTTTCATTTGCTCACCGCTTGGCTAAGCCTTGCGAGGGTTTGTTGGTATTCGGTTGCATCAGTTTTGCCTTGCTTTAGAAAATCGTTTATCTGGTCAATATGAGCCAGTGCATCATCGGCAATCGGCTTAGTCCCCGGCTTATAGGCTCCAATGCTCACCATATCCTCAATGTCACCGTAAGCCGCAATCAGCTCTCTCACTCGCTGGCTGTCCCTCTGATGCACGCTAGAGGTCACCAACGGCATGGTTCGGCTCAGACTTTGTAGAACATCAATCGGAGGATAGTGTCCCTTGCTCGTTAGCTTTCGCTCCAAAACAATGTGGCCATCCAGAATGGAGCGAGACGCATCGGCCACCGGCTCATTGGTATCGTCTCCCTCAACCAACACCGTATAGAGGGCCGTTATTGAACCCCTTGAACTAGTACCAGCCCTCTCCATAAGGCGAGGTAGAAGGGCAAAGACGCTTGGAGTGTAGCCTTTGGTGCTGGGCGGCTCGCCGATAGCGAGGCCAATTTCGCGTTGAGCCATGCAGAAGCGGGTCACGGAGTCCATCATGAGCATCACGCTCATGCCCTGATCTCTAAAATATTCCGCAATCGCAGTGGCGGAGAGGGCGGCTTTGATTCGAACCATCGCTGGTTGCTCGCTCGTGGCGCAGACGATGATGCTTCGCTTAAGCCCTTCCTCACCCAAATCGTTAGTAATGAATTCCCGGACCTCACGACCCCGCTCCCCGACAAGCGCGATTACGTTGATGTCGGCGGCACTGTTTCGTGCGATCATCCCCAGCAATGTGCTTTTTCCGACTCCCGAACCAGAGAAAATGCCCATGCGCTGGCCCTCGGCAAGGGTCAAAACACCATCAATCGCTCGCACGCCGGTTGCCATGGGTTTCGAAATCATCTTGCGTTCGAGTGCGTTCGGAGGCAGTGCGTAAATCGGATAATGTGCTTCGGGCGCCCCAAGCGGTTTGCCATCCATTGGACGACCGAGGCCATCCAAAACTCGCCCCAGTAGGCAGTTGCCGACCGGCACCTTTAAGCAGTGACCGCGTGATCGAACGAGGCACCCGGCCCGAACCCCAGCGACATCGCCGAGAGGCATGAGTAACACGCGATCACTTCGAAAGCCAACCACTTCAGCTTCAATAATATGGTGGTCAGCCCCTTCAATTTCGCACAAATCGCCGATTCGTGCGTTGGGGCCATTTGATTCCACAATGAGCCCAACAATTTGCGTGACTCGACCGTAAATCTCCATGAGGGGTGCGACTCGAACGCTACTTGTGGCGGCTTCGATCAGCTTCATGCTGCCTCCCGAATGGCTTGCAAGGCGTTATGTAACATCGTGTCCACGGTTGCATCAACTACACCCAGATCGGTATCAACCAGGCATCCCGCCAGTACTGCTGGGTCCGCGATAATCTCGACCGACTTCATCGTGGGCGCAATCGCCATGATCAGCGCACTTTGATCCCGTAGAGCCTGCTCGTCGAAAGGGTTGACTTTGAGGCGGGCGCTTTTTGCAAATGCCGCCTCCGAAACCGCTCGTCTCGTCATTCCAACAATAATTTCCGCGTCCAATTGGATTTCCCGGCCAATAATTCGGGCCGCGATCACGGAGGCTAGGCTTGCTAATGGCCCCTCCATACTCTGCGCGAACTCATCAACCGCCTCCGAGGCGCGCATCGCCTGCGCGTTCAGAGCCGACAAAAACTGATTCAGACCCGCCTGCTCGGAGCGCCGAATCTCATCCAGGCCCATTTTTACGCCATCTTGCCTGCCCTTAATCAGCCCATCGGCATAGCCTTGCTGATAGCCTAGGTCAACTCCCTCTTGCCTATAGCGCTCTTGGGGGCTAAGTCTTGAGTTCCGTATCGAAACACCGGTTGCTTCGGGCATTAAATTCAAGAAGTTAACAACGGTGCCTTCCGGATTTACAACGCTCCTAGACAAGAATGTCCTCCTCGCCGCCTCGACCGATCTGAAGTTCGCCCGCTTCTTCGAGCCTTCGAATCGTAGCAACAACCTTCTGTTGCGATTCTTCAACCACGCGAAGCTTTACGGGTCCCATGAACTCCATATCCTCCTTTAGCATTCCAGTTGCCCGCTCAGACATATTCTTGAAAACCTTGTCTTGGACATCCTTGCTCGTGCCTTTCAATGCCGTCGCCAATTCTTTGATATCAACTTCCTTCAAGATTGATTGAACGGCGCGGTCGTCGAGTTGAACAATGTCCTCGAATACGAACATCATGTTCTTAACCTGCTCCGCGAGTTCCGGATTTGATTCGCTGATGGAATCAATGATGAGCCTCTCAGTGGAGCGGTCAACGTGATTAAGTAGATCTACGAGCGCTTTTGGCCCTCCCGCTTGGGTCATTTCTTGGTTTAAAACGCTTGAGAGCTTCCGTTCTAAAACGCTCTCAACTCTCCGCAAGACTTCCGGTGGCGTTTGGTCCATCATCGCGATTCTCGCCGCAACGTCTACTCTCGCTTCGGGTGGCAACTTCGAAACAATCTGGGCCGCACTGTGAAGAGGCATATAGGAAAGGATGAGGGCGATCGTCTGCGGATGCTCATCTTGAATGAAGCTGAGAACTTGGGAAGGATCGGCCTTCTTCAGGAACTCGAACGGGACGACTTGCATCGCTTCGACGATCTTCTTGATCATCTCGTCGGCTCGCTCAGATCCATAGGCCTTTTTCAAAACTGCTCGGGCTTGCTCAACGCCACCTTCAGCGATATACTCCTGAGCGATCGCAACTTCGTAAAACTCCCCGATCGTCGCGTCACGTTGATCGGCGGTTACGCGGTCAAGCCGTGCAACTTCTAGGGTTAGGGCTTCAACTTCGTCATCGGTAAGGTGTTTGATCACCTCGCCGCTGACATCAGGCCCCAGGGCCATCAGCATTACAGCGGCTTTCTGGCGCGAAGTTAGGTGGTCAGGACCTTTTTTCATCTTGCCTCCTCTAACATCCAGCTTTTAATAAGTAGCGCAACCGAGTCCGGTCGGTTTGTAGCCATTTTTTTCAGTTGCTCCAAGGGCAGATTCACACGCTCTTTAAGTTCAGCGATTGCTTCTTCGGTCAAAACTTCTTCCTCTCGGTACGCTGAGATTAACGGCTGATTTCCTTGCGATTGGGGCAATGCCGGGTTCTGAACGAGCGATCCATCGCTGAGTGCCTGAACCCGCACCGTTTGCGATTTGGCCGTCTTCGCCAGGCCCTTCATAACCATGAATCCGACAAGCATGAGGGCTCCTATTGGCAACAGCGAGAATATCTGCTGCATCTTGTTTGAAGCCCCGGCGGCGTCAGCGGATTTTTTTGCCTCAACCGCTGCGGTCGTATCGAACTTAGCCTCAGTGACAGTTGCACTTGCGGTTGGGTTTGCTTTGATATAGTTCGAAAGGAACGCTTGGACCGGGGCGGAATCTTTAATCTTGTCCGTGTTCACAAGCACGGCAATTGACATCTGCGAGATGGATCCGACGGCTTTTTCTGTATCTGTCTTAAGGGTATCGGTCGCGTATTCAGTTCGGTTCTTTACGCCCTCGTAGGGGATTTTTTCGCCGGGCTTCGGCGCGGTAGTGTTGCTTTCTAGCGGAGTTTGCGGGGCCGCGCTTGTGCCAGTAGAGTCAACTTTTTCGCTGGACTTCTCCTCTGTAATCGGCTTATCCTTCGGATTGACCTTATAGCTTGACTTAGTTTCTTTGTCGAAATCCATAACGAGATTAACTTTAACCAACGTTGATCCGGTGCCAAAGCTGGCATCAAATGCTGCCTGCAAATCTCGCTCTCGCCTTTGGGCTTCCGCGGTTTCGGTTGTGACTTTCTCGTTTGCTTTGGTAGTAAGGCTTGAGTTTGAGCTACCATCGTAAAGACTCCGGCCGGCTGAATCAACAACGAACACATTTTCTGGCGTTAAACCCGTTGTTCCGCGCGCTACGAGCATCGCAATCGCTCGAGCCTGCTCGCCTCCAACTCCCATGCCGGACTTCTCGCGAACCATAATGCTTGCCGATGCCGGTTTCTTGTTTTGAGCGAAAGGCGTTTTGTCTCCCAAAGTAATATGAACGCGCGCACTTGAAACTCCATCAATCGTCTCAATCGTGCGGGCGAGTTCGCCTTCGAGCATAACTTTGAGTCGCTCTGCTTCGACGCTCGGGGGCATAAACGCGTTGAACTTACCAAGTTCCTCGTTCCCGAGGTGACCAGAAGCGGGCAATTTTCCGGCACTCTGGAGTTTGGACATCACCTCGTTTCGTGAACTGGAGGGGACGAAGACGTTTCCCTGGGCGTCTGATTCGACGGAGATCCCCATCTTCACAATCTCGCCTTGAATCGTCCCTGCCTCGGCGTTGTTTAGCCCGCCAAACAGCATTTCCATCTTCGGTTTCGAGGCGAAGTAGTACGTGCCGACGAGGAGGAAGACCAAAAAGGTTCCGCCAAAGAGGGTAACGGCTCGCTGCGTGCGATCCGCGGTTTCCCACCAAGTTCTTAGTTTTAGCAACAATGCGCCCATGTTTTTTAGCTCACACGGGAGCGCCACTTCTGCGATTCACACGGGCTAAATCTGCATTCGCATCATCTCTTGATAGCCTTCGAGCACTTTGTTTCGCACTTGCATGGTTAGTTGCATTGCGGTGCCCGCTTTCTCCATCGAGATCATGAGATCGTGAAACTCCACTGGTTGACCCGCCATAAACTGGTTTTGAAGCTCTTTTGAATCCAATTGAGCTTGGTTAACTTCCTTCATGGTGTCCATCAACTGTTGGGCGAAGTCGTCGCCTTGTGAGCCAGACACCGACGGCCTATCGAGAGGTGCCGTTATTTGGTTGCCGAGGCCTTGTAGTTTCATGTTCGTTTTCTCTGATTACTTGGTCTTAAACTTTTCCGATTTGCAAAGCCGATCGGATCATGGTTTTCGTTGAATTGAATGCCGCGATATTGGCCTCGTAAGCGCGAGACGCGCTCATCATGTTGACCATTTCCAGCAGGGGTTCAACGTTTGAGTAGGTTACAAAACCATCGCTATCTTGATTGGGGTTGCCCGGATCGTAGATTCTTCGGAACTCGCTTGGGTCCTGGACCACGGCTTGAATCTCAACTCCATCGGGGCCACCCTTAAGGATTACATCACGACGACGGTAGAGCTCTGGGCCGCCCTTAATTTGCATCGAGTTCGCGTTGGCGATGTTTGCCGAAATCGTATCCATCCGGAACCGCTCGGCGGTTAGACCGCTTGAAGAAATTCTAAAGGCGTTTGAAAGTGTGTTCATCTTAAGTTATCGTCCTTCCTTGATAACGTTTTTGAGCCCCGAGAAATATTGAGCGGTGATATCGGTGAGGGCTTGGTAGCGAAGCTCAGTTTCCGCGATCTTCGTAACTTCCTTTTCGAGATCTACGCTATTCCCATCCACCCGTACATTGTTCTGATCAGTCCGAATATCATCGCCACTGGAATCGCGCATCGCTTTATCCAGAGAGATTCCGAAGTCCATGTCTTGACGCTTGTAACCAGGTGTGTTGACGTTCGCGAGGTTGTTGCTCAGCAAAGCGTGCCGCTGCGTCGTCCGCCCCATCGCATCTGATAGATGGTTGAGGTGCGGTCCAAACAGGTTGTTAAGTATTTCCAAAGTTCCGATTCTCCGAGGCCTATGAGGGCTTATCAGTTTTATCGGTAACTTTGCGGGGATTCGTTAGGGAAAAGATTGGGCGTGCCGCAAGAATCTTGCGGGGTCAGCATCGTTAAAACCCTGGAGTTTGCACGACGAAAGGCGTACCTGGAGCAGACTCTTCAACAACGACCCCATGGGGACTGTTGAAAAAATGACCCCAAAGGGGTCACGCAGCATAGCCTGGGGTAGAGCGAAGCGACACCCCAGGTTCAAATCCGCTTTTCGAGCACCCTGAAAGGTGTGCCACAGGGGTCAAACTCCATATCGCACCTCTCTGCGTGCCCCTTAGGAGCCTCTCTTTTGCGACCGGGCCTGCAAGCACCGCACTCCGAACCCAGGATTAGAGCTTAACTCGTTCCAAAGCGCGGTGGGAACCCGCGCACTCTAAAAAAGGTGACTAGAAGCTATCGCTGTAGCGATACGCATTAATGAGAGCTAACTCGCCTTCTTTCCCCGGTTTGGAGTTCCCATGCTCCATTCCCAAAATGCCCGTAAATCCCTTACCGTGGATGTGCTTAAAAACGTTCTGATAGTTCACTTCGCCCGTTGTCGGCTCGTTCCGCCCGGGGTTATCGCCGATCTGGAAATACACCGTTTCGCTCCAGGCGAGATCAATGTTTGGAATCAGATTTCCCTCATGAATCTGCTGGTGATACATATCGAAAAGAATCTTGCACGACGGGCTGTTCACAGCTCGGCAGATCATGTGGGCCTGACTGATCTTATTCAAGTAAAGGTTGGGATGGTCGCGGAAGTTCAAGGGCTCCATTACCATAACCAGTCCGTGAGGCTCAAAAATCTCCGCACCCCGGCGCATTGCTTCGATGATGTTCGCGGTTTGATAATCCATATCCATCCCCCGATGCACCGTTCCCGGCACGACCGTCATCCACTTCGCGTTCACCCGTTTAGCTACTTCAACCGAGTCTTTGCAGTTTTGAACGAAACGATCGAGGTGTTCCTTGGCTCCCGTGGTGAGAGTTGGCGTATTCCATTCAATGTCGTTCGCCACGAAGACACCCATTTGAATTCCAAGATCGCTCATGGCTTTTGCAATCTTCTCTTGATCCTTGCGACCTTTCATCCCGTTGTCTTCCCAAGCTCGAAATCCCTGATCGGCGGCGAATTTGAGTTGGTCAATCGAGTCGTTCCCCGCATGAGCAGCGAACATTCCGAAGTGCGGGGCATATTTCAATTTAAAAGGTGCGGCCATTGTTTTTCCTGAGTTCGCCCACGACAAATCGCCAATCGCCATCGAAGTCCCGATGAGAGCGGTAGATTTAATCAAATCGCGACGAGTCATGTGCAACTAGGACGATACCCCAGACCCATCAGGGGCGGTGCGGAAATCAACGACTCATCGAGCCCGCTCCTGCAACCACCATCAAAAGCAGATAGAGAACGCCGAGCGTCAATCCAACCCCAATCGCCCAATTCGACCAGGCTTCCGAGGTTCTTAGGTTTCCTTCCGCTTGCTCGCGGTTCGTATTCGCGCTCGAAGACGCCATAATCGCAAAGACCAATGCGACAATTCCAAACGGCTGACAGCAAAAAATCAGCACAAGAACGGCCTTAATGATCGCGTTGGTCGTGTTTAGGGGCGACCCGGCACTTTGGGGGCGATAGTAAGGCGCGGGTTCTCCGGCCCGGGGTGGCAACGGCTGCTCTTTATCAAAAAACCCCAGCACCGTCCCGGCCGGAAACTGCGCCGAGCCCCCTTCTTCCTGCAACATCGTGCGCTCATGAACCCGCCCCTGGTTCACCCACAGCTTTAGTTGGTCCGCATCAGCCGGCCCATACTTGCTCCCATCCGCCCCAATAACATAGTAGCGCATCTAGCTATTTTGCCTCAAAAAGTATCCAAACAACCTAAGGATCTTGAATGGCATGCTCGGCAAGGCCAACCATCAAACCCGCGTAAGCCTTGGTCTTCAAATCTTCTGACACAGAATAGTGGGGAATGTAGTGGTCCAGAACTTCGCTGAGTGGCCCCACCCATTTGCATTTCAATAACTATACGGATTTATGGTGTGCCCCGGTTGCTAAACGTTCACGCTTGCGGAACAACTTAACCAGCGATCAGATTGGGCACGAACTGGGCGAAATCAGTGGTTATGCGACCCTCAGACTCCCGAATTCCAACCCCGCACGGCTCATTACCTACGATCCACGAACCAATGATTGGATGAAACCCATCAAACTCGGGGAGCTCCGCGAGGGCTTGATAAACGTAGCCTTCCGAGCCGTACTCGCCCTCAGTCTGCTCTTGCACGCGATCCCCTGCCATGATTCGCACGTTCGCCCCTTCACGCGAGAGGAGCGGCTTGCAAACATAAGTGGACATGCCTCGAGGTGAATCCAGGTAGGCGGCGAGCAGGTTCGGATGGTTGGGAAACAGCTCCCATAACACGGCTAAAATCGCCTTGTTCGAGAGGATCATCTTCCAGATCGGCTCGATCCACTTGTGCGAAGCCAATGTCGCTAGTGCGTGTTCGCCAAACTGATCACTCAGCAACCATTCCCATGGATAGAGCTTAAAGAAGGCATCAATCGAATGATCGTCGGCATCCACAAATCGCCATTGCGCCGAGTTCCAGCGAATTTCCTCCACATGAATCCCCCAACTTTCGACCCCCGCTTCAAACGCAGTATCGCGTAGAAGGGCCACGGTCATCAGATCTTCCAGAGCTGGCTCGTGGGCAAAATATATGCATTCGGGAATCAGGTTCTGAGAACGGAGAAGCTTCCACCGCGAAACCAGTGCTTCCCAAATGGAGTTGAACTGATCTGAACTGGGAAAGACCGCTTGGCACCACTGCCACTGAATCACGGCGGCTTCGAGCAAAGCTGTGGGCGTGTCCGCGTTGTATTCCAGCATTTTGGGCGGATTCACTCCGTCGTAAGCCAGGTCAAATCTACCGTAAAGGGAAGGCTCCTGAGCGCGCCACGAGCTTGCAATCGCGCTCCAGGCCTTCTCAGGAATCTTAAATCGAGCGAAATCTCGGCCCTTGATAACGTGATCCACCGCTTTGAGGCACATTTCATGAAGTTCGGCGGTACCGGTTTCGATCCGCTCTACGTCGTCGCTGGTTAACTCATAGTAGGCGGCTTCGAACCAATAGGGTTGGCTTTCGTGGGTGTGATAAACCATCCCCCAACGCTCAACCTCCGCTTGCCAGCCGATTCGAGGAATGATGGGTATGCGGCGCATTAGGAGCTAGAAGAAGTACCACGGCCAAATCCGCCGCTCGTGCTGGTGCTCTGGGATGACCGAGGAGTGCTTGATCCGCCAACTATCCTTCCAGCGGACCGAGTTCCGCCATAAATCCAAAAAGGATAACCCATGCCCGCCGTGCGTCCGCGACAACTCGAATCGGGCAGAACATTGCCATACTTATCCACACAGTCCCGCCGCTCGCCGCATCCAGCAAGGATTGCGGCCAGGGCACCAGTGACGACGATAAGCTGTGTGGGTGACGTTTTCATTTACGTTGTTCAGAGATTATTACGCAAATCTGCGCTTTGGGTTGCAACTCATTAAGGACCGACCCGCGACAAAAAAAGCCCAAA
>JANNCV010000011.1:0-8491 GCA_031386985.1 Armatimonadota bacterium
GTCATCGGTTACGAAGAAATGGGCGACGTGAAATCCATGGTCGGCTCGGGCGGATGCATGTTCCTTAACGAGCACACCTGCATCGTCACCTTCATCTGGCGAACCGCTCAGTTCTATGCCAACGAAAGCTGCGGCAAATGCACCCCGTGCCGCGAAGGCACCAAATGGCTCTTCCAAATCCTCGACCGCATCCGCAAAGGCGGGGGCAGGGAAGGCGATATTGATTTGTTATTGGAAGTATGTAGCCAAATAGACGGTCGCTCGTTCTGCGGCCTAGGAGACGCCGCCGCCTGGCCCGTCGCCGGAGCGATTCGGGTGTTTAGGGATGAGTTCGAGTACTACATCAAAAACGGCCGCTCGATCGTACAGTCGCCGGAATCAAAAGTGATGATGCCGGAGCCCATGCCGGTTTTGGTGAGTTAGGAATCCCTGAATGCAATAATACAAGCATGAGATTCATGGTTGTCGCTTTGTGTAGCTTGCTAATCGGTTGCAGCCAAAAGCCAGCCCCACCTGCCACCGCGAAGCCAGCTAATCCCGTCAGTGACGACCGCGACGTAATCCAGAGTGCGCTTCTGTCGTTCTTTCACGAAGAAGACTGGCACGCTCCCGATTGGAAGCCGAAGAAGCACGTCATCCTGAGACCTTCGTTTTCATCGAAGCCTCGTGCGAATTTTAAGGCGGCCCTTAGCGGCTTTGTGAAGGGCAATGCCGAAGAACTGAAATACGCCACGCGCGAGCTCTATGAGAAGAAGGGCAAACTGACGCCCGATCAGATCGCCGAGTTGAAACAGGTCATTGAGACTGATCAGAAACAAACTAGGGCCATCGAAGAGGCTCAGCGCCACCTCGAGGACGGGGAGCCCTACATTCCCGCGCAGATCGTTCCGATCAAATCCCACAAATGGGATCCCAGGATCGTTATCAGTGCGAAATCAAATCGCTATAGTTTTGGGAAAGAAAGGGATGAGACGTTGGAAGCAGGAACCGTCTACGCAACCGCCTCCCCCCCTTGCTACTCAGCGAACGGGCGGTATGCGATTATTCTCTTTCACATCCCGTGGTCCATTCATGGCGCCGATGTGGGGTTTCTCTACGAGCGAACTTCAGCGGGTTGGACTCAAATTGCCTTTCGAACGGCTTTCTACGTTTAGACCCCGACAAGCTGGGAGCGGTCACGTCTAACTGTAGCGGGGCACATGCGTCTCCGGTATGCCCATGGATGTTCGGATACGGGTGCGTACGTCCAAACCCGAACTGAGCATTTCTAGTTGAACTTAAATCGCCGGAGCCACGAGCGTGGCCTTCAGGTTGATACGGTTCCGGTAACGACGGCGCAGTTGGTTCAGGTCACCGCGAGGGGTCAGTGCAGGGGAGAAGACAGGAACGCTCCGAATCATCCCGTAGCTCTGGCGTGTGATTTACTGAATCGTGCCGCCAGCGGCGACGCTTTGCCCTACATACGCAACCGCCATTTGCCCCGGAGTTACGGCCCTCACGGGGTTGTCAAAAACGAGCCGCGGGTTTTCTCCCGAATGCAAGACAGCCGGTTCTGGCTGCATGTTGTATCTTATTTTCGCGACAACCCTCGTCGGCTCTGAACACGGGGGGACCGCTCCAAAAACCATATCCTGAAGCAGAACTTCCTTGCGATCAAGCGATCGTTCTCCGCCCACCACAACGCGGTTATCTCCGGCAGAAATCCCTAGAACATAGAGCGGACGATTGGAGGAAACGCCCAGGCCCCGGCGCTGGCCGATGGTGAATCCGGCCACGCCGTCATGCTTGCCGATTTCCTTGCCTTCCTCATCAACAACCGAGCCTTCTTTGAACATTTCCGGCTTCTGTTTTCTCAAGAATTCGACGTATCCGCCCGCTTCGGAAACAAAACAAATCTCCTGTGAGTCTGGCTTATCGGCGACCGGTAGCCCGAAGTCTCTTGCCATCTGCCGGGTTTCAGCCTTGTCGGCGATTTCGCCGAGGGGGAAGTACGATGAAGCTAGCTGTTCCTGGTCAAGCATATACAAAACGTAGCTTTGATCCTTACCTGATCCCCTCGCCCGTAGCAATCGGTAGTGTCCCGAAGCAGAGCGGCGGATTCGGGCGTAGTGCCCGGTGACAAGCGTTTGGCAGCCAAGCTCGCGCATCTTCTGCATGAGGATTTCGAACTTCACCGTCTTGTTGCATTGCACGCAAGGATTCGGGGTTCGACCCTTCGAGTATTCGTCCACAAAGTTGTCAATCACATTGCGGCGGAACTCCTCTTTGAAGTTCATAACATAGTGAGGAATCCCGATAATCTGGGCGCATCGGCGAGCATCCTCTACGGCGCCGAGCGAGCAACACCCGGCATGGCGCGGATCGGTTTGGCTTTCTTGCCAAATCTGCATTGTGATTCCGATGACATCGTAACCGCGCTTCACCATCAGAGCAGCGGCAACGGAGCTATCCACTCCCCCCGACATTGCAATCAAAACTGGGCCTGGTCTACGCATTATCGGTTGATGTACTTGCTGTACTTTCCGGTTCGCATTGCATCCGTGAACTGCTTTTGAGTGTAAACATCCACTTCGAGTGCGGTCGGAGTGGCGACAAAGAACATGGGTGTCTCTCCAATCCCCACATTGTTCATCATGTTTAGATCGTCGGCCCAGAGTTGTACAACGGGGTCCTTGGGGTCCTTTCTGCGCCTTTCAATTTCAGCCTTGTCTAGGCCGAGGCCAGCCGCAACAGCAATAAACGTTTCGATGGTCGCGACGGTCGCATCCTCCTTAAAAGCGAGGTTGTAATATTCCCAAAACTTTCCTTTCTCGTGAGCGAATTCGCCAATGAGCGCGGCAGCAGGGCCTTTCTCGTGACCGGGGCTGGCGAGGGGTGCGTTGCGCATAACGAGCCGGAAATTATTGTTCGATTTATCCAGCAGGTCCTTCAACTCCTCGTTGACCTTGCGGCAATGGATGCACGTGAAATCAAAAAACTCAACAACAACGATAGGAGCATCCTTGTTGCCTTTCTCTTTGGGGTTGGCGGGAATATATAGGCTGATTGGACCCTTGATCACCACAACGGTTCCCAAACTAGCTAACCCGTAGCGCTCCGTCGCGACAATCAGGGCAACCACTCCAAGCGCGAGGGCACCCCATTCGATTTTATCCGCGCGCTTCACCTCAAAAGTGAGTCTGTTCATCCAATAATAGGTGCCAAAAGTGGCGAGCATGATGGCGGCGGAGGCGATGCACCACCGACATTCGGCTTTGATAACAAACAAGGACAGCACCATAAGGGCCACGCTCATCACTGCGCCAAATCCGGAAATAATCAGCCCCGGCTTGACTTCGGGCTTACCCTTGACCATCCAGAGCACGCCCAGCGCAAGCAAGAGAAAATAGCCTACAACGCCAACATAAGCGACGGGAAAGTTGCCGAGATTCTTCTCTACCCACATCGCAACCTCGCCGCATCCGCCCGATTTTCCGCAAGCGATCTCGTCGCCCGTTGCATGCTTGATGCTAAGATAACCGGCAACAAAAAGGCCGCCAAGCGGCAAAATGAGACAAAGAAATTTAAGAAACCTAGCCATAGCTTCGCACAATTATACGTCCGCCGCCTCAATTGGGATTTTCGGCAACGGTGATCAACCCTATAAAGCAAGATTTGGGCCCAATTGGTTCCAAGTTTATGGGGGTCTGCGTTTACTCCCTCGGGAGAATCGCTTCCAATCTTCCTCAGAACCCAGAAGGCCGGGCCAAAATTTGGCGGGAACGTGTGGGAATCGAACCCACCAAACCCCTTATCGAAGTCTCATCGGTTTTGAAGACCGAGCGGCACACCAGCACCAATCCGCTCCCAAATAATTATGCCATAGAGACCCGCAGGCAAATTTTCCTGCGTATAATATGAAGGAACCGTTAAGGTTATAAGGAGACCTCATGAAAAAAGCGTTTACGCTAATAGAACTTCTTGTCGTTATCGCGATTATCGCGATCTTGGCCGCCATTTTGTTCCCTGTGTTTGCACAGGCAAAAGAAGCCGCCAAAAAGACCCAATCCCTATCGAACTGTAAACAAATGGGCACCGCCGCTTTGATTTACATGGGCGATACTGACGACGTTTACCCGCTTGCTTTCGCACCGCGCAATGGCATTGACTATAACTGGAATTTCTTTATTCCGGTGCACGATCGCGATTTCACGGCGGTTGATCCTCAATGGAAACGAGATGGAGCTAACTGCTTTGTCTTTAACTCCATGCAGCCTTACATGAAAAACTACGATATGTTGTATTGTCCGGCCGGAACGAAGCTGACTACTACGGCAACATACGCACCCGCGGCGTGGAGTCCAAATCAGCCGGCGCAGGGATTGGTACATCTAACCTACACCTACAATGGATTGCTTAATGGCCTCTCGGGGACTGCAATTGTATCCTCTCCAAACCTTCCAGTTTTCTGGCATGGTCATGGCAAGCGATCTTTGCTCGGTTATGGCTATGCCAGTCCATGGTTGAATTGTAACGTTGCAACCGAACCGTGTACCTACCAGCCACCGAGAGTTGGATGCACCACTACCGGCCCCGGTAGCAATGGTCAAACGGGCGGATACACAACACGAACGGGAGCAGGCGCAGGGAACAAGACTGGCGTGGCGGTTTATAGCCGAGGAATCATCATTTCCTTCGCCGATAGCCACGCAAAGTTCCGTCGTTTGAACACTCCAAGCACCGATCCTCTGCAAAGAACCGATCCAAGGTCAGACCCCTGGGCTCGATACGATGCGGGTAGCTCACCTCGTGGTCGCTACTGGGATTCGCGCTTCTGTCACCCTTACATGTTCCGACCTGATTTCGACTTCGGAAACGAAACGGCGATCTATGTAGATGGTGGAGCCGATCCGCTGTAATGAAGAAGGCTTCATTCTTTGGCCTTGCATTGATTGCGGTGGTTGGTTGCTCCGGCGGATCGTCTGATAGCGAAAAACCGGCGTTTCAAGGCAAGCCGAATATCCAGGATGCCCCACCAGGGTCCACCGCACCGGGAGACTCGCGCCCGTCCCAATCGGACGAATCGCGTGACGGCGGCTAATCCGCCCCTCTAGCCCAGATAAGCCGCCGGAGAAATCCGGCGGCTTACTGCATCACACAGGGATATCTATTGATCCAATATCGGCAGCACGGAGGAACTACCAGGGAACGGAATGCTCCAAGGTTTTGGAGCCACATGGACCGGGTCAGTATGTGGCGATGAGCGGATTTCACTTTAAGCATCTATGGATTTCCTCAACCCATCGGAACTTTTTGCACTCCCAAACCAGGTAGCGTATACGGGGTTTCACTTATGAAAAGCGTATATGTTCTAGCTATGGCTGCGTGCGCGTCGGTTTTGGTTGCTCAAGAGGCACCTAAGACTCCGGCTCACAGCTCTCTTATTGCGAATTTGTCTCCACGCAACGTTGGTCCAACAACGATGGGTGGGCGTATTGACTCTATTGCGGTCTATGAAAAGGACCCGCGGATTTTCTACATCGGCACGGCCTGTGGTGGAATTTGGAAGACCACGAACGGCGGGTTAACCACCGTTGCCCAATTCCAAAAGGAATCAACGGCGGCGATTGGCGCGGTTGCGGTTTCTCAGAAGAACCCCGATGTGGTTTATGTCGGCACCGGCGAAGGCACCAGCCGCAACTCCACAAGCTGGGGCAAGGGAATGTTTAAGTCCATAGATGGCGGCAAAACTTGGACAAATATCGGCTTGGAGAAATGTCGGCACTTCCACCGAATCGTAATTGATCCGCGCAACGATGACGTCGTTTATGCAACCGGCCTTGGTGATCTTTGGGGTTACAACGAGGATCGCGGGCTATACAAGACGACCGACGGCGGAAAAACTTGGAACAAGATTTGGTATCTCGACGAAAAGACGGGCGCAAACGATCTTATCATGAACCCGAAGAATCCGAACGAGCTGATAATGAGCTCCTACGAGAAGATTCGCAAGGCTTATGACTGGACCAGCGGGGGCCCCGGCTCGGGAATTTACAAGACAAAGGATGGAGGCAAGACTTGGAAGAAGATCACGAAGGGATTGCCCGAAGGCACCTTTGGTCGAATCGGCATGGACTATTTCAAAATGGATCCAAAGCTTGTAGTAGCAACGGTTGAGAATCGCGATTTCAAAACCGACGTTCGGTCGTCTGGTCTTTATATAAGTAGGGATGGCGGCGAAAGTTGGACAAAACAGAGCACGACTAACCCGCGTCCGTTTTACTTCAGCATTCCAAAGTGGGATCCGCAAGATGTAAATCGAATCTATGTTCCCCATGTCGGGACCTCGGTTTCGGATGATCAAGGAAAATCTTTTCGTAACTTCGGCGAGAGCGTTCACGTTGACCACCACTCCTACTGGATCAATCCCAATGATAACAAGCACATCGTAATTGGAGAGGATGGCGGAGCAGCCGTCACGATTGACCGTGGCGCGACTTGGAAGCACGTCAATACGATGCCAATCGGCCAATTTTACGGAGTGGCGGCTGATATGCGCAAGCCTTATTGGGTTTATGGTGGCTTGCAGGATAACGGCACATGGGCTTTGCCAACTCAAACCGATCAAGGTGGAGTTACATTCTTCCACGCGTTTACCTATCAAGGCGGCGATGGTTTCCACGCGGCCGCTGACCCGGACGATTGGAGCACGATCTATGGCGAATCTCAGGGCGGCGCGACTTCACGCACCGACCTCAAAGGCGGTCAAGGTCGAAGCATTCGTCCCAGCGCGAACAACGCCCAGGGCGTCGAGCGAGGAGAGCGACTGCGCTTCAACTGGAGCACACCGTTCATCCTTTCACCTTTTAACTCAAAGACCCTGTATCTGGGCGCTAATCGGCTCTTCAAGTCCACCACCCGAGGCGACTCATGGCGAGCCATCAGCCCCGATCTTACGACCAATAATCCCGACAAGATGAAAGTCGGCGTGAAGAGCACAACGCCAGAGAACACAGGCGCTGAGAACCACTGCACGATTATCAACATCGGAGCTTCCGAGCGAAAGGAAGGTGTGGTTTGGGTTGGCACTGACGATGGCTTGGTTTGGGTTACCGAAAACGATGGCGTGACATGGACCAACGTGACAGCCAACATCCCGGGCTTGCCCGCCAATACGTGGGTCTCGCGAGTCAGCCCATCGCGATTTGTGGAAGGTCGCTGTTATGCGACGTTCGACGGTCACCGCGATAATGACTACGCGACTCACGTTTATGTCACCGAAGACTTCGGCAAGACATGGGCCAAGCTCAACGGAAACCTCCCCGCTGACGAAGTTTGCTACGTCATCAAAGAGGGCCTTCGGAACCCCGATCTCCTGTTCCTCGGTAGCGAGCACTCGCTCTGGGTTTCGATTGATCGCGGCGTTTCTTGGAATCGCCTGACGGCTGGCGACTGGCCGACGGTTCGGGTTGATGATCTCGTTCTCCACCCTCGTGATGGCGATTTGATCATCGGCACTCACGGGCGCTCGATCTGGACGATGCCGATTGGTGGGCTCGAAGAACTCTCGCAGGAGAATCAAAAGAAGGATGTTATCCTGGCCAAACCTGCACCAATCTATCATTTCGGCCGTGTGAACGGTCGGCAATGGGATGGCGATGGAATCTACATGGCGCCGAATACCCAACCGGGAACAACCATCTTCTACTACCTAAGAGAAGATCAAACCGGGGACGTAAAGGTAACGATATCGGATGTAGAGGGCCGTAGTGTCGGCGAACTCACGGGCTCGAAAAAGGCGGGGATGAACGCGGTTGTCTGGAACATGCGCGGTCGCCGTCCTGCCCGAACTACCGATTATCGCGTGACACTAAAAGTCGGCGATAAGGAGTTCACAACTTCAGTCGGGATTGAAGTTATCGAAGGAAACTAACCCGTAGCCCGGGCCTTCCAGGCGATCCGGGTGATATGTATTCTGTCGTTAGAGTGCATATCACCCGCAGTTCCTGCCTAATCATGATTGGGCTCGCCTTCCTTTATCAGGAACGATCCTATGATGAACGTTAGGGAGGCAATTCCGATTGGATACCATAGGCCCGCCAGCTTGTTACCCGTAGAACTCACCATCGCGGTTCCGATGAGGGGAACCAGGCCCCCAAAGATGCCGTTTCCGATGTGGTAGGGAAGTGACATCGAGGTGTAACGGATGCGGGTAGGAAACAACTCCACTAAGAAGGCCGCAATGGGGCCATAAACCATCGTGACAAAAACTACTTGCACGAAAACCAGCAGAATAAGGCTCCAATAGGCAACGGTGTTGGGCACAATCTTTGTTTCGGGCTTGATCTTCGCGCTCGGGGTTTCAGGCACACGGCGGGTCACCTTGAAACCGTCATGCTCACCGGTGGCAACCAACCACTTTGTTTCGACCTTCGTGACCGGGTCAATCACGCTTTCGATCTTTGGTTGAGTCATATCCAATTTGGAAAAGTCAGGCACCCCGCTCTTCATC
>JANNCV010000026.1:0-148625 GCA_031386985.1 Armatimonadota bacterium
CTCCGAGATAGCTTGCCTCAGGAGGTGCTGGCCGAGTTCATTGAAGAGCGGAATCGCCTCTTGAGCAGTCCAAACTTAGTCGTAGCCGAGCGGCTACGATTCGAACACTTGGTTTCCGAGAGAGTGGCCCGATACTTGGACGCCGGGCATGGCAGCTGCCTAATGAATGATCCCTGCATCGCCGCCCTTTGTCGCCGGGGCAATCGCTTTCTTCGACGGCCAGCGCTATCGAATCCACAGTTGGTGCGTGATGCCCAATCATGTTCACGTTCTCGTCGAACCAATTACGGGATTCGAGTTGGAAAGCATCCTCCACAGTTGGAAATCGTTCACCGCCCACGCGCTCAACAAGCGGCTCGAACAAACGGGAGAGGTTTGGCAAAAGGAGTCTTATGATCATCTCATTCGCAATGAGGAATCTTATGCGAAAGTCGTTGAGTATGTAACCAGCAACCCAGGTGCCGCGGGGCTACGGAATTGGAAGTGGTTCGGATAAAGTAGTTTCGGCGTCCCGCCGATTCCGGGCGCCCGTTTTTAACGAACGGGATTGAAGATCGCCTCCCTCCGATTCCGCAAGAACGTACACATCCTTGGCGCGGTTTGCGAATCCCTTCATGTTACAGATCCCGGAATCGGCGAGACGCCGAAACTACCTTGTCGGCGAGACGCCGAAACCGCGGGCGGGCCATAATGACGGATGGCTCCCCTTAGCGTGCGCCCCTATACGATTGAGGAATATACGCGCACGGTTTGCCCGATTTGTGCGGAAGGCGGGTTGCGAGCTGACGACCCGGGGGTCTTTCTTGATGGGATGTTGGTCTCTCATGATGGGGCAATCTGGATGCGCCGTTTTTGTCCCGTTCATGGCGAGGTCGAAAGCCTCTACGAGGAAGATGCGACTTTGTGGCGTGACCGGGCGGGGTGGCAAACCCCAACCCTCCAAGTAACCCCCGATCGAGCCGATAACTTCGGGGGATTTCCGGATGGCTACCGCGAGGGATTACCCGCCAGCCACGGGCAACACTCCTGTATTTTGCTCCTAAACGTTACTGAAAATTGCAATTTTCGGTGTCCAACATGTTACGCCTCCGCGCTCGATCCGGGCGCGCCCGCCAGCGATCGCCCGACTTTGGACGAAATGCTGAAAACGGTAGATACAATGATTGAACGCGAAGGGGGGCGTTGAATGTTGTTATGCTTAGCGGCGGCGAGCCAACGTTGAGACGCGATCTTGAAACGCTTATCGAACAGTTGAGTCAGCGAAACATCACCCGGATCATGCTCAATACCAACGGGCGTAGGATCGCCAAAGACTCTCGATTTCTTGAGTTTTTACACCAGAATCGGCTAAAGGTTGAGGTCTACCTGCAGTTTGACGGCCTCGAAGACACAACCTACGAAACCCTCCGCGCGGAACCGCTTTCGGCTGAAAAGCAAGCGGTCTTGGCGCTGTTGAACGGAGCTAAAGTATTCACAACCTTGGTGATGACCGTAAAGCGCGGAGTGAATGAGCATGAGCTTTCTGCCGTTTTCGACCTTGGACTAGCAACGCCTTATTGTTCAGGGATCGCATTTCAACCCGTGTTTGGTTCGGGGCGCAATACCGGAATTGACCCGAAAAACCGCATTACCCCAACCGGAGTGGTCAGAGCCCTCGGGCGCGGCGGCGAATTCGTGCCCTTGCCTTGTTCTCACCGTGATTGCTGCGACATTGCCTATTTTCTAAAAGACAATAAAGGGAGTTGGAAATCCTTGGTTTCGCTTGTCGGTCGAGATGAGATGAAACGGTGGATTCATCTTGCCGCCAATAGTATCTCTTTTGAAAACGTGCGTGAATCGGTCCAAGCCATGATCAAGGACGGCACCATCCAGCGAATCCTTAGCGAGCAACAACGAGCAAGCTCCTTACAACTCGCTTGGGACATCGTCAAAATGTGTGATTGTGTTCCGGGCGTTCGCGATCTCTTTACGAGTTGGTGGCCGGGCAAGAAAGAGGCAAACTTGGATGAACTTGCGACAAACACCTTCCGAGTGACGGTGAAGCAGTTCATGGACGCGAATACTTTTCACGAAGCTCGCATACGCCAGTGTTGTGTTCACGTTGGCACCTTTGAAGAGGACCCCCGCCGCTACTCATTTTGTTGGAAATGGCTCTTTGATGACGCTACAGATTTCCCCAAACGGAACTCAACTCTAAAGGTCGTATGAACACCGCACTTGGCGTTGGCTTCAATGTTTTGGCGTTTGCGGTTGGTGCCTATATCTATTTCTGGGAAGCAAGACGCCGCAAAATGAACCTATCCAAGATGCGCGAGGTCGCCATGCTGGGGGCATTGATCGGGGTAATTGCCGCCTCCTTAGGGCAATGGGGATACGCCTATCTTTCCAACAATCCGGCTGGGGGAGGGGGCAGAACGATTGTGGCGGGGGTGTTGGGCGGATGGTTAGGAGTAGAAATTTCCAAGCGGCGACTGGGAATTCGCGATTCCACGGGGCCATTGTGGGCACTGGCATTACCCGCCGGGGAGGCCATCGGGCGGATCGGCTGTTGGTTTCACGGATGCTGTTACGGCAAGATCTGCTCGTTGCCCTGGGCGATCAATGAACGCCACCCGACCCAGTTTTATCTCTCGTTGGCGGCAGTGGCCTCGTTCGGGTTGATTTGGTGGATGAAAGATCGTGTAGATGTTTTCGCGCTTTCTTTATTGTTGTGGTCGGTGGGCCGCATCATCATAGAGCCTTTGCGCGAATCTTCAACGCCAACGCCTTGGCTAGTGCCCGGCATTTGCTTTCTAGTAGCGATCTATGCGATAGTTCGGATGGTGAAATCATGGAAGAACCAAACTCGGGACTGAAACCTCTGTCGCCGGGTTGCCCGAAGTGTGGGGCCAAGCTGGAAGACGGCTGGTGTCGGGAGTGTTCGGAAAAGAGACAGACTTGGGTTCTATGGATGCTGTTCGCGATTTTGCCCGTCCTAGGTTTGGGTGCTTGCTTTGTACCGGTTGCGACTGATTTTTACTTTCCGCGGTTCATAATTGTTGGTTTGTCGGGGCTTGGGTTATGTCTCGCAAGCGTCTTGGCGGGGATCATTTATTGGGTGATTTTATCCTTGAGGAAGTGGCGATGAATCCGGAGCAGTCACCAATGGATTGGAAACCACCGCCAAGTTGCCCAAAGTGTGATTGCCCGTTACAAAACGGTTGGTGCCGGGAGTGCGCGGATCGCCGGCGTCCAAAGCTATTGGCGCTCCTGTTTGTCATTCTGCCCCTCATCGGATTCGGGACTTGTTGCATCGGGGTTTTGGCTAGTTTTGACAATCCGCCATCCTCGCTCGCGAGCCTGTCCCTAGTGGGTCCTTTGATTATTGCGATCAGCGTGGTGATCGGCATTATTCACTTCATAATGACAACGAAGTGGTTTCGGGATAGAGATGGTTGATCAAGGTAAGCCAGGGGTCGAGTACTGCCAAAAGTGTGGCACCGTGCTACTAGATGGCCGGTGCACCCGTTGCGCTAGCCGAAGGCACGTAGTCTTGTGGGTTCTGCTGCTGATTCTCCCGGCAACTGCATTCGGAGCTTGCACGCTCGGCTTTGCCAGTCCAGAGTTTGGACATCTGGTTGTCCCCGGGTCCTCGATTTGCTTTCTAAGCCCGATTGCGGGCGTCGTTTACTTGCTGGTTCCGGTCGTGATAAGGTGGTGGAGGAATCGAAATGGTTGACCCGCTAAGTGAAAATGGAGTATGTCCCCGGTGTCGTAGGGACTTGGAAGGTGGTTGGTGCCCAGAGTGCGCTCATAGGCGGCGGGCTTGGATACTTTGGCTCCTGTTTCTACTTTTGCCTGCGTTGGCTTTCGGCGCATGTACCGTGGGTGTGTTTGCTAGTTTCGGGGGATCGAAAAGTGACTATTCACTTCTGTTCCCGGTTGCCCTTGCGACCATCGTCATAAGCCCAATCGCCGGAATTATTTACTTGATCGTTTCGGCCCTTAGGAAGAATAATGGTGGATAAATTGCAGAGAGATCCTGCCGAGGACCGCTTTGGGCGCCTTGCATTTGCCTACTGCAAAATCGCCACCGTCTCGCTGATTATGGGGCGGTTCGCTTTGCCTGCCGCGGCCCTGCTTTCCGCCGCCTTCTTCATTTTTGGCTGGATCAGGGGGAAGCGGGAGACTAAGTGCTACCTCCACTACCCCCTCCTCGCCGCTACGTTCTGGCTAATCATCCTGACCATCTGGTTAGGATTTGAGTTTGCTCACGAAATAATGCCATCCTGGCTCCGTTGGATTCACCGCTAGCCTTAGCGCCCGGTTGTATAGCTCAGTTTGAACGGTACTTCTCCTCCCGCTGGGATTGTTATTTTCCATTGTCGCCGGTCTCTGGGGAGTTTCAGGCTCTTAGCCGATTCGCTTAGGATTACCGCTTTGGCGGGCACATACATCGTAACGCGCACTTCGATGGGCCGGGATTTCTCGTTGTGGAGGCGATGCTCGCTTGTGACTTGCCACTTCTTTTTACTCAGTGGCTTAGTGTTGCCGACCTTCTGAACCGCGTAAATGTCAAAAACGTTCGAAAGAGAGAGCGACACTCGCGCATCCTTGGGGGTATCCGAAATGCCTGATGCGCCGACGTATTGGGGGGTGCCGGCGGCGTTGGGCTCGTAGACCCGAACCGTGCCCGCCGGGACGGGATCGCCCATGCCGGAAGCTTTATCATTGGTGAAGTTGATGCCCATTCGCGCCCTTATGCGGGAGTCGCCGCCGTAGTAGCTATCCAGGCCGATCTCGTAGTAACGCTTCACCTTGAGCGCGGGCGCACTCATCATTTTCACGCGGTTGATTTGGTTTTGTTTGATGGTGGCTTTCGATTCGTAAGGGTAAGAGAAGGCGTGGAACTCGCCGAGGGTTTGTATTGCGGGCCTTCGCATGACCCGCTCTAGGGACGTGTCCGTATAACCCATACTGCCCCCTGACATCATTACACCCGAGTTCCTCGTTCGAGTCATCGCCATATTCGGCTGCCCGGCAACAAATTTCACCTTCGCATTCGGATAATCCGTTCCCGAGTCGTTCTTTACCGAGGCCCAGCATTCCAACTCGGCTTGCTGTGAATCGGCGGGCAGAACTAGGGTGTAATCGGCGTTCCAGCTCAATCCTCCCGTGAGATAGGCCACCGACATTTTGGTTTTTCCGGCAGTTTTCGCTTCAATCTCGGCGGAGAGTTGGGGGATTGTCACCACATCGGCATCCGGCGGCAATTCGATTGTTGCTCTGGGGTTGACGACGAGTTTGCCATCAATCCTCACTACCAAATTGCCAGAATCAGCGACTTCCAAAGTTCCCGTTACCCGCTCTGTTTCGCGACCCGCATCGGAGCGATAAACAAGCTCAATTTCGCGCCCCAAATAGCGACTCAGGAGCTTGCTGTCCTCAGTTGTGCCGAGGTCGTAGGTGCTGGATCGGACTTCAATGTCCTTCTTTTCGGGCCAGCTAAACATCACCGAATCTTGATCAAGCTGCTTGCTCACGCCGGTCAAGCCAACCCGATTTATGCCGACATTGAGCTCGACGTCGCGCCGATCTTCGATCATCGAAAAGCCACCCGAGTAAATGAGCAGTTCAAGTTCGCTCTGGGTCTTGACGCGAGTGGTTTGGGCTTCGGCTTTGTTGCAACCCGTAAGCATCGTTGAAGCCGTAACGGCTCCGAGGGCCAAAAATATCCAACTAGATTTCATAGAAAAATCCTCCGTTAACACTCTATGTTACGGCTTGTTGGAAAGGTTCATTTGCTTTGCGCCCAGCTTTCTTGATTCACTTCTCGCCGGGAACGATGATGCCTCGCATAATGGCGCGCTGGGCGACCAAGAAGACCAAGAGCGTCGGGATTGCGGCCAACGTCAGGGCCGCCATCATAACTGCTTTCGGCGCGGTATTTTGAAGCTGATAGATGAAAACCATGATCGTCCAAATCTTTTGATCTTGGGCGACGAGGAAGGCGTAAAGGAACGCTCCGTAGGCTCCCATGAAGGCGATAAGGGCTAAATAACCCAGCACGGGGCGGCTCATGGGAAAGGCGATTTTTAGCATCAACGTACTTTCCTTTGCTCCATCAATCTGGCCACTTTCAAAGAGCTCCGGCGGAAGCGAATCAAAAAAGCCCTTTAGCAGAAAGATCATATAGCCGGAAGCCGCCGTGGGCAAAACGAGAGCGGCAAACGTGTTGAGCAAGCCTATATCTTTCAGTAGAAGGAACGAAGGAATCATGGCAACCTCGGCGGGGAAAGCCATGGTCGCCAGAAGGAAAAGCAAAATCTTGCCCGTGCTTTTCATGGGAAATCGGCTCAGGGCGAACGCGGCGAGCGGGTTGACGATGAGCTGGGTCAAGATCGCGAGGAGGCAGAAAACGACGGTGTTGATGAGAGCGCGACCATTGAGGGCCATGTAGTTTCCGACGTAGCGGTAGTTGCGGGTCGTGAATTCGCGCTTGATTTCGGTTTCGTGAGTTTTGAGGAAGTTGGTCTCGAATGCGGCGATGGGTGGGGTCGTGCGGATTACATCCTCAAGAACGGGTCGCGTTGGCTTACTGTCGAGGAAGAAACCGACATGCAGTCCAGCGGCAGATCGTTTTGCTGGTCGCGAGACAAAGTCCCCGAAACGTGAAATCGGAATTTCTTCAAACTTCGTTGCTTGCCACTTAACGTCTGCTGGCACGGCATCAAATTGGTTCTCAAATTGACTCCGCAAGAATTCCTGCCAAAGTCTTTGCTCCCGCAAAGGGATCCGGAACTCGGCGGGAAGTTCATCCTTGAACTCAAGCCAATCTTTATACTTGCGAGTCTTGGGCGGTTGCCAAGCCTTTCGCTCCAAGAGTTCAACCGGGGCTTGAACCGTCTCGAAGGCGGGATTCTCCTCAAAGTAGGCTTTGTTCAAAGCATCAATCGAAGGGAATCGCTCGCGAAGCCAGCCTTGATACCTCATCGCCAAGCGAGAGGTGGATTGGTTCGGTGCCGTTCGAAAGCCCGCGTAAAATCCGTCCAAAGGCAAATTCAGTAAAACGGCTTCATATTCTTGAAGCTCGGCGGGGGTGGCCGAGGTCCCAATTCGGGTCGAATCAATCATGCTCTGATCGCCCGCGTATTTGTCCGCCAAATACTTGCCCATTAGCGATTCCGGCGCAAGCTTGCCCGTCTTGGCGTCCTTGGAATCCATCTCGTTCCAAAAGCGCGGAACCAGCGAGTTATCGTTCTGATCCGTCGGCCCCTTAAATCCCGTCACCATCATAATGGCGAAGGGGTATACCGTGGTCAGCGCCCCCAAAATGAGGATGCCATAGAGGGACAGCATGGCAAACCGCGCCCGAAAGCGCTTTCGGCCAACTTGGTTAACTAACCCCACGCCGGTAGCATACTCGGAGCGCGTTAGGTTCGACTATGGGTTCTGTTCGCAGGCTCGAATCCCGCTCTTGGCGGGATCTTAAGCGGCTACGCGTCCTCGCGCCACATTGAATATCCGCCGATCCCTCGTGCCACAGCCGGTGTGTGATGACAACAGATACTGCTCAGTTTCTGACAACACATTGTGACCAGTTTCATGCTTCGGGTCGCTCGCGCCATACGCTCTCCTGCCGACCGGAGTTCTCCTGCTGATGGTTCACGTGTGGCGCTGTCGTAATCAGCCTGGGTTGGCAAAGAGAAAGTCAAGGATTTCATTCGGCTTGACGCCGTTGGACCGTAGCTTTCGCTCATTGCTAGCCTTCAACCCTCCCCAGTTCGCTTCGCTCACAGCCCTCCCCTTCCAGGAGAGGGAACTCGACGCTTACGGGCCTAGCGAATCTTTCGCCCGTCTGGTATCCTCTTTCGGGTGAGCCGGTAGCTCAGTTGGTAGAGCATCGCCCTTTTAAGGCGTGGGTCCTGGGTTCGAGTCCCAGCCGGCTCACCATTTTCTCACCCAACCACTCCCTCTTCGATGCGAAGCACCCGATTTGCGGCGGTGATCATGCTTTCATCGTGGGTAACCATCACCAACGCGCCCTTTCGATGTTTGTTTAAAAGCTCCACCACCTGGAGCCCGGTGGCGTGATCAAGCGAGGCCGTCGGCTCATCGGCAAAAATCACTTTCGGATTGCTAATCAGCGCTCGTGCGATGCAAACTCGTTGGCGCTGGCCGCCGCTGAGCTCGTGCGGAAACCGGTGCCCCAGATCGCCAATTCCCAAGGTATCGAGCAGGTCATTTGCCGCCGAAACACGTTCGGTTCGATGTAACACGATGTTTTCGAGGGCGTTCAGATAGCCGAGCAGGAAGGATTGTTGAAACAAGAACCCAAACTCGTTTAGCCGCAAGTGAGATCGTTGGGCGTCCGTCATCTTCGCCAAGTCGTCGTTTTGAAACAAAATTTGGCCGTGGGTGGGTTGCTTTAGGCCACTCAAGAGATACAGGAGTGAGGACTTGCCTGATCCGGAGGGTCCTAAGACAGCGACAAACTCATGCTCGCTGATCGTGGTCGTAATATCTCGGCAAGCGAACACTTCCTTGCCGTGATCGGAGTAGACCAAGCCGGCATTCTTTGCCTCAATCACGGGATTGCACAACCTCTTCGCAGGTCTCTTCGCTGAATCCTCGACCTCTCAAAAGGCGGAAAGCCTTCGCCGGATTGTAAGTTTCACCGAACTTGTCGGCTAGGAGCAGTCGAGCTCTTGCGGGTTCGTCTTTGAAAGCAATATCAACGACGGCGCCCCGCTGTTCTAGCTCGGCGGAGATTCGCTCTGCTCCTTTGGTCTTCGAGCGCTCAAGGTAAGCCTTGGTCACTTTCTCATCGCTCCAATTCAGCTTTTCTCTTAAGGTTTGCATTACGTCATCAGCGTGGATTTCTAAGCCATTTTTCGATAGGAGGGCCCGGATTTCGGCTTCAAAAAGGTCTTTGCGTTTCAAGGCTCGAAGGGTGATCTTCAGGGCCTGATCTAACTCTTCCATGCGGCGATGCAATCCTCAATCGTCTTTGATGGGGGCGGGATGAGTTCAAAGCAGGGAATCCCCTCCCATTTGCCCCGATCCAAACCACCGGGAGCGAACAGGAGAGGTAACTTCGGGTTTCCGACCTTGTCGCCTAACTGATAGAGCTGCCCAAGCAAGGCCTTCTGGCAAGCCGAGATAAGGAACGAGCGAACGGGCACAACTGCTCCATCGCTCACCTGATAGCACTCGATTTCAGCGAGGCCGAACTTCATCATGCCCAGTGTGTAGACATGATTCCCTTCCGGGTTTGGCTCGGCCAAGACTTGCACCACATCGCGCGCGTCAATTTTAGGGTCGGCTTGGGGCGAATGAAAAACTTGATGGGGAAGGAGATAGGTGCGCGTAATCGGATCGGCCACGACCCCTCCCGTTAGATCCGCGAGCCGCGCGCAGATTTCCAGCATAAACCGCACGGAGCTATACACCATTGGATCGTGGCTCTCAAAAGTTAGTTGCATCAGGGTCCAGGTCGCGCTGATTCGAGCAAGTAAATCGGGGTCGCGCCCGATTGCTAGCTTGGATCTCAGGAATGGTCCGGGTTCAAAACCGGCCTCTTCCTTGCTCAAAACCAACATCCGCATGAGCGTTTTCCGGTCCATCGTGCTTACCGCATAGGCTCCACGCATTAAGGGCTGACCAAGAACTTCCGGGCTAGAACCGCCCTGGAGGGGAACGCAAAAGCCTTGAATTGCCCCGTTGCTAGGCTTGGGGCTCGCAATTTGAACGGGGGAAGGCAAGCTCGCTTGGGCCGCGAGCACCGTGATATAGGTGTTTCGCGTGATTCCAAAACCGGGGGTTTTGTGGCTAAATTTCGGGAGCCGCATCGCTGGAGAGCGTACCCTTCTTAAGCCAGCGTTTCCTGAAACGTATGATCCAATCGGCAACTTCGTCGCCGTAGTAGAACGCAACATAGCCGCCAACTATGGTGGTGGCAAAGAACGGAATGTTGAAGCTGTATTCGATGTAGGAGTGAAGGGCTACGCCGCTCAGCAGAACCCACTTTCGCCATGGCCGATAAAAAACGAGAGTTCCAAGAGCGACCTCGACCAAGAGCGTTCCGTAAGTTGTTATACCGACGAACGGCTGGTTGTTCAAGAACGCTGGCGCTGGGAACCGATCAAATTCGTGCAACTGCGACGAATACCAAGTCGCCGTGCCATCCACCCACGTCGAGCCTGTCCATTTCCACCACGCGGTCATAAGGTAGCAAATCGCGATTTGAAACTGGATCATACGTTGCGGCCAGATTGATACTAACCGCTGAGCAACGCCTTTTCGTGCCTCAATCCAACGATCCAGCGAGTAGGCGGCCGAACTCTGACCCAGTGCGAGGTAGATGATGAAGAGACGAAGAAGGGTATCGCCAGCATGAATGATGACGGGCGTTCGCAAATGCAAGGAAGTGAGTCCGATTGCGAGCAAAATGCCTGTAACACGGCTTCGCCAACCAAGCATGAACAAAATGGCGCACCCGATCGTGACCACATAGATAAAGGTAATCCAAGCGTCAGAGGAACCAGCCGGGATCAGCGTAAATCGGGGTAACGAAAAGGGCAGTGTGATTTCGTGACTGGTGCCGGGATAAAGCTTATTGGCGGGATAAGTTAACCAACGCGTCATCCCTTCTTGCGTAAAAAAGCTCTTTTCGCCAAAGAAGTTTTTGAAGTCCAAGCTCAAAAGGAGCAGATTTACGGTCGCATAAAACCCGCACATGGCTCGCAGAAGGCCAATCGCTTCGGGCCGAGTTTGCCCGAAAAACCAGTTATCGGCATAGCTCAACGTCTGTTTCATAAGCGATTCACATCAACCTCATACTCGAAAAGTAGGTCGTTAGAATACGGTCCGTCATTCACGGGACTCTTGTCTCGATTACCCTTAATGAATTCTTGAAACGTTACCGTTGGCGGCGTGATCTTCAGATGCCGCCAAAGCCGAACAAGTTGTGGCGGATTCTTGGGGTCGGGGTTATTCTGGTTAGCAATCCACTGGCAGAGATCGGGCCAGAAATATCCGTATTGCTCTAAGTTCGCGCGCTCAAAGTATTTGCGGTAGCGCTCCTTGGCGAATTTTTGAAAGAGCCCCATCTCCTTGATGCGTGGATACTGCCAGGTTTTCACCGTGCCATCTGCGTATTGGATTTCGGCGTCACCCCAAACATCCCTATTGGAAGGATTAGGCGCAAACATATCCCACGATTGCCACACTCCGAAGCTATACATATACTGGCGAACCGGTCCGGGATTAAGCCAGTCCTCATTGAATTTCAGGAGAATATCGCTCCCTCGAGGAGCGAGGATGCCGCTGGATACCGCTGGTGGAGGCTGAGGCATCGTGAATACCACGACCGCAAAAACGTGAACAAAGAAGAAAGCCTTGAGGAACCCTCGTAGCCACTTTGGTCTCTCCGGTTGCTCCATATCTCAGTTGTACCTTACGCTTCGTGGGAATCCTATCCGCGTTCGGCGTACAATTAAGCGTTGGAAAAAATTCTTCTCGCCGCGCCTCGCGGTTTCTGTGCTGGCGTTGCTTACGCTATTGAAGTTGTGGACCTTGCCCTCAAAATCCATGGCGCTCCCATTTACGTTCGCCATGCGATTGTACACAACGAATATGTTGTTCGTAGTTTCGAGCAGCGTGGAGTGAAGTTTGTCGAGGATATTGCCGAAATCCCCGCCGAATCAGTCGTTGTATTCTCTGCTCACGGGGTTTCACCCGAAGTTCGCCGGCAATCGGCAGCCCGAGGGCTAACGATTATTGATGCCACTTGCCCGCTCGTGACGAAGGTTCACAACGAAGCTAAACACTACGCTAAGAAAGATTTCTTTATGATCTACATCGGTCACGAGGGCCACGTCGAGGCCGAGGGCACGATGGGACAAGCCCCCGAAAGAATGGTCTTGGTGGAGTCTCCAGAAGACGTCGAACGCTTGGAGCTTCCCCATTACGAGAGGTTGGCGGTTTTGACTCAAACGACCCTCAGTGTTGACGAAGTTCAGCGAACCATGCGTGCGTTGAAGGCAAAATATCCCCACATTCAAGCCCCCGCAAAGGAAGATATTTGCTATGCGACCACGAACCGGCAGGCTGCCGTTCGGGCGCTAGCCGCGGAGTGTGACCTGGTTCTGGTTGTCGGCTCAACTACTTCTTCAAATTCAAATCGCTTGCGCGAAGTTGCGGAGGCGCTGGGCGTGGAGGCCCATCTGCTGATGTCTCCCGAAGATGTGCAAGCTTCGTGGCGTGATCGCCGGGTGATCGGAATAACAAGCGGTGCCTCAACGCCCGAGCACTTGCTTGAATCTATCGTAGGCAAACTCCTAGAAACTGATCCGAATGTGCCCGTTGAGATTCTTGAAACAATCAAGGAAGAAGTTAACTTCAAACCTTCGCGCGAACTGATTCAACTCGCAATGGTTTAAGGGCTTACAAATCGCGATGCAGGGTTCGAATCACACGAATCGTTGCGGAGCTTGACTCCATCACGATGGATTCGGTGATTGCACCCGCCCGAGTATAAACAACGCCCTTAGAAAGATCGCCGTTGGTGATTCCAGTGGAAGCCATCATGACATTGCCGCTCGCAAGGTCGGCCGCCTCGAAAACTCGCTCTATGTTGCCGCCCACCATCTTTTCGGCTCGTTCGCGCTGGCCCTCGAGCGGGAATTTTAGCCGCGCTTGCATGCCACCGCCCCAACAGCGAACCGCCGCCGCCGTGATGACTCCCTCCGGCGCGCCGCCGATTCCCATGAGGCCGTCGAGTCCCGAAGTCGGGTCAAGGGCGGCCAGGGCAAGCGTAACGTCGCCGTCCGAAACCAAATGCACGCGGCAACCGACTTCTCTGAGCTCATTAATAAGAGCCTCATGTCGGGGGCGATCAAGAACCCCAATTATCATTTCATCTAAATCTTTGCCCAGCGCCTTTGCCATGAGCCTTACATTCACTCGCGGCGGCACCGTGATGTCAATAACGTCCTTGCATTCGGCTCCAACCACAAGCTTCTCCATGTAGCAATCCGGCGCGTGCATGAGGTGGCCTTCGCCATCAAGGGCCGCGGCGAGCACACTAATTGCGTTCGGCAGACCGTTCGCGCAGAGATTTGTTCCTTCGAGCGGATCCACGGCGATCTGAACTCCGGGGCCTTTCCCCGATCCCACTTTTTCGCCGATATACAGCATCGGTGCTTCATCACGCTCGCCCTCACCGATCACGATCGTGCCCGATATGTCCATCGAGTTCATGCATTCGCGCATGGCGACAACGGCGGCTTGATCAGCGGCATCCCGATCTCCCTTTCCAACCCAGCGCGCGCTGCCAAGAGCGGCGGCTTCAGTTACACGAAGAAAATCGAGATAATGGCTTTTTTGCATAGTGAACGACCCCGTTGTCGGTTCCTAGAGTTTACTTCAGCCTTGATGAATTTCCTGTTGGTGAGCCTCGGTTTCGACCGCCACGGCTCGTTCGAGGTTCTCGCGAACCGAAGTTCCGTTCTCAAGGATCGCCTTTTCCAGCTTATCGGCGGTCTCTGCGGTGGCGGCATTCGCTCTTTTCGTCACGCCCTTATAGGTCAAAACCGCACAACAAACGCACATCATAGCCATGATGGCACCAAAGATTGGAAAGAGCACGGCCCCAAGAATTGGGCTGAAGACGAGCGGAACGAGCCACAAAGTGGTCATTGCGATGGCTATGGAGTTATCAGCATTTACGTTGAGTCGAGTCCGACCTTCTCTTGACGTAACCTTGATATAGGGGTTGGCCCAACCCGCCGCCACCTGTCCCTGTAGTGTCCGACCAATCTGCGACATCCCACCGCTGACCGTGCCCGATTTTGGGTTGGTTGTGAGCGGCAGAGTCTTGACATAATCCGTGATTACATCAAAATTTTCCGGTTCAATTTCAACGGGGTAAACGCGTTCAATCTCAACTAATCCGCTCTTGGATTTGTTGCTCGCGCCCTTGTTGGAACCCTCGGCGATGGCTTTTTCAAGAAACTTTGGATCAATGCCCGCCTCCTTTGCTATCCTGACGAGCTCCTCGGAAGTCACCCCCGGAACGTAGCCCTCAGCCGAGCCCTCTTCCTGTAGCTCGGCTGCCCGGCGCATGATTTGACCGACTTCAGTTTCCGAAAAAAGCTTGCCCGGCATTAAATCCACCCCTTCTTCCTGAATATCCAAATTTCGATCATGCAACTCACGATCATTGCCGCCCATGCCATCCCATAGCCATATTTCCATTGCAGCTCAGGCATGTACTTGAAATTCATCCCATAAACTCCGGCGATGAAGGCTCCCGTCATAAGCAGCGTTGCGATGACAGTCATCGAGCGCATTACTTGGTTGAGCATGTTTGATTGGATCGAAAGATGTGCATCCATCACCGCCGAAAGGATGTCTCGCTCCATATCTACAACTTCAATAATTCGGAGGGTGTGATCGTAGATATCTTGAAAATATGCGAGGCTTTCATGGGAAACGAGCAGCGATTCTCGGCGAAGCAACCCGTTGCAGATATCCCGGATCGGCGTCACTCGCCGTCGCATTTCTAAGAGTCGGCGCTTAAGTTGCAGTGAATCCCCAATGCTCACCTTCTTGCCCTCATAAATCGCGTCCTCAAGCTGCTCGACCTCGCTGCTAAATGCATCGAGTGCGGGATAGTAACCATCCACGATCAAGTCCATGAGAGAGTGCAGGAGGGACGAAACGGAATCCCCGGCTAGGACAGGACGACCCTTGCACTTTTCAAACCAGTTGTCAATTAGGGGGGAGCCCTCGCTTGCCACTGATACGATGCTTTTCTCCTTCACGAAAAACGCAATCTCGATGTACTTCTCGCCATCACCAGTTGCCGTTACCGAGGGTGCAACGAGAAAGGTGATTCCGTGATCGGTGGAGAGGGCGGGCCTTTCATGCGGGCTGAGGGCATCCTCAACATGAAGGGGATGAAACCCTAGTTCCCCCTCAAGGAAAGCGGCGGTCTTCGCAACATCAAACGCCACGATGTCAATCCAAAGGTTTGTTCTCCCCGCTTTGAACCCTGACACCGCTTCGTCATGAATCACCACGCGAGGGCTCTTCCCAAAAACCATTGCCCTCATTGAAAATCCGTTGCTCATGTTTTCCCCATGCTTTTACCCCGACGCGGCTTTTCTTCACTTTGCTCCGTCTGGAAGGACAGCAGGTGCAATGGCAGAAATCGAACAAGGCCTCTGGAAATACAATCTAGCAAAGGTGCTCGTCGTGGACGTAACCGACGATTATCGTCTCCACCAGCCCCCTCTCCCTTCAACCTATTATCCCGTGCTTCAGGAGCTTTGGCTTCCGCGTCATAAGCTCGATACAAAGATTGCGCACGATGATCTAATCCAGGGTTACTTGTACGACTGGCACGAGAAACCCGCCGAAGAAAGCGGCGAATGGTATCTCGGCGTAGTGGATTCGGGCGTGTTCAATGAGCCGGGGTTCAAGGCCATGTTCGAGTTTGTACCTACGGGTTAATGAAACATCCTACGGCCTGGGTGATAGGATTTACAATCGGTTTGCCCGCCAAGAATTGATCCAGGGCATCCCTCAAATCCTTCGTCTTCGGCTTGGCGTTCGTTTTTCCGTGCTCTTCAAAGGTATCGTTGATGCGCCCGAGATACCGAACGAATCCTTTTGGATCAATCAGGATAGCTTGAGGCGTAACACTTGCGCCTGAAGCCTTTACCACCAGGTGCTTCAAATCAATGAACCCGGGAGCCGATAGCCCAAACTGCCTGATGTGCTTTGTGATTTCTTGGTTCTTACGGGAAACATCGGGGTAAATCAGAAAGGTTTGAACTGATTTCTTTTCGTATTCCTTTGTGATTCGGGCAATCTCCGGGGCCAGGCGGTTCGCAATCGGACAATCAACCGCCACGATGAACAGTAGCGTCGCTTTAGATGAGGGGCTTGGAATCTGAATCGCGTGCCCAGTCGCATCTTTCAGGTTCGGAAATGAGACCGCTTTCGTGGGCAACAAACTTGCTTGTTGCCCGCCGAAAAAAGCTCCGATCAATAGGCTGACCATACAATCATTATACGACGCCCCCGCAAGGTCACTTGTTTTGCTTCAATTGACCTAGACAAACAATGAGCCTGAGCCGAAAATCTAAAGCGTGAGGCTACACATGCATTCCCGTAGAGGAACGATGATG
The DNA here is from genome assembly GCA_031386985.1 of Armatimonadota bacterium. GTDB lineage: Bacteria > Armatimonadota > Fimbriimonadia > Fimbriimonadales > Fimbriimonadaceae > JANJUB01. The sequence continues at coordinate 16,179 of JANNCV010000026.1, forward strand.
GTTGAGTTGCTGATCGCATTGGTTTTCCTTTCGATCACGGCCACCGTTATGATGAAAGGTGTTGCCACGCTTTCAACCTCAAGTGCCGTCGCACGAGATCGAATCACGATCCTCGCTTACATGCGAAACCGCATGGAGCTAATCCGAGCGACCGCCCGAACCACCGCCCTAACCCCCGGAACAACAACCACGACCCCGGTCCTTAGGCAGGTTGCAAATCCCATCGGCTGCGATGAGACTATCACGCTGGAACCAGGATTTACAAATCTATTCCGAGTGAAAGTTACCGCGGGATGGACCGTTGGAGCAAGGGCGCAAAGCCTCAAACTTGAAACCCTCATGGTGGCCCCCAATGATTAATAATCGCCGTGGATTTTCCCTCGTAGAACTCCTCATCGTTACTGCGATGACGGCGCTCCTCATCGGCATTCTTGGCTACATCTATGTGTGGGTCTCGGGCAAATCGGCTCAGGCTTATGCCCAGCAAGCCGTAATCGCGCAAGGTAGCAAGCTCAGCGATGAGATGGAGAATACGGTTGCCAACGCCGTTTCTTGCACCGTCGCCGCAAACCTCTTTGGCACAACCATGAAGTGCGTCATGCCCGAGAACGCCACCGATACCAATGGCGATGGCATTGATGATAAGTGGTCGCCGAAGATGGTTACCCCCCGAGGCCAGGCGAAGTATGGCGCCAATGGCAAGCGCGTTACTTACTATTTCAGCGATAGCACCGGCAACTTCCTCGCTGTCCCCGGTTCCGCTACTCGATATCTTTACCGAGCCATCCGAACCGATGCCGCCAATCCAACCCTTGCCAACTCTGATAACACGTTCCGAAACAATCCTGGCGGAGGCTTTAAGTGGAATCTCGTCAGCAGCGTTGTTTTCACCCCCGATACTCCTAACAAACTCATTACGATGAAAATCAAATCCACCAACGTGGCCTACGGAATGGATCGCCGAGCCGCCACCACTACCAACCTCTCGCGAGAGTTTGAACTTGAGCGAACGGTCTTTACCCAAAATTGGAGAAAATAGAAAATGAAACAACGTGGAAGCGCCCTCATCTTTGTACTCGCGATGGTTTTTTCTATCACGAGCATGGTTCTCGTCACCGCCTCGATGACTCGTAGCGTTAACGATCGCACCGAAACCGTGCATCGAGCCGCCCAAGAAAAACTTAGCCTTTCCGGTTCCGCCGCTTTCATTACGGCGAAATCGAATAATGATTCGGTTCTTACCGCTATGAACTACACCGTTAATATCGCGGACCAGAACTACACGGTAAGGGCGATTGATCATTCCGCCTCGATCAAGCAAACCTACGCCGTATCCACCGCCGGAAGCACCCGACTGAAAACCACCGGAATGACGGCCATGACCGGAACCCGCCGCACGAGCCACCCTCTCTATTACGCCCTTTGGGTGGGAGCCTCTCTCGTTTCCACGGGCTCTCAGGTCCTTACCACCACCACCGATAACGGCTTCGTTTACGCCAGCACCTTTGCCGCCACGGGAACTAGAACTCTCTCGTCTGATCTTGCGTACAAGAACTCGACCACGCTTACGACCGTTCCCTATGGTGAAGTAGACACAACGCCGAACGAATCTTTTTTCCCATTCAGCGTCGCCGATTACACCGCCGCCCTGCCCATCCCCATCACCGTCAATTCCTTCAACGGGTTCTCGCTCGGGGGGTTGGTTGGCGGTTTTCAATCCACTTATTTGCGCACGGGCAGTCTCAGCGTCCAGGGAATCTTGAGCGGAACGGGCGTCATCGTCGTAAACGGAAACCTCTCAGTTACCGCGAACCTCCTCTATGCTTTGCCCACGGATCGCTGCGTTTTCATCGTGAACGGAAGCCTTACCTTTTCTCCGGGGGTAACCAGCTTCGCCGGGCACTTCTACGTATCGGGAAGCACCACGATTACCACCACCGGCGTGGCCGTGCTCTCGCGAGGAGCGCTGGTGGTTAACGGAAACTGCACGTATGATCGGCTTACGATCAACCCCGATCCGTTCTTCTTGCAAAACCAAGACCAGTGCGCCAAATACCGCATCCCTGGCTTCTGGCCGGTCGCCGATCCAAAGCTTGTTCGGCCCTAAGATTGGGGGAAGTTCGGGGGAAGTTCGGGGGGAGTTGCATCCGGGGCTCCGCGTTTTGTCTTGGCCTCCGTGGAGCCGGTGATGTAACGTGCACCGGCGTATAGTTAAGGCTCACCCCTCTCCCGCCCCGGCACGTTGCATCCGGGGCTCCACGTTTGTCTTAGCCTCCGTGGAGCCGGTGATGTAACGTGCACCGGCGTATAGGTAAGCCTCACTCCTCTACGATAACGAGAAAGGCTCGAACGCGATCAAAGTGACGCATCCTTAAGAATGTGCTAAGATTTCTTCGAGGGCTCTGTGTATCTTTTCATAAGTGGGCGGTCTGGAAACAGGTCGCCCATCCTTTTATTTAGGTTCATTGGGACCTCTGAAGCCGTCTTCGTAGCAAATGGGCGAGTGGTTCACCGATGTTTCTTCCCGCGCGAAGCAAGTCCTAAGACTCGCGAGCCAGGGCAAGACTGACGCGGAGATTGCGGAAGAACTCGGGATCAGCATAAACACCATCGCGACCTACTGGTCCCGAATTCTTCAAAGTTCAAACTCGGTTTCTCGCACTCAAGCAGTGGCTCGGGCGCTCATGGCGGAGGCCGAATCGTATCGAAACTTGGTTGAGCTTTCGCTGGACGCGATCTGGATTTTGGGCGGCGAGGTCGTGATCTATGCAAACGAGGCGGCGGCGGAGCTTTTCGGGATGCCGCTGAAGGAATTGATCGGTCTGAACACGATGGAGACCGTGACTCCGGAAGTGCGGGACATTGCGCGCAAGCGATTACACAATGCTCTGGCCGGCAAGCGGAATCCGCCTTATCATATGACTTCGATTCGGCCAGACGGCAAAACGGTTTACTTTGAAGTGGTGAGCGGCCCGATTGAATGGGAGGGCGAGCGCGGGGTAATGGTGGCGGCTCGGGATCGCACGGTTCAGTTCCTTGCCGAGCGGAAAACGGAATCGCTTCGAAGCCTGGTTGAGTTTTCGTTGGATGCGATTGGCGTTGTGCAGAACGAGCGGCTGATCTATGCAAACGAAGCGGCTTCAAAGCTCTTGGGCATCCCGATGGATCAGATGATCGGCATGAAGATCATGGACACGATCGTCCCGGCTGATCGCGCAACGGCCGAGGCTCGCTGGCTTAACGCCGCCGCCGGAAACACAAACCCGCCCGTCCACTTCAGCGCCCATAGGCCCGGCGGCGAGGTGGTGGAGTTTGAAGTGGTGAGCGGGCCGATCGAATGGGAAGGCAAGCCCGCCGTAATGATCGCAGCGCGTGATCGAACTGAGCTTTACACGACCCAAAAGCAGGCGGAGTTCGAACGAGATCAACTTGAAGCTATCTTGGAGGCGGTCCCGGATCGAATGTATCGTCTGACCCGCGAGGGAGTGATCACAAGTTTTCGCCCGGATGTTGGGATGGCCTTCAATCCTGATCCAGGCGAGTTCGTGGGGATGCACTATTCGGACTTGGGGTGTACGGGGCTGAACGAAGCGATGGCATGCGCCTTAGCCAAAATCAGCGAGACTAATCGCGTGGAGACTTTCACCTATACTCCGACGATCGGGGAGAATCGCTACATCCGCCAGGTTCGGCTTACTCTTCTTCGCGATGGAAGCCTCCTCGCCCTCGTTCGTCCCGCCGGGAGCTGACCAGGAGTTTTGCGGGGTTTTGTCTTAGTTGTTTTCAAATGGCACAGTTCTTGCGCTAGTTACGATTGACTCCTCGGAGGAAATTATGAAAATCAAATCTCTAGCAATAATTGGAATGTGCCTTTCAGCATCGGCTTGCTTTGCCGACGGCACGCTCGACTTCAACAAGCTGGTTTCAGGCGCTCTCCCTAACGGGCCGAGCCCTTGGGCAAGCTTGACCTTGACTGACCTTGGTTCAAACCGTGTCAGCCTGACTCTAACGAATAACATGTCCGTTTCTAGCGGGCAGTTCATTTCACGCCTCTGGATGAATATCACGAGCGTTCCGGCCAACCTCTCGTTGGTTTCGAGCTCTTCGAATGTTCAATCCGTAACCTGGGGCAACAACGCATTCAGCCAAACAGGTTATCGGTTCGACCTGCAGATGAAGTATCCAACTTCAGGCAGTGGCGATGGTCGCTTGGCGGGTGGCGAATCGGCGACGGTTGTTCTTCAAGGCACCGGGCTTTCAAGCTCGAAGTTCATGGTGACATCCGACGGCCCCGATGGCGCTCTCATGGCGATGATTCACATCCAGAATATTAACTGCGATGACTCGGCCAAGGTTGGGGCAACGCCCGAACCCGCGTCGCTTGCCGTACTCGGCATCGGTGTCGCTGGCTTGATTCGACGCCGCCGCAAGAGCTAAACTCCTCTACTTTTCGGGGGCAAAGCAGAAGCCCCGCTTTCGGTAACGGAAGCGGGGCTATTGCGATGGACAAGGGCTGAAAACGGAAAAGTGCTCTATCCAGGCTGAGCTACACGGAAAACTTCCCGTGGTCGGATTCGAACCGACGACCCCTCGTGTTACAGACGATAACCGTTATTCTTCGGCCCACCGCACCTCTATTATGCTTATCGGCATGGAGCGTTCGGGACGAACGACCCAAATTGCCGGGATAATAAGAGCAATGCCTCGCTTTGCTTTGGGTGTGGATTACGGAACGAACAGTGTTCGGGCCTTGATTGTCAATATTGATTCAGGCGAGGAAGCCGGGACCGGGGTCTGGAATTACGCCACGGGGGAAGCGGGGGTATGGCTTGACGCAGGCGATCCCCATTTAGCGCGCCAGCATCCGCGCGATTACGCCGATGGGTTCTTGGCTTCGGTATCGCAAGCTCTTTCTCAATCCGAGGTTGATCCATCTGATATCATTGGCATCGGTGTAGACACAACCGGCTCTACCCCGATGCCCGTGAATGTTCAGGGAATTCCGCTGGCGGTTCTGCCCATGTTCGATGGGAACTTGAACGCAATGGCGTGGCTTTGGAAAGACCATACCGCTCACGCTGAGGCCGCCGAGATTACCGCTCTGGCTCGCGAGCGCAACGAGCCTTACTTGGAGAAGTGTGGCGGCACGTATTCCTCCGAGTGGTTTTGGTCGAAGATTTTGCATTGCAAACGGGTTGATCCCGCCGTTTTCGAGGCCGCCTACTCTTGGGTAGAAGCCCAAGATATGATCCCGGCTTGGCTTTGCGGCTTGCCTGATGCTGATGCGATCCCGCGCGGGATTTGCGCAGCTGGGCATAAAGCGATGTACCATGAAAGCTGGGGCGGACTCCCTTCATTTGACTTTCTTGAGGAGTTGGAACCGGGGCTGGGGGCATTGCGCTCCCGGCTTTTTTCGTCGGCAAAGTCCGTTGGTGAGGTTGTAGGAGGTTTAGATGCCTCGATTGCCGCTCAGTGCGGTTTACCTGCGGGCACGCCCGTCAGCGTTGGCGCTTTTGATGCCCACCTGGGGGCGGTTGGGGGCGGAGTCAAACCCGGAACGCTCGTCAAGATCATGGGAACGAGCACCTGCGACATCATGGTTGGCGCGCCTCCCGAGCCCCTGATTGAGGGGGTGTGTGGCGTTGTTCCCGGCTCCGTAGTTCCTGGAATGATTGGAATAGAGGCGGGCCAATCGGCGGTTGGGGACTTGTTCAACTGGTGGGTAAACATGCTCCCTTTCCCCCAACAAGACACCCACGATAAACTGTCCACCGAGGCCGGCAAGCTCAAACCGGGTGAGTCCGGCTTGGTCGCCCTCGATTGGAACAATGGAAACCGCACGGTCCTCGTTGACCCGTTGCTCACGGGTCTGATCCTCGGCCAAACCCTTCATACCACCGCCGCGGAAATCTATCGCACCCTGATTGAAGCCACCGCGTTCGGCGCGCTAACCATCATTCGGCGAATCGAAGAGTCAGGCGTGGAGATCAATGCTGTGGTCGTTTGTGGGGGGATTGCAGAAAAGAGCCCGCTCGCCATGCAAATCTACGCTGATGTTCTTAACCGCCCCATAAGCCTGAGCGCGTCAGCTCAAACCTGCGCGCTCGGAGCCGCTATAGCTGGGGCCGTCGCCGGGGGAGGGCACCCGAACTTGCTTTCGGCCCAGATGGCGATGGTCGCAGCGTCCAAGCGCAACTTTGTCCCGAACCCAGCTTCTACTCATATCTACGCTCAACTCTATGAGCTTTATCGTCAACTTCACGACGCCTTTGGCACGGAGTCAATGGTCAATGTGATGAAGGATTTAATCAGGCTCCGGGCCGCGAGTTGAAAAACTCATCAATTGGGGAAAACTCACCGCTCTTATCATGATTTTTTTACCGATCAGCGCTCGTCGGTATATAATGCTGATGCAGCGGAAGACGCATGGAAGCGCACCCTGGCATTTCTTAAGGGCCAACTTATCATGAATCGAACGCTAATAATCTCACTTCTTTTGCTCCCCGTGCTCGGATATTCGCAAAACGCCCAGCTGGGGGCGATGAGCAAGAAACTCCAATCGCTTAAGCGGCTCTCAGGCACGGCGGTCGTCGCCAAGAAAGGCATGGCGAATCAGACCATCACCTTCTCGCTGGCTAAGCCGAATCGCTTTGAAATCAAGGGCGGCGGCCTGGATTGCCGATTTGATGGCATTCGCCGGTTCGCGTTAAGAGATGGGAAATGGGTTGCCGCCGGAAAGGACTCAACTCTTCCCGCCACGCTCTCCTGTCTGTCTCCTTTCTTTGGCAAAGCCTATCCTTCATCAGGATTCGCAAGTGTGCCGGGAATCAAGGGGCAAGGCTACAAAGTTGCCTCCGGGCAGGTTGTTTTTATAAACACCGCGATTCAATTGCCGGGCAAGCATGTTGTTTTTGAGAAAAACGGAGCGCGCTCTTTGGTTTCTTTCAAGGTTTTGAATTACGCCAAGCCCAAAGTTGTGGCTTCGACCTCCACAACTGGTGCCAAGGCCCAGCCGATTGTGGTTTCCACCGGCAAGATTTCGCAGCCAGTGATTCCGATTTCAGTCGGAGAGTCCGCTAAAGGGCTAAAGGATGTTGGAATGACTGATCCGATTCCGGAGGACACCACCAGTATCGGACGAGTAAAGCCCGCCGAGCCCGTTCGTAAAGGCGGCACGGAGGGGATTCCGGCGGTGGCGACAGATCCGGTTTCTTTGGCTATTCGTTTGCCTAGGGTTGGGGATACGTTCGAGAACTTTGCTGCGCCAACTCCCGACGGTGACACCGTGGACTTGGCAAGTCTTAGCAAAAAAGTAAAGGGCGTCCTACTGGTATTTTGGAATCGAGATTGCCCGGCCAGTGCGGAGTTCTTGCCCATGATAATCGGCCAGCGGCAAATCTTGCGAGACAAAAAAATCGCGTTGGTTGGCGTCAACTGCGGCGATCAACCAAAGGAAGTCAAGGCGTATCTCAAGGCAAGAAAACTTGATCTGCTTACCGTTGCTCCCGCAGAGAGCCTGCAGGGACGGTACGGGATATTGGCGTTCCCCACGACAATTGCGATTGACCCGGCGGGCAAGGTGCTGGGAACATTCGTTGGTTCTGATCTGGAGGGGTTGAAGGCCCTCCTGCCGGCTTTTGGATTATAGGGCCGCTCTCTCGGTTTTCTTGGGCGCCGGGTTTGGTGGGCTTTTGCGCTTTTACCTTTCGGCTGTTGCCGCGCGATATTGGCCAGATTTTCCGGTTGGTACCCTTGTCGCAAACCTCGTTGGATGCTTTCTGATGGGTTGCTTGTTGGGATTACTTAGTCGCGAGCAAAACGAGTCGCTCCGATTATTTGTGGGCGTAGGCGTCCTGGGTGGCTTTACGACTTTTTCGGCTTTCTCCAGTGACTCCTTGCGTATGATTCAGCGAGGGGAATTTGGACTGGCCCTGGGCTATTTGGCGCTCAGCCTAGGCGGTTCATTGCTTTTTTGTTGGTTGGGATATGCCTTGTTTGCTAATCAGGGTTAGTTGTTTGTAACATTTCTGCGCCAGTTTGTCTCTCCTAGTTATGAGCAAAATCATCTCAGCCTCCGACCTTAGCTCGCGACTCGAAGCCGGAGCGCGATTTCAACTTATAGATGTTCGGAGCCCTCAGGAATACGCGGCCGGGCACCTTCCCTGCGCCGTGAACTTACCCATGGAACAAGTTGAATCTCGAACGGCGGACCTCAACATCCACGACCCTGTGGTCCTGATTTGCCAAAGCGGAACACGAGCGAACATGACGTGCGCGGCCCTCCAGAACGAGCGCGATGACGTCCTCGTTCTTTCGGGCGGGACGGAGGCTTGGGAAAAAGCGGGAATGCCCCTTATCGGAGCGACTGGAGCAAGGCTCGCCCTGATTCGCCAAGTGCATCTTGTCGCCGGGGTTTTAGTTCTCGCCGGAGCCGTATTGGCACTTACCGTTGATCCGACTTGGGCGTATTTGAGCGCATTTGTCGGAGCTGGGCTGACCTTGGCGGGGGCCACTGGGTTTTGCGGAATGGCCCACATTCTAAACATCATGCCTTGGAACCGCCCGCTAAAGGGGGTGGTGCGTTGATTTTGCGCCGGTTATACGAAGAAAAACTAGCTCAGGCATCCTATTTGGTTGGGTGCAAGGCCACGGGGGATGCAGTGATCATTGATCCCAATCGCGACATTGAGCAATACATGGCACTGGCCCAAACGGAGGGTCTACGTATCGTAGCTGTCGCGGAAACACATATCCACGCTGACTACTTGTCTGGTTCTCTTGAGTTGGCGCAGCGGACCGGCGCAAAGTTGCTTCTATCTGATGAAGGGGGCGCCGATTGGAAGTATGCGTTCTCGGGCGAGCCTTTCGTTCGCCTCGTCAGGAATGGCGATAGTTTTTTGGTTGGGAATTTGCGTTTCGATGTCATTGCCACTCCTGGGCACACTCCCGAGCATATTGCTTTCGTTTTGACAGACTTGCCTGCATCTAGCGAGCCCCACAGCGTGTTTACCGGCGACTTCATCTTTGTGGGTGACGTCGGTCGGCCCGATTTGTTGGAACGCGCGGCTGGATTCGAAGGAACCATGGATAAGGGAGCTGAAGATTTGTTTAACTCGCTCAACCTGTTCCTGTCGCAGTACTCAGACGACGTGCTACTTTGGCCCGCTCACGGTGCTGGAAGTGCTTGTGGAAAGGGGCTTGGTGGGGTTCCCGTGAGTTCCCTCGGGTATGAGCGCCGCACTAATCCAGGTCTCAAGCATGCGAGCCTTGAGACATTTAGCCGCTATGTTTTGGATGGGCAACCGGAACCGCCCAGTTACTTCAAAGAGATGAAGCGGCTGAATCGCGATGGTCCCGATCTGGTTCAGGATTTGAGATTTCCAATCCGCCTAGATGCGCGGCAACTCGGCTCGTTGAGCTCAAATGCTGTTCTTGTTGATATCCGGGAGGCGTCTCAAGCCCAGAGTGGCTTCGTACCAGGGGCGTTGATAATTCCGGTCTCCCGAAGTTTCACAACTTGGGCGGGCTCGCTGATTTCCTATGCAGTGCCGATTTATCTTGTTGCAAATTCTGAGGATCAGGTTGCGGAGGCCGTTTATGACTTGAGAATGATCGGCTTGGACCAGGTTAGGGGATGGTTCAGCTCAGAGGACCAAGCATTGCCGCAGCCTGGGGTGGTTCCAAGGGTCACAGCCGCTCATACCCTAGAGCAGGTTCAGCAAGGTCTGTGGCAGCTTTTGGATGTGCGGGGCCAAAGCGAGTACATTCAGGGCCACGTGAGCCAAGCCTTCCATATTCCGCTGGGATCATTGATGGGTCGCCTTGGCGAACTTAACAAAGCAGAGCCAATCGCAATCTACTGCGCGGGCGGGAGTAGATCGCCGATTGCCGCGTCTATCTTGGTGCAAAATGGATTCGAAGAGGTGTACGATTTGACAGGAGGATTTGCGGCAGTTAAAGCACTTGGGGTCGCATGTTAAACCGAAAATGGATGTTGATCGGCTTATCAATCGAAACAAGGACGCAGTCTATCGGCAGTTGATTCGGCTGTGTGGTAACTATGCCGATGCTGATGATGTGCTTGCCGACTCAATGGTCGTTGCATTCCAGTCCCTCTCACAACTCGAATCGGAAGAAAGCTTTCGGCCCTGGCTGATGCAAATCGGTCGTCGTCTTTGCTGGCGAATGAAGAAAAAGCAGCAACTCATGCCTTTTCTGGAGCTAAATGAAATGACCGCCGATACTTCGACCCCCAGTCCCGATGCCGACCTGTTTGAAAAGGAAATGTCAAAATGCTTGCACCGTGCCCTTGATCAGCTTCCACCCAAATTGCGTGAGGCTTACGTGATGCGCGACATTGAAGAAGTTTCATTCGAAGAAATTGGCAAGTCACAGGGAATCACGACCGGAAGTGCAAGAGTGCGCGTCGTTCGCGCTCGGGCCCGAGTCCGCTCTATCATTGACTCGGGACTACGAGATGTTTTGCAGTGTTAGCCATGAGTATGTTGGGCTACGCTCTGTCCCTTCTCATCGGTCTTTCGATGGGGCTAATTGGAGCGGGTGGCGCAATCTTGACGGTGCCCATCTTGGTGTACCTCTTTGGAGTAAACGGAACAGATGCAACCGGGTATTCGCTTTTCATCGTGGGCGCATTGTCGTTGATCGGCGCCTTTGCTTACGTTCGCCGGGGTCAAGTTCAGGTACTGCCAACGCTCGCGTTTGGCGGCCCATCTATCCTGGGAGTTCTGGCCGCACGGGCCTGGGTCGTTCCAAGTTTGCCACGTGTTTTGGGGTCATTGGGCGGCGTTGAAGTCACCCGAGACCGGTTTCTGCTGCTCGCATTTGGCGTGATGATGGTGTTTGGTGCGGGTGCCATGATTCGGAGTTCAGCCCTACGACCCGCCGCGGTTATCCCGACATGGAAGTTTTCGGCGCTAGGCATGTTTGTTGGATTTGTAACCGGGATGGTGGGGGCGGGCGGGGGATTTCTTATTGTTCCGGCGCTAGTTTGCTTTGCCGGGATGGAAATGAAATCAGCCATTGGCTCTTCTCTTAGCATCATCGCGGTGAACTCAGCAATCGGATTTGCGGCTTTTTCCGCTCGGGGTGGGACGGCGAACTGGGGGTTAATGGTCGGCATCGTTGGATTTGCTGGCATTGGAATGTTAATCGGCCTTCATCTCTCGAAGCGCGTTGCGGGCGCCCAGTTGAAACCGGCCTTTGGTTTTTTCGTGTTGGCGGTTGCCTGCTTCCTTTTTGTACGAGAGCTGCGGTTCTAGCCACTTGATGTACTTGAGCATGTCAAAATGATCAAGTGTCAAGAATTCCTGAAAACGGAAAAGTTACAGATTTAGCCGAAGCCCAAGATCAGTTCATTTTGGAATGGGGCCGCATGTCTTCAAGTTGGGGCATCAACCGAACGATGGCGCAAATTCTAGCATTGTTGTTCACGAGCGCCCAGCCCCTCTCCGTTGATGACATCATGGATCGGCTTCGAATCAGCCGGGGAAATGCTTCGATGAGTTTGCGTGACCTTATGGATTGGGGAATTGTTCGTCGCTTTCGACGACCGGGAGAGCGTCACGACACCTATGTTTGTGAAAGTGATCCGTACACGATGTTCGCGAAAGTTGTTCGGGAGAGGAAGCGAAGGGAGGTGGACCCAACAGTAAGCGCGATTCGCGAGTGCTTGGCTCGGTTCCCGGAAAATCAAGAAGACCCCGAAGCGGAGATATTCCGGTCCCGGTTATCCGGTCTAATTGAGATATTCACGGCGCTGGATTACCTCTATGCCCAGGTTGTTGCGACTGACAAGGCCTTTGCGGAAGCGATGGCGGTGTATAAGGCGGCATCAGCGGGAAAGCCCAGCTAAAGTGTCCAAAAGCTGACCACCGGAATCCGAACTCCAATCAAGTTAGAGATTCCGAGCGTTAAAAGTGTCTCCGTCGTCCATTTGGCCCGTATTGAAGCCTTTCATAAACCAGTTCATTCGTTGGGCCGAAGTGCCGTGGGTGAACGCATCTGGCACCACGCGTCCTTGACTCTGTTTTTGCAAGGTGTCATCGCCAATCGCGTTTGCCGCTTCGAGCGCCTCTCGAATGTCGGCCTCATTCAGCTTGAGATCCTTCGCATGATGCGCCCATAGACCGGCATAAAAATCAGCCTGCAATTCCATGCGGACACTTAAGCGATTGAATTCCCTCTCCGACAGCGTTTTGCGAGCCGCGTCCACCTGCTTTGAAACGCCAAGCAGGTTCTGGATGTGGTGCCCGACTTCGTGGGCAATAACATAGGCTTGGGCAAAGTCCCCCTTGGCTCCGAGCCGATCTCTCAAGATATCATAGAAGCTCAAGTCAATATAGACCTGATCATCGCCCGGGCAATAAAATGGGCCAACCGATGCATCTGCTCGCCCGCAAGCTGAAGCCACCTCGCCCGAAAACAAGATGAGTTTAGGTTCTTGGTAGGTCTTTCCCAAAGCCCGGAACTGGACCCGCCATACGTCTTCGGTTTCCCCTAAAATCTTTTTCACAAAGACGGCCCCTTCATCGTTAGGATCAACCGTCGAAGATTGGGTCTGATCGGTATTGCCCGAGCCCGAATCCAGTATCTGGCCGGGGTCGCCCCCGAGAGCCATTACAATTATTGCGATAACAATCGTGCCAATTCCACCGCCGGCGACCATTTTTCCAGGCGACATTCCGCGTCGGTCCTCAACGTTTTCGCTTTCGCGTGCATCATCCAATCTCATGGATGAATTATGACTACTTAGGCGGCCTTTCGGATCACTCGATTCAAAACCCCTCTAAAAGCGTCCACTTCAAAAATCAACCTCTTAACCAACTGCTTAGGATCAAGCTGCGCGTCTTCCTTGGAATCTTCAATTTGCTCGCAAATACGAGCTAGTGGCTCCGCTCCGATAGATCGAGCCGCGCCTTTGAGGGCATGAGCATGATATGCGGCACCAGTGATGTCCTTCGACTCTAGCGCGTTTTCAATCCTTGTGAGCTGAATGGAGAGTGATTTTTCAAATTCTTCGACAACTTCATGCATAAAGGCTTCGTCACCGCCGCATCGGTCCAGCAGGCCATTGAGGTCAAAACTGCCCATGCCCGCTGCCGATCGGGCCACTGGCACCTCGGTTTTTGAGTCCGAGCCAACCCACCGATCAAGTGCCTTGGCAAGATCATCGGCGGAAATTGGTTTAGGGAGGTAGTCGTCCATTCCTCCGCGCAGGCATCGTGAACGATCATTTTCACTCGCATTTGCCGTCATCGCAATGATTGGGATGTGGCGACCGGTTTGACGTTCGCGTGCTCGAATTCGCTGGGTCGTTTCAAATCCGTCAAGGATCGGCATCTGAATGTCCATAAGCACCGCGTCATACCACCCGGCCGCAAGCAATTCCAAGGCGACTTGACCGTTTTCGGCCGAGTCAACTGTGCATCCGATGCGTTGCAAAATGTGGTTCGCAACTTTGCGATTGATAGCATTGTCTTCAACAAGCAAAATTTTGCCTCGTTTAACGTCACCGCTGGTTATAGAGCTGTTCGTTCCCTCCTGATATTCAAAACCTAGCGCGTGGAGCATGGTCCGCTGAAGAATGCCTCGCCGAATCGGCTTCGTCACCGTAAAGTATTTGTTTTGTGGGTCTGATCCTTGCGTCAAAGATGAGGATAGTGCGACGATCGGCAAGTTTGCCCATCGGTCGTCACCGCGCAATCGCCAAGCCAACTGATTGGTGGGCAGGTCATCGTAGGAATCCCTTGTCACGATTACGTCAATCGGTACATCATGTGGCCACTCCCTTAGAGCCCGAAATGCGTCCTGGGTATCAGAAATTGCCGCGACTCGACAACCCCAGCTCTCAAGGATGTTGCGGAGGTCGTGGAGGGCTGATTGCTCACTGTCCATAAGCAGCACTTGCTTGCCAATAAACTCAACTGGTTGCCGTTGGCGTCCCTCTCCAAGCGGAAGTTGGAGCAGCAGGGTGAAAACTGATCCTTCCCCGACTTCAGATTGGACTCGAAGAGTTCCTCCCATGAGCTGAGTTAACTGCTTGGAAATCGTTAAGCCAAGCCCCGTTCCGCCGTATCGTCGAGTGGTGCTACCGTCGGCTTGGGTAAAGCTCTCAAAGATCGCGGCTTGACGATCGGGGGCGATTCCAATTCCGGTATCGCTAACCGTGATTTGGAGAGATGCAGATTTTTCTGCCACAGATAAGAGCTCAGCTCGGACCGTGACTCTACCGCGCTCTGTAAACTTGATGGCATTGGTTACGAGGTTCGAGACCACTTGCTTAATGCGCATCGCATCCCCAATCATCGCGGGGATATTGGGATCGCAGTAGGTGTAAAACTCAATGTCCTTGTCGCGGGTGTTTTGGGCATAGAGGTCGCCAACATCGTCAATCACGTCGTTCAGCGCGAATTCTATATTCTCAATGCCCATCTTGCCGGCCTCGGCTTTTGAGTAGTCGAGAAGATCATTGATAATATCAAGGAGTGACTGGGAGCTCTTCTTTATCGTGTTGGCAAAGTCGCGTTGCTCGTGGTCAAGTCCGGAGTCAAGAAGAAGATCCGTCATGCCCAGAACGCCGTTAAGTGGGGTTCGAACTTCATGCGAAATGTTGGCAAGGAATTCGCTCTTTGCTTTGTTTGCCGCCTCGGCCGCTTCCGCCATGCGGCGGGCGCGCGAAAGTGCAGTTTCGAGGCCATCATTCGCTTCAGCCAGCATTTCCTCAGCCTTAGATCGCTCGGTTACCTCCTGCTCAAGTTCGGTGGTCCTAATTTTGACTCGTTTGTCAAGCTCCTCATTTACCGCCTTTAGGTAGCTATCCCGCTGCTCGATCTCAGCGAGCATTGCATTGAACCCTTCCGCGATCGCACCGACTTCGTCATCGGAGGTTCGCTTGAGCCGAATCGAGAAATCCTGCTGATCGGAGACGGAGTTCATGGCCAGAACGAGTTGCTGAATTGGGTTCGCTACTAGGCGAGCGATCCGGGTAGTTATCACAGCCGATATGAGCGCAGTTAGACCAAGAAAAATGATCAACACGCTAATTTCGACTTTACGAAGGTTTCCGATTGGGCCATTATCAAGCTCGACAAACAAAAAGCCGATGGTTTCGCCATCAACGAGAATTCTCCGGCTGTAGCCTCGGTATCCGTTGGCCGTTTCAATCTCAGATTCCGACGCGAGCTCATTCGGCAACTTGGCGTCATTGGGGATTCGCTCGAGCAACTTGCCTTGTTTGTTGTAGATGGCCGAGGACTTCACATTCGGATTGGTAGCGATCGAGTTGAGTGCGATTCGCATTCGATGGGTGTCTTTGCTGGCGATCGCAGATTTGCCCGCGAGCTTCGTAACGAGCTGCAAAGATCCGCCAATATCACTTTCCAATGCCCGTTTTTCGAAGCTGCTGGTAAGAAAGTGAGTGCATCCAATTGCGATGAGAAACGACATCAAACAAATGCCGAGGTTCATCCCGATTAATTTGCTTTTGATGCGACCTGAATGCCTTCGCTCACTCTTGACTTTCGCCACGGTCTATTTATCGGCATCTTCGCTCCCGAAAATCAGGTTGTTAATCGGCGGTATTCTGATAGGATGCGCAAGGAGCTTCGTGAGCTATGGAGGTTTCGCGAGCTTCTGTTCACGTTAGTGGAACGAGAACTCCGAATTCGGTATAAAAACAGCTCGCTTGGTTTCGCGTGGTCGTTGCTGAATCCCCTCATTACGGCGCTCGTGATGACGACCGTTTTTGGGCTCTTTATGCAACAAGGCGGCATTAAGAGCTATGGGCTTTACGTGCTTGCGGGCTACTTACCTTACTTGTTCTTTCAGTTCGCAATCATGGATTCGGCGCAGTCCATCTACAACGCCTTGCCAATTGTTAAGAAAGTCTATTTTCCACGAGAAATTTTGCCGCTAGCGGCGGTGTTAAGTAATTTCATCCATTTTCTGTTGGCACTTGGGGCACTCGTGGTTATTTGTGTAGGCGTTTGGGCCGCTTATGGAGATTTGCCGCTCAAACGCACTATTG
The DNA here is from genome assembly GCA_031386985.1 of Armatimonadota bacterium. Taxonomy (GTDB): domain Bacteria; phylum Armatimonadota; class Fimbriimonadia; order Fimbriimonadales; family Fimbriimonadaceae; genus JANJUB01. The sequence continues at coordinate 32,224 of JANNCV010000026.1, forward strand.
TATTCGTGCCAATTCTGATGATCATTCAGCTTGCGCTGGTCACGGGGCTAAGCCTCATGGTGAGTGCCTTGAACACCTTTTACGAAGATGTTAAATACATTGTGAGCGTCTTGCTTTATTTGTTGTTTTTCTTGAGCCCTGTACTCTATTTTAGTGAGCAAGTACGCGATGCGCCTACGGCTAACTCTGGCCTTTTGTTCAACATCTATCACCTCAATCCGATGGCGGCCCTGTGCACGGGCTACAAGAAGTTGCTGCTTGATAATGCGGCGGTTCCTGACCGCAAAGGTGGCACTCTGGTTCCGTTGGAAATGAACTGGAGTCAAGTTGGAGTTGCCGCCTTATTCTCTTTAGCCGTGCTTTGGATTGGATACGTGATGTTTAACCGCATGAAATGGAGGTTTGTAGAGCGTCCATGAAACCCGCCATCGAAATTCGTGATCTTCACAAGCACTTTGATTTGAGCCACAGTGGGGTGGCTTCAATCAAGACGGCCTTGCTTTGGTTCCGAAAGCGCCGAATCGAGCGGTTAGAAGTCCTTCGAGGGGTCACGTTTACGCTCAATCAAGGTGAAACGGTGGCCCTGGTGGGCCGAAACGGGGCGGGGAAGAGCACGCTCCTTTCCCTCATCGCCCGGGTTTACAAACCCTCGTCGGGGACGATTGAGGTTAACGGACGGGTTGCGCCGTTGCTTGAGTTAGGAGCTGGATTTCATCCTGATCTAACCGGTTTGGAAAACATTCAGTTTAACGGTGTCATCTTAGGACTAACCCGCAAGGAGCTGGCCAAGCGGGTAGACCGCATCGTCGCCTTCGCCGAACTGGAGAATCATATTGATACGCCTGTTCGCACCTATTCCAGCGGCATGATGGCGCGACTTGGCTTTGCCATCGCCGCCCACGTTGATGCCGACATCATGATCGTGGATGAGGTTTTGGCCGTTGGCGATTTCGCGTTTGAAGAAAAGTGTTACGCCAAGATCGAAGAGTTTCGGGCAAACGGCGGTTCGATCTTGTTTGTTTCTCATAACTTTGAGAGCATTTATCGGGTGGCAGATCGCTGTATCTGGATGCGGAACGGGGTTGTAGCCATGGAGGGAGACCCCCATCAAGTGGTGAGCGCTTATCGCGAGGCGGGGGAATGAAGGGTTGGTTACAACCTGAGCCAACGGGATGGCCGATTCTCGTTGAGAATGCCCTGCAAGAAGACATCGGCACCGGAGATTTGACCGCAGCTTGCTTTGGAATCGGCTCGACAGTTGATTTTTTCATAGAGGCTCAGGCAGACGGAGTGGTTTGCGGAGTCGGCCTTGCGGCGGCGATTTTAGAGAGCGGACAGATAAAGATACTAGCGACGGACGGTGACAAGGTCTCGGCGGGCACCCCCTTGATTTCCGGCCCTCTTGAAGTGAGATCAGCTCTCGCCTGCGAGCGAACCGTCCTCAATTTTTTGATGCACCTCAGCGGGGTTGCAAGTTTGACAAACCGATTTGTCGAAACCACAGCGGGGACCCGCGCTCGCATAATTGATACGCGTAAAACAATTCCTGGCCTTCGATCCTTGCAGAAATACGCTGTACGCTGCGGCGGCGGAACGAACCACCGGATGGGGCTATACGATGCCGCCATGATCAAAGACAATCACATCCTCGCTTGCGGCTCAATTACAGCGGCGGTAACTCGACTTCGGGAGGCGATTTCGCACATGGCGAAGATAGAGGTGGAATGTGAAAACTTGGATCAAGTTGCCGAGGCAGTTGCGTTGAGCGTGGATGTAGTGATGCTGGACAATATGCCTGTCGCGATGATGCGGGAGGCAGTCGAGCGTTTCCCCAAGGCCATCTTTGAAGCGAGTGGAGGGGTCAACCTAGACACGGTTGGGGCAATCGCCCAGACCGGCGTTCACTTCATTTCTGTGGGCGCGCTCACCCACTCCGCCCCCGCGCTACCCATTCACATGGAGTTTCGCTAGGTTGCATTGGCTTGAACTTGACGAAGTGGATTCAACCCAGAACGTCGTCATTGAGCGCTTAAAGGCGGATGAAGAGGTCGGAGTCGTCTTTGCGCACCATCAAAGCGGCGGAAGGGGCCGCTTTGGACGTATCTGGGCAAGTGAGCGGGGCGCCTCGCTTACGATGAGCATTGCGTTTCACGATTGCCGAAATGAGGCTCAGCCTTGGCTGGCGGGCATGCGCGTCGCCTGTGCGTGTGCGGGGCTGTTCGGGTGCCAAGTTCGTTGGCCCAATGATCTGGTCGTCGGGTCGGATTTCAGAAAACTGGGTGGAATCCTTACCGAATTGTGCCCAACACCAACCGGCATTGTCCCGGTCGTCGGTATTGGCATCAACCTGCTCCCCGGCTCGATTCGTCAGGAATTCGCTAAGGTGGCGGCGAGTTGGAAACCGGCGGGGCCAGTGGCCGCCTTGGAGTTGGCCGGGGAGCTAGTGAAGGCAATTGAATTGATAAAAGCTCCTGCCACCTGGGCGGAACTTGAGCCCTACTGGACTCCATACGATGCCACCGCCGGCAAACGCTATAAGCTGCCAACCGGAGAGGTGGTAACGGCGATTCGGCTGGGGGAGCAAGGCGAGCTCATCGCCATCGGCCCGGCCGGAGAAGTACAAACAATAATGGCGGCTGAAGCTCTTTTCGGGCCATCAACCGCCAGTTGAGTTTTCAATCTCCAAACTGGAGATTTGGGTTAGTAGCGTCACCCCCACGTCAGCCCCGCGGGCATGGCGCTGGTTAGGGTTACAGCTTCTTTTCCGACCGCGGCGGCCATCGCCTTGTTCAGCGACTCCATTGCTTCTTTGCCGTAGCCGGGATAGACGTCGGCAATCTTGCCGTCCTCAATCTTGAACGTACCGATGGAAGCCTTCAGCCCATAAGCCTTAGTTACGGCTTTGTCGGCATCGGCGAGCAAGGGGTAGTTCAAGGAGAACTGCTCGGTCCATTTCTTCGCTCCGGCGGCATCGGTGTTCACCAAGCCGACAAAGTTGAGTTTTTCGCCGTAGTTCTTCTTCATCTCGTTAAAGATGGCGGAAGCGGCTTTGTTGTGGGGACAGCGCTGTTTCCAAAAAACAACGAACGTGGGGCCTTTCATTTCGCTGAGCGACACCTTCGTTCCATCGGGAGCTTCTCCCGAGAACGCAGGTGCTTCCGTGCCCTTGGCAATAAACATATCATCTATTGCAATGGCGGCGACGGCGCACAAACCCATGAGGCCTAGAATTGCGTTACGCATAAGATTTCACCTCAAAGCTAGTTTACGCAGTTTGAAATCTTTAAGTGCCTATTTCCGATAAAATTTCTTTAACAATTCATCGCGACCGAGCGTAATCGTGATGGGGCGGCCGTGCGGGCAGAGATAAGGATTTTCAGTGGTGGCGAGATCAACGATGAGTTTTTCCATCTCAGCATGGGAAAGGGAATCGCCCGCTTTCACCGCCATTTTGCAAGCCGAGGTGATCCAGATCTGCTCTCGCGAAGGAATCAGTTTCCGGGCGACCGAGCCCTCTACCAACTCATCCACCATATCGCGCAAAATACGCATTGCATTTTTGCCCCGAATCGCGGCGGGCACACATCGGACCACAAAACTCTCCCCGCCAAATGGCTCGATGCCAAAACCCACGGCCTCGATCTCGGCAAGGCGCTCGCCGAGCATCAACGCAGAAGCCCGGTCAAGATGTAAAGTCTCCGGAACCAAAAGGGCTTGCCTTTCGATCGCGGCGGGACCCTTCAATCCGCAAAGATATTCATAGAGAACGCGCTCATGGGCCACGTGTTGATCAATGATCACGATGCCCCGCGCGGTTTCGGCAATGATGAAGGTGTTCATCGCCTGCCCGATGACGTGTAGCCCCTCTAGCAATTCCATGAATGGATAACGATTCGTGCTGGAAAAGAGGAACTCGGGGGAGGGAATAGGCACCCCCGACGGTGTGGTTTGGGGCAAATCCGTCAAGGGCTGATTCGGAGCAAACAAGGGGTGACCCTCAAAATTTTCGGGGCTAAACGAGACGAGCCCGGCTTGATTTAAAGCAAATTTCGCCTGCGCCTCATTTGCCAATGCAATCGCCGACGCCGACGGCATCATTCCGTGCTCAAGCAGGGCGGCGCGAATCGCCGAGCGAATGGCATCAAAAACCAAGCCCTCGCTCTGGAACTTGACCTCGCTCTTGGTCGGAGAAACATTGACATCCACCCGATCCGGCTCAATTTCCAAAAACAGACAAAGCACGGCGTGCCGCTTTTCCGGCGTCAAATCACGGTAAGCCTGATCCACCGCCGCCATCAGCATTCGCGAGCGCACCGGACGCCCGTTCACATAAAGGTATTGGTGCGAGCGTGTCGGCTTCGTCAGGTAGGGTGGCGAAACAAACCCTCGAACGCTCAGCGAACCCAGCGCAAAATCGGCCTCACAAAGTCCCTTGCCCAGATCACGACCCCAAACCTCGGAAATAGCCTGAAACTGATCGCCCGAGCCGGTGGTTTGCAGCGCAACCTGATCGTTATGGGTTACTCGAATGGCCACCGCCGGGAAAGCGATTCCATAGCGGGACAAATGCTCCAAAATTGCAGACAGCTCGGAGTTAGCCGACTTCAAGAACTTCAAACGAGCCGGAGTGTTGTAAAACAAGTCCTCGACTGTGATCTCCGTTCCCCGTGGGCCCGTTCCGGTCACCTCCGAAACAATCTCGCCTCCTTCCACGGCTAAGTGCGTCCGGCAACCATCCACCAACCCCGATGAAAGCGCGAACCGGGAAACCGAAGCGATGGAAGGAAGCGCTTCGCCGCGAAAGCCCAACGAACTCACCGTGGCTAGATCCTCAACGGTTTGGATCTTTGAAGTGGCATGGCGTCTCAAGCACATCCGCGCGTCTGTTTCGGACATTCCGCACCCGTTATCGGAAACCCGTATCAGGGTCTTGCCGCTATCGCGCAATTCAATATCAATGCGGGTTGAGCCGGCATCGAGAGCATTTTCAACCAGTTCTTTAACAACCGATGCCGGCCGCTCAACAACTTCGCCCGCCGCAATTTGATTGATAGAATGGGGATCGAGCAGGCGAACGCGCGAGCTTTGCATTAAGTCCAATTTTCGATAATCAACACTGGTCGCCGCCATCTCTTGCTATTGTATTACGACGTATCCTCATCCAAACAAGGACGATTTACTTTTCCCCACTTGCAAATTGTGAGCAAAACCGAGCAAACTAGAGCATGCTAAGCATCACCAGTCTCGTTTGTTTACTTGCTACGGGCCCTAACTGGAATACGGCCGATTTAACTGTCGATCGGCTCCTGAGCGAAGGTAAGAACCGCAGCCACGCGTATGCCACTCTTAATCACTTTACTTCAAAGTTCGGCCCTCGTCTCACCGGTTCGCCGAATTTGTATCGAGCTCAGCTTTGGGCCGAAGCCGAATTTAAGAAACTTGGCCTCACCAACGTTCAACTGGAGAAGTGGGGCGATGTGCCTGTTGGCTTTTATCGCGGCAAAAACCAAGTTTTCCGGATGACCGCACCGTGGAAGACAGAGTTTGTGTTTACAACCCCAGCTTGGACTCCGGGAACAAAGGGCTCGATCAAAATTCAGCCCATCCTCGAGCCTGAAACCATGGAGGAGTTCAAAGCCATTGAATCGAAACTAGCGGGAGCATGGGTGGTGATGCGAAGATCTAGCGGATTACGCGGAGCTCAAGGTGAGGCATCCGAAGTTGAGAAAGCCATCCTCGCTGCTCCTATCGCCGGAAAAATTTTCGGCACCGCCGACGAGCGCGTCCATACCGGTGGCCGCTTTACCGGACTTTCGATGGAATCTCTACCCAAGGTCGTCGAAGTGCGAATCCGCAAGAGTGACTACAAAACGTTAACGACCGCGCTTAAGGTTGGCCGCAACGTTGAACTCGAAGCCAATATCGAAAATCACTTTGTCCCTGGACCGGTGCCTCAATACAATGTTATCGCCGAGCTCAAAGGGTCGGAAAAGCCCGACGAGGTCGTAATTATTTGTGGTCACTACGATTCATGGAACGGCCCCGGTTCGGTGGGTGCAAACGACAATGGCACTGGCTCGACCGTGACCCTGGAAGCGGCCCGATTGCTTAGCCGAGTTGGCGCCAAGCCCAAACGGACCATCCGATTCATCTTGTGGAGCGGGGAGGAGCAGGGCTTGCTCGGATCGCGCGCTTACGTCGAAATGCACAAGGGCGAAATGGACAAGATTTCAGCGGTGTTTAATGATGATGGCGGCACGAACTACCAAGGCGGTTATGTGTGCTTGGATACCATGGCACCGATGCTCAAGGCGAGCATGGAGCCGGTCGAGAAAGCGTTCCCGGAATTGCCAATGAAGCTTGACGTTGTGAAGGAAATGCCCCGCGGAGGATCGAGCGATCACGCCTCCTTTAACTTCGTTGGCGTGCCCGGATTCTTCTCAATCGAATCGGGTAAGGCCGACTATGGATTCGTTTGGCACACCCAAAATGATCGCCCCGAGAATTCGATTCCCGAATATCTGGCGCAATCTTCAACGAATGCCGCCGTCGTGGCTTACAATGTGGCGAACGCACCAACGTTGCTACCCCGGGCTCCCAAGCCTGCGGCGGGCGTTGGTGGGCTCGTTTTTAAACCCCAGGGTGGTACGCGTAACTACTATCATGATCATTCCCACGACGACGGACACGACCATGACGACGATTACGTTGCTTACTTAGTGGACACGATTCTCAGGCGATTCGGATTCATTAAGTAAATCCCAAACTATTTGGGCGGCTGAGCGCGTCTGTAGCAAGGTAGGACAATTCGCCCTGCAAAGTTGCTATACTACGCCAAAGCGATTTTTTTTGCAGGGACGAGGAGAAAGAATAAATATTATGCGTAAGTGGCCTTTAATCGTTATGGCTCTCGTGGTGCTCGGATGCGCCGGGGGCGGAGTGAGTGGTGGTGGTACCGGTGGAACCGGTGGTACCGGAACAACGGGATTGACGGGTGGTGGTCGCGAGTCGGCAACCGTCAACTTGCCGGATGTCCCTGGTTACATTGATGTCTATCTGTTGCCTGGCCAAGGCCGGGTGCCTGGTTCTATCACGGCCCAAATTGATGTTATCCGTTGGCTTAGTGCCCTCGGTGAGCAAGCCGAAGCTGCATTGGCGCCCGACATCTTCCTCAAAACCGATGGCGAAAATATTCAGGGCCGTGGTATCAACTCCGATACCGGAGTTCCTAATCCGCCGTACCCAGACAGCAAGACGTTTAACACCCTTCAGGTCACGATTCCCCAGTTCTTTGTTGAAGACGTTGTTGGGAATCAGAATGCGGTGGGAGGTACAAGCGCGAGCTTCATTGATAACTGTGAAGTAACTGCCTATCGCGGTCGAACGGTTGGAGTTCAGCTCTTCATGAATGACTCGATGTTCACCCAGGTTGGGAACAACATGGTTTGGGATACGAACGCGTTCTTAACCCAGAACTCGTCGCTGGCGACGGGTGGCAAGATTCGCGGTTTCCTTTCGGACTATCTGACGTTTGATATCAGCGGAGTACCGAACAAACCAACGATGCCGGCTGGATTGCAGTTTTCACCGGAATCAGCCCAGGCTAATCGAGTTTGGTTCAGCGGTGACGCTTATGCCATTGGCGATCGCAACGCTCGAGCCGTTTCGGGAAGTAATGGACTGTTCGTGTTCTTGACCCCTTCGGCTTATATCGAAGGTTTCTTCCGCCCAATGGATGCGACGACTCGAGTGAAGTCGTACGAACTCAAGCAAGCAAGCCCGCAAGTCATTGGCGAGATTCGCCTGATCACCGCTCTCAAGGGAGTTTATCGAGATTACAGCGAAGTTCTCTCAAATCTTCATGATTTTGAGTTCATCTTGATTCCAAAGAGCGGCGACGGTCTGAAGCAAGACATCGTCATCTTGAAGCGATCTGCGGGTGCCATCGTTGATATGTGGTTCGGTACGGCTGATTTCGCGCCGAGCGCTGGTCCAACCTTCCGTGTCTATCCGATCAAGAATCTCTATCCGGCGAGCACCGTTGGCGAGCTTCGAGGAACGCTCCCCCGAGCCGATCTCATTGGCGTAGGCGGGGTACCGATTAATCCGAGCGCACCAAACTGGCAGAGAGCCGTTCGCGGAGGCAAGTTCAAGTTCAACGGTACTCCGGCTGGCATCAGCAAGTTTAGTGGCGATTTCACAACCCTGCGCATTTAGTGACGAAGATTCTCTGTGGCCTTGAAACCGAATATGGTTTCTACGTCGAAGGGCGCGGTGCTGAGAATCAAATCGAGGATGCGACCACGCTCGTCCGGAGTTTTCCGGGCGAGCGTCGTGTTATGTGGGATTATCGCTTTGAGTCTTCTCGACTGGACATGCGGGGCTACACCGTCGGCCAACTCTCAGTTGACCCCGAAGATGCCAAGTTTGATACCGGCAAATCGTTTGGGTCGGAAGCAGAAATTAGATCAGATCGGCTGTTGGCGAACGGCGGTCGGCTCTACAACGATCACGGCCACCCTGAATATGCCACTCCTGAATGCTGGAGCCTATCTGAGCTTGTAAAACAAGACCAGGCCGGGGCGGCGGCGGTCTTGCGGGCCGCTCAAGCGATGCCGGGAGTTAAGCTCTACAAGAACAATACGGACTTTCATGGCGCGAGCTATGGCACCCACGAGAACTACCTCGTCCCGCGCGCTCTCCCGTTCGATACGCTAGTTCACATCGTGCTTCCGATGTTGGTGGTCCGTCAGCTAGTTTGTGGAGCGGGCAAGGTTGGCGCAGAATCCGGGGTGAAATGCGACTTTCAGTTGAGCCAGCGCGCCGACTTCATATCCGAGATTATGAGTGTGGACACACTCTATCGCCGCCCAATATTTAACACCCGCGATGAACCGCACGCCGACTCCTCCCAATGGCGGCGGCTCCATGTGATTTGCGGGGATGCAAACATGAACCCCGCCTCGACGCGAATCAAGGTCGGGTTAATCAAGATCGCCTTGGCAAGGGCGGCCGCGAACTGGAAGCTAAGCGATCCCGTTCGGGCGTTCAAAGAGATCTCTCGAAACCCCGACGCTGAGATTGAGTTGGAGGGCCGAAGCTGGACAACCGCCGAACACGTGCTCCGCGATTATTGCGAACACACATTTGAGGACCCGGAACTGCAAGATTTGGCGGGGGAATGCCTCACCCTGCTTGATCAGCGAAAAACCAACTTCGCCGAGTTTGCAACGCGGGTTGACTGGGCGGCAAAGCTTCAGATGCTCGAGCAGTTCGGCTCGGATGTTAGCGCCATGCAAGCCTACGACCTTGAATATCACAACGTAGACCCCGATGAGGGCCTTTACTTTGCCGTCAATCCGGCGGGAGCGATGCCAAATGAGTTGCTCCTCGACCACCCGCCGTCCGAGCCAACGCGGGCGCGAGCGCGGGCACTCGCCCTAGGTTACCCCGAACTAACCGCCGCCAGTTGGAGCCATCTGACCTTTGGCGAGGACTCTTTCGCTTTGGACCCAACGGCGGACTATTCTGACTTCAATTCAGAGATGACTCTGAGTGAATTCAAAAGTGCCCTCACCCGCGCTTCTTCAAAATCGCCGTCGTAAATCCACCCTTTACGACTCCAGCTACTCGGAAAGTCCAGTCGGACACATCGGCTTCTGGCACCTCAACCTCGTCGCCCGGTTTTTTCGCTAAAGAAATTGGCATTGACGCGATTGAACCGGTAAAGAGTCCTCTTTCGTAGCTATTCACTTTTACCCAAACGTGTTCATATCCCGTTCTGGTCAAGAACTTGGCGTTAATCGCGAATTCGCCCTGGCCCTTTTCCAAGGCGGCGATGAATGAAGGGAGCTCTTTCTTGGCGGTGGCCACCGCCGCTGCGATTTCAGGGTCGCTGCCGGATTCGATTACGTCGGAGCGGATTTCGCGGCGGGTGCTTGTCACGAGCCGGCCAATGTTGATTCCAGCTACGATGATGCCGATGAACGCAAGCCCCCAAACCGCTTCCTTTTTCATTGCGCACTTACCCAGTTAACAAAATTGCGAATGATCTCAATCCCGTCTTGCGTAAGGATTGATTCGGGGTGAAACTGCAAACCTTCGACGAGCAAGGAATCGTGGCGTAAGCCCATGATCTCATGATCGTCGGTCGAACGAGCGGTTACTTTGAATCCGGGCGGCAATCCGTCTTCTTGAACGATGAGCGAGTGGTATCGAATAGCGCGAAAGGGGTTTGGCATGTTAGCAAACAGCCCAAGGCCATCGTGCTCAACCATCGAAGCTTTGCCGTGCATGATATTGCGAGCCTGCCGAACTGTTCCGCCGGCAACTTCGCCAATCGCTTGATGTCCGAGGCAAACCCCAAAAAGTGGCCGCCGGAAAACCGGCTCGGATGCCGACGAGAGCGCTGCTCCGACGATGTTCAAGCAGACCCCGGATTGTCGCGGCGAACACGGCCCGGGAGAAAGCATGATCCCGGCGGGATCTAAGCTAATGATCCCGCTGATATCTATCTCGTTGTTCCGTTTTACGACCACTTCGGCCCCGCATTGCCCTAAATATTGCACGAGGTTGTAGGTGAATGAATCGAAGTTATCAATAACGAGAATCACGAACAATGAGATTACCGTCATTTGAGCCTGCGAACGCGGTAAGCTACGCGCAATGCCTCACGGAGGAGCATCTGTTTTCGATCTATTTCCCGCATGGACGGTCCTTATGGGGTTGTGGATCGGGGCATGTCTCGGTAGTTTTCTGAACGTCGTCATCTATCGAATGCCTCGCGGGATGTCGCTCAACAAGCCCAAAAAGAGCATCTGCCCCAAGTGCAAGAACACCCTATCCCTGGGTGACCTGATTCCTATCGTTAGCTGGGTAATTCAAGGGGGGAAATGCCGTTACTGCTTTGATAAGATTAGCCCACGGTATCTGTTGGTAGAACTGGTTAACGGGATCATTTTCGCTGGGATATGGTATCAATATCTTTGCCTCACGCTTGATCCGGGCAAGGCAATCGCATACGCTTTGGCCTCGTCCGCCTTGGTCGCCATTATCTGGATTGACTGGGAGTTGTATCTCATTCCAGATCAAATCAATGCATTCCTCGCTTTTGTTGGAATTGGCTATAACATCTGGCTTTTTATTGATCATCGCCCCGAAGCGATGACGTGGGGAATTCCAAGTGCGCTCGCGGGTTGGCTCACGGGGGTCGGCATTCTTTGGGGTATCGCGTTTTTGGGTCGGGTACTTTTCCGAAAAGACGCGATGGGGCACGGCGATATTAAGATGGCGCGCGGCGTCGGTGCAGTGTTATTCCCCTTAGTGGCCACGATAAGCTTTGGAATTGCCGTCTTTTTGGGGGCGGTGCTGGGCTCGATCATGCTGATCGTGGGCAAGCAGATTGAGTCAAAATCCGCGGCAAGAAAGGAAGCGGCCCGAATCGCGGCGGGCGAACCAGTCGAGCCGGAACCGGAGGATGACGGAACATGGGAGCCAGAATCCATCCCGTCATTGCTGAAATCTGGTCTCGGTTACGTGTTAGGGATTGATATCATAGGGTTATTCAGTGTCAAACTGTATGAGAACTGGTTTGGAGAGAACCCGTATGATGTCCCGGAAGATTTAGATACATTCAAACCCTCGCTCACAATGATCCCTTTTGGGCCATATTTGGCACTCGGAGCGATCATTGCGACGGTCTTTAGCCGTCAACTCCAGGGCGCAGTTTTGGATTATCTAAATTTACAAATAAAAGGGGCTTTTCTTTGGGAACACTTTCCAATGGCGGCCTGTCTGAATCTATTGGGGTGACTGTGGAACAAAAAATGAAACGTCTAGCGTTTACAATGATCGAATTATTGGTCGTTATCGCGATTATTGCCATCTTGGCCGCGATTATTCTTCCCGTAATTGCAAGAGCAAAAGACTCGGCTTACAAGAATTCTGATCTTAGCAACATGAATTCTTTGCGGTCTGCATTACAGATTTATCGAGTTGACCAGGGCGCGTATCCGCCCGCTTTACTCGGTTACGTCACTCTTTATACGAGTGGCCCAAACATTGGTCAAGTAATTCCAGCTCAAGCTTTGCAAGGATTCCTTTATCCGAAGCGAATTACCTCGCTACCGACGATGACGCCGGCGTATGAGCGCGCGAAAGCGACCGACACGACGTTTGCCGTCTGGCCCGAGCAAGATCCTCGCGCCGTGGGTTCTGCTCCGATCGTGGATGCCGATGGTGATGGAGCTTTAACTGCGGCGGATGACGACGGTTGCGCTCGCCAGGCGTTTGGCCCGGCTACGACCGTTCAACGCCGCGATCCCGTTTCTGGCTTGATGATCAACGCGAACTACTATCGAGTTAGCGGTTATGATGTCGGCGAGACGGCTCAATTGACGGGCGCGAAGCGCGTGGAACTGCGCTATGCTCCATTCTGGACTCAGTGGGGCCTCGCCTCATCGCCCGCATGTTCGCCCAGTGGTAGCCCCGGTAATGCTTTTGACGATCCCCGTCAGCTTGGATATTTTGATCCGCCCGATTCGACCCCGGTCACTTGGAGTGCTTACTTCCGCGAGTTTTCGTCTGGACAGGTTAGCCGATCCAAGCGCGACATGGTGTTGTTCCTTGGCGGCTCGGCCCGGCTTTATGAATCGCAACGTCTGAGCCAGCAGTCCTGGCGAGTAATGCCTCAGTAAGAAGGCAAGTTCGTATTCGGCTTCTTTTGGATTTGGTGAAACTTTGAAATACACACTGCGCACCCGCAAGTCTGGTACTTCGCTCGTCGAGTTGCTGGTCGTTATGGTGATTCTTCTCGTCGGCATCTTAGCCGTCGTGCAGATATTCCCTCGCGGCCTTCAACTTATTGGAATTGAGCGAAGCAAGACCATGATGGTTAATATGGCGAATGCTGAAATGGATCGCATTCGCGGAAACTTGAATCAGCTCCCCGAGCAGATTCTGCCCGTGATCTACACGACCTCCAATATCATCATCGCGGATTCCACTCGTGGTCCGAATGATTTGGGTCCGATGACGAATCGAATTGACCCTAATGGCGTTTTGCTTGATCTCGTTGGCAACCCCTTGGTGGCATGGCAATATGGAAGTGCCGCAAATAACACTCGCAGAGTCGTTGGCGAGGGCACCGTTATTCCTGCGCCACGCTATATCGGTTCTGCTTATGGCGGGCTGATGACGCTACAGTTTGCCCCGATCCTTTATGCGAGCATCGCACCTGGTGTTCCAAATCTGTTGGTCTACGGAAACGATATGCTCAAGCGTCCGGGTAACCCCGGACCTTTCGGCTCTGTTCGTTCCTACGAGTATTTCCTTGAGGATTACGAGCTACCGACGAGCGCGATTCACTTGCCCGTTTCCACCACGGTCAATCGCAGATTCCGATTGACCATGTCGGCCTGGGTTAACAATGGTGTTTCGGATGAGCGACGTGAAGTTATCGACGCGGTCATTAATGTGGCGTCAAATCCGCTTGGTGGCTACCAAACCGTTCTCTTGGATGGCTATGCAGGACTGGGTGGAGGAGAGAGCTTCCTTGGCGTGGAATATGATTCCGTTCGCGTAGCTCGGATGTTTGATGAGGTCGTTGCCTTTAGTCCTAGCGGAAATGTAGACGATAACGCGTACGAGTATCGCCTGCTTGATCAACAGCTTGGCTTGCTCCTCTTTCATCCCGATGGCTACAAATATCGCGAACGCCGAAACACACGAACGTTGCCTTTGGTAGCGCGGGTGAACTATGATGTGCTTGACTGGCGCATCATCAAAGAAGACTTCCGAGTTTCCAATGCGGTTTTGGCCGAGCATCGCTTAAGGTTGACTAACTTGATGCATCTTAACTCGCTGATGCCTGATCAAAAGAACCATATTGGTTTGAACATCAACGTGAGCGATGAGCTCGGCGGAGCGGGGGTCGAGAATCGCGACTTCCTGCTCATGGACATCGCGACAGGTGGGCTTTATTCTAAGGCAAGCCTGAAAGTTGACTATTCGGCGGGCATGATTCAGATCCTGGATCAGGACAACGATGCTTCCAACGGAACGCAAGCGGGTTTGGTTTATCCGGGAACTTCGGTCCCGGTCACCGTTTTGGCTTCGGGTCGAGCCGTTCGCGCGCTTTATCAGGCGACGGGCGAATGGGCGATTCAAGTGCTCAAGCCAGCGTCGCTTTATCGCCAAACTCTTGGCTTCCCGGCGGCAGCACAGTTTTATGCCGGTGGCTCTCGCCAGTTCCAACTGGGAGCGCCATTGGTTCCCGGTGAATCCGCGACGCGCATCTACTTCCCGCCGATGGATGCAGGGAAGAAAATCTCGATTGGCGAGCTTTGGTACAACGCCGGCGGAACGGAGCCAACAAGGATGGAAAACCAAGAGTTCACGATCACAAGCAACCCACCAGATGCGACAGTTGGACTTCCTTACATAGATTTGCGAACAATTGACCCGAATGCGCTGTCCATTAACTACGCTCGTTACGGATATGGGGTTCGAAACATCAAGGGCGCTTCAATAACGGTTAGAGTGCTGTGGAATCCCTCAGTATGGACTCTAACGAATGATGAAGCGGTCAACCTGGAAAACTTCGAAATCTGGGGCCGAAGCTGGCGCAAAGTAGAGACAGAGACGATGTTGCAAAAGGAGTCGGAGTAACCGTGAAATTGAGCCAGCGAGCTTTTACCTTGATTGAGTTGATGGTTGTGGTTGCCGTGACCGCCGTCATGCTCGGTCTTCTCATCATTCCCGTGGTGCAGAGCTTTAATTTCACCCGAGCCGCCCAAGGCCTAGCCGAGGGCCAGGAGCGGGCACGTAGAGTTATCGAGGGTGTTACCAAGGATATCGCCCTTAGCGCGAGCGTGCGCGACAATGAAGGCGCGCGTGGGCAGGTTGCGATTGTGGTGCCCGACCTAAACGGAATTAATGTTTCGGTTTTGGCGGACTTTGCCAAGCTCTACATTCAAAAACCCCTGGAAGGAGATCCGACTCTGCGTGATCCATCTGGAGCTTACATTGATCCGAGAACGGGCATCGCCGATCCTACTCGCCAGAGTTCCGTTGGTCAGCCCGTGTTTCCGGCTGCGCCGGGGTCAACCGTTGTCGTTTACTATGTTTGTTTGAATCGCCCGTTGGCGGCGAACAATCTCGACCCTGAGTTTTATTACAACCCTTACATTGACTATAAGCGCGCCGGCGGGGTGCTTTGGAATCAGGGTATCGGGCCAGACAACCTTTATGTCTTGCGCAGAGCGGAAGTTGCGCCCAAAGTTTGGCTCGGCGGAAACTACGTCGTCAACACTCGTTTTTTTGATGATGCGAACGGCGATAATGAGCCGGATTACGACGATCCTTACTTCATGGCGCAAGATGCTCCCGGTGGGCCGATCTTAACGGCTCCTCAGCGAATTGCCAAAGCTGCCCGAATGGCGAACTGGCTACGGGTTTCGCGTATTGTTACCGACTTCAGCCGATTTGACATGATTCAGCCCGTGTTCAATCGCCGAACCCGGCAGATCGAGACGGTGTTAGGAACGGTTCCACGAATCAGCACGCTCATCCAGTTCAAGCCTTCCACAGTTTCAAACGAAGCCGCTGAAGGAGCTACCGCGCTGAGGCTCGGAAACGAGTCCGAGGGTATGGACAAGGTTGCAAGCGACGTTCTGCGAACGAAGGATGGAGCTTGGAGTTCGGCGGTTATTCGAATCCACCCCACAAACTTCGATCCCGCGAATCCGGCCGTAAACGATTACTTCGTGTGCCGATTAGACGATCAAGCGGGTGCTCGCAAATCTAGAATCTACAGCTACGACCCCGATCTTGATCCTGATTTGGATGATCGAAACGGCGAAGGCAACCCGATTGACGACATGGAAGTGTTTGACATCGGAACCTACGAGCGCTGGATTAACCTTGGTTTCTCTTACCCGTTCACCCGGGCCATGCAAGATTCAAACAGCCGTTCAGGATGGCTTGCGAACGCGGTTTTGCGATCAAAGTTCGTCCCGTTCTTTGCCCACTTGCGCGATGGCAAGATTACAACCTCCTTTAAGATTGAAGATTGGGGGATTGATAACCCTGGTGGTGGGATTCCCCCGGCGGGCGGAAACCTTCCGTTTTTGCTCACTGGACCAGAGCTCACGCCGACGACCGACCCAACTCCGGCCGGAAACTTTTTCGATGCGGCTTACGCTAGTAACATCAACCGCCACTTCAACAAGGTTTACTTCGATAATCCTTTGCTGAGGGTGCCCAATGGCGTTCATCGATTCATAGATTTGCGCACAACCCTAAGTGCGGATGGCGCGGTTAGCCCGCTGAACCCTGATCCCGCGGTTGGATTCCAGCGAGGGCGGATTGTTCCGGGTTCAGAGATCATCGTCGGCCCAGATCAGAATTCGGGTCCGAACTACGGTAACCCCGTGAAGTACACGAGGGTGACCCGAAATCCGGGGCGAAATCAATACGTGATCAACTACACCGATTTGGCCGAGCCGAACTATGTCGCCCTTGGATACGCGCTACCCCCCGCGGTTTATACTCCAACCAACTTTGTCTCCGCCATTATCCAGGCTCGGTACAAGACGGGTTACGTGCAGTTCAACTCTGATCCGGCATTGCCGCTTCCGACCTTGAATCCCGTTGGCGGCTCGCCGATTTCGATCTCCTATCGCTTCCAGTTGAACGCCCCCAGTGATTCAGTCACAGTGGATTACGACACTCGATCCTTAATGGAGATTCTTCTAACAATTCGCAACCACCCTCAATCCAGTCTGTCGTCTACGGCGATGATCACGGTTAAGGGAACAGCGCCGGTACGAAACCTAGTCAGATAATCATGAAAGCAACGATCATTCCTCCAACCAAACGCACGGCGCAAGCTTTGCCAATTGCGGTAATAATCCTTGCCATCGTCCTGGTGCTCGGCTTTGTATTCGCGGCGATTTTGAATCGGAACCTCGATCAAGGTGCCTTTGGGCAAAGGAGATCGGCGGCTCAGAACCTGGCCCAAGCGGGGATTGATTTCGCTCATCGGCAGATGCGCTATAGCGAGAACCGCGCCGATTACCGGCCGCCAACAATCCTACTTTCGACCGTCGGAGACATCACGAAGGATCCCGATGCTTTCTACTTGCGGCCCGGCACAAAAGTCGGTTTCCGTAGCGTTGCCGATTTTGTGTTGGACCTGGGTGGCCCGGATGGCCTTGGCCCTTTCTCCCGCTATGATTACGGCAACGCCGGGCGATGTTTGGTTCGGGTTCGATACGCTCCAAGCGACCCTAACTTGTTTGATGCCAATCCGAACGGCCCCTTGATGTCACCGGGCAAGGCGCGAAGCTACTTGATCATTGAAACCATTGGTCGAGTCGGTCGAATTGATCCCAACGATCCTACGACTCAGTTGGCGAATGGCGGCGTTCAGTATCGCAACTATGCAAGTTGGGCGGCATACAGAGCGGCTTTTGAGGACATGCGAAGCCGAGACAACGTATTTAGCAACAAGAGTTCACGCCGCCTGATCGCGTTGGCTTCGATTGGCATTATCGAACACGCGTTGTTCGTGACGAATAAAGACCAAGTTTCTAAGCCGATGGACATCGGATATGGCCCCGATTCGGGTGCGAGTATGGGAAGCTCTACAGTTGTGCATACCGTTGATTTTGGGGGGACAGCCGAATCTAGCGGCGGTCAAACGATCACCGGTAGCGGAAGCATTTGGGTGAATGGAGATGTTCGATTCTCGGGCCGTGTCCGAACTTATCTGAACCCCGGTTATGGTGATAATTTGCTAGCGGCAGGTTCCATGATCGGATCTGACAATAACTCGCTGCTTCAAATCATCAGAACGAAGGGCGATGATAGCGTTGTTGTTGATGACGATGACATTATTTTGCAAAACGGATTCGCAAGTATTAATGCGATTCCGGTTCCGGCGAGCTTGGACAGTAGCTCCCCGATTTTTTCAACGATTCAGGGTCTCTTGCGCGATGGAATGGAACGACCCGACGGCGAAGGCTGGCCGCGACATATCGGTCGAAAAGAAGGTCCAACGTTTGTCGAGCCCGATCCGGTCACGAACGTCAACACCTATTTTAATCTCACCCGCAACAGCGGTTCGTTGACGGCGATTGGCAACATCGGTCGCAATGGCTACGGTCGCGGAATCTATGTTGGCAACGTGTCCGACCGCCAGATGGGTGCCGATGAGAACACGCGTGAAAACGCGGGTAGCTCTCAATCCATGATGTACGATTGGCTCAACCCGAACAATGGACAGGCCGGAAGCGGCTGGCAAGGCCCTTATTACATTCCGGTGGGTGCTTATTTGCGATTGATGTGGGATGGTTTTCAGATCACTCGAGACGGGCGCGCCCCGGCGAGGGAGCGAACTTGGCGTCGTCCCGATGGATCGGATTCAGGCTTGAGCGCGATTCGATATCGAATCGGTGGAGACCCTGATGGTGCCGGCCCCCAACCCTCTTATATTATTAACACCCTGACGAACCCAGCGGATATTGATGCAGCGGTTCCGGTTTGGACGAACGGCGTCCCCTTCGACGGTTTGCTTTTCTTTGAGGGCAACGTTCGAGTGCGGGGAATCATTCCCACTGATGTTCAGCTCACCCTCATCTCGATGGCAAATATCTACATCGAGGGAAGCATTACTAAGGGGAACGTGGTTGATACGGCTGGAAATCGGCTGGATCGCCCGTCACGCTCGACCCTGATGTTGATGGCGAAGGATTATGTTGCGCTGAATACTCCCAACTTCTTTGCGGTTTCAGGCGGAGCGAGCATTGAGGAAGTTCAAGAAACGAACGATCCGCAAGCCGGTAACTCGATTCGAATGCGCGCCGCCACTGGTGGAATCTCTTACCTGAGCGAGCTTAACTGGAGATCGGTTAACGTGGCGGGTCTACCCGTGATTACACCGACTAATCCTCAGACATGGCGACCAGAAGCGTTGGATTATGTGGATGCGATCTCGAATACGCCGATTGTGACCAACTTACTCTTCACTCATGCGAAGGATAACGGCGCGGCTCCGTTCGCTTTCTTTGGCGCGGACGTCAACTACGGTGCGCCAGCTTCGGTCTACAACTTTGAAATGAACGCGGCGAACTCCGCATCGCCACCCTACGCTCCTGGTACTTGGGGTCCAGTTAAGGGACTTGGCTCGCAGCCGTGGCAATCCTATCCCCGAATGGAAAGCATCGCCTACCCGCTGATTCGGCCTACGTCGGTGACTTTTGCGGGCAACACCTTAACGGCTAACGAAGCGGCAAGAGAAGGAACCTATCCGCTTTTTGTCGGTCACTTCAGCAACAACATTTCGCTTCGTAGCACAAACGTTGGGGCTGGAGCGACGAACGATACGATTATTCGACGAGCGGCAATTGTGCCTCACGATATCAAGATTGAGGCGGGGATTTTTGCCGAAGAAGGTTCGTTCTTTGTTATTCCGGGGAACTGGTTCAACC
The DNA here is from genome assembly GCA_031386985.1 of Armatimonadota bacterium. Taxonomy (GTDB): domain Bacteria; phylum Armatimonadota; class Fimbriimonadia; order Fimbriimonadales; family Fimbriimonadaceae; genus JANJUB01. The sequence continues at coordinate 51,714 of JANNCV010000026.1, forward strand.
CGAACCCTAACGATAGCCGAGTAGCATGGGCTGGCCTTGGAGCAACGAATGCCGCCCGAAATGCTCAACGCCTGAGCCTTTATGGATCAATGCCCGAAACGCCTTTCTACGGCGAACCGTTGGACGTTAAAGTAACCATCATCGGAGCGGTGAGCCAGAACATGACTCAACCGGCCGCGATTCAAAACGAGTGGGCAAAGAAGTGGGGTTGGATTCCCCGCGAGCAAGGCTCCAGCGGAATCATGATCCCCAGTTCCCACGCCGTTGGTTACAGCCTCGTCGGACCGGAGAGCTATGTCCCGAATCTCAAAATCATTCAAGATCCCGTTTTTGCTACGGGCCGGATCACCGGTTTCGTGGATGCTCCCGATTCCTATGTCCGCTTCACTCGCGTGCAACCCTCAGTTGGTGTAACGATTGATTACGCCCTTCCTCCAATGCCCCGACTGCCCGTCAGTCCAACACTTGCCTATTACGGCGAGGTGAACCCGTGAAACGATTAACCCTCTGTTTATCCGTCATCGCCCTAGCGACAATGTCGCTGGGGCAAGGTTTCGCTAAGAAGGTCACAACGATCCGGGTTGCGAAAGCCCTGATTGAAAGTGATAATGCCGGACCGGGCCTGTTGAACAATCGGGAGCCTCACGTTTGGTACAACCTTGATTCGAATTCAAAGATCAAGCCCCCAGGCTTTAACCTCGCGAACCCGGCCCCCCAAGCGGGGACAATCAAGTCTCAATCGGCTTACTGGACGATGCGACTTAGCACCGCCACCGATATTCAGCTCGCAAATCTTGATGTGATTTTGCTTGCGGCTCATGGATTCGTAAGCCTAAACCCGGCTGAGCGCGAGAAGCTGCGCCGATTTGTTGAGAAGGGCGGCGTGCTCTGGGTAGACGTCAACTCATTTACAACCCTGGACCCTTGGAATAGCTTGCCCTATCCGTTTACCACGACAACCCTTGTCGGCGGCCCCGGGGCGTATACCGATTTCAATAGCTTCCTTTTGAACTATCCCAATCCGATTACCGAGTTTGACCTGTTCCAGATGCAAGCGGATCAGACGACGAGTTTGCGTGATCTTAACCTTGCCTCGCTTGGTTTTGGTGCGCTTGCCTCGATTGGCGAGCCTTTAGGCACGGATTCAACTCGTTTTGACATCATCGCTTCCGATAACAAAGGCTCTTACGTTTCGCTTGGCAAAATTGGCGATGGTTTCATGCTTGTAACTTCCAAAGGCGTAGCGACAACTCTGAACCGGATTCCGGTTAGCGGTGGCTATAACAACAATCTTGGCCCCACGGGTATACGACCAGAGTTTGACCGCGCGTCCGATGCGGCGGGCAAGCTCGTCATCAACTTAATTTATCAAACGGCGGCCTACGAAGGGGCACTGAAGGGGGCGCGTAAGTCGGGCTCTACTCAGCTAGATTTCGGCGCTCCGATGCTCCAGAGTTTCGCGGATATTAACTTGCCGCCATACAATGCTCAAAACGACTATCGCCCACCCGCAGTTTTCAAGGGCTTATTGATCATGCCGATTAATAACGGCATCGCCGTTTACGACGCTGATCCACGGAAGGACCTGGATGGTGACGGTGATCCTGATGATGGCATTCGTGATTTTGCCATTGGCTCTGGCTACGATCTGGTTTGGATATCCCAAGCCCTTTCCGGCCCAGTTTCTTCGCCGATAGGGATCGAAGTGCCCAATGCTTCGCCCAGTATCACCCGCGATCAGATTGTGGTTTGTGATGCTGCGGGCGCGATTCATTCTTTTGAGGCATTTCCCTACAATGCCAACGGAATTATTCAAGGTTTGATCGCGGCTCCGCCTCTTTATTCGATCTCACCCGATACGGGTCCGGCAGATTTGGATACGGGATTGGAAGGTCACGGCATTTATGCGCCTACGTTCCATGAGGGCTACCTCTTTATGGGCGACTCGCAGAACAATGGCCTCGGTCGCTCCGGTCGAATCTGGGTTGCCAATCCGGCTACCGGCTTGCAAGTAACCACGAACGGAGTAGGCTGGTCCATGGGTGGAAGCGCCGCTTCCGGCGCGGTCGGCGATATTAGTTTTTCCCCAACCGTAGGTTACATTCCGATTCTGGATAATTCAGGTGGCTTAGATAAGGTCATTTACGTGCCAACTCGGCCAAATCCAGCAGGCCCTCAAAGCACCGCCGGAGTTTCGAGCATCTGGTTTGGAGCGAAAGGCGAAAAGCCGGCCAGTCCGCCGATCGATTCTCCCGCTACGCTTCAGATTCAAACTCGAGCAAGCAGCCAGGGTCTTACGATTTACAAACCTACAACCGCCACGGACGATCTGGGCCTTGGGGTTCGACTTACGATTGTTAAGCCAAACGGTGATCCTTACACCACCGCAGAAATGGACGCGACCTTCACGGGTGCCTATGCGGAATCAAACGGCGTTTTGACCTTTGCGAAAAAACCTGCCGCCCTCCCCTTCCCGGTTGGCTATGGCGTTCGTTTGGATTACACGATTGATTACGGCACCGGAATTCCGGGCATGGCGAGTCAGATCGTACGCGGCAACATCAACCTCCCCGACGACACCGGTAAAGAGCGCAGAATTCTCCACGGAATCGCGCTTTCGGCCCGGGGCACCATGCACATCGTGATGAGCAGCCAAAACCCGACACTCAAAGCGGGTGGCTCTTACTATGCGATTCGGGAAGAAGGAAGAGGCAACTTTAAAGTTGTAAACCGTTTTACGCTCTATCCCAATCACGTCTTAACTTTGAACCAGGCCACGGCGGTCAACTATCCAGAAACGTTACAAAACTCCGACCCCTTACTCGGTTTTCTCCCGCCCGGTCTTATTCAGAACTTGCTGAGTGGGCCAATTGCCAATCAGACGTTCGTAAGCGGCCCTGTGATCAGCGGAGACCAGGTCATTGTTTCGGCACGAGGTGTCAGGAGCATTTTTGTGCCGATGTCATTTACTATGGCGTTTAAGACTGAGCCCGATCCCATCAAAATAATTGTTCCGAGCCTCGCCGCCGGATTTGCCATTCTGCAACCCGACCTTGATCGTTCTAGCTCGGGGCCAGGCGGCATGCCCGACGTGTTTAGCGTCTTGCAGCCGAACCAATACGTGTACGAAGAGCGAGGGGGCGTGGGCACGATTCGGATTGATAATCTGAGCGCGACCACGCGCGGACCTCTAACCAACGTGCTTAGCACCAGTCAGCCCGTTATTCTCCGGCAAAACACCCAAACCGACGTGCTCCTAGAGCCATCGGCGCGGGGAAGTTGGAACCAACTCAACTGGTACACCATTTGGATTGGCTCAAATACGAAGAGCCCAGCATTCGCTTCGGGGAACACGGCATTTATTGCCACCTCCAGCGCATGGGTTAGCATTTTGAGTGGCGCTGGTTTCACCGAAGTAGGTCAAGTCTTTGGAATGGAGACCAATATCAGTCCCAACGATAAGTTCCTGGGCTCCTCCGATCCGAATAGGCCGTGGATGAAGCAACTTTACATGATCACGGGAACACCGATGACCACTTTTGATCCGAACCCCGCGATCAAATGGCCAGCGATGCAAGGAATCACCAGCTTCGCCGACTATCAGACAAGATTGCAGCAAACGGTTTTGCGCCGTCCTGGCGGAGGTGGATTCTCTTCACCCACGATGGGAGCGATCGGCGGGTTGGGTTCGGTTTTTGCTTGGTCGCCCGAAGGTATTTGGGGATTCAACAAGGCCGACTTCCTTGTCGCCGATGAAGCCCGAGTAGCCCGATTTGACCAGATTGGAACTCCCGTTTGGTCCCTCGATGCTACGTTCAAAACCGGTAATCAAGGCGACACGGGCGGTGCCGCTCAAGTCACAAAACTTGTGCGTCCAACGAAGGTATACGGCCTCGGCGATCGTCAGGTGTTGATTGTGGACACAGGCGCAAGCCGCGTTATCAAGGCGGATATCAGCGGGAAAGAGTTGCGCTCGGTTTCGCAGTTCAAACTGGATGCAACCTATACGCCAGATTCCTACGCCAGCAATGAACCTAAGACTTTATCGTATCCGCGTGACGCGATGACATTCACCGGCATCGTTGCCGCCGCCAACAATCCTTTCAGTAATGCGCAAGCATTCGAGTATTGGGTTCACTACGCGATCGCGGATACCGGCAACCAGCGCATTGTTGAAGTTGTTGATCGCTTCGCCTATGTGAACAATCGCATCGGCTCGATCCTTAGCGATTCGAACGGCGATAGAGCGGTTGGTGTACTTTATTGGCACAGCGCCGCCAAACATAGCGGCGCGGGATACGATTACACTTCGTTGGACCGAGCTTTTGTTGATGCAGGCGTGAACTCGCGTTACATCTACGTGGCCGGAATTGGCAACCAACTTCCGACCCGGGCCGACATTGGTCTGGACACACCCGCGACTACTCCGCAGCCTCGCCGTTCGGATGAAGGAAACGGAGGCGTTGTTATCTTTGACGGAGCCGCAAGCACGGTCATCAATGAAGTGAACGTTCCCGCGCTTCCCGCAAACGTTTATTGGGATCCGGCAACCGGAACCTTCAACTCCCCGGCTGAGCCCGCTCGAAGAAAGCGGCTTGGCAGTTTGAATTCGGTTGACCTGCATTATCATGATGTTGGCGGAACACCCCACCTTGATATCATGGTTACCGACTCTGAAGGAGTATTCGAACTGAGCGGTAGCGGCACTAGCTGGGATGTCGAATGGATGCTCACTCGCAAGGCCTATGTGGCGATGCGTGGAAATAACACCAATGTGTTCTATCAAGACAACCCCGCCGATTTAAACGCAACCTACGCCAAACGCCTTGATTCGGGCGAGGTATTGATTTGCAATGGCTACACCGGCTACTATCGCCGAAACCTCGTCACCGACCCCCGCGTCAGATTTACGGGCGAAGTAATCTTAGTTAACGGTGATTTCGATCCAGTTGGAACAGGCCTTGGCTTTGATTTCACCAAATTCAACTTAGGATTCCATACCACGAGCATTCATGCGGTGCTCAATAACAAACCCGGTGGAACGTATGATGCGCGTGGCATCGTCGGCCCCGTGTTCGCAGATAAGCAATAAGGAAGAAAGGAAAAAACTGTGAAAACCCTCAAAACTTTAGGCGCGATCAGCTTGATCGCCATGACCGCCCTTGGCATAGCTCAGGATTTTCCCGGCTTGCAGGGCGGCAGTGCGCGTCAAGGCGTGAACACGGGCGCATTATTGAACTCAGCCGGACGCGCCTTCCTTACTTGGTATGCCCCGCTCATCAACGATGTGGATGGGTACAAGTTGATTAGAGACAATAACACGACCCAAAAGGTGTTCACTCCAGGCTGGAATTTCCCCGCCCAGATTGATGAAGCACCGGGTGCGTTTCTGGTGCAAGCTGAAACTCCGACCGTGCGACCCGATATCGTTCCCATCGGAACCGAACCCGTGCGCCAACGAATCAACTGGTTTGAAAACGCATTGCGCGGTATTGCCTACTACGGACCGGGCCCCGTTCCTGCGGGTTACACCGCTCCCGGTGCGCCTGGTTATGCCTATTCTCGCACGGTGCCAAGTGCGGCCGATCCGCTAACACTTGAATTTATTGCGGACTCGCTCAATACGTTCTCGTGGACAGTTGAACCTCCAGCGGATCCAAGTATTCCAAACCAACGATACTCCCGAAATTACGCGCTCAGTGCCTACATTAATGTTGGACCAACGGGTGACGGCGTGGGCAATCTGCTTTACCAACAACGCTATTGGGTCTATACGATTCAGCATGCCACCGGAACGTACACGGATATCGTTGATACGTTCGCTTCTGGCAACGGCTTTGTACGCCTCGGCGGTGGCGGCTTACCGACCAGCCGTTTGTTTACTTACGATGGCACCAACCCAATCGTGATCACTCTTTACAACACGGTCCCACGCAAAAACGGGCATCAAGGCGACGTCATTCCTGCGCCATTCCCGGTCAACGACCCACGCTGGCTTAACACCTATCCGAGCCAACCTTACAGCACCATCGTTTGTGCCGATGCGGTTCAAGCCATCCCCGTTACAGGCGAATATGCTTCAACTCCTATCGTGTCTGCGCTAGACCCCGCGATTTTGGGCAGTCCGATTCGCGTTTTTGCCGCTCGAAACACCTTTCTCGTCGGGAATCAAAACGGAGAGGATGTAACTACCGTTAAGGCGATAGCGACTGCTCACGATCATGCCACCGGCAACAAAATATGGTCTTATTCCCCAATAGATGAGAGCGACCTAGCAACAACCCTTGACAATACATCCGCCGGTGTAACCGGAGGAGCCCTACCCTGGTTCACAACCACCGCGGAGCCCGGATATCTTGGCGCCAACTACTTCAAGGCCCCCGCCGTTGTGGTCGCCGGAACTGAGCAAAACGTTCGATACACCCCGACCCTAACAAAGGGAACCTATGAGATTTTGGCCTGGCTGCCTGGAAGTCGAGGTTTAGAACTCCTGGCTCGCCAGGTGGTTTACCTCGTTCACGAAGGCGCAACAACGACAACCGTGCTGGTTGATCAAGATGTTGCGCGCGGTTGGGTTAATATAGGTGCTCGCCGATTTACCCACGATCCGGTCGGCGCGCCCCTTTCGGTAGATGTAACAAACCTTAGCAATAACCCCGCCGACATTGGTCGCGAGGTCATGACCGACTCCGTGAAATTCATCGGTGCGGCAAATACGGCCGCAACTTCGACGATGGTTCATAAAGTTGCAGGCGTTCGTGTAACAAACGGTGGCCCCGTGGTTCAGACACCGGTGGTGTTGCTCGCAACCGAAGACGGTAAGCTGAGTTGCCTCGATGCTACTGGCAACGGCGACGGAACAACCAACATCTACTGGACTTATCCCAGCACGCCCGATCCGAACAACCCTGGTTGGACGGACCCGAATGCGGTTCTCACTGAAGATGGCCCCGGTCCATCCGCGCAGATGCCGATTGGCTTTGATTTGGGCTCAGCCCTAGTCGAAACGATTGGTGGGGTTGACTATCTATTTGTAGCTTCCAAGAACGGTCGAATCTACTGCATAGAAATGGCAGGTCGAGGCGATATGACGATCGCGACGCGACTCCCCGGCACAACTCGTAGAGTTTGGACTTACCCCAACGACTTCCCGGCGCCTTCATCACGAACCGGCCTCGGATCGTTTACGGGCTCTTTAGCTTATAGCGTGACAGCGGCTGGTCCGACAATTTTTGCGGGCGCACCGCAGGGTCGCATGTATGCGATTGAAGCGTTGCCCGCTGTAATCACGAATAAGACCACGAATGTTCGATGGACCTACCCGGCGTTGAATCAACCCACCCTTGGTGCGATTCGCATGACTCCGGCGGTTGAAGGTAATCGCGTGTTCTTTGGCACCGAAAGAAAGGTGGGCGATGATCGTGGCCGCTTCTATAGCCTCGACGCCGATACCGGAGCCGTTAACTGGGAATTCAACTCAACCGCGCTCTGGGTGAACACAGCCGTAGAGGCGGATCACTTCCTTGCCTCTCCGGTTTTCGTTGCCGCGCCTTTTGTCGCTACCCCTCCCGCTGATCCGGCGATGATTGTGGTTGCGAATGAAAACCGCTACATTACGAGTCTTGATGCGGCTACCGGTGCGGTCCTTTGGGTAACGGATGAACTTGGTTCATCGGTGATTGGTGGCCTTTCGGTTGCGCAAATTAATGCGTTTGATGGCGGAGCCGGCGGTACCCGAACTCCGGCGACCCTGATTTTGGTTCCAACTTCTGATGGAACGTTTGCCGGCCTTTTTGCCAAGAGTGGAGCTGGACCTTTGGCCGTCAACCGTTTCGGAACTAAGCTCGCTTGGCGTTATCTCGCCGCTGGCGATCCGGTTACGGCTTCGATTTCAAGCGGAAGGACCTTCATCTATGGAGCCGACGCCGCTGGGAACATCTACGCCTTTAACAATCTGGGCAACGGTGCCAATGGTGACCTTGAGGGCCCTGGACAGGTAGACATCATTCCCAATGAATCCACGCCCGATACGGATGACTTCCGCGAAGGCAAGCTACTCTTTGTAACCAAGGACACGTATCAACGGCTTCGTTTGCCCGATACTGACCTTCTCCATCTCACCTACGCCCAAGTTATCGGCGACCCGACTCGCCACGTCACGCAAACCGCGTTCGACTGGGGACAGACCGTGTATGCCTTGGCGTATGATTTCCCTTACCTTGATGTTTACACTCAAGGAGCGCTCGCCGGAACCGGTGCACCGCCTCCCATCGTCAACTACCGCATTTCAGTTGAGGGCGCTTCAATTCGAAATCTCTCGATAGAAGCCCGCCGATTCCGGTTGCCCCTTACCGCTCCAATGGCGCCCAGCGGAGCTCGACGACTTGATGGTTATGCTTGTTACCCGTATATCATTCAGAGCGGCGGAAGCAACGCCATGCCTCCTGGCAACGCCCAAATCAGCTTCGGCGTGGCGACCTCGGCTTTGACCGATCCTCCGCGACAAGTCAATATTACGTTGAACCCGGCGCAGGTTACAAAGAGTTTCGTGATTGCGAATCCGATTGCTCTTGTTATGGGCGTTGGCGCGATGCTTACCCTTGGCTTTGATTATGATCCGGGCTTTGCGGAAAACTTGGTTAATGGTTCGCCTGATCTTCCTGGACCTAAGCTTGAAAACAAGATGAGTGCGATTCTCGGATTCGTTAATCATGGTCAGGCTAATGCCGTTCAGATTGGCATCGTTGATCGCTCTTTGATGACTCTCCTTCGCGGCCCCGAGCAAGGACTTGATAACGTTCGAGTTCAAGTATCTGATTTGGCTTGGCAGGGCGGTTATGCGGCGGTTCATAAGCCGATTGATTCGATTCCTTACTACGCCGCTTTCTATGGCACAGGCAAGGGATTGGAAGACTATCCAATCAACTTCCCGAATCTAAGTTTTGACTATCCTGACCTTGATCGCCAAAACATCAAGGTAACCAAGGACCCGAACGGTTTTGCTGAAAACCCGCTGTTCAACACGATCAGTCTATTCCCCGTTACGAACGTGAATGAGCTGGTCTCACCACCAACGAGGACTATGAATCCAACTCCGTTCGATTTCGGAGTAAACGTTCCGCGGTTCCAACCGACTAATACGACGGGATTCAACCTGAACTCTGATGGTAGCTTTATCGGTGCGTCGGGATTCTACGGTGGAATCAACGTATTCGTTGATTCAAATGGAGATGGCGTTCTCACTCAAGCTCGCGGTCGCCGCGAAGCATTCCGATTGTTCAACATGGCGATTGGAGTTCCACACGATGAACGCATTACGATGGAAACAGCGACCCTTGATCTGGGCAACCTTGCCTCAGGCACGGGTTATGATCCGGGTGACCCAAAGACTGGAACTACATTCAGCCCTTGGATCGGCCCTTACCAATCCCTCTTCCGACCACTAACCTTCCACAACGAAGGCAACGTCAACCTCTTGAACATTCGCCTCGCGAAGACCTACGGTGGCGGTAATCCGTGGGAAATCTTCTCGGCGACGAATCATGAGCTTGCTTGGCTTGACGGGAACCGAAACCTTCATGCGACCTTCGATAGCGATTTCCAGAACTTAATTGGTCAACCAATCCTTCCAAAGGCCCGCGTTGGAGACAGCAATCCGACGGCGTTCCGGGATAACCCCCGCGTTCGTGACAATAGCAATATTGGTGCTACAGCCGGCGTATTGGATGGAACCCGTCCAGACCCAGAAAGCCCACGAGTTGCGGTATCGTTGCCGCTTGGATTCCCGGTTGGTCTGTACTCTTCCATCATTCGCGTGATTGAGGATAACGACCAAAACGAAGACATGGGCGCGGCCGAGACATTCAGCGATCCAACAACAACGTTAAAATTCACCCCACGCGAAACTCGGGCGACGAACTCGTACACTCCGAATACGGCGACGATGGTTGATGACCTGATCCCGAATACGGCTCAGAACTTCCTCCACGCGAATGCGCAGCCAACGGGAATGCGAACAGCCGACGGACATTTGGTTACGGCGTTCACATCTGATCGCTTTGGCGGAGTGGGAACAAACTTTGACATCGCTCAGCCGGTGGGTTCGGTTACCGATCCCCAGTGGCGAATCTACATTGGGTCTGTCCAAGGCGCGGCCCCCGCTGCTCTACCGGGCACAAACCCAATTCGTGACCTGAATTCGTTTGTTCCGGCCAGCCCAACTCGCTGGTTCCAGCGGGATGTGCCCGAATATCCGACGACGCCGCCGGCGGTGCTCTTCCCCGGTGATCCGGTGGTGGGTAATACGGCCAAATACGGTTCACCGGCGTTCCCAGGGGCAGGCATGTTGAACCCAATCACGGGTGCGGTTCATCCCTTTGCTTACATGGCGTTCATCGGTAGCGCTCAAAAGCAAGGTGCGCAAGAGCGATATGGCGACACGCGAATCTTCCTCGCCCAAGTAACGGTTAGCCCAACCGGTGGGACCAACGCTGGTGTCCCTGTCGGCCTTCCTAATGATCCACAAATGGCCAAGTCAGCTCCGTCGGTTTACCAGTTGGGTAACGACGCGACGGTGTTCTTCACGGCTCATGGAACCGGCCAACCTCAAATTCATTACGCTAGCTACGATGGCGCAGCGTGGAATGCAACCCGAGTGTTGAGCTTGGGTAGTGGTTTTGAAGGCGTCGGCGGCGCAAATGTGTCGGGTCGCGTTTATCAAGGCGTTGGCGGCGGCGGACAGCCGGCGAACGGTAGCTCAATCCTCGAAATCGCCTTCACTGGCAAATTGAGAGGACGACCGGCTAACGAAATCTTCATTACGAGGATGGCGGCAAATGGTGTTCTTCCGGGTAACCAGTTCTTCTACCCAACTCGAACTAACGAAGTTCTAAGAACCGACACCGAGCCCGGAACTTACCGTGCAAGTGGCGTTTCGTGGGACTTGAACAATGTCAACCTGAACTACAGCATCAACGGTGCGGCTCCGGTTACGCTTGAAGTGCCCGGAACTCGGGAAACGGATCGAGCGTCCGGCTTGATAACCTTCGGCACGGTGATGGGAGGCAAGGCTTACCTTGATCCAAACCTAGGAACGGTTCGACTCACGAACTCGTTGCCTGTTCGCAACCTTGTTCTGTATCTCACTTATCGGGCTCGCGTTCTGAAACTCAGTGCCAGCGGCACCGGATATTCGGGCGCAACGATGATGTTTGACAATCGTTTGATTGGCGAGCTAAGCTACTGGGCCGATCCGACGACCAACACGGCAATTCTTCCGGGCGATCCGGTTCGAAGTAGCCGATACGTTGTGACGTACAGCCGTGCTGCCGCCGGAAACGGCCAAACTGCTCGTCCGTACATGCAAACGCTTCGGTTTGGAGTTCAACTCCCTTACGACATCGCGACAGCCGCCAATGGAAACGTGGTCGCGATCACGGTCGCCGGCGCGTCAAGCTTCTACCAGGTAGACCCATCGAACGGTCGTGTTTACTTTACGGCAAGCGATGAAAACCGAAACATAACGGTAACGTACACGGGCCTTGATGATGCGGGCAACACTATCAACGTGGCCGCGACCAACTACACGGTGAGCCTCATGACCGAGCGCGGAGAAATCCCCGTTCTCATGGATCAAACCGTAAACGAAAGCCAAATGAGCGCGTTCCTCGATCCGTTCGACATTTCAGGCGCAGGTAACGGCCAACGTTACCGCCGTCCAGGGTTGATCTGGATGCTTTGGACGAGCACCCGAACGGGAACCCCGGACATCTTCTTCCAGACGATTGCTCCGAGATTCACCCCGGTCGGTCGGCAGTAACAAACCGCAGAGCCGCCCGACATTTTTTGTCGGGCGGCTCTTTTTTCTCCCCATTTTTGGCAAATTTGAACCTTCAGGCGACAAATTACCGTCGTTTAGCTACAATTCACACGTGGGGGTGCTTGACTCAGAGGGCTCCAGAGTGATAACATGGGGATGCCTCAGAGCCAGGAGGCGGGAAGTTAAATAGGATATGGCAAAAAAGCTAACTAGCGCTCTAGGCATTGACATTGGAAGTCGGAAGATTAAGATCGCCGAAATTCGCGCACAGGGTCGTGAACCCGTGATCACAGCCATTGGCATGATTGACACTCCAGAAGGCGCGGTTGATCACACCGGAGTTTATAACGCGGATGCCGTTGGCGCCGCGCTTAAACAACTGGTGGGTGAAACGGGCGCATCTGTCTCGCAGTGCGTGGTTTCGATTCAGGGACAATCTTCCGTTTTGGTTCGAACTCTTGAAGTTCCCCGAATGAACTCGAACGAGTTAAAGGATCACATGGAATGGGAAATGAACCGCAACAATCCGTTTGCGGAAGCTAATCCGATCCGCGATTTCAAATCCCTCGCCGATACGACTCCGAATTCGACAAATATGGACGTCGTGATGGCTATCGCGTCTCCATCTGCCGTTGATACGATTATTCAATGCATCAAGAGAGCGGGTAAGCAGACCGCAGCGATTGACGTCGAACCGCTCGGCTTGGCTCGTTCCCTCATGCACAGCCATGATGAAGATTATCGAGGGCAAACGGTTTGTGTGGTCAATATTGGACACAAAACAACTTCAATCAATATTTACAATGACGGCAAGCTACTAATGCCCCGGCAGGTGCCGGTCGGTGGCGAGATGTTTACGAAAGCAATCTCTGATCACTTTGGTATTTCGACCGAAGAAGCCGAGAATAAGAAGTGCAGTGAGGCTGACGTGAGTACGCTGACGGTTGCTACCACAACCTTCTCCAATCCATTTGGAGGCGACGATGGCTTGCAATCGTACAATCCGTTCGCGGACGAAACGGTTTCGATGCCGGCTAATCCCTTTTCAGATGAGCCAACGGCTCCAGCGGAAGACCCGGCCTTCAACCCTTACGCCGACAGTCCTGCTCCGGCTGAACCAGAGCCTGACATGACTCCGGTCGCAACGGCGGGCGGTGAAGTAAATGGCGCGATGAGCAATGAGCTTGATGAATTCGTTGCCGAGATTCGACGTTCGATTGACTACTTCCGAGGACGAGGCGGCGATGTCAATCGCTTGGTGCTCTGTGGTGGTGGTTCGAAATTGCGTGGAATTGATCAGTTTCTCAACAAAGCGTTAGGAATTCAGTGTGACGTTTACGATCCACTGACGCGTCTTAATGTAAGTGCAAAGAAAGCCGATTCCGCATTTATTGATGCCCATCGCCAAGAGTTTGCTCTTGCCGTTGGGAATGGACTCCACATCTTGTTTTAAGGACGAAGCATGAAACTTAACTTACTGCCAACCAGTGTCGGACGCGAATCTAAAGGCCGCTTCGCTACGTTTGTTGCGATTGCGATTGCGGGCGCTGGCATATTCAGCTTCTTTTATCAGAATTCAAACTCGGAGCGCTTCATTGAAGAGCAAACTGCGCGTAAAGATCGAGCCGTGAAGCAAGCGGAAGATGCCGTCAAGTATGTTGCTGCCGCAAACCAGATTTTGCAAGATAACCGTGGGGTGATTCTGAACGCCAATCTCGCTGAAGCGATGAGCAAACATAGCGTGGTCTATCCTAACCTCTATGACGAGGTTAAGGGTTATGTGCCCGCATGGTTTAGAGTTACCTCTATGAACGCCACCGCGGGTGGGGCCGATGCAACCGTTGTGAGGATTCAAGGGGTCATTAAAACCCAAGAGCAATACGCTGATCTCATGCTTGCCTTTCTGCGGATGCCTAACGTTGTAAATGTAACCCGAAATGGTTTCGTTTATGATAATCCGCGTGTGCCGGCGATTTCAACTGCTGACCAGGTAGGTCGACGTAAGAAGGTGGGTGATCCCACAATCCCGGATGATCCGCTTGATCGTCTGGAACTGCAAATCGCAAGCGCGACCTCAACGGGCTTCACCGGCGCGGGTAACTTCGGCTTGACTAATACGACCCAAAGAGGCGCAATGCCCGGTTGGGCTAACGTCACCGTTGACATTCTGATTCGAAAAAACATTCAATCGCCCGATCCGATTCCGGCGGTGCTCTCCACCGGTGGAATGTGGCCAAAGGTAGATTTTGCGGCAGGAGCCGCGCCAGCAACAACAGGAGCGCCGGCGGCGCCCAAAACAAACACTCCGGGAGGAGGAAACTAACATGAAGATTGGTGCATGGCCGATATTAAGCATCGGTTTCGCTGTTGGGCTCATATTTTGGGCATTTGGGTATTTTCAGAAATGGGTGCCTAATCTTGAGACTGCTGAAAAAATGAATGCCGCCGCCATTGCCTACGAAGCAGAAGCGGCCAAGCATGACAGTGCTCACAAGAAATATGAGACGGCTCGGGCAATCGTGCTAGAGAAATCTGCCGCTTGGCAGGAGTATGTTTCCAAAAAGACTCCGTCTGGAGATCTGGGCTCGGGCGGTATTAACTTGGGCGTAAGCTCTTGGCAACTCGTGAATGATGTGCCGAAGTTCACCGATAGCATTCAGCGAGCCGTGAACTCACAAAGCCGCGTTGGCGGTGTGAAAGTCCTGAACGGATTGGAAGTGCCCTCTCCTGGAACTGATTCCAAGCGAGTGCTTTCGGATTACTTTAACTATCCAGCGCTGCCGTATCCGGTTGTGATGTGGAATCTTGGGACGATCACTGTCGAAGGCACCTATGAGCAGATCAAGGCAAATGCTGCAGCTTGGAGCGAAATGCCGAACTATCTGGCGATGTCAGACGGTCTACAGATTCAGGGCGTTGCGCCTAAGCTACAGGGAACATACAATGTTGTCTTGGTTGGATATATTCGAGGCAGAACGATATTCCCGGCCGTCCTAGAAGGCGGTACCGGAACGGGTGCCAACCAGCAGGGCGGAACAGGTGGCGGTAAGCCGATGAGAGGAAACTAAGAATGGATTGGAAGTCAAAACTCATATTGCTCAGTTGCCTAGCGGTTGCCGTCGTCGGTTGTAAAGGCCCCGATCCTGAATCCCAACTGCAATCGCAAACCCCGAAGAAGCTGGAACCGGTGGTTCACACGGCTGAAGCCGGAGTCCTCGTAAACGCATCATCGGCCGCATCCGAAGCGCTAGTTCGCGAACAAGCGAAGGGGATGTTGGTCGCTTCCCGGGCAAACCCGTTCTTTTTGCTTGGAGCCGAAGTTGGCTACGAGAGGGAACAGTTCGCAGCAAATCAAACCGCACAAATGGGCTTTTACCGTATGGCCGGTCAGTCATTGCCTCAGCCTGCTCAACCAACATTCATTAATGAGGCACAACCTCCGCGTCGAATGGCCGGTGTTTTGATCGGCGAAAGTGTTTCGGCCTTGATTGATATGAATGATGGCACTCCGGGTGGGCTCAAGGTTATTCGACCCGGCTCGGAAATCGCAGGGCCGAGTGGTCAAATCGAGTGGATTGTTCAATCCATTGATGAGGAAAAGGCTGTGCTGGTCCGAAAAGACCCGAAACGTTACCCGCGGCGCGTTGTTGTCAGGCTTCAGCTTGATTTAGGTGACGGCGATCCGGGTGGCGGATCTGCGCCGGCTGGTGGCACCGGTGCCCCTGCTGGTGGCAGCGGTAATCCTCAGGGTGGTCGCGGCGGCCGGCGTGGAGATTGATTTTTTAACGAAACGAATTTGAAACTGACCCTTCCAAGGTTTGGAGGTACCAATAAACAAAATGACAAAAACATTTAAATCACTAATGGTTGCTGCAATGGGACTTACTCTCATTGTTGCGGCTCCGATGTCGTCTGCGCAAAACGATCCTCGCGATAAGATTATCGCGTCGCTTGAATTGCAATCAGCCGATGTACGTGATGCCTTAAGCATTCTTTTTAAGAATGTTGAGGTCTCGTACACGGTGGCAGCTGACGTTCAGGGCACAGTAACCGTCAATCTCAAAAATCAAACCTTCGAAGTGGTCCTTCAGGCTATTTTGAAGCAAGCCGATGCAACCTACCGTGTTGAGGGTGGCATTTACAACATCATCAAGAAAGAAGTTGTAGCCCCACCACCCCCCGGTGATACGGGCGGCCCGACTGTGAACCCGCAAAGCACAACTCGCATCTACAAGTTGCGAATCCGACATGCTGATCCTCAGTATGTTTTCAACCTGCTTTCGAATCGCTCGGACTTCACTACCGAGCCGGAAATTTCTTCCAGGCCAAGCGGTAATGCTGGCGGCGGCGGATTTGGCGGCGGTCAGGGTGGCGGCGGCTTCGGCGGCGGCGGATTTGGTCAGGGCGGCGGCGGCTTTGGCGGCGGTCAGGGTGGCGGCGGCTTCGGCGGCGGCGGCTTTGGCGGCGGCGGTGGTGGCTTCGGCGGTGGCGGCGGCGGCTTTGGTGGCGGCGGCGGCGGCGGTCGTGGCGGTCGTGGCGGCTAGTCCGTAAACCAGAAGAAGAATATTGTGACGGAGTATAAAAAAGGAATGAGAATGCGTTTATCTGTATCAAGGATTGTAGCGGCACTAGTCGTCTGCACCGGAGTTCTAGCTTTCTCCCCGATGGTCTCAGCGCAGACCACCGGGGAGGCGGCTCGTCTTGATGTGAATCTTAAAGATGCCGATCTGAAGACGGCAGTTGAGATTATCATGAAGGAGTCTGGCCTGTCAATCGTTTTTGAAGCGAGCGACAAGCCTTATCCCAAGGTGACTTTGAACTTACCGGGTGTGACGGCGGAAGATGCCATCAAGTATGTTTGCCAAGCGGCCGGTGCCTATGTGAGGCGCGACGAAAATCGCGTTTATATCATAAGCTTCAACCCGCCGGCAGCGGCGGGCTCTATAGTTTCGCCAATCGCCCCGAAGGTGAAGGCCACAACGAAGCTTTATAAAATCAAGCTTCGCCATGCTGATCCTGAAGATGTTTATTATCAGTTGCTGAACGGGACATCGCCCGATCCTGATAGAAAACTTCGAGCCATGACCAAGGAGGCTCGTAGCGCCACTGAGGTCAGATTTAACCCGAACGACTACCTGAGATCGGCAGTTGATGCTCCGGTTACCCCGCGAAACACGCAACAGCCTCGCGGCCGAACCAATGAAGGAAGTAGCGATATTCTCCTGCCCGGCGAAGCTGCTGGTCAAGGCGGATTTGGCGGCGGCCCTCAGGGTGGCGGCGCTGGCGGTGCTCCAGGTGGCGGCGGCGGTCAGCAAGGTGGCGGCGGCGGTGCCCAGGGTGGCGGTCAACTTACCCCCGGTGGCCTGATTGATGCCTCAATTGATTACATTTCCTACGATCCGAACGATAATGCGATCTATATCCGTGCTACGGAAGAGCAGTGGCGACAGCTTCAACAATATGTTGATATGTTCGACATCGCGCCCAAGCAAGTAACGGTTAAGGTGCAGTTTGTGACCACTTCAAGCAGCAGCGCGAAATCGCTTGGCTTCGACTGGTTGTACACTCGTGGAACTGCCGCGTTTGGTAACATCCCCGGCTCGTTTGCACGTAGCTCCGATCCAATCTTCCTTGGTTGGCAGTCGGGCAACATTCAAACTCGCCTTCGAACTTTCCTCCAGGAAGGCCAAGGCACAACGGTTTCTTCGCCAATCGTTCGAACGATGAACAATCAGACCGCAACGGTACAACAGGGAATCCAGACCACAATCTTTATTCCGCAAACCGTTCTGAACCAAACAACAGCCACAACGATCTACATTCCATTCCCGATTTTCGCGCAGAATAACCTTAGTGTTAGGCCAAGAATCAACGATGATGGAACGGTAACGATGTTGCTCAATCCGTTTATTCAGCAGATTGGACAGATCCGACGGGGTCCCGATGGGTCCGCGATTCCGGATATTGCTAATCAGTCAATCAGTGTTGCGGCTCGGGTTCGCTCTGGAGACACAATCGTGCTCGCCGGGTTTACACAAAAGCAAGACACTGGCACTTCAACTAAGTTCCCCGTTTTGGGAGACCTGCCAATCGTGGGTCAGTTCTTCCGATCTACGTCGAGAGACGTAAGCAACAGCGAGCTGTTGATCTTCGTAACACCCGTTATTGAAGATTCCGAAACTGGCACTGGTTTCGGCGGCTAATCCTTATACTCCGTCACAATAAGAGGCGGTAGCGGCGACGCTACCGCCTCTTGTAATTTCAATGAATGACTGCGCCTGGATCTTGGTTGGCATGATGGGAGTTGGCAAAACCACGGTCGCCAAGCTAATGGCCGAGCAAACGGGGCGCCCCCTCCACGACCTTGATCGAATGCTGGTTAGTCGGCTTGGTCGCCCAGTTCCGCAACTCTTTCAAATCTACGGCGAAGTCGCCTTCCGAGGCCATGAAACCTCTTTGTTGAAATCTGTGGAGCCGGGTCCAAGCGTTATCTCAACCGGTGGTGGCATTGTCCTCAAACCCGACAACTGGACGATCATGCGGCAACTTGGAACGATCATTTACCTGCAGGCTCCCCTAGAGGTTCTAGTTGAGCGGCTTGCCAAAAGCCGAAAGAGAAGGCCGCTGCTTCAGGTGGATGATCCCGAAGAAAAGATTGCGGAGATTCTCTCCGCTCGAGATCCACTTTATCGCCAAGCCGATCTCATCGTTGAGCTCGGTGATTCAACCGCGGAAGCGGCAACCCACCTCGCGTTGGAGGCTCTGAATTGGAGGCCGTGACCGTTTCCCACAGCCGGGGCGAATATGAAGTCAAATTCGTCGAAAATCTGGGCGACCTTACCTGCAAAGCCATTATAACGGATGACAATGTGCTTAGGGCCATTGGGCAGGAGTTCCCTGATGTTCCATGCTTGGCTCTGCCACCGGGGGAAGCCACAAAATCGCTAGAATGCTTGGGCCGAACTCTCTCATGGCTAGCCCAGATCGGTGTGAGGCGCGGTGATGCGATTGGCGCTATTGGTGGGGGGGTCATCGGCGATTTAGGTGGATTCGTTGCCGCAACATATATGCGCGGAATGCGCTATGTCCAAGTTCCGACGAGCTTGTTGGCAATGGTGGATTCCTCTGTTGGCGGTAAGGTGGGAATTGACTTGCCGGAAGGGAAGAACCTGATGGGAGCATTTCATCCTCCGGTCGAAGTCTTCGTTTGGTTCGATGCGTTGAAATCCTTGCCCCCCGAGCATTACGCGAACGGAATGGCCGAAGTGCTGAAGTACGGCTTCATCAACGATCCAGAAATCTTGGAGTGGCAGTCGCGCACGGCGTTGCCGGAACTCATTCGACGCTGCATCAGCATCAAAGCGAGCATTGTGGCTCGTGATGAGTTTGAGACAACTGGCGAGCGTGCCATCCTCAATTTCGGTCACACGATCGGTCACGCCG
The DNA here is from genome assembly GCA_031386985.1 of Armatimonadota bacterium. GTDB lineage: Bacteria > Armatimonadota > Fimbriimonadia > Fimbriimonadales > Fimbriimonadaceae > JANJUB01. The sequence goes on from JANNCV010000026.1 coordinate 70,975, forward strand.
TTGAAGCTGCTTCAAACTACGGGATACTCCATGGAGAAGCGATTGCAATCGGAATGCTCTTAGAAGCTGAACTCGGCGAGTTACTTGGTGTAACGCCCACGGGCACCAGGCGAGCCGTCGAAAAACACTTGCAAGCGGTGAGCTTGCCTACCAGGCTTCCCGCCTTTGCGCCGGAACTATTGCTAACCTTGATGCGCTCTGACAAAAAGGCTACGGCAAAGGGCGTAGCCTTCAGCTTACTAACGCACATCGGCGGGTGTAAACTGGTAGAAGGCGTATCCGAAGCCTCAATCATGGCGGTTCTCAATAAACAATGAATCTGGCGCGCAACATCTTAGGCGGATTGTCCTTCGTCCTTTTGGGGTTGGGCTATTTGGGGAGCCATTGGTTTCAATCAAACGGAACCCCGGCGGCATGGGCTTTTGCCGTTGATCAGCCGCCAATTCGCATGATTGCTTGGATACTGTTGGTGAGCGCCATCGTCTTAGCTTGTTTGGCCGAATCGCCGGAGGAATCGCCGTGATCGGAGTGATACTTAGGGACCGTTATGAGATCACCGCGAGTATCTCGGAAACTGCAGTTTTCGACGCTTATTCGGCCCACGATCGTTTGCACAGTCGCGAAGTTTGCATCCGGTTCCTGCGCCCTCCGTTTGATCGTGAGTCCGATTTCATCGCCAAGCTCGGCGACATTATTCGGCTCGTCAGTACCGTCGAAGATCCTCATCTGGAGCGCCTTTACGAAGTGGATCAAGATGGGGATCGGGCATTTCTAGTTAGCGAGTATTCGCCGGGTTCGAATCTTATAGATCGCCTGCGGAAGCTCGGAAGCCTTTCTGTGCCAGTTTCGGTTGCTACGGCGATTCTGGTGTGCGAAGGTGTTCAAGCCCTGCACTCAAGTGGTATTGCCCACGGCGATATTGGGTCACATAACGTTGTCATCAGCCCGGATGGAGCCGCCAAGGTTGAATTGTATGGCGTTTGGCAGAGCTATTCGGCTTCCGCAACGGCAGGTCAGGTTGTCCTAAAGCAAATGGCCCCTTATCTGGCTCCGGAAATCGGGCGCGGAGCCTTTCCCAGTCCTGCTTCGGACGTTTACGCCATCGGAGTTTTGCTTTACGAGCTACTTTCCGGGCGTCATCCATTTCATGCGGAAGGCCCGGTTGCTCTAGCCATGAAGCACGCATCCGAAACCGCTCCGAATGTTCGCATGATGAACCCATCGGTGCCGATGGTGCTCGCCGAGATCATCAAAAAAGCGATGTCAAAGGAGCCCGTCTTGCGGTATCGAAACGCCGGTGATCTGGCCAGTGATTTGCGAATTCTACAAGACGCTCTAAAGTTCGGACGAACTCTTACGTGGCCGATTCGGGATGAAGCCGTGGCCGTGGTTGAGCAACAGCCTGTTGCCCCCAAAATGCCCGCCGTTAAGGAGCTGCAAAAAAAGGATAAGCCGCGCAAAGAGAAGGTGCCAACGAAAAAAGGAAAGGACAGCATTTTTGAAGAGGAGCCCGATGTGCCCGTTTGGCTCAAAACGACCATCGCGTTTTGTGCGGGTTTGTTCGCCGTTATGGTTTTACTTTGGGTTGTTTATAACATGAATCGGCCTAAATCGGTCAAAGTTCCCGATCTGCGAAGTCTTACCTATTCGGAGGCCGCAACTCGGCTAAGCAACCTCAGCTTGAAAGCCAGGGTTGGCGCGAAGAGGTCGGACGAGACGGTTCCGGCCGAGCAAGTGATTTCATCTGATCCGCCCAAAGACGAGTTGGTCTTTGAGGGGCGTTCGATTAATCTCGTTGTGAGCACGGGTAGCCGCATGGTTGTCATCCCGGATGTTTCCGGCCAGGATTTGGAGAAGGTAAGAGCCCTCCTAACGAGCCTCAACTTCGTCGTTGCACCTGATGTAGGGGAAGAGAGATCAAAGGCCGTTACGGCAGGGAAAGTTATTGGTACGGACCCGGAAATCGGCAAAAAAGTAGAGCGGGGGAGTGAGATCAAACTACGAATCAGCTCAGGGGCGGCCGATCCAAAGCGTGATCCAGACGCGAATAAGCGTTACGCCTACGAAATCAACATTAGGCTCCTTAACCTGGAGCATCCTGTGGAGCTGAAAGTTGAAATGATAGACTCTCGCGGCACCAAGGTCATCCACGAGGCGGATCACGATCCGGACGAGCTTGTTCCCCTCTCGGCGGACGGCTACGGCAAAGAGGTGACCTTCAAAATCTACTACGACGATGATCTCGTGAAGACTTTTAAGAAAGTAGCAGGGGAGGATAGCGGCGAATGATCCAAATCGCGCCCTCTATCCTCTCGTCCGATTTCTCTCGATTTCGTGAGGCCGTTGTCGGCTTTGCCGGTGCCGGGGCGGATTGGATTCACTTTGATGTGATGGACGGGCAGTTCGTCCCTCCTATCACCTTTGGGGCCAAACTCGTCGCCGATTTGCGCTCAGCGGTCGAAACACCGTTCGAGGCGCACCTCATGACTCAAACCCCTGAAGCACATTTCGAGGCCTTTGCAAAAGCGGGGTGCAAGCGGATCATCTTTCACGCCGAAGTCACAGATCATGCTCATCGATTATGCCAACAACTTCGCAGCGCCGGAATTCAGGCGGGGATTGCCATCAATCCGGCAACGCCCGCGAACGTGATCGAGCCGCTCTTGAGTGAAGTAGATTTGGTGCTGGTAATGACCGTGAACCCGGGGTGGGGCGGGCAGAAGTTTATTGCCAAAGCCCTGGATAAAGTGCGCAACGTTCGGTCGCTTTCGAAAGTAGATATCGAGATAGACGGAGGGGTTGCCCCGGACACCATTCGCGAGGCCTATGAGGCGGGCGCTAATGTTTTTGTCACGGGAAGCTATTTGGCTTCGTCACCCGATGTCAAAAGAAGCATGCAGGAGCTGAGAGCCAAGTGCGCCGACTGAAGATCATCACTAACTCCTTGATGATTTTCGGCGTCATCATGATGTTCGGAATTCCTTTTGTCTGGCTCAGAAAGCCGCCCTTGACCGCACCACGCCACGACCGCGCTGTCTTTGCAGTCACCCTAACGGTATACATGATGGTGTTGTTTCTCGTGCTGGCCGGAGTTATCTTGCTGGCTTACTTGGTTATGCGAAAGCAACGCGAGGAGTTTCAACAACAGTCCCTTGATAACTTGAAGGATTTGGTGGAGGGCACACTTTCTGATCATGCCAAAACTCCTGAAGAGTGACGCTGAGTTCATGGAGCGCGCAATTGCGCTCTCTCGTCGAGGTTATCCCGCCCCCAATCCCCACGTGGGTTGCGTCCTCGTTCGAAACGGGGAGGTTATTGGCGAAGGATTTCACATGTTTGCGGGTTCGCCTCATGCCGAAGCCGTCGCTCTCTTGCGCGCGGGCTCACAGGCCATCGGGGCAACGGCTTATGTCACTCTCGAACCTTGCAACCACGCGGGTCGAACTCCGCCTTGTTCGCTCGCGCTCATCGCGGCCGGGATCAAACGGGTAGTTTACAGTTGCCCTGACCCTAATGCGGTGGCGTCGGGCGGGGTGAAGGCTCTGCGAGATCACTCGATTGAAGTAGAGCATTTTGTTTCTCATGAGCACCGGGCGAGGGCGGCGAACGAGGTGTTTTTATCCGCCCACGAGCGTGGTAGAGCGTTTATCACGCTTAAAGCGGCTATTGGCATGGATGGACGCATCTCGCTTCCCAATGGCGAGAGTCGCTGGATCACGGGCGAGGCCGCTCGCCGAGCAGGCCACAAATTGCGAGCCGAGATGGGGGCGGTGCTGGTCGGGGCGGGCACGTTGCTTCATGATGATCCGGTGCTTACCGCTCGGGTTCCGGGGGTTCGGAACCAGCCTTTGCCGCTCGTCCTGATGGATCGGCCCCTGACGCCCCGCATCTTTCGAGCAGAGAACCTTAAGGCAGTCTTTTGGCATGGGGGAGCATGGGTGATTTCCTCGATCGCCGAGGCTGCGCCCGAAGAGGGTGGAGACATCGGGTTGCTTCCGGCCTCGCTTTTCGCATTCGGATGCACCGGCCTCCTGGTGGAGGGGGGCGCGAAGACTCATTCGAAGTTTCTAACGGCCGGAATCGTAGATCGGGTGGATCTCTTTATGGCTCCCCGAATCCTTGGGGGAGGCCCATCTTGGTGTGAACTCGATGGGTTAGATGCGCTCGCCCCGGCACCAAGGTGGGTTCTGGATCGAACTCACCGGCTGGGCCAAGATGTTCATTTGAGCTTCAGGCCGCGTTAGTCGTAACGCAAAACAACTTTGCCCGCCTTGCCTGCCTTCATGAGTTCCATTGCATGTTGGAACTCGGTGAAGTGCATTTGATGGGTGATTACCGGTGCTAAATTCAGCTTGCCCGAGGAGAGCAGTTCGCCCATTTGATCCCAGGTTTGCCAAATTCGTCGCCCAACAATCGCCTGCACATCAATCCCTTTGAAGATCAGCGAATTGATATCAAATGGCTGAACATTTGAGGGAAAAACACCGAGCAAACTCAGCCGACCACCCGGGCGCGTGTGTTCAATCGCGAGCCCAAGTGAACTCGGATGTCCCGACATTTCGAGGGTTCCATCCACGCCATCCGGGGCCTCTTGCCTTAGCCTAGCGTTCACATCTTCGGTAGCCGGATTGATCACGACATCAACGCCCATTTCCTCAGCGAGAGCGATGCGATAAGGGCTGATTTCGGTGCCGATGACTTTCTTGGCGCCGAGAGCTTTGCAAATTGCAATGGCGAAAAGGCCAATCGGCCCCATGCCCGTGATCAAAATTGTTTGATCCTTTACGGGGCCGGCCATAACGGTATGAACGGCATTGCCCAAAGCGTCCTGAAAAGAAGCGATTTCGGGGGGAATCGAACGGGAAGTGGGCCTCGCATTCATGGCGGGAACCACGGCAAAATCGGCAAATCCGCCGTCAATATCTACGCCGAGGATGACAGTGTTCACGCAAACGTGCCCCTGACCCTCTAGGCACTGGCGGCACTTGCCGCAAACGATGTGCGATTCGCTCGAAATAAAATCGCCGACTGCACGATCTGTCACCCCTTCGCCAAGTTCGATAACGGTTCCGCAGAACTCGTGCCCGATGATGCGGGGGGGCTTAATTCTCCCCGCCGACCAGGCATCCCACGAATAAATGTGGAGATCAGTTCCGCAAACTGAGGCGGCTTCAAGCTTGATTTTTACAGTGCCAGGAACGATTTGCGGCTCGGGGACTTCAATAATTTCGACCCCAGGCTCGGGTCGCATCTTGGCGATGGCTTTCACAGGCTTGAATTGTACCGATCAAACCGCAAACAGCGATGGGCGGGCGAAATCATCTCTTGATACGAAATCAGATGGATCAGAAACCGAGCAAGCCCCTAAGTTAATGAGAGCTTGATTTCCCTTCTCCGAAGACTCTCGAACAAAGAACTGAGAGAGGCCGCGCCGCATCGCTTGGACGGCCCCATTCCAGGTACCACCCTCCCGAAACCGGCATGCCCCAACCAGAGATCGCTCGGAGAATGCGTAGATCAGGGCATTGCGCTCCATGGCAAGCGCTGCAGAAAAGCCCGCATCCCAAGGAGCCGCACTCAAGTAGCACCTTCCTTCCCTCATTTGAACGCGCCCGGCGCCAAACCCATAAGGCAAAATCTCAAGGACCGGCCCCGCCGACGCCCCTTTTGCCGCTTCGGCATCGCATCCGGCGGCCCCGCCAGAAACTAAGACCCCTTTCGACGCGGCAACGGCCGCACCGGCGGATCGCACAAACGACCGAACTTCGCTAGAAACACGGCGGGATCCCACGATAGAAAAGCACGGACCTTCGGGGACAGACCCTAGTCGCCACAATGCGGGCGGCGCGGCATCGCCTAAAACTCGACGCCACCGAGAAGGATATCCAGGGCAAACGCAGGAAAGAACAGCCCCATCCTCAATTGCCCGCAAAGCCAGATCAACGAGACCAGGCGACTCAAGTACTTGCGCCTCATGCCAAAGCCCATGCTCCCTCAGGCAATCGCCGACCTCACTTGAGGCAGGCGCAAAACGACGCAATACAGATTCAACGAGAGGCGCTCTTCGCCGCGGAACAGAAGCGACGCGGGGGAAGCCGGGTAGGAAAAGCGCGGCCATGATGATCGGCATTTGCATTACTGGCAGAGTACCATAGCATTGCATGGCTCCGCAATGGCTTTGCATGCGCTGGCACACCGCAATTTTTGCCGCAAAGCCAAGCAGAGTTCCCCCAAGGGAGCAATGCGAAGCTCCCGCGCATCATAATCTTTCAAGTGCGGCTTGCCGATTGGATTACCAGCTACACAGCGTGGAACCGGGCCCCGTCGTGCCTAAAATTCGAAGAAGGTTCCAGCGAATGGCAGTCCGTCGCGATCGAATCCCGCCCCTTTCTCATTGGTGCCGCTTATCGCACTAACCCAAGAAAAATCCTCGTCATCGCCTCAAGCTACGATAAATGCCTCGCCTGGGAAGCCAAACTCCGAACGGCCGGCGTGCCCGAAGCCGACATTTTCCAACTCCCCAGCGGCACCAGCGCTCTCTTTGAAGATGCCTCGCCCGAGTACAATGCCCTCTCCGATCGCATCGGCGCTCTTCGCGCCCTGGTAGATCCTCGCCCCGCCATCATCATTGGAGCGGCTAGTGCCGTTCTCGAGCGAACCCTTCCAAGAGAGGTCCTAAGCGAAGCCTTCGTTGATCTTAAGCCCAGAGAAACCATTGATTCCAGCCGGCTACTTGCCCAGCTCACGGGCTTAGGCTACGAATTCGCAGAGCCTGTACGGCTCCCGGGACAATACTCCCAGCGCGGCGGCATCATTGATATCTACGTCAGCGGGCACGATCTCCCCATGCGCATCGAGCTTTTCGGGGATGAAATCGAGAGCATTCGCTCGTTCGATCCGATCAGCCAGCGCTCCTCCGGCAGCATCCCCGGTCTCAGCCTTTCCCCAAGCCGCGAGACGCTCTATTGGAATCACGACGGGCACGCGAACCCCGAAGAACTCATTGAGTGGCGACGCCAGATCGCGGAAATGATCCGATCAACCTGCGAGAGAGAATCACCAACCCTGAACGAAGCCGCCGCGAACCGAATGGAGTCGCTCATCAATGGCGACGCCGAGGCCCTTGAAGAAGGCATTTTCTTTGATCGCCTCGATCTCTACCGCCCCCTCGTCCACCCCGATTCCGGATGCGCGATTGATCTGCTGGACGAGAACGCGATCCTTATCATGGATGAGCCGCTTGAACTCGAAGGCGCAAGCGCGAAGGCCGAAGACGAACTCTCCCAATCCCTCATCGCCCGTCACGAGCGCGGCGAGGTTTTGCATTCCACGGTCAACGATTTCATGCTTCCCCCCGAGCATTTGGCTTCATTTGGCCACGTCATCACGATGAGCGCGATGAATGCCCTCCCCGATTGGCTGCGATTTCCTCATCAACACGATCTCGGCATCGTGTCCCTAGCCCCTTATCGCGCCGAACGATCCGGGCTCGCGGAAACCCTTAAGAACTGGACCGCCCAAGAGTTCACAGTTTTGATCGCCACCGAGCAACCTCTGCGCGCGAAATCCACCCTCGACGGCATCGGAATCCCTGCTTTCGAAACCGATGAAGCCATCATCAAACCCGGCGTTTTCCTTTGCCGGGGCAATCTAGGCGGCGGCTTCGTCATCCCTTCACAAAAGTTTGCGGTCATAACCGATGCCGAACTTTTCGGAGTCGCCAGATTAAGGCTCCCCCAAAAGCGATTCAGCGAAGGCGCGCCGATTGCCACCGTTCTCGACCTCAAGCCCGGCGACTATGTAGTACATATCAACTTCGGCATCGGAGTCTTCCGCGGCCTCGCCAAGCGCACGATCGAAGGCGTAGACAAGGAATTCCTCGCGATAGATTACGCTGCCCCCGATAAGCTCTTCGTCCCCGCCGATCAGCTTGATCGGATTCAGAAGTACCTCAACCCCGGAGATAGCCACCCGAAGTTGAATCGCCTCGCCGGCGGAGATTGGCAACGAACCATTGGCAAAGCCAAGGAGGAAGCCAAAATCTTTGCGCGCGACCTCGTGAAGCTTTACGCCGAGAGGAGGGCCGTCACCCGCCGCCCTTTCGGCCCGGACACTCCGTGGCAAGCGGAGATGGAGACGACGTTCCCCTGGGTGGAAACCCCGACCCAGATGGCGGCGATAAAGGAAGCGAAAGCGGACCTTGAGCTTGACTATCCCATGGACCGTCTGATTTGCGGCGATGTTGGATTTGGCAAAACCGAGGTCGCCATTCGCGCCGCCTTTAAGGTCGTGCAAGAAGGTCGCCAAGTCGCGGTTTTGTGCCCGACCACAATCCTTAGCGAGCAACATTCGCGCAACTTCGCCGAGCGGCTCGATTCCTTCGGCGTTCGAATCGGTCTCCTCAATCGTTTTCGATCCACCAAGGAACGAAACGAGTTACTCGCCGGATTGAAAGACGGCAAAATCGATCTCGTTCTCGGCACCCACGCCCTCCTGAGCAAAGAAGTCGAGTTCAAAGATCTCGGCCTCGTGATCGTGGATGAAGAGCAGAAATTCGGCGTCAAGCAAAAGGAAGCGCTCAAGCAACTGCGCGTCGCGGTGGACGTGCTCTCCATGTCCGCCACTCCCATCCCACGAACCCTGAGCATGGCGCTCATGGATATTCGCCAGATGTCCCTCATCACCGATCCGCCCCCAGGAAGATTGCCAATCAGAACCTACTTGAGGCCCTACGCCAAAGAAGTTGTGCGAGAAGCACTCCTCAGAGAATTAGCGCGGGGCGGCCAGGCGTTCTATGTTTACAATCGCGTGGATGGCATCCACCATGTCGCCGAGAAACTCCAAAAGCTCGTCCCATCCGCAAGAATCGGAGTGGGTCACGGGCAAATGACCGAAGCCCAACTCGAACCCGTCATGATCGGTTTCATTCGCGGCGAGATTGACATTTTGCTCTCCACCACCATCATCGAGAACGGCATTGATATCCCCAACGCCAACACCCTCATCATCGAAGACGCCGACCGCCTCGGCCTCTCTCAACTTTATCAATTGAGGGGCCGGGTGGGCAGATCCGACCGCCAAGCTTACGCCTACCTGCTGTATCAATCGCACAAAGACCTCAACGAAAACGCGACCCAGAGGCTCCATGCCCTCCAAGAATTCTCTTCCCTCGGTTCCGGCTATTCCCTCGCCTTCCGCGACCTCCAAATCCGCGGCGCGGGCGAGCTTTTGGGCGCAAAACAAAGCGGCGCCATGGCAACCGTCGGCTATGAACTCTATTCCCAGCTTATCGAAGAAGCCGTCCGAGCCCTAAAATCGGGCGTAGATGGAGCCGCCGAAAAACTGGGCGATGCCGTTGACCCCATGGTCCGCCGCGAACCGCTCCCCATGCTCGAACTCCCCGTCGTCGCCCTCATTCCCGACACCTATATCAAAGATCAAGCCCAGCGGCTTTACTACTATCAGCAGATGATGGCGGCCCGAACCCCGGCCGAACTCGGCGAAGCATCGGCGGAAGTCGAAGACCGCTACGGCCACCCCCCCGAACCCGTCCGAAACGCCTTCGCCATCATGCATTACCGCATGGTCGCGCGCGATTTGGAGATCGAAAAGATTGATGGCATGGGCGGACGCTTGGCGGTGAGTTTCAAAGATCGAACGAAAGTGCCCCCTCGCGCCTTTATGCTTTTGCAAAGAAGAAGCCGCGACTGCTACGTAACCCGAGACCAACTCATCTGGCCCTACTCCGGCGCGCCGATCAACGCGGTGGAGACGATGTTAAGGGGCTTCAAAGAATCCCTCGCCCAAATCGAAGAAGAACGCGCCGCCCTAGCGTAGGCAATAACCCCCTCGCCCCTCCGGGGGAGAGGGGGCAGGGGGTGAGGGCCCCGTGGCTCGGGCGTCCTCGCCCAAGGTTTCCACGGCGCGTCCCGCCCGTGCTTCCGGAGAATCCCCGCTTCCCCCGTGCCCCGGCGGGGGAAGCCCCTCGCCAACTCCCGTTGAGCGATGTGATGGGGGAAAACAATTCCCCTCGCCCCTCTGGGGGAGAGGGGGCGGGGGGTGAGGGTCCGGGTGACTTGTAATCTTCGACCGAAATTGGGGCCCTCCCGGAAAATTGCCCCCACCTCAGCGCACACTATAGTGGCGCAGTCCTCCCCCGTTCGGAAACGGAGGAGGAGGATATTTGGCCGCCCGTGTCTCCGGGAACTTGAATCTCACTGCAAACCAGGTGAGGGCGGCGGATGCATCCTGCCGCCGGAGAGCCACGCGAGCAACGGTGCACACTGCATCCCGCCGGCCCAAAAGTAGTCTCAATTTTGTTGCTTTCGCGCGTAGGTGGGCCCATCAAAGCATGGGAATGCCGGTACAGCCCAGGTATTCATAGGTCTCGTCATAGAACTCGGAGCGACGTGTCGGATCAGTCGGATCACCCTCAGGTACCACAATGACCATGCCCTGCCGCGCACGGGTCATTAACACCCGATATGCGTTCTTTTGATACGTTTTGCGTTCTTCTTTGCGAATGTGGTTCCAGCGATCTCCGCTAAACGAGAAATGCCCCCAGCCAGAGGGGATGCGCCGGAAGTCGGCATCCCACACAACTCCTGCCCAGTCGAGTTCCAATCCCTGGACGTGAAACTCGGTAGCAACATCTTCCAAGTAATACGAGGAGCGCACGTCGCGCTTGTCATCGAGAAACCAGTGGATTGGATCCATCGGAGCCTTGACGTGGATCGCGTGGGGCCGTAACCGCTCCGCTTGAGAGGAAACTAGCAAGCCGTATCGCTCGCTACCTCGCGCCTGTTGTCGAAGCCACTCCTTGGCAGCCTGAAGATCGCGCGTCAAAACTATGGGATAACTTGCCGAAATGGAAGCAAGAGTCAGGCGCGCTTCCTCCTCCTGCTCATCCAGCACTTGCTTTACAAAGAGGGAGACGTTTTCTGCCCGAAAGGATCGCATTGAGACTGAAAGGTGAAGGTGCTCAATCGTTGTTGGTTGCTGATCTGGCGCCAAAACTGAAAGTTCATCTCGAACATCAAACTCCGAGTCGGTCAGTTTGTCCGAAATGTAGATACTCCAATCGGGGAACGACTTGCGAAGGGCACGAAGCCACTCGCCCATTCCCGCTTCGCCTGTGTTGATTTCTTGACCTCCTCCGATTAAGCAAACAATAACGGCCCAATCCTGGTGCCGATCCATGCAGGAAATGAGAAACTCAGGCTCCGATTTGTCGAAGTCCGGTCGGTTTCGCTTACGCTTCATGAAGTTCGCGGTTTGATCCAGATTCCATGCTCGTTGCGCCTCGTCGAAAAGAACTACGTGCTCGACAGGTGCACGTTCGCCCTCAAGGCCCTCATCGCGGAAATTGTGAACATTCTGGATAAACGCCTTGACCTCGCTTCGCGCCTCACCTAGTCGTGCGGTAACTCCCTCTTCCTTTTGCCTTCTTACTTTGTCCCTTGCAAGTGCTTCGCGGAGAACATCGACCAGGGGACCGTTACCGGATAGGAACACACTATACAACTCGCTTTTCGGATCAAAGTGAGCAGTTGCAATGTTCAGTCCAACGAGGGTTTTCCCCGCGCCTGGCACACCAGTAACAAAGCAAATCGACTTCTCGCCGAGGCTTCGTGACTGCTCGATGATCTTCGATATTGCCGCCGAAGTCGAAGTCAAGTTGATCGCCCCAGCATCGCTACGGGAAATGTCCTCAACAGAATGTCCACCGTAGAGGGCAAGCGCCGCCTCTACAATAGTTGGGGTCGGATGATAACGGCCGGTATGCCAGGCTTCACTATCAATCTTTCCGCCCTCTACGACACCGAGAACGGCGCGCACGACCCCTCCAAGATTATCGCCATTGGTGTGAATAGGTTCAAATACGTTATCTGTTGCTAAGCGAGGAGCCACCTCAGGAATTCCTGCGTTCGAAGCGAGCAAGATCGGCACGATGCAGGCATCGTGACTGGCCTCGTGAAAGTTCTTGAGATCCAGTGCGTAGTCCCACACCTGATCGGAATCCATTCGGCTATAGCTATCCGCGCCAATCTTGAACTCGATCACGAAGATGATTGGGCCAATAAGAAGAACTACATCGATCCTCTTGCCAATGCGCGGCACGGAATACTCAAACGAAACAATGCCTTCAAATCCGACTAGTTCGCGTCTAAGCAACACAATCTGCTCGCACCAGGCATCACGCTGTGTCTGGCGCAGAGCAAATCGATTCGCTCCAGCAAGAACGCCAAGAATGTGCTCTAGCGATGAGTTAATGAACCCTGTTATGGTGTCCGAGTAAAAACAGCGGTTCATTTGTATACCAGAGTCTTACCTCAAACGAATGATCTTTGTAAAACTCCATTTACAGTTACCATCACTCGATCAGAAATCCGAGGGCATCTGGGGGATTTTCTATCGCCTTCCTGTCAAGTTCCAATCTGAATGGCCTGCGCCAGGTTTACGGCTACCCCGCGACATACGAGAGAATGAAGGAGCGCGTGTACATTGCAACCCGCGGCTACGGATAAGTTAATCCAGTTCCTGAACCCGCCGTTTGAGGCGGAAGGTTCCGGTGGATTGGGGGCTTTTGATTAGACCATACAGGCCGGTTTCGGAGAGTTTCCATTCGCCATTGATCACGGTTTCTTCGAGGTTGAGGGTGCCGATGTATTCTAGGTGGGTGGGCGGGCTGACTTGGTGGATCGTTTCTAGATTTGTGGCGGCCCATATTGACCACCCGGGGTGGGAGTAGTGTTTGGTGAACCGGATTTTGTTGCCACGGATGAAGCCTTTGAGCAGGGAGTTGGGGGAGAGGGTGGTGGTGTGGGTCACATCGGGGTATTGCTCTAGGAAATCCTCGTAGGCTCTCCTAAGCTGGGGATCGGTTTCGGGGTTATCCGCCCATTCGCGCACCGAGTAGGTCCAAGAGGTTCGCTCGTCTACCATCGTCCCGCTCAGGCGGTTCCCTTCGATTTCGAACCGCGCCAGGATCGGGCACCTTTCATCCTCTTCGGGGTGGAGGTAATAGCCAACCCATTCGCCCTCAATGCTCATTGCGTTGGGGATGTTACCCATCGGGGGACAGTTGCGAAATGGAGTTGAGCGATTTTGGCACGCCTTTCAGAGTGCCTGGGGGAGGAAGCGACGGTGGTGCATGGAGTTTTATTTGCCGTTCCCAACGCGGGTGCACGATACATCACCGGCTCCACGGAGTCTAACATTCACCATTCCCAACGGAGTCTAAACATTTCACCGTGGAGCCCCGGATGTAACGTGCCGGGGCGTGCTTGTAACACAATGCAACAGCCTCGAAGCGACACCAGCCAGATACAACCATTCAGGGTTGAAGATTGTGGGATTCCAACCAGGGTGCCCTCTGGGCTACCCTGGGCTCAGCTTCGAAATCCCATTGGGATTGGGAAGAATGACCCCAAGGGGTCTGGTGAAAATTGGGCCCCAACGGGGTCACGCTGCAAAGCCTGGGGTTGAGCGAAGCGACACCCCAGGTTCGATTCTCTCCTAAAAGCACCCTGAAGGGGTGCCATAGACTGCCCGGTTTTCATTTCCCAACGCTCCCCTTAGGGTCGTTTTTCAACAGTGCGGTCACTTCGCAAATCCCGGTCCGCCTTTGGGGAAGGCGGATTGTTCTATTTCGTCGGCCTCGATATCTTCTTCGATCTGCACCGAAGTGTGCCGGGCGAGGGCTTCGAAGATTGGGCTGCGGGAGCGCAGTTTGATTAGGTTTTGGGCGGCCTGGAGCATCTGCCCGGCGAGGGGGTCTTCTTCGCCCAAAATTACCGCGAGATCGGCGAAGCGAATGGCCATATCTGCGATGAGGACTTCATCACACAGCCGCGTGCGATCGCTCATCAAAACCTCATAGATGCCCTGGGTGCGCTCCTCATCCGTCAGTTCTTCGTTCCAGCGCAAGGCATGAATCTCTTCCCAGAAGAGATGATCGGGAAAAAGAAAGATGCGCCAGGTTATAGTCGCTTCATGCTCCATGAGGGCGCGCAACTCTTCATCTGAGATCGGTTCCCCCAAATCATAATTCTCGGCGGGGTGAGGATATTCGGTGGGGACATGGGTGAATACTTGCTTCCAAAACGCGTTAAACCGGCCAAAACGGCGCTCTTCCAGCGAGTTTTCAAAATCGCGGCGGATGCGGTGGAGGATATAAGCCGGCTCCATTTCGCGCCCGAGGGCCCCGATCCCCGTATCCATAAGCAGGGGGCGCGTTTCGGGGAAGACGTCTGCCCTCCCCGTCGTGAAGTGAACGTGGAATGATCGGAACCGGGGCGAGGAAAGCATGAGACACACATAAACCTTTTGAGCCCGAATGACGGCGAAGGTGTAGCCCACATAACCATGACAGGTGCTGCTGAACATGATGCCCGCCACCCCCACCGGCGGCAGCTTCGGCACCGCATCTTCTTCTGGCCATTCCATAGTAGGCGTGAATCCGGCGGTTTTGACAAAGTAAAGCGCCTTCTTCAAGATTTTGCGCTCGGCGGGTTCCTCAATGCCCTTGATCAGTTCATAAAGGGTATCGCAAAGCTGCTGGCTGGGCTTCCGCTTTGCTAATTTCTCAAACTCTTCCCACTTACGGTAGCGGATGAGTTCGCCCCATTCCAATCGCATTGGCTTCGTTTTACCCGAGGTTCGTGTTTGAGGAGCGGGGGAACGGCTGAGCTCTTACGCTTCCAGAACCTGAATTGCTAGGTTTACGCAAACATAATGATTACGAGCGAAATCGTTGATTTTGCCGTGATACAATATGCGTAGCGCTCGCCCGGGGATGCGCTGGAGGAAATAATGAAATCATTGATAACAATTGCCCTAATGGCAGTCGTCGTTAGTAACTCGATGGCCGTAATTCTTTGGGATTCGACCGCCATTTCAACCGGTGGTACCACCCGCCCAGCCGGTGGAAATATGCCTGCAGGTGTGTGGCAAAACAACACCGGCGGTTCGGTTACGCTGACTAGAGTGTCATTCCTTGGCACGCCCGGTGCTGATACAAACGTGAAGTATGTTTTGGCCGACGGCGTTGGGGCTGTTCAGAGCGTCGTCACGGTGTTTCACACCAACGTTGGCTTGGCCACCTATGCCGCCGATGTGAACTGGACAATCGCCAGTGGCGCTACGTTCATGATCGCCTCGATGCATGAGACGGGAACCACCGTTTATCGGTTCCGCACACCGGTTGGGACAAACCAGAATGGCGTGCTCGGCCTTACTAACGGCAACTTCAGCACCTATGCTAACCCCCTATTCATAGGACGGGCCGGTGCCGAGATGACTTGGAAGCTGGAAACTCAAACAGTTCCAGAGCCGGCAACAATGGCCGCTTTGGGCTTGGGTGTCGCGGCTCTGCTCCGACGAAAGCGCAAGGCTTAGGTTAAAGGGAGTGCGCCCCGAGTTCATTGAACTCGGGGCGTTTTTGTTTGTAAACTCCGGGCGTCCACTCCATATTTTCATCAAAATACGCAGTTTTGAACCTAAGCCTCTCCGATTCAGCACAATTTTTAGTAGTTGGTGGGACGCATTCTTAGCGGGGTGAGGAATTTTTGTTTGTCGGTGGGCTGTTTTTAGGGGTCGGCGGGGTGTTCCTGCGTCGGGAAGGGGTGCCAGAGCTCGATGGTGGGCAATTCTTTCGGCTTGGTGGGCAATTCTTGCGGCTTGGTGGGTGATTTTTATGGGGCGGGTGGGAATTTTTGAGGCGCGGGCACCTGCTATCCAAAGCGATGTGATCGGGCTCACGCAATGGGCCCTCGCCTTCAGTTCTAATCGGCTTGCGACTGAGGGCCATGAGCCCTGAACTTATAGGAGGACTTGGGAGTAAAATGGATTTTCTACCCTTCTCGGGTGGGAGGAATTGCAAAAATGAGTCTGTTTATTACAATGGCCATGGGATTGGCGATGCCAAAGGATGTGGTGATCCATCTAAGAGCCCCTCGGCTTGCGGCTAAGACTAGGGGAAGTCTCGCCGACAAACTTGGAACGATCACCAAGAGCGACCTCGGTTTAGTGCTAAAGCTGCGCGAAGGGGTCAGTGTTGGACGGGCCGAAGAGGTATTGACCCGCAACGGCATTAAGTTCGTTATTGACCGCGGCTCGGCGCGCAAGGAAGCTTACAGAACTTCCGAATTGCGAGCGGACCTTGCGCGACAACGAAAGATCGGCGACCTTTACGGGCGCGTGGGAGAGGAATCGGGTGTTGACTTCTTTGAAGCGCTGGAGTTCTATTTGGCTCCACGGGTCGACGAAAATGGTGAGCTCCCTCGGGAGACTTATCAAAATGCGGTTAAACACCGATCTCAAATGCCTCCCGCATCCATGGCTCGGAAGAACTCTCGCCCGGGCGTTGGGGCGACTTGGGCGTTCCAGGGTCCGCAGGGCTTAGACGTTCCTTACCGCCAATATTACGGCGTTCCAACAATCAGCGGACGAAAGAACGATGTCCAGTACGCTCCTTCAGATCCGACGATCATGTATGCCGCATCGGCGGGCGGCGGCGTTTGGAAGAGCACCGACAGCGGTTCGACTTGGCTACCGAAATCCGATGGTTGGCAGTTCCTGCACACCACAACGGTCGCGGTATCGCCAACTGATCCAAATCTGGTTATCTCTGGAACAGGCGACTATCATGGCTTTTTCAGTGCTCAAACTTTTGGGGCAATGCGATCTATTGATGGCGGCACTACCTGGACCAACGTCGGCGTGGGCCAAATGGGTGACAAGATCATCTCAAAGATTGTGTTTGATCCTAATGATGCCAACATCGTACTCGCGACCACAGGTCGAGGGTCCACGATCGGCGACATCTATCGCTCTATTGATGGCGGCTTAACTTGGACTGACACCAACGCCGCTCCCGGGAGTTGGGATGACGTTGATTTTGCGGGAGCAGAGATTGCAACAGGAGTTCGAAGAGTTTGGGCAACGGGTGGCGGCACAGCCGGAAGCACCCGAATTGCTTACTCAGACGATCATGGGGCAAACTGGACTGCAGTAACCAAGCCAGCCCTTATTGATCCGGTTGAGCAAACATTCAGCGTTGCGGCGTCGCGGAACGACCCCGACGGCGTTTATGTGATCGGCCCGGTTAGCCAAAAGGTTTATAAGTCAAGTAACGGTGGTTCCACCTGGACCGATATTACGACTGGACTCAATGGCGACTGGAGCCAGTCTACTTACGACGTGCACATTACTTGCGGCAATAACGCGGGAACGGACACGATCTTTGTGGGTTTGATCTCGGTTCATGGTTCCGCGAACGGCGGTACGACGTGGGCTGACATTGGTCTGACCGCGCAAACGACTTCAAAGTGGCATAACGATCAACACTGCATGACGATGCACCCAACGAATCAGAACGAAGGATTTGTTGGTGGGGATGGGGGCGTCGCTCAGGTGATCTACAACCCCGGTGCCAACTCGGCTACTTTCACCATGAAGAACAACACGTTCGGTGATGAGCAGTTCTACTCGGTCGCGTTGCATCCTTCGAACTTCACAATTATCATGGGCGGTACCCAAGACAATGCAACGGCGGCCAGCCGGGGCAATCTTGCCGCCTGGGATAACCTCTACGCCGGTGATGGGGGCTTCTGCGGATTCAACAAGAGCACGCCAGGAACGCACTACACAACGGCACAAAATGGAAGTATCTATCGGTACGACTCCGAACTCGACGCGACTCCAGCGAGTGTAACGCCAACGGGTACATCGGTGTTCGTCACGGTCTTGGCGATGGGTAACACCAGCTACACCGATCCATTTACGGTGAAGGGTAACAAGGTCAAGCGTTATACGGGTTCGAATTGGAAAAACTCGACAACGACGCTCAACTCGAACGCTGATCGCATCACCGTTTCTCCAAGAAACGGACAGAGACTCTATACGTGTCACGCAAATGGTTCGATCTATATGTCAACGAACAACGGTGGAACGCTGAGCCTCAAGGACGGCAACCTGCCTAATGAAGCCATTGGTGATGTTGCGGAGTCAAGGCTCACCGACTTTGATTGCGTCGCGGGGTTGAAATCAACAAACGCGGCCGTGGGACGAGTGTTCCGATGCACGAACGTGAACGTAGCCAGCCCGGTTTGGACCGATATCTCGGGTGCCGGAATAACCGCCCTTCCAAAGGTGCCGGTTAACGCCGTCACACGAGATCCATTCGATAACAACGTCATGTACGTTGGCACCGATATCGGCTGCTTCATGACCATCGATGGCGGCGCGAACTGGTCAAACATGAACACTTTAGGCTTGCCTAACGTTCATGTGAATGACTTGCTCATTAGTAATGGCAACGGTTTTCTTTATGCCGGCACCTACGGTCGCGGCATTTGGAGAATCTCGATAACGCCCTAGCGGTTGTTTAGAAAAATCTGGCCTCGGCGCACTTGCGTCGGGGCCTTTGTGTTTGTTACTGTGCTAAGGCCCGGCGGTTCCTGGTACACCTATGGTTCATGATTGATTATTCCGCCGTTGCCGCCCGATTGATTCCTAATCTTGCCTCTTTGCAGGGCGATGACCTGCCTGTTTATTCGCCGATTGATGGGTCTTTGATTGTTTCGCTTCGGGTGGATTCGCCTTCTGATGTTGATAGGAAAATCTCTCAATCCGTGCAGGCTTTCCGGCAGTGGCGCGAAGTTCCGGGTCCGATCCGGGGGGAGCTTGTGCGGCGATTGGGCGAAAAATTGCGCGAGCACAAAGAAGATTTGGCCCGACTCGTGACCATTGAATGCGGGAAGATTTTGGAGGAAGGGCGCGGCGAGGTTCAGGAGATGATTGACATCTGCGACTTTGCCGTTGGTATCTCGCGCCAGCTTTATGGGTTAACCATCGCAAGCGAACGTCCGAATCACTCGATGCAAGAAAACTGGTTGCCGCTGGGGCCAGTTGGGATTATCAGTGCCTTCAATTTTCCCGTGGCGGTCTGGGCTTGGAATGCGGCTCTGGCGTTGGTTTGTGGGGATTCTTGCCTGTGGAAGCCTTCGGAAAAGACGCCTCTGACGGCTTTGGCTTGCCAGGCGCTCTTTGAGGAAGTTTGTTCAGGGTTTGCCCAGGCCCCCGCGAATCTGTCTCAAGTGATCATCGGCGCAGCCGAGCAGGGGAGCCTCCTCGTGGATGATCGGCGCGTACCGCTGATTAGTGCGACTGGATCTTGCCGAATGGGGCGGGCAATCGGTCCGAAGGTCGCCGCTCGGTTCGGTAGATCATTGCTGGAGCTTGGCGGGAACAACGCGATTATCGTCACCCCTTCGGCCGATCTGGCGGTGGCGATCCCTTCCATTTTGTTTGGTTCGGTGGGAACGGCGGGGCAGAGGTGCACCAGCACGCGGCGGGTGATTGTTCATCGTTCGATTTTTGATAAAGTTTTTGAGTCGCTTAAGACCGCGATTTTGCAGATTGGTAGCACCAAAATTGGGAGTCCCTTGGAGCCCACGACCTTAGTTGGGCCATTAATTGATGAACTGGCTTTTGAGGGAATGCAAAAGGCGATTGAGCTGGTTCGACCGCACGCGGTCGAGATTGTTGGTGGAACCCGTGCCATGGGCATCTTGCCCGATGAAAACTGCTACTACGTAAAACCTGCCCTTGTAAAACTCGACCGACAAGTCGCGTGTATCCACGAGGAAACCTTCGCCCCTCTCACCTATGTTCTTCCGTACGACACTTTGGAAGAAGCGCTCCATATTCACAATGAGGTCCCCCAGGGGCTAAGCTCGGCGATCATGACGACGGATTTGCGCGAGGCGGAGTATTTCAAACGCAACTCGGATTGCGGGATTGCGAACGTGAACATTGGCACAAGCGGAGCTGAGATCGGAGGTGCCTTCGGGGGCGAGAAAGACACGGGCGGAGGCAGAGAATCGGGGTCGGATAGCTGGAAGGCTTACATGCGAAGGCAGACTTCGACGACTTACTACGGAACCGAGAAACCCGCATTGGCTCAGGGGATCAAGTTTGATGTGTAGTCGAGTGATATAGGTCTTATAGGTCCTATAAGACCTATACTGAAAAGAGCAAAATGATCGCAATAAGAAAAGCAAACGACCGATTTCATACTCAGATTGACTGGCTGGATAGCTGGCACACGTTCTCGTTCGGCGATCACTTTGATCGCAACTTCATGAGTTTTCGGAGTCTGCGGGTCATCAATGACGATATCATCGGTGCGGGTCAAGGGTTTGGGATGCATCCGCACCGTGACATGGAGATCATCACTTATATGCTCGAAGGCGGAATCGCGCACCAAGACAGCATGGGCAATGGTGCAGTCATTGTGCCAGGCATTGTGCAACGAATGAGCGCG
The DNA here is from genome assembly GCA_031386985.1 of Armatimonadota bacterium. Classification (GTDB taxonomy): domain Bacteria; phylum Armatimonadota; class Fimbriimonadia; order Fimbriimonadales; family Fimbriimonadaceae; genus JANJUB01. Next base: position 91,304 of record JANNCV010000026.1, read on the forward strand.
GGGCGGGGCCTTTTGCACGCCGAAGCAAACGCAAGCACGACCGGGCCCTGCCGGCTCCTCCAAATCTGGATCATGCCCGAAGCTCAAGCTCTTGAGCCAACCTACGAAGATCGCTGTTTTCCCGCGCTGGGCTCAGGGGAACTCGTTTTGATTTGCAGTAACGATGGGCGCGACGGCTCAATGAAGATCAATCAGGATGCTTCGATGTTTGCGTGTCGCTTGCCCGCAGGTGAGACTCGGACGGTGGAAATTTCGGAAGGGCGATTTGGTTGGGTGCAGGTAGCCTCGGGTGAAGTCTCACTGAACGGCGAAGTTCTTAATCATGGGGATGGGGCAGCGGTTTCCTTTGAGACGAGGTTGACAGTAGAAGCGGGAACCGATTCCGAGTTCCTCTTGTTTGACCTCGCATAGTGGCGGAATACCCTCGAAACCGGGCAATCCAGATTTCGGTTTTTCTTATGGGGGCGCTGGCGCTTGTCTATCTCATCCGCCCAGATTGGGCGCAGTGGCTCCATGGGTGGCCGATGGCTGTTTGGACTCCGTTCGTTCTGATTCCTTTGCTGTCGCGACAGGTCAGGCTCGCTTTCAAGCGGCAGGTTGCTTGTCTCATCGTGTGGGTCTGCCTTGTTTTCGCTATCGGTGAGCCATCTTGGCGAGTCGTTCTGCCCCCGATGAAGAAGGAGCGCGGGTGGTACCGAGTTGTGAGTCTCAATTGCGCGGCGGGCTCAATCGAAGCAGCTGATGAAGCCTTTGCGCTGGGTGCGGACATTGTCTTGCTCCAAGAGGTTTCCTCAAAGTCAGAGTTTGGAGCCGCCGCAGAGAGGTTCGGCTATCGGCAAGTTGTTTGGTCGGTGGATGACGCTATTTATCTGCGCCAGAGCGATTCGTTTGAGCTACTCGGCAATCCCGTTTCGGGTCGCGACTTTGCTTCTTGCCAGATTCGCATTGAAGAAAGCCAGTGGCGAGTCATCTCGCTGAGGCTCGCGCCGCCGGTCTTCCGGCTGGATTGGTGGAATCCCGCTTGCTGGTCTGAGTATTCCGAGGATGCGAAGAAGCGGCGCACCCGAATTGCCGAAATCCGCAGGGAAGCCGGGCCGCTGGATGAACAAACCGGCGAGTTGATTGGCGGAGATTTTAACACGACTCATCCTGGAATTCAGGATCTGAGCGATGTTGGCAGAAAGGTGGGCCGAGGTTGGATCGGCACCGGCACGAACGATTTTCCGCTTGCGCGGGTTGATCAACTGTGGTCGTCGGATGCCTTGGATTGGCACCAAGCGTTTGTGATTAAGACAAAGAATTCCGATCATCGCATGCTCGTTGCGGAGTTTAGCTTCGCGCGCTGAGTCGGGGGCCCCGATTCGTCGAAGCTACCGGTTCCGAAGCACCATGAGTGCGAGCGTCCCGGTTGATATCCACTGCTATCAACCGGGATGTCGTGCTACCGCACTCCAAACCCGGTAGCTTCGAGGCAAAAACAGGCGATCATAAAACGAGCCAAAATAATCCATGTCCTCTCCCATCTATCTCGTCGCGAGCGGCGATCTTCGGCTTTCGGCTAGTTTAAGGTGCTGGGCGGCACAGGCCGCAGTTGAATCTTTAGTGCGTGGTATCGCCGTTCGCTTTTCGAGCAATCGCGAGTTCAAAACTGATCAACTTGAGGTTTTCGAGGGATGAGGATTTTGAATCCGACCCACACGCCCATGAGGGCTATGGCAAACTGACCGACAGATGCAAAGAGCAAGAAGTATCCAACTAGTTGCCAGAACTCAAGCTGATCCGATGAGTTCAAGTTCGGTGTGCGGGGGCTTCCGTGAGGGAATGAAAACAAAAGACTGTAACACATGGCGACAGTCAATAGCATGACTGCCGCTACCCCATAGGCCAGAGCGATAACGAGATGGCGAAATCGTATCTCAATCCCAGGATTGCCCCTCCTCAAAAAATAAACGAGCCCAAAGCCGGCAAAGACATATTGCAAATAACGGGAGATATGCAAGAGGTTCGTCGCGGCCATATCGTCGCTCGGTAAGAAACCCAACAAGAAAATGCAGAGCGCGATGAATAAAATGTACGCAATGACCCCGTGATAGAAATATGGAGTGGGGCCGCGCAGTTGTCGTCTCACTAATGTCCCCCGTTCATTTCCTGCAGCTCACGTTCGACTTTACCTGGGTCTTGATGGCAAGGGACACGTTTTCGATGCATCCACTTCCTGGTTTGCAGGTAGCGGTCGTCTCCCAGTCGCAATTCCCAAACCATCCCGAAGCAATACGCAGGCAGAAAAGGAGCCAAAATAATCCATGTCCTCACCCATCTATCTCGTCGCCAGTGGCGATCTGCGGCTTTCAGCAAACCAGGTCTGTTGGGCGGCGCAAGCTGAAGTTGAAGCCGCCGTAATCAAGGCGATAGAAGTAAACGGAGAGAGCGTAATCCGGGCCCACGCCTTCGACGTGTCGAAACAACACGGGTTTATTGACTCCCAAAAAATGGGAATGGAGGTGTTTCGGGAGATTCCTTCGCATGCTCCAGTTATTGTTGTCGAGGCGGTTTGGCAGTACTCGCATCATGTTTTGGCGGGATTGACCACGCACTCCGGACCGATTTTGACGGTTGCTAACTGGTCGGGGCAGTGGCCGGGATTGGTGGGGTTACTCAATCTTAACGCGAGCCTAAGAAAAGCCGGGATCACGTTTTCTAGTCTATGGAGCGAAGACTTTTCCGATGATTTCTTTCAGGGCGGCCTCAAAGAGTGGTTAGGCGGCAAACAACTCAAGCACGACGAATCGCACGTTAGAATATATCTGGCACCCTTCCAGGGTGCGGAAGCAACTGGGCGCGAACCCGGGGTGTCGCTTCGCTCGACCCCGGGCTATCGGGCTGTGACCCCTCCGGGGGCCCTTGATACTGGTCCCTCGTTGGAAGCTGACCCCAAAGGGATTACTCATCAGAGCCTGGGGTTAAGCGAAGCGACACCCCAGGTTCAAGCCTTCAGGTCCGAGCACCCTGAAGGGGGTGCCGCAAGGGGCCAGACTCCTCTTATCAGTAGCCAGTCTGAACTTGGCCAAAAAATCGGCGAAGACATCCGCCGCGATAAGACCATCATGGGCGTTTTTGACGAGGGGTGTATGGGGATGTATAACGCGATTGTTCCGGATGAATTGCTTCATGCAACCGGTGTTTTTAAGGAGCGGCTGAGCCAAAGCGCGCTCTTCGCCGCAATGAATCTTGTAACCGATAATGAAGCTAAAAAAGTCTACGACTGGCTCAAGCAACGAGGCATGACCTTCAATCTCGGCTCGAACGAAGCCACCGATCTCACCGAGTTTCAGATACTCCAGCAATGCAAAATGTACATTGCCGCCGTGAAAATCGCCGATGAGTTTGGTTGCGAGGCGATTGGGATTCAATATCAACAGGGCTTAAAGGATATGTGCCCGGCTTCGGATTTGGTGGAGGGCATGCTCAATAACCCTGACCGTCCCCCGGTCTTCACGGGCTCCCGCGAGCTATTCCCAAACAAGGCCGTCACCCATTTCAACGAAGTGGACGAATGCGCGGGGCTTGATGCGATTGTTACCAACCGCATTTGGACGGCGATGGGTCTTGACCCTTCAAACACGCTCCACGATCTACGTTATGGCGAGCAATACGGCGATGACTATGTCTGGGTTCTACTGATTTCAGGAGCCGCGCCTGTGTCCCATTTCATCGGAGGCTATCAAGGTGCGTTCGGCGACCGACAGCCCCCCATGTATTTCCCCCTCGGCGGCTCCACCATGCGCGGAATCAGCAAACCGGGCGAGATTGTTTGGAGCCGGATTTATGTCGCCGATGGCCGACTCAAAGCCGATATGGGTCGCGCCACCGTAGTCGAACTCCCGGAGGAAGAAACCCAGAGAAGGTGGCAACTAACCACCCCCCAATGGCCGATCATGCACACCGTTATTCACGGTGTTTCAAGAGATCAAATGATGGCTCGGCACATGTCGAACCATATCCAAGTTGCCTATGGCGGCGATGAAGCCTTGGTGGCGAAAGCCGCCGCATTCAGCACGATGGGGATCGAAGTTTTCTTATGCGGAGTTTGAACCTGAAGTTCGGGAAATTCTAATGATTCCACGGGCGACTGGGGGGATATTGAAAAGCTGGTGAACCACACTCATTTTGCCCTATGCAGCGGGGCTAAGCCACTCAGGGCGGTTGGGGCGAGTCAACGTCTTCCAGCCTACCGGCCACCGGCACCCGGGTCACAAATCCCTCATTCGCGCTAATGATTGAGCGGGCACCTTGGTCGCCGATGAGGGCCTCCAGTTGGGGTCGGTAGCTTGAGCAGAACAGTATCGGATGGCCTAACCGATCGGGTTCGGCGTCATAGATCGGCGCGATTATTGCGCCAACTGGAGCTGCCTCAAATTGAGACAGCAGCGCCCTGATTACTGCGGGCTGAAGGTCCGGCATATCGCCAAGGGCGATAAGGAAACCGTCGCATTGTGAGCAGGCTTTGATCCCCGCCGCAAGCGAGGAGCCGATGCCGGTCGCGTAATCGGGGTTGAAAACGCATTCCACGCCCGCTTCTCGAGCGACTAGACCGGCATCCCGCCCCGTCACAACGACTACGTCCAAGCCGCTCTCAACTAGCGCTCGAACCGTTGCCCTTATCATGGATTCCCCATGCCAATCAGTGAGCAACTTGTTTGGCCCGCCGAAACGGGAAGACAGACCAGCGGCCGGGACGACCGCCCTAACGACGCGCATTGCGAACCTGCACGATTTCGGCCATGATGCTCAGCGCAATTTCTTCGGGTGACCTTCCGCCGATCTTCAGGCCAACAGGGCCGTGGATTCTTGCAATTTCTTGACTGGAAAAGCCCCTCTCTGAAAGCTGCAAACGGCGCTTTTCCTGGGTCACGCGCGAGCCCAAAGCTCCAATGTAAGCAACGGGCGAGCGGAGCAGAAACTCCAACGCTACATCATCAATCTTCGGGTCGTGGGTTAACACCACGGCATAGGTCTGCTCCGTCAGATTAACTTGTTTAAGTGCGTCTTCGGGCCAGCTCACCACGGTCAGATCGGGCGGTACCGGGAACCGCTCGGAGCTAGCGAGGACCGCACGGGGGTCAATCAGGATCGTTTCGAAGCCGAGTTCGCGGGCAAACTTGATGAGAGGGATGGCGATGTGAACCGCGCCAACAATGACCAATTTCTCCCGGCTCGGAAAGATTTGGGCAAAGTGCTCTTGCCCCTCGTGCTTGAATGTTTGGCTCTCATTGAAGTGACCGGAATCGCAAATCCATTGATCTCCTTCCCCCGTTTGCGATAAAGTTGACATTGAAACCGGCTGGAGGTTGCTCACTAAGACCGTGGGTAGATCGTTAGCGATTCTTTCCATCGCTTCGGTCCAAACCAAATTTAAGTTGGGTTCAGGTTGAACCCAAATCCGAATCCGACCTCCGCACGAAAGCCCGATTTCCCAAACGCTTTCATCCGAAAGTGAACCGAAATCCAACATGATGGGTTGATGCGAGGATAATGATGCCAGGGCTGATTGCATGACTGCTGGTTCCACACAGCCACCCGACACAGAGCCCACGACCGCTCCATCTTCGCGCACGCCCATAACCGCTCCCACAGGCCGAGGTGAGGAGCCCCACGTTTCAATCACCGTCGCGAGCGCGAACCGATGTCCTTCCGCTTGCCATCTTTGCAAGGTTGGCAAGACGTCGCGCAAAAGCTACACCAATTCCTCAACCTTGATCGGGAACTGCCTCACTCGCTTACCGGTGGCTGCGAAAACCGCGTTCGCAATCGCGGCGGGAACCGAAGGATAGCCAACTTCACCCATGCCCCCAAAATTGCCGCCGCTGTCTTCGATGAAGATTTCCATTTTTGGTGTATCGGACATTCGCGCCCAATGGTAGCGATCAAAATTGTCCTCGGCCGCTCCTCCCGCTCGAATGGTGATAGCCGATCGAAGCGCGGTCGCAATGCCGTCAACGAACGCGCCTTGAACTTGAGCTTCAACCCCAAGCGGATTGATGGTTGTGCCCGCGTCAACCACGGCCACCATTCTGGTCACTTTGACTTCACCATCAGCGAAGGTGACCTCCACGACATGAGCGATGCACGAACCATAACCGTCAAAGCAGGCGATTCCTCGCCCTGATCCGGCCGGCATCGCCGTTCCCCATCCGGCCCTCTTTGCGGCACTCTCCAGAACTTTCTTCAGGCGCGGACTCTTCATCAGCTTAACTCTAAAGGCCAACGGGTCTTGACCAGCGGCATGAGCGAGCTCATCCATAAAGCACTCGTTAACGACGATGAGCTGACTGTGCTCAACTGATCGCCAGGGTCCGGTTGGAACTGGAGAATCAACGCCACCTCCCCGCATTCCGGCTTCCGGAATCTCATAAGGCAGGTACGTATTCGCGCCGTATTCGCCATTGCCTCGCCCTGCGGGAGCCTGCAAATACTGGTGACTCCAACCCGTAGGATTTCCGGTGGCATCAAGTGCAGCCTTCATTATATGCTCGCTCATGGGGCGATAAGTATCGTGGGTGATATCGCACTCACGTGTCCACAAGAGCTTCACTGGTTTCTTTAACCGCTTAGAAAGGTCAACCGCCTCCGCAACCCAACTATTCGAAAACTTGCGACCAAAACCGCCACCCAGTAGCAAGTTGTGAACGATCACTTTTTCCTTAGGGATCCCCAAGGTGCGGGCTGTTTGGTTTTGGGCGCCATCAGGAGATTGCGAGCCCGTCCAGATTTCGGCAGAATCGTCTCTCACATCCGCAATGGCATTGAAAGGCTCCATCGCGGCGTGGGCCAGGTAGGGCAACTCGAAACTCGCTTCGATCACCTTTGTCCCCGTCATCGCTTTGTGAGCAACCACGGCCTTCTTAAGATCGGCGCGAAGGGTTCGAGTGGAGACATCAGGGCTCCCACCGGTCCAAGTAACTTTTAGCTTATCTCGACCCTTGAGGGCGGCCCAAGTGTTTTTGGCAATGACCGCGACTCCGCTTGGAATGGCTATTACATCCAATACACCAGGGATCGCTCGTGTCTCGGAATCATCAATTGCCGATTGAGTGGCCCGATAGGCGGGGGGGCGAAGACACACCGCGAAGACCATTCCTTCTACCGAAACATCGTAAGCAAACTTTGCCTTGCCCGTCACCACGTCGTGATTGTCAACCCGCTTGGTCGCTTTGCCAATAACTTTGAAGTTGGCGTTCTCCTTTAGGGTTACCGTTTCGGGAACGGCGATTGATTGAGCGGCTTCGGTCAGCTCACCGTAACCGACGGATTTTCCGTTGGCTCCAAAGACCTTGCCATTTTCGGTTCTGCAGGTCGCAGCGTCAACGCTCCATTGCTTAGCCGCCGCGCCGATTAACATTAGGCGAGCGCTTGCACCAATCGTTCGCAGTTGCTTGCTCATGCCCCGCGTACTACCGGAGCCGCCGGTTCCTTGGCGACCATAAGTTGCGTCATCGCCCGGCGCATTGACGACTTTTACTTTTGTCCAATCGGCATCAAGCTCTTCGGCGACGAGCATCGCGAATGACGTTCGAACCCCTTGGCCCATGTCAGATCGGTTGATCGAAATCGTTACGCTTCCGTCTGGATCAATTTTTAAAAAAGCGCTTGGCGCGAATGTAGCTCCCTTCGCGGGAGAGGCACAAGCGGCGGATGAAAAAGTGCCCAGCACCAAGCTAGCACCTGAGCCTGCGATGATCTGAAGCATCGAGCGACGAGTGAGGGTTGCGTTCATTTCGACTCCTTAGCCACGGATTTAACGGCTTCAAAAATACGAACGTAGGTTCCACATCGGCAAAGATTGCTGTCCATGGCTTCTTTGATTTCGTCTTCGGTGGGTTTCGGCGTCTGCAAAAGCAAGCTCGCCGCCCTCATTATCTGGCCAGATTGGCAATAACCGCATTGTGGCACATCGTGCTCAATCCAAGCCTTTTGCAAAGGGTGGTCGCCATTTTTACTCAAGCCTTCAATGGTTACAATTTTGTCTTCACCAACTTCGGCCAGGGTCATTTGACAGCTCCGCTTAGCATAGCCCTCCGCCATGACGGTGCAAGCCCCGCAAGTTCCAATCCCGCACCCATACTTGGTGCCCGTCAGCCCTAACATATCTCGCAAAGCCCAGAGAAGCGGCATGTCTCCCTCCGCCTCAACCGTTTGCACTTTCCCATTCACATTAATCTTGAAAACTGCCATAAAAGTAAGCTCCGTTCTTATTCGCTATGCTACTCCATTACGAGATTTCATGTGCTAGCGGTGCCACATAAATTTTAGACATTTTCTGCGCGAGGTGATCGTTCAGAACGAGGTACGGCGCTTACAATTTTGGGATCTAACCCGTATCGCATTAAGTCGCTCGCTATTCGGGGGGCATCGGATTCGCTCGTGACGCCAAACACAGCTGACCCTGAGCCGCTTAATCCCGCCTGCTGGCAACCAAGAGTAACTATGCGTTCAATCAAGTCGAGGCTTGCACTTGGGGCCACGCGCTCGAAATCGTTATGCAACTTATCGTCGGCAGGGAAGTCGCGAAATTCGTAACTCAGTTCATCAAGACGAGCGTAGGCAGAGGCACTGCTCACCCCCTCGGTGGGCTTGATGATGATGAATCGCACGCCCGGGTCAGGGTCGGGAAGCTGAGTCAGTTTCTCCCCGTAGCCCTCTCCCATTGCCCGCCCGCCCTTCAAGAAAAATGGGGTATCCATGCCAATTGCATAAGCGATTTCGGCAAGGTAAGTCGAAGGCAAGGGGCTCGGCGCAAAGCTGTTGATTGCGATCAGAAGCCCGGCCGCATCTGAGCTACCACCGCCGAGTCCGGCTTCCGTGGGAATGTGCTTTTCGAGCGTGATTCGGAGGGGTGGCAAGGAGGTGTATTCGCTGAGAAACCGTAGCGCTTTAACAACGGTGTTTTCCTCGGGAACGTCCTCACAGAAGAAACCGGGCTCATCTTCATCTGAAACCGTTAGATAGTCAAACCATGAAATCGCTTGAAAGATGGTTCGGATCGGGTGATATCCACGGTTATCGCGTGGGCCCACCGCGAGAAAGAGATTTATCTTTGCGGGGCAAGCGATTTGAACTCTCACAAATCCCTCATTTCAAGGTGTTCGGGCTCAATCGGAATTGGGGGAGGCAGAATTGAAATTGTCTTGGGAAAATTGCTGAAATCCAACTCATCCAGGGCCTGGTCTATGGCTTGAAGTTGGACCCGTGCCTCGGCCAATGAATCAAGGAAGTCATGGCTCGACATATCGGGTTGCTTGCCCACTAATCGGTAGCCGAGCATCTTCATACGAAGGCTATCTAGAGTGGTCATGTAAACCGCGGCTTGCGCTTCAGCTCGCTGCACGCCTCCCATTACACCGCCATAAATCTGGCGATATTCGGCGATATTTTTGTCAGCGATGCGATAAAGCTCCCGCGCTTGAGGGTCACCCGACATCCCTTCCCACGAGGGAGGCGATTGCAGAATCCCCTTCTCCGTCTCAAAAACGTCGTACGTGATGAGATCGGATCGCCTTAAAGCCGCATAAAGAGACTCGCCTACCCCGTGGATAGTCTTAGGCATTTCCTGCAAATCGGCGATATGATCGCGGCGCATTTTTGAAAGGACATCATCAAATCTTTCAAGGCGATCTTCGCATGCAGACCACAAAGCTTTGAATCGCATGTTCTTCCACCGCTTTGCCACGCCCGCTTTATAGGAGCCATTGATGTAGCACCCCGACACGAATCCAAGAATCCCAATGCCCAGCCACTCGACTTGGGTGAAAATTCCTAGTCCAGCGCAAACCAAAGGCACGACCCACACGAGGCGTCCCGCTCGAAAGAGCTCTTGCGTGAACAGCCGTTTATCAATGCGCCGGATATCGTCCAAAGTTCAAATTTCTCAACGCGCGGCCCAAAGGAAACCGCGACGCATGATCTCTTTAACGGGTTCGGCCTCAATCACGTTCCGTTGATGGCCTAATGCGTTGTAAAAAACACGACCCGTGCCATACTTTTTTGTCCAGATCGTGGGCATTTTGCAAGGATTCTGAGAGTGGGGGCCGTCGGCGGCGGGGTTTGGAAACTCGCAATCCGCCAAAACGTGCATGCCTGGATCAATGTGCATATAGTATTGTTCGCTCGCAACGCTGAAATCACTAATGCCTTTCAAGATTTCGTGGTCCGAATCCACTACGTGAACTAGATAGGGCGTTCCATCGTTGCCAGGATGGGCAACAAATTGCCCGCCGGTCATGAATTGCCATTCGCTATCTTCGCGAAATGCGTCGCACATTCCGCCGTGCGCACCCGCGATTCCCACCCCATGTTCTCGTACCGCGCTGCAAACGGCTTGGGACTGCTCAGGTGAAATCTTGCCCATCGTCCAATGTGGAACGATGAGATCAAAAGTTGGTAGATCCTCGCTTTCAAAAGATGACAAAGAGTCTGAGGCGGCAACTTCAAATCCCTCATCCTTCAACACCTCCGTAAACAATGTTGATATTCCGATGGGGTCGTGGCCATCCCAACCCCCAAAAACAATAAGTGCTCGCTTAGCCATGAAGCTGAATTATGAGGCACCGAGCATTTCTTATGTGGGATACTGATTTTGGAATGGTTCTGAAAGTTGCGTTTGATGATTTTCCCGCATCAATGATTGAGTATGCGGCAGATTCGGACGCCTTTCTCGCTGATCTGCCCGCCGGATGCGCTGTAAGCGCGGTAAATCCCCAGACGGGCATCATCGTCAGCACTGTTTCTGAGCTTGATCCGCTAAAGGCGAGAGAGTTGCTTGAAGCCGCCGGAATCAGGGTGAGAGTAGGAGCCTGGACTTCGGAAGCCGATGATCCGATCATAGGAAGCGGACAGGTATACGTTGCGGCCGTAGCCTATCGTAGCCGGGAATTCACTCCCGGGTTATGGATGGATGCTTACCCTTATGAGCCCGCGCCTTCGGACGTGCTTCGAGAAATGTACGACGAGTTTGTGGCCAATGGGGAACTGAAAGGCGGCTCATTTGATGAGTTCACCCGGCTAAGTTTTCCAAACGTTGTGATCCTACAGCCCGAAGAGATTTCCGGCTATATCGCAAAGAAAATGGGGGATGATAGGGATTGAACGGAGGCCCCGTTTCGGGGAGAATTTCGGGGCACATCCGCATATCACGAACCGAGGCTCGCTAGCATGATTATATGAAAGATTTAGAAGCCAAGGAAGTCGGCATAAACGATGTCATCCGAACCAATGACATCATTAGTTCGGATTTGTCGGGGATGACGCGTGAGCAGCAGATCATCGCGTTGGCTTCACAAGGGAAAACCGACAAAGAAGTAGGGGTGGTTCTGGGAATTAAACAGAGCTCGGTGGCCACTTATTGGGTGCGCGTCCGGAACCGATACGGGGCCGCTTCGCGGTCCGAAGCGATCGCGAGCGTGTTGAATGAAGCCGCCAGGAATCTGCGGCTAGTGATTGATCTTAATCCCGATCCGATTGTCGTATCGAGCGTAGGGATGATTATTTACGGAAACCCCGCCGCCGCCCAAATGCTTGGGTGTGCCGATGCTTCCGAGCTCATTGGCTACAAAACTCTAGATCTGGTTGATGAGGTGGATCATCCGCGAGTGATAGAGCGAGCTAAAAACGTAGCATCGGGCCAACGAAACGGCGTTGCCATCTTTCACGCAACTGGGTTAGATGGTCGAAAGTTGGTTATTGAAAGTTCGAGTGGGCCAGCCACTTGGGAAGGGAAACCAGCGATGATATCTACCGTGCGGGATCGAACGCGAGAGTTCGAAGCTGAGCGAGAACTTAAGAGAAAGATCGAAGTTTTGGAGGCCTTGGTTGATGGATTGCCTGATCTCATGTTCGTAATGACCGCTGATGGTTACTACATTGATATCAGGGAGTGCCAAGAGACGCGGGCGGTTGCCCCTCGTGATGAGCTCTTGGGGCGCCACTATCGGGAGTTTCTGCCTCCTGAGGTTTCCGCCAAACTCGATGCGGCCTTCGCTCAGTTGTTAACAACGGGTGAAGTCTCTTCCCTCTCTTACGAGATCGAAACCGATGGGGCAGTGGAGCGATTCGAATCAAAGCTAGCCAGAACCACGGATGGAAACGTACTCATTTTGGTGCGGGTGATGGCGTAGCCGATTGTCGGGGGTAGTCTTTAAGAACCTGTTCACGCATCGCCCAGACGGATAACTGTGCAGGGGAATTTGAATGAAGAATACGGACGCGCTTTCTGCTCCCTCGGAACTCGCCAACGAAGGTGACGCGGTTCAAGGTGTGCTAGGGAGCATGACTCGTGAGCAACAGATCCTTGTCCTAGCCTCGCAAGGGAAACCGGACAAGGAAATCTCAGCTATCCTTGGGATAAAGTTCAATACTGTCGCAACTTATTGGTCACGAGTTCTCAATCGCTACGGGGCATCTTCTCGCTCAGAGGTTATTGCCATGGTTTTGAATGAGACATTGCGAAACTATCAGCTCGCGATTGAACAAAGCCCGGAACCAATCATCGTTCTATCGAAGGGGCAAGTGATTTATGCGAATCAAAAAGCAGCAGAACTGACTGGCTACGAGAGCCCCGCTGCAATGTTGGGTATTAGTGCGTTGGCTTACGTTCACGACGAAGATAGGGCCCTAATTTCGGAGCGAATCGCAACTGTGAACCGGGGTGAGGCGAACCCCTCTCAGCGGTTTAGAATTGTCCGAAAAAACGGTCAGGTTGTATGGGCCGAAGGGGTCAGCACCCCTACGACATGGGAGGGGAAACCCGCTCTGCTCGCGAATTTTCGAGATCGAACTCGGGAGGTTGAGGCAGAATTGCTTCTCAAGCATAGGGTTGACATGCTCGAAGCCTTAGTTGACGGGTTACCCGATTTGCTTTTTGTGATGTCGCCGGATGGCACCTATCTTGATTTTCGTGAGAGCCAATATGGCCGACCATTCGTGCCAGGCGATCAGTTTCTGGGGCGTCAATACCGAGAGATTTTGCCTCCGCCCGTTGCGGCAAAATTTGACATTGCATTCCAAGAGCTCATTCGAACAGGAGAAGTTCAGTCTATCTCTTTCTCGTTTGAACGGGATGGCGCGACGGAGAGTTACAGTGCAAAACTGACGCGAATGACCGATGGAAACGTTCTAATCGTCGTTCGGCAACTCCAGTGAGCCTTGCTAATTTGCGTCAAGTGTAATTTGCCATACTCAATCATGCGAAACCTCGGCTTGCTGTTAATGCTACTTTCTACCTTGGCATCCTCCCAAATGAACTACCCCCAATCTAAGCGCGTTGACTTAAAGGAGACCCATCACGGAATTGAAGTTGCCGATCCTTATCGCTGGTTGGAGGAAGATTCGGAGGATACAAAGGCATGGGTTACTGCGCAAAGTGAGTTCACCAATGACTACTTAGCCGCTCTGCCGTATCGCTCAGAAATTTCCGGGCGCCTCCGGGGACTGATAAACTATGAACGATTTACCGTGCCCAGCAAGGCCGGCGGACGTTACTTTTATTCTCGTAACGATGGCCTGCAGAATCAGTCGGTGCTCTACGTTGCTTCTTCGCTCAAAGGGACACCAAGGGTTTTGCTCGATCCGAACAAACTGAGCGACGATGGCACGGTTGCGCTTTCCGGAATAGATATCAGCGAATCGGGTCGTTTTATGGCGTACGGCACCAGCGCAAGTGGCTCGGATTGGCAAGAGTGGCATGTGCGTGACGTAAACACAGGGAAAGATCTTGGTGATCACATCCGGTGGGTTAAGTTTTCGGGAGCAAGTTTCACCAAAGATGACAAAGGGTTTTTCTATTCCCGCTACGATGAGCCCAAGGGCCAGGCCATGCAGGATCAGAATTACTATCAAAAGCTCTACTATCACCGGATTGGAACTCCGCAAGCGCGGGATATTCTGATTTACGAGCGCAAGGATCAGCGCGAATGGGGTTTTGACGGCACGGTTTCGGACGACGGCCGCTATCTCATCATCTCCGTTTGGCAGGGGACTTTGCCCGAGAATCGCGTTTATGTCGCCGATATTTCAAAGGGAGTGGTGGCTTCGCCGAAGGTTGTCAAGCTGTTTGATAAGCGCGACGCCTCTTACGCATACTTGGGCAATATTGGTAAGAAGTTCTACTTCCAGACGAACCTGAAAGCCCCCTTTAGCCGCGTAATCGCCGCGGATTTGGGCTCTGGCACAGTGAAAACGATTATTCCTCAGTCGAAGGACGCGATGGACGGAGTTTCTATGGTGGGTGGGAGAATTATCGCCCAATATTTGCACGATGCCAGTAGCCTGGTGAAGGTTTTTACTCCTGCGGGCAAGGAACTTGTCCGAGGAGTAGCCCTGCCGGGAATCGGTTCAGTTGGCGGGTTTGGCGGGCGCTTCGATGACTCGGAGACGTTTTACAGTTTTGCGAGTTATACGAGTCCAACCACGATCTATCGTTATGATGTTAAGACGGGAGAATCAACCGTTTTCCGAAAGCCGAACGTAAAGTTCAATGCTCTAGAATTTGAAACGAAACAGGTCTTCGCGCGGAGTAAAGATGGGACTCGTGTGCCGATTTTTGTTACGGGCCGTAAGGGATTCAAGCTGAACGGGTTGAATCCCACTTTGATGTATGGTTACGGCGGATTCAATGCGAACACGACTCCCCGCTTCTCCGCAATAACCCTCTCTTGGCTTGAAATGGGCGGGCTCTATGCCGATGTGGTTCTGCGAGGTGGGACGGAGTACGGGGAAGCGTGGCACCGAGCCGGAATGCTTCATAAGAAGCAAAACGTGTTCGACGATTTCATCGCCGCCGGCGAATTTTTGATTCGGGAGCGGTTCACTTCCGCCCCGAAACTCGCAATCCATGGGGCTTCAAATGGGGGGCTCTTGGTGGGGGCTTGCATTACGCAGCGGCCCGAACTCTTCGGAGCTGCTTTGCCGGCCGTCGGGGTTATGGATATGCTTCGCTTCCAGAAGTTCACCATCGGCTGGGCCTGGCAAGGCGAGTATGGATATCCCGAAAGAGATGCCGCCGATTTCAAGTATATGCTTGGCTACTCACCTTATCACAACTTGAAATCGGGAACGAAATATCCGCCGACTTTGATCACGACCGCCGATCACGACGATCGGGTGGTTCCCGCTCATAGTTTCAAGTTCGCCGCTGCGATTCAGCACGCTCAAGCCGGGGACGCGCCTGTCTTGATAAGGATTGAAACCAAGGCCGGCCACGGCGCGGGCAAACCGATCACCAAGGTGATCGAGGAGTGGGCCGACCAATACGCGTTTCTGGTGAAACATCTTGGATTCAAACCAAACCTCCCCGACGGATAATCCCGAGTTTGAGGCCGTCGCACGAAAGAAGAAGCGGCGGAAGCGGCGGATCGTGGTTTATGGCTCTTTTGTAGGGTTGATTTGGGGCGCGTATGTTTTTCAGCCGGTGGAATTTGATTTCTTCAAGCGAAAGCTACCGCCAAAATCCGTTGTTGACCCTTCATCGCAAGTCCTCTTCAGGAAAGGGACCCGCGTTATGGTCGTAGTCGCCCACCCCGACGATAGCGAATTCTACATCGCGGGCACACTGCTTTCGCTTCAGAAGAGCGGAGCCGAAATTTATCAACTGTTGCATACGGATGGTGACAAGGCTTACTACTTCTGGGCCGATAACTCGGCCCTCCGCGAAATCAGGCGGGCCGAGCAACGCACGGCTTCAGCCCAATATGGAGTGAAGGAACTCCGGTTCTTAGGTTATCCTGATGGGCGTTTGCGCCGCAATTCCGACACTTTGACCGCCACGAAGAAAGCGATTCAGGATTGGAAGCCCGACTACATCCTCTGCATGGATAGCGCCTACCCGCCCCGCGCCAGCCACCAAGACCACCGCCGCTCTGGCGAACTAGCCGAAGAGGCGGTCCGGGCTTTGGGCTGGAAGGGATGGCTGCTGCGGTATAGCTCAATGGCTCCGAACTACGTGGTAAATGTGGATAAGGTGATCGACCAGCGCATCGCCTCGCTGGCTATTCACAAGAGCCAGTTTTTTGGGGAGAAACTGAAGCGGATTCAAGCCCACCTAACCGACAGCGCCGTCGAGCAAGCCAGTGACGCAGGCTTCACCTATGGCGAAGCGTTTCGGGCGGAGCGGTTGAAGTAAGGACGTAACGATCTCATCTCGGTGATCCGACCGACTCCAGCACTCGCGGGGATGGCTGGCAACTCTTCAAAGTGCAACTTCTACTCCTGCACAGAACCCCAGGTCTTCGAAGCTAGGGCTATCGCGCTTTGACCTCTTCGAGGTCGGAAGGCGTCCGGCATGAGAACGGCGATTTTACAACAAATGCGGCTTGGGCCATAACCCGCCATGTACACACGATCCGATCGGCTTTGGGCAAACTAATCCGGTTCTGACTTTTTCGCGGCCCGGCGCGCCATACGTTCGCTGATCCAAAAGTGTAGCTGTGATGCGATAAGCATGGCAATTGGGAAGCCGCAAAGGAGAAGGACGACCTGAAGCGGGCCTGGTTTGACCAAGTTGCCAACGACGATCGCATCGACTCCAAAAAAGAGGGCAACCAGCAATCGCCACTGTAGAGTGGGCAGGCTCCTACACCGCCCAGCCCGGTTCGAAGGCGGGTTTGATTAGGCTATCGAACTCGTCCGTTCCCTTCACCTTCATCTTCTTGGCGTCCCAATCCAGCTTCGGCCCATCGGCCCAAATAGCCAGATTGCCCAACAGTACGGTCTCCGTTAGAGGACCGCTATAGAAGGGGATGTTAGAAACGGCGGGAACGCCGCCCATCGCGGCGCGCGCGAACTCGGCCATGTGACCGGGTGATTCGTCTATCTGGATGTCAGGAATCGTGCCGCCGCCGATTAGCCGGAACGTGTTGTTGCTTTCATCAGGGGCGTAGATCGTGCCTTTCTCGCAAACGACAATCGAACCGTTGCCGCCGTAGGTTTCGCCGGGGCAGAGGGCAGGGTCGGGACGTTTGCCGCCGTCGTGCCAAGTTAGCTTGACCGGGCCGCGGTTCTTGTTAGCGGCAAACTCGTAGTCAACAATGCTCCATGCCGGGAAGCTATCGCGATTGTGACCGCTAGTCTTGGCTTGCACTGAAATCGGATCGCGCAAATCGAGACCCATAAAGCTCATGTTGAAAATATGGCAACCCATATCGCCAAGGGCACCCGTGCCAAAGTCCCACCAGCCTCGCCATGCGAAGGGAACATATTTATCTGAGTAAGCCCGAAGCGGGCGGGGGCCGAGCCAGAGCTTGAAATCAATATGCTTGGGCGCGAGCTGAGCATCGGGTCGCTCCACACCTTGACCCCACCATCCGGCGGCCCGGTCGGTCCACAGGTGCACTTCCTTCACGGCGCCAAAGGTTCCCGCACGCAGGTGAGCAGCAGCCCGCCGCATGGGGCTATATGACGTGCTCTGGTTGCCCATTTGGGTTGCAACTTTGCTTTCACGGGCGATGCGCTGGAGTTGCCGGGATTCCCAAATTGTGCGAGTAAGGGGCTTTTCGGTATAGCAGTGCAAGCCGTATCGCATCGCCATCGCCGAAGCGGGGGCGTGATGATGATCGGGAGTGCTGATGATCACCGCGTCCATCTGGTTATGCAGGGTTTCGAGCATGATGCGATAGTCATCAAACGTTGAAGCCCTGGGATACTCTTCCATTCCCTTGGCCCGATCCTTGGCGTTAACATCGCATAGAGCGACAATATCACCGTGCTGGGCGGCCTGTTCCATTCCGCTCCAACCCTTGCCCCCGACACCAATAATGCCGATCCTAAGGCGATCACTCTTGCTACGCTTGCTTTGCGATGCTTCTGAGTGAACTCCCGCTAGTCCAAGGCCAATCGCTCCAATTGTTGCGCCCTTAAGCACATCTCGACGTGAAATACTGTTTGACATATCCGTTTTGAAGTTTAGCCCAAAATGTGGCGCGCCATTTGCGGGTAGGTTATGAGCGTGCCCCTTTCTCAATCAGACCTCCTCTCTATCTACCGCCAAATGGCCCTTATGCGCGCTTTTGAAGACTGCTTGTTAGCCCAAAGTCAAGCGGGGAATTTGCGTGGTTCGCTTCATTTGGCTACTGGACAAGAAGCCATGCCCGCCGTCGTCGGTCATGTTTTGCGAAAAAGTGATTGCATAACCGTGACCTATCGGGGCCACGGCTACGTGATCGCGAAAGGCTGCGATCTGAAGCTAGTTTTGGCTGAAATTTTGGGTCGCAAGACCGGATTGTGCAAAGGCAAGGGCGGCAAGATGCACTTGTTTGACCCTGAAAATGGGCTCTTGGGAGCAAACGGAATCGTTGCGGGCGGGATTCCAACCGCTATTGGCGCGGCCCTCTCGGCCCAGCTAAGGGGTACCGATGAGATAGCTCTAACCGTTTTTGGGGATGGCGCATTGAACCAGGGAGCGGCTCATGAATCGCTGAACATCGCCGGGCTCTACAAGCTGCCAATGATTTTTCTTTGCGAAAACAATCTGTACGCCGAAATGACGCCTTTAAATTCGAGTAGCGGGCAAACGGACTTGGCTTCTCGCGCGGCTGGCTATGGATTTGAAGGGATTCGGGTGGACGGGAATGATGTCGTAGCATTTCACGCTGTGCTTGATGCGGCGGTAGAAAAGGCTCGCAAAGGCGGTGGTCCAACCTTGATTGAGGCGATGACCTATCGAACGTGCGGTCATTACCAGCTTGATCCGGGGACAACTTATCGTTCGCGGGAGGAGGTGGCGGAATGGGAAGCCAAGTCGCCCATGAAGCGTTTGGCGACTTTACTTGCCAAGTCAGTTCCTCCCAGTTCGCGGGAGGAGTTGGCTGAGCTTGAGGCTTCCGCACTTGCGGACATTGACGGTGCCTTGGCTTTTGCGCTGGGTTCTCCGTTTTTAGAAGAGGAAGAGGCGGAACGGGGAGTGTTCGTTTCTGCTAACACCCCGGCGGTTTCATCTGGCGCGGAAGCGAAGATGACCTTTTCGGCGGCGGTGAAGTCAGCGATTTCTCAAGAAATGAAGCGGGACGAACGTGTGGTTTTGTTTGGCGAGGATGTTGCCCACCACGGCGGAATGTTCCAAGTTACGAAGGGTCTGCTCGATGAGTTTGGGCCGAAGCGGGTGTTTGATACGCCGATTTCCGAAGCCGGGTTTTTGGGAATGGGGTTAGGGGCGGCTCTCACTGGTTTCCGACCCGTGATCGAGCTCATGTTTTTTGATTTTTCGCTCGTGGCAATGGATCAAATTTTCAACCAGATCGCGAAGACTACGTATATGTCTGGCGGCCTAAAGTTGCCATTAACGATCCGAACTCAGGGCGGCGGCTATAAGGGGGCAGCGGCGCAGCACTCACAAATGTTGGAAGCCCTATTCGTTCACATGCCCGGAATCAAAGTCGTTACCGCCTCGAGTCCGGCCGATGCGAAGGGGCTCTTGGCCGCGGCGATTCGGGATGACAACCCGGTCTTGTTCATCGAGCACAAGCAGCTCTATCCAACCGAGGGGCTGGTCCCTTCCCAGGAATGTGTTGGTCAAATCGGCTCGGCCTCAGTGCTCCGAACCGGCAAGGATTTGACGATTTGCTCCTATTCCTGGACCGCTCAACAATCGCTAGAGGCGGCGGAGCAGTTGGCTACAGAAGGGATTGAGGCGGAAGTGATTGACCTTCGAACTTTGAATCCGCTCGACTTTACGACTGTAAGAAATTCACTCGAAAAAACTCACCGCCTCATGATCGCTCATGAAGGGCACTTGCGGTGTGGGATCGGGGCCGACCTCGCCGCTCAGCTTCAAGAGCACTGCTTCGACGAACTCGACGCTCCCATTTTAAGGGTCGGGGCGTCCGATGTTCCAATACCGTTTGCCAAGCACTTGGAAGATATTGTTCTGCCGAGCGCGAGCAAGATTGCGGCCAAGGCAAGGGAGTTGATGCGATGACGGCGATTGTCACCGGCGCGGCCCAGGGGATTGGAGCCGCAATTGCTACAAAACTGGAAGAAGAAGGATACCGCGTTGCCCGGTGTGATTTGAATCCAATTTCGGCTTATTCGCTGAATGTTAGCGATGTTTCGGCTCATGAGTCAGTGTTAAGCCAGATCAAGAGCGACCTCGGCGAAGTGACCGCCCTGGTAAATGCCGCCGGAATTTGCACAACCCAAACCATTGATCAAATCACGCCCGAGGGTTGGGCCCAAACGTTTGCCGTTAACGTCCAAGGAGCCTTCTTCCTGAGCCGCTCGTGCGCCAACAGAATGGCACCGGGCGGCGCCATCGTGAACATCGCCAGCGTTAGCGGATTCCTCCCGAAACTTGAACAGATAGACTACGGCGCATCAAAGGCGGCATTGGTCAGTATTACGCGTTCGCTTGCCTTAGTTTATGGGCCAAAAGGGATCAGGGTGAACGCCGTCGCGCCGGGGGTGATTGACACGCCCCTAACTCAGTCCATTTCCAACCAAAGGGCCAAGTTAAGGGGCGTTTCACCAGGAGAAACCCTCGCCCCAGTTCTCGGCGCAACTCCTTTGCGAAGGATGGGTGAAGCCGAAGAAGTCGCCGATCTTGTCGCCTACCTCTTAAGCGAGAGCGCCAGCTTCGTTACTGGTCAAACGATTAACGTTTGCGGCGGCTTTTTGATGCGCTAGATCGCTTTGGAGCAGGTTGTGGAGTCGTTCTCCAATCCTTCATTTCTGTAAGCTGAATGGCGAGGGCATCGGGAGCATCACAACTCCCCCATCATACATCCCCAAAAAGCGTTCATAACTTTTATACGATTGAGTTGGTTCGAATCTCGGTATGCTTTTGAGTAATGGCATTTAACGGAGTCTGGCATTTTAGCTTTACCATCTCAGATATGGATGCGTCGCTAGCCTTTTACTGCGAGATTCTGGGTTTGGAAATGGTGACCTACCAAGTTCAACACAACGAATACACGTCCAAACTTGTTGGCTATCCCGATGCCCATCTAAAGGTGGCAATGCTGAAGATTCCGTCTGCGTTCACGGGGCCCTCCAACCATCATCTGGAACTTGTAGAATACGTGCATCCACGCGGCGAGAAGACGGACGTGAGCACGAACCGCCCGGGATCGCCTCACTTGGCGTTCATTACTGATGATATCTTCGAAGACTACGCCCGGCTGGTTGCCGCTGGGGTTAGGTTCAAGGCTCCCGAACCGGTGGCTATTGAAGCGGGCGTGAATAAAGGTGGCTTCACGGTCTATTTCCTTGACCCTGATGACATCACCCTCGAAATGCTTCAGCCCCCCGCATGTAGGCCCTGGGGAACCGTAAATGGCGCGGAATTAGTTCGTCCATAGCGTTTGATCATTCTCTTCTTTTCGCTGGTCTGGGGCCAAACCACTTCGCATTTCCGTCCGGCGTTATCTCAAGGGCAAATGCCGAAACTAAGGCTTCCGCCTCGCTTTCGAAGTGATAGCTACCATCAATATCGCCTTGCCAAATGCTTTCGATGACCCAATCGGGGACCGGCAAGAACACAATTCGCTCCGATGCCGGCAACGTAACCGTGAAAATTCCTGCACTGGCAAGAGGGTCTGGATAGATATACTCAACATGGATACAATGCGGCTCGAACCGCACCGTTCCCACTTGCGGGTGGCCCTTTTTTCGACATTCATCCAACGATTCCATGGAGAACGTCCCCTCATTTGGGCATCGCCCTTCCTTCAGATCTTCAAATATTGAGAGCTTAACGGTTGCTACATATTGCGATAGGGTCATGGCTTAGGTTACCGAATCCTGCAAGTATTACTGGGTTTGGAGCGAGCCCCGTATTTGTGCGGGTGCGTCCAACGGGGCCACGCGGAATCTGACATTTCGAACGGTCGTTGGGATTTGATCCTGGGGCGGACTGTTCCACTGCATTGGGCAGTGATTCAGGGAGGAATAACAAAAACCATGTCGTTTCGCATAAACACAAACATTTCGGCCATGACGGCCCTTCGTAACGTTTCGATGACGGGGGCTGAGCAAGCCAAGTCCATCACGAGACTCTCTACCGGTCTCCGCATTTCCAGTGCTGGTGATGATCCTGCGGGTCTCATCGCTTCGGAAGGATTCCGATCGCAAATCGCTAGCCTCGGTCAAGCGGTTCGTAACAACCAAGACGCCGTGAACTTTGCCAAGACCGCTGAAGGCGCACTTGACGAAGTTAACAAACTTCTCAACGATGCTCGATCACTCGCCGTTGCTTCGGCAAACTCGGGCACTCTCGACTCAACTCAGCTTCAAGCGAACCAAGCTCAGCTTTCTTCGATTGTCGACTCCGTAACTCGAATCTCGAACAACACTCAGTTTGGTAGCAAAAAGCTACTCAACGGTGCGGTCGGTGTTTCGGCTGGTGTTTCCAGCAACAGGATCAACTCGATGCGATTGTCGGGTGAGTTCAATGACACCGCGATTAGCGGCAACTCTATTGTTACGGTTAACGTAACGACGGCGGCAACTCGCGGAAGCGTTGCCTCGGCTGCGTTTGCCTTTGGAACGACAGCCTTGACGGCGGGCACATTCTCAGTGAATGGATCAACCTTCAACGTTGCTAGCGGAGAAACGGTCAACGACATCGTTGGACGTCTGAACGCGGCTAGCGGTTCGACGGGTGTGACGGCTGCCTACACTACGGGTGGCGCGGTTACTTTGACTCAAGCCGCGTACGGTGCTGATGCAAGCGTAAGCGTTGCTGACGCGGCGGGCATCTTCATCGCTGCAGGTACGGCGACGAGCACTGGCGTAGACGCTGTGGCTTCGGTATCCATTGACGTAAATGGAGCGACTGCCGGCGGTCTCGCTACGGTTACCTTCACGGGTGGCACGGTTGGTGATGGCTTAACCTTGAGTGATAATGACGGTAATGTCATCAAGCTCTCGGCAACGGGCAACGCAACTTCGGGTGTCTTCGCTGGTGCTTACACCAATGTTGGTACGGCGCAGTTCCAGATTGGAGCGAACTCCGGTCAGTCAACAACTCTGTCCCTTGGTAACTTTGCTGCGAGCCAGCTCGGAACGAGCGCGGTGTCGGGTCTCAACTTGAGCAACCTTGACCTCACGTCAAGCTCCGGTGCAACGAATGCGATGTCGGTTATTGATGCCGCAATCTCTGAAGTTGCCGCTGCTCGTGGAAAGATTGGTAACTTCCAGAGAAACACCCTAGAATCGAGCATTCGATCGCTGGGTGTTGCTAAGGAAAACCTTGCCGCGACCGAATCAAGCATCCGAGACGTTGATGTCGCCGATGAAATGACCAACTTCACGAAGTTGCAGATTCTCTCGCAGTCTGGCTTGAGCATGCTTGCGCAAGCCAACTCGCAACCACAGAGCGTTCTGTCTCTACTTCGTTAAGACCGAGTCTCTCGAAAGACAAACATCCAGAAGCGCCCCGACCGAAAGGTTGGGGCGTTTTCTTGCGTAGTTTAGTGTTTTTTGAATCGAGGGAACTTATTGGGGCACAATTCTGCTAAAACCGAAGTGAAATGCGTCCCATTCGTCTATCTTGCTACGCCAAGCTCATAGGTTTGGCTCTCCTCTGCTTAGCTCCCTCCGCCTACTCACAATCCAAACACGTTAATCAAGCGAACTGGAAACTGGCGGAGCGATTTACGCCCGAGGCACTTCGCCCCTTTGTTTACAGTTCCACCATCACCCCCGGTTGGATCAATAAAACTGATCGCTTCTGGTATTCCTGGCGGGATAGCAACGGCCAGAAATTCTGGATCGTTGACCCACGTTCCAAATCCAAGTTGCCCCTTTTTGATTCAAACAAGATGGCGGCTTTACTTAGCGAAGTGGGCCTGAAACCGATTGATGCCCAGACCCTGACTATTGGCGCGATCACTTTTGATGAGAAGGATGAAAACATCATTCGATTCACAGTTGATACGGTTCGGTACGAATATGATCGCAGGGCCGAGACACTCAAGAAGTCAACGGTCAAAGAGCCAACTCCCGCTCCAACTCCCGGCCCCGGCTTTGGCGGCGGAGGTGGTGGTGGCGGTTTTGGCCAGGGTGGCGGTGCCAACCGAGATTTCAAGAACACGAGCCCGGATAAGAAAGCGTATGTCTACGCCATGGACCACAACCTCTACTATGTGGCTGTGGTTGATGGCAAGGATCAAACTCCGATTCAACTCACCAAGGATGGGGAAAAGGATTTCAGTTTCGGTAGCCGCCAAGAGCAAACCGAGCAACAAATTCTCAATCAAGGCACGGTAACCGATCCTCCCTCAACCGAACGCCGGGTTCGGGCCAATGCGACCTGGTCAAAGGATTCCAAGCGATTCTACATCACGAGGGGCGATTCGCGAAAGGTTAAGGAACTTTTTCTCGTCAACTCGCTAAGCGAGCCCCGCCCAACCTTGCTGACCTATAAATACGCGATGCCGGGAGAGGTGAATGTAACGACAACCGAGCTCTTCGCTTTTGATCCCGACAAGAAAGAGCTGATGAAGCTTCCGGTTGAGAAATACAAAGATCAGCAACTAAGGGATTTGCACTGGCAAGATGCGACTTCGGACAAGTTTCGCTTTGCCCGTCGAGATCGCTTGCAAAGGAACTTTGAGCTTTGCGAGATGGACCTTACCGACAAGAAGGTTAAAGTTTTGCTTGCCGAACAAGTCGAAAACGCGTTCCTTGAAACTCAATCCGTTCGTTACATTAAGTCCGGAGAGGATTTCATCTGGTTTTCAGAGCGCACGGGATGGGGCCATTTCTACCTCTATTCAAACGACGGCAAGCTAAAAAATGCAATCACCAGCGGTCCCTTCCGGGCTTCCGATGTGGTCGAAGTGGATGATAAGCAAAGGGTGCTCTGGTTCAGAGCCCAGGGCCGTGAAGGCGGCGAGAACCCCTATTATCAGCATCTTTACCGAGTTGGCCTTGACGGGAAAGGATTGAGGCTACTGGATTCGGGTGAGGGCGATCATAACAGCGCGGTTTCGCCCACGAAGAACTTTCACGTTGACACCTTCTCTCGAACGGATACGCCGAGCAAAATCTGTCTAAGAAACGGCAGCGGCGAAAATATCATGG
Organism: Armatimonadota bacterium; assembly: GCA_031386985.1. Classification (GTDB taxonomy): domain Bacteria; phylum Armatimonadota; class Fimbriimonadia; order Fimbriimonadales; family Fimbriimonadaceae; genus JANJUB01. The sequence goes on from JANNCV010000026.1 coordinate 116,369, forward strand.
AACTCGAGCAAATGGATGTATCGAGGTTGCTTGAGGCGGGTTGGCGGATGCCGATTGCGTTCAAAGTTAAGGCCGCCGACGGCGTTAACGACATTTACGGCAATATGTGGAAGCCCGCTGATTTTGATGCTAAAAAGAAGTATCCAATCATTGCAAACGTCTATCCCGGACCTCAAACTGAGAGCGTTTCTTCGACATTTAGCGCGACCGCTACCAATCAGCGGCTTGCCCAACTTGGCTTTGTTGTGATTCAAATCGGAAACCGGGGAGGAAACCCCGCCCGATCCAATGCGTATCACAGCTTCGGATACTACAATCTTCGCGATTATGGTCTTGCCGATAAGAAAGCCGGCATTGAGCAACTGGGGCAGCGATTCCCCTGGATTGACGTTGAAAAAGTTGGTATTTACGGTCACTCGGGTGGCGGCTTCATGACTGGCGCGGCGTTATTGCTACCTCCTTACAACGAGTTTTTCAAAGTCGGCGTAAGTAGCGCGGGTAACCACGATAACAACGTATACAACCAGAACTGGAGCGAGCAACACCACGGCCTACGCGAAGGAACGACGCCTCCTCCCGCCGGGGCAGCAACGGGCCGAACCCAGTCGCCCGATCCCATTGCCGATGGTTTGCAGGAAGCGTGGCTGAACGATCCCGATGCGCCGCAATTTGATACGGGCCCAACGAAGGCCTTTTCCATCAAAGTTCCGACCAATCATGAGCTAGCGGCCAATCTCAAAGGGCACTTGCTATTAGTTCATGGCGACATGGATAACAACGTTCATCATGCTGGCACGGTCCGCCTCGCAAACGCTCTCATCAAGGCCAACAAGCGCTTTGATTTGATGTTCATGCCGGGTAAACCGCATGGTTTTGGCGATATGCAACCGTATTTCACGGACATGCTGATGGAGTATTTCTGTGAGCATCTGCTCGGAGACTACTATCGTGGGTCGGCGGAAATGAAGGATAAATCGGGCGGTGGGAAGCGGAAGTAGGTATCGGGTAGCGGGTGCCGAAAACCGGGGGAGCGAGAGAACTGCTCCCTCGGCTTGCTGATTTCTCTCTCCTGGGGAAGGAAGAGGGCAGTGAGAGAAGCGAGATAGAGGGGTTTGACGCGCCCTCTACCTCAACCACTCTTCCAACTGAACCCTTGTATCCGTTCCCTCATCCCGATACTTCACGATGATCGGGGTGTAAATTGACAGACCCCATTCTGGTCCTTTTCCCTTGGTTACCGCGCGGCTCCCCGCCACTACCACCGCGCCCGATGGCACGATGAGGGGCAAGTCGTCTGTCGCGCGATGAACACAGTCTTCAACCAAATCGTAAATCGGAGTTGAGGAATTTAAGATGACACCTGAGCCCAAAACGGCTCTGGATTTGACGACTACTCCCTCATAAATCCCACAATTTCCGCCCACCAAAACATTGTCTTCAATGATCACGGGCAACGCCCCAACGGGCTCCAAAACGCCGCCAACTTGCGCCGCCGCACTAAGATGCACCCCCTCTCCGATTTGGGCGCACGAGCCCACCAATGCGTGTGAATCAATCATCGTATTCGCCCCAACGTAAGCGCCAACATTCACATACATTGGCGGCATACAAACCACCCCAGGAGCCAGATACGAGCCCCGCCGAATACTAGAGCCACCCGGAACTACCCGCACGGAGCCATCCATATCCTTGAGTGGATAGGTGGACTTATCAAAGAACTGGCCGCCCATCGGTACGATATTTCCGCTTCGAAAACCACAGAGGATTCCTTGCTTCACCCAGGTGTTCACTCTCCAGCCAGTGGGAGAATCGGAGCCCGGCTCAGCGGCGCGAATCTGGCCACGATCAAGCGCGTTCAAAAAAAGGCCGAGCGACTCGTAGTTTACGGTCCCCCATTCGACAACGGGCTTCGCGCACAATTCTTCTATCAGCTCTTTCATGGGAACGCTAATTGTGCCGTGTTTTGTTGTAACTTCACAGGAATGAGCAATAATTGGTGTATGAAACTATCATGTGCGGCGATATTTGCGGTTCTGATGCTGGGCTGCGGGCAGTCGGATGCGCCGATCTCAAACGCTGCCGAGTATGAGGGTGAGTACACGGTGATCGTCGAGCCAGGGGCGGCGGACGATCGCCCTCCTTTGATCCATGCCACGATGAACAGTGGCCAAAAGCTCCATCTTTCTATCGGTAAAGACGGAAAGTATAAAGTGACGCAAATCTTGGATAAGAAACTCAAAGACACGGGCATTCTCGTAAAGCGCGGCGAGGGGTTCGGGTTCAAATCGGATGGCGAAATGGATGTTCCGGAAGAGGTGATCAGTTTCACCGTAATTTCTGAGTGCGTAATGACAAAGGTGAGCGAGGGGCGCTATAAGTGGATGGCTTCTACCTCTGACATTCTGACGATCGTTAAAGATAAGTGATATGCTATTTGGCGACATGCTTGCCAAATTCCTCATTCCCCTACTTGTTTTCGGTATGGCCCTGCCCGTTGCCGCCCAAGATCACCGATTAGAGTGGTTCCGTGAGGCCCGCTTTGGGATGTTTATTCACTGGGGTCTTTATGCGATTCCAGCCGGAAAGTGGGGATCTGCAACCGGTCACGGCGAATGGATTCGAGACACCGCCCAAATCCCCGTAGGGGAATACGAAAAGTTTCAAGCTCAGTTCAATCCCACCAAATTCAACGCAAATGAATGGGCGAAAATCGCCAAAAATGCGGGGATGAAATACGTCGTCATTACGAGCAAGCATCACGACGGTTTTGGCCTCTTTGACTCCAAACTAACCGAGTGGGACGTGATGAAAACACCGTTCAAGCGCGACATCATGGGCGAAATCGCCAAATCCTATCGTGCGGAGGGCCTCCGGATTGGCTGGTACCACTCGATCATGGATTGGCACCATCCTGACTACCTCCCGCGCCGCAATTGGGAGACGACCCGCACCGCCGAAGGCGCTGATTTTGTTCGCTTTGAAAAGTATCTTCACGGGCAAGTCTCTGAACTCCTCACCAACTACGGCAACATTGATATGATGTGGTTCGACGGCGAGTGGGAGCGGACTTGGAACCACCAGCTTGGCGAGCGGCTGTACAAACTCTGCCGCAAACTCCAGCCAAATGTTATTGTTAACAACCGAGTAGACGTCGGACGAGGCGGAATGGCGGGCATGACGGAGAAGGGGTTCTTCGGAGACTACGGGACACCGGAACAAGAAGTCCCCGAACGCGGCATCCCCGGCGCGACCTGGGAAAGTTGTATCACAACCAACGGGCATTGGGGTTACAATGCCCTTGACAAGAACTATAAGTCGGGCAAAGAACTCCTGCACCTGCTAATTGACGTTGTTTCAAAGGGCGGAAACTTACTGTTGAATGTTGGCCCGCGCGCTGATGGCACTTTCCCCCCCGAGCAGGTGGAGCGTCTTGCCCACATTGGCAAGTGGATGAAGGGCAACAGTGCCTCTATTTATGGAACGACTGCCTCGCCTTTTGGGGCATTGCCCTTCGGCCGATGTACGCAAAAGGGCAAAACGCTCTACTTGCATGTTTATCAGCCTCCGAAAGATGGAATGGTGCGACTCCCCAGTCTTGCCACATCGGTAAAATCGGCACGGGTGCTCGCAACCGGGCAAAAGCTAAGCGCCGAGCTGACGGACTCGGGCGTTTCGATCAGAGCCAATGCCGTGAAATGGGATGCAGATGCGACTGTTATTGCCGTGGAACTTGCCGCTGCGCCGCTCATCATCAATCCGCCTACCCTGTCCGTTTCGGGAGTAAAGGAAGCGACCGGCATGGTGGAGTTCGTGGGCTCGGCTAGCCTAAAGTTTAGCGGGTCAGCCCCAATGCAGGTAGCTCACACTACGAACGGCAAAGAGCCCAGTCTGACTTCGCCCCGCAGTGCAACCCTTAAAGTCACTGAAACCACGAAGGTGAAGGCTCGCTGTGTTTTGAATGGGCGTTTGGTCGGCGAGACCGTAACCCTAACCCTGAAGAAATCCAATCCATGGGAGCCAACCAGCGAACCGGGTGACGGCACTTTTAGCGTAGCTCAATACCAAGGAGATTTCAATAAATGCGACGACTTGAAGAGCCCATCTTCATCCTTCCAAGCCCCAAAGATCGAACTTGGCATGTTTAGCGGCAAGGAGTACGTCGGCCTTATTTTCCACGGCGTGATCGAGATCAAGAGCACCGCGATGATTCGATTTTCGTTGAACTCGGATGACGGCTCTCGACTCTATGTGGACGATAAACTTGTCGTTGACAACGATGGGCTGCACGGGCCAACGACCGTTCTTGGTGATGCCCCGTTGGCCAAGGGATGGCACATGGTTCGGGTTGAGTATTTCAACAAAACGGGCGGATCGTATCTTGATCTGACCTGGAAACCGCGCTAAATGCAAATCGTTGAGGCCGTTGAAGCGATCTTGTTTGCGGCGGATACTCCCGCGAGTTTGCCGGCGTTGGCGGTTGCAGTTGGGGCAACGGAAGGTCAAGTCGCTCAGGCGATTGAGGTATTGCAGAATCGGCTCGGTCAGCAGGGAGCCTTGCAAGTGGTAGCGATCGCGGGGGGCTATCAGATTTGCACCAAGCCCGAACATGCCGAGATGGTCGCAAATTTTTTGAAGCCTCAACGCCAGCGGCTGAGTCGTTCGTTGATGGAGGTTTTGGCCGTAGTTGCCTATAAGCAACCGATCACCATTGCGGAGATTGATGAAGTCCGGGGAGTTCAGAGCGATTACGGCGTTCGGGCGTTACTTGAACGGCGACTAATCACCGAAGTCGGGCGAAAGAAAGCGCCCGGGCGGCCCACTTTGTTTGGAACAACTCAACAATTCTTGCATCAGTTCAAACTGCGCGAGATTGACGATTTACCCGAACTTGGCCTCGGCACCGGATTTGACGAACAACTTCCCTTGATTTAGCCGACGACTTGGGTGCTAAGATAAATAGTGAACCCGGCTAAACGCAGAGGCATCATCCTTGCTGTAGTTGCCGTTTTTGGCGGCTTCATGGGCTGCGCTTATGTGCAGCGGAGCGTCCGGTCTCAGCTCCCGTTGAAGCTCTCATTTCCGCATAAAGTAACTTTCCTAGAGGTCCCAGACGAGGGCATCGAAATGTGGGCGGTGGAAGCCTCGACCGGTGATTTGCCCTCATTCCGCAAGACGGTCTCCAATGAATTGGGGCTCGCAGACCTGGTGCCTGACGCAACGTACAGAGGTGGCGGAACAGACTGGGATCGTCTGACATTCAGCGATGAGATTCTTACGGTTAAAGGGCGAAACCCCAACCGTTTGACGATGGAAAAGCACCTCGGGCGAAAACTTTACAGAGCCTCGTTCATCGTAGCCCGGGACACCGCGTGGCAGGGCGATACTGTTGTAGCCCGGATATTACATTGGCTTGGGTTCTAATCCAAAAGTTGCCGCAACACATATTGCAAAATTCCGCCGTGGCGGTAATACTCCAATTCTTTTGGTGTATCAATCCGAACCTTGACATCAAAAACCCTCATATCACCGTTATCCAGGACAGCGTGAACCTTTAGATTTTTGCCATCTTTGAAATTCCGGCCCGCATGGTAAGCGAGGTCTACGACGGCGTACTCTTCTGAACCATCTAGCCCAAGGACCGCGGCATTCTCTCCCGATGAAAACTGCAAGGGCAAGATACCCATCCCGATGAGATTTGATCGGTGAATTCGCTCGTAACTCTCAGCGATAACCACTTTGACTCCGAGCAAGTGGGGGCCCTTGGCCGCCCAATCTCGACTTGACCCTGAGCCGTACTCTTTGCCGGCCAGAATGATAAGGCCCTTTTTGCTTTTTTGATAACGCTCGCTCGCATCGAAGATGGTCGTGACTTCGTTGGTTGGCCAGTACTTCGAATAGCCGCCCTCGGTGCCCGGCGCAATCTGGTTCTTAAGGCGAACATTGGCGAAAGTTCCTCTCACCATCACCTCGTGGTTGCCTCTTCTGGAACCATAACTATTAAAAAGCGTAGGGGACACGTCGTGACTAGTGAGGTATTCGCCCGCCGGAGAGTTCAGCTTGATCGAACCAGCCGGTGAGATGTGATCGGTCGTAACGGAATCACCCAAGATTGCCAGAACCGACAAGCCGTTGAGATCATCTACCTCGCCTGTGATATGTCTCTCCATTCCCTCAAAGTAAGGGGGCTTTTTCACGTAAGTCGAACTTGGGACCCAGCCGTAGCGATCTCCGGCGCCCGTCTCGATTGCGGCCCACTTCTCATCGCCCTTGAAAACGTCAGCGTAGTTCGCTCGGAACATTTCACCGGTGATACACTCGCCAACAACGTCCGCGACCTCTTGCTGAGTCGGCCAAATGTCTTTTAGGTAAACGGGAGCCCCATCGGTTCCGATTCCCAGTGAGTCCTTCTGGAGGTCAATATCTATCGTTCCGGCAATCGCGTATGCCACCACCAACGGGGGCGACATCAAGTAGTTTGCCTTCACATCCGCGCTAATTCGGCCTTCGAAGTTACGATTTCCCGACAAAACGCTGACAACGGCCAGATTCCTCTCGTTGATCTCTTTGCTAATGTCCTCGCGAAGAGGGCCTGAGTTTCCAATGCACGTCGTACACCCGTAGCCGACGGTGTTGAACTGCATATGGTCAAGATAAACGTTCAGTCCGCTCTTTTCGAGGTAGCTCGTAACGACTCGGCTGCCGGGAGCGAGGCTCGTCTTGACGCGGGGACGAACCCTCAATCCCCTCTCATACGCCTTTTTACACACAAGCCCAGCGGCAACCATCACGTAAGGGTTGCTTGTATTTGTGCAACTCGTGATCGCCGCAATAACAACCGCACCATCACACAAGCCGCCCGTTGATGGACCCGCATCGGGAAAAGCGGCTCGGAACGAAGCGGCTGCTTCACTCAAGCGAACGCGATCTTGGGGCCGTTTGGGGCCGGCAACACTAGGCTCGACGGTTGAAAGGTCAAGTTCAAGAGTGTCGGTGTAACTTGCCTGGGGTGTGCTTTCGTCGTGCCAAAGCCCTTGCTCCTTCATATAGGCTTCAACCAGTTGGCACTGCTCCTCGGTGCGGCCCGTGGTTCGCAAATAGCGTAGGGTTTCAGCGTCAACGGGGAATATGCCGCAGGTTGCGCCATATTCCGGGGCCATGTTGCCAATCGTGGCGCGATCCGCGAGCGGCAACTTAGCCAACCCGGGCCCGTAAAATTCAACAAACTTACCAACTACGCCTTTCTTGCGGAGCATTTCGGTGACGGTAAGAACGAGGTCTGTGGAAGTAACACCTTCGCAAAGACTCCCTGACATCCTGAAGCCAATAACTTGCGGAATCAGCATCGAAACGGGCTGACCGAGCATGGCTGCTTCGGCCTCAATACCGCCCACGCCCCAACCCAAAACGCCGAGGCCATTGATCATCGTCGTATGGCTATCGGTTCCGACGAGCGTGTCGGGATAAGCCTCGCCCGTAGCCTCGTTTACAAAAACGACCCGGGCTAAATGTTCCAAGTTGACTTGGTGAACGATGCCAGTGTTGGGCGGCACTACTCGGAAGTTATCAAATGCCTGCTGCCCCCACTTTAAGAACTCATATCGCTCCTGATTCCGTTCAAACTCAAGATCGCGATTGATCATGAGTGCGGCTTCGCTCCCGTAAGCATCCACCTGAACGGAGTGATCAATGACCAACTCGACGGGTGAAAGCGGATTGATCTTTTTAGGGTCACCGCCTAACGCGGCCATTGCATCGCGCATCGCGGCGAGGTCTACCACACAAGGCACGCCCGTGAAATCTTGCAAAAGGGTGCGGGCGGGTGTAAACGCAATCTCTTTCGAGGGCTCGGCTTTTGCGTCCCATTTGGCAAGCGCTTCGACATCCTCTTTGAAAACCGAGCCCTGACCTTCGGTCCGCAGTAAGTTCTCTAAGAGAATTCGCAAACAAAACGGGAGATGAGAAGTAGAAAAACCCTGGTCATCCAGGGCTTTCAAACGGTAAACATCAAGTTCGCGACCAGCTAGGCTCAGCTTCGATTTGGTATTAAAGCTATTCATCGTTGATATGGAGAATACCTAGAACACTCGCACAAAATTTCGCTAAAGTCGTGGGTCAACTGGCTCGCTTTCTAGCGCCAAAACCCCAAAGACGCACTCGTGCACCCGTCGGAGCGGGTCGTTACGAATAAAGCGCTTAAGAGCTTCCATGCCCAGGGCGAACTCTCGGCTGGCGAGTGAACGCTTTCGATTGAGACCTCGCTTTCGCAAGTTAGTCAAGTTGGCGGGCTCGAGGTATTCCGGGCCGTAGATGATGCGCAAGTACTCGGGCCCGCGACACTTTACGGCCGGTTGAAGGATGCGGGGGCCTTCCTTTGCGATGAAAGTGTAAGGCTTGACCACCATTCCCTCCCCGCCTTGTGAGACCAAATCTTCCCACCATTGACAAACCGCCGCCGTTTCTTCATGCGATTCCAAGTTCACGATTTGGTGAGGCGTGCGGCTTAGTATCAAGGGGTCTTGGTCACAAATACGTCCCAGAGTCTGCATGTGCCACTCGTGGTCCTGGTTCGAGTGAACTTTTCCTTCGCTGGCGAGCAGGTGAAACGGCGCTAGCTTGTAATCATCAATCGAACTGACGATCCAACAGTAGCGCCGGTAGGCATCGCGAAAACGGGTCGCAGAAATCTCACGATTCCCCGCTTTTTCGAGCAACTCGGCCGACCCCTCAATCCCTCTTGAAGCCAGTTGCCGCGTGACATCTTTCCAAGCGGAGGCGTTTGCTTCAGCGGCCGCACCGACGGGGGCATACTGCTCTCGCAAAAGCCCAACCGCCTTCGCCGACCACGGCATGAGTTCCAGATCGAGCAAAAGCCAATCAGATTCAAGTTCTTCAAAAACACCGCTCCTTTCCGTTGCTGCGCAAACGCGCTCCAAAAGAGCTCGCTCCAGAGCTAAATCTTCGAAGAAGCGCCTCCCAGTTCGAGTTGTAATGATTCCGATTTCGCCCGAATCCACGCCGAACCGCTTTGCCGCGATTTCAGTCGACTTGCAAACAACAAGCACAGCTCGCGAGCCCATATGTTTTTCTTGGCAGATTACTTTTTCGACCCCCGCACTCTTGTAGTAATCGAGTGCCTCGCTCGGATGCTCCAGGTATCCCTCTCGATCCGAAGTTTGGCAAGGCGACATGGTGGGCGGGAGATACACTAACCATCGCGGGTCGGCGGCGAAGCGAGACATTACCTCAAGCGCAGCAATCGCATTTTCTTCACGAATAGTTATGCGGCCAGCAAGCCGGGTTTCGATTGCCATGCGGCCCACAACATCTTGTAAATCAAGCACATCATCCGCCAGGTGCTGACCAGAGAGGCTAGAGGTTTCGTGATCAAGCGGTTTGGCGGGAATGCAATAGGTGTCATGAGCGGCCACGCTGACCAATTCCCGCTCGGGATAGCGCAAAGCCGTTAGCGAACCGCCGAAACAACACCCGGTATCAATATCAATTGTGTTGTTTAGCCACTCCGCTTGGGGCACGGGGGTGTGGCCGAAAACAACCATTGAGTTACCCCGATAATCTTTCGCCCACTGATACCGCACGGGTAGGCCGAACTCATCAATCTCGCCGGTTGTTTCGCCATAAAGCGCGAATTCGCGGACAGCTCCAGAACCGCGGCCCTGCATATCTTCTCGTAATCCAGCATGAGCAACGCAAAGCTTGCCGTCATCCATCAAGGCGTGGCTCACCAAGCCGTCGAGAAAGGTGGCGACCTCCTGTCGAAATTCTGGAGTTTCTTGTTCAAGCTCAGCTAGGGTTTCAGCCAAACCGTGATTTTGCGAAACCTGTTTTCCCTTCAGCGCACGCATGAGCTTGATATCGTGGTTCCCCGGGACGCAAAGTGCTTTACCTTCGGCGACCGCGTTCATTACAAACTTCAGCGCTCCCACCGAATCTGGGCCGCGATCAACAAGGTCGCCGACGAAAACGAGTTTTCGATTGTCGGGATGGCTTAACGGGCTAAGGTCCCAACCAAGTTTGGTCAAAAGCTCGCGGAGTTCGATCATGCAGCCGTGGACGTCTCCGATGATATCGAACGGCCCGTGTTCGCCTGGCCGTCGGCTCCAAATTGGCTCGCGTACTATTTCAATATCATTGGCGTCTTCCGGTTTGACGTAATAGACCTTGTGGTAGCGTTCGCTCTTAAGGTTGCCAAATGTGCGCCGCAAATCGGCCCGCTGGTTTCGGATTACGTGCGCGCCAAACTGGCGGTTTGGGCGCAATTCGTTTCGCTCGCGGCAGAGGGTTTCGGGGGTATCCAATATGATTGCAACCCGAAGCGCGTGCCATTTGTTGGCAAGTGCGAGCAAGGGCGCGCGGGATTCTCTTTGAACGTTGGTGGCATCAATAACGGCCAGTTTGCCCAGTTCCAGCCGCTTAGAGAGCATGAAATGAAGTGCCTCGAACGCGTGTTTTGAAACGTCCAAGCTGTCTTCGTCATCGCAAACGAATCCGCGAAATGTATCGCTGCTTAGCACCTCTGTGGGTAAGAAGTTGCGGCAAAAGGTGGACTTGCCCGATCCGCTGGTGCCGATAACAACAACCATGGAAAACTCCGGTATGGCGATTCTCATTTCGAGAACACCGCCATTTGGCTGGGCTCACCAAACATTGGATGCGCCTCACCAATGCCTTCAAAACGCACACTATAACCATAGCTTATGGCAACTCGATTTGCCCAATCTTGAAACTCGGCGCGAGTCCACTCGAAGCGGTGATCGGAATGTCGCAGCTCATCCAACTCATAAACCGGGTTGTACTCGCGGTTTGGAGTCGTAAGTAGCACCGTTTTAGGTTCGGCGAATTGAAAGACCACCCGTTCAAATGCCGCGAGGCGGGGCGGATCGAGGTGTTCGATCACCTCAACAATCGTACAGGCATCAAACCCGTGTAATCGCTCGTCGCGATACATCAAACTCCCGTGGATGAGCTGTAGCCGCTCCCGCATTCTCGGCCCGGCTTCGTCCAGATGGAGTTTCCGGTTGGCCTTTTCAATTTCGTAGTAGGAAACATCCATGCCCACAATTCGAGCCAATCCTTGAATTTTGATCAGTTGTCGAAGGAGCTTGCCGTCGCCGCATCCTAAGTCAATCAAGCTCTTTGGTTTGAGGTCGCGAACGATCTCTACGATCCGATCATGACGCTGACGGTGGAGCGTGACCCTTTTTTCGACTTCGCCTTCCTCGGGTGCGGTGAATACCTCATCCACCTCTTCGGCTTCGTGCGCAAGCGCTTCCTCCGCATTCGCGAGTTGTTCCAAAGCCTGGCGCATCAAGCTTGGCTTTCGGCCAAGCGATGCGCGGAGAATCCAATCGCGCTCGGGATGCTGGGGTAGCCAGCCCTCCCCTTTCGAAACCATCTTTTGAACTTCCGATTCATCCATGTAATAGTGCTTTTTGGCATCGAGAACAGGGAGGAGAAGGTAGAGATGCCGGAGTGCATCGCGCAGCAATACCGTTCCAGACAGCGTAACATCGTAATAAGGGCTCTCCCCCCATTCCGGGAAATCGCAGTCCAAGGGGAGCCTAGTTGCGCCAACAGCGTAGCCGAGGGGCTCAAACAGCCGCCGTAACCGATCTTCGCCCGCTCGGCACGGCAGAACGGGGATACGCAGTTCCAGCGGTATGGCGGTTTCGGCCAACTCTTGACGGTCCTTACTCCGCCCTTGCATCGCCGTGCTAAACACTTCTACCAAAGCGACGCTTAGGAACGAACTAGCAACATAGGGCCGGTCGTTCACATATTGACCTGCCGACCCCTGAGCCTCATTCTTTCCTCGCACCAACCGAACAGGATCGAGTTCCAACAGAACCGCTGCGGTAGCTCTTTCTTCAGTTGCCTCGGGAAAGACAACATTCACTTGCCCGAAAGTGACTTCAGCCGAGTAATTCCGAATCGGGTTCTTGTGAAGCAAGAACCCGAGGTCGGTGGCCGGTCTATGGGTGGTTGAGATTAGTAGCAAGGCGATTTGAGAGTACCACTTCGCAAAACAAGCTACCTTCAAAGATCCCGAACTCTGTTTTAATAAAAAAGCCCGCTCCGCCCTTGCGCACGGGCGTAGAATAGTGCTAGTCTACAATGTTAATTCTCTAACCGAGAATGGGAGCCTTGATGATTCGATTGCACACTGTCCGCACCTTGGGATTGAGCCTTGGTTTGGTCGCTTGTCTGTCAAGTGCCGATCAGACTTTTCAACCCGTAAAAACCATGATCGCGCCGAAAGGAAAGACGATGAATACGCGTTTGCTTATCCCGCAAATTAAGGACGTCTTTCATAGTAACACCCGTAGCAACTCGGAAAATGACCATATTCCGATTCCGATTGGGACGATTAACAATTTGCCGTTTGGTCAGCAAAACAACAGCCTGCCAGGAAGCTATGCCAAAAGCCCACTGTTCCGGGGTATTGGCCCAACGGGATACGTTCCGCCCGATCCTGACATGGCCGCCGGCCCCAATCATGTTGTCCTAGTTGTCAACACGGCGGTGGCTTTTGCTAATAAATCCAATGGACAGATAACTTTCCAACAAGACATAGACGCGTTCTTTTCAACTGAATTCACGGGAGGAATTATCTCCGACCCCAAGATTCTTTTTGATGCAACGTCCGGTCGCTGGTTCCTAACAATCATCAACCCGGACTTCGATGCGACCGAGAGTTGGCAGCTAGTTGCGGTCTCCGATGACGCTGATCCGAACGGAACCTGGACTAAATTTAAGATTGACAATGAGCTTAATCGAGGAACGAGTTCCTACTGGTTGGACTATCCAGGTTGGGGTATCAACAAGGATGCCATCGCTGTAACGGGGAACATGTTCGGTTATACGTCTGGCTTCGGCGGCGTTTATCTATTCACGATCCGCAAGGCCGAGCTCCTAACTGGTGGCAGTCCGGTGGTTAACTATTTCGAGTTGCCCAATGCCGGAACGGTTCAGACGGCTCGAACATACGATGCCAATCTGGATACGATTTATGGAATGTTTGCGGCGAGCACTTCGGCCATGGGCTTTGTTGCTTTCACAAATCTGACGACCGCACCAACGATGACAACGACTAATGTCAACGTCCCTTCTTACACTCGCGTACAGCAGGATGCGGCTTCGGGAGGAAACTTTCTTGACGCTCTTGACGGACGACTTTTCAACGCTATGTGGCGCAACGGCAGATTGGTCTCCTCGCACACGGTCGCGGGGAATGGCGGTGTTAACAAAGTTCGCTGGTATGAAATGACAACCAACGGTTGGCCAACCTCTGGAAACCAGCCTACCAACACGCAGACGGGTGAAATCGTCGGTTCTTCCGGTTCCGACACGCACATGCCCGCCATCGCTATCAACCAACGAAATGATATTGGAATCGTCTATTCACGTTCCAGTGCCGCAATAACCTCTGATCTACTTTTCGCTTCCCGGCGGGCTAATGATCCTCCCGGAACGGTGGGACCCTCATCAACGATTAAAGTGGGCAGTGGCAACTATCCCTACGGTCGTTGGGGAGACTACTTTGGCGCATGCATTGATCCGATAGACCTCAATCTGTTTTGGGTTTATGGCATGGTTGTCGAAGGAAGCAACTGGAACACTTACTTCCAGAGCTTCCGCGTTTCTCAGCCGGCAGATTCGGTTGTTACGGGTGTTTCGATGGTTGAGGGCAAATTGCCCTCGGGCAATCTAACTTCGATCTTGTCATCGAATAACTCGTACTTCTCAGTCACATCGTTGCCGCTCCTTCGAACAGGCGAAGTTTGCTCCGCGCAAATCACGTCAACCGTCCTCGCCAATCCGCAAAGCCTAAAAATCAAATTTGAAGCTCGCGCGGCGGCCGGGATCACCGGTAGCGTTTTTGCTTGGAACTACACAACTTCGGCTTGGGATTATGCTGGCTCCACTCCTCTAACCGCAACTGATGCGGTCAAGACGATTAGCTTGCCTACTCCTTACAGTAAGTACATGAGCAACACTCGGCAAATCAAGATCCTCGTGCGAGGAATCAACCCTTACCGAGCGGGAGTTACAACGCTTCCGTTTACGTTGAGAATAGATCACGCCATCATCAACGGGCTCTATTAATCAATCGGCTCCCCAGGGAAGAAGCCCGTGGCACTCGCCGCGGGCTTCTTTTTTTGAGGGGGTAAGCTCGGCTGATGATGTCAACCTTGACGTTCGCGGTGATGACCTTGACCGTTCGACCCAACATCATCGTAATTTTGGCCGACGATCATGCTAGGAGTGCAACATCCTGCTACGGATCGAACCTGATTCAAACCCCAGGGATTGACAGAATCGCTCGCCAAGGCGTGCGATTTGATCGTCACTATACGAGCAACCCAATATGTGGGCCGAGTCGGGCGAGCCTCCTAACGGGGAAGTACAGTCACAAAAATGGATTCAAAGACAATGATTCAAAGTTCGATGGCTCTCAAGTCACCTTCCCAAAACTCCTGCAATCCAAGGGCTACGAAACATCAGTGATTGGCAAGTGGCACTTGGTCTCTGAGCCGACCGGCTTTGATCATTGGGAGATATTGCCCGGACAAGGTGCCTACTATAATCCGGAGTTCATTACGCCTCAGGGGCGGCAAAAGAATGAGGGTTACGTGAGTGAGATCACCACCACAAAGGCCGTCTCGTGGCTACAACGCAAACACTCCAAGCCCTATTTCTTACTCATAGGGCACAAAGCGCCCCACCGAAGCTGGATTCCGAGTGTGGATCGAATCCCCCTTTTTGAAAATCGTATTTTCCCCGAACCGGTAACTCTTCGGACCGATCACGCGACCTTAACGAGTGGCGCAAAAACAGTAGGGATGCGAGTTGACGCGGATATGCGTCCCGCTGAGGACTTGATGGTGGGATTTGTGCCTTCGGCGCTCACCCAAACCCAGCGAGGAGCTTGGCAAACAGGTTTCTCGGGCCAAGATGAAGCTTACCGCTCCAAGCTCGAAAAAACAGGCGATTTGCTTGGCACGAACTACCAGCGCTATCTTCAGAACTATCTGCGATGCGTGGACTCGGTGGATGACGGAGTCGTGGAGGTGTTGGACTTTCTCGACAACTCGGGTCAGAGCCAAAACACGATCGTAATCTACGCTTCTGATCAAGGGTTCTTTCTAGGCGAAAATGGCTGGTATGACAAACGCTGGTTCTACGAGCCTTCGGCAGGTACGCCACTCGTGATGTGTGGGCCTTCAATTGGTCGGGGAAAAAAGGTAAGCACTTTGACTTCAAATGTGGACCTGGCCCCGACGATTCTGGAGCTCGCCGGACTTCGTGGGCCAGCCGAGATGCAAGGATCGTCGTTACTCCCCCAGCTCAAGGGGAAAAAAACGAACTCAATCCCGGCTTATGGCCACTTCTATGAGAGCAACGACGGGGAACATAAGGTTCCCAAGTACATCTCACTATGCACGGACCGATACAAGCTGATTCGCTACTATGAATTGGCTGAATGGGAGCTGTTTGATCTTGAAAGGGATCCAAATGAGCGAGAAAATAGGTGGTTTGATCCAGAGCTAAGTGGCACCATCCGAACCGAAATGGTGCGGAAACTGTTAGAGCGGGCTCGCCAAGTTGGTGAGGTGCCGGAGATTCTTGACCTTTTTAAGCTCAGAAAGCTGTGAGTTTTTTCGAAAAGTCATCCGTTCACCCTCCCCGGTGGGCGGACCTCGGTGCCTTTCGATTTCGTTATTGTATCCCCTAGCTCCTCACGCCCCACGCGAATCATTCGCATGAGGCGTTTGACGATTTCAGGGTACTTTGAGGCTAAATTGGTCGTTTCTCCCGGGTCGGAAGCTAAGTTAAACAGCGACAACTCAATCTGCTGAACTACTTCGCCCGCCGATCTACCGCCGGCTCCGGCGGGCTCGGTTTGGTGGCGATGAGAATGGGCAACGTGCAGCTTCCAATCGCCGCTACGCACGGCTTGTAGCTCGCCCGGCCAATAATAGTAGAACCATTTCCAAGGCGTCCTTGATTCTGCATCTTTGAGCAATGGGCGGATATCGTGACCATCAATCTTTCTCTCCGGAAGCTTCCCGTCCGCCATTGCCGCCACGGTTGGAAGGACATCCATTGTCGAAGCAACCTGCGTTGAAACGCGTCCGGCTGGAATCGCTCCCGGCTGCCAGAAAATGCCGGGAACTCGGAATCCGGCTTCAAATGTTGTTCCTTTGCCCTCCCTCAAGCCACCGGAGGAGCCAGCGTGATCGCCGTACGGGCGCCACGGCCCGTTATCCGACGAGAAGAACACCAAGGTATTTCTGTCAATGCCGTTTTTCCTTAGCGTTGCCAATATCTCCCCAACTGACCAGTCAATTTCTTGGATCGTATCGGCGTAAAGCCCCTTACCGCTACCGCCGACAAAACGAGGACTCGCCGCGATGGGAACATGAGGCATTGAGTGGGCTAGATAAAGCAGAAATGGCTTTGATTTGTTCGATGAAATGAAGTCTGTAGCGGCTCGGGTGTAGCGAGAAGTTAGCGTCGCTTGATCCGCCAAACCCTTAATTTCCTGAACTCGTTCGTTGCCTTCAAACAAGTGCAAAGCGGGCCAATTCGAGCCGTTTGGGGGCCACATATCATTGGAGTAAGGCAACCCAAAAAACGAGTCAAAACCATGATTCGTGGGCATCAAGTTATTCACTCCCAAGTGCCATTTTCCGATACAAGCCGTCGTGTATCCTAGCGGCTTAACCGCCTCGGCAAGAGTGGTCTCATCCGGGTTCAAACCCGTCTTGGAGTCTGGGTTCAGAACGTGGGGAACACTAACGCGCTGAGGGTAGCAACCGGTAAGTAATGAAGCGCGTGAGGGGCTGCAAGCCGGGGATGCCGCGTAGAAATTGGTAAAGCGAACGCCCTCTTTCGCCATTTGATCAAGGTTTGGAGTCTTGAACTCTCGATTCCCGTAACAGCTTAGATCACCATAACCGAGGTCATCGCAAAAGATGACGACGAAGTTTGGCGGCTTGGCCAAGATAGCCAGTGCGCAAGTCCCACGAGCATAAGCGGATTCTACTTGCTTATCGAATCAGAGTGGCTGAAACCAGATCGAAACTAACGCCCCATGATCTCGTTAGCAGAGTTCCCGGGTCAAAATAACTCAGTTTTGCCCGAATCTCGCGAGTTGAAGGATGGACGAACCGATTTACATTTGAGGGTAGTTCAATCATGACCGTCTGATCCGCCGACGTGCAAGGGCGAGCGTCAATCTGAACGTAACCAGAGGTTTGAAAGTCCCAAAGCAAGATCCTCTGGTTCACGAGCGCAACTGGCACAGCGCTGGATAGAGTCTCTACGGAGAGCCGCAGGATGGAAAAACTTCCACTCGGCGCCGTCATGTGGGTCTCGATTGAAACGGCCGGGTCCTGGCGTGAGCGGGACGGGTCCTGTCGAATAGAAAGGCGCAAATCGTCGCTCGTGAAGAGGTCGGGCAGAGCACCGCTTTGAGGGATTCCGATAACAATGTTGTAGGCATTAGGTTGCAGTTGAATCGTTTTGGCGTATCCAGTGATATTGTCGATTCCGAGCGAACCGGTCACGGCCGTACCCCCGGCGGTAATCACGGGCTCATGCCGAAACATGATGCGGCTCATATTTGCCATCATTGCCGAAAAAGCTCCGGTGCCGGTTGTATGAACGAAGTTAGCTTCAAGGACATCAAACGAGGCATGAACCCAACTTGAGTTTGGGGGCAAAACAACTTTGCTTACCGAAGACCACCGATCCGTGTTTGTGGCAAACAATATCAACCTAATCTCCAGAGGGTTTGGACCCGTGTTTCGCAAATCAACTTCGATTCGATCAACCGTTGCCGCCGTATAGTTTCCGGCCCATTGCACGGTGTTAAACGTGGCGAGAAATCCACCCGCAGCGCTAATCTGCAGATACTTATCACCTGCCCCAGCGGGACCGCCGGTTGAGATGTTGCCTGGGCTCGATCCTCCGCCCCAAGACATCGTCGTGCCATCTTGAAAATTATCAGTTTGATTAAGCGTGATCGCGGCCGTGCCGAGAACCGAGCAACAAATCACCAAGAAGCTCGCGAGAAATCGGGAAATCATGCCCTATTGTAGCTAAACTCCGTTGTGTTCGGGCAGATCGTCAGAAAATAATAGCAAATTTACCGGCAAATATTAAGAAAGCCAGACCAGCGGAAACCGCAGACTTAATACTATCCACCCCGCTTGTCCCGAACGAGGGTTGCATAGGCGTTATGGGCGTGAATAGACTCATGATTTTCAACTTCAATCTCGTACCAGCTGATCCGCTTTTCTGCCTCAAATGCGAGTGAAACCTCGCGAACAATGTCCTCAACGAATCGGGGATTATCGAACGCTTGCTCGGTCACAAACTTCTCGTCGGGTCGTTTCAGAACGGGATAAAGCGGTGCCGAAGCACATTTCTCCACCATTTCTATAACCTCTTCCAGCCAGATCATTTCACCAAATCTGATGCGCACCGTAACGTAGCCACGCTGGTTATGGGCGCCGTAGGCACTGATTTCCTTGGAGCACGGACACAGGGTTGTCACCGGAACTACAACCTGCATCACAAAGTCTTGCCTGCAATCGGCGAAAAAAGAGCAGTCATATTGCATCATTCCGACTTGCCTTGTCACTGGAGCCGCTTTGCTCATGAAAAACGGGAACGAAACCTCAAGGTGGGCTCGCTCGGCATCCAACCGCTCTTTCAATCGTCGAATAATCTGAGGAATCGCATTGACGCTTACCTCGCCGTGATGCTCATTCAAAACCGTTAAAAACCGGCTCATATGTGTTCCCTTAAAGTGTTTTGGTAGTTCGACCGTGAGTGTAAAATCCCCAATGGTGTGTTGTAACTCGTGCTCACGGTCGAGTACGGCGATAGGGTGCTTAACGGCGCGCACTCCAACCTTATCTATTGAAATGTTTCGCTCATCGGGGGTGGCTTGAATGTCAACGAGGGGAGTATCGGGCATCTACTTCAATTGTGGCGTATCTTGCGAAACCACGTAGAACCCGAAGCCTAGGGTATCGCGACCGTACAGCAGATAGGCGTTGTACCAGCGATCGGATTGCGCTCGAAATTCTTCAGCATCTGGATCGAGGGGGTTGTTCTCGCACCACTCCAGCATTGACGAGCGATATCTCCCTTCATAGTTGTCCCATTCTTCCTGACTCGCATAGCAAGAATGCAACAGGTGATATCCGGCTCTGCTGACTCTTGCCGCGTTTTCGGCGTGGGTAGTGAAATCAGATTCTCCCGCTCCGAGGACTTCTAAGTAAGCTAAGTCGGGTTTCCTGGCCCAAAAGCCATCGCCCAGAACCAGCTTTCCCCCGGAGTTAAGGCGGGTTTGGCAAAACTCAAGGGTGGCCTCTATTCCTCCTAGAGCATGCGTGGAACCAATACAGAGGATGACATCAAACTTGCTCCGATCAATATCCTTAGCTGTGCCAATGATAAACGTGGCAGAAGTTGGGCCCCTTCGCGCGCGCTCAACCGAAACCTCGTTGTAGTCAACACCAATGCTGATACTTCGATTTGAGGCCAATGTTGTCCACGCTCCGAACCCGCATCCAATATCCAGGAGGGTTTTGCCTTCGGCTACACCAGCGCTGACCAGCAGTTCCGACGCTCTCCAAAGGCTTACCGGGCAAGCAAATTCGCACCGGGTATGAGCTATGTTCGAGTAGCGCTGGCGATTCATCCCGGCAGATTACACCACGAGACGCACGGCCTAGCGGCCTAACCGACTCGCGGGTCGTATATAATAAAAACAGCGCAATGAGCATCAAAAACATTAACCCGTCTCGAAGACAATTTATCAAAGCAACGGGAGGGATCGTCGCGGTATCCGCATTACCTTCTCTGGGATTCGCGTCGGTTCATCCCGGCAGCAGCGATGAGATTCGCGTTGCGCTGGTTGGATGCGGCGGACGTGGAAGCGGCGCGGCGGTAAATGCCCTGCGAACAACAAGCGGGCCGATAAAGCTTGTTGCCATGGCCGATGTGTTCGAAGACCGACTCAAGGGAAGTTACGAGAACATCGTAAAGGACAACGCCAAACTCACAGACGTACCCGCTGAGAGAAAATTCATTGGATTTGATGCATACAAGAAGGCGATGGATTGCCTGAAGCCGGGCGATATCGTCATCCTCACCACTCCTCCGGCTTTTCGTTGGGTGCATTTTTCCTACGCGATTTCAAAGAAGTTGAACGTGTTCATGGAAAAACCGGTTACGGTTGACGGCCCAACGAGCAAGAAGATGTTGCTGCTAGCCGAGGAGGCAACCGCGGCGAATCTCAAGGTCGGGGTTGGCTTGATGTCGCGTCATCAACGTCCGCTCCAAGAGCTTCACAAGCGCGTTCAAGACGGCGAGCTGGGCGAGATATTGCTCATGCGAGGCTACCGAATGCATGGCCCCGCGGGTTACATGCAATCGCTCCCTAAGCCTGAAGGCACCACGGATTTGGAATATCAAATCCGCAGATTCCATAGTTTCCTTTGGGCGAGCGGCGGTTGCTTTAGCGATTTCTATATTCATATCGTTGACCACGGCATTTGGATGAAGAACGCGGTTCCAGTTAGCGCTCGCGCTTCGGGTGGCCGGCATTATCGCCAAACCGCCGAGGGTGCCACGTTTGTTGATCAGAACCTGGACACCTATTCGGTGGAATACACCTTCGCCGATGGCACCAAGTTTTACTTCGATGGTCGGTGTGTTGAGGGGGCTCAGGGCAAATATTCTAGCCACTTGCACGGAAGCAAAGGGACTGCGATCGCCTCCCGCGCGAATGACTGTGGCGGCCCTTCGGCCATTTACAAGGGCCAGAACATGGTGGATGAGAACCTC
Source organism: Armatimonadota bacterium (assembly GCA_031386985.1). Lineage (GTDB taxonomy): Bacteria > Armatimonadota > Fimbriimonadia > Fimbriimonadales > Fimbriimonadaceae > JANJUB01. The sequence goes on from JANNCV010000026.1 coordinate 137,255, forward strand.
CAATGGATTTCAACCGACACGAGTAACCCATACCAAAATGAGTGGGATGAACTCGTCGTCGCGATTCGCGAGAACAAGCCCTACAATGAAGTGAGGGTTGGAGTTCAAGCGAGCTTGGTTTCGAGCATGGGTCGAATGGCCGCGCATACCGGCCAAGAGATTTCTTACGAAGATATGCTGAATTGTGAGCACGAGTTTGCGCCGGGATTAGATTTGTTAACGTATGGTTCCGAGGCCCCATTGGTGGCGGGCACGAATGGGCGTTATCCGGTTCCGATGCCGGGATTAAACTCCACCCGCGAATATTAAAAGCCCCAGAGAGCGCGGTCGGGAGACCGCGCTCTCTAAAATTGGTGCCCAGGGAGGGACTCGAACCCTCATGTCCTTGCGGACAACGGATTTTAAGTCCGCTGCGTCTACCATTCCGCCACCCGGGCTGGGCATCAAATTATACTGGACGGGGGGCTTGGCTTGGCTTTGCTGTTCCTCCGCACGGGCTTGCAGCTTCGTAGCAATGGCTCAGCTATCGCCAAGCAATGCAACGCCAAGCAAAGCCGCAAACCACAAAACGCGATCCGTGTCATAATCCGGTCTGCGGTTTCCGCCAAAATCTACATTTGAGGTAAGGTCAAAATCATGTCCAGCGACATCTTAGAAAGAGTTAAGAAAGTGGTTGTCGAAGAGCTCGGCGTTAAACCCGAGGAAGTTGTGGAGAGCGCGAGCTTTACCGAAGATCTCGGAGCCGACTCCCTTGACGTTGTCGAGCTCGTTATGGCGCTCGAAGACGAATTCGGAATTGATATTCCCGACGAAGAAGTCGGCCAAATCAAAACCGTGGGTGATGCCAACACCTATATTTCTGGCAAATCATAAATGATTGAGTCCACCCGCCCATCGGGCCGGGTCGTCATTACTGGCGTCGGTGCTATTACCGCTCTCGGGACCGGAGTTGAGAAATTCTGGTCCCGAATGCTTGCGGGTGAAAGTGGCATCGGCCCCATTACGCACTTTGACGTTTCCGATTATCCCACCCGTATCGCGGGTGAGGTTAAGGATTTTAACGCCGAAGATTGGCTCGATCGAAAAGAAGCGCGTCGCATTGATCGCTTTCTAGCATTCGCCGCTGGAACGGCCCGAATGGCCCTAGAATCTGCCGATTTCCCGTTGGACGACAAAGGGCTTTGCGAGCATACCGGCGTCATCATTGGCTCTGGGATCGGCGGTCTAACGTTTTTAGGCGAGCAGTTTCGGCGGCTCTACGAAAGCGGCCCGTCGAAAGTTTCGCCGTTCCTCGTGCCTTACATGATTCCCGATATGGCCTCAGGGCTCGTTTCGATTTTGTTCGGGTTGAAAGGGCCAAACACGTGCGTTGTTTCGGCCTGCTCCACCGGAGCCGATGCGATCGGCGTGGCTTATCATACGATCAAGCGTGGTGACGCAATCGCAATGGTTACGGGCGGAAGCGAAGCCCCGATCAACGAAATCAGCCTCGCTGGGTTCTGTGCGGCACGGGCAATGACGACGAATAACGACGATCCCGATCATGCGTCGAGGCCATTTGACGCGAATCGAGATGGGTTTGTCATGTCCGAGGGTTCGGCCGTTTTTGTCTTAGAAGATTACGATTTTGCGGTGAAACGCGGGGCCAACATCCTCGGAGAAATCGTCGGCTATGGTATGACCGGTGACGCCAACCATATAACGATGCCCGATCCCGAAGGCGATGGCGCGATGCGTAGCATGAAGATGGCGGTGAGAAACGCCGGCCTCCAAATGGAGGATATTGGCTATATCAATGCCCACGGAACATCCACACCTTATAACGACAAATTCGAAACCATGGCGATTAAGAGAGCGTTCGGCGACTATGCCTACAAGGTTCCGGTTTCCTCCACGAAATCCGCCATTGGACATTCCTTAGGCGCGGCGGGGGCGATTGAAGCCCTGATCTGCTTGCTTGCCATGCGCGATGGCGTTCTGCCTCCCACCATAAACTACGAAACCCCCGACCCCGATTGCGATCTGGATTACGTTCCCAATGTTGCCAGAAAGGTTCAAGTGACGACGGCACTCTCGAACTCATTCGGATTCGGCGGCCACAACGTCTCGCTGGTTTTAAAGAAGCTGTAATCCGCGGCACGGGCTTCCAGCCTTTTGGGGCTGTTGAAAAATGATCTCAACGCTAACGAATCCTTAAGCTCCTGAGTTGCTTTCGCGGTAATCTGACGACCTCATGAAGCTCGCCCATCTCACTTGGCCGGAAGTTGAAGCCCTTGACCGTAACATCGTCGTCGTAGTTCCCACCGGATCGCTTGAGCAACACGGGCGGCACTTGCCTTTGTTTACCGATTCGATAATGGCGACGGCGGTGGGCGAGGGAGTCGAATCTGTGGTGCCGGAAAAGTGCTTGCTGACGCCGACGCTCTGGCTAGGGGCTTCGGGGCATCATTTGAAGTTTCCGGGCACGCTTTCGGCTTCTTTTTCGTGTTACATGGGGGCCATAGAATCCGTCTGTGAGTCGCTAATTCCGCATGGATTTACTAAGTTTTTTATTGTGAATGGGCATGGCGGCAATTCGGAGCCGAATGGGGTAGTCATGCGAACGCTAAAGGCTCGTTACCCCAATCTCACGTTCGGACACTCGGGCTATTACGGGCCGATTGCTTCGGATGTCGCTGCGGTTCTGGAAGGCCCGGCCAAGGAGATTCGGCACGCTTGCGAGGCTGAGGTTTCGCTCATGTTGCATGTTCGTCCCGACCTGGTTCGGATGGATAAGCTCCGCGATGACGGGCTTCTTCCTGACCCGCCCGTTTTTGGGATGATCCATCAATTCGATGAGATAACTCAAGACGGCTCACTTGGTTTCGCAACGCTGGGCTCGGCGCCGAAAGGCAAGATCATGTTCGAGGCGGCGGTGACTGCGATGTGTGAGCAGATTTCGCGCCTCTTTGATGGCTACGTTTTGAAGGGCCAGTAAATGAGGTGGGTTCCGAAAGGCACGCTTCTCAACACCGTCACCGTGTTTCTCGGCGGCTTAGTCGGTTGGTTACTCTTCCGGGGAGTTGGGCTGGAATATCGCGATATTGCGATGAACGGGCTGGGGCTCGTTACTTTGGCGATTGGGCTGAAGATGGCTTTGGGGTCAAAGAACATCCTGGTGGTTGCGGCCGCGATCGCGCTCGGAGGGATGCTTGGGTTGTTTCTGGGAATTCAGCACGGCATCGAAGTTTTCGCCGAATGGGCGAAGTCTTTCGTTGGTGCCGAGTCCGACAACTCGTTTGTTAACGTTCTGATCACTTCTTCCGTGCTGTTTTGCGTCGGCCCGATGACGCTTTTGGGCTGTATGCAAGATCGCCTGGAGGGAAAAAGCGAGTTACTCGCGCTGAAATCTACGATGGACGGATTCGCGGCAATCTTTTTTGGGGTTGCGTCTGGGCCAGCGATAATGGTTACGGCCTTGGTGGTTTTAGTGTTTCAGTCGCTTTTGACCTTTTCGGCGGGCGCATTGAAGCCAGTAGCCAGCGATGAAGAACAGCTCGCCGAGCTTTCGTCGGCCGGCGGAATCATGCTCATGGCGACGAGTTTGAATATGCTGGAAGTCGTTCAGTTGCAGGTTGCAAACTACTTGCTCGCCCTCCTGATCGCTCCGATTCTGGTTTTGGGGTTTCGGCGATTCTCGTAAGGTGGGACTTTCCAACGTTCTTAACCCCTCGGCTCGAAGCCAAGGCCGCATGGGCAGTGATGCCCATGCCCCTAGAACGGGTTGCGGGTAAATTGAACCTGGTTGGGGATGTAGCTCAGTTGGGAGAGCGCTGCAATCGCACTGCAGAGGTCGAGGGTTCGAGCCCCTTCTTCTCCACCAAACCTAAATGCCGTACAGCGCTCGGTATTTCTTGTCTAACCCCGCCAGATAATCATCCGCCGCGAGGGGCTTGCCGGTCACCTGCAGGATGAGCTCTTTTGGCGTGAATCGTGAGCCCTTCCGATAAACCTTCTCTTGCAACCAGCCTAGAATCGGTTGAAAATTGCCGGAAGACATGAGGGCATCGGTGTCGCCAAGATCACTCTGGAGGCAGTTCCAGAACTGGTAGCTTAACAGGTTGCCGATGGAATAAGTAGGGAAGTAGCCGATCAGGCCGGCGGACCAGTGCACGTCTTGCAGGCATCCAACTGAATCAGTTTCGGGAGTTACGCCGAGATAGTCGGTGTACTTTGCGTTCCAAGCATCGGGCAAATCCGAAACCTTCAAGGCTCCCGTAAGCAAGTCACACTCGAGTTCGAACCGCACAAGCGTATGCAAGTTATACGTGCATTCGTCGGCTTCTACTCGAATCAAAGAGGGCTGAACCTTATTCACCATGCGATACCAATCGTCGAGAGACACATTGGCCAGTTTCGGAAAGGCGGCCCGCAGGTCGCTGAAGAAGAACGACCAAAACGCTTTAGATCGCCCAACAATGTTTTCCCACGTGCGGCTTTGGCTCTCGTGAACTCCCAGCGAGGTTCCTCCCGCCAGCGGAGTTCGATCCCACTCTTTGGGCGAGCCTTGCTCGTACATTCCGTGCCCGGCTTCGTGAAGTGAACCAAAAATCGCAGCCCCGATGTAATCCAGATAACGGGTGGTGAGCCGGACATCGCTTACCGAGAAATTCGTGCAAAACGGATGGGCGGCCGTATCTTGGCGTCCGCAATGGAAGTCAAAACCGATCGCCTTGACGATTTTTTCGGTGAATTCTTTCTGCTTGAGTTGATCCCACTCGCCGTACAAAATCGTGTCATCGGGTTGGCGTCCGCTCGCCTGAATATCTTTCACAAGCGCAACCTGCGGGCCCTTAATGCTCTCATACATCGCCCGGGCATCGGCAGCGGTTGCGCCCTCTTCGTATTGGTCAATGAGGGCGTCGTAAATGTGAACTTTGTAGCCGAGGTATTCGGATTCCCGGCGCGCGAGTTCGAACATTTTTTCTAAAGTTGGGGCGAAACTTGCAAAGTCATTCGCTTTCCGGGCGTTTACCCACTTTTCATGGGCAAGGCTGGAGGTCTTCATTTTCTCCGCAACAAAATCCGCGGGGAGTTTGGTGCGTAAGTCAACGTCACGTTGCACCTTTCGCAGTAGCGCGGCATCTTCAGTCCCAGGCTCAACATTTTGCTTTGCCGTTTCGAGCGCCTTGAGAGTTTCATCAGCGGTCAAGATTTCGTGGGCAATCCTGCTCAAGATGCTGGTGTGCTCTGCTCGCGCTTCGCCTCCTCCAACGGGCATATAGCACTGGTGATCCCATTCCATGAGAGCTCCTGCGGAGTGAAGGGCGTTAACGTCGGCGAGTTTGGTCTTTAACGATGCAAGGGACATGAGATCAATTCTACTCGGGGTAAGGTAATGCTCATGGTGCGAACGTCCCTTTTTGCTTTAATGTGCTTCGTTTTGATTGGACTTGTCGGAGCAAAACCGGAGTTTTATGATCAGTTTGTCGCCACCTACGCGCCCAAAGCAAAGCTGACGGCAGCGAAGTGCGGGATTTGCCACACGATCGCTCCCCAACGAAATCCATTCGGCAAGCAGGTAGGTGATGCGCTTTCGGGCGATAACGTTGTCGCGGCCCTTCGGGCGGTTGAGCGCATGGATGCGGACGGGGATGGCGATTTGAACTTGACCGAGATCAGATCCGACAGTGAACCTGGTGTTGCCGCAACTCCGGCACCGCCGATAACCACCGGAAACGCTATGTTTCCCAAGCATTCTTTCCACCCTATCATTGTTCACTTTCCGATTGCATTGTTCCAGTTTGGTGTCTTCCTAGAATTTTTGGGCTGGAAACGTGGAGACCCTAATGTGCGCTACGCGGCCTTACTCTGCCTGTTAGGGGGTGGCCTCAGCGCTTACGGCGCGGTGATCACCGGACTTTTATTCTTCTTTCGGGGAGGATTCGAATGGTCGGGGCCGCCGCTCAATCACTTCATTGCGGGCGTCGCCGCGACATTACTCATGACGACTGTTGTTTTGTGGCGGCTTAAGGGTGCTCACGAATCGAAGGTGTATTTTGCGCTTATCGCATTGGCGGCTGCGTTGGTGGGCCTGACCGGGCACTTGGGCGGAATGATGGTCTTTGGCTAAGGCCCGACCCGGATTAGATTGCCTTCCAGAGTGATGGCCCAACCGGCACCGAGGTCTTCCGGTCGCCCGTGTGCATTCCATCGCTTGTCTTTTGATACAAACACCAAAATATCGTCGGGCTTCAACTTAGTTTTGTTCTTTTGAGACGCAATATCTGATAGTGCAAATCCAAACTCACTGCTACTAACCCCATCTGCTTTGAATTTCTTCATCTCTTCGCCCTCATTGAGGGAATTGGATTTCAGCTGATTTTTCACGGCATCCATCCATCCACTCGCGGCTGGGAACTGATCTTCGTTGTCGTGATAGAGCATTAGGGCGATTCGCAGGGCTTTGATGTTGGTCTCAGTCGAGCCGATGTAATCTGTTTTCGATGGCTTCACTAAGCTCTCGGCAAATCCGTTTCGAAAAAGCGAAAAAACTCCCGACCACGTTATTGTTACCTCGACCATTATGGCGAACAACAAAAGGGGGATCGCGATCCACAACAAGATTTTCTTTTTCCGAGTCATGCTTTCACTTTCGACGCTTCAGGAAGGATTTACGCTCCATTGGATCCGATGTTTACACCGATATTTATTGTCCAAGGCATTATGCAACTAAAAGGTTGCATAATATGGCAATGATTGAGATAAGGGTTGAAAGGATCGTCAGTGCGTCTCGCTCGAAGGTCTGGCAAGCGATTACGACCGCCGATGGGTGGGCCGCTTGGTTTGGCGACAAAATCATTGGAGATTTCATTGTGGGTGAGTTGCAGACCCTTGTCTTTGGCGAGGACACGATTTGCTATGCGATTGTCACTGAGGTCGTTGATCAACGCATCTTTGCATACCGTTGGCATCCGGGCGAGGACTGTAAGATTGACAAGTATCCCGAAGAAGAAATGACGACGGTGCGATTTGAACTGGAAGATCATCCGCGTGGAACGAAAATCACCCTGACCGAATCAGGCTTTGAGTGCGTGCCAGAAAGTCGGCGCGACTGGTGTCTCGGCCAGAACACGGAGGGGTGGAATGATGAACTCACGAAACTGTTCGCATACGTCGAAACGGAGGTGACAGCATAGAAGCGTCTTTCTTTCAGGCCCTGGGCGATCCTACGCGATTGCTTATCATTCGCCGGCTGGAGCGTGGAATGATGACCACCGTTCCCTTGCTTCAGAACCTCGGTATGAGCCGCCAAGCGGCTTCGAAGCACCTCGCTATATTGGAGAAAGCTGGGGTAATCCGAAGCAAATCGGTCGGGAGGCTTGTTTATCGCGAATTGAATACCGAAGCGATAGATCAGGCAGCGGATTGGCTGTGTGCTCGCACAAAAACCTGGGAGCAGAAGCTTGATCGGCTTCAAGCCTATCTGGAGCAGGTTTCGATATAGCTAGACCATTAATCCGGCGGCTTTTAGCATGGTGGCCCGGTCCACGGGTGTCTCCATCCACCATTCGATTGAAAGCGCGACTTTTTCTACGACGAGCGCTCGCCCGTCAATAGTAGCGAAGCCTCTAACCTTTGCGTCCCGCAACATCTCAGTTGGAACCCGCCGGTAAACCAAATCCATTGCCGTCGTCAACCGTGGCGCCCGCATCCAATCTACCGGTAATTTCTCGCCTGCTCTTGCTCCAAGGGGGGTTGCATTTACGATAAGGGTGCAACCGGTTGGCTCCGGATGGGCGATGATGTCAATCTTGCCAAAACGCGTCATCGTGTTCTGCATCATTCGAGCGCGCATTCCATTGCGATTCCAGAGCCGCACCTTCCAACCAGCGTCGAGCAAGGCCGCCACCACGCTTCGAGCTCCCGACCCGGCTCCCATAACCATGGCATTCCCAAGTTCGAGGTGGCGAGTGAGTGACACAATGGCGGGGCACTCGGTATTTTGCCCAAACACGCCACGATCTTCAAACGAAACCGCATTGGCAACTCCCATGGCAAACCGATTTTGAAAATACTGCTCGGCGAGCCGAGCCGCCTGGGCTTTGTGGGGCGATGCGATTGCCGCGCCCCGAAACCCGCACGCCCGAAGGTGAGCCATACATTCGGGGAATTGGATCGCTTCGACTTGAAGCGGCACGATTTCAAAGGAAACTCCCAGCGATTTGAATCCCGCTTCCAAAATGCCCGGCAAAAGCGAATCCTGTAAGTTTCCCCCGATAACCGCGATGCGGGTGCCCTTGTTTGGATTGGATGCGACAGATTCCCAACTCACCGATTCATTTTGATTCAATCTCGCCTTAGTTGCTTGTACACTAGGCAAGGTTCATGCGGTCATCTCGGTTTCTGGCAACATTACAATCTTATCAGGGCCTACTCGGTCTGGCTCTGCTGTTGGCGGCGGCCTATTTCTTGGAGCCTACTGTCTTTTATTCGGGCGACAACCTTTCCAATATTTTGAACCAGCTTGCCGTCCCCGGAATTCTTGCCGTCGGTATGACCTTCGTGATTCTGACGGGCGGAATTGACTTGAGCATCGGTTCACTCTTGGGGTTGCTCAATTGCATTACTGCAACCTGGATCGTCAAGGATTCCTCGGTCGGAATGACTACTGGTTATGTTCTACTCGTGGGCTCGTTAGTGGGAGCATTGATTGGTTACTTGATTTCGGTTACCCGGCTTCAGCCGTTTGTCGTCACCCTCGCGTCGATGGTGAGTTTGCGCGGAATCGCCTTCGTCTATACGGGTCGCGGTAACGTAAGTGGGCTTGGAGATAAGCTCAAATTTTTGACAGAGCGCCAGTTTGGGGTTCCGCTTAGCGCTTGGATCATGCTCGCCATAACTGTCATTGCGGCCTTTGTTTTGAAGAAAACGGTGTTTGGGCGTTCAGTTTATGCGGTCGGCGGTAACGAAGAGGCGGCGAGATATGCCGGGATTTCGATTCCTGCGATCCGAATTGGAGCCTACAGTATCAACGGTTTCTGTATCGGCTTGGCGGCGCTGGTGTTTACGGCTCGAAACACGAACGGAGACCCCAGCGCGGGGCTCGGATATGAACTTGATGCGATAACGGCGGTAGTTGTGGGAGGAAGCTCCTTGTTAGGCGGGATCGGAGGCGTAATGGGAACGTTTGTTGGCGGGTTGTTCATCGTTTGTTTGAATGTATTGTTGATTCTAAAGGGCGTCGATCAACAAATCGGCAACGGCTGGAAAGGAGTCATTATCATTATCGCGGTATATTTGCAGAACCTCAATCGGAGAACCTGAACATGACAATGAAACTCGCTCTTGCCCTCGTGGTTATCCTGCCAATCGCGGGATGCTCCTCTCCAGATGCTGAAAACAGCCCGATTTCGAAGAAAAATCGCCCCCTTGTGGTTTTTTCGCAAGCTAACTCTCAGGATCCATGGCGAAAGGTGTTTGACGCTGACACTCAGGCGGCCGCGGATAAACACCCCGAGTTTGAATACGAGATGCGCGATGCCGCCGGTGACCCCGCCAAGCAAAACGACATTATTGATACGTTCATGATCCGTAAGCCAAAGGTTCTTTTGGTTTCTCCAACGGAGACGGCGGTTGAAGGTTCGATTAACAAGGCTTTCGATGCAGGAACCAGCGTGATTTTGCTGGACCGAGCCATCGAGGGGAACAAGTTTACGGCTTGGATTGGCGGCGATAACTACGACATTGCAAAGCAGGCGGGTGAGTTTGTTGCAAAGAAGCTCAACGGCAAGGGGATAATTTTGATGATTCAAGGAATCGCCGCCGCGACGCCGACCAAAGATCGCCGAAACGGCTTTATGGATGTCATCGCAAAGCACCCCGGGATGACTATTTTGCAGGGGAACGATTGTGGATATCAGCGCCAAGCAGCACGTTCTTACATGGAAACTTTCCTTCAAAAGGGTACGGCGATTGATTGCGTTTATGCCCACAACGACGAAATGGCGATTGGGGCTCGACTCGCTTGGGATGCCGCCCACCCCACCGGGAAAGCCCCCCTGTTTGTTGGGGTTGACGCCTGTCAGCAGGAAGTGATTGACATGATCAAGTCGGGCAAGCTCGATGCAACAGTGCAATATCCAACCCCCGGCGCAAAGGCGATTGAAGTGGCGGCCGAAATTCTGAAGGGCAATTTGCCCAAAGAAAAGATGATCAAACTGCCGACGGTCTTAATCACCAAAGAGACAGTGGAAGCATACGCAGCCGCGAACCCGAACTTAGCGAAGTAGTCGGCATATTGCGCGCGTGCGGTAATTTGCACATATGCTGGCTCTTTACTTATTGGCTTGGTATGCTCCTTCGCAAATGTCTCCAATAGAAATCTGGGGGAAGGACGCGGGGATCAGGCTCGAAACTCACGGGGGTGAGATCACTGAGAGCCTCATGGTGAAGGATGCAAAGGGCATTTCGCGCGTGATTCTGATGACGCCATCCGCTCCCGGTCTTCCGATCGCGCGTTCAAATGAACTGCCAACTGCGCTTCGAAGCTCTGATACTGGGAATCTGTTTTTGGCCCCGCCCAGCTTGCGATTTACGAGTTTCCAACAGACGAAGGCACCGTTTGGGGTTGTTGTGACTCTTACCCACCGAGCAAATGGGGTGACATTGAAAAAACAGATCACGGTGCCGGCAAATGGAGCTCGGTTCAAGATGCATTTGGATGCTGATTTCGACTCAAAGCGGTCCTCGATTGAATATCTTTTCCTTTCTTATGCCTTTACTCCCGACGGCAAGAGTGCAGTTCGTCCGGATTCGACCTTTAGCCCCGGTTTGAGGCCAAAGGCTAACCAAGTAGTTGGTGATCACTTTTTTCGCGCCCCTGCCATTTCGGCTCAAAAGGGAGCGCTTGCCGCGATCATTATGCCCGATGTTGAACACCTTGCCGAGAACCGGCCGATGCCAACGATCGTTGATTTGGACTGTGCAAGTGGGGTAGTAGACGCACCCTTGCTCTCCTACGGGTTTTGCGATCATAAGCTTGTGGGGCACGTATATTTTGCGCATGACGCCGCTCAAATGCGCCGGGTGCCCAGGCACTTGGAACTCGAAGCCGACGTAATTTTGAGCGCGGATGCCACTCCGTTTGGCGCCTATCAGATTGCTGCGGATCATTCGTGGAATGTAGGTCACAAGTTTTTTGACAAAACCTTGCCACAGGCTATGCCGTTTGAAGATTACGCCAAAGTCTCGTATCCGGCGGCCTTCAATGAAGCTTACGGATCGAACAAATTGGGCTGGTTTGAAGTTGAGATTGATGGGAAGATTTGCGGTGGGATACCCAGCGGCTGGGGTTTTCAGCAAGGCTGGGTGAGCTGGCAGAGTTGGTTTA
>JANNCV010000003.1:0-9537 GCA_031386985.1 Armatimonadota bacterium
TCAAAAGCTGGAGCAAAAGAAATGAAAACTCTGACACTGATCGCCCTGGCCGCCTGCGTTTCCGGCGCAAACGCATTGACTTTAACTGGCCTCAACGGAACTCCGACCGATGCTAATGGAAACTGGCACACCGGCTGGTACAACACGTTCGGTCCCGAAATCGGGAAGAACGCCTATGTTGCCGTCGGCTCCCTAACCGGTGCCTTTGTGAACTCAGGAAACAGCGCATCAACTTTACTTTCGATTGACCTGCACCCCGGCGTCTATCATCTTTACGCCTTCTTTGATGGCAACGAGATCACTCCTGGTCGCGATTTTTGGGGAATCAACTTGTTCTTCAATGGGTCAAGTGAATCAGCCGGCATTTCCGCATTTGGAGTTCCAAAAGGGTTCGGGGATGAAGACCCGGAGTTTTTCGCAAATGGCGGTCAAACTCGAAATCTAAGCGGAGCGGCAAATATCACGGCCGCTAACTCTTTGCTTTACACCGACGGAGATTTGACCGTGACACTCACCAAGTACTGCACGGACAAGGTGGACGTGCACTCTGTTGACCGCGTTGGGCAGTACGCGCTGGGAGTGAATGGTCGGGACGACCATATCGTTGAGATGGAACTAACCGTTGTTCCGGAACCAGCAACATTAGCGGCTCTGGGATTGGGTGCCGCCGCACTGCTTCGTCGCCGCAAGAAATCGGCCTGAACCAACGCTTGGCTCTGCACCGTATAGATAGTATGCCGCTGTTCGCCGGTGTTGCTCTCGCCTTGAACCTGATCCCCTCGACTTTGTTGGCGGTCATAGAACCGAAGTTGGACTCAAGCGGCCTTTGGGAAGGCTCCTTTGACCCCGAGATTCCGTGGGACGAGTTAGTTGTATCTTGGAACTGCGATTTGCGGGGAGAGGCAACTTTGACGGTGAAAGTTTGCCCGCAAGGAAGCCCGCGTTGGTATTCGATGGGGGTTTGGGCGAACTCAAGAGGCGCTCGCTCAAGCGTGAAGGATCAGCGTGACGACTTCGGGAAAGTTGACACCGATACCCTGATTCTCAATCAACCTGGGCAAAAACTGGCAGCGAGACTCGAACTCAAAGGGAAGGGCACGTTTGAGCTCTTATCGCTGACTTTCCGCCGTAAAAACACGTCTCCACCGGGAACCATTGGCGATCCATCGGCCCGGGGGAAGACACTTGAGGCCCCGCAACGCGCGCAGATGAGCTATCCGAACGGAAACGTGATTTGCTCGGCCACGGCAACCTCGATGGTGCTCGGCTACTGGGCAAAGTTTCTCAATCGTGCGATCGTTGATCAAGATGTTCCCGTCGTTTGCGAGGGTGTTTTTGATCGCGGATGGGACGGAACGGGGAACTGGGCGTTCAACACCGCATTTGCGGGAAGCGTTCCGGGAATGCGGGCCTACGTTGCTCGGCTCTGGAGTATCGAGCAGCTTGAGCGTTGGATTGCGCGCGATATCCCGGTCGTGTGCTCCGTTAGCTATGATTTGCTCAAGGGTAAGGGCGTTAAGGGGAGGAGCGACGGGCACCTGGTGGTTCTCGTGGGTTTCACCCCGGAGGGCGATCCAGTGTTCAACGATCCGGGAAAAAACGTGGTGAGAATGACTTACAAGCGCTTAGATTTCTCCGCCGCCTGGCAAAGTTCGGGCAATACTTGCTATCTTATTTATCCCCAACTCTACTCTGCCCCGGAAAATCGGGAACGATGTTGGCTTGATTGACGTTAGAAACCTAGGCACGCGCACTAAGGATCTGTGATAACTTCCCGTATAATTTGCTAGGACTCAACTGAATGCGGAAGCGTTGGAAACTCATTTCTATTCTTGGTATCTTCGCCATTGCCGGCGGGTACGGCGCCTGGTGGTCTTCCGGAGTCGTCACAACTATCACCAAAGGCGATCCCGAGGCTTCGGCACTTGACGTTTGGAACACGATTCGCGATCCCCAGAGCCAATTTCCAGTCCGCAGCACGATCTCTGTATTGCTTGTTGGCAAGGATTACAACCGAGATCGCAAAGGGATGGAGTACACCAAAAATTCTCGGGCCGATACGATCATGCTCCTCGCCGTTGATTTGGTGAACACGAAGATATCCGCAATCTCGATACCGCGTGATACCCGCGTGACCATTCAAGGAATCACCTCTAAGATTAATGGGACCCTTTCGAGAGGGGGGACGGAACTTCTGACGGCCGCTGTTTCTGATCTCACAGGTGTCAGCCCCGACTTTACGATTGTAATCAAGCCGGATGCGGTGCGCGAAATCGTTAATGTCGTTGGGGGAGTTGAAGTTGAAACGCTTGATCGTATGGATTATGACGATAACTGGGGTCAACTTCACATTCATTTGCCCGCTGGTCGCCAGCGAATTAACGGCGATGAAGCAGTTGGTTTTACACGGTTTCGAGAAGTCAATACCCATAAGGTTGATCAGAATGGTCGCCGAACCCCGATCAAGATCGTACACTCAAAAGAGGAGGGCGATGGGCGTAGAATGGCACGTCAACAAGCTCTCATCCGTGCAATCGTGACGGAAGCAAAGAGTGTCGGAAATCTCTCGCGGGCTAGTGAGATCATTGATACTAGCTTCACCCAAATTGAAACGAATTTGACGCGCTTGCAACTAATGGCGCTCGCTCAAATCTTTCGCGGCATGAAAGACGACGGGCTTAAGACCGCGACCTTGATCGGAGAAACCCAATCCGATGGCAGCTACTATTTTATTCCCGACCTAGAGAAAACTCACTCGCTAGTAAGTTGGCTGTTTTTTAACGACGACCTTGAGGGTCGCAAGTTAGTGAAGATTGCAGTTTACAATGGCACGACAACCAAGGGAGCAGCGAAAGTTGCGGCATCCAAGCTTGAAGATCAGATGTTTGATGCGTTCTCAGCTGGCAACTCGAAGGAGCCATCCACCTTTAGTGAAGTGGTTTTTCGAACGGCCTCGGTTGAGGAACGAGCTCGAAAGGCGGCCGAAATTCTTGGGATCGCGACCGTACGCAAGGCCGGCCCGAATGAGATCAAGTTGGAGATTTTGGGCTCCGTTGAACCAGACGTTAGAATCACGATTGGTACGGACTTAGCTCCGTCAATGGTGGCACGTCGCGCTAGCAATGGCACTGGTTCGAACTGAGCTACTGGGCGTTTTGACCCATCTTCAAGATTATTGCAAAATTAGGGAACCCGTGGCCCGTTTCGCGCGTTAGTATAAGTGACGCATATCCTCCTTCCCTCTCCGGGAACGGTTACCCCGAAAGGGTGACTGAAAAAAGAAAACCCCCGCCGGCCCGTTCCAGGGCCGGCTTTATTTTTGCTTCTGCGATGGGTATGACTGGGGACGACTTGACGTCCAACTTTGCTACCCGGCCACACGAGACAACTTCCGCGTCCCCAATAACAGCGAAGCCGCGACCAAGGCTAGCCCTCCGCAGATATTAAACATTAAGGCTGGCGAAACCCGGTCCCACACCAACCCCGCCACAATGTTGCCCACCAAAGTCGCACCGCCCGCGACCATGTAAAAGAACCCCATTGCCGCGCCCTTGGACTCAGCGGGCGAATGATCGGCGATGAGAGCCTTGGTTGCTCCCTGCGCTAGGCCCTGGTAAATGCCATATCCCAAGAACAGTAGCCAGGCACTGCTCATGCCTTGCCCAAACCCAAAGTACACGATTCCGTAAACAATCCAACCTGCGGCGATAACCGGAATTCGACCGATCCTATCGCTCAGTTTCCCAAACGGAAAAGCCAATGCCGTATAGGCAACATTGTAAAGGGCATAGGCCAATATCGTCTCGAAGTCCGAAAAGCCGCTTTGTTTTGCCCGCAGTAGAAGAAATGTATCGCTGGTGTTCGCAAGACCGAAAACGAGCGAAACCGCAAGTACAACCCAATAGGCACGAGGCATTTTTGAAAGCTCTGATCTGGACCATTTGCTACCCAAGTTCGGCTTGACTGGCTCTTCTTTCACCCGTAACGTGACCCAAACTGAGAAGATGCCAGGAATTACCGCGAGCGCAAAGATCAATTGGTAAGTTCGGACGTCGCCTCCTTTAGCCTCGGGCAGAACTTTGAGAAGAAGAAGGGTGACAATGACGCCAACCAACGCCCCCGCCGTATCCATTGCCCGATGAAATCCAAAGGCTGCTCCCCGCTTATCGGCATCGGCGGATTCACTGATAAGGGCATCACGCGGTGTGGTCCTAAGCCCTTTTCCAACCCGATCCAGGCCGCGCGCAAGCACGACCAAGGGCCAGATTGTCGCGAGCGCAATCAGCGGTTTTCCCAGCGCGCTCAGGCCATATCCCCAGCGAATGAAGGGGAGTCGCCGCCCTAAACGATCCGTTTGGACGCCAGAGAGCCCTTTCATGAAGCTGACGATCGCCTCGGCCACGCCCTCGACCAATCCGAGGCCTGTGGCTGGTGCCCCTAAGGCAACCATAAAAAGGGGAAGAATGGGATACGCCATTTCGGAAGCGATATCCGCGAAGAAACTCACCCAGCCCAGTTGAAAAATGCGCTTGTTCAATGCCACTGGCAGTATGACTCAGCAAAACTCACACATTTGCGAGGATAGCCGAGTTCAACATGCTCCGATAAGAGACAAGGAGTTGGAACGTTGGCAAAAGTAGGAGCATTTACAAGACTTGAATCGGGGTTGAACCTAAGGGTAGACCCCAAGATCGTGCTCTCAAGCAAGATTCTGCAGTTGAGTCAGCAAGAGCTTGAGCAAGCAATTGAAACAGAGTTAGGAGATAATCCCGCTCTGGAGCGTTTGCAAGACGATCTCGATCCGGTAACCGATGAAACGATCTTAAGATCGGTAGCGCCCGATGAACTTAAGCCACGAAGCGAGGATTTTGAGTTCACTCGCAGCCTTCCGAACGACGATGCGGGCGTAGATTGGATTGATCTCGCTTCGACGACGACCTCGTTATGGGAACACTTAAGGGCTCAACTTTTACCCGTCGTGCCTACCAATCTGAGATACATCGCGGAATACGTTGTAGATTGTGTTAACGAAAATGGTTATCTCAGCACTCCGATGGAAGAGATTGCATTGGAACTTGACGCCGAACTCGACGAGGTCGAGATCGTCATCAATCATCTCAAGGGTTGCGAACCAGCCGGAGTTGGGGCCCATGATGTTCAAGATTGCCTGCTCCTCCAGCTAAGGGAAGCAAGCTCGGTCGAAGAACGACTTGCCCGGGCCATTCTTAGAAACCACATGGATGAGTTCATCGCCCGTGACGCTAAGAAGATCGGGAGAAGGTTTAAGGTTTTGCCCGACGTGGTTGATGCGTCCTTCAAAGTCATTTTGGGGCTGACTCCCTATCCGGGCCAAGCCTTTTCAAACTTAAGCCAAAGTATGCATTCGGCAACCTACCGCATGCCCGCGGTTGTTCCTGATCTCACGTTGACACTGAGCGAGCATGGTTGGTTTGTGGAAGTTCGAGGTTCAGATCCGAATAGCCTGGCCATTGAGCGCACCTACCGGAAGCGGTATGAAGAGCTGAAAGGGGACGACCGGGCTCCAAAAGATGAAAAGGGTCACATTGACGAATATGTCAAGCGCGCGGCGAATTTCATTCAGAGTATTCATCAACGTAGGCGAACTTTACGACGGATTGGCGAGCACTTGGTTCAGCATCAAAGCGGTTTCGTTTCAACCGGCCGATACGAGTTCCTGCAATCACTAACGCGCAGCAAGGTTGCGGCCGATCTGGGAATCCACGAGAGCACGGTGAGCCGAGCGACGATGGGCAAGTTCGTGCAGATCGGCAACGGGGAAGTGGTTTCCTTCGAAGTTTTCTTCAAACCGGCGCTTCGAATTCAGAAGATGATCGAAGAAATCCTGCTGATGGAAAATCCAAACACCCCGCTATCCGACGAGGCGATCGCGGCACTGCTGAAAAAGAAGGGCGTAGAAGTTGCGCGGCGAACGGTGAACAAATATCGCGACAAAACGAAACTGCTGAGCTCACGCAAGCGCAAAGTAGCCTAGGTTGTTGCGTCCTCATCGAACACTACCGAACCATCCCGATAGTCCACGGTCACCTTTTGCCCATCCACCACATCACCCTTCAAAATCGCTTGAGCCAGCGGGTTCAAGATTTCCTTTTGAATCGCTCGCTTGAGCGGTCTGGCCCCATAAACTGGGTCGAAACCGGTTGAAGCCAGATGGGAGGCAGCCGCCTCGGTTAGGCTCAGCTCGATCCGCCTTTCGGCAAGCCGCGTAGCCAGCTCTTGAACCTGAATCTTAACGATTTGTTTGATTTGGGCGACACCGAGAGACCTAAACACGATAATGTCGTCGAGGCGATTGATGAACTCGGGGCGGAAAAAGCCTCTGACTAATTCCAGAACTCGTTGCCGGGTCTCATCAAACGAGCCTTCGTTCGAGCTAATGGGGTCCTCGGAATAGAATTGCGAGCCCAAGTTGCTGGTTAAGATTACGAGCGTGTTTTTGAAATCTACCGTCCGGCCTTGCCCATCCGTCAGCCGCCCATCATCCAAAAGTTGAAGCAAAACATTGAAGATCTCGGGGTGAGCTTTCTCTACTTCATCAAGCAAAATCACACTATATGGGCGTCTGCGAACGGGCTCCGTAAGTTGGCCCCCCTCTTCGTAACCCACATATCCGGGAGGGGCACCGATGAGGCGAGAAACGGTGTGCTTTTCTTGATATTCGCTCATATCCATGCGAACCATGGCCCGCTCATCGCTAAAAAGGAACTCGGCGAGGGCTTTGGCGGTTTCGGTTTTGCCCACTCCGGTTGGGCCAAGAAATAGGAATGATCCGATGGGGCGGTTGGGATCGGCGATGCCGGAACGGGAGCGCCGGATGGCATCCGCCACGATCTCCAATGCATCGTCCTGACCGACGACGCGATTCCGAAGTTGATCTTCCAAGTTGAGGAGTTTCGCCAGCTCGGTTTGCATGAGTTTGCTCACGGGGACTCCCGTCCACTTGCTCACGACCTCGGCGATATCTTCGCTGCTTACTTCTTCTTTGAGGAGCGGTTTGCCGTCGCCCATGCCTTCGGTTTCGGTTAACAGCTTTTTCTCAAGGCCAGGGATTAAGCCGTGCTGGAGTTCAGCCGCTCTTTGCCATTCGTAGTCCCGTTGCGCTTGCTGCAACTCGGTTCGGGCCTGCTCAAGTTGGCCCTTGGTCTCTCGAATCGCCTCGATTTTCTCCTTTTCTTTTTGCCAAGATGCGCGCAAGCCGCTCGCTTTCTCGTTAAGCTCGGCCAGCCTCTTTTCAGTCGTGGCGAGGCGTTCTTTGCTGGCCTCGTCCTCCTCGCGCTTGAGGGCTTCGCGATCAATCTCGTATTGCATCATCTGGCGTTCAACGTCATCAATCTCCTGGGGAACGCTATCAATCTCGATTTTGAGTTTGCTCGCGGCTTCATCAATGAGGTCAATGGCTTTATCGGGCAGAAACCGCGCGGTAATGTAGCGATTGCTGAGGGTGGCGGCGGCGACAATCGCCGAATCCATGATCCGAACGCCGTGATGAATCTCGTATCGCTCTCGCAGTCCCCGAAGAATTGAGATCGTTTCCTCCACCGTTGGTTCATCAATCAAGACCGTTTGGAATCTACGCTCCAAGGCCTTATCTTTCTCAATGTATTGCCGATATTCGTTGAGCGTGGTTGCGCCGATGCATCGAAGATCGCCCCGTGCTAGCATCGGTTTGAGCATATTCGCCGCATCCATGCTGCCTTCGGCTTTGCCCGCGCCGACGAGGGTGTGAAGCTCATCAATAAACAAAATGATGCGCCCGTCGGATTTCTTGATTTCATCCAGAACGGCCTTCAAACGCTCCTCAAACTCGCCGCGAAACTTTGTCCCGGCCACAAGTGACCCCATGTCAAGCGAGTAAACACTCTTGTCCCGCAGTCCTTCCGGAATGTCGCCGCTTACGATTCGTTGGGCAAGACCTTCGGCAACTGCCGTCTTTCCCACCCCCGGTTCGCCGATTAAGACGGGGTTGTTCTTGGTCCTTCGGCTCAAGACTTGGATCACTCGCCGGATTTCTTCGTCTCGGCCGATTACGGGGTCGAGCTTGCCGCTTCGGGCTCGCGCGGTGAGGTCAATTCCGTATTTTTCCAGCGACCGATAGTTGTCTTCTGAACTCGGGTCGGTGACTCTACGCCCGCCCCGAATCTCTTCAATGGCGATCTTGAGGAGGTCGCTAGTGACGCCATTTGATTTCAGTTCCTTGCCAGCAAATCCGGCTTCCTGCGAGATAGCAAGGAGGAAATGATCGGTTGAAACGTAATCATCGTGCATCGCGGCGGCTTCCGCGAAAGCGTCGTTGAAGACCTTTTGAAGCCGCGATGCGATATTTGCGCCGTGCCCCGCCCCGCCTTGCACCTTTGGCTGTCGGGTTAACTCTTTTCGGATTGATGCCGAAATCGCGCTCGGATCAGCACTGAGTTTCTCCAAAATCGGCCGAGCGATCCCGTCGGTTTGCTCGAGTAAGGCAAGCAAAAGATGCTCGACATCAATATTCGGATGCTGCATTTCCGTCGCCAGGTTTTGCGCGGATTGAAAGGCATCTTGGGCTCGAAGGGTAAGTTTATCAAATCTCATAGGTATGTGTGAGCGTATAAGGCTCAAGTAAGCTTAGTCTTTGACTATATCATACGACGAGTTGGGCCCTAGCGTTTCACTATCTGTTTGTACATGACAAGTGCGCGCACGGTTCGTCCGCCGTAGGTGCGATAGATGACCAGATAGTTTTGCGGGTCGAGGGTTTGAATCCTATAGCCCGGAGTTTTGTCGCCGTAATGAGTAGCGGCGTAATCTGCAATGTTCGAGGAGGCGCGGCGTTGCTGAAGATCAATTTCGGCGCTCCAGTTTAGCTTGGCGGCAAGAGTTTCGGCAAAAGGACGGGGGCCGCTTTCGGGCAAATGCAGGAGAGCGTAATCCATGATATTGGCGAAATAGAATTCCTCTGCCTTGACTGATTGCTCGCTCGTTTCCCTGGTACTGATGCTCTTCATGCTTGCATGACTGAGCCCCGCTCGAACTGCCGCGACCAGCGCGCATCCGGCCAACAGCCGCCATTTAGCCCCAACGGAAAGCACCATAACGCCCAACAAAGCGGTAATGCAGAAGGTGACCGCTCCAACCCGAAGGGCAATATCCCGCCGATCCTCATGGCGAAAGACATAGAATGGCTCTGGCGGGGCGGACTCAAAAATGAAGTCATGATCCATATCCGCGGGGTCAAGTTCCGCCCAGAATCTGCCCATCCAACCCTTGACGTTACCTTGCGCATCTACGGGCATGAAGGGCAGCAGGTCGTCGTGCTCTGTGGTCCAGCGATGGAAGGTTGGCGTATCCATCGGGCTTCTCACTTTGCCCCCCGCGATTTGGAGCATGTCTGCATTCTTCGCCGATTGAGCACCGATGTAAAGCACATCCAAGATACTAAAAGATTTTCTACTACACTGTGACAAGGTAAAATAGACATGCGAGGAGCTGATGGCCAGTCAATGCATTCAGTGAATCCTTTGG
>JANNCV010000037.1:0-33842 GCA_031386985.1 Armatimonadota bacterium
TTCATTTCTTTTGCTCCAGCTTTTGAGAGCGCAAGAAATGTGCCAATGTTTGGGGATCGGGTGTCGGAAGAGTTCGGGCGAGGGAGAATCAATCCCAAACCGACGAGGGACAGGGGGTCGGGGTTCAGAAGCAAAGCGCTCCCCCGAACTCCCGAACAGCACTAAGCGGATACAATTAGGGCGTGCGACGTGCGACCGGGTTCCGGATTCTCTTCTTGGCTCCGGCCGTGTTGCTTTACTTCACCTTTGTCGTCTGGCCCTTCGTTCAAACCGTCGGGTATTCGGCATTTCGCTGGCGCGGATTATCACAGCAAAAGCAATTCGTGGGCGCAGAAAATTACGTCCAACTGTGGCGAGATTCCGACTACTGGCTCGCGATTCGGAACTGCCTTTTCACCCTCGGAGTTGGCGGCCTGGCCTTGATCACGCTGGGGCTCTTGATCGCCCATGCGATCCAGGGACAGTCGCGCTTAGCTCGCATTGTCCGCGCTCTTTACCTGCTTCCCAATGTGGTTTCCCTCGTCGCCGTTGCGATCATTTGGCTTTTCATGCTCAATCCCAGCTTCGGCTTGCTGACCGCGTTACTGAAGGCTTTGACGATCCCAACGCCACAGAACGGGTTCCTAGCAACTAACTCAACCGCTCTCCCCGGCGTTACCGCGGCGTTTGTTTGGTACGCCTTAGGGTTTTACGTTATGCTCTTTGCCGCGGGGCTAAAGAACCTTGATCCCGAAACGCTGGAGGCAGCTGATCTCGACGGTTCATACGGCTGGAACAAGTTCATCAGAATAACTTGGCCGATGTTTTGGTCGCTTAAAAAAATCGCGATCACGTACGTTGTGATTAACGTTTTTTCGATCTTCGCCCTTGTGCAAGTGATGACAAATGGCGGTCAGCCGGATCGCCACACCGAAATGCCCCTGACCTACCTGTACGAGAGGGCATTTGAAAACAACCAGTTTAGTTATGGCATAACGACCGGGGTTGCGAATCTGGTTTTTGCAATGGTGGCGAGCGTCCTGATCATGTTCTGGTTTAGGCGCAGCCCGGAGGTTTCGCGATGAGAGCAATTTCTCGTTCAGCCCTCTTGGTTCTTGTGATCTTGGCGGTGCTTGTTCCTATTCTCTGGGTAATTCTGAGTTCGTTTAAGGAAAGCTCCGAAATCTTCACCAACCCTTGGGGTCTGCCAGAGAAGCTTCAATGGAGTAATTATTCGGCGGCTTGGTCGGAAGAGGGGCTCGGTCGAGGCTTCATTAACTCCTCCGTTGTTTGCGTAGTGACCCTCGTTTTTCTTCTTCCAATCGGCACCATGGCCGCTTACATTTTCGGTCGCTACCCTTTCCGGGGATCAAAAGCGCTCTTTGGGATATTCCTCGGCGGCATGATGTTTCCTAACTTCTTGCTCGTGATCTCGCTTCTCTTTTTGCTGACCCAAATGAACTTGGCGGATTCGCCAACTGGGGTTGTCATTGCCTACGTTGCTTATTCGCTCTCTTTCACGATCTTCGTCTTGACTGGCTTCTTTGAGAGCCTCCCGAAGGAGCTGGCCGAGGCCGCGACGATTGACGGGTGCGGCCATTTTCAAACATTTTGGCGAGTCATGCTCCCCCTCGTTCGTCCCGGAATCATCGTTGTTGGGATTTTCAATGCAATCGGGCTCTGGAATGAGTATCCGCTCGCTCTCATTTTGCTCAACTCTCCCGAAAAACGGACGTTGCCGCTAAAAATTGCCGATATGGCACTTAACCAGCAATACTCGTCCAACTGGGGTCATCTCTTTGCTGGATTGGTATTGGTGATGCTCCCCGTTACGATCGTCTACTGGTTCCTGCGGGAGCGCATTCAAGAAGCGATGGTGGCCGGGGCCATCAAGGGCTAGGCCTCAACCCAAAGGCCGTCGGTCTTGAGCAAATTGATGAGCTCCGAAACTCCATTTTCTTGGGGGATGCCGTTCTTGACGATGTCGCGCTTACGATAAAGCGTGATTTTTCCACCCGCCGCCCCAACGTAGCCATAATCGGCGTCGGCCATTTCGCCGGGGCCGTTAACAATGCACCCCATTACGGCAATATCCAGTCCAACGAGGTGCTTTGTGGCTTCCCGAACTTCGTGCAACACGACGGGCAGGTTGAACTTAGTACGTCCACAAGAGGGGCAGGCGATGTATTCCACCTTGGTTTTTCTGAGCCCGAGAGATTGCAAAATGTCATAGCAGACGGGGATTTCGTTGACCGGGTCTTCTGCTAGCGAAACCCGAATCGTATCCCCAATTCCCTCGGCCAGTAGTGTTGCGATCCCTGCCGTCGACTTAACCCTCGCATAGGTGCCGTCGCCCGCCTCCGTAACACCAAGATGAATCGGGTAATCGAAGCCCTCGGCATCGAGCTTTTGGGCAAGCAACCGGTTGGCGGTGATCACCACCTGCACTCGGCTAGCCTTGGCGCTGATGTTAATGTTGCGGTAATCGTGCTTGGCCGCGATCCGACAGTATTCCAGGGCACTCTCAACCATCCCCGCCGGAGTATCGCCGTGGGTTACCAGAATACGCTCTGAAAGTGAACCATGGTTAACGCCGATTCGCATCGCAATGTCTCTCTTCTTGCACGCCTCTATGACCGGCACAAAGCTGTCTTCGATAGCCTGAATTTCCTCATGACTTTCTTCTTGCGAGTAAGCGAGCTCTTCCCTCAGCTGGTCGATCTCGTCAACTTCCCTGCCCCGCAAATCAGCTTCAACCGCTTCGAGGTTCTTGGCCCGTAATCCGTGGCGTCTGAAAACGAACAAGCCGGGGTTGATTCGAACCTCATCCACGTATTTCGCCGCTTCGACGGCGATATCGCTTCCTTGATGATGAACATCGGCAGTGAGGGGAACGGATTGATATTTCTCGGCTAGTTTACGGGTGATTTCCTCTAGGCATCGGGCCTCGCCGAGGCTTGGAGTGGTCACCCGAACGAGTTCACACCCGGCCCGATGAAGCTCAATAATCTGATCAACGCAAGCGTCTACGTTGCGAGTCTCCTCGGTGATCATAGACTGAACCAGGATTGGATATTGCCCCCCCATCCAAACATTACCGATTCGAATGGGGCGAGTTTTTCGGCGAGGATAGGTGATTTCGAGGTTTGACACGAACATCTAATTATGATTCAATCTAGAAATTTTGCCCGATCCGAAGGCGCAGGTATCGGACACGTCTCCAGCCGACCAAACGCTCGGTAACGATTTTTGGCCACGAGGAGATAAAACGGGTCCAATAACCAACTCGGGTAGATCCACTTCCAACCGATCAGTTTCCACCATCCGCCAAGCTCCCAAAGCACTCGAAAGGCGGCTTTGCCCCGCTTCAAGGCAATCTCGCCCGTCCCTTCATAATCCAAAACCAGCACAAATGTTGATAACTCAGCCGGGTCAACCCCATGGTTCTTAGCAATCGAACTCCCCAGTTCACCCTGCAGTTGGGCGAAGAGAAACTGATCTTTGCGATCATGCCGCAGGATGAACTGAACAGACCGATTGCAAAGCCCACAAACCCCATCGTAAAGAACCAGATTCACACCTTTATTCTACGTCACTTGCATGGAAGTTCGGGGGTTCGGAAGTTCGGCGTCAGGGAAATCCGACGAGGGTGGGGGTGGTTCTCCCCCCCCCGGGGACAAGCTCGGAATCTCGTTTGCCAAGCATTGTGTCGCCCATTCAGGGCTATTGATAACTCGGCTCCCCACCCAGGCCTCGGCGGCCTGGGCTATATTCTGGCCGACCCGTTGGGCCTTCGGAGGCGGGTTCGGGTTTCGGGTACGGGTTAGCGGGTGACGGGTTAGCGGGTAGCGGGTTTCGGGGAACCGAGACTCGTAATCCTTCCCTAACCGACGAGGGACGGGGAGTGGTTCGAGACTGTCTCATTGTGTTGTTCAAGCCCGCCCGGCACGTTACATCCTGGGCTCCACGTTTATTTTCAGGCTCCGTGGAGCTGGTGATGTAACGTGCACCAGCGTCGGGATCGATATGTTTCAACACAAGGAGACAGCTTCGTTCTTCCCCCCGTGACAAATTCGGAATCGGGACATCGCATCGGGTAGCGGGTAGCGGGGAACGGGGGCGAAGTTCGACGAGCTAATCCGCAAACGCGGCTAGAGGGTTCGGGTGACTTTGTTGATGAACGGAGCTTTATCGGGGTCGATTCCGCGGGCGCGGGCCGCGAGCAGTGCGCACCATTGCCCAAAGAAAATCTCATCAATCGGAGCCATTTCGGGAGTTAACTCCGACTTAGGCGCCTGAACAATCGCGCAACCTTGGGCAGCAAGGTCAGCCGGAGCTTCACCAAAGACGATTGCCGCCGTGCCGGCGCCCGCTATGGCTCTGGGCCCGTGGGCAAAATCTGCCGTCGAATACGCTTTGGCTTGCATGAGGGCGCACTCCATGAGCTTCAGGGCGGTGTCTTGGGCGGAGGCAAAGGAAAACCCTCGGGCCAGCACAAACAAGGGCGAGAATCTCAAAATTGGGCCCAATCCACTCGCCGCTGATTCTTCTGCTCTTTGCATCGAAAGCGAGAGGGCCCGATAAAAACTGTTCTCAGAAAACTCGCAACCCGGCATCGGCTTGCCGGAATTTGCGGCCAGCGTCCGAGCTAACTGAAACACGGCGAGCAACGATGCCGAGTAAGTCTTAGTCGCCGCGACCGCCGATTCCTTTCCAACATCAATATCCAAGACTAGCGATGCCGACTTAGCTACCTGCGAACCCGGATTGTTGGTTATGGCGAGAGTTTGATGCCCCTGTGACCCCATGGCTTCCAAAACCTCGCTCACATCGGGAGCCGCGCCACTCTGGCTGATTCCCACGCAAAGGCAGTTCGAATACTTCACTGATCCGCCGTAGCGGGTCCAAACGGATGGGGCCGCTAAAACCGCCGGAATACCGACAAAAACTTCAATCAAATATCGCGCGTATAGAGCCGCGTGGTCGCTTGATCCCCGAGCGGCCAATAACACCGAATCAAATCGCTTCCCCTTCAGCAATTCAGCAAGTTGATCACCAAACCGATCAAGGCGAGGAGCCAGCACATCCGGCTGGGATCGAATTTCCTGCTCCATCCAGGTTCCGAGCGTACTCATTTAGGTCGGGCCACCATGATGCCAAGGCTCTTGTCGCTTCGCTTCAGATATTCGCTGATTGGTCCATCCAGCATCACCTTTTTGGCAACGGAGGAAGCATGAAGGAACCGTGCCCGCTTCCCTTCCCGGATGATCAAGCCTGTGTGCGAACAATCCATTCCCTCGGTTTTTGTTACGATTCCAATAATATCACCCGTCATCAGGGAGCCCTCAGCCGCTTCAACCGATGCGGTAGGCACGTAACTAAATTGGGTTTTGCTCAATCGGGCCTCGTCGCGTTTGATTACTTCGATGAGTTCGGGATGAGCTTTGAGTTGGCGATACGTGTCTGTGTGTTGGGACATGAAACTGAAAGTCTTTTCGAGCGCAATCGCGCCCGGAAGAATCGCGCTGACGTCCTTCACCGTGCCTTTGCGGTCGTTGTCATAGATCCAATCGCTCGTGTAATGGAGGCGCGACGGGTAGCCAGAGACGACTCCGTTCCGGTAGCGCGTTTTGGTGATTTGAGCGATCAAGTCCGATTCCCGAGATTGCCCCTGTTTGATCATCCTCGCCAATCCCAGTGAACTCTCAAAAAGCGTGACACAATCCAAACCATCGAGAGTTACGAAGCAAAACTCCTTGTCCGCGCTTCGCTCTAGCGTCCATCCTACGTAGGGCGTTTCAACAAAGGAAAGCCCTACCGCGCCAACAATATCGCCGATTGGTTTGCTCTTGAGTTTCTGAGCCTGGCCCAACACCGTCCTGAACTTTTTGAGACCGACAAACTGAACGTCCGTCACCTGGCCCAACAAACCAACAAGCAGAGAAATCATAGGTTACTTCTGATGATACTTCTCTAAGACGCGTAAGGCTTGATCTCTGCCTCCCTCGATTAGAGCCTCCACTGTATCTGTGGCAATCTCCAAAATCTGATCAATATCTGATCGTTCCAAGGGTTTGAATGTGCCCAAAACGTGATCAATCGTGTTATCGCTGCTCGAACCGATACCGATTTTGATTCGAGGGTAATCGGCGGTTCCGAGCGACGCAATAATTGACTTGTGCCCGTTATGCCCGCCCGCTCCGCCTCCCTCGGGAAGTTTTAGCTTTCCAACCGGCAAATCAAGGTCGTCTGCCACAACCAAAATATTGGCGGGCGCAATGCCCATAGCCCGGGCTACCGGAGCAACGGCTTGGCCAGAGTTGTTCATGAAAGTTAAGGGCTTGACCAGTAGAACCCCCTCGCCCGAGATCATTCCGGCCCCAGTTAGGGCCCGGTTACGGCCACGATCCACCTTAATCTTGTGCCGCTTCGCGAGTAGATCAATGACTTCAAAGCCCACATTGTGCCTCGTGCCTCGATACTCGGGGCCGGGATTTCCGAGACCAACGATAAGCCACGAAGGGGGCAAAGACGGCTCGCTCGGCTTTTTGCGAAACATCTACTTCACTATTCCTGCGATCGGGTCGAGGACGCCGCTCAACAACAACGCCAGGATAGCTACACCCAAAACGCACCGATAGATGACAAAGACGGTCGTTGAGCTTTTCTGGAGGAACGCAATGAGAAACGCTATAGAGCCGTATCCGACCACAAACGAGACCAGCGTGGAGACCAACGTTGGCACCAAAGCTTGCCCGAATAGATCATGCCGATATTTGTAGGCCTCATAAACGCCGGCCGCAAAAATGCTCGGAACGGAAAGTAAGAACGAAAAGCGCGCGGCGGTGGGCCGATCCAAGCCGCAAAAGAGCGCTCCCGAGATCGTACTGCCGCTTCGACTCGCGCCTGGAATCAGCGCAACGGCCTGCCAAAGCCCTATTATCACCCCGTCTTTGGTCGTCAAATCCTCAAACGAGCGAGTTCTCTTTCCCGCTCTTTCGGCGAGCAACAGGACGAGCCCCATAATGATCAATGAACCTGCAATAACATACAGAGAGCGAAGTGATCCCTCGATGAAGTCCTTCCCCGCCAGGCCTAGAATCACGACGGGCAGGGTTCCAATCGCAATACCCAAGCCAATTTTGCTTTCGACCGGCTCGCGCCGGATCATGCCGCTCAACACCCGATAGAGGTCATTTCGAAAGAAAATTAACACAGCCAGAAGAGTTCCGAGTTGGATCGTCGCCGTAAACGCCGCGCCTGGGTCCGGCCATCCCAAGAGCGAGGGAACAATACGCAAGTGAGCCGTGCTCGATATTGGCAAAAACTCGGTTAAACCCTGCACTAAACCCAGAACTATTGCCTCGATCAGCCCCAAGCAGGCACCTCAGGCGATTGGATGCCAAAGTGCTTCAGAACCACAAACCGGGTTCGCTCGGCGGCGCGCCCATCGCCATAGGGGCTTACGGTTTGGGCCATTTTTTGATACTCCACCTTGTCTTCTAAGAGAAGGCGGGCTTCGCTTACAATGGCATCGTAATCGGTGCCAACAAGCTTTGCCGCTCCGGCGTGAACGCCTTCCGGCCGTTCCGTCGTCTCGCGCAAAACCAAAACCGGTTTTGCGAACGCTGGCGCCTCCTCCTGAACCCCACCGGAATCGGTCAGAATCAAGTCCGACCTCTGCATCAGCTTCACAAACGGCGCATAATCCGGTGGCTCAATCAGGTGAACCCGGTCCACTCCCCCCAAAACTGAAGTTAGCACTTCCCGAACAGCCGGGTTTCGGTGCAAGGCAACCACTAAGAGCGCATCTGGAGTTGACTCCAAAATATGCCGAGCCGCTCTTGCGATTCGCTGTTGGGGATCTCCCCAGTTTTCTCGGCGGTGGGTTGTTAGCAAGATCACCCTCCCGGCGTGATCCGGAAACCACGTTTGAGGAAGCTTTTCCGCAACTTCCAAAACCGCATCAATGCCAGTGTTCCCCGTAACATAAATATCTGTCGCTTCGCGGCCCTCTCGGCGGAGATTCTCTGCCGCCCAATTCGTCGGGGCGAAATGGTGTTTTGAAATGAGACCGGTAGCCCGGCGGTTAAATTCCTCGGGGAACGGATTCCAAATCGTATCGGTTCGAAGGCCAGCCTCGACGTGCCCGAACGGGATTTGGCGATAAAAAGCGGCCAGGCTTGCCACGAAGGTCGTGCTCGTATCCCCTTGAGCAATCACGTAATCCGGTTTTAGATCGTCCAGTATCCGATCTAGTCCTTCTAGGGCTCGGCAAGTTACTTGGGCTAGCGTTTGGCCATGTTGCATGATGGCTAGATCGTGGTCAGCCTTTAGATCGAAAGCGGCCAGGGCTTGGTCAAGCATCTCACGGTGTTGACCGGTGGCGACGACCAACGTCTCGGCCTCGGGGAATCGCCGCAACTCCTTGATCACCGGCGCGGTTTTGATCGTGTCCGGCCGTGTCCCTACTACGCAAATTATTCGTGGCTTATCCATAAAATCTCACCGCAAGCACGAGCACCGTGCACAGAACCAACGCGATAGCGTACAAGACCCAAACCGCCTGCCGCTGAGAGAGTCCGCGATCAAGCAATTGGTGGTGAATGTGCCGCTTATCCGCTTGAGTTATGGGCACCCCACTGAGCTTTCTTCGAATCACCACTTGGACCGCATCGAAAAGTTGGACGCCAAAGATCATAATCGGAACGGCGATCGCCACCGCCGCCGCTGTTTTCATCGCGCCGACGATGCTAAGGCATGCCAAGAAGAACCCAAGCAACTGGGCCCCACCGGTGCCCATGATGATTCGGGCGGGGTTGTAGTTGTGCCGAATGAACCCGAGCGATGCGCCGGCGAGGGCGGCGGCTAGGAGGGCCACTCGCGGTTGTCCCTCATAAATCCCAATGACCGCAATGGCGGCCCCGGCGATGGCGGCTATTCCCGATGCCAAACCGTCAACCCCGTCAATTGTATCGAGCGTTTTGCTTACGACGAAAATGTAAATGGCAGTTAGCGGCCACGCCCAAATGTGAAAATCAATCCAAACGCCGTTTGCGGCGAGGGGCGGCCAGGACATTCCCTTGATCTGCACTACTCCCGCACTGGAGGCAAAGAACTGGATGGCAAATCCAGCGGCAAGAAGATAGGCAAGCTGTATTTTTGCGCTGAATTGATGAAGGTCATCCAGGGCCCCACCCACCACGAGAAGGGCGGCGATACCAAGCATTCCTAAGATATAGAGAGCGAACGGGTGATTTGGAAAAGCCAAGGGCAACGCGACCAAGATCGCAACGAGGATCCCCGCATAGATTCCAATCCCCCCCCAACGAGGTAACGGGACCTTATGAATTCGGCGATCATCCCGGTTCGGATCGTCAACCGCACCGTATCGAAATGCCATTTTTCGCACCAGGGGCGTAACCACCCATGTGACCGCCAAAGCTAGAAGCCCAACAAGAAACGGGGCGCGAAATCCCCCCATGAACTTCCCCGAGACGGCTTCAGCCAGGAACTCCATCAAGCCCCTAGGTCCACGGAGTCCAAGGCGCCATCTGTAAACCGAAAAACTTCCATCTTAGATTCACGAAACAACTCTAGAGAGAAATCATCTGGATAGTCTCCCTCATAGATGACGCGAACAATGCCCGCGTTGATAACCATTTTTGCGCAGTTGTTGCAGGGTTGGCAAGTCACATATATGGTGCTTCCTTCGCACGCTACACCGATGAACGCAGCCTGAAGCAAAGCGTTCTGCTCAGCGTGCAGGGCACGAATGCAATGGCCAGCGCGCATACAACCGTCGGGCCAGTCGTGTTTCTCGCCGTCAGCAGGACAATGCGAAACCCCTCGGGGAGCCCCGTTATAACCTGTAGCCAGAATACGACGATCACGAACAATGACCGCACCGACGCTGCGTCGAGGGCAAGTCGCTCTTGTCGCAACCAAATGCGCGATTTGCATGAAGTAGGTATCCCAGCTCGGACGCTCAGCCATATTATCGTTCAACCAATCGAGACTTGACGGCCTTCATCGCAGCTTCAGTTCGGCTGTTTACCTGGAGAGCTTTGAGGATGTTGCTCACGTGGTTCTTCACCGTCTTTTCGGCGATCCCTAGCTTTGTGGCGATCTCCTTGTTTCGCAATCCCATCGCAACGTAATCTAGAATTTCCGACTCCCGATCGCTCAAAGCGAAAAGTTCGGTGTCATCAATATCGTCGTCTTCCTTAAATCGTCGGAAATCATCAATCAACTTCGCCGCGATGCGCGGTGTGACTTTTGCTTCTCCTCGAGCCGCGAGGCGAATCGCATCAATGACGTCGTGAGGAGTTGAAGTCTTCAGCAAATATCCTAAAGCGCCGGATCGGAAGGCGTTGTAAACCGTATCGTCTTCCTCGTGGCTGGTTAAAATTACGATCCTGATATCCTTTTCTTGTTTGAGAACCTTGCGAATTAGCTCAATTCCATCCATTCTTGGCATTTGAATATCCGTAACAAGAACATCGGGCGGATCGGCCAAACAAGCTTCGAGCGCTTCCATCCCATCCTTACAGATGGCCACAAGTTGGCAATCTGGCATCAATGTCAGAGTTTTCTGGATAGCATTACGGAAAGATTGGTCGTCTTCGGCGACGACAATGCGAATCTGTGGTGGCATGGATTAGAGTATATCGCGGGCAGCAAAATTAGAAATTTTAGAAAAACTTTAACAATTGCCACCCATTTACGAAAATTGCCGCTATAATAGCCGTGTTGGAGGCACTCCGCAAAAAAAACAATTATGAAAAATCGTGCTTTTACTTTGATTGAACTCTTGGTCGTTATTGCAATTATTGCAATTCTCGCGGCCATTCTCTTCCCTGTTTTCGCGCAAGCTAAAGAAGCTGCGAAGAAAACCGCCGCGATCAGCAACTACAAGCAGCAAGGCACTGGAACCCAGCTTTACATGGGCGACAATGATGACTTGATGATGATGTCGTTCCGCTGGGCCGTAACTCCGGGCGAATATCGCCCTGGCGACTACCACCGCGTACCCCATAACTGGGACTCATCCTTCGCTATTTCTCAGCAACAAGAAGAAGAAGTCTTTTGGGCGAACTCGATGCTTCCTTACACGAAGAATCAAGACCTTCTTGAGCAACCCGGTCTCATTGAGACTCGAAATGCAGGTTATGCTGGTTATGCAAATGCCAACGACGTGCGAAAAGCTCGACGTGTTAGCATGACGTTCAACGGTATGCTGCACAGCTGGTCTGGAACTGCGGTTAACGAGCCTTCAAAGCTTCCTCTTATCTGGGGTGGCCTCTGGAAGCAGAACCGACTTGGCTTGGCTCGATCCAGCCCCACTCTGTGGTGCAACGCTCCAGCTCCCGCTTCGACAACCTGCCGCTTTAATGCTGGCGGTTTGCCTCAGCCTGGTTCAAGCAACGGTGGCTATGGTTACAACTGGTGGGGTTTTGCAACTCCTCAGAACTACTTCACCGTGTGGCAGTACAGCAAGGGCTTGATCATGGTTCGAACCGACTCGTCGGCTAAGTACTATGGCATCAACCACGTTATGTCGCCACTCTACGATACAAACGCGAATAGCTCGCCTTGGTCGCAGTTCGATGCAGGGTTCCCCGGATCACCTCGCTGGATGAATGACTGTGTTAATCCTAACACGACCACTTTCACCACGGCTGAGATCCTCTACCCTTGCTTCTTCCGCCCGGATAGCAACTTCGCTTGGACGTTTGCGCAAGTAGACTTCTGCGATAAGACTGGTAGCTGCTAATCACAGCCCAGTAGGGTAAAACTAACGCCTGAGCGGCTCAAAATGAGAAGCTCAGGCGTATTTCTAAATGGCAGGTGCAAAAATCATGAAAAAAACAATCATTTTCCTTCTCGCAGTAAGCGTTGTCCTGGTCGGATGTAGCACTCCGACTGAAGAGGTGACAAGCACGAACAAGACCACAACCGTGGGCGGTGCAAATGGACAAAAGAAGAATGCGATGGAAACCGACGGCGGTCTCAAGCCCGACGGTAAATAAGCTCGAACAGCAAAATAAGAACGCGGACCTACTCAAGAGGGGTCCGCGTTTTTTGTGCATTGGAGTTCCAACCCGGTGATCACTGGAGCCCGCGAGCCGGGTTATGATGCAATATGTTGCCAAATTTGCTCACGACTTGCAATTATTGCTGTTTCGGGCCAAAATAGAGCGTGAACAAATATTCCGTTATTCTTGTTGGTGCCTTGATCGCGGTTGGTTGCGATAAGAAATCTAATGAGCCCGCCTTTGTCGAGGTGGGCGCACCAGCGAAGGTCGCGCAAACGCCGAGCGCACCGGTAATGCCTTCGAAAATGGAGCGCGTGCCGAGCGGCTTCCCAATCTACACCGGTCTCGTTAATAAGCCAGTTGCGGTTGAGTCCATGATGACTTTTGAGGGGGTTCGGACCGAAGATGATTTTGCCAATGTAATCGCTGAATATAAGAAAATGGCCAAGGATTGGCGTTGCGAGGAAATTGGCAAGGAAACTTGGTTTTTTAAGCCCGGAACCAAGGGCGAGACCATGCGCATCATGCTGATAAAAACGCCTAAGGGAAAAGCTCAAATCATCATGGGAACTTTAGACCTGAACCAACTCCAAATGGTAGTCGCGAACATTTTCCCGTTCCTGAAGGAGAGAGGCCGCGATCACATCAAGGGAATCACGACAAAGCGAATGTGGAAAGATGTTGAAAGCGGGAAGATAGAAGCGATGCTGGCGGATTACAAGTTTGCCGCCGGTGCCCGAAAAGATGGGTCATCCATTAGCACGATCCCGATGGACGGCAAAGATCGTAAACCTTACCTCTGTCAATGTCATATGGTGGTCGAAGACGGATTGCCGCGAATTGACTCGATAACTATCGTGCCGGGCCGATGATCTGATCTATGGGTTGATTCGGAAATTCGCGGTCTTCGTACCCGCTGAAACCGTGGCGGTTACGGTTACGGTTTTTGCCGAGGTTACTGCAACCGTCGTGATATTAAAAGTCACCGAGCTTGCCCCCGCCGGCACGGTTACTGAACTGGGGGTTACGGCAAACGCGGAGTTATCAAACACAGATACGTTCCGCCCGCCGGGACCCGCGATTCCGTTGATAACCAACCGGCACGAAACGGTATTGCCCCCGATCACCGGGTTGGGCGTGAAGACCATTCCCGTCGGAATGAGCGGAGCGAGCGTGAGCGGTTGAGTTCTCGTTAGAGAGCCGAGCCGGGCCGAAACCGTTGTGTTTATTGTGCTGTTAACCGCCATCGTTTGAATCTGGAACGCTTTTGAAAGCAAACCAGCATTGACCGTCGCCGTTGGGGGCGTGGTTACGAGCGAGCTATTATCAAAAGTCGTGAAGACGGTCGGAGTAGCAAATGCCAAAGGCATCGTGACGGTGCCAAGCAAGAAATTCTGCCCAGCCACGGTACTTTTGCTCAACGCGAAATCAAAAAGCATCGAGCCCACCACATTGTCTATTCCAACTTGCCCAACCGTGAAATCGCCCCCCGCCGAGATCGTCGTTTCTTCGCGAAACATCAGCCGATCTAAGGCGGCGAGCGTAGCATCAAATGTCGCGGTTCCAGTGGTCAAAGTGAAGTCCGATGCCTTCAACTCCCAGGAAAAATGGGCCCATCCCGAGCCATTGTGTAAGTTCACAAATGCGTTCGACGACCACCTTGTACCCAACGGCCCATGCAAAATCAAGCGCATATCAAGTTCGCCGGCGCCGGTGTTCTTAAAATCGGCATCAATACGAGCAACTCCGGCGGCGGTGTAGTTGCCGCTCCAGCGCGGAATGTTGTAAGTTGCCAAGTGCCCACCGATTCCCGTTGTGATTTGCAAGTATTTATCATTCAAACCCGTAGGTCCGCCGGTGGGAATGTTCGTAGGCGCAGCTCCTCCACCCCATGAATGAACGGTCCCATCCGTAAACGTGTCCATTCGATTCAGAACGACTTGGGCTTGGCTGGCAGCAACAATCATAGACGAAAAGGCAAACAAAATTCGGCGCATACTCGCATAATGCCACAAATGGGGGCCGGGTTTCCCTTCCCGCCATTTCTCTCCCGGTAGACTCGTCATATTGATCCAAACATACAGCGGGGCAGAATCTGATTAACCTCACCAAGGCCGATGCTCGCCGCGGTTTGGTGAACTACCACTTCCAGCAATCCGACTTGCGAGAAGCTTTCGAGCGCCTGCGTAGTGTGCAGTTCGATCCGATCGCACCGGCCGGCTGCAATCATGATCTAGTGCTGCAAGCCCGCATTCCTGGCTACAAGGTTGGAGATTGGAATAGAGCCGCCTATGAGGATAGGTTCTTGTATGACGGCTGGGATAAGCAAGCTTGCCTCGTGCCCTTCGCGGGTTGGACCCTCCGTCGAGTGATTTACGGATGGCATCGCCAGAGTTTTGACCGGATTTTCAATGACCAACCCCATGCCGTTAAGGAAGTGCTACAAGAGCTAAAGGACAGGGGCCCGCTCTTGCCCAAAGAATTTGCGTTTCAAGAGAAAAAGCCTGATTGGCGTGGCTCTTGGCACGGCCCTAATCTCACCAAGCAAACCCTTCGCGCCCTATGGCACTCTGGCGAAGTAATGACTCACGGACGCCGGAATGGGCACCACGTTTATGATCTTGCCGAGCGAGTTGTGCCCGCCAAACTGTGGGAAGCGCCACGACTCTCAGAATCAGATTCTGTTCGAGGGATTCTTCTTGATCGTCATCAGGCGATGGGGATGATCCGGCCCAACGCTCAATACGAAGTTTGGTCCATGGGTGGCCCGACCATCTTTCGGCATGAGCGGACGGCCGAGTTGGTTTCTTCGGGTGAGTTGGTTAAAGTTGATATCGAAGGCGTCCGGGCTCACGCGACGCCGATGTTCCTCGCCGGAATCGGGCCGCAGTCGAGCGAGCGCGTCACCTTTGTCGCGCCCCTTGATCAATTTATTTGGGATCGCAAAATGATACTGCATGCGTTTGGATTTGACTATAAGTGGGAGATTTATGTGCCGGAAACCAAGCGAGTTTGGGGCTACTATGTATTGCCCGTGCTGTTCGGCGACCAGTTTGTGGCGCGCGCCGAGTTTTGGTGCCGCAAGGGTTCGCTCGAGATCAGAGTGTGGCATTGGGAGGACGAGCCCGCCAAAGACTCGCGGTTTTGGGACGCGCTAGCAGAAGCCGCCGGTCGGTTTTGCCGGTACTGCAGCGCCGATCAAGTTTCGGGAGATGTTCCGAAGCGGGTGCTAGCTGCGTTTCGCCAGGGATTGAAAGTCTAGGATTACTTCTGAAGCAATCCCAGTTTCACCTCAAACGGAGGCATTTCAAACTTCAGCTTAACTGCAGATTGACCAAAAACGGGCTTGCACGAAGCCCATCCGCCGCCCCCTCAACCATAACCCATCGTCCCTGTAGCTTTTAACACCCCATCCGCTCCGGTTATCTCGTAGGCCATAGGAATTCGCTTGCCCGCGCGGTAAATCGTAAGGCCCGACTTGTTCTCTCCCTGGATTTCCATTCGGATTTGGGTATCGGCTTGGGAGGTGTCCATTCGCGAGTTCATGATGATCGTGCTGGAAAGATCGAGGCGCGAATCCTTCCCCGCCACGATGGTCAAGGGTTTTATTGAGCCCTTGCTCGCGGAAAAGTGCCATATCTGGCCGTCGGGTGCCTCCTTGATAATGCGGTAGCTCTTGACTACATATTCGCCCGCGGGCAGCGAGTTTCGAGTTGCCTTCGGATCTTCCCAAGAAAGGCGGAAATCCCGACCATGGGTATCCGACACAAGGACGGCGCCTCTTGAGAATGATGGCGTAACCGTCCCTCCTCCCTTCGCGAGCGCTAGTTCAGGGATCCCGATTTTGTTCGATTCAAAGTATTTTGCTAAGGCCGCACGGGCCTCTTTGGGTGTATCCGTTCAGGCCGTTTGGGCAAGTTGCCCAAGCCAAGCCTTATCCACCTCAAAACGCAAGTCGGGGGCTACGTGGCAAGAGGCACACATCTTTTTGAACATCAAACCGGCGTCGGCAATTTTCGAAGGAGTAGGCTCTTGATGGTGCTGCAAAGGAGAAGTCGCGGCGAGAGACAGCCCAAACGCACCAATAAGGGGAATGGCAAAATGGATTCGCATGATTCAATCTTAGCACGAACCACGCAAAAATGCAACGTTAGCCCGAGATTTCCCTTATAATGAGCGTGGGGCCAAAACCCATGAGAAAGAAGCTGGCGATTCCGCTCGTTATTCCTCTGATGATTGGCAGCGGATTTTACATCTACACGTTGTCGGCCCATGGCGGTGCGCCAGATCTTTGCACGAGTAACTTGAAGCAACTTGGAACAGCGACGCTGATCTATATGAGCGATAATGACAGGGGCCTCCCGCTTGGGAAATGGAGTAGTGGCTTGGATCCGTTTCTCATCGGAGTTCATTGCCCGCGTACCCCTAGAATGGGCTACGCGATGAACAAGACGCTCCCCGGCGCTGATACAGCGAAGATTAACCATCGCTACGATGTGGTGATGTTTTTCGAGACAGACGAGCTGGTTTCGGATGCAGTCGGCGACATTCAAGCTCGCTCAGCGCGACACTCCGGTGGCTCAAATCTGATTTTCTTAGACTCACACATTAGCTGGCTGCCCAAAATCGCGGTCTTACCTTTGCTCCGCTCGGATTTTCCTTTCGATATGAAGGGAGTGGAGCGATGAAGAGGAAGTTCTTGCCAAGGATTTCGTTCTTTAACTCTGTCTTGGTGGTTGGTCTAATCGCAATTCCAACGGCCCTCCTTTCACCACTCTTCTTGCAATATAAGGGCAGTAGAAAAACTCCATGTATCGGCCGCCTAAAGCAGATCGGAAGCGCAACTCAAATCTATTGCGACGCAAACAACGACCGACTCCCCCAAACAGATTGGGTTGATGCTCTCTCTCCCCTCATCAAAAACCCCAAAACCTTCTCTTGCTATGTGCTGGAACAGCAGGGCGGGCAGTATGGTTTTGCAATGAGGTACGAGCTCATTGGCTTGCAGCTATCCAAGCTGAACCCCAATGCGATTTTGTGCTTTGAAACGGATGCCCTTGGTAGAAACGTCGTCGCGAACTTTGCCGCGGCGTCCAAGACGAGACATGGCAAGCACACCCTTATTGTTCG
Source organism: Armatimonadota bacterium (assembly GCA_031386985.1). Classification (GTDB taxonomy): domain Bacteria; phylum Armatimonadota; class Fimbriimonadia; order Fimbriimonadales; family Fimbriimonadaceae; genus JANJUB01. The sequence continues at coordinate 17,148 of JANNCV010000037.1, forward strand.
GGTAGATGGTTCGGCCAAGCACGTGTCGGAGAATTCCATTGACAGCCTAACAGAGCAGGATCAGATCTACGCCGCCGTTTTGACTTACCTCACGTCTCAATCGAAGTGGGCCGATTATTGGGGCGATGACATCTCGCGCCGATACCTGATGGTTGATAGCAAAGACCCCTCCCGAGCGTTGCTCGAGCACTTTGGAAACAACGTTCCCGAGTTTCAGCTTGGCTCTGGATGCGATGACACCCACAAAGGCGTTTTCGAGAAGGGGGCTAAGAAGCCCGCCCTTCTCTATCGAATTGATACCATCAAACGAGTTGCGCCCAACTCGGTCTCCATGCACTTCTTTCTGAAATCCGTTGGCTGGGGCGGCGCGATGGCGACGGTTTCGGTTGAGAGGATAGGGGGAATGTGGGCGGTGACGGCGGAAAGCGAGCGCATGAAAGCTTAGTGCACAACCAGTTTCAGAAGCCAACAAGTTACAGCCCCGACTAAAGCGGCGGCGGGGATAGTTAACACCCAAGCGATCAGTACGGTTTTGGCAACCGCCCATCGCACTGCCGACAGCCTACGCGAGGAACCGACGCCGAAAATGCTCGCCTTGATCGTGTGGGTCGTGCTGGTGGGCATTCCGAGGTGACCGGCGGTAAGAATGACAGCGGCCGCCGTCGTTTCCGCCGCAAATCCGTGAACAGGCTCCAATCGGCTGATCTTCTGACCAACCGTTTCATGATCCGCCATCCACCGGCCGCCGTACCGAGCGCCATGAAGGCGCGGTGGGGACTTATCAGAACTCGCTCACCGGCTCGGAAGGGGCGAAATCCACTCTGAAGGGCAAGACGGTCACCAAGAACACTTCGAAAACCGCCGTTATCACAAAGATTCAGGCGTTTGCGCAGACCTTTTATGCAAACCCCGCCCTAAGTGACGACCAGATCGCGGCTCTTGGCTTGGCGATCCATGGCGGCGGCGGCGCTCCGATCACTCCCGTATCACCAAACTCCTTGGTCGCCGATGCGTTTGCCAACGGCGCGGTCAAGCTCAAGTGGAATCGCGGCACAAGCCCCCAAGGCGTATCCTTTGTGGTTCAAGCTTGGGATGGCAACACCTGGAACGTGGTTTGGGTTACGACTAAAACCAAGACCCAGCTTAACGGCTACGCGCCTGGCGCTGGCGTCACCTTCCGAGTTTATGCCCAGCACAACAACACCGCTTCACCAACTTCAAACGAAGCCATCATCTATGGCGCGGGCGAAAGCGCTGTTCTGAAACTGGCAGCTTAACTTACCCTCACCCCCTGCCCCCTCTCCCTCGGAAGGGAGAGGGGGTTTTCGTTTTCAGAACGGTCCAATCGCCGTCGTGCTGATCCGTTCGGGGACGAGCAGCTTGGCGGCCAGGTCCCTTACTTGCGCTTCGGTCACGGCGTTTAGCTTCGCTAAAGTTTCTTCAACCGTGATCTCCCGGCCAAAGATCAGCTCGTTTCGGGCGATTCTGGTCATTCTTGAATTCATTCCTTCTAGCGCCAACACGATATGCCCGGCGATGCTTCGCTTGGTACGTTCGAGTTCATCTGGTTGGAGTCCGTCGTTGATGAGTTTGCTGATTTCGATGGTAACGAGCTCTTGGACTTGCTCCCAGGTAGCGTGGCCGGTACCGCCATAGATGGTGAAGGCTCCGCCCGCCGAATAATTCATCGAATAGCTGCCGACCGAATAGGCGAGGCCGCGCTTTTCGCGGATTTCTTGGAAGAGGCGGCTGCTCATTCCGCTACCGAGGAGGCCATCGAGGACGCGGGTGGCGTAGATTTCGTCATCGTAAACCGAGCAGGCGTCGGTGCCGATGCAAAAGTGCACCTGCTCGCAATCTTTAGAGATTTCTTGCTTTGAGACTTGACCTTTTGGACGCTCAAAGGTCTTCTTTTCTCCCCCTTCAGGGATTCCGCCCAGGCGATCTTCGGCCCACTTGATGATGTCGCTGGGGTCAAAGTTTCCGGCAACGGCAAGCAAAACATGATCGCCCCGATAGCGCCTTGACATATAGGTTTTGAGGTTATCCGACTTGAACCCCGCCACCGAATCTCGGGTGCCGATAATCGGTTTGCCGAGCTGATGCCCGGCCCAGCGACTTTCGATGTGCAAGTCGTGAACATGCGATTCGGGCTCGTCCTCGCTGCGCTTGATTTCCTCAATCACCACCTGCTCTTCGCGCGCCAGCTCTTCCGGCTCGATGCTGGAGTTTCGCATCATGTCACTTAAGACATCAATCCCGTTTTCGATATCATCGGCCAGTACGCGGCAGTAATAGCACGTCATTTCCTTATCGGTAAAGGCGTTCAGCGCGCCGCCGCGCCCTTCGATAGATTCGGCGATTTGCTTGGCCGTACGCTTGGGCGTTCCTTTGAAGAGCATATGCTCAATCAAATGGGTAATCCCCGCCTCATCATCGTGCTCATGAACGCTCCCGGTTTGGCACCAAAGGCCAACGGCGGCAGACTGAACATGGGTGACAGGGTCGAGAACGATTCTCACTCCATTTGGGAGCGTATGTTTTTGCATGAGCTAACAGCGTACCTATTGGAGTTGTAGCAGGTTCATCTCCAGCAAGGCGAAGCATACAAATGTATAATCTGTCCGTGAATAATTTTGCGCTCTTTGCAGTTGGATTGGTCGTTGCGGGTTGCTCGAAGGGCGAGAGCGGAGCGGCAAAACCATTTCTAGATCAGACAAGAGTGGTTGCACCAAACCAAGATTGGAGTCGCGAGATTTTGGCGCGCAAACCTGGACCGATCAAATACCGTGTCGAAGCTCCAGGCGCTTTCACATTGATGGTTCTTACCGACAAAGGGTTCCAAGCCGCCAGGACTCGAAACACTGCTGGTCTCACTCGAAGTGATGTGCTTCTTGACACCATCAAATCTGGGACGTTCGAAGGTTCAATAAACTTACCGGCGGGGTCATCTTGGTTTGTCATAAGGAACGATACGGCGCAAGATGCCTCAATCCACCTGACGTACTCAGAATAAGAATTACTGAGCTGAACCAACCATCCTTAGAAACTCATGCTCGCTAATCACGGCGACTCCGAGTTGCTCCGCCTTCGCCAACTTCGAGCCCGCTCCGGGTCCCGCAACTACGTACGTCGTATTCTTGCTCACGCTACCGGGGGCCTTTCCTCCTTCCTTGAGCACCATGGCCTCGGCTTCATCGCGCGTCATTTGGATGAGAGTTCCGGTGAATACGAAGGTTTGGCCGGCAAAGCGGTCGCCGGTGGGGGCGTCGGCTTCGGATGGTTTGACCCCGTATGCAGAGAAGCGATCAAGCAAGGTCTGGTTTTCGGGTTCTTCAAACCACTCTTCGACCTCACTTGCAACGCGTGGGCCAACATCGGGAATCTGAATTAACTCATCATAGGAGCAAGAGCGAAGGTTTTCCAGTGTTCCAAAATGGCGAGCCAGATCGCGGGCAGTGCGATCGCCAACAAACCTAATCCCAAGCCCAAAGATGAAATGATCTAGGGGTCGGGTTTTGGATATCTCTATTGCTTTGAGGATGTTGAAGACGCTGGTTTCGCCCAGCTTATCCAGTTCAACCATCTCCGATTGCCTTGACGATAGCCCGTATATGCTCGCCTGGTCAGTAAGAAACCCGACCTCAAGGAAGCGATCAATGAGTTTGTGCCCCAGCCCTTCAATATCCATCGCGCCTCGGCTCACGAAGTGCTGAAGCTTTGCTGAAATCTGAGCGGGGCAGGCGCGGTTCGGGCACTTCAACGCAACCTCCCCGGGCTTGCGCACGACCGCAGTATCACATTCAGGGCAAACCAAGGGCTCCACCGGCCGCGGCTGGTCACCAAAGCGTTTGGAGAGAACCGGACCGACGACCTCGGGGATCACATCTCCCGCCCTTTGAATAATTACGGTATCGCCTTCTCGAACATCTTTTTTGTACAGGTCGTCAAAGTTGTGAAGTGTTGCCCGACTTACCGTCACCCCACCGACAAAAACGGGCTCAAGGTCGGCGACCGGTGTGAGTGTTCCGGTTCGCCCGACCTGACAAAAGATTCGATTAAGTTTGGTGAACGCCTGCTCAGCGGCGAATTTGAAGGCGATGGCCCAGCGAGGACCGCGTGACGTAAACCCCAGTTCCTCTTGTTGGGCGAAGCTGTCAACCTTGATCACAACGCCGTCTATCCCAAAAGGCAAACCCGCCCTTTGCAACTCAATTCTCTGGATAAACGATAACACGGCATCAATTCCGACGACCGTCTGGGCTGACTCATGCACGGCAAACCCGCCCGAACGAAGCAACCCAAGGCACTCTGATTGAGAGCTTCCGATCTTGCCACCTGCAACCGCATAGGCGAAAAAGTTCATTTTTCGAGAGGCCGTGATGCGGCTATCAAGCTGCCTCATGCTCCCGGCCGCCGCATTTCTGGGGTTTACATAGGCCTGTTCGCCTTTCGCGATTCTGCCTGCATTCAGAGTCTCAAAAGCAGATTTGAAGAGTATCACCTCGCCGCGCACTTCCACTTCCCCGTTTCCCGAAAACCTGAGCGGAACGCCGCGAAGAGTGCGAGCGTTTTCGGTAACAACTTCGCCCGTAGTTCCATCACCCCGGGTCGCAGCTCTAATCAATAACCCGTCAGAGTAAGTTAAGGAAAGCGATAACCCATCGAATTTGAGTTCGACATGATAAGAAACACTATCTAAACCCAGCAATTTTCGAATGCGTTCATCGAAAGCGCGCAACTCGCCCTCTTGAAAGGCATTGTCAAGGGAGAGCATGGGCACGGCATGCCGATACGTCGGGAATTCGCTAACAGGGGCAGTGCCGATTCTTACGGTAGGGCTATCCGGTGTTCGAAGCGCGGGGTCGGCCGCTTCTAGCTCCACTAGTTCGCGAAAGAGCAAGTCATACGACGTATCACTAATCTCCGGTTGATCTAATGCGTAATACAGCCGATTATGGCGCTCAAGTTCTTGGCGTAGATGGGCGGCGCGTTCTGAAGATGTCACCGAGTCATTTTAGCTCGTGCACGACCATGCTCTACCGGCGGGCCAGACTTTGCCGATGGCATTGGCTTCCACGTCTGCGAAATTAAACTCGGAAGAATTGCTTCGCACAGATCGGCGGGTCCGGTCAAATAGAACGAACCGCCTCGACCATGCCACCCAATTCCCTTGCCGCGAAAAAGCAACGGCATCCCAGGAGTCTGCTGCGCATCGCCGTGCTCATCAAAATTATCGTCTCTGGCCACCGCAATAACGACTTCGGCGCCGGAGAAATCGAAGACAAACGCTCCCCAATCATCACCGTGCTTAGCCTTTGTGATCTTTCCGGAATCAGAGGCTAAGCTGATTACGGGAGCATCAAGCGAAGTCCGTTCCTTGATCCAAGCGGCAGCATCTGCCCCGGATTCAACCGAAATGGATGCGATCGTTGATGAGTCGGCCAAGTTCATCGGATCGTAACTCAGCCTCAAGAAGGCAAAAACGAGGGCAACCAAAAGTGCGGCAGCGAACACAAAACGAGGGACGAGGCGATTTTTTGTTGAAGCAGTTTTCGTTGAGGCGACCTTACTGAGCATTTCGCTCAAAATCATTTGCGGCGTCTCAACCGAATATCCAGCATGGCGGATACTAAGTTGAAATGCCTTGAACCCGTCAAGTTCACGCTGCACTTCGGGATCGTTAGCCAGTTTGACATCAATTTCGCCGCGCTCATTAGCGGGCATTTCCTCATCAACATAACTCTGCCAATCAATCATAACATCACCTCCCCAAGTCTTTTCCGCAAAACCGCGCGGCCGCGAGATAATCGCGAGCGAACGGTCCCCACCGGGATTTCCATTGCTTTTGCTGCTTCTTCATAAGACATTTGCTCAATATCGCAAAGAACAACCGCAATTTTGAATTCGTCTGGTAGCTTATCTAACTCCACAAGAATTTGGCTCGTTTGATGCCGCCAATGCACTTCATCCCAAAATGATCCTTCGGCGGCGACCTCTTCGTTCAGTTCCTCGGTCTCATGGCGGCTTTGCGAACGAAGCCTCATTCGGTTCTCATTCCGCAAAATCTGAATAAGCCAGCTACGTAAAAACCTGCCGTCAAATCTAGCCCAAGCTTGAAATGCCTTCACCAGCGTCTGCTGAACCATGTCCGCCGCCTCATCATCCGAAGGCACAAGCCTTCGAGCAACGCGATACAACACCGCCAATTCGGGCCGGATTGTGTCCTCAAAATCCGGTTGAGTCTTGGTGAACATCGCCGTTGGATTATGCGCGATTTGCAGATTCATTTCGCAGTTGTCGTAATGCCGGCGGGTTAGAAACCGTTCCCAAAGCTATACTAATTCATCTTGCATACCCTGTCAGCCTCGATATCTCAAGAAATCCAGGAGATGAGAAAAACCGAGCTTCACGTCCACTTGGAGGGCTCGATCCGGCCTGAAACGGTGTTACACTTGGCGGAAAAAAACGGAATAGAACTCCCTGTGCATTCGCTGGAAGAGATAAGCGACTGGTATCGCTTCCGGGACTTTCCACATTTTGTAGAAGTTTACGTAGGTGTCACTAAGTGCATTAAAGATGCCGCTGACCTGGAGTTCATCGCTAAGCAGTTCTTTGAGGGCCAAGCTCGCCAAAACATCACCTATTCAGAAGCCACGTATACGGCTTCAACAGTCGAAAAATACTGTGGGATTCCCTTCGATGAGCAGCTTGATGCCTTAAATCGGGCGCGTAACTGGGCCCATTCGGAGTTGGGGGTTGAGGGTAGCTTCATTCTGGACATTGTCCGGGGCCAGACTGCGGATGAGGCCCTTCGAACGGTTGCCTGGGTTAGGGATTCTCTTGGTAACGGGGTCTGCGCCTTGGGGATTGCCGGGTTTGAGAGCCGAGGAACGAAACAATACGCCGAAGTTTTTCAAGAGGCGAAGCATTGCAACCTCCCCGTAACCGCCCACGCGGGCGAAACGGAGGGGGCATGGTCAATTTGGGAAACTTTGGAGGTCACGGGCTGTCGTCGGATCGGCCACGGGGTTCGCGCCCTCGAAGATCCAAGCTTAGTAAAACACCTTGTTGACGAAAAAATCCTTCTGGAGATTTGCCCGACGAGCAATCTAAGATTAGGGGTCTTTCCGACGCTCGCCGATCATCCGGTTCAAGAACTGCGTGCAGCCGGGGTCAAAGTCACCCTAAATTCCGACGATCCGCCTATGTTTGGAACAACCCTCACTGCGGAAATGATCTCGTGCGCCGAAGCATTTGATTGGACGCTGGCCGACCTCCAAGGGATGACCGCCAATGCCGATCAGGCTCGTTTCAAGTAGATTCGATAATAGGGGAGGGTTTGCGTGCGCTCGCGATGGCGTCCCTAACTCCGCTTACAAACACTCCTACCGCTACCAAACTTAATATCCAACCTGGAAAGCCATGATAGGCGAAGCCGAATCCTATCGGCAGATCACTCCATTTGAGCATTTCTGGCACCAACAGAGCCAAGAAAGACCCGTAGACAATGCCCATAATCGAATGCATCACGCGCTCCCCTGCCGGCAGTTTTCGAACGCGATCTTCTTCGACGAAATCACACAAGGTAATGATAATTTCGGCAACGAGCACCGCCCCCAATATCCAGACTAGCGGGCCGTGCCAAGTAACCCACGCCAGGCTACCGATGATAATGGCGTAAAGAAAATCACGCAACGCATGCAAGCGGAGCTCATGAGACGTGTGATCTCCGTGGGGCAGTTTCAGCTTGTATTCGTGGTAGTAAAGCGTATCGAACGCACCCATACAGGCTACAACCATCAGTATCCAAATCGCGGTGTTCATTCAGCGCGCATCTCTCCTTCATAATGGCAGATTGGGCCGAGCAAGAAGTGCCAAATTTTAACATCCACCCGCCAACTGGCAATATCGCTTCCGGAGCTCACAAAGCCCTTTACTTGAGGGCCTAATCCCTTTGGGATCGGAATTCCAAGAAACCAAGTGCCGATATGGCGGTGTGTCACGGTCCCATCTTGAACGATGAGGCGATACCCCAGCCGAAACAGTCCGGCGCACTCATGAATCTCGTGCCCACGGAGCTTAAACACACTCTTGAGGATGGTGCCGCCAAAGTTCCGAGTCCAAAGAACTCCTCGCGCCGTTTGCTCAACTTTCAACGACGTTTGAACCGAATCGCCAACGGGAGGAAGTTTGATGAATCTAATCAAGCAGTTTGCCCCATATTTCACGCAGAGCGTGCCGGACGCAATCAACGGCACCGAGTGCGCCAACCTTACGGCTGGCGCAAGTGATTCCCACTCATCACCAGCGAGCGATTCGAAGGGACTGGGCATCGGCTGCAGATTACCGCCTGCGGGCTAAGTCACTTTACTTTCGCTGCGCTATCTTCCTGTGCCGAATGAATTCTCGGTCAGCAAGAGAGACTTACGCTGCTAGGCCACCAAGGGAGTCGCGGACTAGGTTTAGCCCAAATCTGTAAGCTGGAAACTCTTGCGAGAGTTTGCACAGAAGTGGGGCCTCCAGATTGAAAGGTTGATGGTCGAAACTGGATGCGATCAGGTAGCTCTCGCTTCCCTGCTTTTCGCAATCTAAGATTGCCTTGTGGCCGCCGTGCTGAGCCAGGTTCTCAGGGAACATTCCACCCCAAAACAGCATGAAATCACCGACGTGCTTATGAACTTCGCGTTCGCGTTCGAAGGAGGTGGCGTTGAGGCGGACATCGCCCTCCGCCAGCATTTCGGTTACCGATTGGACTCGCCTCCCGAAGACATCTCGGATGGAGAACAGCTGATCTTGGTGCATGAATTTGACCAATAGCTCAGTTAAATAGGTCTCAACCTGCTCGTCGTTGAACCCTAGTTCCCGAAGCAAGGTCTTGTGAACTGCATTTGCAAACAGGTCTCGAATCGGATGTACATTTTCCATTTTGCCCTCCTCACTTTAAGAGGTATTCCATATGACTGCCAGAATTACAAAAAGGATCGGGAGAATTCCTTGGTTTAGGGCGTCTAACCTATTAGAACCTTGAAATGCCCAAAATGCTCTGCGGATTTGACTTCGGGCGCAAATTTTTGCGCGAACTGCGGTCACTCAATTTCACCCGCTCAACAACCTGAGCATTCTAATGCGGGCAAGTTCGTAGGGGTAGGGGTCTTTGCGGCCCTAATCTTTGTCGGCCTCATTGGACTGGGTGCCGCGGGCATCCTACGCTTCACTCCGCCTTCGATTAAGCCAACGTTGCCCTTGGTTACAACCCGGCCCGGGCCAACTCTAAACAAACCAGCAAGCGATCAAATGCCAGATGAAATTCGCGATTGGCTAACGCACTTGGAGGCGATCGAAAGGCAACGAATTGAACTGGCGTCCGAGCAAGTGAGAACTTTGACCCGAAACATGACCGAGTTTCAGGTCACCGAGTATGCCAACACGTTTAAAGATTTGCTTGGCGGCGATCCAACGGAAGGTGAAATTGCTCCTCCCCCCGGAGGCGTTCAGAAGGCTGGGAAAATTGCCGAGGGAGTTCGCCCCGCTTGGGCTGCCCTCACCAAAGATTTCAACGCGAGGCAGACTCCTCGGGAGTGCCAAGCTATCGCCGATAACTACGATCAGGCGCTCCGCGAAACAGGTGCAACCGTTGGTGATATCATAGATATCCTTTACGAAACAGGCGGGAGCCCTCAGGAGGCGATTGGGAAATTGGAGAGCATTATGGGCAAACACAAGGATGCGATAGACAAAAGAGCCGTGCTGGCTGATAAGCAGGTCCAAGAAATCTGCGACAAGTATGAAACTCGCAAGTGGTTCACGATTAAAGGCGATATCGGCTCTGGCGGCATGCTCAGTATGCCTACACTTCCTGATATGAGCCAACTTCCGAAACTATGAGAGATGCCGCCGAAGAACTCTTAGAGGAGCTGTCGGCTTCGTTTCCGCTGAAACAGCGCCCACTGTTAGTTTGGCGTCGAATGCCGTCTTCAGCAGGCAAAGCCTACTATCACTTGTGGCAGATATCGCTCTCGTCGGTTTTGATCACGGATGAAGAACGTTTGAAGGTCACCCTAACGCATGAGTATGCTCACTTGCTTGCGTTTGAGCGGCATGGTCGAACAGCGGGTGCCCACGGTCCCGCGTGGCGACAGGCTATGTCCGACTTAGGAGCACCGCCTATTGTTTGCCACAACTATGAAGTTGAGCGAAGGGTGATCGCTCGAAATCTTCTCTACAAATGTTCGGTTTGCGGGCATGAGATTCCGCGAGTCCGCCCCTTGAAAAGGGGTTACATTTACACTCACCAAGGCTGCGGCGGAACGATTAGGAAGGCCTAAGCGCCGCCCTGTTCGTAGTCGTACTGGGTTTGCCAGAGCTCAGTCCATTGGATTTCTCCTTTGATAACTCTATCCAGCCGGACAACAGAAATGACATCCCCGCTCGGAAATTCGATGTATCTCTTCAGGCCCGCCTCATCAAGGGCCGTACGAAGTGACACGATTACGTCATCCACGCCCTTTCGTTTCGACCGATTCAGATCCCGAACCATTTCGCCAACCGCGATGCGCCAATGCCCTTGCTGATCCTTGTAGGCCTTGAGATTGATGATTGAATCCTTGGTTTGGGCCATCGCGCTGTGAACCGGAATGATCCACTGGAAGTGCCGCTCATTCCGAACCTGCCAGAGAGCATGACCGCCGGATGAAGTCGGGCTAACTTCGACCATCTTGCCTTGCAATTCCGGTTTCGACAGATGCTTGACCAAAGAGCTGGCAAGCTTCGAAAACTGCTGGCTTGACCACCCATTTGATGTGATTTCTTCCTTCAGGCCCATCTCATAAAGACCAGCCCAATCCCGACTCTGGGCACGCTCAATCGCCAAGCTAGCCGTTCGAACAGCGGCGCCTTGATTCCACCAGGCGTTACCGATGAATGCTATAAACGCGAAGCCAGCTATGCCGATGGCGAGTTTCAGTTTGCGGGTCATGTTTCTTATGGCCACCGACAAATGTTGTTATCGCAGATCTTGCCAGCATTGAAGGTGCCTTGCGCCCACTCAGGAACCAGTTCCGTGCTTCGGCAAATGGAGCCCTCGGGGCCCTTGCAAATCGATGCCGTACACAATCTCGCGCAACATCCGCCGGGAGCAGTGTTGCAGCAGGCAGTCCACTCACGCATATATGAGGCATAGCAAGGCGCCTGGCATGTGATCGAGTAGATATCCTGACAGGGCACGCCCTCGCCGCCCATTTGGGCAAATCCAATCGTTGCAAATGAAACTGCGGCACAGGCACCAATAATGTGAATGAGTCTCAGCAGAGCTGATCCTCGATTTGATAGATTTGTTTTCATAAGGGTTTTCCGTTACGATGAACGCGACCGCGTCTTATGCTGCCGTCGAACTTAAGTTGAATGAGAAAAGGCTTGCGAAGCTCGCTCGATACCTCGAGCTCCTTCGGTTCGTAATAAGCTCGATCATGGTGGCTGCAATGAACCGCCGGTGTAGCTGCTCCCTGCTCCTTCAGCTCTTGCAGAAGCAGTTTGGCCATCGGATCGGGAGGGGTTGTTGTGATATCTGCCAACATCATCCAAACATAGGAGTTGGGACGATCCGTGTAAGTGTGATCTGGGCATCGGATCAAGGCCTGATTGGGGCCCGTGCAATAAGAATCCCACCAACCGGAGCCTCCCATGTAAACCATTTCGGTACCGGGAAAAGTTGGGCCCCCGACGTAATCTGCGCTGTACATTGACCAGATATTGTAAATCTGCTTTAGATTGGAAACACATTGCGCTTGTCGGGCCTGTTCCCGGGCGGGACCCATAATAGAAAACGTCAATCCCGACAAAACCAAGATGATTGAGCACACAATCATCACCTCAACTAACGTGAAGGCTATTCTTTTACGCATCCAGCCACGACCTCCACTTTGTTTGAGCTAAACCGCGGAACACCGGGCTCTTTCGTGAGCGCGTGAATCCAAACGCACACACCCGCCCACAGGGCCACCGAGATAACTACTCGCTTTAGTAATGCAGATTTCACCAGACCTCTATCATAACGGCAGAATCTGGAATTTCGGGCGAGAATCGCCAAAAGTTATCCCCAATTTCAAACAATCTGGCAAATGTGGGTGGCTATCAGGGCTCCCGGAACCACGGAGCGGCCAGCGGGTACAGTCTTTTCCGATGAAGAAAGATCTCAATCGTCGCGATTTCCTTGCGGTCGCCGGGGCCGCTACCGCCGCTGGCCTCACTGGCCTTTCCTCAGCCGACGAGCGTCAATCGCTGGGCAAGACGCGTCTTTCCAAAGCGAGTAAGAATGTGATCGGATTTGCAGCCCCAAAACTTGATAAGGTGCGAGCGGCTTTCATTGGCGTGGGCGCTCGTGGAAGCGGACACCTTGCCCAAATGATGCTGATGGAAGGTGTCGAAATCAAGGCGATCTGCGATACCCATGTCCCTAGCGCGAACGCCAGCGCGAAAAGGGTTACTGATGCTGGCCGACCCGCCGCGACTGTTTACACGGGCGGCGACTATGACTACCGCAAAATGCTCGATCGCGATGACATTGACATGGTCATCATCTCGACGCCATGGGAGTGGCACGTTCCAATGGCCGTGGACGCGATGAAGCGCGGTAAGCACGCCTTTATCGAAGTTCCAGCGGCAATAACGGTGGATGGGTGCTGGGAGCTGGTAGATACGGCCGAGAAAACCCAGCGCCACTGCATGATGATGGAAAACGTGAACTATGGGCGCGAAGAACTCATGGTCCTCAATATGGTTCAAATGGGATTGTTTGGCGAAGTTTTGCACGGCGAGGCGGCCTATATTCACGATTTGCGCGGGCAAATGAATGAGATTGGGCATGGCACCGGCTCATGGCGAACGCTGCACTACGTTAAGCGCAACGGCAATCTCTATCCCACCCACGGGCTCGGCCCCGTTGGCCACTACATGAACATCAACCGCGGCGACAAGATGGACTACATGGCGTCCATGGGTTGTAACTCACGGGTTCGAGAAATTTACGCAAAAGAGCATTATCCCGAAGGTCACATGCGCCGCGAGCATAAGTTCATTTGTGGCGACATCAATACGTCCATCGTTCAAACCGCCTTGGGCAAGACCATTATGATTCAATGGGACGAGCAACTTCCCCGCCCTTACACGCGTCACAACTTGCTTCAAGGAACACGCGGGTGCTGGGCCGGTTTCCCGGATCGCCTTGTGCTCGAAGGGAAAGATCCCACCAAATCCACCGATTCTTGGGTTCAAAAGGCGGGGCTAGATGAATGGTACGCCAAGTATGATCACCCGCTCTGGAAGAAAATTGGCGACGCGGCCACCAATGCGGGCGGACACGGGGGAATGGATTTCGTGATGCTGTGGCGCATTGTTTACTGCCTTCGAAACGGATTGCCTATGGACCAAGATGTTTATGATGGGGCTTCGTGGTCGGTCATCGGTCCGCTCTCGGAGTGGTCAGTGGCGAATCGCGGACAGAGCATTGATATCCCCGATTTCACTCGAGGCGCTTGGAAGACCCGAGGTCCGGTTAAGTTCGCGTGAAGCTCTGTCGTTTCTATGTAGAGTCCGAGCCGGGCGTTGTAAAGACTGGAATGGCGTACGATGGGCGGTTCTATGAAACCGTGGGGGCGGAGCCAGTCGCCGTTCATGAACCCATGGAAGTCAAACTGCTCGCGCCAATTGTTAGATCAAGCTCGGTCCGGGTTTCCGGGGTCAACCACCTGGATTTTGATTATCTGAATCCTCATGTTATGTTTGGTCCCAATGAAACTTTGCGCTACCCGGATGCAGAGCTTTTCGTTACGCCCTGTTTGGGAATCATTATCGGCGGGAGCGGTGGCCTTGTGGATGCGCGGATCGCCGATGATCTTGTTCTGGGATTGACAATGGGATCGGTGTTTAGTGTCGCCCCCCACCGAGGGGCCGGGCTTGATATCGGCTTTGCCCTCGGCCCCGCGATTACGACGCCTGATGAGCTGGACGATTCGGTGACGATGGATTCGAAAGGGCGCCGGTACCGAATGCAGGCGACTCTCAAAGTTAACAGCGTTGAGACGGGTTCCCTGAGCTTGAGCGAGCTAGAGTTCACACCCGCCGAAATCATCTCGCAAGCCAGCCAAACCTGTGCGCTCTACGAAAGTGATTTGATTCTGATCGCTGTTTGCCCGCCGATCCAACTTGACAGCAAGGACGAGTTCGGGTGGGTGATAGAGAAGATGGGCGCTCTGAATACGCGGATAAGCTGAGACCCTTTTTTAGAGGCGCGGGCTCCTGGCTGCGCCTTGACTGAAATTATCAAAAACAACTACTAATTCCTGTCGAAGTTCGGCTAAAATGAGGCATGATCGCTGCTCTTGCTGCTAGTCTGGGCCTCGTTACCTTCGACACCCTCGCCGCCCGCGTTCCGGTTGTCTTGGAAAAACTCTCGGAAGTGGTGGGGCAGAAACTAGAATGCGATTCGAGCTTTACCAATGAGGTAGTAGTTGTTCACGTGAAAGGGGTTGAGCCAAAGGAACTGCTCGACAAATTCGCCTTCGCGAATGTGGCGAAATGGGTAAAGCGAGACGGCAAATTCGTGCTGGTTCCCGATGCAAAGCGGCGCGCAGAGCAGGAGAATGAGCTTGAGGCTAAGCGAGTCCGGAGTATTCAACGGATTTTGGATAGGTTCAAAGAAGAGCTGGCTCAACCATTTACAAACGAGCGGATTGAAAGGGCCATTGCTGATTACAAGCCCCTGGGTCACATTGTAAATGTCCACGAACAGGCAAGGGTAGCCCCTACCGAACGCCTTAGTCCAATCTCACGTCTAGGCATGAAAGCGTTGGTGTCAATGGGACCGGAGAAGTTATCCGCGATCAAGGATGGGGCAAGGCATGTTTTCGCGGCTGAGCCGACCTCAAGGCAGATAAGGTGGGCCAATTACGATAAGTTGTTTGACGCATTCCACAAAGAATGGGCCATGTATAACGAAGTTGCAAGCGCCGTTGCTGGGTCGGAAAAGACCCTAAGGCTCGCATGGTCCACAACGTATAACAGCGACCTTAACCCACGGACGATGCCCCGGGTCGGAACGGCTTGGATGAGCATTTCGGACGTGTTGAGCACTCGGACACAGAATCCGGTTTTGATCGGGTTAACGTCTTCTGATGCATCGCTAAGCATTGGACAAGGTGTAAATTTCCATATTCCCCCCGAACCCGTTGTCGCTCCCGATCTGAATCACATTCCCGTCACACAGCTCAGCTTTGATCCTCTAACACAAGAGTTGGGATTGCTTCGCAGAGGGGTTTATGATAATCAGCATTTGAGGGCCAGTGTGCTCAAAATAGCCGATTCTCTGGGTTCAGTCCTAACCGATCCCGTTGGCCACGACCCTCTGAGGTTCGCTTCGGAACTCTACGGGCAATACGCCGACGCGCGTGGTGCAAACCTCATTTCAGTAATCAATGATGGGGCTTATGAAAGGTTTCTGATGAACCTGCCGGCGCCAACGCCTCGTGAATTTCACCGGCGGATTATAGCGGGGACCGTCTTTTCAGAGGCGGATAAGTGGGTGATCTTAACGCCTTCGTCCCCCGTTGAGGCACGCAGGAATCGCGATGATCGGCGCGCAATCAGGGACTTACTTAGCTCGCTCAAACAAGAGGCCCCAAAGCGACTCAAGGCTCGATCCAAATACGCTCTGCTCAGACCCTACGGTTTTTTCAACGGGCTTGGGCTCAAGGTCGCACAGCCGTTGGAATTCGTTCCCTTACCCTACTCGCCCGACGAAGATGAAGACCTTCAGAGACTCTACGGTACGCTTACATCCGAGCAGCAACGCGATCTTCAAAAGGGAGATCCTCTCGAAATTGGTGGACTAAGAACGCACCAGAAGCTACTTCTTGATCGAATGCTTTTTGGGGAGCGATTGTATGTATCGAACATAGAATTTGGACAGCCTAGTCAATTTGGCGGGGAGGAATACATTATGGGTCTGTGGTCGAAGGACATAACTAGTATGCTTCCATTAGGAATCCCTGAGAGAACCCCACTAACTTTGTCGAGCAATAGCGAAAGTGATCTTATGTTGCATAACTCGCAACAGGAAATTGGGTACAGCTTTAGTAACTCTCAAGGGGCACGCGCCCTTAGCTCTGTGGCACGAAACCTTTTCTTTGATCGTCATCCCGAGTTATCCGTTAATCGCGACACCCACAGGGCTGACTTGTTCACGGCCATGGATCGTTTCGTGGTCTCATTGCGGTTGAGATTTAATGACAAGCTCGTTTGGAACGGACGGCTCCTTTGCGAGACCCCACTAACCAAGCGTGTCAAGCTGGCAGAGCTTCCAAAGGAGCACCAACAGGCTATCGCAAAGGAAGTCGTGCGGTTTGAAGAAATGCTCAAGAACGGCGTGAAATTCGGCTCCGGCCCGCCAAATGCTCCTCCCAAAAAGCAACCACCGCCTCACTAAAACTTGGAGCGGGTGACGAGAGTCGAACTCGCAACATCAACCTTGGGAAGGTCGCGCTCTACCATTGAACTACACCCGCTTATCCTAACTTTCATGGAGCGGGCGATGGGAATCGAACCCACATGAAAGTTAGGATAAGCGGGTGTAGTTCAATGGTAGAGCGCGACCTTCCCAAGGTTGATGTTGCGAGTTCGACTCTCGTCACCCGCTCCAAG
>JANNCV010000007.1:0-13684 GCA_031386985.1 Armatimonadota bacterium
CGAACGAAACGGGCCAACCCGAGAGACCGTTTGACGCGATGTATGCACCCAAGAAAGATTCCTCCGGTTGTTCGTTCTTGGCGAAATGATTCAAACCGATCTTGCCCGTATCATTCCGGCGGATCGGATACTATCCGGACCATCCGCTGAGCGAGCGTATGATTGCGACGCATTTACGGTCCAACGATCCAAACCTTCCGTAGTCGTGTTGCCGGAATCCACCGAAGAAGTCGCGGCCGTTGTTCAATGGTGTTGCCAAAATGAAGTCCCCTACACCCCGCGAGGTGCTGGGACTGGGCTTAGCGGCGGTGCTCTTGCTGCTCTGGGGGGCGTCGTGATTTCGACAAAACGCCTCACTAAGATTCTTGAGATAGATATTCCTGGCCGGCGAATGCTTGCGCAGACCGGCATCGCAAACTTAAAGTTAAGTCACGCGGTGGCGCAAGATGGATTGCATTTTGCCCCTGATCCTTCCTCTCAGTCTGTTTCGACCCTGGGCGGCAACATTGCTGAAAACTCCGGCGGCCCGCATACTTTGAAATATGGGGTCACAGCTCAGCACATTGCGGGGCTAAAAATGGTTTCGCCGGAAGGTGATCTGTGGGTTTTGGGCTCCAAAGACGGTCACTCCGCCGGGCCCGACCTCTGTAGCTTGGTGGTGGGTAGTGAGGGCACGCTTGGGATCGTAACCGAAGCCTGGGTGAAGTTGACCCCGGTTCCGTTGCAAGTAAGCACGTCCTTGGCGGCGTTTCGTGATGTTCGCCAAGCGAGCGAGGCGGTCGCCGCAATTATCGCATCGGGCATCGTCCCGGCCGCACTCGAAATGATGGACAAGGGGATACTGGCCGCTTTGAAGGCGTCCTTCGGTTTGGAGTATCCAGAAGGCTCGACGGCATTACTACTGGTCGAGTGCGACCAACAACCAAACGAGGAGCCGGCTGACTTCCAAATGTCAAAGGTTTCCGCTATCTGCCTGAAGAATGGGGCTATCGAGGTTTTGATAGCCGCCAACGAAATCGAACGACAAAAGCTATGGACGGCTCGAAAGAAAGGGATCGGGGCGATGGGACGGCTCGCACCAAGCATCGTTACACACGATGGCGTGATCCCTCGTTCGAAGCTACCGGAAATGCTTGATTTCGTTTACGAGGTAGCAGATCGCCACCAACTTGGAGTGGCCAATCTCTTTCACGCTGGGGATGGAAATTTGCACCCCTGTTTTTACTTTGACGAGCGAGAACTGGGGGCGATTGAACGCGTGGTTGAAGCCGGTGAAGAGATCATTCGACGGTGCATTGAGTTGGGGGGATCAATTAGCGGCGAGCACGGGATCGGAGTAGAGAAACTTGATCTGATGCCGCTAATGTTCGGTCCAAACGACCTCGACCTGCAAGCCGACATCAAGGCTATTTTTAACCAAAACGAGCTTTGCAACCCCTGCAAAGTCATTCCGAATCAGAAGCACTGCGTTGAGCACAAGAAGCGGTGGCGGGGAGTGGCATGGTAGCCAACACGGTCTCGGAACTGAGCGATTTTCTCAAGGGTCCGGGGCCGTTCTGGATTGAGGGATCGGGATCAAGGAAACCAAAGGATGCAGGGCAATGCCAAACCCTATCCATAAAGATTTGCGGCATAACGATGCTCTCGCCCGAAGACTTAGTCTGCAAGGTTGGGGCCGGAACGCCCATGCAAATACTTCAAAATGAACTTGCCGCGGTCGGACTTGGCCTTGCCTGCTCTGAGGCAAATGGAACCGTTGGTGGCGCTGTTTCGACGAACGGGACTTGGCGAAACTTGGTTTTGGGAATGACCCTAGTCCGGGCAGATGGAATCATCGCAAAGAGCGGGAGCAACGTTGTGAAGAGCGTGGCGGGCTACGACGCGCATAAACTCTTCATTGGAACTTATGGCGCATTTGGCGCAATCTCCGAAGTTTCGCTGAGAGTTTCAAGTTTGCAGTCCCTGCGCGGCGCCCCCGAACCTTTAGCCTGTAAGCTCAACGAAACCGAGCGGATGCTCCTTCAGCGGGCGAAGGATATTTTTGATCCGACCCGCAAACTCAACCCCGGTGTGTTAGACTTGCTTTGAACTCCGAAATGGACAAACTTGATGATTTGACGGCGAAGTGCATTCGGTGCGGCTTTTGCTTTGAGAGTTGCCCGACATTTAGCCTAACTGGATCCGAGCTGGAGTCACCACGGGGCAGAATCTACTTGGTAAAAACCGCGGCAGAAGGCAAACTGAGCTGGGAAGATGCCGCTCCTCACTTAGATCGTTGTTTGGGCTGTCGGGCGTGTGAAACCGCCTGCCCAAGCGGGGTGGAGTATGGAAAAATTCTTGAAATCGGGCGATCACACGTTGCCCTGAACCCGTTTCGAAAGCTGTTTCTTCAGATATTGACCTCGCCAACCTGGCTCAAATTTGCCCTCAAGCTCAAGCCCCCTCAGTGGTTTCTGCGTAGGCTTCGAGGATCGCAAGGGGTTGCCCCCTTTATTGCGCCATCGCCGGAGCCTCGCCGGAAGTGGCCGTCTCTTTCGGAGCAGGCGAGTTCCACTAATCCATTGGAGCAAGTCGTCGTTCTGGAGGGCTGCGCAATGAGGACCCTGTTTCCATCCGTTAATGAAGCAACTTTTCGGGTTCTGAAGCGGCTTGGCCGCGAGGTGTTAAAGGTGGATTTGGGTTGTTGTGGGGCCCTTCATGGGCACTCTGGTCAACTAACCCAGGGCCACCAGATGGCGCATGACCTCCGGGAAAAAGCCGCTGGCATGCGAGTTGTTTCGAACTCAGCCGGATGCGGAAGCTGGCTTAGGGAAAACGGGATTCCGACCTTAGATGTTTCGGAACTGTTGAGCGGGCTGCCGCTCGGATCCTACGCGGCTCAAGCGATAACTACTACTTACCACGATGCTTGCCATTTGGCTCATGGACAAAAGATCACAGTTCAGCCTCGAGACATTCTCAAGAGGTTGCCTGGGGTTAACCTCGTTGAAATGGAGGAGGCTAACCGGTGCTGTGGCAGCGCGGGAGCATACAACGTGTTCCAACCCGACTTCGCTACCAAGCTCGTAAAAATGAAGTCTGAAGCGATTGTTGCAACGAGGGCAGAGTATGTAATTATGGGAAATCCCGGCTGCCAAAGTTGGATAAGCCAGCACATGGGGAGCGGAGTTAAGGTGATGCACCTCGTTGAGTTTGTGGAAGCATTCGCCTCCGGGATCAAGCCTTGATTTTGGTTTACGGCACCGTCTGCATTGATCGCGTGAGACGCGTAACCCACTTGCCGAACCTAGGTGGCTATGTTTCGGTTCAAAGTGAGGAACTGAGATTGGGGGGCGAAGCCGCCAATACTGCATTTGCGCTCAAAACGTGGGGCGCGGAATTCAAACTTATCGGTAACCACTCCGGCCGAAGAAACGACTCAGAAGATTGGAAGCGGCTTTGGCAGTTGCTAGATGAATCAAACTTGAGTGATAACTGCCCCGATGTCCCGCACCCCGGTCGCGCGAGTGTTCCGATTTGCGATATTTACATCACACCAGGTGGACAGCGAACGATGTTTGGCTTGGGTTTTGATCACTTGGCGCGAGGAATGAAACCTGACCCGGCCGAACTGGACGGCGTTGAATGGTTTACGATTGATATGAATCTGGGCAAATTGGGTCGAAATCTAGTTTTGGAAGTTCATCAGCGGGGGATTAAGGTCTACCTGCTGGACTTTGTTGCAACCGACGATCCCGTTCCGCCCGGTGCGATTTGGCAATCAAGCACGGACTGGGTTGGCAAACAGGGGGACGTTGAGTCAAACCAGCAGATCGCAAGACAGATTTGTGTTCAGCACCACGCAACCGCCATCGTCACGGATGGTGAAAACGGTACTGTCTTTGCTCGCCCTGAGGCTAGCGTCCAAAGCGTAGCCCCTTTCATCTCGTCACCAGTCGTAGACTCCACTGGAGCTGGCGATACGTTTCGAGCGGCGATGCTATTCCAGCTTTCTACCGGGGCGTCGTTCGAATGCGCAATAAGGTGGGCCAGTGTCGCGGCTTCTCTCAAGTGCAAGTATCCGGGCGCAACGATGCGGCAACCGACAGTCGCCGAAATAGGAGCCTGCCTTTAGAATCTGCGGGCCGCTTTTCGGCGAGAGGAAACCCCAACGCGCCCCTGGGAAACTCCGATCATTTTGCGTAAACCAACGATTTGGTCGCGGACATCGGCGGCTTTTTCGAATTCCATGGCTTTCGCGAGGTCTTTCATGTCGCATTCGAGCGAGTCAATCAGCATTGGGATGTCTTCCAGTCGAATGGGGCCATCGGCAAGCGTCTCTTCACTATACTGAGCGGCAACATCTTTCACGGCTTCGTAAGATCGCACGGTTTCTCGAACTTCTTTGAGAACGGTTTGGGGAGTGAGGCCATGCTTATCGTTATGGGCTTGCTGAACGGCACGACGACGATTAGTTTCACCAATCGCTCGCTCCATTGAGCCCGTGATTTTGTCGGCGTAGAGAATAACCCGTCCACCCACGTTTCTCGCGGCCCGGCCAATGGTTTGAATGAGGGATGTTTCCGACCGCAGAAATCCCTCCTTGTCCGCATCGAGAATAGCTACAAGCGTTACCTCGGGCAAGTCTAAGCCTTCTCGAAGCAGGTTTACCCCAACGATTACATCATAAACGCCCAGACGCAAGTCTCGCAGAATCTCGGGTCGTTCAAGCGAATGGACATTAGAGTGAATGTATTGAACCTTGACGCCCACGTCTTGCAGGTAGGTGGTGAGGTCTTCGGACATCCGCTTCGTCAGCGTCGTCACCAAAGTGCGTTCCTTTAAGGCAACTCGCTTCTGGATTTCGTTGATGAGATCATCAATCTGGTGATTCGTCGGGCGAATCTCAACTTCCGGGTCAACAACGTAGGTTGGGCGAATAACCTGTTGGGCCACCTGATCTTGATGCTCCCGCTCGAATGGCCCCGGCGTCGCCGAGACAAAAACCACCTGCGGAACCCTTTCGAGGAACTCATCAAATTTCAAAGGGCGATTGTCTAGAGCGCTGGGCAGTCGAAATCCGTAATCTACGAGGACGCCTTTGCGCTGCTGGTCGCCATTGAACATCGCGCGAATCTGGGGCAATGTTTGGTGGGATTCATCAATGAAAACGAGCGACTCGCTGGGTAGGAAGTCGAGCAACGTGAACGGCGCGGTTCCAGGTTCGCGCCCATCGAAATATCGGGAGTAGTTTTCGATGCCAGAGCAAAACCCAACCTCACGCATCATTTCTATATCAAAGTCAGTTCGCTGGCGGAGTCTCTGGGCTTCAAGCAACTTCCCTTGCTCCTCGAATAAGGCGCATTGCCGTTGCTTCTCCTCCTCAATCAGGACGAGAACGGTATCGAGTTTCTCCCATGGGGTTACATAGTGAGTGGCGGGGAATATTGAACACCGCGAAGGCTCATCCAAAACTTCCCCGGTGAGGGGGTCGAACAAGCGGATGCGCTCGATTGAATCTCCAAAAAACTCCACACGGGTTACAATTTCTTCATCTTTGGGCTGAATTTCGAGCGTGTCACCCCTGACCCGGAAGGTTCCGCGATCTAATTGAATTTCATTGCGAGCAAACTGCATCATCGTGAGTTTTTTCAGGGCTTCATCTAAGTTGAACTCCTTCCCAACCTCGAACGTGATCACCGATTCCGCGTAGGTATCCGGTGAGCCAAGACCGTAAATGCAACTTACGCTGGCAATTACAACAACATCACGCCTTTCCAATAAAGCTTGAGTGGCAGCGTGGCGCAGGCGCTCAATTTCCTCATTAACACTTGAGTCCTTCTCAATGTAAACATCGGTCTGAGGCACATAAGCCTCTGGCTGGTAGTAATCGTAGTAGCTAACGAAGTAGTGAACCGAGTTCTCCGGAAAGAATGCGCGAAACTCTTGGCAAAGCTGCGCCGCGAGCGTTTTGTTATGGGCGATGACGAGCGCGGGGCGTTGCGCTCGCTGAATCACACTCGCCATGGTAAAGGTCTTGCCCGTGCCGGTGGCTCCAAGCAGGGTCTGATACCGAAACCCCGCCTCAATGCCCTCCATAAGAGTAGCAATCGCCGTGCCCTGATCGCCCTTGGGCTCAAACGCCTGGCTGATTTGGAAGGGGCTATCGTAAGTGACAATGCCAGACATTTGACAACTATTCTACGCTTTATCCGCCGCTATCTTTGCAAAATTCGGAGATGTTAGCAGTGGCCGAGCCAAATTTTCCCGCTAGCTTGAAGGCGCATAAGTTGCCGGGAAAGAGCCTTCCCCAACGTTGCTTTAGGTCCTCAAGGTACGCCGTTCTCTCCCAAATTCTGAGCCCTCGCTTTGCGTATACACTTTGCGTCTTTCAACACGAAAATTGAGTCCTCGTCATACACGTAACGAAAAATCCAGACACTCTTGTCTATCTGTTTATAGTGCACTCCTGCGACGGCCCGATTGTAGGTAATGCGTCCCCGTAACCAGCCATCAATATCAGGGCCCAACAGGGGTTCGGCGTCGATCGGGGCTCTTCCATCCCCGCTTACCGCCGCCATAGTCCACGCTCCATGCAGCTGCAACAGGGCTCCCTCAATGACCACCGCTAGCGGTCTGTAAAAGGGCGGCTCAGGTCCCTTCCGCCATGGCCAAGCGAAGAACCAAACCAGGACAATTACGAGCGTGGTCGAGACGCCAATAGAAAGGATTTTAGTGCGAGTGCCCACCGATGCTTCTTCTCCCCGCCCGAATCGGTTTTTGAGACGCGGTTTTCCAGAGCGTTATCTCCAAACATGTTCGTCGTCGTCCCCGGTTTGGGACGGAGATCCCTCGCGCCATACGCTCTCCTGCCGCCCGGTGATCACTAATCCATGGTTCACGTGTGGCGCTGTCGTAATCAGCATCTGTCATTCTGTTCATTTCCAACTACCTTAACCCGATGCGAGTTTACTCCCGATGATTCCAGTCTGCGCCACACGGCCGAGGGGCGGCGTATGGCGCGAGGAGCGCGAAGCTCGCTAAAGTCAGCCCTCTGTTTCCATAGTGGATTCACGTCTTGTTTTAGCATCTTCAATTGGGCTCCCAGAAACACATTTCTTGGAATCTCTCGACCGCCAATCGCCGCGCCCGCTTTTGGAGAAAGCGGGCCAAGGGCAAACCAAGCCAAAACGCCCAAGATTGAGGGCCGGCTTTGGACTTTACGTTCAACATCACCTTCCCATCCTCGCAAAAAATTCGTGCTTGCCAGATTCCCCGACCATGGTGAGCGCTTGTGGTTACGTAGCCAATTTCGCACTCGTCGTTCTCGCAGCGAGCCAAGAATATCTCGACGCCAGACCACAATGGGAGCGGGCCGAGTTGAAGTGTTTGCAAAACCCGGTCACCAACCCTGAGATTTCGTCCCTCAGAGCGAAAGGTTCCGTCAAACTGAATGACACTGGGCGGGTAGTAGTTTCCAGAGATCGCTAGCTGAGATATCTCGGCGAATGCGGTCCCAGTCCGATCATCTCCAAGCTCAACCGTCAGGTCATCTTGCCACCAAACTAGAGACCTCGTGCCTCCGTAAACCGGGTGCCATGTGAGGGTCGCCGAGACCACTTTCGACCACTTGCGCTGATCCAAGAGCTTCATGTTACAACTTTGGCGTACACATGAGGGGCTTTTAACGTCAAAATAGAATGTAAATGAGTGTTTCGATCCTTATCGCGCTTGCCATGATGCAGAGCCCTCAGGTTGAGGGTACGCCGCAAACGTCGGTAAAGCACCAAGCTGACCTTGATCGCGACACCAAAATGGGGGAAAAATACTCCAAAGAAGTCGAAAAGGAGGTCCAGTTCAGCAAGGACGAAGCGATGATCGCTCGGGTTCAGCGAGTGGGAGCCGAGCTTTCGGCAATCGCTCAAGCGTTACCCGTCGAAGTAACCTGGGGCGACAAACGGCTTAATCCATTCAAATACACCTTCAAAGTGATCCAAGGCGAGGATATCAACGCGTTTTCCCTTCCCGGCGGATTTATTTACATTTACGAAGGGTTGCTCAAGTTTGCGGATACGGATGATGAGCTTGCGGGGGTTATGGCCCACGAAATTGCACATGCCTCGCTTAGGCATGTGGATAAGATGCAACGTGACTCGAGCAAACTGCAGCTCGCGACGCTCCCGCTGATTCTAATCGGAATCTTCGCTGGCGGCGGAGAAACGGCATCAGGACTCGGCTCGTTGGGACAACTTCTGAACATTGCCGTCGGATCGGGATGGAGTGTAGACGCCGAACGCGCCGCCGATTTTGCCGGAATGCAATACCTAGTTAAGAGCTCGTACAGCCCAGTCGGAATGCTGACTTTTATGGAACGCTTGGGAAGAAAGCAAAGACAATATGATCGCATCTCTTTGGGCATTTATCAAACCCACCCACCAAGCAAAGAACGAGCCGACAGCGCAGTCTCTCGCCTCAAGAAATTCGATATCCCAGTTCAACGCAGTAAGGTTTCAACCGCCTATCGCGCCGTAACTGTGAAGAAGGAAAATGGCCCCGTTGAACTCGCATTTGGAGACCGAGTGATTCTGACGTACGGAGGCTCGGACGCGCAGACACGAGCGAACGAAGATGTCCTGCGGCTTAATGAGTTTTTCGACACTGTTCCTGAACTCTACGAGGCTTCAGCTACCAGTGATGGCTCGATTCTAGGCTATCGGAAGCCCCTTTTTAAGATCACAGAAGAGGATGCAGCCCTGGCGAAAACATCCGTAAAGGCGCTCTCCGAAAAAACACTCCGCGCCGTGAAACAGTCCATCTATTTGATTTCTTATCGCATTTGGGATGTAAAGTAGTCCCAGACGAATTTGGGCTCGTTCGGGTAACCTAATTGGACTTCGGGGCGTAGCTCAGCTTGGTAGAGCGCTGTCTTTGGGTGGCAGATGTCGCACGTTCGAATCGTGTCGCCCCGACCACCACCTTCACTAAACTTGAAATGCCATCGCCGGTGTTTCGGGAACCGCATCGGGATCGGGGATGTTCTTCAGAGCTTCCCGGGCATCAATCTGGTCCTCAATAATCTCATCACTCACCACGTTTCCATCCCGGAACCGGATAACGCGCCGACAGTGGCGTGCAATTTCTTCTTCGTGCGTAACGATAATGACCGTTTTTCCGTGTCGGTTCAAATCCTGAAACAGGGCCATGATTTCCTCTGAAGTGCGCGAATCCAGGTTCCCAGTGGGTTCATCGGCGAGGATCATGACAGGGTCGTTCACTATTGCGCGGGCAATCGCCACGCGCTGCTGCTGACCACCGGAAAGCTCGTTCGGGCGGTGGCTCGCGCGCTGCGTAAGGCCAACCCTTTCAAGCGCATCCCTCGCCTTCGTGCCCTTATCGCGATTGTTCGCGTAGAGGAGCGGAAGCTCGACATTCTTAAGGGCCGAGGTTCGGGGCAAAAGGTTGAACTGTTGAAAAACAAACCCAACCAGGCGATTTCGAACATCCGCAAGTTGATTGTCATTCATCAAACTCACGTCCTCGCCGTTCAAAATGAATCGGCCGCCCGAAGGCCGATCGAGGCACCCGATAAGATTCATGAACGTGGATTTCCCGGAACCGGAGGGACCCATGATCGCCACAAACTCGCCGGACTGGATGGATAGCGTTGCCCCACGCAGGGCGTGGACAACCATATCACCCATCACGTAATCCTTGCAAAGGCCGTCCGTTTGGATAATCGCCGGCATTAACCTTCTCCTCGGACTCTTCGCCCTACGACGAAATCAAGTTGAGCTCGGGAAATGTAGTAATCGTAAATCGCCTCGATTCGCGCATTTTCGGCTTGGGCAAGGGTCACTTGCGCTACCGAAACGGTGACAACATCAACGCCAGCTGCGCCAAGCTCCCTTGCGCGGGAAGTCTTCTGATAGTTAGTTTCAGCCGCTTGGAATGCAAGCTCGGCGGCTTCAAGACGTTCGGCATTCAGCTGAACTTCATCGTAGGCGGATTCGATCGAAGCCCGGGCCGAGCGCACTTGCTGCAACAAAACAGATTCCGAGGCCCGCAAACTCGCTTCGCCTTCTTTTACCGCTTCTCGAGACCGGTGCCCATCATAAAGCGGGGCCGAGGCGCTGAACGTCAAGAGCCGATTGTTGGCATTGTCCTGACCAAAGGTTTTAGTTAGGCTAAGATCTAAACTAAACTGAATTCCAGAGTCTAGCTTTGTTCGCCTTAAGCCAAAAACCTGCTGTTCGAGTCTCAGGCGTTGGGCACCAAGATCGGCGCGATTGTCCAAACCTTCCTTAACCAAGGTTGCGCGATTCTCAAGCGGCTCCGGGGTCGGCTTTCCGGATGGCTCTAAGGCCGGAAGATCTTCCTTGTCATCCCAGCCAAGGGCGGCCTTAAGATCGGCGATTGATTTCGCTAAACGGTTTCGATTTG
This sequence comes from Armatimonadota bacterium, assembly GCA_031386985.1. Lineage (GTDB taxonomy): Bacteria > Armatimonadota > Fimbriimonadia > Fimbriimonadales > Fimbriimonadaceae > JANJUB01. Next base: position 10,420 of record JANNCV010000007.1, read on the forward strand.
CCAGAAATTGGACTTTGGCGTTCAGATAGTCAGCTTTTGGCTGATAAATGTCTTTTTCGGCGGCTTCCCCTACTTTGATTTGAGCTTCGGTCTGTTTTACGGATTTATCAGCCCGATCAATCTGAGCTTGGGAAACCTTCAAAAGCTCTTGACCGCGAATCACTTCGTAATACTGGGTGTATACCGTGAAAAGCGTCTGGCGTAAGGTTTGAGTTGCGTCCAAATACTCGGCGTCGTAGCTCTTTCTCGCCGACAGATAGCTGAGATTTCGGTCGCCAGAGTCAAGAATCTTCCACGCTGCCGTAATCTCGGAAGTCGTTCCGGAGTTAATCGTTCTAAACGGCGGGTTCGTAACTCCCGTGTTGAGATCGGTGCGCGAGTCAGAATAGGAAAACGATGGTGTGAGAGTAGGCAAGAATGCACTTCGAGCCTGGTTCACCCTTGCTCTCGCCGCATCTACCTGCCGCTGGGCCGCGATAATCGTTCCATTTCTCGTTTTTGCGAGGTCTAGGGCCGCATCAAGGGAAAGGGTTTGCTGAGCGTAGGCACCGGCAATCGCCAGGCTGAACAGCGGGAAAAAGGAAGCACGCAACATCCACATTCAAATTACCGCAGTGCGCGATGTATATGGGCCGTTGGGACTACGGCTAATCGGTATGAAACACCTCTTCCATTCTTACCCACCACTCGCCGTCATTTGCATTTTCAACCGGTCGTTGGCATGGGTCGGTTAGTTTCCACCATGCCTGAGTGTGGGGATCAGCGGCCATTTTTGCGGAATCAGCCGCAAAATCTTCCCCGTGATATTCGAAGTAAGCAAAGAGCAAGCCATAGTTCAAGAAGATTGAGTAGTTCTTAATGTTGCACTCCGAGATTCTTGTTAAGACTGTTGGCCAAACGGCAGCGTGAAGGTCGCGATATTCTGCTTCCTTTTCGGGCTTGAGAGCGATTACATTTCCGTAGCGGGTCATTGAGGAGGAGTTTACTTGGCGGGAGGCGGGTTGCCTTTCTTGGGCGGGTTTAGCTTCGCTTCGGCTTTGAATTTTTCCATGCGGGCGATCAAATCGGGCACCCGCTTTTCCGCGTCCTCTCGATATGCTTTGGGTAACTCCTTATATAAGTAGACGCGCCCACTCTCAACCACCTCGTCGCGTATGGAATCAGTGAGTTCATGTTTTGGTGAAACAAAGAACCAGAAATCCCAAACCGTTGCCTCTCCCTTATAGAATTTCCACCGTTTGCGAGGATCGCCGGCTTCGTAGCCGGGGTAGAGATCAGGGCGTTCAAATGCCGCAAGCTGATCGGTTATCGAATGGGGCCTAGCTTCGTAAAACCTCCCCCGCGAAAACTCCATGAACCAAGATTCGCCCGCCGTGTAATCCGCCCGAATACTAAAGGGTGAAACCAAGCCGCTCGGGAGATATTCGGTTTTCCACCGTTCTAACGCAGTGGTTGGCACCCTCTCAAGGCGCGGTAAATCATTGAGATCGCCAAAGATCATTCCCTTGAGTAGATCTAACTGGGGCCCAGTTAAGCTTTCAGGGCTCAGCGATGAACCGGATTTTAGCTGCTCGCGTTGACTAGAAGACAGCGCACCATAAAAGTGCGTGAGGCCAAAAGGCTGGAACGGATCGGATCTGAGACCAACCGCCTCAATGTAAAACATTATTAGGTGTTCATCTTCGGCAGTGCTCCGGGCTAAGAGCTCCGCCATGTTTGCGAGAGACAGCCGACCGACCCGTTCGGATGTCTGTAAACAGTCCTGCAAAGCTCGGCGGCTTAGCCGGGTCGGCGGAACCGGACATCGCCCAAGAACTTGCCAATCCCCATGAGAGGTAGCGCCGCCGCCCAGCCAATCAAACGCGTAGAGGTATAGGTTTAGATCGAATTTCTTCGTCGGTCCGGCAGTCTTATTGTCGGGCCAAAGGGTGTCGGGGATGACGGCGACAACGGGCTTCTTGATCTTTTTGGCGTAAGCGTTGAGCATTTCAGCGCCCAATATTTGAAGCGGTTCTTGGTCGTAGGGTTGCTTCAAAAGGGCTAAGAGCTTTGGGTTCCTTACTGGGTTTCTTCTGCCGCTTTCGTCAACGGTTCGTTCGGCAAAGAACTGGATGCTGAGCTCGTTGAGATCAACGAGCTCAGCGGTTAGCTTGCTTGGGTAAGAAACACCGACCGATTCCTCAGAAAAGTCGCCGCCCTCATACAGACTCGCGATTGCGGCGCAGTCGCCACCTTCATAAGCACGCAGGTCAATATCGCACGAGGTCTCACTTACCGTCACTTGGACAAGTAGCTTAAATCCGGGGCTAAGCGGTAAACACTCGGAAAGAACGCTCGGGCCATAGTCTCCTCCGCTTGCTGAGTCACTTGAAATCTGACCAGCTTTCTCGGCAATTGGGTTATGTTCAGCAACAAACCGGGCAATCGCCTTGTTTAGCGACTCGGGCAACGGACGTTGCATTTTGGTCGGACGATTGGAGTAGACGGCACTGCCCCATGGTTCAACTTGTGCGAGTTCCTTAGCCCCCAGCGTCTTCATGATCTCACTGAGCAAGCGACCCGCTGGAAGCCTCGGGGCTAAATCAAGCATCTGCCGATACCAACCATTTGCATTGTTGCTACTCTTGTCAGCGTCGTTTCTTAGCGCGCGAATGCGCTTGATTTCGTCGGCTAAATCCAGGGTTTTGGGTTCAAGCTTCGGCAGTCTCGCGATAGTCTCACGCAACAGCTTTTCAATTCTCGCTTCCTTCCGCTTCTTTACCGTTTCGGGCCAGTTTAAAGGGCGACTCAAACGTGCCTTGCCCTCGAATTGAATCCAATTCGCTTCAAGCACATATGCGATCTCAGCCATGATTTCCTTTGGAGGTTGGCCCGAGGCGCGAATAAAAAAGACCTCGTTTTCTAGCTCAGGAGCGCACTCAAGCTTGGTTTTAGCGAGCTTGGATAGTTCACTCAAAATTACGGGCAACCGCGCAATCGGTGGATTGAACTCGAGCCCAGCTTGGAAAAGTACAAAGGATAGGGCGAACACTTTTTTAGCTTAGCTGATTCTTTGGCAGGTCGGGGGTTCGGAATGGGCTTCGCGCCTGGGGCTGGAAGCCCAAGGCACGCATGGGCACGGATGCCCATGCCACGGGCGGGGTATCATTTGGCAGTCGTAGCGCATGACTGCTAAATGCCAACGACGGAGAATTACACTATGAGCAACTTGAAACCACTCGGCGATAAGATCGTCGTTAAACTCAGCGAAGAAGAAGAAAAGAGC
>JANNCV010000009.1:0-6024 GCA_031386985.1 Armatimonadota bacterium
GTCAGGCACAACGGCTTGCATTGCCGTATAAATCGGGATGTACATAATTGCCGCAAGAAGGCAGCCCGTCATCATGATCTTCTTCCGTCCAATTCGGTCGCTCAGAAACCCGAACAAGATGAAGAGCGGGGTGCCAAAGACCAACGCCCAAGCAATGATTTTGTTGGCGTAAGCCCCTTGGATGTTCATCACTTTTTCGATAAAGAACAGTGCATAGAACTGGCCGGTATACCAAACCACCCCTTGTCCCGCCGTTGCACCGAAAAGCGCGATCAAAACGAGCCTTCGGTTACCTGGGTTCAGGAAGCTCTCTCGAAGCGGATTTGTACTAGTTTTGCCCTCATCCTTTGCCTTTTGAAACAGCGGGGATTCCTGCATGCGGCGACGAATGAAGTAAGACAGTACGACCAGGACGCTAGAAATCAGGAAAGGAATGCGCCATCCCCAAACTGCGAACTCCGCCTCGCCGAGGGAGGTTCGGGTGAGAAGAATGACGAGCAGGGAAGCAAAGAGTCCCAGCGTGGCCGTCGTTTGAATAAAACTGGTGTAGAATCCTCGCTTTCCCTCGGGCGAGTTTTCGGCAACGTACGTCGCGGCTCCGCCATATTCGCCGCCCAGCGCAAGGCCCTGGATCATTCTCAGAATCAAGAGGATAGCGGGAGCTAAATAGCCAATCTGCGCATACCCCGGCACCAGGCCAATCGCAAATGTCGAAGCCCCCATCATCACGAGCGTGAGCAAGAACGTGTGCTTGCGCCCGATAATATCGCCCATTCTCCCAAAGAACAGAGCTCCGAAGGGACGAACCACAAACCCCGTAACAAAAATCGCTAGCGTGGAAAGGAGGGAACGAACCGACTCGTCTTTAGGAAAAAACTGCCCGGCCAGAACCGTCGCTAGCGACCCGAAGATGTAAAAGTCATACCACTCGATGAGCGTGCCGCCGGACGAGGCAAAAATGACTTGCCAAAGGTTGCGGTTTGATTGCGCCTTCATTCGCGAGAGTTTAGCCGCTCTTGCTCATCTTCCGCGTAAGCGTTGACTCTTGCTGCTTCAAATCGCACGGTGAAGGCAAATGAAAGGAATACTGGAAGCCAGATCACATCATTCGTTAGGTTAACCAAGCCAAAGGTCCAAGGTAGGGCTCCGACCAAAGCTGCATACAGAAAGCCCAGTGCCCCTGCGATTTTGCCAAACAAAGCGATCCAGATGAAACCGAAATAGCGGAGCGGCTCTCGAGCTAACAAGTAATAACCGTATCCGAAACTAGCCACCATCATACCGATAGCTTGTAAGAACGGGGCCTGAACTTCGATCGGCGGCGGCAGGCAAGTGACCAAGGCTACCCTGGCTGGAAACAAGCACACGAAACTCCCCCAAGCGATATTGTAAATCGCCGCAGCATAGAACCAACCGGCATACCATCTTCGCGTGCGCTCGCTCATAGGAGCGATCTATACCCGACTTGAGCAATTTTGGGCCAAAATCTGCCAAAATAATGCTTCGATGCGCGTTCCTGCGTGTCTTGAGGCTGACCTTGGCAAAGACCCCTACGATAAAGTCGGACGAAATGTTCGCGCGATCTTATGCAGATCGTTTGATTCTTGAAAAATTGACAGAAATGGAGTCAGCAATGAAGCTGAGTGAGCTCGCCGATAAGTTATCTGGCGCCGGGCTCGGACTCGCTTCGGTGCGATCTCTGTTAGCTTCGAACCCGGAAAGGTTCGCTTACCACGAGCGGCGTTGGATTCCAGCAGCTCGATTGGAAGGCGATGGCCGGCCCATGTTGGAGATGATCCGGCTCTTGGTAGACCGGTTCGGTGGCCCCATGTCCTATCGTCATATTCTGGATGAGGTCGCCCGGATCATGCATAAAGATGTTGAAGCGATTGAAGAGCGCGTTCGCCGAATGATCGCGGCCAGCTCTGACTTTATCGAAGCTCCCAACGAGACCGTATCGCTATCAGATTGGGCTTTCACTGCGGAAGGAGAAGACTTTGAGCGAGCTTTGGCTCTTCATAGGTTAACCCAGGTTGACCTTGATGCCGCGATCAAGAAACTTGCGGATGTTGATTGGTTTAGTGATAACGCTGTTGCCGAAGCCTTAAAGCATGCGCCAATGTCGGCCAAGTTGTTGGGTGCTGTAGCTTGGAGCCAAATGAACTCGCAGGATGCCCGAACGGTCCTGATGTACGATGGTCGCGAAATGTTTGCCCAGCTGGTTTCGACTGAGGGCTTCGTATACGGAGCTGATGGCATCATCCACCCCGAGTCTGAGGTCAAGAAGTGGCTCTCAACCGCGGTTAAGGTTGCCGAGAAGCTTGCCCCGCTGGTAGATGTTGAAGATGCCGCTCCGATTGATGTCAAGCCCGTTGACGTGGCGAAGATGGTCGGCAAGATTGTGAAGTCGGCTGATTCGATCACGGCCACAAAGTTGCTTGAAGATCATTACGAGATTACGCCGAGCAACAAGACTTTCCCCGATGATATGCACAACCTCATGGTTGCACTCAAAGACCAGAAAGAGATTTGGTGGGTCGGCGGAGATCGCTTCCGAAAAGCGAATTCTGCGCCCGACTTCATTGATTCTGTTCCGGAGCCGTTCCAGTTCCTTCAAACGGAATTCAAGGACGAGGAAGGCGAGCTGATTGATGTCGAACTAACGGACGAGGGCCTAAGCAGCACGCTGCGAAAGCTCCTCGTTCACCCCCTTGCGATGGACGTTTTGGACGAGGATATCGCGCCCGAGCCGAAGCAACAGCCTGAGCAAATCCGACTCGTGTTGAAGTCAATCCACCGAGAACTCGGAACGTTCCCGATGGCGCAAATCACTACGGGATGGCTCGACAGCGCACCCAACATCCAAGAGTTGATCTTCGTGAATCACGATGGCAACACCTTGCAAGTGTGGGTCAATCATGAAGCCCGACTACTTTATGGATTAGTGGATTGGTGGTACGACCAAGCCGTTGAAAGTGGTTCAGTGTTTACGCTGATGAAGACAAACAAGCCAAACGTGCTTGAGTTCGCTTGGGATGACCAAGCCGACCCCGTCGTGTTCGTTTCTAATCAGCGAATGGAAGAGCTCCGCGAGGTCGCCTCGCGCGCCGAAGAGCTCAGCACGTTGGACATTCTTATGGAAGTAATGGCGCACTGGCCAAAGGGTGCGGACTTCTTAACGATTCTAGCTGAGATAAACGTTGTTCGAAGGTCTTCGCGAAGATTGGTCGCATCGCTCCTAAGTAGCTATCAGTGCTTCTTCCAGCGCTCCGGCTCGCCAGTGTGGCACTATGATTCCAAGAAGATTGAGCTGGGCTTTGACAAGGCAAAGAAGAAGTTCATCAAGAAGTAACCGATGGCTTGGAAATGAGAAAGGGCGACGCCAGACGGCGTCGCCCTTTCTTTTTGCATTAGGTGGCTCTTTGGAAGCACGAACCGAACGCTATGTACTCGCCCCAATCACTGAATGGAGCGTCGCTCTCGCCAGCGCGCAAATTCGCCATCAAAGCCAGTACCGGCTGTAAGGCGAACATTGAAGAACTCGATCGCGATCCCGATGCCCCATCCCATAATCGGCCAAATCGCCCAAAAGTGTCCGCCCCCTCTCAGGGCAAGGAAGGACAGAAAAATATTGACTACCAAATAGGTTGCGAGGTGACCGTAGAAATTGGCCATTCTATGGGCGATGAATTGCTCGCGTTCGGATTCCGTCGCTATGCCTTGCCGGTACTCGGCTTCGGCCTGCTCCAAGGCTTCGTTGGAAATCCCAAGCTCCGATGCGGTGCGTTCAAGAATCTGGCGGTCAACGTTTGCGTTACCATCAATCGCGGCCGCGCGCTTAATGATTTCGCTCATATCTTGATCGGAATAGCCGTGGTTGTGCATCTCTGATGAGATTGTACGCGAGTTTTTCTGCTACGTTGCACCGAATTGTGCCCATTTTCCGTCAAAATTCCAAGCCGAAGCGCAAAGCACCGGTTTTATGCACTACAATAAGAGTAGCCACACTGGAAGTGGCAATAACACAACTAGGAGAGAATCTCATGGAAGAGCAACTCGAAATTCAAGAAAACCCCGGCTTTTTGGGCCGTATTCGCGACATGTTCACGACTCGTGACGATAACGAGGCCGATGATGCCGAACCAACGGAGGAGCGACGCATGTCGAAAACTCACGACACGCGCTCGATCTACCGATCGCACGTCACCGTTCGCCGGCAAATCGTTTCCTTTGAGGATGCCATTGCGGCAGCCCAAGGTATGAAGCGCGGCGAGCACCAAGTGATGAACCTGACGATGACTGAACCAAGCTTACGCGAAAAGATCAAGGACTTTATGTGCGGGGTCAATTTCTCGCAGGAAGGAACCTGGGAAGAAATCGGCGATCACATGTACATCGTTGTTCCGGCCACAGTTTTTGTTGAGGTAGCCCCCGCTTCACCTCGCCAAATAGCCACTCGGAACTAGCCAGGCAGGGACAGCAAAGGCGCGAAAGTTATGCAACCCCCAAAGGGGGGCAAAGCTGAAGGTATGCCTCCGCGATCTGCACTGCGTTCAAAGCCGCTCCCTTCAAGAGTTGATCTCCGGAAGCGAACAGGCAAATGGCGTTCGGGTTACTGACGTCTTGGCGAATGCGCCCGACGAGTACATCGTCTTGCCCGGAGGCATCGCGAGGCATGGGAAAAACGTTGTTTTCTCGGTCATCAACGATCCTTACTCCCGGAGCTTGAGCCAAGATAGAGCGCACGGCTTGTACGCTGGGGGCGGCACCGGCGAATTCAACTGTGATTGATTCGCTGTGAGCGCGCAGAACCGGAACTCGAACGCACGTAACGTTGATCTTCAGGCCGGGCATGCAAAGAATCTTCCGGCTTTCCTCAATTACCTTCCATTCTTCCTCGTTATAGCCGTATTCGTTTATGGCGGTATTGTGGCTGAAGAGGTTAAAGGCGTAGCGGTGAGGAAGCACCTGGGGTTGAGGTTCATTCCCCTCTAGGAAGCCCCTTGTTTGCTCTACTAACTCTCGCATCGCTTGCGCCCCCGCCCCGCTTGCAGACTGATAAGTGCTGACGATGACGCGCTCGATCTGGCCCAGTTGACGCAAAGGGGCGAGGGCCATGAGCATGACGATCGCCGAGCAATTTGGAACGGCATAGAGTTTTTGGGCTGAGGTGATAAGGTCGCCGTTGATCTCGGGGATTACGAGGGCCACGGCCGGGTCCATTCGGAAAGCGCTTGAGTTATCAATCACGACCGCTCCGAAATCGAGGGCTTTAGGAGCGAACTCGCGCGAGCGCGAAGCCCCGGCGCTAAAAAACACGAAATCAATCCCTTCGAAGTCGAATCTGGAGACATCCTCGATAGGATAACTGTGACCCCTAAAGGAAAGCTCTTTACCGACCGAGCGTTCGCTAGCGAGGAGCTTGAGTTTCCCCAGGGGAAAGCTCCGCTCCTCAAACAACCTAAGGAATTCGCCCCCAACCGCGCCGGTGGCCCCAACAATCGCAACGTTTACCAAATCTGCCCTATGTGTACCCTAATCAAGATCATCAAGCTCTTCATCATGTTGTTCGATGGGCTTAGTCGTAACCTTTACGGCGTAAACGCTAATCGCAAAAAGAACGCAAAGAGGCACCGCCATCATAAGCATGCTTATAGGGTCGCTAGATGGCGTAATGGCGGCCGCGATGAAGAAGATTGCCACGGTTGCTTGTCGCCAGTTCTTGGTTAGGGTTTCTGCGGTTAACAGGCCAACCTTGCCCAGTGCGAATACGATGATGGGCAACTGGAAGCAAATTCCGAAGGCCAACATCATCTTGGTCGAAAAGCTGACCATCTGGAGCGGGTCTTGAAGCAGTTGAACTTCGGGAAAATACGAGAAAAACCCTGCGAACCAGTAGTATGCGCTGGGCAATATTAGCCAACAGAAATACGATCCTAGAAAGAATAACCCGATTGAGAACGGAAGGACTTTTCGAATAGGCTCCTTCTCACGGTCCCTTAAGCCCGGTGCGATAAACGACCA
>JANNCV010000005.1:0-84942 GCA_031386985.1 Armatimonadota bacterium
GTTCTGGATGATTTGCAACCGAGCGCTCGCGGTGAATACGAGATAACGGACGCCATTCAACTCCTGATTGATCGCGGAGAGACCGTTTTGGCGGGCACTTTTGAAGGTGAGTGGTTTGACACCGGAAACGACCGTTTTGGTGGCTCTGAAACCATTGCTCCTCATTCGTTGGCGGTTGATGTAAACGCTCCCAGCTCTAGTGTGACGTTGAGTTGGTCAACCTTCACCGAAGCCGCGGATGAAGCCGGAATTTCTCGAATTTATGGTGGAATCCACTTTCAACCGGCAAACATTGAAGGACAGAAGCTGGGCCGCAAGGTCGGGACGGCGGTTTGGAGTAAAGCGCAATCCTATTTCAATGGCACTATCGGTCCTTAAACAATCGCCCGGTTGAGCTCTTCGGCCTCGGTGTCCACCCCAACAATTGAGTGGGTAATCAAGCCACTGCAGGCAACACGTGCGCCGGGAAGTACCACCGAATCCTCGATTCGCTGGCACCGTACTTGGGCGCCCTCACCGATCACGACGTTTGGCCCTACCTCACCGGTAACTTGACCTGCGATGAGGCTCTTACCTTCAACCAAAAACGACGAAGTCGCCAGAAACGAATCAAGCGTTCCGGTATCAAACCACTCACCTTCAAAAGTGCCCGCCAAAACGGTCTCTCCGCGATCAATCAGGAGTTGAATGGCGTCCGTTATCTCGTATTCACCGCGAGCGCTCGGTTGCAAATCATCCAGAACTGACCAAATCGCAGGGCCGAAGAAGTAAAGTCCGGCCATGGCCAGGTTGCTTTCTGGATTGTTCGGCTTCTCGACTAAATTGACGATACGTTCGCCATCAACATTGGCCACCCCAAATCGCGAAGGATCCTCAACCGCCTTCACCAGATTTAGATTGGCGCATCCAGATTCCTTGAATCGCGAACAAAAGCGGGCCAGGGAGTGCGAGTAAATCGCATCGCCCAGGTACATGCAGAAGTCGTCATCACCGCAAAAATCTTTCGCGAAGGATAGAGCGTGAGCGAGCCCCTTGGGTTCGGTTTGTTGAGCAAAGCTTAGATTAACGCCAAAGTCTTCGCCCGTGCCGAGGGCATTCTTCATCTGAGCTTCGTTGTCGCCAACGATCACACAGATCTGCGTGATTCCCATCTCCTTTAGGCGATCAAAGGCATAAGCCATCGTGGGACGATTCGCTAAGGGAAGTAGCGGTTTGGGAATGCGAAGGGTAACCGGGAACAATCGCGATCCCTTTCCGGCGGCAAGAATAACACCTTTCATGAATTTTTTTGGTAAGATGAAGCGTCAGAAGACTAGCGAGTAGGATACTCGCTTGAAGGAGATTCCGCCATGGATCGGCGATTAATATTAGTTATAGCCTTAGCGGCTGCAATAGGACAAGGATGTTCGGGCAAATCTGCCCTCGTTTACCCAACATGGGCGGTTACCGACCCCAGCGTTACTCAGAACAATTCTGGCTTTGCCGCGTATTGTCGCGCCGCCGTTTTGGCTGAAAAAATCCCGGTTGATCTGCGCGAACGAGTCACGTTTTCCCAGGATAAGCGATCTCAGTTGTTGGCTCAATTACAGCCCGCATTGGCCGAGCTTCAGCGGGGATTGGCAGCCAGCAACCTTGATTTCAAGTTCAATCCGAATGATCCCGGCGCGGTTCCGGCTCACCATGTTGGATGGCGCCTCCTCGGTCGCGGGTTAATTTTCAAGTGCGAGCAAGCCATCGAATCCGAGCGTTACGACGCTGCCTTCCAATACGCCGCATCTGCCACTCAGCTCGGTTTTGACCTCACTAACGGTGGCGCGGTGGACGCATCGCTTGGGCTGAGCATAGCCAACGAGGCGAGGAGTGCCCTGGCCAAGGGTCTTCCGGCGATGAGCACGGCTCAACTTGCCCGAATCTCGTCGCGATTCGAGCAATTGCTCACCCGCAAACCATCCCTCCTAGTGACCCTGGCGAATGAAAAAGTGGAAATGCTAAGCAGCGTTCAGGTTTTGCAAGATACATGCTTGGCGCGACAAACTGAAAAGCTCGCCCAGCGCCTGAATATTCCGGTGCGTCAGTTCGCCGTTCTTCTAAACCTGCAAGAAGCTAGTGACCGTGACCGCCTCAGTTTCTTCAAAGGTCTCGCCACTGAAATGGAGGCGAAGAATGCGTATTGGCAGAATCTGGCTGGTCTGCCCACACGTCTGCGCGATCCCAAGCAAAAGCGCGTCCAGCCCCCGACGTTGGCGAGTGAACGCCCTTGGTATCGGTTGAGCGATGCGTTCGGCGCGGCCGGCGAATCGTTGATTGCCCAGAACGACGAGATTCTAGCCAAGACCCGCCTCCTCATCGCAAGCACGCGGCTCATGCGGATGGCGAAGTTAAGCAAGCCCTTGCCACGGGACATTTCTGCCTTGGGCGAGTGCGCGGTTGATCCGTTCACCGGACAGCATTTTGCCTATCGGAGTGATGGCAGCGAGTTTAAAATCTATAGCGCGGGCTTGAACGGGATTGACGATGGAGGCCGAACCGACGAATCCGGAACCGCCCCCGATCTTTGCTTGGAGTTTAACTAGGGGCCGGTAGCCGGGAATGGGTCCGAATCAGGAAGTAACCAAGACGCGCAGGTCATCGTTACCGACTTCACTCTTGGTATCGGCCAACTGAACGAAGTTCTGATAGAGAACTTCGAAGCGCTCTTCTGTGAAATTGAATCCGAGTTCGGCGAAGCGATGCTTCAGGCCATGACGCCCGGAGCGAGCGGTTAGGATGATCTCGGACTTCTCGGCGCCAACCAGTTCCGGCGCGATGATCTCGTAGGTGGAGCGCTCTTTCAGTACGCCATCTTGATGAATCCCGCTGCTGTGGGCATAGGCATTTGCACCGACTACCGCCTTATTGCGCTGCACCATCATGCCACTTAGCCTCGAAACGAGCCGAGAAATGGGCAAGAGCTTGTTGGTTTGGATGCCCGTTTCGCAGTTAAACAAATCTTTACGAATATGAAGGGCCATGACGACCTCTTCAAGAGCAGTATTGCCCGCCCGCTCACCGATACCATTTACGGTGACCTCAACTTGCCTCGCGCCCCCCAAGACTCCCGCTAACGTATTCGCCGTCGCCATCCCCAAATCGTTATGACAGTGGCACGAAAAGATGGCCTTATCGCTGTTTGGAACGTTGTTTCGGATATTTAGAATGAGATTCCCGTATTCGCTGGGGTAGGTGTAACCGGTGGTGTCGGGAACGTTTATCGTGGTCGCGCCCGCCTCAATGATCGCTTCAACCACGCGAAACACATACTCTGGATCGGCCCGGCCCGAATCTTCCATAAAATATTCGATGTTGTCGGTGTATTTGCGTGCATGTTTCACCGCGTTCACACCCACCTCAAGGGCCTGGTCTTTGGACATTTTGAGTTTATGAACGAGGTGATTCTCGCTTACGCCGAGTCCGGTATGGATTCGGGGACGCTCGGCGGGCTTCAAGGCCTCGCCAGCGACATCAATGTCTCCCGGTCGAGCTCGGGTGAGGCCGCAGATTTGAACGCCACGAAGCTCTCGGGCGAGAGTATTGCACGCCTCAAAGTCCCCCGGCGAGCTGATCGGGAACCCGGCCTCGATAATGTCCACACCTAGGTCAACAAGAGCGTGTCCAATTTCCAGCTTCTGCGCCATGTTCAGCCGAACCCCCGGAGATTGTTCGCCATCCCGGAGGGTTGTATCAAAAACAAGAACGCGGTCAGCCATTGGCTAGATTATACAGTGAACCCCCTCTCCTCGCGGGGAACTGGCCATTCCGCCCTTCCCCAAGGTAGCTAAGCACGCCAAGTTTTTCCGGCGAAGCGAAAGTGTCTTGACTTTAGGGAGGTCGTCTACTCCTGACGCCAAAGAGGCATGTGCCGAGCTTCGGCATCGAACTTTTCGCCGTTGGCTTGAATGTGAACTAGTTCACCGTCGAAGGCGGCTTCGTTTCGCACCGTTCCGGCGGCGATGTAACCGAAAGTCGGGGAATCGGCGGTCGAGGTTATCGTGCCAACTTCATTGCGGCCCATGTGGATCACAGTCGCGCCTAGGGGGATTGGTCGGTCGGAGACGAAGCCCATCCAGGTCTTGTTGGTATGGCCGCGAGAATAGATGCGCATGAGGACTTCTTGGCCGGTGTAGCAACCCTTCTTGTAGCTCACATTTCGCGCGGTGAAGGCCGAGCCTAACTCCGGCGGCAGAGTCTTTTCGGTGATATCAACGCCAAATCGGGGATGGCCAAACTCGAGGCGAGCGATGTTCACAGCCTCTTCTTCAATCGGTTGGAAATGCGCTTCAATCGCCTCAGCTTCAGCCGAAGCGGTTCGGGGTAGAAGGAGATCCCAGCCGCCCAAACCAGTGCGGTTGGAGCGAAGGCAGATAACTTCAAGCCCTTTGAATGAAACGATGCCGGAGTCGAGATTAGGGAGATCTACAAACTCGCGAAGCTCTTGAGTTGCGTGGGGCCCTTGGATCGAAACGAGGCGATACTCGGCCGTAAGGTCGGCGACCGCGACGTCTTCCATGATGATCGTTTGATCGAAGCGCTTTTGAACGGCGGCTTGAGCGCCTTTCGGGACGCGGATCAGAAAACGATCATCAAGAATCCAGAGCTCACCCGTCGAAACGATCTGACCAACCGGATTACAAAAGCAAAACGAAAGCGATCCGCCCGCAACGTAGCCACGCAAATCATTAGTAACTTGGCCCTGAACCCAAGCTTTCTTGTCTTCACCTTTAAGTTCAAATAGAACGGAATTTCGGAGCTCATAACGACCACATCCAGATCGGAGCAAATCGTAAGAATCGAAGACAGAATCGGACAAGGAACTAGGGGCAAGGCTCTCGGACATCATAACAGGTACCGCCAAAAGGCAAATCAGGTGGGCTTAATAATAATACGCCAGAACCCGCCAAGTATGCGTCTAGTTTTTCAGATGTTAGGATTTTTTCTCGCGGCGGTCGGCGTGTTGTTTGGAGCGGGCAGCCTAGAAGTGCGCACTTTTGAGCACGCGGCGGCAACCGATATTCTATCAAAACTGCAGGGCCCAAACAAAGCAGTAAACGTCGAGACGCACCTCAACGGGCTATTCGGTGGAGCTTCCGGAGACATCAAAGAGGTGAAGATTACGGCCAGAGATTTCGCAACTCAAGAGCTACCTCTTTTTACGGAACCGGAGCGTTCGAAACGCGGAATCGTTCGCACACTTCGTATTGAGCTTTTCAACTTTGACCTACGGAATCTGCACATCGAATCCCTAATGGCGAGCATCCCTGACTGTCGCTTCGATTTCAGCCTGGCTCTTCGCAAAAGGCAGATTAGATTGAGCCGTAGCGGGGTTGGAATCGGAACGGTTAGGATTCAAGCAGCGGCTTTGGAGAAGTTTATTCTCGCTAAATACAAGGAAATCAAGCGGGTTTCGGTAAAACTTGATAGAGGCAAGGCGTTTGTTGAGGGTTACGGCGAGTTTGCTCTACTCAGCACGAACTTTCTCATTATCGCGACTCTGGGGTCGCCAACCGGCGAGACTCTGGAGTTGGAGAACGCGCGAGTCTTCTTTGATGACCGCCCCGCCGAACCCGCTGCGGCTCGCATTCTCATGAACAAGCTAAACCCCGTCGTTCACCTTGATACAGACTTGGGATTGCATGATGCAGTTCGCCTGCGTGGCATTAAATTGGAAAACGGCTTTGTGGAGGCGTGGGGTGACACCCGGATTCCTAACAAGTCTACTTGAGTGCCCAAACCCGAACCGTCATATCCATGCTCGAAGAGTAAGCGATTTTGCCATCGGGACTGACCGCCACCGCGGTTATGGGGCGCTCGTGCTTCTCACTCTTAGATTTCAGGCTCAAGTCGTCTCCGCTTAACAACAGGAAGAGATTATCTTGGGTCCCGACCACCAGCGTTTCTCCTTCTGGAGTAAATGCTACGGCGTTCGCTTCGGCCTTTGCCGTCGCCCTTTCGCTCCCGGAAGCCACATCCCAAAGCTTAACGCTATCGCCGCCACCCGAAGCCAAGGTCTTGCCATCCGACGAGAATGCCAACGCGCGCCCGTTATCAGAGTGCTTCATCGTTCTCGACTTTTTAAGGGTCGCGGTATCCCAAAGGTGGACGGAGCCGTTGTCATCCATCGTTGCCAGCGTCTTTCCATCCGGTGAAATCGCAAGGGCATTTACGGCGTAGTTATGGGGCAGCTTCTGAGAGTCGGCGGGCGAGCCAACATTCCAAACTCGCGCGCTATTATCCTTGCAAGCCGCGAACAGGCGCTTACTGTCTGGGCTAAAAACCAATCCGTGAACCGCGCCCTCCATGTCCGTGTAGGTGTGGGTTTCCTTCCGCGAAGCCATATCCCAAATCTTAACCTTCTTATAGATATCGCCCGAAGCGAGGAATTTTCCGTCGGGACTGAAAGCGAGCCCACGTACTTCACCATCATGCCCCTCTAAGGTGGCGGTGGATTGCTCTGAACCGGTGTCCCAGAGTCTAACCGTGAGATCAACGCTTCCCGAAGCGAGTAACTTGCCATCGGTTGTGAGGGCCAAGCTCGAAACATCGCGGGTGTGCCCCGCCAAAACGGTCGAATTTTGCGCAGACATAAGCAGCGCGGCGAAAAGGAGCGTTTTCATATGAAGATCATGAACTCTTTGCCCCGAATTTTGCTAAACCTATCTTTTTTTAAAAACCTGGTAACGATTTTGAGCAATTCTCGTGCTAGAATAGTTGACGTGGAGGATCGGGGATTGAGCGAGATTACGGGTGAGGCTTTTCAGCCGTTCATCGGGCAAACATTTGATGTTGCCGAGGCTGATGATACGCCGGTGCTAGCTCAGTTCACGCTCAAAGAAGCAACCGCCACAAGTAAAAGGCCATTTCGGCTTCTCTTCGAAGGGCCGGCGAGCACCCCGCTTGGTCAAGGGATGTTTAACCTGGAGAATGCCGATTTCGGCAAACTTCCCATTTTTATCGTCCCGATCCGCGCGGATTCTGAAATCCTTTCATACGAGGCGATTTTCAATTAAACTTTAGGAAACACTATGTCAGATCCATTCATTGGCGAAATCAAACTGGTCCCTTACAACTTTGCCCCACGAGGCTGGGCGTTTTGTCAGGGTCAACTATTACCCATCGCACAGAACACCGCGTTGTTTTCACTCTTGGGGACCATGTACGGTGGCAATGGCCAGACCAACTTTGGTCTGCCCGATTTGCGAGGCCGTGTCGTCGTCAATCCTGGTCAAGGGCCAGGGTTGAGCAACTACGATCAAGGCGAGCAAGCTGGTGTGGAATCGGTTACGCTTACTCCTCAGACGATGCCCGCTCATAGCCATGCTGTACAAGTTAGCAATGTCGCCGCAACTCTTGCAGTTGCTAGCGGAAATCACCTGGCGGTCTCAACGGGAACGGTCGGCAATATTTACGGGACAGCCGTCGGCGGAGCTATGCCGTCAAACGCAGTGTCGTCGGCGGGCGGAACGCAACCCCACTTAAACAGCCAGCCTTACGTCACCCTAAACTACGTAATCGCACTTCAGGGAATCTTCCCATCCAGAAACTAGGAGTAACTATGTCGGACGCATTTATCGGAGAAATCAGACCCTATTCATTCAACTTCCCACCGAGAGGTTGGGCCCTTTGTAGCGGGCAGCTTTTGCCAATCAATCAAAATCAAGCCCTGTTCTCGTTGCTTGGAACGACTTACGGAGGAAACGGAACGACGAATTTTGCTTTGCCGAATTTGAATGCTCGAGTCGCCGTGAGTGAAGGGACGGGGCCAGGCCTTTCAACAAAAAGCCTAGGCGAAGTGGGCGGCCAGGCCGCCATCACTTTATCAACAAACAACCTTCCGGCGCACAATCACGGGGTTGCGACCGCTTCAAGCCCGACGACAAATAGCCCAGCGGGTGCCTTACCCGCTACCAGTGCGCATCCGGTTTATGATTCCAACGTCAATACAACCATGGCGTCGCACGTCATTTCGCCAACGGGTGGAAGTCAACCCCACGATAATATGCAGCCCACCCTCGGCATCAATTACAGCATCGCGTTAGTCGGGATTTTCCCTTCAAGGAATTAAGAAAGAATCATGTCAGAAGCATTTATTGGAGAAATCAGAATCGTCGGATTCAACTTTGCCCCGCGGAGTTGGGCCGACTGCGATGGACAACTCTTGCCGATATCGCAAAACGAGGCGTTGTTTGCCTTGATTGGAACAACTTACGGCGGTGACGGGCAAACGACCTTCGCCCTGCCGGATTTGAGGGGCCGAGTCATGGCCGGAATGAGCAACAACCTGTTTATCGGCGAGACGCTGGGCGTAGAGCTAGTAACGTTGAACCAAAACCAGATTCCCGCTCATACTCATCAAATGAACGCGGATAGCGATCTGGGCGGCGTGAGCGGCAATCCTACTCAGGGGGTCTACGCCACTTTGGCCAACGCCACCAAGAGCGACAAACTCTATGGAAATCCCGCCAACGCGCAAGCATCGCCCGCGATGATTCAGCCAACCGGTGGCAACCAACCGCACGAAAACCGGATGCCCTATACCGCCATTCGTTGCGTCATCAGTCTTGAGGGAATATTCCCTCCGAGGAATTAATATGTCAGATAATCTCAATCCAAACCTTGATCGTCGCGCTTTTTTGAAGGGTGCAACCACCGTCATCGGCGCGGGCGCCCTTGCTTCTACTGGCCTCACTGCTCTCGCTCCGGCCGAGGCTGTGATCTCGGTCGCGTTTCTTGACGGCGATAATTTGATTCCGCTGCAGTGGCTAACCTCGGCTCACGCCCCTTTTGAGCGGGTTCAAATCACAGTTGAGGCCCACGGTAAAGGTGCGATCACGGGGGTAACTGCCAATTTCGGTAAATATCCTTTCCATGCCTGGACGGCAGGCGGTGGAAGCGGCCGGTTTGAAATGCCGGTTGATTCCGTGAAGGGGCTCAGTTTTACAGTCTTCCAAGGCGATTCTAAGGTGGCTCTGCTAATGGGCAATTCCAGTGGAGTTAAGCTTCGTGAGGGAAAATACATTATCGCGGCCGGAAGGGTGAACTGGAAACTTTTCCGCGCCGAATCGGGAGTGCTTTTGGGAGCGGGCGGTAAACCGACCTCCCTCCAACATGTTTTGATTTCAGTTGAGCGCGCTTGAGCGGGCTCTTGGCGAGATTGGTTGGCTTCCCGCAACCGAGCATGATGCTGATTTTTTGCGTTTGCTCTTCTTCGAGTTAAAGTCCAGTCAGCTCGAAGGGTTGGATCTGCCCTTTGAAACGTTGGGAGCAGTGCTCGCTCAGCAATACGCAGCTCGGTCCTTCGGATATGCCGCCGCTTTTCCGTCAGCGGCAACTTTCATCAAAACCGGAATAGGTAGCTTCATTGTTTCAGATGGCGAGGCGATTCACGTGGTTGACATCACGATTTCGGAAGTAGCTCGGGGGCAGGGACATGGAACCCAAGCACTAACAGCAGTGCTCGGATTAGGCAAGCCCGTTTCGTTGAACGTTCAACTCCACAATCACGCGCGAAGACTGTATGAGCGTTTAGGCCTTAAGGAAATTTCAAGCGATGGAATGCACAGCACGATGAGATTTCCGTAAACACTGCTGGCGATGGATTCCCTTAGAAGTTCTTGTCCTAAATCTTAGTGCATCGCACGCGTGCTTGCGTCTAAACTAAGCGAGCATGGATCGCGAGACGCTTTTGCAGCATTTGGGCGAGGAAGAAAAGCCCTACGGAGCGGTAACCCCGCCCATCACCCAGACCTCCCTGTTCGTTTTTGATCAGTACGATGCGTTCGTGCACCGCGTTGAAGATGGGCCGGGGGAGCCCTACGTTTACAGCCGCGTAACGAACCCCACCAACGAAATACCGGAAACGAAGATTGCGATGTTGGAAGGAACGGGGGCTTGTCGGCTCTTCAACAGCGGAATGGCCGCTATTAGCGCATCCGTGATGAGCGCGGTTGCGTCGGGTTCGCATGTCGTGTGCATTGACACGGCCTATGGGCCATTGCAGCAGTTTTTGCGCGACTACATGCCCAAGTTCGGTGTGACAACAACGTTCGTTCCGGGGATTTCAACCGAAGAGATTTTGGATTCGATACGGCCCGAAACTTCGCTGGTTTATCTGGAGTCTCCCAGCTCGATTCTCTTCCGAATGCAGGATTTCGAGGCGATTACCGCGCATTGCAAGGCGAAAGGGATTACGACGATCACGGATAACTCTTACTCGGGAGCGATCTTTCAGCAACCAGCGCAGTTCGGAGTAGACCTGATCGTCCACAGTGCGACCAAGTACATCGTGGGCCACTCGGATGTCGTGGCGGGGGTTTCGGCGGGTTCTTCGGAGCGACTCCGAGACTTAATGAAGAGCGAGGTTCCGCTTCTTGGGGCGGCGCTGGCGCCTTTCCCGGCTTGGCTGCTTTTGCGGGGCCTGAGAACCCTTCCGATGAGGATGCGCCACGCTCAGGAAGCCGGAAATGCGATGTCGTCTTGGCTTCAAACTCAACCCTGGGTGGAGCGAGTTTATCATGTTGGTTCGCCTGATTATCAGTATAGGGAACTTAGGGGCAAACAGATGACGGGGTCGTCGTCGTTGCTTTCTTTTGAGCCGGTGGATCAAAACGAGGAGTGGTCACGGCGGTTTATCGAGGCGCAGCGGGTGTTCCAGTTGGGAGTGAGTTGGGGTGGGTTTGAAAGCCTATGCGTTCCTCTGCAAATGCACCCGGGCGATTGGGCCGAACCGCGGCGATTGTTGCGAGTTTATTGTGGATTTGAGAACGTGGTTGACCTGCAAAACGACTTAGCCCAAGCGGCGGCGGTGGCTTCGTCGTGATTTTGGTGGTTGGGGGCGCGGGATATATTGGCTCGCATATGTGCCGCCGATTGGCTCAGGCAGGCCTGCCGTTTGTCGTTTTCGACAACCTATGCGCCGGGCATGCTGAAGCAGTTGCTAGTTATGATTTGATTCAAGGCGACCTGCGCAGCGAACTCGACGTTCGAACCGCGCTGCAACGCGTTCAGCCTGATGTTGTCTTGCACTTCGCCGCCCATATTTCTGTGGGCGAGAGCGTGCGCGAGCCCGCGAAATACTTCGAAAACAACACGGCCGGAGTTTTGAATCTGCTCGATCGTCTTCGGGAAGCCAATGTCGGTCGCTTTGTTTTCTCTTCCACTGCCGCTATCTTTGGCGAGCCGCAGTATGTACCGATTGACGAGGATCATCCAAAAGCACCGACCAGCCCCTATGGCGAAAGCAAGCTAATGGTTGAGCGGATATTGGACGCGTATGATGTCGCTTACGGCCTTCGATCCGTGTGCTTAAGATATTTCAACGCCGCCGGAGCCGACCCATCCGGCGAAATCGGCGAAGATCATTCGCCCGAAGAGCACTTGATTCCGGTCGCGATTCGGGCGGCTCAGGGTTTGCGGCCGGCTTTGAAGGTATTCGGCACCGACTATCCGACTCCAGACGGTACGTGCGTTCGTGATTACATTCATGTGAATGACCTCGCCGAGGCCCACTTGCTCGCCATCAACCATTTGCGTTCTGGCGGCGATTCACGGAAGTTCAACCTGGGTAACGGAGCGGGTTTTAGCGTCAGGGAGGTGATTGAAACGGTTTCGCGAGTGGTAGGAATGCCCGTTCCTCATGAAGACGCCGCAAGAAGGCCCGGTGACCCGGCGACGCTCATCGCGAGTTCGGCTCGTATTCAAAATGAACTGGGCTGGGCACCAAAATGTCCCGACCTCGCAACCATTGTCGACCACGCTTGGAACTGGCATCGGTCACATCCAGGCGGGTTCGGCGGGTAGAATTTGAGGCGAGAAGGGCGGGCCTGTAGCTCAGTGGTTAGAGCGGGCGGCTCATAACTGCTTGGTCGTGGGTTCGATCCCCACTGGGCCCACCAAATCCTCCTTTCGCCAACCCCTCTTGAAGCAAACCAAAATGAAAGTTCTCGTCATAGGATCAGGCCCGATTGTGATCGGACAAGCGGCGGAGTTTGATTACGCGGGAACTCAGGCCTGCAAGAGCCTTAAGGAAGAGGGCCACCAGGTGGTTCTTATAAACAGCAATCCCGCTACGATCATGACTGATCCGGGCGTTGCCGACTTTCTTTACATTGAGCCTCTAAACGTTGACTTTTGCGAACGAGTGATCGCTCGCGAACGACCCGACGCGCTCTTGCCAACCCTGGGCGGCCAAACGGGGCTCAACCTCTCAATCCAACTCGTAGATGCCGGGATATTGGATAAGTACAACGTCAAGATGCTCGGAACGCCGATCAGCGCGATCAAGAAAGCCGAAGACCGAGAGCAGTTCCGCGAGCTGATGCGCGAGATCAAAGAGCCGGTGCCAGAGAGTTGGATCGTGGAAACCCCGGAGCAACTTGAGGCGCTATTAGAAACCGCGCCTTACCCCTGCATCATCCGCCCGGCTTACACGCTGGGAGGAACGGGCGGAGGCATCGCCAACACCCGCGAAGAGCTTTGGTCAATCGGCAATAACGGCCTAAAACTCTCGCTGAAGAGCCAGATTATGGTCGAGCGGAGCTTGCTGGGCTGGAAGGAAGTGGAGTACGAGGTGATGAGAGACAAGAAAGGTACGTGCATCACGATCTGCAACATGGAGAACTTCGATCCTATGGGGGTTCACACCGGCGACTCTATCGTGGTCGCCCCTTCGCAGACGCTCAGCGACGTGGAGTATCACATGCTCCGAACCGCATCGCTCAAGATCATTCAGGCACTCGGGATTGAGGGAGGCTGCAATGTCCAGCTCGCTGTGAATCCCGATAGCTTTGATTATTACGTCATCGAAGTGAACCCGCGCGTCTCCCGCTCGTCGGCTCTTGCCTCAAAAGCTACCGGCTATCCTATCGCCCGCGTTTCGGCCAAGATTGCCATTGGTAAGACCCTAGATGAAATTGACAATCAGGTTACAGGCACCACGAAAGCCTGCTTTGAACCAGCGCTTGACTATTGCGTGGTAAAGATTCCTCGCTGGCCATTCGACAAGTTCTCGTCAGGTGATCGAACTTTGTTTACGCAAATGAAGGCGACTGGGGAGGTCATGGCGATTGATCGAAGCTTTGAAGGCGCTTTGATGAAGGCGATTCGGGGCTTGGAGGTAAAGCAGAAAGATCTCTGGCACGAAAAGTTCGCGGGCCCCCGTAGCATAGGCTTCCAGCCTATTCCGGAGGGAACCGGAATCACCAAGAAAATCGGCAATCATCTACCCCATTGGACCAAGGAAGGGGCAATCTATGCGATTACTTATCGTTTGGCTGATTCGGTTCCGGCAGAAAAACTCAACGAATGGAAGTTCGAAAGAGATCGGATTACCAACCTTGAAGAGGAGCGCGGAGTTAAGGCTGAGACCGAGGAAGCGAAACGGATTTTCTCCGAAGCAATGGAGCGCTATTTAGACTCTGGACACGGCTCTTGTGTCCTGAGGCAGCCGGAGATAGCCAAAACCGTGATCGCAGCCTGGAAGCACTTTGATGGGCAACACTATCATGTTCACGCGCATTGTGTTATGCCAAATCACGTGCACCTCGTTGTTGAACCGGTAAATGAACACAATTTGAGCTCAATTTTGCATAGTTGGAAGTCGTTCACTTCTAACCAGATTAATAAGATCACAGGAAACTCTGGAACGCTTTGGCAAACTGAATCTTATGATCGAATCATCCGAAATGAAGCAGAGTATTCGAGACAGGTGGAATACGTTTTGAATAATCCGGGGCAGGCCGGACTCAACGATTGGTCATGGGTCGGAGGTAGCTTTAACAGGCTGGAAGCCTGTTCTACGGACGCTTTGCGTCAAGCCATCAAGATCCCAACCGATGAGCGGCTTTGGGCGATTGCCGAGGGGTTGAGAAGGGGCTGGGGCGTGGATGAGGTGTACAAATTGTGCCGTGTTGACAAGTGGTTCCTGCGCAAAATTCTCAAGCTAGTCCATGAAGAACCCGTCTTCGAAGTTCAAGGCTATAAGATGGTTGATACGTGTGCCGGCGAGTTTGAGTCGAAAACTCCTTACTATTATTCAACCACCGAGCAAGAAAGCGACGTAGCTATTCATTAGGTTTCAATGTCAGAATCTATCCCGATGCGTTTCTGGGTCGCGTTTTTCGTTTGTGTTCTTCTGGTGGGATGCTCAGGAGAGAAATTTAAGGCACCAGTCTCGAAGGCGAGCGTTCTTCGCTACGCCATTCCCAATAAGCCAACTACTCTGGACCCTGGCGTGGTGCAAGATAGCGACACGATTGAGGTTCTTCAGCAGGTGTTCGAGGGATTGGTGGGGTGGGGCGAGAACAACGAGCCGGTAGGACTCTTGGCGGAAAGTTGGGAGTATGAGCAAAACGGAAAGGTGATCGTTTTTCATCTAAAGAAGGGCGTGAAGTTTCATAATGGAAGGGAAGTAAAGGCCCAAGACTTCAAATGGAGTTGGGAACGCGTGTGCTCGGCTGATTTGAAGTCAACCGCATCGAGCTATATGACCGACATCGTCGGGGCGCAAGCCTTGATTGATGGAAAAGCCAAGGAGATTTCGGGTGTGAAAGTCCTTGACGATTACACGCTGAGCGTTGAACTCCTCATCCCCAAACCCTACTTTCTCGGCAAAATGGTTTATGTTGCCTTCGCCGCCGTCGCAAAGGAGGCCCAAGACGGGCTCACCGAAATGAAGGGTGTCGCCAATATGGTCGGAACGGGTCCCTTCAAAGCGGAGCGTTATGAAACCGAACAACTCATGGTCCTGGCCGCAAATGACGATTATCACGGCGGAAGACCAAAGCTCGACAAAATCGAAAGGCCCGTCGTCTTGGATGCTCAAACCCGGCTCAACAAATACAAGAACGGAGAGCTTGATGTGTGCTTGGTCCAGCGGGCCGACGTAGATGGCATCATGAAAGATTCCGAGCTGAATGCCGAGTTGACCTTCATGGAACTCCCCTCCGTTTTCTTTATCGGATTCAACAGCTCCGGCATCTATCCTCCGTTCAAGGATCGCCGGGTTCGACGCGCGTTCGCAATGGCGATTGATCGGAGCCGAATCGTGAACACCTTTATGAAAGGGATTAACACTGAAGCCCACGGAATTATTCCTCCCGGAGTGTCGGGGCATCGCGAACAGGCCAAGGACCTGCCTTATGATCCTGAAGCCGCGCGCAAACTCCTCGCTGAGGCGGGATTCCCTGGGGGCAAAGGGCTCCCGCCACTGGAGCTGAGATACCGGGAAGGCTATCGAGATATCAGCCTTGTCGCCGAAGCCGCCTGCAATGACCTGGCCAAGAACTTAGGGGCACCCGTGAAAGCACAAAGCAAGGAATGGAAGGCTTTGCTCGATTTCTACAATCGGGGTCAAAACGCCTTCTTTCATATGCGTTGGAAGGGTGACTACCTCGACCCGCAGAACTTCATTAGCCATATGCATGCGAGCTTTGGACCGGAGAATCACAGCGGCTATGTGAACGCAAAACTTGATAAACTGTGTAAAGAGGCGGACGCCATCACGGATCAAAACAAACGAATCAAGCTTTACCAAGAAGCCGAAGACCTGGCCCTGCAAGATGCCACATGGATTCCTGTTTACTTTCAGCGCGATGCCGTCTTAACCCGACCCGGAGTTCAAGGAATTCGAACTAATTTGTTCGGATTCTTGCCTCATACAACCACAACTGCAACCGCGCCGAAAGCCCCATGAAACTAGAAAGGCCCCCGGCTATGTTAAACTTACAAGAACTATGAAGCACTCGCTTTATCTCATCGTTGCGATTTCTGCCCTATTGTCTGCCGGATGTGGAGACAGCGGGTTCAAAAAGACCGATCCAGAAGCCAAAAAGGCCAACGTTCTACGCTATCCAATACCGAATAAGCCCACGACGCTTGACCCGGGTGTTGTGCAAGATGGCGACACGATTGATGCGCTTCAACAAGTTTTTGAGGGCTTAGTGGGTTGGAATGAGCAAAATGAACCGACCGGGCTTCTTGCTGAAAAATGGGACTTTGAGAAAGACGGAAAGGTCATCGTGTTTCATATCAAGAAGGGCGTGAAATTCCACAACGGGCGCGAGCTTAAGGCCGAGGACATCAAATGGAGTTGGGAGCGAGTTTGTAGCCCCGAACTTAGATCAACCAATGGAACCGGTTACATGACCGATATCATGGGCGTTCAGGAGGTTCTGGATAGCAAGGGCAAGATCACCGATATCTCCGGGATTAAGGTTGTTGATGACTATACGCTCAGTGTTGAGCTTACGGCTCCTCGACCCTATTTCCTTGGCAAACTAACTTATCTTGCTTTTTCAGCAGTTGCGAAGGAAGCACAAGATGGCTTGAAAGAAATGGCAACGGTTGAGCACATGATCGGCACCGGCCCATTTAAGGCCGAGCGTTACGTTCCCGAACAGTTGCTGACAATGGTTGCGAACAAGGATTACCACGGCGGAGCTCCCATGCTTGACAAAATTGAGCGCGCCGTTGTGCTCGATCCCCAAACTCGCTTAAACAAGTTCAAAAACGGGGAGGCTGAGCTTTGCTTAGTTCAGCGAGCCGACGTTGAGAGTATTGAAAAGGACGCCAACCTCAAGCCGCAGCTTAAATTCCTTGATCGGCCCTCAATTTTCTATGTGGCGATGAACTGCTCTGGTAGCTACCCGCCCTTTAAGGATGTGCGCGTTCGCCGGGCGTTTGCGATGGCGATTGACCGCAAGAAAATTGTAGAGGTTTACATGAAGGGGGTCAACAAGCAGGCGCATAGCATCGTTCCTCCCGGAGTCTTTGGTAGTCGAGAGATGGCAAACGAAATCCCCTATAACCCGGAAGAGGCCAAAAAGCTTTTAGCTCAAGCCGGCTATCCGGACGGTAAAGGGATGCCCGAACTGGAGATTCGGTATCGGGAAAGCTATCGGGATATCAGTTTGGTCGCCGAAGCCGTTTCCAACGATATCGCCAAGAACCTCGGCGTGAAAGTGAACAATCAAGCCAAGGAATGGAAGGCGTATCTCGACCTTTACAACAAGGGCGAAAATCGCTTCTATCATATGCGCTGGGCGGCGGATTATCTGGATCCTCAGAATTTCATCAGCCACATGCTGGCAACTTACGGGCCTGAAAACCACACCGGGTATTCGAATCCGATTTTCGACAAGCTTTGCAAAGAGGCGGACTCGATAATGGATCCGGCTAAACGGGCAGCCCTCTACCAGCAGGCCGAAGATATCGTTTTGCAGGATGCGATTTGGGTTCCAGTTTACTTCCAGCGCGATGCGGAGTTGCAGAGTCCAAGAGTGAAGGGAATGCGAGAGAGCCTCTTTGGCCATCTCCCTCACACCAAAACCACCTTAAACTGATGCCGATTCAACCGCCGCGATCTGCTTGTCCGTTCCATTCTCACGGGGGTGGGATCAGCCTTGTCGAAATCCCGGGCATCGTGCGATGTGCGGATCGAGCGAAGTTGCGCCAAGCGATTGACCAACTCGTGGCCGCGATTCAGAGAACGGAAGACCTCGAAGAAGCCAAGGGCGAGGCGCTCACGTTCGTTGCGGTTGTTACTGCTGCGACCTTGGAGTTGGGAGCCGACCGTTCCATGCATCGAGTGCAGCTTGAAGCCGCGCGGAGCCTGGATAAACTGGAAAGCCAAGCGGCCATCGCACAGGAAGCAAAAGCCATCTGCGAACGGGTCGCCGCCTCGCTCTTTGCCCCGACCGCCAATCCCACCCAGTTGCTCATTGATCGTGCTTTAGAGATTCTGGATCGTCGGTACAGTGAAGACCTAACCGACTCAGTTATGGCGGGGTGGATTGGGCTCAGCACCTCGCATTTTCGGCACTTGTTCCGGGAAGTGACGGGCCAGCCTTTCTCGAAGTTTCTGGTCGCTCTGCGATTAGAAAAGGCTAAGAAGATGCTTATTGAAAGCAGTTCGCTTTCTGTTGGTGACGTCGCATTGGCGTGCGGATTTGCCGGAACTTCCCACTTCACGCGTTCATTTACGAGCCGATTTTCGGCCAACCCGTCCACACTTCGTGGGAGTCATTTAGCCGTTCAGGGTAACCGCTAGCCATGGTCGAAGTTCGCGATCTCACCGTAACGTTCGGTGCGCGAACAGTGCTACACGAAATTTCGCTTAACGTCGCGGAGGGGGAAGTGGTTGCGATCATGGGGAGTAGCGGAGGCGGCAAAACCACGCTTCTTAAGTGCATTGCCGGGCTCCTGAACCCAACATCGGGTAGCGTTTATGTCGCGGGGATTGATGTCAGACAGGCACCTGAGGAAGCTCGTCTGCACATGGGATTGGTCTTCCAATCGGCGGCGTTGTTTGATTTCATGACCGTTTCCGACAACATTCTATTCGGAGTTCGTCGTCGGCGAAAACTAACCAAGGTAGATGCAGAGAGAGTCGTGCGTGAGTCGCTCGATAGCGTTGGACTAGGCGATATTGGTCACCAGTTCCCCGCAGAACTAAGCGGCGGCATGCGAAAACGCGTCGGAATCGCCCGAGCCCTTGCTCTAGAGCCCAAAGTCATTCTTTACGATGAACCGACAACGGGCCTGGACCCCATCACCGCTTACACAATAGACGCTGAGATCGCGGAGCTACGGCGCGAACTCGGTGTGACGTCGCTGGTTGTTACACATGACGTAACCGGTGTTTTTCGTTTGGCCGATCGTGTTGCGTTCTTGGAAGCAGGTGAGCTTGCTTTCCTGGGCACTCCCAGCGCATTTGAGACCAACGATCATGAGGCCATCAAAGAGCTCCTCTACAAGGCTCATGCGCGCTCTGTAACCTAAACATTTTACAAACCTGGTGATCTTTTTCACCCGATATACGTATATCTTTGTGTATTGTCGCTTGAAGGAGACAAGGAAGCAAAAATGAAAAAGATTTTAACCATTATGATTTCGACCGCTTTGGTAGCGGGTGTAACAACGGCGATGGCTCAGACAGCTGGCCCGAAGACGGGTCAGGGCGCCAAGGCGGGCCAAGCTAAGCCTGGTCAAGGTGGCGGAATGCGCCGTATGGGCGGCGGCGGCACCGGAATGCTACTGCGCGAAGAGAATGCCAAGAAGCTTGGCCTCACCGAAGCTCAGAAAGCAAAGATCAAGGCGATTGGCGAGGAAACTCAAAAGGCGCTTAAGCCCTACATGCCCGATCGCGAGAAGCTGAAGGGCATGAGCCGCGAAGACATGATGGCTGCGTTTCAGAAAATGCAAGCCAAAACAAAGCCAATCACCGATGCGGCAATGAAGAAGATCGACGCTGTCTTAACGCCCGCTCAGCAAAAGCAAGTTGCTGAAATGCGCAAAGCAATGGAAGCACAGCGAGGCAAGGGCGGCTTTGGCGGTCCCGGCGGAGCAGCGGGCAAGGGCGGAGCTGCTGGTAAGGGCGGCAAAGGCGGGAAAGGCGGTCTGTAACCTCTTAGCCTGAGAGAAAGGAAAGCCCAGAACCGTCGACGGTTCTGGGCTTTCTTGTGCGTGCTCATAGCTAGGGTTGAGCCAAGCGACACCTAGGGAGTGTTCCGACCTTGCGACTGAAAGGCGGACCACAACTGTAAGTGCAACCCTGAAAACAGGAACCTCGGGCTTAATGTATCCTTTTAAAGACCGGTCCCACAAGTCCAACCCGTCCAACTTCCAGACGGGTTAGCGCATAAACGCTTCGCGAACACCGGCGTCAACCGGGATGACCGCGCCCGTGGTCCGAGAGCTTTTGGCGTCGCTCGCGAGCCAGCAAATGGCCTCTGCGACGTGCTCGGGATGAACTTCTACGCCAAGTAATGAGCGCTTTCGGTAGTAATCCGGCAGCTCTTCAATCGGGATGCCGAGGCTTGCGGCGGTTTGGGTTTTCCAGGCGTCGGACCAGATGCCGCTGCCTTGGATCACGGCGTCGGGGTTTACGGCGTTGCAGCGAATGCTGTGCTTAGCCAGATCATTTGCGGCACACCGCATGAGGTGGAGTTCGAAGGCCTTGGTCGCGGAATAAATCGCGGCATTTGAACCGACGGTGGCGGCATTTTTGGAACCGACAACAACGATATTCCCGCCCAGGCCTTGCTTGATCATGAGCTGAGTGGCCTCGCGCATCGCCTCGAAATAGGCTTTCATGAGGAGATCGCTGAGGAACTTGTAATCGGCATCGGTGGTATCAGCAACGGTTCCCCGGCGGGCGTTTCCGGCATTGATCACGCAGATATCAAGCCCCCCAAACTGTTCGACGGTAGAGCGAAAGGCCGTGCGCAAGGCTTCGGAATCGGTGACATCGCACGCAATTCCGATGAAATCAACATGCCCGGGAGCATTGATTTCAGCAATTTTCTCTTCGTTGAGGTCAAGAACGACGACGCAAGCTCCCTTTGCATGCAGTTGGCGAGCAGTAGCTAAGCCGATGCCTTGACCCCCACCCGTAACGAGCGCGATCTTGCGGCTGAACTCCTTCTCCGCGGGCATTCGTTGGAGCTTTGCTTCTTCGAGGAGCCAGTATTCGATGTCGAACGCCTCTTGCTCGGGCAGCGCAGTGTATTTGGAAACGGTCTCAGCTCCGCGCATCACCTCGATGGCGCGGCAATAGAACTCCGAGGTGACCATCGCTTCCTTCTTCGTCTTGCCAAACGTGATCATTCCCCGACCGGGAACGAGGATTACGCTTGGATTTGGGTTGCGGATGGCAGGAGAGTTGGGGCGTTTGCAACGCTCGTAATACTCGGAGTAGCCCTTGCGATATTCTTCCAAAGCGGGTTCGATGGACTTGCCCATTTCCAAAATCATCGGGCGGATTTTGGTGCGAAGGAAGTGATCGGGGCAGCTTGTGCCCATTTGCGCTAGCTCAGTTAGTCGGGAACGGCTGACAAAATCAAGCACGGCTTCCCCGGATTCGAGATGGGCGATGTTAGCGAGGCCGTTGAAGGCGGTCAATCCCCGGAGAACGGCCGTCGTTTCGACAAGATCGCCGACCTGAGTGAACATCAACTGGTCTCCGAACGGACTTGAAGCGGAACGAGCATCAATGAAGGCTTGAGCCTTGTTGATTAGGCGCAAAGTGAGTTCGTAGCATTCCTGGGCATCATCCGCCCAGTTGATAAGGCCATGGCTACCCATGACAATTCCCTTGATGCCCGGTCTGTGCCGGATTTGATCACGGATCATCAGACCAAGCTCGAAACCCGGTCGTTTCCATGGAACATAGCCAACCTCATCACCATAAATCTCGGCGGTGAGCTTCTCGGCATCGGCGGCAGCGGCGATCGCGATTACGGCATCGGCGTGAACGTGATCCACATGCTTAAATGGGACGAACGCATGCAAAGGAGTATCAATTGAGCATGCGGTCGGGTTCATCCCAAAGTTGCAGTGCGGATATAGCCCGACTATCTCATCTTCCGTCGCCCCCGCTTGATAGCGAGCCTCAAGGCCAAGAATTGGTGATAAGTAAAGCGAAGCCAGCCCGGCACGCTTCATCGTCCCCAAGTCGCCGCCGGAGCCTTTGACCCACATCACTGAGACCTCTTCGCCAGTTAGGGGGTCGGTTTCGGTAACCTTGGTCGAGGTGTTCCCGCCGCCGAAATTGGTGATGCGGGGGTCGCTTCCCAGCAAGTTTGAGCGATAAACGAGCAGGTCAACTGGCGAGAGAGATTGAGCTTGCCAGAGGTTTGGAATCATCGTGGTAAAGCCGGGTAAAAGGACCGGTTGATCGCGGCGACGTCAACTTTCCAGGCATCTTTCACTTTTAGTAGGGGTATGCGGTGCAACGTTGGGTCGTTGTCTCCCGCCACCTTGAGGTTTATTCTGGCGATTACGGTTTCTTGAGAAGAAGTTTCGATGCCGTCAAAGGCCCATCTAAATTGAAAGTATTTGGTTCGTTTCAGGTTATCCTCCCATTTAGCTTGAACAGCGGCCTCATCTTGCCCATCAAGATAGGTAAAACTCGCGAGTTTCTTCGCATCCGTTTCAGCAAGTGCACTCATGAAGCCATTGGCCGTTGTCTCTGGACCTTTATTTTCACCCGAGAACATGACGACGCCCAAGCTAGCCAATACGCAAACAACCGCAATTGCGGCCACGACGCTGATTCGACCGGATTGGGCGGAACTTTGGCTCGATTTGTATTTCATGAATGCATCAACCGATTTTGTGGAACTCTTGGTGCCGGGGGAGGGACTCGAACCCTCATGTAGTCTCCCACAACGGTGTTTGAGACCGCCGCGTCTACCATTCCGCCACCCCGGCGCGAGCTTAAAGTTATACCCCGTTCAGCCTACTCTTGAATGCGTGACAGATGGCAATCGCGAGTGCATCGGCCACATCGTCGGGTTTTGGGGTCTCTTTTAGCGAGAGCAGCTTGGTGACCATGAACTGCACTTGCTTCTTATCCGCTGCTCCATTGCCTACCACGGCGAGCTTGATTTCCGGCGGGGAATACTCGGTCCATTGCAAATTATGGTGGGCGGTGGCGAGCAGGATTACGCCTAGGGCCTTGGAAACATCCATAGCGGTGGTTTTGTTCGCCGCGAACAGGAGTCTTTCAGTTGCAACCTTGTCCGGGTTGGTTCGAGCGATGAGGCTGGTGACTTCCTCGTAGATGTATTTAAGGCGATCAGTCAGAACAATCCGGGGGCTCACGATGATGCCGTACTCAATCGCGGTGAGTCGCGAGCCTTCCCGCTCAACCAAAGCAAACCCAATCCGCTCGAGCCCCGGATCAATCCCCAAAATACGCACGCTCAATTGTGCAACGTTTTGTCCTCCGAGAACGCTTTACTTATTGTGAGAATTATTTTTGGATTAGCATTGGCGTGCGCCTTGATCGGCTGTGATGATCAGGCCAGAATGGAGGTTTCGAGCGAAGGTGGGAAAGCTCTACAAAGCGCGGGGAAGGCGATCTCTATCGGATTTGCTTCGGCGATGAAGAAGGCCAAAGAACTCTCCGATGATGCCAGCCCCCAGGTTGTCGCTGCGCAAAAAACCGCTCTGGAAACTATTCATGCCCAACTCAAGAAGATTCCCAGACCAAGCCCCGAGATTCAGAAGCAAATGGATGACCTGCAAAACGGAATTGAGAAGCTGGATGCGCAGGTGATGCTAAAACTAGCTCAAGATCAGGCTAATGAGCTTGTTGAGAAAGCGAAAGCGATGGGCAAAACCGCCGAAGAAGTGAAGGAAAAGCTTCGCGAGACGGACGAAAAATACCGCGATGCCGAAAGGAGATTGAAAGATGCCCAAACACGCTACGAAGAAGCAAAATCTAGGCTCGGAATAACCTAACAATGAGGTAAGGTTGGGTTATGGTCGCTTCGCTCCTCTTGCTTGCCGCTCAACCTGTCGTCGCCCTCCAAACTCCTCCAGAACAGGTTGCGCTCAAGATTGATTTCATTACCTTTGATCACGCCCTGGAATGGTCGAACATGCCAGGAAAACCGGAAGTTTTCAAAGACGCACCGCTCGGGTTGCCGTTTGAAGCCAGAATTGTCAAGGAGGAGGGGCGCTCCTACGCGAAAATCCCTTATCTGCGCGCGCAAACCGAACCCGCATTCATGGTCATTTCCTCCCCCATCGCTACAATGGGGATGGGTCTGGAATCCACGGTGATGCAGCGAGCTAACGAACATACCTTCACGCTCGCGTTTAAAGTTGTTCCTGATCTCAAAGTGCCCGGAACCCACCGCATAGCTGTTAGCGTTGATAACGCCGTCCGGAAGGTTGATGCTCAATACCCGTTTACTTACACCACCCGGTTTGCCGAGGGCGAGACCCTAGTCCTGGCCATCAGGGCCAACGCACCCACACGAAACACCGTCCAAATGATCGCCGTCCGTTGGTTGGCACAAAACAAACTGCCAGGCGGAAACTAGTGAACTCGGTGGAACTTCATAGCACCCCGATCAGGTAAGTTGGACTATGACATCCCTTTGCTTAATCCTCGCTTTCCAAACTGGAATCGCTCCCAAACCAGAACACAACCAGGTAATGCTGAAGTGCCAGATGGTTGCGTTTGATAGGGTGGTGGATTGGTCGAAGCTGCCAGGAACGGCCCAAGTGGTGAAAGATGTCCAGCCAGGGATGCCTTTCCAAGCAAGGGTGGCAAAGATGAATGGAAAGGCATTTGCGAGCATGATCTACGAACTCGCCGGCGAAGCTCCAGCTTTCAAAATCCTTTCTTCTCCAAATATGAAGACGCTGATGGGAATGCCCGCGAACGTTTCAATCGGGGATGCAAAAACGGGCGAGGGGTTCTCTCTCTCAGTCAACCTCGTTGCGAATCCTGGTGAATCCTTGGAGTATCAGCTTAGGGTTCAATACGATAACGCTCATCACTCGCCCGAGAACAAAACTTACCCATTCAGTTTCTCAACGAAGCTGGTGCCAAACCAAACTCTCGCCCTCGCCATCAAGCCGACGGACAAGGGTGATCTCACGAAAACGGTTCAGCTGATCACGATCCAGTGGGTTCGTGACGGTCAGGCATCAGGCGGACGCTAGAGTGTCCCATGCTGAAGGTGAGCGGATCTTTGGCGTCGAAACCGAATTTGGAACGCTAGTAGGCGACGAAACCCTGGGGCCACCTGAGGGCATAGTTGAAATCATAAAAGACTATCTCTTTCGCGATCTCAAGATCGGGCTGCTTGATCTTCACTCTCGTGATGAGGTTTTCGAGCCCGCCGAATCGGGCGGGTTCCTCATAAATGGGGGGCGGCTGTATATTGATGCCGTCGGCTCACATCTTGAGTATGCAACCGCCGAGTGCCGGTCGCTGAAGGACCTCGTGGCTAATGATAGAGCCGGGCAACGTTTGATCGTGAGGGCAATCAAGGAACTTGGCCTAGCTGATGTTGTGAGCGTTTACAACAACAGCATTGATCACTTCGGTGGGCACACCTTTGGCTGTCACGAAAACTACCTCGTTTCGGCGAGTGAAGAGCTTTTCAATGAGCAGATACACCTTCTGTATCCTTTCCTTGTAACCCGCCAGATTTTCGCGGGGGTTGGCCGGGTGGGGGGGCATATCTTGGTGGCGGGGAACTACCTTCCAAGCTATGAGGAAGTCGCCGAGAATCCCGTGGATTACATCTGGATCAGCAACGTTTATGGCGTTATGCCTGATCCGACGATTAAGTTTCAGTTAAGCCAAAGGGCCGATCATATTATCAAAACGGTCGCAAGTCGAGTTCGGTTTAATCGTGCCTTGATCAATCCGAAATGGGAACACTACTACACCCATGACGGGTTCACGCGACTTCATATGTTGTTTGGCGAATCAAACCAAAACGAGTTCGCGTACGCACTCAAGGTCGGGACGACGGCCTTGATTTTGCGCTTGCTGGAAGACGATCTCGTGCCGAACCACGTCATCTTGAAGAGTCCGCTGATTGCGTTGCGTCAAGTCTCGCGTGATGAAACCTATTCTTGGCCCGTGGACTTGCAGGAAGGACGTGCAATTGGGGCCATTGAACTCCAAAGAGTCTACTTAGCGGCCGCCCAAGCTTATCGAGGGACCGACGCGCAAACGGACTGGGTGCTCGCCGAGTGGGAACGCATCCTCAACGATTTGGAAAAAGACCCAATGCGGTGCGGCGATCGGATAGATTGGGTAGCCAAGAAGTTAATCATCGAAGAATATCGAGCCAGCGAAAACTTACAGTGGGATGCGGATGCGCTCCACTCCATTGACCTTGAATATCATAATATCAACCCCGACCAATCCCTTTTCTATGCATGGCAAGAAATGGGAAAAACGGAGCGCAGAATCAGCAATTTGGATATCGTGGACTCAACCACGGAGCCCCCAGGCAATACCCGTGCGCTCGGCCGCGCCAAGCTGATCAGCCAGATACTCGCGAAAAAGGGTCCCCAAAACTACGCAATTGATTGGAGCGGAGTCGCGCCTGAACGCTCAAAATACATTGATATGCCCGACCCGTTTCAAACTTACGCCTAACCTTGTGGCACAACAATTGCGCTATCCTCTTGTTAGGTTCCATGTTGAGGGGTTGTGTTTGTCGTTGGATTTTGATTGCATGGCTGGTGGCTGTGTCTGGATTAAGTCACGCGATCGTCGTTAAGGCGATTGGGGGATCCGTATACTTAAATGAGCAGCACATTCTCACTCTAAAATCGGGCCGGAATGACGAGCGAGCGCAAGGCGTGGCGACATCTTTTCAAAAGCTATCCGCTGATGACAACCTCATTCTTAAGAAGCGCGACAAATTCACGTACGACATCGTTGCGGGCGAACGGGTGGTGCTCACGGCTACGCGGCCCGAAGCCAAAGCTCAAGGCACGAGTTCTTCGGAACTCGCAGGATTGTGGTTGTCTCGCCTGAAGGCGGCCCTAGCATTGCCGGCATTAGCTTTTTCTGAGTCGTCATTGAAGGTCGGATTGGACGGAAAAGTTACCGTCAAGCTTGAAGGTTATCACGCCGCCGGCTCGACCGTGACCACCGACGACGGGGAAGTTCTCGAGGTGAAGCGAAAGGAAAAAGCGTTGACCCTCATTGGCCGAAAACTGGGCCAGGCGACCCTTACCGCAACGTTTGCAGGCATCGCCAAGTCCATTCGCGTTTCGGTGTTACCGGTCGCAGCAAAATTCCCCCAGACACTTTACGTTTCGGTAACCGGTGACCCGACCAATGCGGAGACCGTTCGGAACGCAGTGGAGGGCACGCTTTGGACTCGCCTTGAGGTTCTGGATTCAGCCGCTTACGAGTTTGCGTTGCCGGCGATCTCCAGTCTTGCCTTTTCGCAGACCGCGACTTTCCCGGTCTCAGTAACGGCGACCGCTCCAAACGCCCTCAGCGCTCAAGGCATCGTTAACGTTATCGTCAGGAATGAGTCCATAAACTATCGCGCCGAATCGGAGCTCTGGTATTCCAATCACCCCGAAAACGTGGAGCAACCGGGAAATCTTTTCGGCGGAACCCTACGTAACGGCGAAGCCGTGCGCCTTCTTTACCACCATATCAATGACTCTCCGGCCGGTATGGTAGTGCAGGCTATCGCGGTGAATGCGACCATGGAACCGGCTCGAATGCTAATAATTCCCGGCGATTGCAAGCCGGACAAGAACCCGGTTTTGGCTGGAATTGTTGCTGCTGAGCAGCTTCTCAAATCCTGGGTAAAGTTCTCTGGCGAAATTGTAACGATTCCGGCCATGTCGTCAATCCCGATTACTATTCGCCGACTCGGTCCGCAGGAAACGTGTAGTGGTCTGTGCTATTTGCGCCTCATTGACGGCCCCGCCCAGATCACATTGAGGACCGATGCCCTTGCCTCTTCCCAAGCCAATGGGCGCATGGCGCTTGCGATGCAAACCACAATGCCTTGGCAGAGATTGGGTTCAATGCCTCTAGAATCTGCCCTTGGCCCGGCCCAGCAGAGCCCCTTTGTTTACCCTTGGCCGTTCAAAACTCAAAGCGTGGATTACAATGTCGGCGGGCGGCACGCATTTGTGCGCATTGGCCAAGTTCCTATTTCGACCGCGAGCGGCGAGGGTTTAGATGGCAATTTTGGCGTGTTCTACTCTATTGAGGCGAACTGCACCAACCCCGGCCCTGAACCCGCAGATTTGGAGGTTGTTTTCGAAGCGAGCGCCGGTTACTCGGGGGCGCTGTTTGTTTTAAACGGGGAAGTTAGAAGGACACCGTTACTTCAGCCCAAAGAGGAAGTTTTAGTGGCTCGCATGAAACTCGGAGCAGGAGAGAAGCGAAGATTTGCCATGATGACTGTTCCGCTAAGCGGGAGTAGCTACCCCGCCACCATTGTCATCCGCCCCGTTGGCTCAGGCTCAAGCACTATGCCGATGCGGCAGATGTTTGGGACGAAGCAGTAGTAACGCTGGATCTAGGGATTTCCCGTGAACAGGCACACATAGATTACGCCAGTGTTTGGATCGGTCCATTGGACCGATACCGAGACTGTGCCCGTCGGTGGATCAGTAAGCCCAGCCGCAAATCGGCCATTTGCACCAACAGTAGTATCGTCGCGATTGTTGTTGTTGCCTTCCTCCCAAGTGAGAACCTCGGCTCCGACGCAGTTAACGTTCCCAAACATAATCTTTCCGCCGACCAGAGTTCCCCCTCGGCTGTAACCCGAGAGGGTGAGCTGACACGTACCGTGGGTGAGGAGGCTCACTCCGCCCGCGCCCGCGGCGAGGACGTAAAACGAACCTGTAGGAATTTGGGAGCCGATTGTTCCGGTGAAGAGAGTGTCGTTGCCTTGAGGCTGCGAACTGATTGAGAGTGAATCACCAGACGCGCCCCCGAAGCTCTTGGCATTTAATGTGGGGCTGCTAAACATCGTGACGGTGGTTCCGGTGGGAGCTGTCACCTGGTACCGCGCGATGCCATCGTTAGGGACCAAAAGTTGCCCATTGGTGAGTTGGGGATTATCTGCCGCGTTTGTGTCAACGCGGCATTGGAGGGAATTCGTTTGCGGGCTTCCCGCGTTCACAACGTAATCCACGGGCAAAAATCCACGTGCAAAACATCGAACCCGCAAGTTCACGCCCGAAGGTAACCCATCAATTGTAAACAATCCCTGAGCATTGGCTCCGCCGGCCCTGGTTCCCGAGCCAACGAGAACGACGGCTCCTTCGGTAGGTGAGGCGACCGGATTACCCGCCGCATTCAGAAATTCGAGACGACCACGCATTCGCAAAGTGCTGCCGGTGGGCTCAAACACTGCCGTTCCGGCAGTAGGTTCTACGCCTCCTCCGCCAGCTCCCCCGCAAGCAACGAGGAAAAGAAATGTCGCAAAGAGAAGTAGGTTGGTCAGCGGGTGTCGTGGTTGTTTCATAGAGACCTCACATCTACATTATACGAGCAGATTTCGTAAATCCAAAAAAATCTGCTTCCTCTTTATCGCTTCTCCCTACTTGCGGGCACAACCGGCCGATCGTCCCTTGGCTGAATTTCACTCTTGCCGCGCTCTATTGCGGTCATCAATCTTCCGGTGACGGTTTCAAGTTGATTCAAAACATCCAGAGCATAACTCTCCGCACCTCGCCTGACTTGGATTGCGTCTCGCTCGGCGATAGACCGCACCTCTTCACTCTGGGCCTTCGCTAACTTCAAAATCTCGCTTTCGTGGATCATTCGATCTTGCTGAGCTTGGGCGTGAGTCAAGATTTTCTCAGACTCTTGGCGTGCTTCGCTCAGGAGCCTCTCCGCTTCGCGGCGAGCGGTATCAAGCGTGTTTGAGGCATCTTCGCGGGCGCTTTCCACGATCCGGTCGGAATCGCGCACGGTTTGTTGGGCTTGTTTTACTTCAGTGGGAAGCGATGCCCTAACCTTCGAGATCTTGTTGTTGATATCATCCTTATTGAGCCCAAAAGTTAGGCCAATGAAGGTGCGGGGACGGTCAACCGCCGCCTCTTTAAGTTCATCAAGAAGTCTTAGAATATCCACAGGTTTTAGTTTCCGGCGCGGCGCTTAAGGGCTACCGCAATCATTTCTGCTACCGATGGCGGCACCATCGGCGCATAGTCGCCTCCCAGTTGAGCGACCTCACGAACGATGCTTGAACTCAAGTAGCTGTGTTCCCAACTTGTCATTAGGAACACGGTTTCGACATCTCCAGCTAAACGACGGTTCACCATGGCCATTTGGAACTCATATTCGAAATCAGCCGTTGCGCGGAGGCCGCGAACAATTGATTTTGCCCCTTTTTCGTGAGCATAGTTCACCAAGAGGCCCCCGAAACTCTCCACTTTGACCCGCTTCAGCGGGGCGACGCAGCGGTTCAAAGCCTCGACCCTTTCTTCAGTTGTAAAAAGCGGCTTTTTCGAGGAGTTCACCCCAACGGCAATTATGAGCTCATCAAACAGGCGGGTAGCGCGCTCAATAACATCTAGATGTCCAAGCGTGGGGGGATCAAAAGAGCCAGGGTAAATGGCAAGTGTTCTCATTTTTGGGGTTCCGAGGTGATTTGCATTCGCGCTATCTGAAAAGCTTCGCCGAGCATGACCAATTCGACGCGAATCTGAGCGTCATCCCTTTCGAACTTACCTCGCAATCCCAATGCAAGGATTCTCCGCCCATTCACTTCTCCTGGCTTCATTTCAAAGGTGCTTCCAAGTTGAACGAATTTCCCGTATCTAGACCGATATTCGCTGAGAGTTTGAGCTCCGCCGGAAACCGCCAGACCACCCATTTCAAAATATTTTGCTGCCCGCGGTTCGCTCCAATCTTGAGACATGTCTGTTAGCGCGTTGTTCATCCAGATTCGGGCTCCGACGATTCTACCGCTGGCGTCGCGGAACGACGTGAAAGCAAAGAAACCGCCACCGCCGCAGCATAAGATGAGAACGCCGAGCGCAATCCAAACCCCAACCTTTGCGTTCCCCTTCATCATCCAAGACTCTACCCGCGCGACCATTCAGTTGTCATGCCAACGGCGACTTCGAGTCTCTGTAAATACTCTGCCAGCGTGATTTCTCTTGCTCCAAGCGAACTCAAATGAGGGTTCATCACCTGAGCGTCAAAAAGAGTGAACCCCATCTCGATGCATCGTTGAATGAGCGCCCAAAGGGCAACCTTAGAGGCATCGGTTCGGCGATGGAACATGGATTCCGCGCAAAAGCACCCCCCAACCGCCAATCCGTAAACTCCACCTATCAAATCGTGATCATCCCAAACTTCGCACGAGTGTGCCCAACCCTCGGCATGGGCCTGGCAATAGATTTGGATGAGTTCCGGCGTGATCCAGTTGTCTCCCGGCCTTAAGCAGCTTTGCATCACCTCTTCGAACGATTCATCAAACGAGATTCGCCATCCGCAGTTTGCAATTCGCTTTCTTAACGAGCGCGAAACATGAAAGCCAGTACGGAGCGGTTCGGAACGGTTCGTGGCGATCTCGAAAATTGCCCGCGGATCGGAGCGGAACCAACCAATTTCGCCGTCATCTAAACCCATCGGGAAGATGCCCTGAAGGTAGGCTGTTCTGAGGAGGTCGGTAGTTAAGGGCTCGACCACGTTTTCAGTGTATCTTGGTTTTGGCGGGAGTCTCCAACATGTGCTGCTAGCCCGACCTATCCAACTTCTCAAAGTCCCTACCATTTCCGTCCAATTTCTTTCCCTCAATCGAACCGGCGAATCGGGTAAACTGCGCGACTGAAATCTATATATGGTCACGGCCAAATGTTCTACGAGCATTGAAGCGTGAGATTCCTTCGGGGGAACCAACACTCACATCATGAAGATATTCCAGCACATGCGTCGCGCGGTATTGCCCGCCTTATTCACTTTTATGCTTATGCTTGTTCCAAGCTGGGCCATGGCCGCTGGCTCTGAAGCCAACGTCACGCTTAACTTTTCGGATAGCGACAAGATTTACTTGTGGATATCATTCGGGCTCGGCTTTATCGCCCTGATTACCGGATGGTGGTTCCGTTCGAAGGTGACAAAAGAGTCGCCCGGTAACGAGAAAATGCAAGAAGTGGGCCTCGCCATTTACGAAGGGGCGATGGCTTACCTGAAGCAGCAGATCAGCACAATGATCTGGTTTGTTTTGGCAATCGCTGGGTTGCTTACATTTATTTACGGCAGGCAATACGATAGTTGGGCGCTTGGTGGTCTCACGGCCGCTAGCTTTATGCTCGGTGTAGCCGCATCATATATCGCGGGTTATGTTGGAATGGACATGGCGGTCAAAGCAAATATGCGTACCGCGCATGCCGCTCTGACAAGCTACGCAAAAGCACTAGAGGTTTCATTCCAAGCAGGAGCGGTTGCTGGCCTTATAACCGTTGGTATGGGCCTAGTAGGCGCGACGGCCATTCTCGCTTTCTTCTCGGCTGACGCCATGAAGCTGCTGATTGGCTTTGGTTTTGGCGGATCGCTAGCTGCGCTCTTTATGCGTGTTGGCGGTGGCATTTTTACGAAGGCCGCCGATGTTGGAGCTGATCTCGTTGGAAAGGTTGAAGCCGGAATCCCCGAGGATGACGCCCGAAACCCCGCCACAATCGCGGATAACGTTGGCGACAACGTTGGCGATTGCGCCGGCATGGCGGCGGACGTTTTCGAATCCTATGAAGTGACCCTGGTTGCAGCTATCGTTCTTGGCGCGGCAACCGCCCAAATTTTTGACCAAACGACCTGGATGAAACTCATTCTGTTCGCACTGATGGCCCGTGGAGTCGGTATTATTGCCTCCATCGCTGGCATCATGATGGTGAAGGGAAGTGACGATATTGACTCCGATCCGCTTAAGCCTATTAGTGGTGGATTCAAGAAATCAGCACTCATTGCCGCTGTCGGAACTTTGATTCTCGCCTACTTCATGATGGGCGGAAAAGAGGGTAGCAAGATCAACTCGTCGCGCTTGGTTTCAGGCAACGAAGTTGCGGTGAAACTAACAGACCTGGTTCATGAAGTTCGCGACGAGTTCGCGAAATCTAAGGGTATCAAGCCCGAGGCCGTCATGGCCGAGGATATTTCTGCGGACAAGCGAATTGCTGATCTGGAGCTGCCTAAGCAGGCCGATCAAGCTGATCCGATGGCTCCGCACACCAGTAACCCGCTTATCCAGAACCTCATCAACATTGAGCCCGAAGAACTCGTTGATTCTCCTCAACTTCCAAAACTGGAAGGATACAAGCCCGTTTCTTTGGACTCCAAAGAGCTCGAGCGATTTACCGCTATGAAGCAGACTCAGGCGGCGACAGGAGCTACCAACGAGTACAAATCTGTGAAAGACGTGCTGAAGGACTACCGGGTCTATCAAGCTGAGGTTATGCCTCCAGCTCAGCCTGGAAGCGCCGCCTCACCGATGCAGAAAATTT
This sequence comes from Armatimonadota bacterium, assembly GCA_031386985.1. Classification (GTDB taxonomy): domain Bacteria; phylum Armatimonadota; class Fimbriimonadia; order Fimbriimonadales; family Fimbriimonadaceae; genus JANJUB01. Next base: position 32,788 of record JANNCV010000005.1, read on the forward strand.
GGTTCCTCTCTTCGGACCTCCCCGCTTTGAAGGCTCAAATCACACCGATGGGCGGAAAAATCAGTGACGAAAAGGGAGTTGGAGTTGTTGTTTATCTGAAAGATAAGCAGATTGCGCTTGGAATGGAAGTTCCGTCGGTAGACTCGTTGGTCAAGTTCCAACCGGCCCAAGGGGCCATTACGGGCCAGCAAGCTCCTGATCAGATTTTCGCCATGTCGAAGGCGGAACTAGAAGAAAAGCAGAACTTGATCAAGGCCAAAACGGACGAAGTCACTAAACTTTACGGCGAAGCTGATAAGCTAAAAGGCCCGGCTCAGGAGGCAAAGCGAAAGGAAGCGGCGAAGGTCAACAAGGCGTTGAGCGCAATGAAGCGACCAACTCCGGTCAAGATTAATCAAGGCGCCATCGAGCATATGCACGTTGAATGGTGGAGATTCGCGTTCTGCATCATCTTCGGCATTTTGATGGCATTCATCATCGAAAGGCTCACTGACTATTACGTCTCGCTAAACGGCAAGCCCGTTCGCGAAGTTGCTGGTGTTTCAAGTGCCGGCCCAGCTCCGATGATCATCAGCGGATTCGCCTTAGCCTGCGAATCAAGCGTGTTCTCAGTGCTCGCCATTGTTGCATCGCTGATTATGCCGCTTGTGCTATTCCCAGCCGCCGCTTATGGTGGCTACATCCTTAGCTTCTACGGAATCGCTTTGGTTGGACTGGGACTTCTAACAACCACGGGCTACATCCTCGCGATGGACACCTTTGGTCCGATTTCCGATAACGCCCAAGGCGTTTTTGAGATGTCGGGCGCGGGTCACGATAATCCTAAGGCGTCCAAAGCTGTTCAACGGCTTGATGCCGCGGGTAACACCACAAAAGCGCTTACTAAGGGCTTTGCGATTGCAACAGCGGTAGTTGCGGCGGTCGCGCTGTTCCACTCATTTGTCGAGGACGCTCACCTAAACACCGTGGGAATGGGACTGCAAGTTCCCGAAATCTTCCTCGGCCTGTTGATCGGTGGCGCGGCTCCTTTCCTCTTCTCTGCCTTCTCAATCAACGCAGTTGGTCGAGCGGCATTTGAGTTGATCAACGAAGTTCGTCGCCAGTTCAAATCTGATCCCGGCATCATGGCGGGTACGAGCAAGCCGGACTATGGCATTTGCGTTAGCATCGTTACCGCGGCGGCTCAGAAAGAGCTACTGGGCCCAGGCATCCTCGCGATTGCCCTCCCCGTTGCGGTTGGCTTTGGTTTCAGCATCGGTCAACCGCTGGTTAATATCGGTGGAAACGACTACAACCTTGTTGGCGCGCAAGCCCTTGGCGGCTTCCTCGCCGGCGCGATTCTATCTGGACAACTTCTCGCCGTTCTGCTCGCCAACTCTGGCGGTATGTGGGATAACGCGAAGAAGCTGGTTGAGGATGGTTTGTATGGCGGTAAGGGAAGCGATGCCCACAAAGCAGCTATCGTTTGCGACACCGTTGGCGATCCGTTTAAGGATACGGCCGGCCCCGCAATGAATCCGCTAATCAAGGTTATGAACTTGGTTGCGCTCTTGCTTGCGCCGATCATCATCGTTCCTCACTCCTTGGCGGTTCAAGTCGGCGTAACGGTCGTCTGTGTCTCCGCTCTCACCTTCTCGATCTGGTGGTCGAAGCGCGGTTCGATGGCTTCGGGCCTTTCGGAAGCCGGTACCCTTCCCGAGCCCCCGGTTACACCCGTGAAGAAATCCGATTCCGGCAAGAGAATCACGGTTGAGGACAACGACGAAGCTTAAGGCTTCCTCAGATAAGCCCCTTCTTTGTCAGAAGGGGCTTTTTTTGTGCCTCGGCTTCGGTCAGGTTTGCCCTCGTCAACTCCGGTTAGCGAGGTGGACTTCGGATGCGGGGTTCCGAGTTCGTGAGAGCCACTGTTACACCCAGGGAATGCTCGTTGAAACGTGCTTCGAGCAGCTCTCACGCTGCGGTAACCTGCTCTCCCTACCGAGTCAACGTAATCTGATCGGTACGACTCATTCCGGAATAGCTTGCCGTCATGGTTCTCGTTACCGTAGTGCTCACCACGGCCGTTCCGAAGCTGAAGCTAGCCTGGTTCAATCCGCTCGCCACTGCCACCGAAGATGGGGTCGTGATCAAGCTTGTATTATCGCTTAATGCAACACTTAGCCCCGCGCTAAGTCCTAGTAATGTCACGGTTCCCGTTCCTTGCTGGCCGCCCTGAATCGGATTCGCCGAGACCGTCAAACTGTTTAGAACCGGAGGCAAAACGGCTAGCGCCCTGGTCTTGGTTGATCCGGCCCAGTTTGCCGATAGCACCACCGCCGTTGCCGTGAGAACCGGCAGAGCTTGTAGCTGGAATGTCTTGCTAGAAGCTTGCGCCGGAACTGCTATGCTCGCAGGCAGAGTTACGACTCCGCTGTTTGCGGTGAGGTTAACTACGGAAGCTTGACTCGCCGGGTTCACAAGTCCGACCGTAGCATTGAGGGTTAACCCCGAAATCACGGTGGGTGCCGCCACGTAAAGCCCCTTGATCGCGTTTGGCTTGACCTCGAGTTGCCTCGCGAAGGATGCGCCTGGAACAGCGGCGGTGATGGTGACATCAGTGGCGACTGAAACCGCCTGTGTGGTTATGCTAAACGCGGCTGTTGTGGACCCGGAAAGCAAAGTGACGTAAGTGGGAACGACTACAACTGGAGATGAGCTGGATAACAATACACGCTGGCTCGCCACCGGAGCAACGGCATTGAGGGTCAAACTGCCTTCGAACTGCGTCCCCCCATCTATCGAACTTGGAATATTGAGGGCGTTGACAGCGGGCTGATAGGTAATGCGCTGAAGGGAGGCCGCTTGCAATGCGACGTAATAGAGGCTCCCATCTGGTCCCATTGCAAAGTCAACTGGACCAGTAGCGGAGGGGCCAAAGGTGCCTTGCCCGATCATGTCATTGCTTGAGTTGAAATCAACAAATTTCAGGAGTTGTTGCTTGTACTCGCCGTAAACATAGCGATTCTGGAATACGGACGGGAATTTGGTGGACTTGGTGAACACCCCGCCGCAAATGCACTTGCTGATGCCAACGTGATCGTAGCTGAAGGCCGGGCTAACAAGAGCTGGATTTGAACTGGTTCCCTCGGCTAGCGGCCAGCCGTAGTTTGCTCCTCTGGTGATGACATTGAGTTCCTCCCAGGTTATCTCGCCAACATCGGCGACAAAGGGAACACTCGTTCCCGGGCGGATTGTAATCCGAAAGGGATTGCGGAATCCGTATGCCCAAATCTCTGGTCGCTTCGGGGCTTGGTTGAAAAACGGGTTATCGGCAGGAACTGATCCGTCCGAGTTAATGCGCAGGACTTTGCCGGCAAGATTCGACAGGTCCTGGGCGATCATGGTGTTAGTGCTACCCTGGCCCGTCGAAATGTACAGCTTGCCATCAGCTCCAAACTTAAGGCCACCGCCGTTGTCGCTTCCTGAATCAGAGGCGATTCCATCAACCAGAATCTCCTCGCTTCCGGGCAATACCGAATCGCCGTTAACAAGAAATCGCGAAACTCGGTTCTTGGGAGTTGGGGGTGGATTCACGCTCGCGCTCCCGGCGGTATAGGCTAGGTAGACATAGGGATTGGTAGCAAACTGCGGGTCAAATGCGATTCCAAGCAACCCCCGTCCAAGGGTCGTTTCACATGAAATGGTTGCAAAAGGATTCGTTTGCAGAACGCCATTCTTCACAAGCTTGATCAGGCCATTCTTCTGGCAAACGAATAAGCGCCCATCCGGCGTAAATGCCAACGCGGTAGCAAGCGAAAACCCGCTCACGAAGCGAGTATCGGAGAAACCCGGTGGCAACTGAGCGTGGCTGAAGCCGACCGCCAAACAGACAAACAAACCTGTAACGAACTTGCGCATCAAAAGTAAATTACCCGGTGCGGATGCATTAGGATTCTTGTCAATACTACTATGAAACGCAACTATGCCCTGTTTTTGGCGATTTTGATCTTAGCCGGGTGCGGGGGCGAAGCCGGGGTCGCCAGCGCCCCGCCTAGCGAGATTTCGGCGGGCTCCTTTCGAGTTACTGGTCAGATGAAGGCACCATTAGTCGCAGCGGGTACATCGGCGACGGTTTATGCTCTGAGTGGTGCGATCACGAAGGCGACCATGTCCGATCTCAACCCCACGATCGAGGAAACCGAGATAATATTTGGTCGGCTGGGCGCGGGCAGTGTCTATTCGCTCGTTGGTTGCTCGCCCGATGGCTCAAACGTTCGCACTATCCACGCCACCACTGGGTTGCCAACTCAGATTTTTGCCACCACCGGTTGGATCTATTTTAGGACTCTGGGCGGAGAGCTAAGGCGGGTTGCCCTCGCCGGAAGCTCAACGTCAACTCTGCTCAAATCTGGGGTTGGAAGCTTCGCCTTGACTCCAGATGGAACCAAAATCGTGTTCAATCAAGGTTCGGTTTTTAAGTTCGCAAACGCGGATGGTTCTGCGGAAAACACGATGATAACCGATGCCTCCGGACACGAATTCGTTGGCTGTCCTGACAACGCAAACGCATACACCAGCCACCCGGGTGGCGTCTATCGCATCGCAATCCAAGCCGCATCCAGCTTCAACTTAACCCGTGTGGTTGCGGGGCGACCCCAAGTTGCGGTTGATAGTTTCAATCGCAGACTCTACACCCACTACGCAAACTCACTTACGAAATTGGCAATCGGGGCGGACTCGGTTACGTTTACCGAGAGCGCTACCACCACGGGAAACGTGGCCGGGCTCGCTTGTTCGCCCGATGGCAAGTCTCTAGCTAGTTACTCCCCCAACGCCGTCGCCACCGATAGCATCTTCACTTGTTCATCAAATCCGGCTCAGTTCAGCCGCAACATGATTGCCCAGGAGTACGCCCTAAGTAATCCGGCTTGGACGCCTTACATCATCTCCCGCCAGTTCGTGCCCGCCAACGTCTACACAACCGGAGCGGCGGCGCTGCTCTTCTCAGAGTTTGGCAAACGAATGCCGGCGATTGTCTTGGCTGATTGCACGACAAGAGCGTCCATGGTGGTTACCAAGCCGGTTTCGGATAACTTATCGAACGTCATTTATCGGCTGGATTGCGATGAGCTGAGCAAATTGCATTACACGAGGGCCAATAGTTATTCGTTCAACTCGATAGTGACGTCCGCCACGGGTTTGAAGGGTTGCTTTGTCAGTTTCGATGCCGAGAGTGGGGAACTTGCGAGCGTCCTAACCTTCACCAGAGCCCCCGTAACCAGAGCGACAAAGACCAGTCTCGTGGTTTCGGGAGAGGGATTGGCTTTCTACGAGTTGCGAGGAAAATTCGCGGCTGTGCCAAAAACGGGGAGCGAGTTCAGCTTAAGGTGAGGCAACTTTCCAGAACTGAGATTGAGCCTTATACCGCTCGAATATGGTGCGAGGCCTACCCCGAACAACCTCAGACCGAGGCGGAAATCGCCGCGTACAACGGCACCATTCTTGCCGGCGCGTATGAGGAGCATTGGCTTTCCGGGAACGAATCATCCGCGATTACGCTGTTTGGCCCGAATGCGAACTTCCCGCCCGAACGACTCACCGGTAGCTTGTGTGTTTCTCCAGGCGATGAGTTGGGTTCGGACGGGTTGGTTGAGCATTCCGAACGCCGAGCACGAGCACTCGGATGCCCAGTCTTGAATCTTTGGGTGAGATCAGATAAGGAAGATCAGGTTGCGCGGCTAGAACACCGGGGCTATCGCTGTATTCAAACTGCTCCTACTTCGTTCCTCGACCTTCAAGCATTCTCAGACGAGCCCTTCCGCCCGCTCGTGGCCAATGCGCCGTATCGAATTGCATCGATTGAAGAACTAGAGAGCGAGGGAACCGAGTGGGTGAGGCGACTCTTTACGGCGACTAGCGAAATCTCCCGCGACGTTCCCGATCCTCATGGTTACGAGGAGATGTCGTTTGAACAATACGCCGAGATGATCAAGAACCCGGTGATCTATGACTACGGCCTCATGTTCGTGGCGATGGATGGCGAAATCATAGTTGGCTACACCCGCGCCTCCCCCACCCAAGGCGACCCCGGCCGGGTAAACACCGGCCTAAGCGGAACCATCCGCTCCCACCGCCGTCGAGGAGTGGTCACGGCGCTAAAGGTTCGGGCGATTAGTGAATTGAAGAACAGAGGGTGCCACACGCTCCAGACTGAAAATGACGCCAGCAACCCCATGTACGAACTCAACTTGCGGTTGGGGTTTAAGTGGGCGTTTGATTGGCGTTTATATGAGCGAGCATTGTAAAACGGAGAGCCGAGCCGAACAATGCACTGACATAGGACGCTTTGACATAGGACCTATGACGTCGGACGCTCTGACATCGGGCACTCTGACGTCGGACGCTCTGACATCGCAAATCGCGACTTGTGATTAGGTAGGAATGAGGGGGACAATCAACCGATGAGAAAATTCATTTACCTAACACTAGCAAGCCTTAGTGCGCTTGCGCCTTGTCAAAACGTGAAAATGGAATGGGTCAAAGAAGAATCCTATGGCAAATCCACTCTTCCACAATATGCCACCGGCTTAGATGATGCCAGTTTCGCCGTCCTGTCCGAAGTCACCCGATTTGGTCGGACCGATGGGATTTTGTGCAACTACGGCATGGATGGCACAACTAACTGGGTTAAGACCCTTTGGAATACCAATCAGTTCAAAGCTGTCGCACTACTAAAGGGCGATAACGGCGATGTTTACGTCGTCGGAAGCGTCGGGGCAACGGGAAGTGAAGACACCTATGTCGCCCGAGTTGCTGCCAGCGGTGCCACCATTTGGGCTAAGCGATGGAATCAAAGCGTTGAGAACCGATCTGATTATCCGATGGGTGCTTCGCTTGACGCAATGGGAAATGTTTATGTAACTGGGTCAGTTCATCAACAGTCCAGCAAGGTCAGCGATCTTAAGACTGCCTTCATCTCCAAGATTTCTATGGATGGAGGTCTCGCCTATACAAAAACGTATTCGGGCGGAGATGCGAACTACGAGGGTTCTGAGGTCTCGGTGAACGCCGCTGGCCACGTTGCGGTCTGCGTTCAAAACACCCATGACTTGGTGTGGAAGTTGAACACGCAGGGCGGAACTGTATGGATCAAAACTCCGATCATCATTTCGGATTGCCAAGCCATCTTGATGGACAACTCAGGCAACATCTTCCTCGGTGGAACTCGCCTGAACTCAGCAACCGACGGAGCTCCGGCTGTTCAAAAGCTCGATACCAACGGCGACCTTTTGTGGACCCGGTGGACGAACTTTGGCAGCGACGTTGATGCAATTGACCATGTTAACTCCTTGCATTTAGACGCGTTTAGCAATCTCTATGCAACCGGAACAGCAACGTCACTAAAGGGAACCGATTCCATGCTCCTCAAATATGCGCAGAATGGCGAGACCCTCGGCACGCGACTGAATAACTCACAAGGCAGCAACAATGACACATCTACATGTGTAACCATTGGGTTGAACAATGAAATGTATCTCACCGGAGCGGTATCCAATGCGAAGAGCAGCGGTTTCTTCGCTTCCCGCCTGGATTCTGACTCATACTTCAACTGGAACCGAAACTCCTTGTTGATTCCCGGGGTTTACAATGATTATAAGGGCAGTGCCTTCAGCCCCCAAAGCGGCCAGCTGATGGTTATGATGTACAACGCTGATAGCGGGAATACCTTGCTTCAAGTTATGTCGCAAACTGCAATCGCCAAAGCCGACGCCTATAAGATGCTCCTGACCAGCGGGTCAATGCATGGCAGCTCGGTGCTGAATAACGACGTCTACGCGGCAGATGGCTCGGCTCTGTTAGTTAGCACAACTACGAGGGGAACCCTTACACTTTATGCCGATGGCACGTTTGATTACATGCCCGACACCAAGTTTACGGGAACTGACACCTTCACTTACCGGATCACCAAGCCCGGACTTGATTCGTCCTTCCTCGCTACTGTAACAATCAACGTTCAGTAAGCTAGCGGCGGTATCCACTGCCAATCTAAGCGGGCCCCTTTCATTGTAAAAGGGGCCCGCTCTGTTCGGTGCTCGGTAGCTATGCTTTGCTGTCATCCAAAGCCGGAACGTCCGGCTCTGCGGAAACGGGAGGGTGCGGCTTGCCTGATTGCGCCGCCGCCTGTATTAAATGTATCAAACCTGCCCCGCCATCATCGGCGTGAATCACTGAATGCGCCGCTGGATGGCTCGCGTGGTCTTCGTGCGAGGAGATCAAAATAACCTTCAAAAGGCCAGCAGCACGCACTTCGCCAAGCGTAATCCATTCATCCGCCTCCAAGCCTTCGGCCGATACTACCAAAACGCCGCGCTCCGAAATGAGTGAAACGGCTTCAGCCAAAGACTCGGCTCCGCCCGCCACTTGTAAGGATGCGCCGTTGCACAAAACACTAACCAATCCCTCACGGATTACTTCGTCTCGACAAGCAACTGCGATCTCCATGCTGTAATTATGCCTCAAATCCAGTGCCACCGCATGCGGCCCGAACTCCCTTCTCCCTGTTTCAGGTAGAAGGGCTGGGGATGAGGGTGCGTGTTGGAAGGCCATGATTGTAAGCGAGCCAACGTTTCCAAATCACCCGGAACCCTCACCCCCCTACCCCCTCTCCCTTTGGCACAGACATCCAAAAGGAGAGGGGGATTCTGCCTCCCTTCTCCCTGTTTCAGGGAGAAGAGCTGGGGATGAGGGTGCGCGTTGGAAGACCATGATTTGCAAGCGAGCCAACGTTTCCAAATCATCCGGAACCCTCACCGCTGGGCGACAATCCGGCACAATTACCAGTCCACACTCGGAGAAACCCTGCTAAACTGCTTGTGGGAAACTATCTCAGTTGAATTTATCATGAAACAAATCATCCTCACCCTAACCCTTGCTGGCGCTACATTAAGCGGTGCGCAAACTCTTACGACCCTGCCTCCGAACAACGGCTCCGGTGGGATCTTCTTCGACCTAACCCCGGCTTCGAGTGCACTCAGCTTTAACTCGTTTGCAACGTACTTCTCCTCCGTCGCCAGCACGGCCGTCTCGGTGCAGGTTTATACGCGCCCTGGGTCGTATGTTGGATTTCAAACCGGTTCGGCCGGATGGACACTTTCCGAAACCGTTGCGGGATTTTCCGCCGGTGGAACCGTAAAGTCGGCTCCCCTGGTGCTCACCAGCCCCATTATCTTGGGGGCGGGAACCACCACCGGAATCTATCTCCACTCCATCACCACCGGCGGCGGAATCCGCTATCAAGGCACCGGCACAACCGCGACGACCTCCTTTAGCAACGCCGATATCACCTTGTTCAGCGCCCATTCGCGAACCGGGGCGGTGGCCTTCGCAGGCACACTCTTCACCCCTCGCGCTTTCTCGGGTGATATTAACTACACCGCAGTCCCCGAGCCCGCAACCCTGGCCGCGCTTGGACTAGGCGTCGCCGCGCTACTGCGACGTCGCCGCAAGGCATAAGCGGATCGCGACGTACGCGATAAAGGCCCTCGCTCTAATGAGCGGGGGCCCACTTTTTCGCAGACTATGCCGCTTGCGGCAGAGATTGGGAGCCGAACACGATGATCACGGGTTCGCAACCGGGAGTGCTCATCGTGCCGCGGTGCGAGCGGACCATCTAGGTCGCGTTCTACTTCGCCTTCGGCTTGATTACCTTCTTCGCCCGCTCCGGATCGTAGTTCATCCCGCGCTCGGGGCCGAGGCCGTAGAACTCGGGGTGTTGGTAGGTGCCACGTTCGAGGCCTTCCTTATCCACCTCCACGGGCGCGCCGCGCTTTTGAACCCACAAGTCGTTGCGTACCGCCTTGACCTCCCACGAGACCTTGACGGACGGCTTGTTCGTGCGGATGACGAAACGGTTGTTGCGGACTTCCCGAACCACCTTCGCCAGCACGAAGTCGTCACTGTCGTCAATCACGGTGAGTGTGTACCTCGGGTCTTTGTTGATCTCCTCGAAGTAGTCGGGGAGCGCGATGGTGGCGTAGCCCCTAGCGTCGGTGACCACGTTGCCGTTGTACACGTTCTGGGGCTCCGGCCCTTCGTGGGAGTAGTGGAGCAGGTACTTGTTCTCGGGGTCGAACGGATGGTCAATGCGGAATGTTTTTGTGCCGGAAGCACCGGAGCGGCCGAAAGCGTAGAGCCCATAGCCAGCACTTTGGGCTGTGCCTACCACGCCGAAGGTAGGGCCGCTGGCGGTGGCAAAGCCGTCGACGCCGCGCCCGCTCGGGCTGTTGCTCACGCCCGCAAGCCCTACGGTGACGCCGCTGGCGGCGGTGGCATGGCCCAGAACACCGATGCCGGACGAGCTGTCACTCCGCCCATACATGCCGTAGGTGGTGCCGCTGGAGGCAGGGGCCCAGCCATAGACGCCGGTCCCGCCCGTGCTGTAGCTCTGGCCGTACACACCGTAGCTGATGCCGCTGGTGGCGCCGGCCAGGCCGAGGACGCCAAGCCCGGACGTGCTAGAGCTCAGGCCGTACACACCGTAGGAGGAGCCCGTGCTGGCGGTAGCATAGCCGAGGACGCCATAGGAGCCGCCAGCCGTGGACGCGTTCTCGCCCCGGATGATGTGGGTGGCACTTGTTCCGCTGAGGGTCAGTGGGACAGGGATGGACTGCAAGAAAGCGGTGCTGTCCAAGCCGTCGAGCAGATTGGCGTTGACCCCGGTCAAGCCCGATCCGTTGCCCGAGAACACTCCCGTCGCAGAAACGTTGCCTTCGCCGAAAAGAGCGAATCCCCCTGGACTAAGATTTCGGCCATAGACCCCGTAGTTGAGGCCGGTCGTCGCATTCGATGACCCTTGGATTCCCTTTCCCGTCGGGCTGTTCGTGGTGAAAAACCCTCCCACCGTAAACCCGCTCGTGGCAACGGCGATTCCGGCGATGCCTCTTCCGGTCGTGCTGAACGATTGGAAGAGACCGCCGTAAGTTACGCCGGAGGTAGCCGACGCATTCCCCAATACGCCGCGCCCGGATGTGCTCGCAGAGCGGAAGTCTCCGCCGAAAGCAATGCCAGTCGGCGTGCTTGAGTAGCCAACCATGATCCCCGCCTTCGCGGTGCCGGTTATATTCGAGTGCCCGGTCTGTGGAGTCCCGGGGGTTGTGGCTTGGAGGTTGACGGAGCCTTGGAAGGCAACGCCCGCGCCGACGACAGCGGTGGCGGCGAGTAAGAGTGATTTTTTCATAAGTTCCTCTGTGGAACTTGTATCTTATCACAGCTTTGGCGTAAATGAAGCTGAATAAAGCAAAAACCCCGCTTAGGAGGCGGGGTGTTTGTCGTTGTTAGGGGGCGGCTACTTTGCCTTCGGCTTGATCGGCCTCTTCTCCCGCTGCGGATCGTAGTTCATTCCGCGCTCTGGGCCGAGGTTGTAGAGCTCGGGATGTTGGTATTTGCCTTTCTCAACCCCCTGCTTGTCTTCCACCTCCTTTGGCGGATTCCGGCGAACCCACAGATCGTTGCGGTCGGCATCAACTCGCCACGAAACCTCGACCTTTGGAGCGCTGGTTCGAATCAAGAAGCGGCCATCCTTGATCTTCAGTGCAACTTTTGCAATCACAAAGTCATCCGTGTTCTTGCCATCCACCACCGTCAGTTGGTATTTGAAGTTCGCGTTGATCTCGGCAAAGTAATCGGGAAGCTCCACCCAGGCGTAGCCCTTGGCGTCGGTAACCACATTCCCAACATAGAAGTTCTGGGGCACCGGGCTCTCGGTTGCGTAGTGGAGGAGATACTTGTTCTCGGGATCGAACGGGTGGTCGATGCGGAAGGCTTTGATCGACGCCCCGATCCGCCCAGTGGCAAAGATGCCCCACCCGCTCGGGCTGACGCTCTGCCCCAACACGCCGTAAGTCGGGCCGCTGCCGGCACCGGCATAGCCGGAGACCGCGCGCCCGGACGTACTGAGGCTATCAAAGCGGCCGCCGTAAGTGATGCCGCTGCTGGCGGAAACACCGTAGACGCCTGCGGCACCCTCGGACGTGCTGGAAGTTGTGCCTTGGACGCCGAAGGTGATGCCGGTGGAGGCGGAGGCCCAGCCGTGGACGCCGCGCCCGTCCGTGCCGGAAGCGGTGCCACGAACGCCTAAGCCGAACTCACCGGTCGCTGTGCCTATCACTCCATCGTAGCCGTTGCCTAGGACGCCGACGAAGCCACCGCTACCGTAAACCCCGGTTCCAGAGCTGCTGTTGCTCTGGCCGTACACGCCGCGCCCGGTTGAGCTGCTGCCGTAGACGCCCGCCCCTTCCGGGCTGACACCCCGGCCTTGCACGCCGTAGTTGGCGCCGGTGTTCGCGATGGACTCGCCGTAGACACCGCGCCCGGACGGGCTGACACTCAGGCCGTACACGCCGGAGGTGAAACCGCTTCCGGCGCCGGCCTGGCCGTAAACGCCGCGCCCGGAATCGCTGTAACTCTCCCCATACACACCGTTGGTGACGCCGGTGCCAGCACGGACCTCGCCGAAGACGCCGCGCCCTTCCGTGCTGTCGCTCCGGCCGAACACGCCGTTGGTCACGCCCGCGCCACTAGAGGTGACCCCGACCACGCCGCTCCCATCCGGGCTCTGGGTCCGGCCGAGCACCCCGAAGACCTCTCCGCTGGCGGCGGTGGACTGGCCGGAGATGCCGACGGCGCCAGGGAACGCCGAGGCGTTCACCCCGCTGATGATGTGGGTGTCACTCGTCCCGCTGAGCGTGAGCGGCACGGGGATGGACTGCAGGAACGCGGACGAACTGAGTCCGCCCAGCAGAGCGGCGTTCACGCTTGTCAGCCCTGACCCGTTGCCCGAAATGACCCCGCTCGCCGCCATGTTGCCGTCGGAGAAAACGCCATAACCACTAGGACTGGTGGCCCTACCATAAACGCCGTAAGTTGTTCCAGACGCGGCGGTGGCTTGACCGTAAACTCCAAAACCCGCAACGCTAAGGCTTGAGAAGAATCCGCCGTAAGTGTTACCCGTCGCATTCTGAGCAATCCCCGCGACGCCTCTTCCGGCGTTGCTAAAGGATTGGAACAATCCGCCGTAGGTTGCACCCGTGGTTGCGGACGCATTCCCCAATACGCCGCGCCCGGATGTGCTCGCAGAGCGGAAGTCCCCGCCAAAGGCGATACCGGTGGGCGTACTTGAATATCCAACCATGATCCCCGCCTTCGCGGTGCCCGTGACATTCAAGTGCCCGGTCTGGGGAGTCCCGGGGGTGGTGGGTTGTAGGTTGACTGAGCCTTGGAAGGCAACGCCCGCGCCGACGACGGCGGTGGCGGCGAGTAAGAGTGATTTTTTCATTAGTTCCTCGGTGGAACTTGTATCTTATCACACGTTTGGCTAATGAGCGAAGACATTCGGCGCAGAGGGCGGGTTCTGGGAACAATCGAAGCTCGTTGGCTGTCACACGTCCGGGCCAAAGGCACCTCTCCCGTTCCGGCGGTCCAACCTAACGGCTTCTAGCCAACCGTCCGAGCTCAAAACAAATAAAAAAACCCCGCCGGTGGGCGGGGAGGGGAGTTCCTCTATCTCGGGATAGAAGAGCGTTGCTAGGCTGCTTGCGACATGTTCTGCGTGCCGAACACGATGAGTACGGGCTCGGAGCCTTGCGAAACTTGGTCGCCGCGTTGCGAGCGGACCATGTAGGTGGCGCTGGTGGTGCCCGCCGTTAGCGTTCCATCAATGAACTGCTTCTTCGCCGTCGAACCGATTTGCGTCCAAGCTTGGGTGGAAAGCCTTCGCCATACGGTGAAGAACTGGGCATTTCGAACGGTGCCCTTCCAAGTGATCTGGATGGTGCCGTCGTTGCGCAAATGGGCGGCTACGTCGGTAACATCGGTAGGGGGACCGGCGGGGCTGGGCAGAGCGGGTGAAGGAATCTCGGCCAGAGCATAAATCTCGGTCGGATCATCATTCGACTCAGCCTTAGCCTTAATGGCGGCCAAGCACTCGGCCGAGACCGCTCGGAAAGTTGCCCAAGCTGAATCCGAGAGTTCGAATTTCGCTCTGGCGACGTTTCGAGCCGCATTGGCCGTGTTGATGGATGCATTGAGGGCGTTAGCTGCGGCAATATAAGCCGTAGATTGCGCCGCCGACATACCAATCGGGGCCGGGGTCGAAAAGGGCGTCAAGTGTGCTTGTCCCCAAGCGTTGGCGCCATTTTTTGTATTTGGTACGATTCCCATGAGATCACCTCCGTGGGGCCTCAGCGCTGTTCTTTTCCTTTTCACGATTGAAAGAAGACGACTTCGATCTGCGACATTAAAGTTATCGGCTATCCCGGTAATTTTCTTAGGGTATTTCTAAGAAAAGTGCCGCTCAGACTCTAAATTATTCGAATCGGGCTCTCTGCGATTCGCGAAATTGTTTGTGTGATTCGAATAATTGTCCCCGCGATTCGCGAAACTGTCTGTGCGATTCGAATAATTGTCAGCGCGATCCGAATCATAACTCTTGTGATTCGCGAAATTGTTACGACGATTCGACTCATAACCCGTGCGATTCCCGAAATTGTCTGTCCGATTAGCGAAACACTCAATCAGCAGGTGTAAACCTAAAGCCCGACGATGAATACAACAGCGCCACACACCCAGGGGGATTGTATGGCACGAAGTGCGCGTAGCTAGCTCAAAGTCGGCAGGAGAGCGTATGGCGCGAGGACGCGTAGCTGCCTTAAAGTCCGTCGATCTGCCGAACAGACTCCTTGCACCACCAGTCAAGGTAGCTGCCGATCAGCCAGCTTACGTCATTGCCTAAGGTCGTGACCCTGTATGTTGGTAACGAAGTGGTCAGTTCCTGGGCGTTCATCGCTGGCGTGAAGAGGATGTCGCCACTTCCGTCTTCCTCAATGACGTGGGCGTAGTAGTAGCGTTCGTGGATCGCGCTGTTCCGATGATCAATGATTTCTTCCAACCTCGATTTGACCAAGCCGGACTGATCGCGAAGCCAAGTTCGGACCTGTCCGGCATGGATGTGCGTGCGCCGCCTACCCCGTTGCGGTATTCCGGGCCAGAGCTGGGGGGACCGCTCGTTAAGTCGTATAGTGATTCGCGCCATTCGATCTTCCACGCCTGCTGCAAGAGCGATAATGGTGATGAAATGGATGGACAGTTCGCGCTCCATCCTGAGTGCCTCCCCTCCCCTAACTGCGTAGTGGTCATCGAAGGGAGTCGCATCAAAGCGCTCGCTCGGTACGTATTCGCCGGTCCTCTTTGCAAGTGCGTGAAACTCGTTGGCTAAGGCGCCCATCTTCCGATGGGTATGGCGAAGGTCCACTTCAAGTTGCTCAAGGTCGGCCATGTCAGTCGAATCGAGGTTTCTGAACTTGAGAAACTCCGCGACTCTACGACCCTCAGTAAAGCAAATGGTGCAAAAATTTGCGGTGCCGGGATCGAGCGTGTAATAGTAAGCTCTTCGCACGGCTCTAGTGTACTTAGCAGTTTGAAAATTTCGAGGCTTCAACCTCCAAACGTCGTTCTCCTCGAATGACATCTGGGTTCACTGGTGGGAACCATTGAGGGTTGGTCGCCCAATACGCTTTAGTCGTATCGTCGTCAACGAAGTGATTGAGCAAAGCCGCGTCGGAAAGGATGCGGCGGTAGACCTCTTTGCAAATGATCTCCGCGTCTGAGCATCTTGCGACGATCCGATCTTCAGCCTGCTTCGCCGTCTCATTTGGCTTAACCAGATCCGAGAATGCCTTGACGTGCGCGACATTGCTTCGGATATCGTAAAGATCTTCAAGTAACTCTTTATTTGGCGATGATTTACCTATCATCACTTGCGCTTTCTCAACGAACGACGGTTTACCCTCATGTTTCTGACCGGCTTGTGTCGCTTCCAGGGCACGCGCAAAGAAGAACGCCCGGTCATCACAGGACCGCTCGGCAAGCCCCGAGCATATGGAAACCAAACCCTTCCTGAACCTCCTAAAGTCCTTAGAAAGGATCCGATCAATCCCCACAAGAACGGACTCCGCTTGCGATATTCGTGATCGGTCAACAAGGGTATAGGGTTGGCCATCGGTTTGCATCCACGGCCCGGCCTCGGAGTAACGCCTTAGATTCTCTTCCCCGTCCACGACCGATGAGCTTAAGATGACCGGTGCGGAATTAAAACGAACGCCGGTGAGCATCAACGACATTGTGAATCGCCATGCGCGCTCGACCAGTTGGCTATGCTCCTGGTCGAGAATATTTGGCTTTTCAGACTCCATCGATGCGACGATTAAAAGGTCGCACTCATGTAACTGCTCCAACTTCCACTTGCCCAGTCCTTCAACCCAAAAGGGAGAGTCAATCGTTACATCGCGGCGCAACTCGATGCCAGACCCGAGTTCTATGGGTAGCTCCAACTGGAGAAAGGGTAGCTGCAGACCGACGTAGCCGCATTTCATCTGTTGATCGATTCTAGCATTCAGTGAGCTACGCGCACCTCGCGCCATACGACGCCCCTTGGCCGTATGGCGCAGCTTGGAATCATTGGGAGTAAACTCGCATCGGGCAAAGCCGTTCGGATGAATTGGAAATGAAAGCTGATTACGACAGCGCCACACGTGAGCCGCGTGCCGGGACAATCCGGTCGGCACGAGAGCGTATGGAGCGAGGGACCGTAAGGCTCCCCAAGCATTTGTGAGAGAGGAACAGGCACATTCAGCAGTGGCTAACGCCGCTCCAACGCCCCATCGCCCACTCCGGCACCCGCTCGTCTCTCCCAGTTCCGGGCCTACCGCGGGCCTGCGGCGATGAAGGTGAAGCCCGTATCGAGCTTTGCTCCTGCGACATTGAAATTGATGATCCGAACGATTGACGTTGAGACGGAGGCGATGACCACGACTTCTGGGGCAGTTACAGCACCCGACGTCGCCGTCACGACCGGGATATCGGCAAACGGCGTCGTGAAAGTGATTGTGTAGTCACCGATCGCCTCACCGGCCGTGCGTGCAATCGTCCAGCCCGTTCCGTGGGTGGCCGTCAAATTGTTAGTTCTCCCACGGATTATCCGGAGATTTTCACCCCCCTCGCTGGCCACGGCGTCGAACTCTCCCGTTGGGCCAAGCCTAATGTCGCCGCGGACATCGAGCTTTGCGGTTGGAGAGGTCGTGCCGATTCCGACGCCGTTATCATCAATGCGCATTCTCTCGGATCCGTTTGTTGTAAATCCCAAGACGCCGGACCCCTCCTTAAACAGCCCGGTGTTGGGATCATTGAGAAAGGACAGCGCTGGCACCAGGCTACTTCCGTTAGAGAGGAGCACTGGACTTGAGAAGATGTTCAAAGCAGTGAACGTGTTCGCTGCATTCTTCAAGGGCACGTTGCTCGAAAGGCGAGCATCGGCAAGCGTGCCCGAGGCGAGGTTGGAAGCACTCAGGCCTGTCAGCTGGAAGCCATTGCCAAAGAAAGTGTTCGCAGGGTTGCTAAAGTTGTTCTGCCCTGTCCAGGCGTTCAGACTGTTCAACAGTCCGACATTGCCGGAAAGCCGCGCATCGGCGACATTGCCTGTCGCAAGATTGGTTGCGTTCAGGGCCGTCAGTCCCGAGCCGTTGCCAGAGATGATGCCCTCGGCGTGCATGTTGCCTTCGCTATAAACGCCAAACCCATCCGGGCTCACGGCTTTGCCTTTTACGCCAAAGTTCACTCCCGTCGTGGCTCTGGCTTGGCCGAAGATGCCGTTGCCGATGATCGAGTCTGAAGTAAAGAACCCGCCGAAGTTCGTGCCGTTCGTAGCGGCGGCAATACCGCCGACGGCTCGGCCCTGGGCGCTGAAGGTTTGGAACAGCCCCCCAAAGTTCGGCCCCGTTGTTGCGCTTGCATTCCCCAGAATCGCCCGCCCATTCGGGCTGGCGGTGCGAAAGTCTCCGGCGATGACTTGGCCGGTGGGAACGGTCGAGTTGGCAACGAACTGCCCGGCTTTCGAGGTGCCGGAGATGTTCGAGTGCCCGACTTGCAAAGTGCCGGGGGTGGTGGCTTGTAGGTTGACGGAGCCTTGGAAGGCGACAGTGCCACCGATGGCAGCGATTGATGTGAGTAAAGCGTATCGTTTCATATAAGTAGTTATCCTCCGAGTAGGAACTTATATCTTAGCCGAGAAACTCGCAAAATGCAAGTTTGGACAGCTCCGCGTCCTCGCGCCATACGACGCCCCTTGGCCGTGTGGCGCAGACTGGAATCACTGTGAGTAAACTCCCATCAGTCTAAGCTAGAGGATGAATTGGAAAATGAAAGCTGATTACGACAGCGCCACACGTGAGCCGCGTGCCGGGACAATCCGGTCGGCAGAAGGGCATATGGGGCGAGGGGCCCGAAGGTGTTCAAATGCTGGAACGCGGGTAACTTGCCGGCATTGGGATTATGAGGATTCTTATGAAATTATCAAAACTTACTGCTTGCTTGTGTTTCGTTTTCTTGCAAGGCATTGTGTTCGCGCAAGTTGGAAGCTCAATTTCGCTTCCCCGTGTAGACTCCGCACGGTGTGCGCGACAGGAAATTGATTCTCAATATCAGCGGTGCGAAGGAACTTCGATTGGAAGGAAACTTGTCGAGCCACATTTCGAATGTGCCACAAGGGTTCGGGGTAATTTCAAATTATCTCTGCGATTCGAATCGTAACTCTTGTGATTCGCGAAATTGTTTGGACGATTCGACTCATAACCCGTGCGACGCCCGAAATTGTCTGTCCAATTCGCGAAACACTCAATCAGCAGGTGTAAACTCAAAGACCGACGATGAATTCAACAGCGCAACACACCCAGGGGGATTGTATGGCACGAAGTGCGCGCAGCTCGCTCAAACGAAACAAGTGAACACTTCAGCCAGCTAAGACCGCTATTTTGCCTTCGCCTTGCTACGCGATGCCTCCGGAGACGGCTTGGTCAGCTTCCTCGCCCGCTCTGGATCGTAGTTCATTCCCCGCTCGGGGCCGAGGCCGTAGAGTTCAGGGTGCTGGTAGGTTCCTCTTTCTCGCCCTTCCTTGTCTATCTCAACCTTGGGTGGGCGGTTGCGCACGTAGAGGTCGTTGCGGTCGGCTTCTACTCGCCATGAGACTTTGGTGTTGGGAGCGCTGGTTCTGATCTGGAACCCGATAGAGATGATCCCCGGCTGGACAGAAACGCCCTCTTTGGGGATGGGTGGCAACTGGATCTCTTCGCTAACCATGGCCTGAACAAAGTCTTTGCCGCGGCTTACCACCGTCAACTGATACTTGAAGTTCGTATTGATCTCGGCGAAGTAATCGGGAAGCTCGACCCAGGCATATCCCTTGGCATCGGTTGTGATATTCCCGCTGTAAAAGTTCTGCGGCATGGGACTCTCGGCGGCATAGTGAAGCAGATACTTGTTTTCGGGGTCAAATGGATGGTCTATTCGGAACGGCTTCGTCCCGCTCGCTCCCATATTGCCAATGGAATAAACGCCGAATCCTGCCGCGCTATCACTTTGCCCGATGGCACCGTAGTTCGCACCAGAAGTAGAGGTTGCCCGTCCAAAAAGCGCATATCCGGTTGCGCTAGCATTCCTTCCATCAATGCCCGCAAAGCCCGAGGTGGTCAGCCCCCAAATTGCCGTGTCGGAGGCGGAAACCACGGTTGCGCCCCGGCCCGTTCCAGTGTTTGTGATGGAGACGGCGTCGGGGCCGACACCCGTGAAGTGTCCTGCATATCCTTGCGAGCTATTGCTCAGGCCCTGGATGCCAAAGGAGACCCCCGATGCGGATGAGGCGTAGCCGAAGACTCCGCGACCATCTGGGCTCAAACTCTCGAACCTGCCGCCATACGTGAGGCCGCTCGCGGTGTTGGCCAATGCCGAGATACCCATAGATCCGCCAGTCGCGCTCACACCGACAGTCCCGCCTTGCGAGAGCACGCCAGGACCCCCTGCGCTACTGGCAAAGACTCCATACGCATTGCCGATTGCGCGTACACCAGTTCCCCCCAAGCCATCGAACCAACCGCCGTAGGTGACAGCGGAGCCGGGTCCGCCCTGGCCGAAGATTCCTACCCCGAGCACACTGTCGGTCCGCCCATAAACGCCATAATTTAGGCCGAAGGTAGCGGGCGCATGGCCGTAGACACCGCGCCCGGTCTGGCTATTGGTCATGCCGTGCACCCCGTAGTTGAGGCCGCTGGTCGCGCTCGCGAGGGCGAAAACGCCAATCCCACTTGGACTCTTGGACTCGCCGGACACCCCAACATTTGTCGCGGCGGTGCTGTGGGCAATACCCTGTACGGCGGTCGCGAAGAAGGCGCCATTGCTGGTGCTGGCCTGAATTGTCCAAACCTCACTTCCCGTAAGTACAAGTGGTCCGTCACCCGAAATGACCCCCGTTGCGTGCATATTGCCTTCAGAAAAGACGCCAAATCCACTTGGGCTCACGGCTTTGCCATAAACTCCATAGGTCGTACCGGTCGCGCTCGTGGCTTGCCCATAGAGTCCTCGCCCCTGGTTACTCAAGCTGCTGAAGAAGCCACCGTAAGTGGTTCCGGATGAGTTTTGGGCGATTCCGGCTACACCGCGCCCAGCGTTGCTGAAGTTTTGGAACAGACCACCATAGGTCGCGCCTGTAGTCGAGGAAGCATTGCCAAGCAAAGCCCGCCCTTCATTGCTGGCGGCCCGGAAGTCTCCGCCAAAGGTTTGACCGGTTGGAGTAGTGCTATACCCCACCATCGAGCCCGCCTTAGCCGTGCCGGTGATATTAAGGTGCCCAGTCTGTGGGGTCCCGGGAGTTGTAGCTTGTAAGTTGACTGAGCCTTGGAAGGCAACGGTGCCGCCAACTACGGCGGTGACAACCAATAGTGCATGTTTTTTCATGGTTGTTTCCATTGTAGCCCGAACCCCAAGCACGGGCGAAGGTCGCTTACTTCTTGCCTTTGCCGCGATTTACCGGTTGGACAATGCTCCGGCTTCTGTGTCAGCCGATTCTGTTGTATCCGCGAAGCTGATCATGGGGCAATGATTTCTCGCGACTCAAGCCGAACAGTTCGAGATGCGGGGCATCATGAGGCACGAGGGCGTGTAGCTCCCCCAAAGTTTGGAGCTATCAAAGGTTGGCTCAGAAGCCTTGAAGGCAGTATTGGACGCGATTCATAACCCAGAACGACGGATCTATTAGAAGTCAGTCCGAATGATTTCGCAGGAAAACCGCATGTCGGGCCATACTCCTGTTGCAAATGCTCATCATTTTTGCAGGCCTGCCAGGAGCCGGGAAAACTTCCATCGCTCGCGAACTCTCCCGTGAATTGAGAGCAGTGTTTTTGCGTGTCGATACCGTTGAACAGGCGATGCGCCAATACGGATTCACAAACAGCCAGATAGGCGGAACGGGCTATGAGGTGGCACTTAGATGTGCTGCCGAGAATCTACGCCTAGGACAAACCGTTGTGATTGACTCGGTGAACCCTTGGCAACTCACTCGCGACGGGTACCGTGAGGTGGCTTCAGATGCTGGGACGAACTATCTGGACGTTGAAGTGATTTGCTCAGAAAGAGAGGTGCACCGGAGACGCGTCCAACTCCGTGAAGTGGACATTCCGGGCCTGCAGCCGCCAACGTGGGAGCAGGTCCTGAATAGGGACTACCATGCTTGGGACATCGAGCCCCTGCGCATCGACACCGCCAACGTCACCATCGAGGAAGCCGTTCGCCTGATTATCAGGGCAATGGGCTAGCACTCTTGTTTAAGCGGGCGACCGCCATGCTCGAAGCGACGTCAAAATGGACGACTTTTTAAGGGCTAGGAGCCAAAAATGCCCCACCTCAAGATCAAAAGGGGTGGGGCATTTTGTTTTTTATCCCGCACTATCCCCCCAATCCCTTAGAGGGGCGAGATCGCGCTTTGGGGCTTTCCTAGGGGTAAGTCATTTTTCTTAACGGGACACTCCTCCCCCCACAAAGTGGGACTCAAGCGGATGGGTAGAAATCGTGCCGTGGTACTTGGCGAGGATGTCGCAAATCTCATCGCAATCCACCTTTTCATTGGTAGGAGAAACGGTGACGAGGGCGCCGCCGGCTCGAAGGACGGCATCATAAGTTTCGGTATGCGAGGGGGAAACGCCTTGATCCTTCAAGTACCCCGTGACTCCACCGGCAACGGCTCCGGCGGCGGTCGCTCCCGCTACTCCGCCGAGGGCCAGGGCAAGCGCGCCTCCGCCGATGACCAAGCCAACTCCGGGGATAAGAACGGCGGCAAGGGCGGCAAGGGTGCCGGCGGCCAGCCCGATTCCAGCTCCTTTCGCTGCTCCAATTTCGGCATCGGCCATGGTGGTTGTGGTGATTCCCGACTTTGCCATCGCTTCGGATCGGTCCTCGTCCGGCACTTCGTCGTTATCCACCTTATGATTGGGATGGTAGCTTGGATAGGTGTATCCCTCGGGGAATATGATGCTCAGATGCTCGGCGCGAATGCCATGATCGAGCAAGGCTCCGACGGCTTGCTCGGCGTTCTTAGGGTCGGCGAATGTTGCGTATGTGTTTTTCATTGTTTTGTTCCTTTTTGGTGGTTAGCGGCTTGCGCCGACGGGGGTCATGTTGGCGGCCGGGTTTACTTTTGTGGCCGCCAGTTTGCTTAGGTTCTCGTTTGCGTTCGATTCTTCTCCAAGAGATTGGGTCAAAAGCGAAGCCTGATCGCCATAGCCTAGAGTCTTTGCGAATGCGCGCGTCGTTTCGTATGCGGCCATCTCATAGTGCTCAACTCGCCGACAGACTCCGATAAGGGCGGCGTCTCGCACCGCACCTTTTTCGATGTCGCCAATGGCATATGTGCCTTCCTTGATCAAGCCTTTCATCGCTTCGCAGGTTTTGGCTTGGGCCAGTTCCCCGGCGAGTTCGAAAACTTCCTTAAGTCGCTCAATATGACCTTCAGTCTCTTTGAGGTGGGATGTTAAGGTCGCGGCGAGTTCTTTCGATTCGACGGCCGCGATGATGTTTGGGAGTGCCCGGACGAGCTGGGCTTCGGCACTGAGTAGATCCTCTAACTCGTTAACGTATAGGTTTCTCAAGGTGGTTTGTTTCATTTTTTCTTATCCCTGAACTACGGCCCCTGCCAAGTTCTTATCTGCATGAGAACCATGCGAGACGGCTAGGTTTTACCGCACCGAAATTGGCCTTGCCAAGTCTCATTAATGGTGTCCATGAATGGGTGTACGCGGTCTTCTTGCCAATAAACTCTTCGGAAAATGGAGCGACTTCGTGGCACTCTCAATAGCACGAATCGGGGGTCTCGGGCCAACTGAATTGCTCAGCTTCCGAGCCGACATTCATGACACGCGATTGTTTGAGGAATGACTTTTGAAAGGGGCTGAGCCGCTCTAAAGTAAAATAGCTTATGCCTGAGCGTTATGAGCCTGCCTCCTTTGAAGCCAAATGGCGCCAGCGGTGGCTTGAGGCGGACTTGTTTCGGACTCGGGAAGAGCCGGGGCGGCCTAAGTTTTACTATCTTGACTTCTTCCCGTACCCCTCCGGCGCGGGGCTGAGCGTGGGGCATTGCCGCAACTATGTGCCCGGCGATGTGATGGCGCGCTTTAAGTTCATGCAGGGGTACAACGTGCTGCACCCGATGGGGTTCGATGCGTTTGGGTTGCCCGCCGAGAACGAGGCGATCAAGCGCAAGCGGCACCCCTCCGAAATGATTGACCAATACGGGGCTAACTATAAGCGCCAAATGGACTTGGTCGCGATTAGCTACGACTGGTCGCGCTCCTTCAAATCATCGGACCCGACCTACTACAAGTGGACCCAGTGGATTTTCAAGAAGCTCTATGAGAAGGGCTTGGCGTACCGCTCGAACGCCGAAGTGAACTGGTGCCCGCGCGATAAGACGGCGCTGGCGAACGAGGAAGTGGTGGGTGGACTTTGCGAGCGATGCGGCACGCCGGTAGAGAAACGCGCGATTCCGCAATGGTTCTTCCGGATCACGGATTACGCCCAGCGGCTGATTGATGACCTCGATACGGTGGATTGGCCGGAAGGGATCAAGGCGCTCCAACGCAACTGGATCGGACGAAGCGAGGGCGCGGAGTTCACGATGAATATCTCGTTTTCGTCGGGCTCGGGCTCGGTTTCGGATGAGCTTGCGGCACTGAAAGAAGAGGTATCAGCCGAAGGGGTGACAGCTTTGGCTTCCGATGTTGAAAGGCTGCAACGGATCGAAGGGAAGTTGGCTTCCAGCATCGCCGCGATCGATTCGTACTTGGTCCCCGCAGCGGCGAACTTGGAAGTCAAACCAAAAGGCTTGAGCTTTAAAGTCTTCACCACCAGACTCGACACGATTTTCGGGATGACGTTCTGCGTCCTCGCTCCCGAGCATCCGGTAGTGGAGCAAATCTGTCGCCAGGCTCCTCCCGAATGCGCTCAACCCGTGCGGGACTACCAAATGCTCGCCAAAACCCGAACGGACATGGAGCGGATGGCAGAAACGAAGGATAAGACCGGGGTCTTCACCGGGGCTTACGCGATTAACCCGTTCAACGGCAAGCGCGTACCGATCTGGATCGCCGATTACGTTCTGGCGAGCTATGGAACTGGCGCGATCATGGCGGTTCCAGGGCACGACCAGCGGGACTTTGACTTCGCCGTGAAATATGGGCTGGAGGTTGTTCCGGTCATCAACCCCACGGCGGAATACCTTGGCGAGTTTCCCCTTGAGCATTATTTAGCGAACCCCAAGGCGTTCAATCCGCCATTCGAATCGAAAGATTCGGTGATGATCAACTCCGGCTCGTTTGATGGCCTTTCCTATCCTGAAGGAACCCAGCAACTTGCCGAGCGGCTCGAAGCGGAGGGAATCGGCGAGCGCAAGATTCAATACAAGCTGCGCGATTGGCTCATTTCGCGTCAGCGCTATTGGGGCTGCCCGATTCCGGTGATTCACAGCAAGGACGGCGAAATGCAACTGGTACCCGATGACTGCTTGCCCGTTTACCTACCCAATGTCGAATCGTACGAGCCGTCGGATGACGGAAGTTCACCCCTCAGCAAGATCAGCGACTTCGTAAACGTGACCGATCTTGACGGCAAACTCGGGCGACGCGAGACTGATACCATGGGCGGCTTCGCTTGTTCGTCGTGGTATTTCCTGCGCTTTTGCGATCCGCACAACGAAGACGAGCCCTGGAACATGGAGCGGATAAAATATTGGATGCCCGTGGATTGCTATGTTGGCGGGGCCGAGCACGCCGTGATGCACTTGCTTTATGCGCGCTTTTGGACCAAGGTGCTTTACGATCTGGGCTTAGTCCCGATGATCGAGCCGTTCCAGCGCCTGATGAATCAGGGTCAAGTGTTGGGCCACACGCCGTATCGCCATCCCCACGAGGGGGAAGTTCTGAACCCTGGCGAAGAAGGCGTCTTGCTGTCCCAAGAAGAAGCCGCGCAACTGCCCGATAGCGAAAAGTACTATCGCTGGGTTCGAATGAGCAAGTCCAAGGGCAACGTTGTAACGCCGGAGGAAGCCGTCGAAGTCTACGGGGCCGATGCCCTTCGGGTTTTTGAACTGTTCATCGCACCGTTCGAGGGCGATGTTCAATGGAGCAACGAGGGCATGAACGGCACGGTTAGGTTCCTCAGCCGAATTTTCAAGCTGGTTTCTGACTTTAAGGACACTTATGATCCCGATTGGAAAAACCACATCGGCCTGATGGAGATTACGGAAGCGAGTAAGGGAATAAGAAGAGCCACTCATCGGGGCATCCAGAAGGCGGGAGAGGACATCGAGCGGTTTTCGTTTAACACTTATGTTAGTGCGACCATGATTTGGGTGAACGAGCTGTACGATTTTGCGAAGGGGCGCGCCAATTGGGGACGAGGCGAGCAACTAGCAATTTCGGAGGCGATAGAGAGCTTAATCTTGGTCATTGCCCCCGCCGCGCCGCACTCCGCCGATGAAATGTGGGAGTTCTTAGGCAAAGCGGGCTTTACCTATCACGAAAGCTGGCCCAAGTTTGATCCTTCACTCTGCGTTGCGGAGACGTTGACGATCGCGATCCAGGTGAACGGGAAGCTACGTGATACGATTGAAGTCGCATCGGGGATTTCAAATGAAGAACTTGAGAGAGTTGCCCAGGAGAGCGAGAAAGTCAAATCGCATACTGAAGGCAAAACGGTTCGGAAGGTGATTGTTATCCCCGGTAAACTCGTCAACATAGTGGCGAGTTAACGATGGCAACTCCTGAGCAGCCGGCGCAGAAAAACGCACCAATCATTAGGTCATTACTTTTGACTATGGTCGTCGCGTCGTTGGCGGTGTATGGCGGCTTGCGGAGTTGCCAACAGGATGATCCGAACGCGATCTCCGAGATTCCAACAATCAGAAGCTCCGCCGAGTACAACCAGATTCTCGACCGAGTTGAAAGACTCACCGCGGCGGGTCTAGAGCGAAGCAGTCGTGAAGAGTCGCTATCGAAGGCGGACAGATTAGCAATGCAACAAGCGGAGCCGTTGATCAAGGGGCTCATCGCCTATGATTACCAGCGATTTACACACTATTTGATGCTTGCGAAGCTTTATTTTGCGAACGAGAAATATCTGGAAGCCTTATGGGCTTGTAATCAACTGTTTGAAAGGGCTCCAGCCCACGGGACGCCAGAGGTGATTGCGGCGGTGGCCGAGACTCGTTACGTAGCTTCTCGGAGCTATTATTTCGAAAGGCAATATCTAGAGGCCGCTGCCGAAGGCAAGGAGGCGGTTAAGAGGATGCCGCAAAGCGCGGAGTATATGTGGGCCGAAGCGGCGGCACGAGTTCAACTCGAGCAGATTGAGGAAGCCAAACTTCTGTTAGGAACCGCTTTGTTTTTAGAGCCCAACCATGTGAAATCGCGCTCATTGCTTGACTTTCTGGAAAAACCGTCCAAAGTCAAAAACCCTTAAGACGGTATTATGTTGGGCCAGGGCCCCGAATCGGGAGATGGAAAACACGTTGACATTCGATCCCAGCATAGCCGAGCAGTTCCGAGAGCAACTTAACGGAGCAACTTCGGTGCTTATTGGCACTCACCTCAATCCCGATGGCGATGCCCTCGGGTCCGCACTCGCGGTCTCCCATTATTTATGGGGCCAGGGAATCAAAAACGAGGTTTTGAACCACCATTCCGCTCCTCATAACTTAAAGTTTTTGCCGGGAGTTTCGAGGATTCGACAACAGCCGATTCACGATGGACATGACCTGGGCATAATCGTTGACCTCGACGCTATTCACCGGCTTGGGAGCATGGCCCAGTACTTCGAAACAATCCCCCAACTCATCGTGATCGACCACCATGTGCCAGTTGAGTCGCCCGGTGATTTGCGCATTGTGGATACCAATGCGGCGGCCACAGCCTTAATCTTGTGCCGCTTGTTCGAGCAACTCGGGGCGACGATTTCGCCAGAAATGGCAACGTGTCTTTTAACGGGAATCGTTACGGATACGGGCAGTTTTCGGTTTAGAAACACGTCACCAGAATCCCTTGTTTGGGCGGCTAACCTCATTCAAGCCGGAGGCGATATTAATCGGGTGTGCGAGGAAGTTTTCCAACGAAAGCCTCTTTCCAGCGTTCGTCTCTTGGGCCACATGTTGGATAGGATGGAGTTAGATTGCGCGGATCGGCTCGCGTTTGGCACCATTTCTGTCGCAGATTTTGAGTATGCCAGAGCTCGGGATGAAGATACGGAAGGCTTCGTGAATGAACTGCTTTCCATCGAAACCGTCGAAATCGCAGCCCTCTTTCGGGAAACGAGCCCGCTAAAGGTCAGAGTTTCGTTGCGCTCGCGAGCAAACCTGGACGTGGCCGAAGTCGCCCAAGAAATGGGCGGTGGCGGGCATCGCAATGCCGCCGGTTGCTCGTTTGACACAACCTTAGACGAAGCGGTTGACATCTTGATCCCGAGGCTACGAGCTTGTTTGGCATCCTCTTAGTTGATAAGCCGTTGCGATTTACTTCGCACGACGTAATTTCTCGTCTGCGTAGAGTTTGCAACACCAAGCGCGTGGGTCATGCCGGAACGCTTGATCCGCTCGCAACCGGTTTATTGGTCGTAGCCGTTGGCCCGGCAACACGGTTCTTGCAATACTTGGATTTGGAGCCAAAGGTTTACACGGCCACGGTGTGCTTTGGCAAGCAAACAACAACACAGGACAGAGAAGGGGACATTGTCGCAGAGATGCCGTTACCGTCCGATATGCCAAGTCGGCTTGCTGAAGCGATGGAGTCTTTTCGCGGTTTGATTGATCAAATTCCGCCCATGTACAGCGCGGTGAAGAAAGATGGGCAGCCGCTTTACAAGTATGCGCGGCAGGGAATTGAAGTCGAAGTCCGCTCCCGGCGAGTTCATATTGGGGGCTTGGAAATAGTCGAATGGGTTTCAGAGTGTGAAGCGGTATTGAAGGTGGAGTGCTCTGGTGGAACTTACGTTCGAACGCTCGCGCACGATATTGGGAGAGCAATCGGGTGTGGAGCGCACTTGGCGGCACTGGAGCGAACCCAAGTTGGTCGATTCTCGCTGGGCGAAGCAAAACCCCTCGATGAGGTTTCACCGGCTGATCTAATCTCGTTAACGACGGCTCTGATCCCTCCATCAGAATTTGCGGAACTTAGCGAAGAGCAAGTGAGCGACATTCGAATGGGGCGCGCCATTAGAATTACGACAGAATATGGGGAAAGTCCGATTGTGTTATTAAATCAGGACAAAACGGTCGTAGGAATAGCTCAATACCGATGCAATCAACTTCACCCCGAGTGCGTGATACCGGCCCAAGCGCAATGAAGTTTGCATTTTTCGAGCCTGCGCAAAGTCGCAGGCGCATTTCTGGCCAAGCAATCTGGGTGCTGTTGTGGCTGGGCGTAACTCTGGTTGGGTTAGTTTTGCGCCCTTCGCCCGCTGGCCACGGCACTCATACCCAGCTCGGATTAGCGCAATGTCCAAGCGTTTTCGCTTTTAATCGGCCCTGTCCTGGGTGTGGGTTGACTACCAGCTTCACCGCAACGCTTCACGGGAATCTGCCGCTTGCATTCAAGGCGCACCCATTTGGAATGCTCTTGTATGTTCTTTTTACGATCTCCGCGGTGGCCTGCGGTTATGGGTATCTGAAGAAGTTGAGGCTCAACACCGAGAGTAAGAAATTCAACTTCTATCTAGCCATTTTCGTTGGGGGATTCTTAGTGTTTGGCGTGGTTCGGTTTGTTATGAGTCCGGGTTACGGAGATCGCGATTCTTTTCGCCCCTTGACTACTCGCTAGGGGGGCTTGAAAGCGAGGGCCCGAGTAGCGGAAACTGTAGGGTCAATCATGCTGAACAAATTCGCTTTTTCGATCGCACTTGGAGTTTCGCTTTTTGCCACCGGATGCAAGGGAGGAGATACGGCTACGGGCACTGGCTCAACCGGCACCGTGGCGACAAAGCCTGAGATTGTTATCGGATTTCTCGTTAAATCGGCAACGGAGCCCTGGTTCCAAACCGAGTGGCAGTTCGCAAGAGAAGCCGCCGCTAAATACGGAGTGAAACTCGAGACTCTAGAAGTAAAGGATGCAACTGAAGTCGAATCCGCCATTAACACTCTTGGCGTCAAAGGCGCCCAAGGAGTTATCATCTGCACCCCAGATCAAAAGCTGGGCATCTCTATCGTAAAGTGGTGCGCGGACAAGAAGTTAAAGCTGATGACGGTAGATGATCGTCTTGTAGATGCTGAGGGGCAACCTTTGACCGATGTGCCTCACCTTGGGATTTCTGCGACGAACATTGGCAAGTTGGTCGGCCAAACCCTTGTTGATGAAATGAAGAAGCGAAACTGGAAGATGACGGAAGTTGGAGCGATCGCGATTGCTTACGACACGCTGGAAACCGCCCGTCAGCGTGTAGATGGGACAATCTCAGTGCTAACGGCGGCGGGCTTTCCCAATGGCAACATCCGGCGAATGCCATGGGGGACTTCAGCCGACATTCCTACGGCGATGAATACCGCCAATACGGCCTTGACCCAATCCCCAAACATCAAGAAGTGGATTGCGTTTAGCTCAAATGATGACGGTGTGCTGGGGGTTGTGAGAGCGGCTAGCGCACGTGGCTTTGGAGCCGATAGCGTGATCGGGGTTGGCATCAATGGAACGACCGCAAAGGACGATTTCATGAAAACCGAACCGACCGGAATGTTTGGTTCCGTTCTTCTAAGCGCAAGAACACATGGTTTCAACACTGTTGAAATGATGTACAAGTGGATTACCGAAGGAAAAGAACCGCCCAAAGAGACGTTTACCGAGGGATCACTCATCACGCGTGAGAATTTCAAGGCGAAACTAGAAGAAGAAGGAATTAAGCTGTAAACTTCGAGCTCAATGGAACTTCACTTTGAGTTTATCAGCAAGGGTTTTCCTGGAGTTCAGGCTCTGCTGGATGTTTCGTTTTCGGCAAGTTCAGGCTCAGTGCATGCGCTTTGCGGCGAAAACGGGGCGGGTAAGAGCACACTTCTCAAAATCCTAAGCGGCGTGTACGCGGCCGATCAAGGGGCAATGTTGCTTGATGGCACGAGACTTCATTTCAAGAAGCCTCACGATGCCATCGTGGCGGGAGTCGCCGTAATCTACCAAGAGCTTCATCTTGTACCGGAGGTCTCTGTTGCCGAAAACATTTTCCTGGGGCATCTCCCGTCTCACGGCGGCGTAGTTGACAAGCGAACGCTGAACCAGCAAGCAAAGGCGATTTTAGATCGAATAGGAGTTGACATTGATCCTCGTCAAAAGGTTGGTTCGCTATCATTGGCGCAGCGGCAAATGGTTGAAATCGGGAAAGCTTTGAGCCGAAATGCCAAAGTCATCGCTTTTGATGAACCCACAAGTTCGCTTAGCTCGCGAGAAGTTGAGAGGCTCTTCGAGATTATCGCGGAACTCAAACGCCAAGACCACATCATCTTCTATGTGAGTCACCGGATGGAAGAAATTCTGCGGATTTGTGATGCGTGTACCGTTTTGCGCGATGGGCAACATGTTGAAACTTTTTACGATCTGAACGGAGTTTCGGCGGGAACGATTGTTCAGCGCATGGTGGGTCGCGACATTAATGACATTTGGGGCTATCGTCCCCGTGAGCACGGTGAAGTGATGCTACGGGTCAGCTTGTTGTGGGGGCGTGGGTTGGCTGGCCCGCAAGAACTCGAAGTAAAAGCCGGTGAAATTGTTGGCATTTTTGGGCTTGTGGGGGCCGGGCGAACTGAGCTTCTCAAGTCCATTTATCGGGCCGAGAAAGGGTCTTCCGGCAAGATAGAGATTGGGGGCCAAGTTCAACGGTATTCCAACCCCAAGCAAGCCATTCGGGCGGGCATTATGTTGTGCCCCGAAGATCGAAAGCGAGAAGGAATCGTGCCCGCCCGTTCGGTGATGGAAAACACGAACCTCAGTGCGCGCCGTGCCCATTCCATCGGCGGAGTATTCATCAACGAGCGATGGGAAAAGGAGAACGCCTCGCACCAAGTAGAGCAGCTCGCCATAAAGACCCCAAGCCTAAGGCAACAAATCGTTTTCCTCTCGGGTGGGAATCAGCAGAAGGTCATTTTGGGCCGCTGGCTCAGCGAGAACATCAAGGTTTTGATGCTTGATGAGCCCACGCGCGGCATTGACGTGGGGGCAAAGCGCGAGATTTACGAGATTCTCTACAAACTCGCCGAATCTGGAGTTGCCGTTCTCTTTGTAAGTAGTGAACTGCCCGAAGTGCTCGGCGTCGCCGATCGCATCTTGGTGATGCGTCAGGGTCGAATCGCGGCGGAGTTCGCCAAGTCGGAAGCTACCGAGGAGAACGTCTTGGCCGTGGCGTTACCCGTTTCAGATGGGGCCGTTGCTTGAGGAGATTTTTGGAATCGGCCGGAATGGCGGTTGTTCTGGTCATCCTTATCATTTGTTGCAGCTTATTTGTTCCTTTCTTCACCGCCCCGGATAACATTCAAGGGCTCCTGCTTAGCGTTGCGCTGATCGGAATGATCGCGACGACTATGCTGTTCTGCCTCGCGGCGGGCGATTTTGATCTCTCGGTTGGTTCTACCGTCGCTCTGGCGGGGGTTCTCTCCGCCATGATGGTAGGGAAGTGGGGAATGCCGGTTTGGGCGGCTATCGCTGGTCCCATTGCCGTCGGCATGCTGGTTGGCTATGTGAACGGATTTGTGATTGCCAAGGTTGGAATCAATGCCCTGATTACAACTTTGGCCACCATGCAAATCGTGAGAGGCGCCGCCCTCTTAGTGTCAAAGGGCGAATCTATTGGTATGTCCAACGAGCGGCTTTTGTCGCTGGGAGATTGGCACTATTTGGGCTTGCATGCGCATGTGTGGTACATGATCGCTTTGGTCGCGATCTTCGGAGTATTGCTCAATCGAACGGTTTTTGGTCGGAACACGCTGGCGGTCGGCGGAAACACCGAGGCCGCCCGACTGGCTGGAATTAGCGTCAGCCGAGTAAAGATCAGCATCTTCATCTTGCAGGGGATGGTAGCGGCGTTCGCGGGCGTGATGCTCGCCGCCCGTTCGTCTACCGGGAATCCCACGAGTAGCGTTGGATTGGAGCTACAGGTCATTTCTGGTTGCGTTTTGGGCGGTGTTTCTCTCACAGGCGGGATCGGCACCATTTCGGGCGTCGTAGTGGGAGTCATGATTATGGGCATCGTGCAAAATGCGATGGCGCTCCTCAGCATCGGCGAGTTTTGGCAAAGCGTAGTGAGCGGGTCGGTTCTGCTCGCCGCCGTCATGCTAGATCGCCTCAAAGCTCGGCGGCACTAGTTACCGGAAACTCTTAAGAGCCTGGGTGTTCTTGGTCTTCATGGTCAAAGTGTCTCGACCAGGCATTTTCATCACCATATCGGCGATTGCAACGGAATGAATCAGCAAGCCCGTCGGGAGATCAATGTTCTGCGAGCCGCTCATCGTTAACACGACGCTCCCGGTACCCGCGCTTGCTACCTTGAGATTCATCGTTGCTTTGGCTACCCACTTCATGATGGCCGTTCGGTGTTTATGCATCTGTTCAAATCCGGCAAGCTTCATTTCCATCTTTACGATTCCACCTTTTGTAACCGTAATCTGGCCCCCACCCATGGCCTCCATCATCTTTGTAAAGTTGACCTTGGCGCCCCAAGTCGCCCCTACAGAAACAGGTGCCACCGGAAAAGCCGGAGAAACCTCAAGCGAGGACCGCATGGCTTTCATCGCTTGAACCGCCATCGGATCAGTTGCGTTAGAATGGGCGTTCTTCAGCACCCCGAGTGGGCTCAGCGTCATCGTGGTAATCACGTTGTTCATCGCCGAATTGGCATCTGACTTTATCTTCACTTCCTGCTTAACTTCTTTGCCATCGGATTTCAATATCTTCAACGTCATTGCAGACTTTGTTGATTGGTTGTTGGCGGGCAGGTTAGGAGCGCTCATGTTCATGTCCATGATGTTCTCGTAAACACAAACCGTACCAACCTTTGGTTGCAGCCTCAGAAGAACTGGGCTGACCGAGGTTGGCTTAGCTTGAGTGCAAACAAGAAGAATCGTTCCGAGTAACATTGGTCCAGCATACTCGAACCGATTTAAGCCGCTGCTCAAAAACAGAGTCCTGGAAATCTAGAGGCCCTCTTTCCGGAAGGCAATCTTATTGATCGAGGGCTTTCAATGCGCAGCGAGAGCGGCGCGCTTTACGTTTGAGTTGTGGGCACCAAGCCCACGTTGAGAGTTTCACAGGATCAGCATGGAGTCGCCGAAGCTTAGGAAGCGATACTCGTGGGTGAGAGCGGCGGTGTAGGCTCGCTCTAGGTGGGTGGGGCCAATTAGGGCTTCTAGCATCACCAGCATCGAGGTTTTTGGCAGGTGGAAGTTGGTGAACATTCCATCAACAATCTGAAACTCGAATCCGGGACGGATGAACAGTTTCGTGCTACGTTCACCGGATTCTACGCGGCGATTTCCGATTGCGAAGGACTCAAGGGTTCTGACCGTAGTTGTGCCAACTGCGATGATTCGACCTTTGGCTTGGCCTATTTTGTCGGCCGTCTCTACCGAAACTCGGCAAGTTTCGCCGTGCATCACATGGTCATCAAGATTTTCAACTTGGATAGGGCGAAACGTATCAAGGCTCACATCAAGGGTCACGAATGTGATTTCGACGCCCCGCGATTGCAGGGAAGCAAGGATTTCGGGCGTAACATGAAGCCCGGCGGTGGGAGCCGCGGCTGATCCACCTGGTTGGGCATAAACGGTTTGATATCGCTCGGCATCCGCCAGCGACGCGTGAATATAGGGCGGCAGCGGAACGCGCCCATGCCTTCTCAACTCTTCTTGCCAGTTTTCACCCTCGAACTGGATGAGTTTGATACCCTCATTCTGGTTCTGAATGACCCTAGCCTGAAGGTTGGGTGAGATTGAAATGGAGGCGCCGGGCTGTAAGCGACGCCCGGGTTTCGCGAGGCATTCCCAAAGATTGGCTTCGGTTTCGCGTAGCAATACGAGTTCCACTTGGCCGCCGGTTGGCTTAGTTCCAAAGACTCGTAGAGCCGTTACGCGCGTGTTATTCAAGACCAGGAGGTCGCCAGAACTAAGTAGATCCGGCACATCTTTAAAGCTTCGATGCTCGATTTCACCACGGGGATTTATATGCAAAAGTTTCGCCGCGGACCTATCGTCGAGCGGAACTTGGGCAATTTGATTTTCGGGCAGAACGTAATCCATTAAGCAAGCTCAGCCAATAGTTCGGGCACTTGGGTGAGGCTGGAAAGTCTAATCCCATCGCGAGAGGGAAGGGAACGATCAATCAGAGCGGCGTGCCAATCCGCTCCTCTTGCTCCCTGGAAGTCATCCAGCGGATTATCGCCGACATGCAGAAATTCTCGGGGGGAGAGGCTCATTTCCCATTCGACAATGCTAAAAAGGGCGGGGTCTGGTTTTTCGGGGCCCCATTCAAGGGAAGCAAAGATGCGCTCGAAGTATCCGGCTAGATTAAAGGACTCAAGAACCAAGTGGAGTGACACATCCCAGTTGCTAACCACAATCATTCGCACTCCCCTTTCTTTCAGAGCCTCTAGGGCGGGGATTGAGTCTTCAAAGACCTTGTAAACCGGGCTATCGGAAGCGTATATCCGTTGCGTCGCGTGCTCGGAAATCCGGTCGGGGTCAAGACGGAGTCCCATTTTGGACGCCCAATCGGCGGTCAGCTCTCGCCAGAATTCTTGGCAAACTGCGTGATTACGCTGCAAGTTGAGCTGCTTAAAGTGGCCCCATCTGGAAAACATGAGATTGTTGTACGTTTCAATTGCGAGTTGATTATCCGTGGTTTCGCCGAGCTCAGTAATCATCTGCACCGCAAAACCACCCGGGTTCCAGTTCACGTCCACGAGGGTGTGAGCGGCATCGAACGAGACAATGTTGATGCTCATCTTCGAATCAATCGCAACAGGGCAAAGCCGGCACTCACCAAGACGCTTACGACGATCATGGAGGTGATCGGGATGAAGATCGTGCCACTGTCCCTTTTGATCACGATATCGCCCGGAAGGTGGCCTAGCTTGAACCACTGATTCCGCTCACTAATCATCGAGGCAATCCCAAACACGATGATGATCAACCCGATCCCGATCAAGAGCTTGCCAAGCATCAGAACCCGCCAAGACTCTTGATGATCGAGATCAGAATGCCAGCCGAAGTGACATTGCGCGATAACGCATCTATCTCAGACTGTCGGTCGCTTAAACGCTCCGCCATAACTTTGGTTGGCACGAAGATCAAGTCGCCGACATCAATGCCGGTGTTGCCCTTACCTCTCACTACTTCGCCGTTGGCTCGAATAACGTAAATCAGAGTGGTGCTCGCATCTGGCAGCAAACCGCCCGATTTATTGATGTACCACAACAGATTCTTGCCCTTCTCAAAGAGGATAGTGGAAGGCACGACAATCGCGCCAGTGACGCTAACAGTTGATGGTGTTTCGGGGATGCTGATAATATCTCCCTGCATCAGCACGAGGTTATGGGCACCCTTGCGGTTCTTGAGAGCATCATCTAGCCGAACATTTATGTTTCCTGCAGGTTCAATTTCTGTGGAGCGGAGCTTTCGCGCTTTGGTTACCGTGTCCTTATCGAATTGCGGAATAATCGCGGGCCCCGTAGATTGAGATGTCGGCGACCCGGTAATACCAATGGAAGTAACGGGTTGGTTCAGCGATTTAGCAAATCGTGCCTTTTCCATTTCAGCTTTTGCCGAAGCCCGCTGATACTCATCCTCGCTGATAATCTCTAACACTTCACGCAATCGCGGGCTTAGGCTCTTTTGGAAAAGTGAGCCCAGGTTTTCGGGCTTGCGTAAGAACTGTGCGCCTCGGGCAAATGCATTCGGTGCTAGTCCCCCCGCCCGATCAACGATGTCAGAGATTTTGTCGGTTGCTGAGTTGATTGGATACGGGCCAGGTCTCATTACGGCCCCTAAAATAACTACCGTTTTCGGCGTCATTTGAAAGTCACTTCGCGCGGTAAGTGTAACGAGATCGCCGGCAGCAAGTCCAGGATCGGTCTTACCAGAAAGGATGTCGGCAACTTCGTATCGCTCGGATGGAGTGCCTTCGGGAACGCGAGCTCGGGCTACCTCAAGGGATGAGCCGGCGTCGGGCTTGAGTCCTCCGGCCAACTTGATCAGGTCGGATACCTTTAAGTTCGCAGCGCTGGCATACTCACCGGCAACCTGAACCGCGCCCAGAATAGTCACTATCTGGCGGGGTAGGTAGTTGGCTTCAGCGGCGGTTTGCACCGTAAGCCGATCCCGATCCTGAAGCACCACGTTGTGCGCACTATCGCCAATGGCGGCTTTTCGAAAATCTATCTTGAGCAAGTCCCCGTTTGAGCCATCCGCGTTGACGCGTTGGAGGAAACCCTCAGGTTGAAACGCATCGCCGTTCAGTCCACCTGACTGCAAAACTAGGTCAATGACTCGCATATCATCGGCTCGGGCGAACTCGCCGGGTCGGCGAATGGCACCCGAAATCGTGACCATTCGGTCCCCCATCCAGCGGCTTTCATCCACTCGATAAACTACCAGGCGATCAAAGAGGACAAGTTGCACATTTTGATCTGGATCACCGTTCAAAGCTTTGGCGAGATTGATGGGAATCAGTTTGGATGTGCCGTCAGCGTTTTGTCGGAACAAGTCTGCGCGAACTAGGCTAGCCTCGGAAATTGGGCCGCGGGCTCGTCCAACGAGGTCCTTCACGCGCATCCCTTCCGTCAGGGCATATCGGCCCGGTTGATCAACCGCGCCATCGAGGGTTACGACATTTGTCATCAGCGGCCGTACAGAGTAGATCTCGACACTGTCCCCAGGGAACACGAGCGGATCGGAATCAACTCCAGTGGCATTCAAATCAACATCTCGAAGTTTCAATCCGACACCCGGTTCAACCGTGCTATGTCCAACGCGTTGGGTAACACCCGATGGCCGGGCTCCGCCGGCGAACTTGATAATGGCTTTGAGCCTTTCTTTGGGAAGAACCTCATAAATGGCGGGCCTACCCACTTCGCCAGTTACCGAAACGCGGCCCTCGGCGGTGGGGATGAAAATGGTGTCGCCCGGTTGGAGGGGCACGTCCTGGCTTGCATCTCCGTCAATCAGAAACCGATACATATCAAAGACCTTTTGAGTACCATCGCTTCGGCGCAGCATGATTCGGCGAAGGCTTCCGTTTTCGGTTGGACCGCCACACATGTAAAGAGCATTGAAAAGCGTGGCGACAGCGGGAACCTGGTAGCTTCCCGGCAAGAACGCCTCACCAATTACAGTAAGCGACATGGTTCTCAACTCGCGTAGGGTCACGGATACTTCGGCCCCTACAAGATCTCGAGTGATCTCTTTGCGGATCATGGCTTCGGCGGAGTCTAGGGACTTGCCCCGAATCGTCAATCTCCTTCCACTGGATGGAATGCTGATTGAGCCCCGGGCATCAACGGCCACGCTGACCTCTTTGCTTTCAAGGGTCGGGCTCCAATAGCGAATGAGCAAGACATCGCTGGGGCCGAGTTGGTATCGCTCTGGAGCGGGCACAAAAACGTTTGCCCCCATCATATCGAATGGGCCGACAAAATATCGCAGAGCATCTATCATTTGCGAGCTAAACTGGTCGGGCTTAGATTTTGAATTGGCATCGGTGAGCGGGTTCGGGCCTTGAGAAGCACTCCCTTGACCAAAATCTGGTCGAACCTCTGGTAGAGTCGTTGTGCCGTGACCGTTGCCATTGCCACCGATCTGACCGTTAAGGCCACCATTTAAGCCAACGGGCGGGACAATGGACACGGGCTGGAACCCGGAGTTGCTTTGGATGTTCTTGATGAACTCAGAAAGTGGTGGCTGAGCCGTACTACCATCTGGGACGAGCGATTGTGATTGAGTTCCGCCACTCCAAATCGGCAATCCCGGGCGAGATAGGCCGTTGGCGAAAGCCATGAGGCGCGCTTGAATGGCCGCCCTGGGAGCGATGAAGTAGTTGTATCCGAAAAGCTCGATTTGCTTTTCTACTTCAATTTGGAACTCCATTTTTTTGAAAATGTCTGCAGACTTCGAGTCGCTCACCATGAGTTCAAGTTCAAATTTCGCCACCTTAGTTGGAACCCACGAGAAGATTCCGGTGACCGGGTCAATATCGGCTCCCATTGACTTTGAAAGAGAGTAAATAAGAGGATTCGTGCTCTGCTTCATCCGGGCATAAACTCTAAATCGGATTGCCTCGCCAACTCTTGTTTTCCGAGGTGGGATCGGCTCGATTGCTATGAGCGCTTGCCCGGGGGACATTTGTGAACCCCCGTTTTGATCGCGAAGCTGTTGAAGAGGATCGGGCTTAAGTTCAGGAGCTGACTTTACGGGATCAGGAAGTTTTTTGGGGTCCTGCTCCTTCACGGGCGGAGTTTGGGCAAGGCCCGGAATTGCCAATGCGACCAACGAGCAAACGATAATTACCTTTGATAAGAATTTCATGGCGGGGAAATGGCTAAGAAGCTCAGCCGAGTTATACCTGTAACAATGCTAGCCATGAAGCGGTTCCCGCTATCGCCCCTCGCGGGTATGCTCCAAACTATGTTTGACCCCGCTATCCTTAAGGGAACTTACCTCGTCGCTGGACTTGATGATGTTCAAATCGCGAGCGTTGCCGGACTCTCTATTTTAAGGCACTTCCCATCGGGACATCTCCTTGCCAAAATTGGCGAGGCCGCCGATGTTATGTTCGTTGTAATCGGCGGATCGTTGACGGTTACCACGCATGACGGCGACAAGCTTGGCGAAATCCACACCGGATCGGTTGTTGGCGAGGTTGCCCTCGTAGATGCGAGGCCACGCGCGGCAAACGTTGTGTGTGTTGGCCCCGTTACAGTGGCAGAAATCTCGATTGATCAGCTTCGAAAGCTTATGAATAAGGATCGAGACATGGGTTTTCTCATGCTCGCCAATATCTCGCGCGTACTCGCAACACGGCTCAGAAACGCCGATGCAATGATTGACCAACTCGCCGACGCCGTTGGCGATGCTTGGACGCACGCTCAGGGCTAGCGCCTTCTGCGAGAACCGCCGAACAAGCTACCGAAAACGCCCCGAATGAGAGACCGGCCCAACTGAGAGCCCGCCGCTCGGACTACGCTCTTGGTCATAGATTCAAAAACGCTGTCCGTCCGCCTCGCCGCTCCACCACGTGAAATCGGCTCGCCCTGCTCTTTTTCCTGAACTTCGGCGGCGGCGGCTTCTTGTTCTTTCTTTTGTTCCGCCGCGCGAAGTACTTCGTAGGCAGATTCGCGATCCAGGATCTTGTCGTACTTACCCGATACTGGGCTGGAGTTGAACACGCTTTGCCGAATAGCCGGATCGCAGGGGCCAATATGAGAATGGGGTGGGTGGATCAAGGTTTTTTGGACAATCATCGGAATGCCCCCGCTTTCCAAAAAAGAAACGAGCGCTTCCCCCACGCCGAGTTGGGTGATGACCTCTTTGGTTGAAAACGCAGGATTGACGCGGAAAGTATCGGCGGCTGAATCAACCGCCTTTTCGTCCCTCGGTGTAAAGGCTCGCAGGGCGTGTTGCACGCGATTCCCAAGTTGACCCAATACGGTATCCGGAATATCTAGCGGGTTTTGGCTGATAAAGTAGATACCAACGCCCTTTGATCGAATCAAACGAACAACCTGCTCAACCTTCTCAAGCAGGGAAGACGGGGCATCATTAAACAAGAGATGGGCCTCATCAAAGAAGAAGACCAGCTTGGGCTTGTCCAGATCGCCGACCTCCGGAAGTTCCTCAAACAACTCCGAAAGCAGCCATAGCAAGAAAGTTGAGTAAAGTTTAGGGTTCATCATGAGCTTATCCGCGCTCAATATGTTTACAATTCCGCGTCCGCTGGTGTCGGTTCGCATGAAATCCGCCAGTTCTAACGCGGGCTCGCCGAAGAATTTCGTTCCGCCTTGCTCCTCGAGAACCAGCAGTCCCCGTTGGATCGCGCCGACTGAGGTCGCACTAACATTGCCATACTCTCGCGTTAGCTCGTCCGCTCTTTCAGCAACATAGGCGAGGAGCGCGCGCAAATCCTTGAGATCGAGAAGGAGCAGTCCCTCTTCATCGGCGATCCTAAAGGCGATGTTCAAGACGCCCTCTTGAACATCGTTCAGTTGGAGTAACCGACTCAACAAGAGCGGCCCCATTTCAGAAATCGTAGTTCGAATCGGATGCCCCTGGTCGCCGAAAATATCCCAGAAAACGACGGGATAGTTCTTAAATCCGTGATCGGCGATTCCAACCTGCTGTAATCGGGCATCCACTTTGGGATTTCCCCCACCGGGTTGGCACAAGCCGCTCAGGTCACCCTTAATATCGGCCATGAAAACGGGAACACCAATATCTGAAAAGGATTCGGCCATCGTTTGTAACGTCACGGTTTTTCCCGTTCCGGTCGCTCCGGCAATCAATCCGTGGCGATTGCCGTATTTGGAAAGCAGACAAACCGGGTGATCGCTCATACCGATGGGGAGTTGGGTTGGGTCGCTCATTGTTCCCAAGAGGATACACTCTACAGGTGACCTTGCGCGAGGTGCTTCATGCCCACATCCCTGTTCTTAATGCTTCGAGTACGGTTCGAGAGGCGGTAGACAAAATGGACATCTATCAGTTCCCAGCCCTAGTGGTGGTGGACGAGATGCGCTATCCGATTGCTGTTCTCACCGAAGGAGACATCTGTCGGGCAGTCCAGCTTCGCGATAACTGGATCGGCATGAGCAACGACGAAGCCATTAACTACGCGACGAACGACCCCACAATCGTTCCGGCCGAGATGGAAATATCGGAGGCTCTTCATAAAATGCTCGCCAGTGGTCTAACGATTCTCCCCGTGATAGATGAAGGTCGGCTTAGCGGAGTTGTATTGCGTGTTGATTTGATGCAAGCAATCCTCATGGATGCGAGCGACAAGCTAATCTGAAATCGAAAAACACCCATAATAATTACCGGGCATGAAACATCCCAAAAGTGCGCGTTCGTTCGAGGTCGTCTCCGAGCTTCCTGATCCCCTAAAACCGTTAATGCGGTTGGCTTGGAATTTTCGGTGGACGTGGCATCACCCCACCCGTGAGCTCTTTCGAGAACTTGATCGGAGCTTGTTTGAAGCGGTTGGGCATAACCCCGTTCAACTCCTTAGAAAACTTAAGCGGGCAAAACTCGAAGCTCTCCAGCGGGATGAAGTTTTCCTCACAAAGCTCAGGCAATGCTCGCAAGACCTCGATACATACCTTTCAGAAGGGAAGTGGTTCCACGCGAAATACCCCGAGAGCGACGCGCTAATCGCTTATTTTTGCGCAGAATTTGGAATTAGTGAATCTTTGCCGATCTATTCGGGTGGGTTGGGAGTGCTTGCCGGCGATCATTTGAAGGCAGCGAGCGACCTTGGAGTACCGCTTATTGGAGTTGGCTTGCTCTACTCTCGGGGCTATTTCCGGCAGTTCTTAACCCCCGATGGATGGCAGCAAGAACACTACCCGCACTATGATTTCTATGAAATGCCGCTTCACTTGGAGCGTGCGTCCAGTGGCAAGCCTTTGTTTGTGGAAGTCGAACTTCCTGATCGGGTTGTGAGTTGCCAAATTTGGCGCGCAGATGTGGGTCGAATTCCTCTTTATCTCCTAGACAGCAATGTCCTGGAGAACGAACCCACCGACCAAACCATCACCGATACACTCTATGGCGGTGACGAAGAAATGCGGATTCGGCAGGAGATGATCTTAGGCATCGGCGGAATGCGCGCTCTGCAGGTTTTGGGGCTGAAGCCATCGGTGTGCCACATGAATGAGGGCCATGCGGCGTTCCTGGCCATTGAGCGGATTCGTCAACATGTAGAGGCAACCGGATCTGATTTTCGAACCGCTCGCCAGCTCAATGTTTCAGGCAACGTGTTTACGACCCATACTCCGGTTCCAGCCGGATTCGACGAGTTCCCGGCAGATCTTGTTGAAAAGCATGTAGGGAGATTAGTTGCGCAGGCGCGCTTGCCCTTTCCCGATTTCTTGAGGATGGGGCGTCTCGATCCGGAAGATACGGCTTCAAAGTTCAACATGGCCGTCTTGGCGATGGAAAACGCGAACACGATTAACGGCGTTTCTAAGCTCCACGCCCAAGTTTCTCGCGGGATGTTTCACCGGCGGTGGCCAGATTGGCCCGAAAATGAAGTTCCGATAATTCCCATTACAAATGGAATCCATACGGGCACATGGACCTGCGCAAGGATGACCGAGCTATTCGATCAGGCAATGGGCTCGGCTTGGCGAGATGACCCGGCCAATAGCGAGGTGTGGCAAAAAATTTGGGACGTTCCGAACAACGAGCTCTGGAACATTAGAGAAAATCAGCGCGGTGATCTCGTGAGATTCGTGCGGAAGTATTTGAAAGATGTTGGAGAGCGAAAGGGCTTCGCCCGGGCGAGTTTTGGTCAGGTTCAATCTGTGCTCGATCCCCGAGTCCTCACCATAGGATTCGCGCGCCGCTTCGCCAGTTATAAGCGGGCGACCCTTTTGCTTGCCGA
This sequence comes from Armatimonadota bacterium, assembly GCA_031386985.1. Lineage (GTDB taxonomy): Bacteria > Armatimonadota > Fimbriimonadia > Fimbriimonadales > Fimbriimonadaceae > JANJUB01. Next base: position 75,804 of record JANNCV010000005.1, read on the forward strand.
TAGAGATCGTCTGAAAAAGTTGATGTTTCATAGCGAGCGTCCAGTGCAGTTTGTGATAGCAGGGAAGAGTCATCCGCGCGACGATGCGGGCAAGAAGTTGATTCAAGACATTAACAGTTTCATCTCGCAGGAGAACGCTCAGAGCCGTATGGTCTTCTTGGAAGACTACGACATGAGGATGGCCCGAATGATGGTTCAGGGGGTAGACGTATGGCTCAATAACCCCCGCCGACCAATGGAAGCGAGTGGGACGAGCGGGATGAAAGCGGTGCCAAATGGCGTCTTGAACTGCTCGATCCTCGACGGCTGGTGGGACGAGGCATACGAGCCTGGAGTGGGTTGGGCAATCGGAGGGCAACTCGACATCGAAGATCCTAGCCAGCAAGATTGGCTTGACAGCCGAACGCTGTATCATCTCATTGAAACCGAAATTGCCCCAACCTTCTATCACCGAGTTGATGGCGTGATACCGATGGGCTGGCTCGAGATGATGAAACGTTCAGTTGCGAACCTGGCCCCCCAGTTTTCTACCACTCGAATGGTGCAGGATTACGCCGAAAAGGCTTATGTCCCCGCCCACGAAACAATGTCTCGCTTAGCCAAGAGTGAGAACGGAGTTGCCGACGCGCTCGGATGGCGTGAGCGGATCAACCGAGCATGGCCCACCGTCAAAATTATCGGAACGTGGGACGATGCTGGAACAAACGTTGCCGTGGGCCAGATTGTCACGATTACGGTCGAAGTTGATCTGGACGGCTTGACTCCAGAGGACGTACGAGTCGAGGCCCTCGTTGGTCGCGTAACTTCCACCCGCGACTTGCTCGAAACTCGCGTTTTTGAACTCTCGCAGTGTGAATCAGACGCCAAGCCCAAATTTCAATGTCGCTTCCAAATGGATTTCCCCGGCAATATGGGCTACACCGTAAGGGTAGTCCCCAATCATCCGGATGTAGCGGTGCCGATCGAGTTGCCCTTGGTTACTTGGCAGACGTGAGTTCTAACTGTTCGGGATTAAATGTAAGCGTCATAATAGTGATTATCAGAAACACCTTAACCGGCACCGAACTTGAATTTCCGCGGACGCTCCCTACCTGCCAAACATCGCCTTCAAAATGAAGAGCATGTTCGCGGGTCGCTCCGCAAGGCGGCGGGTGAAATAGGGATACCACTTATCCCCGAATGGGATGTAAACGCGAACATTGTAGCCAGCCTTAAGCAGTGATTCCTGCAAATCTCGCCGAATGCCGTAGAGCATCTGAAACTCAAAGCGGCTTTTTTCAATATTGTTTGCCTTGGCAAACGCGCATAACTCATCTATGATTACTGCGTCATGGGTAGCAAAAGCCGGATAATTGGCTTCAGCGAGCATCAACTTCCCTAGCACCACGTAGGCCTCATCAACCTTTGATTTCTCCTGAATTGCAACAATTTCCGGCTCCAAATAAGCCCCTTTTACCAACCGGGTTCTCATTTGGAGGTCAATCATGAGTTGGACATCTTCCGGTGTTCGCAACAAGTAACTTTGCAAGACCGTGCCCGTGTTCTTGTGATCCTCCCAAACACGCTCAAGCATCCGAACTGTGCGCTCCGTGTAATCAGAGCCCTCCATATCAACGCGTACAAAGTTGTCATGAAGGAAGGCAACGGCCAGAACCTCGCGAAAGTTAGCTTCCCCGAAATCGTCACCGAGGTCCAATCCGCATTGCGTAAGCTTAATCGAAATGTTGGTTCGTGCCGAGCAAGGGCTCTTAGAAATGCGTTCCAGCATTTCAATGTAGGCAGACTTGGCGGCATTTGCCTCGCTCTCGCTGCGGGTGTTTTCGCCCAAATAATCCAGGGAGACCCAGTAGCCAGCTTTGGCTAGCTCTTCGGCGATCGGCAGCGCTTCGGCCAACGTGTCACCCGCGATAAACCGCTTTACCACTCCCCGGAAAAGGAAGGAGCGTCGGACCAATTTTTCGACCGGACCCAACGCCGCGGTCCTCAATATGAGGGTTCGTGCTAGCAAGACGGGGGAATTCTACTCGTATTCTGGAACTTTTTGGATTGCATTTCAGTTCTAGAGTGCGGGTAGAATCCGTTCTAGGAGATTTCCTAAGGAAACAAATATGAAAACACTTTTAAGTCTCGTCCTCATCGCAACCGTCGGCTCGGCCATGGCTCAGGCTGGTGATAGCTGTTGCGCCGACAAGAAGGCTAAAAACGCCTCAGCCATGACCCAATCAACTGGAGATGGTTGCTGCGCCGGCAAGAATGCGCAAAACGCCTTCGGAGTCAGTCCATTTGATGCTAACGACGCCAAGTATTTGGCCGAAGCCGAGAAGATGATGTCTGCAAAGTCAGACTGCGCTGGAAAAATGGCCGGTTGTCCGATGGAAAAAATGGCAAAGAAGTCCGAAAAGCCGATCTACAAGCTTTTCGTTTCCGGCAAGGGCTACGAAAAGTTCTGCTGCGCTAAAATGGCCGCTCAAGCTCGACTTGATCACGTGGCGAAGGGCCACAAGGTTGGCAACGTTCAGAAAATCTCAACGAAGTAATCTTCGCTTCAACTCGGAAAAAGCCCGTATTTCCATACGGGCTTTTTTCATAACGATTTGAACCTTTGCCCGTCTCAACTAATGATGCTAGCGCTCAATCTACTCCTCGCTAATGCCCCTGCCACGACAAAAATCGTCTCTGCTTCCCTGTTCAAAAATGGCTACGCCATGGTTCGGCGCGAAATCACGGTGACGGGCTCCAACACGAGCCTAACTGAAATCCCGCAAGCTTCCTTAGGAACGTTTTGGGTTGCAACAACCGGCGGTGTGAAGGTGAAGGAGCTGATTTCAACGCAAGAGGAGGTAAAAGGGACGTACCAAGCTGGCTCCCTGGACCAGCTATTGGCCCTCAACTTAGGCAAGCAGCTGAAATTCACGACCGTCAACTTCGGGGTGATTTCGGGCCGCATTCTCTCGGTTCACGGCGATCATCTCTTGATTTCCACCGCGGAATCCACCCTCGCACTCCCTCGAGGTGAAATCCGATTGGTGCACTTTCCTGAGAAAGTCATTACGAGTGGCGAAACAACGAACTCACGGCGAGCCCTTCATTTTAAGACCGAAGGTGCTGGCAAAATCATCCTGTTTGGATTGGAACGGGGGCTTACCTGGACGCCAGGATACGCGTTCGATATCACCGACAAGAAAACGCTAACCTTCACCGCCAAGGCTACCGTGGCCAACGACCTCGGCCTCCTTCAATCCGCTGAGCTTCGGTTCGTAACGGGAGTCCCAAACGTGCCTTGGGCGAGTCTGATTGAACCCTTACTCAGCGCTCAATCGGTTGATTCATTCACGAACATGCTAAAACAGGTTGGTGAGAGCGACGCTAACTTTAATCGGCGTGATATGCGCTCTCAGGCTCCCGCCGCAAACTTCCAATCTGATTTTGCCGGAGCGTTCGATCCAAGCCAAGCTGGCGGAGAGCAAAACGAGGATCTATTCTTCTACAAGCAACCTGCCGTCTCCCTCAAGCCTGGCGATCGTGGCTTATTCATGCTGTTCGAATCAAAATCGGATTTTGAACACATCTACACCTGTGACGTTCCTGATACGGTTGTCAATAACCGCCAGTATGTCGGACTTCCGGAGGGCCCAACCGATGTGTGGCATAAGATCAAATTTACAAACAAGTCCGGACAGCCGCTCACCACCGGACCTGCCACGATTTATCAAAATGACCAAGTCATGGGTCAAGACACTCTCACATACACCGCCTCCGGAGCGGAAGCTACCCTCAAAATGTCAAAGGCGATGGATATCCGCGTTGACGCAACCGAGGAAGAAATTGAGCGCAAGCGCGATCATCTCAAACTGCGAAATGGGACCTATTACGACCTCGTCACCATAAAGGGGACAGTTCAGATTCAAAATATGAAACCGGCCGAAGTCGAGCTTCAACTGACCAAAGCAATCACCGGTGAGCTCATTACTAGCACGGACGGCGCCAAATCAACAAAGAGCGCGAAGGGCTTGAGAGAGGAAAATCCTCGAACGAACGTAAAATGGAGCGTTAAGCTATCTCCCGGCAAAAAATCCGAGATCACGTACACATACACCGTTTATGTCTCGGGATAGGCAAACTTGGAACCTCCGTTTCTACTTCGACTTAACGGGCCCTAAGACTTAGTCAAACGAAAATCTGCGTTATGATGTAGTGATGGATTGGGAAGCGCTTCTTGGGATGGTTCTCGGTGGCATCATGTTGATGATCCCGATCATTGTAATTCTGACTCGACATCAGCAACGAATGACGATTTTGCTGAACGGCGGCGCAAATGCGCCCGCCGACCGTCTCCAAACGGATTCCCGGATTCTGGATGAACTTGCGCATTTGCGCCGAAGAATGGACGATCTGACTCTCGCTCTCGAACAGGTTAAGGATGATCGGACTTCAGCCCCGCCTTTAGAATCACGATTTGGTGCGTAAATCTCCCAAGTTAACGTCTACAATTGAAGTTGGTTGTTGACGATGAAAACTGTGTTGCCCGCGATCTTGGTCTCCCTATGCAGCATCACCGTTGCACAGAACCAAGTTGTTGCCAACGACGGCGTTACCTTGATGTACAACCAACCGAGCGCGGTTCACTTTCAAGGAACCAAAAATCTGACGTATTTCGGCTGGATAAACTCTGTCGGCGAGGTCTTTCTCCGAACCTACGATCATGCGACTTCGCAGTTCGATGTTGCGCGAAAGATTCGATCTTGGACAGGGCCCGATGATCACGCTGCACCCGCTCTCCATGTCGTGCAACATGGCCCCCGAACCGGGACCTTATTGGTTGCCGGGGCCTTTCACAGTTCGCCGCTCACGATTCAGAGTGGGCTTGCGCCCGAGACTACTCAAATGAACCTGCAAGCGACGATCAACAGCCGCCCCAACACTTACCCACGCTTTGCCGAAACCACCGATGGGACGATTTTTCTTTTCACTCGTGGGCACCCAACTGTGAACGCCTCGACCCGCGGATTGGTGCACATGTACAAGTCAACAAATGGGGGAATCACCTGGTCGGGCCCTAAGACCGTTGTGACGTGGAGCCTGAACACCTTTGTTTATGCCGGACCAGTTCGGAGTTTTGGCAATAAGATCGGGTTTGCGTTTGGGATTTACGATGCCGTAGCCCAGCGCTACAAGCCGAATGTCTACATGATCGAATCAACCGACGCCGGTGCAACCTGGAAGACGCCTCTAGGCGGGGCGGCGACGAACTCCATTGGTGCGAGCATCGCCCCGATCCGCACGAGCGGCTGGGGCGGCCAAGCCCGAGTTTGGGACTTGACTTATGACACCCAGGGCCGTCCGTCGGTTGCGCACGTCGAATATGCATCCGAGTACAACCCCCTGCCAAATACTTCTCTTTGCTACGGTTATGCGACGCAGTTGCGAGGCGGCTATTGGGCTACGCGAACGGTGGGCCCGATCGCAATGAGTTACTATTCCGGAGGCTTAGTCTTTGATTCCACAAATCCGCTTCGCCTTTTCGCCTCCACGCCGCTCGGGCTCGGCGGCTCGGAACTGACTATCTTCGATTCCCCGGCCTTTGGCTCGAATTGGGTGAGAGGTCAGACGGTCGCGACCGGGGGCTACAACGTCCGCCCGCAAGCGGTAGCCAACGCATCGCCCGATTTAACGATTACTTGGCTGGATTCCCGCTCTTACACGGAATATCGCGCCTGGGACACGAGCGTTTTAGCCCATATTGGGGTGTTGCCCTAGGTGGGTATCAGTTGCAGCCCTTTAGCCCAAAGACATCCGTAAGGTAGGTCATTTGGGCGTTCTCACCGCGAATGTTTCCGTGGACAAACGACTTGGCCGAACTCGCGGCGCACCTCGGGCAGATTTTTTGGCTCAATTTTCCCATGCAGTAGAGCGTTGGCTGCTTGGCGATAGCTATTGTCACGCTGTTCGGTAAGACCGCATTTGATCTGTCTATTGGGCCCACATCTGCGCCAGCGCGCTGGCGGGTACCTGCATCAACTGGTTTCAAGGTTTCACTAACGGGCATATCCGAAAGAAAAGCACTCAGAGCAGAACGGTACCGAATTGCTGCAACCATTAAGGCCGACTGAGCCCGAATAGAATCTCCCATTTCTAAATGAATCGCCGTCGCAAGCGGTTGATCGTCGGAGACATTGATATCAGTGCTCATGACAAGATTGGCTCCAGTCACAGCATCAAAAAAGTGAGTTGATGGGAGTGATTCATCGGCGAACGGTAACTCCAGAATAAGGACACCACTGCCGTCCAACCCCAGCAAGCGAATGGGGCCCGCAACATCGCGAATCACGAATGAATAGTCTTCATCGAGTTCGGGGCCTCCTTCAACTTCGCTTACAACAACCTCAGGATCTTCAAACAGCCGATGGAGTTCGCTTGGGTCTAGACTTACCTGCCACATCTTGTCTGCATCAGTCGTAGCTAGGGAATGGAAAGAAACAAGTCTCATGGAATTTTCAGTTTCTCACATTTCCGCCAAACATTGCAAGTATTGTTTACAGTCTTCATGGCTAACCATACATAACGGGCTTCACCATCCAATCCTTATCCTCATCCCAACCCATCTCCTTTACTCTCGGTCGTCGCTCTCTGAGCCTTACCGACTCAATTCCAAGGAGGTAACCCGCTGACTTCGAATTCTTTCCGGTGCATTTTAGGCGTAGCAGATAAGAGCCCGCCGCCGGCCAGAAATCCATTAAGTGAAACTCGCGGTTTAACACTTTCTCGGAGTAAGTATCCAACGGGCCCCCAAGCTTCACTTCCCTGCCCCCAAAAACGACGTACGGTTGGTAAATGCCGAAATCGTATGAGGTTGTGAGGTTGAGAACCAGCCGAAGCGGCTCTTTCTCTTTGATCTCAAATGGAATTTCAATCCAGGCTCCTTCTTGAGTTTGGGGCATGTAGAGAGAATGCGGGCCCTCATAGAGATCAAGCTGTTGCTGCTCAATGTTCCCAACGCCATGTTCAGCAGCTTTTGCGCTCACAATGATTCTCTCAATGCTCGGCAGTTTGCGATTTTCTGGAGCCCGGGTGGCAAACGTTGATGGACTCTGCTGGTACCAAAAGGCCACGCTTGAAAAGTCATCCTCGCGCTCGTTCCAACTCATGGCTCGGTTCTCCTTGTTCTCATCTGCCCCGATCCAGCCCCAATGCTCCATCGTCACTTTGATTCCTTTTTGGAAAACGAGAGGGTCGTTGAGGTGCCAGCGATACGCGCTTGTATGCCCGCCGACAATGCCCCATTGGTCAAAATACGGCGTCCCTGCGTAGGGGGTGGAAGTCGTCTGCAGGCCCCACGCACTCAGGAAATAATCCTCGGTGCCGGTCCCCCAGATCGAGGGCTCTTTCTCGCCGTCAATGTAAATCTTCTCATCGCCCTCCCCAAACCAGGACGGGCTACGGCTTCTAACGGCCAGCACGGTGCCGACATAGTGGCCCTTGCCCGTTGTTTCCAAGATCGTGTAATCCCGGCCATGTTCAACGGGATATTCCTGCCGATACTGAGCATAAAAGTAAGGCGTGTCCTTCGGCAACTTGTCTAACTTTATCCAATCAATGTTGTAATACAGCAGGTTGATTGATTTTGAGCTTTGGTTCACAACTTCGATCTTGGCTGACTTGTGAAAGGGCATTCGCCAGAAACAGTTGTAGCTATCAGCATCCTCAACCACAACTGGAATACTGATCACCTGGCTACGTTTGCCAAAGCAATTTGCAAAAAAGTCGCCAACGGGTGCCTCAATCGCGGGCTTGGGATTGCCGTCCCAATAGATGCGCAGTAACATTTCCTGATGATTCGCGCTCCCTTCCTTCGCCCAATCTTGCGGCTCGGGGCCGAGGAAAGTGAGCCACATATGGGTGATCACGCCCGGCCCTTTTCGATCCATGAGGACATGCGTCGTCCCAGGCGCAACGCTGAAGTTATCACGATTGCTATGTTCCAGCAGATCCCCCGTAGGTCGAGCTTTGGGGTCATGTTTCCCGTCAGTTCCGCCTCGGAAAGTAGAAGTCTCCCTCATACTTCGGCCCGACATGGGCATCGCGAGTGAACCTAATAGTGGGTCGTTCTTGGTTTGACCCATAAGAAGAGTCGCGATTAGTGTTGCGATCATTTTGTTATGTTAGCCAATTGGCTTAGCTTCGTGTGGAATTCTCGCGGGCTCGGCGCGTGGGTCAGAAGGCATAACCCAACCCGGAGGACAACGCTTGAGATGCCATAATCTTCACTGACAACTACTAATCCCATTGTCAGGGAAGGAAAATCCATGAGCTACGAACAATCTTATCTTTATCGTCTTCGGCATAGCGCCGCTCATCTGATGGCTCAAGCTGTAACCGAGCTTTATCCCGGCGCAAAACTCTCCATTGGCCCGCCCATCGAAAACGGATTCTATTACGATATTGACTTCGAATCCCAGTTAAAGGAGGAAGATCTTGCGGGGATTGAGAAGAAAATGAAGGAGCTTTCGAAGCTCGACCAGCGGATTGAGCGCACCGAAGTCTCCCGTGAAGATGCCCGAGCCCTCATTCTGGATGACAGCATTCCTGGGATGGGTGCGGCCGTGGCTGAATACAAACTTCAACTTCTAGACGCCATTCCCGAGGGCGAGGCCATCAGCTTTTATGATCAAAAGAGAATGGATCGCGAGGGCGTTCAGCATCGTTTTCTAGACCTTTGCCGAGGCCCTCACGTTGAATCAACGAAAGAGATCAAAAACTTTAAACTGATGCACCTCGCCGGTGCTTATTGGCGCGGCGACGTCAAAAACAAACAGCTCACGAGAATTTACGGTACGGCCTTTGAGACCCCCGAAGACCTGGAAGCTCACTTGTTCATGCTTGAGGAAGCGGCCAAACGGGACCATCGCAAACTTGGTCGAGAGCTTGGCCTCTTCATGTTCTCGCCCCGTGTCGGAACGGGCCTGCCATTGTGGTTACCCAAGGGTGCGATTTTACGCGAAAACCTGATTGATTTCATGAAAAAGGAGCAGTTGGCGCGCGGCTACGATCCCGTCGTCACGCCCCATATTGCCAATATCAAGCTCTACGAAAAGAGCGGCCACATTATCACCTATAAGGAAAAGATGTTCCCGTTCATGGA
>JANNCV010000034.1:0-31281 GCA_031386985.1 Armatimonadota bacterium
CCGGGCGATTTTCGGGGTCCTTTACGTGGGGAACCAGCTTGGTTTGAGGCAGATTTCGACAACCGGCCAAGCCCGCCAGCGCCATCGAAGCCCCCATAAATTTCAGAACAGTTCGGCGATCAATATCGGGGATTGAGAGCCGATTGGGAAACTCATCCTCTACCCATCCCTTGAACTCCTCGGTCTCGACGACCTCCTCAAGGCTTCGCCAATAAGTAGGCCCGCTCTCGGTTTGGAGCTTTTCGCGGACGGCTTGCCAGTCTATTTTTGGTTTAGTCTTTTCCAACGTTAAGTTCCTACCTGTGACACACCCAGCAATCCATAAGCTGGCTTTTCTTGATCTGATATTCGTTGACAAGCTCTCGGCCCTTTGCGAGCTCTTCCTTGGTCGGCTCGTAGGGTTTGCCGTGGGCCAGCGCTTCTTCGCGCGGAGTTAGTTTTTCGCCGGCTTGGATCTTCCGGTAAAGATTGAAAACTTGTTGCTTCGCGGTCAAATCTCCATCTTTATAGAGTGCTTTTTCGGGGTTTCGATGACAATCCAGACACCAAGCCATCGAGAACGGCTGGTTCTTAACGGTCATCTGCATTTCTTGGATAGGTCCGTGGCAGTAGTTGCAATTGATTCCACGATCAATGTGAATGGAGTGATTGAAGTAAACGAACTCCGGGACCTTGTTGACTTGGTTCCACCCGACTTGGTCGGAATCCATGAATTTGATTGGGGTGCCATTTTCGAAAGAATCTCGTACGGGCTGAAGCTCGGGCGAGTTTGTCCAAATTTGGCTGTGGCACGTCATGCAAGTCTCGGTGGGCGGAATGCCCGCCGTGCCCGATTTCTCGACATTGGTATGACAGAAAAGACAACTGATGCCAAGCTCCATCGCATGGTGCTTGTGGCTGAACTTAACGGGTTGAGTTAGAGCCACCCCGGCTTTGGTATTGGCGGGGGAGCGGCTGATAGTTGAGCCCGCATAGAAAATGAGAACTGGCGCGAGCCCGGCGCCCAGCACGCTCATCTTAGCTAACGAATTAGCATAAGGCTTAAATAACTGAGCCATTGACGCACTCCTTGCTTTTCATTACAAACCCCGGTCGAATATCCCCATCCGAACCGCCTAATAGCCTACCATGACGAACCGTTGTCTGTGTTGACGAAACGGACCCCCCAGAAGGGATCGCGCAATCAATTGCAAAAATGAGGAAAAGTATCGCTAAATAAAGCATTGAAAACTTATACAGCTTGAGAGCGTGGGGACGATCTATCGTGATGTAAAGTTGAACGCATCTAACAAGCAAGATGACATTCAACACGACGGCCGTCCAAAGGTAGAGCTGCGCGACACCGGGGCCCTTCGCAGGGTGCATGAATACGGGAAGAATCGAAATGATGGCGGTAACCACCCCATAAATGGCGATTTGGATCACGGTGGCACGTTCACCGTGAACAACCGGCAGCATCGGCACATTGGCCTTCGCATAATCATCTTTGATCATCAACGCCAATGCCCAGAAGTGAACGGGGGTCCAAACAAAAATGATGGCGAAAAGCATCCAAGCGAGTGGGGTGAGTTCATTCGTGAAAGCCGCCCAACCGACTAATGGCGGGAATGCGCCCGCGGCACCGCCGATAACGATGTTGTGCCACGTTCTTCGCTTAAGCATGAGTGTGTAAACCACGACGTAGAACGCCAACCCTGCGAGTGCAAGCATCGCCGTCAGCAAATTAGCGGCTCCCCACAAGAGGGCGAATGACATCAGCGCAAGCGAAAACGCGAAGTACAGCGCGTGACCGGAAGGGATTTTTTGTGTGACGGTCGGGCGCGAGGCGGTTCGTTTCATCGAGGCATCAATATCGCGATCAATAACCATGTTGATCGCATTCGCGGCCCCGGCTGCCATGTAACCGCCGACGGCGACGGCAAAGAACAAAACAAAGCCAGGCTTGCCTCCAGCGGCCGCAAAAAGTGCGGTGAGCGTTGTGAAAAGCAGGAGGCTTATCACGCGAGGCTTGGTTAGGATCAAATAGTCTTTGTACGTGGCTCTGCCCAAGTCTGCGGTTGGGGGAGCGACTTGCTCCGCCTTTTCCACTCCTTCGGCGACACACGCAAAACCCCAGATTACGAACGCGACCCAGATGGCATCGGCCACCAGAAGGTGAATCAGTGAGAGCGAGGTTGGGCCTAGCATAAACTTGTTGAGGAGGCCAAGCAAGATTTGAGCAGCAAACAACCCTGCAACCCATTTTGACAACTCGGAAACAAGTGCGTTCTTGCGAAGGTGCGTGAGGAGCCCAGTTATCAAGACTAAGTAGACACCGACGGAAACCGCAATCAGGGGGTGAAGGACTCGTAATCGAACTAGAAAGTGGGAGCTTGAGTTTAGGGCGCCCTCGATGGCTTCACTCGTGGTGCCGACCGGAAACAGCTTGTCGCCCAATGAAGTGATTGCCCCGCTGACCCCGAGCATGAGCAAGCCGATAATCCCGAACGCCAGGGCCCAACCGGCGGCTCCCTGACCTTTCCATTGGGGCCGCGCCATGCCCGAAAGCCATGCGGCACAAAGCGCGAGCGAACCGATCAAAACAAACGTATTCGCGAGGTGAAATCCTAACACAACCGCTCGCTCCGAAGACGTATCGTGGGCAACCCATCCAAACTTGACCAGGCTCGCCCCGATCAAGACCTCGGCAATCACAAAGACAAGCGCAACAATACTTGCGGTGAAAACCGACGGCATGGACTTACGCCGAAAGAACGAAAAAACTGCAAGTCCAAGAACAAGAAACCCTGCGATGGCACTTGAGTGCCGATGTCCCTTTTCAATGAGGGTAGGCAAGGCATCACTGGCCGAGAAAAAAAGCCCGCCTGTACACGAGGGCCAGTTGTTGCCGCACCCATCGCCGGAAAAGCTGAGCCGTACGAATGCCCCCCAAATGATGGTGAGCACCGTCCATCCCAAAACAAACCAAGCGAATTTTGCGAGTCGGTCAAGGCGCATTGTGCGTGCCTTTGAGTCTACCAGCCCCCCAAAATCAGCCGCTTATCTTGACTTTTTCTTCTTGGTCTGCGCGACGGCTACCGCCTTCTCAATCCAGACGCGCAACTCACGTGGGTTCGCGAGAATTTGAGTCGGAAGCTCACGATAATTGTTGTTGATTTCGCCCTTTCCATAAACCCATGGCCCGGCCCTAAAAACCTCATAGTCGGCGAGATTCTCAGGCCCGACTTTGAAGAAGAGCCGGTCGTCATCTATGAGGGCGAAGAAAACTTCGTCGCAATAAAGGCCAATGCCACCAAACATCGCCTTGTGTCTTAGATTGCAAGCTGTCCCAAGCTTAGCGACGATGTTATCTCGAACTTCTGGTGTGACAGGCATGAATCCAATCTTACCAAGGTCAAGGGCTGGGAAATCCGGGCTGGACGCCCGTGCTACGGGTATAGTCATGGTCCGCAATGAGTGGATCCTTCCTACAGTGCGCCGGTTGCAAGAAAATTCTCTTTGCGTCTGAATTTGAGCAAAACCTACGAGTTTGCCATCACTGTGGGCACCATCATCGGCTTTCCGCTCGTGATCGCATTGAGATGATTTTTGATGCCGATTCCTTTGCTGAAATGGATACTGACTTGCGGTCGGGCAACCCGCTGGAGTTCCCAGATTATCAAGAGAAGCGACTCACTGCTGAGGCAAAAACCGGCTCATTCGACTCGATTGTCTCCGGCTACGCGTCGCTCGATACTCGACCGGTGGCCACTGCGGTTTCTGATTTCGCCTTTATGGGCGGCTCGATGGGTTCCGTCGCGGGTGAGAAAATAACTCGGACCCTTGAGCGCGCGGCGGATGAGAAGATGCCGGCGGTTGTATTCACCACCTCGGGCGGCGCAAGAATGCAAGAAGGAATGCTCTCGCTCATGCAAATGGCAAAAACTACGGCCGCGGTTCAGCGATGCAACGAGGTTGGCGTTCCCTACATTTGCGTCTTTACCGATCCGACCATGGCCGGGGTTCTGGCATCTTATGCGAGCGTGGCCGACGTGATTTTGGCGGAGCCAAAGGCCCTCATCGGCTTGGCGGGAGCGCGGGTTTCAAAGCAAGCCGGGGTTTCGCGCATCCCCGATGATTTCCAAACGACCGAGTTCGTCTTCAATCACGGCCTCCTCGATCGCATCGTTAACCGGCGAGACCTAAAGAGCACGCTCACGAGTTTGGTGAGGATGCTGGGAGGCAAACATGGCGGCTAAGAGCTGGAAAGAATGGGAACGCCCGATTATTGATGCGACCGACGCGATCAATAAATTTAAAGAAGCTGCCGCAAAATCAAGCGACCCGGCCGAGCGCGCCCGACTTCTGGAAAAGGTTTCGAGGGATGAAGCCCGCCGGGATCAGGCGATCGAGTTACTTTACAGCCGCCTGGGACCCTGGGAAAAGGTTTTGGTCTCGCGCGCCGAAAAGCGCCCGTACACCCTTGATTATGTGCAGAGCATTTTCACTGAGTTTGTTGAGCTGGACGGCGATCGAAGATTTGGGGCAGATCATGCGATTGTAGGCGGTCCGGCAACCCTGAATGGACGCGGAGTGATGGTGATCGGTCACCAGAAAGGGCGTAATATCCAAGAACGCCAATATCGAAACTTCGGCATGGCGAAGCCGGAGGGGTACCGCAAAGCGATGAGGCTGATGGATATGGCCAATCGCTTTGATATGCCCGTGATTTGCTTTGTGGATACCCCCGCTGCCGATCCGGGGGTCGAGAGTGAGGCGCGAGGAATCTCCGAAGCTCTCGCTGCCTCGATGTTGAAAATGTTTGAACTGCGCGTTCCGGCGATTGCCGTTGTCGTAGGGGAAGGGGGTTCAGGTGGTGCACTCGCGCTCGCTGTGGCGAACGTGGTTTTGATGCAAGAACACGCGATCTATTCGGTCATTCCGCCAGAGGGTTGCGCCGCCATTCTGTGGCGAAAACCCGAAATGGCCCCCCAAGCCGCCGCCGCCCTGAAGCTGACTGCCCAAAGTGCTTTTGAGTTGCAACTGATAGATGAAATCCTGCCGGAACCTAAGGGCGGTGCCCATCGCGACCCCATTGAGGCAGGTGGGCACATCAAGGCCGCGATTCTTCGGTATCTGCAGGGTTTCGAGGGAATGTCGGGCGACGAAATTAAGCGTCATCGGTACGACAAGTTCCGCAGAATGGGGATCATGGGCGATCCGTTTTCCGTGGCTCTGGCGGAGTAAGCCCCGTCGGAACCGGGTTCCCACGTGTCCCACTCGTCTAAAAAATTAACCCGGAAAACCGGGCGAAGTTTTGATCAGATAAACCTGGGCATGATGATAAGCCGGGTGATACGCCAGCCTCGCAAATGCTCCACCTCCATTGATCATTGGACCGAGAGCGCTCTTGATGATCACCTCGCGATGGGGATCGGGATTTGCGATGGCCGGACCCGCGTATTCCTTGCCTCGGTTAAGGGCCTCCGCGACAAACGATGGTGTTATCTCAGATGGCTCGAAAGGAAATGGTGTGTCATTAATGACGCCTTCGGTGGCACAGGCGGCAAGCCGCGCATCAACCCCGCTCAAAGTTTCCCCCCTAAGTTGAGAAACGAACGACATTTCCGCTCCAACAACATGCAAAACCATCTCGCCGATCGTGAGAGATTCGGGCTGCAACCGATAGTTCATCTGCTCTTGATTGAGGCCCTCAAGCGATTGCTCCAGGCGCCCTCGTACGAGGTCCCAAGTAAGTTGAAAATCTGACATCCGCCAGAGTTTATTTCATTCTGGCGCGAAGCATGCTTTCCAGAAGATTGCGGAGGGGTTCGATTGAGATCCGCTCGAATGCGGCCGCTGCAAACGCGTAAACCAGTAAAGCGCGAGCTTCGGCCCCGGGAATACCCCGGGCGCGAAGGTAAAAAAGAGCGTCTTCACGGAGTTGACCAATCGTCGCGCCGTGGGTGCATTTCACGTCGTCAGCAAAGATTTCAAGCTGAGGCTTCGTGTTTATCGTCGCGGTTGGCGAAAGTAAGAGGGCTTGGTTGGTTTGCTTCGCATCTGTTTTCTGGGCATCTTCATAAACGAAGATTTTGCCGTTAAAAACCCCGATGGAAGAGTCATCAAGAATGCCTTTGTAAACTTCAAAGGAGTGGCAGTTCGGCTTAGCGTGATCTATTCGGGTGTGATTGTCATGCACCTGCTCGCCTTTGCCGAGGTAGGCTCCGTTGAGCCAAGTCTCGGTGTGCTCACCATCAACAAACGCATTGATTTCTGAACGCGTAACCGATCCGCCGAACGTGGCGAGGTTAGACGTGTAGGTTGAGTTTGACCGCTGGTGGACGTAGGTATTGGCGATATGAATCGCGTTTGATCCTTCCAGTTGGACCTTCGTGTGCTCCAAAATGGCATTCTCTGAAACCGAAATCTCAACGACGGCGTTGGCGAAATAGGGGTCATCTCTGACCGCGAGATGAGTCTCTATTAGCTTCACCTGGGCATTTTCGCCGACCTGAACAAAAATTCGGGGGTGCGAGGCGAATGCGCCGTGTCCGGCATCATTAAGAAAAAGCAAGTGAATCGGCTTTTCAACGACAACCCCGGCTGGAACCGAAACAAAGGCGCCCTCGGAAAGGTAGCTACTGTTTAGCCAAACAAAACGCTCATCGTTTGTGCTGCCAAGTTTGCCTTCAAGGGTGGCGATTGAGCCTAATCGGCTCATTTCTTCGGAATGTACTTCAAACGCCTCCTCGAAATCGGCCACGATGACCGAATCCGGCAATCCCGCGATGTTCGAAAGCTCCGGGGCAAATTGACCATTAATAAACGCGAGGGTGTAAGCGTCTAAACCGCAAACAGAATGAGCATCCAGGTCTTCGCGGTAGATCGTGGCACCATAGGCAGGTTGATATTGGGATTCCGATAACACCCGCAACGATAGATATTTAAACTCCTCATCGCGAGTTGTGGGAATGCCAACGGCCTCAAATCGAGCGAAGTTCGACCGTCGCCATTCTAAAAGGCTCGCCGGGCCGAATAGTGACAAAACACCTTCAATCGTCTCAAAATTCGCGATGAGCGAGTGAGGTTTTTCCAACGTGATCACCGGCTGGCCGCCACCTGTTCTTCAATCCAGCTATAGCCCTTGGCCTCTAGCTCAAGCGCAAGCTCCTTGCCTCCACTTTGAACGATTTTTCCGCCCACTAAAACGTGAACAAAATCAGGGACGATGTAGTCCAGGAGCCGTTGATAGTGTGTGATAACGAGGAACCCGCGTTCCGGTGATCGTAATGAATTCACTCCATCAGCGACGACCCGCAGAGCATCAATATCGAGCCCCGAATCAGTTTCATCAAGAACGCACATCTTAGGTTCCAAAACCGCCATCTGGAATATCTCATTTCGCTTCTTTTCGCCGCCAGAAAAGCCTTCGTTGACAGAGCGGCTGAGCAACTTATCATCAAGTTGTAACTGCTCCATCTTCAAACGGATGAACTTCATGAACTTGAAGGGATCCATTTCTGGTTCGCCCCGATGCTTTCGGATGGCATTAACAGCGGCCCTGAGGAAATAAGTGTTTGATACGCCGGGAATCTCTACGGGATACTGAAAGGCGAGAAACAGCCCTTCAGCAGCGCGAACCTCGGGATCCATTTCTAGCAAATCTTGACCGCAATATTTCACGCTTCCAGCGGTGACCTCGTAGTCACTTCGGCCGGCCAAAATTGAGGCAAGCGTGCTTTTGCCCGAACCGTTTGGGCCCATTATCGCGTGAACCTCACCCGCGTTAACGGTGAGATTGACCCCGTTAAGGATTTCCTTTTCTTCTATTCGGGCGCAAAGATTTCTGATTTCTAACATGGGAACCCCCATAGTTTACACTTTTGTATAGATTCATTGCCCAAAAAAAGTGTCGAAATTCGCCGACAGATTTTGCTTAATCGTGCCGACAATCTTTGAGGGTAGTCGTAACTTCTCAAGAGAACGACGGCCTAAAGGGCGGGAATGCTAACTGGCGACATCTTTATTCAGGAAGGGCTAATTTCGGATGACCAGCTTAAGCTGGCCCATGAAAAGCAGCGCGAAATGGGCGGAAACGAACCTATCGCGCGCATTCTTGTCAACCTCGGCTTCATTGAGGAGAAGGCCCGGGTGCGGGTTCTTGGCAAAGTTTGGGGTGTTCCATTCATTGAGATTTCTCAACGTGCTCCCGATCCAGAGGTAACGTCGCTCATTTCGGCACAACTCGCAAAACGATTTAAGGCGATCCCGATTGAGAAGCATAATAGCAAGCTCGTCGTGGCCATGGCCAACCCCCTCGATATCTTCGTTATAGACGAATTACGACTTGCAACCGGGCTCGAAATAGAACCCTTCATCGCCGTTGAAGATGACATCAACACCGCCATTTCAGAAAGTTACCGGGGTGAGGTCAATGTTACCGATGCCATTGCCGGCGTTATCAAGGATTTTGATGGTGATACGCTTCAAATCTCCAAAGCGGAGGAAGAAGAACTCAGCGCCGAACAACTCCGCGAACTCGGAGATGAAGCTCCCGTCATCCGTCTGGCGAATCTGATTGTAAGCCAGGGCGTAATGGACCGGGCATCGGATATTCACGTCGAGCCCATGAAAGATGGCGTTCGCGTGCGCTATCGAATTGATGGCGTTATGGTCGAAAGCATGCGCCTTCCTCGAAAGATCCTCGCTCCGCTTATGTCGCGTTTCAAGATCATGTCAAATATGGATATTGCCGAAAAACGCACCCCCCAAGACAACCGCGTTTCGGCGGTCATCGGCGGCAAGGAATACGACTTCCGAGTTTCTACTCTGCCCATGATTCATGGTGAGAAAGTCGTTATGAGAATTCTCGATAAGGGCGGCATCAACGTTGGCCTAAGCAAGCTCGGATTCCTTCCTCATAACTTGAAACTGTTAGAGGACTGGGCCTCCAAGAGCTACGGAATCATCCTCGTAACCGGCCCAACGGGCTCCGGTAAGTCAACCACCCTTTACTCTGTTCTCAACAAGGTTAGCGACGGTCAATCGAACATTATCACGATTGAAGACCCCGTTGAATACGAGCTAGATGGCATCAACCAGTGCGGCGTAAATGTTCGGGCAGGAATGACCTTCGCAGCGGGCCTACGCGCCATGCTCCGACAAGACCCCGACATCATCATGGTGGGTGAAATGCGCGACGAAGAAACCGCCACCATTGCCATGGAAGCCGCCCTCACCGGCCACCTCGTTTTGAGCACCCTGCACACCAATGACGCTCCTTCAGCGCCGATGCGCTTGATGGATATGGGCGTAGAACCCTTCCTTATTTCGTCTTCTATCATTGGAGTTCTGGCGCAACGCCTGGTCCGTCAGGTTTGTCCGAACTGCAAGACCTCCTACACCGCTTCACGCGAGAGCTTGGTTCGCTACGGATTCCCGCTTCCCGATGAGATTGGGGCGGAAACTCACGGGGAACTCACCCTGTTTAAGGGTTCCGGATGCGACCAGTGCAAGGGGAGCGGCTACAAGGGGCGAACTGGAATTCACGAGCTACTTAACTTTAATGACGAAATCCGCGATGAGATCATCAAGAAGGCCCCTGGACACGTTCTTCGCAACATCGCTTTGAAATCGGATATGCGCACCCTGCAAATGGATGCGGTTCAAAAAATTCTGATGGGCTTCACCACCGTGGATGAAGTTCTGCGCGTGCTTTACGCATAACTCTGGAAATCAACATGGCAGCTGTACCCCAACCCCAACCACTTAACTCTCGCGACGAGATTCTCTCGCGGGTAAATGAAATCGCCGTGCTCCCACACGTTGTTTACAAGATTCTTGAAATCTCTGGGTCATCGGATGCTCCCGCTGCTGAGCTTGAACGGGCCATCGTAGTAGACCCCGGATTTAGCGCCAAACTGCTCGCCCATGCAAACTGTGCCTTTTACGGCTTGCCCAAACGCGTCACTTCTATCAAAGAAGCCGTCATGTTTTTGGGATTCAAGGCCATACGTCAAATGGCGATGACGGTAGGCATTTTTGATCTCTTTGCGGGAAAGACAGACCGTGAGTCGTTACGGCGAAGGGAGTGGTGGCGCAACTCGATTGACGCTGCGGTCGTCTCGAAATGGCTTGCCTCTGAGACTCGACTCGCATCGCCGGACGAAGTTTTTACGATTGGACTATTGCACTTGATCGGTAAAACCGTGCTCGATCGCTCTCAGTCTGGAGCCTATGATGAAGTTGAAAGTTTGGTTGAGGGTGGTCTATCTGTTTTAGCCGCCGAGCGTCAGGTGTTTGGATGTGATCACATTGATATTGCCATGGGAGCGGCCCGGCGTTGGGGCCTGCCAAACGTGATTACAAACTCGTTTGACTACTTGAGCGAACCCCAGCCCCATGATGAGTTTGCCAAGACTTGCGCGATCCTTGCTTTTAGCCGACATGTGGCGGATGTCGCGCGGCAGGGCTCGACCGAAGCACCTCCTCAATGGTCACTTGATCAGTTAGGTTTCGCCCAGGGAAGCGAGCACACGATGTCTGAGCGTGCCTGCAGTTACCTATCCGATGCAGGGTCATTAATGAGTTAAGTTTCAAACAGTGGAATAAGGAGAAATGAGAGTATGAATCAAGGTTTTAGTTGGGAAGAGGCCATCCAGAGGGATGCGCCAACGAGAGAAGACGAAATGGTTCGCCTGTTTGGGGATCAGGCGGCGGAACCAGACGTCCATTTTATAAAACCAGACACGGAGGGCTCAATTGGTCGGGACGAAACGTATCTGCCCGCCCACGTGCCCCAGTCAATTCATGAAATTGATGTGCGCGACCATCGGTTTGAGCCGGTTGCTCAGGCGAGTGAGTCCGTTCACAATGAGACCAATGATGAAACCAAGCCGATCGGCGATAGCCATCTTGACGAAATCCTACACATGGCAATTGACAGAAAGGCGAGCGACATCCACGTCACGGTGGGATTGCCGCCCATGGTTCGGGTTGACGGCGAAATTGTTGGCCTGCCATTCGCTCCGCTGAACGAGCAGGACACGCGGCGCTTGATCTTTGAGTGTCTTTCGGACGAGAACATCAAGAAACTGGAAGAAACCCACGAACTTGACTTTGGATACAGCGTAAAAGGGCTGGCTCGATTCCGATTCAACGTCTATATGCAGCGCAATTCCTATGCTGCGGCCTTGCGGGCGATTCCAACCAAAATTCCAAGCTTTGAGGACCTCGCCCTTCCGGCAATCATTCGCGAAGTTTCGAAACGCACATCCGGATTAGTTTTAGTAACGGGGCCAACCGGCTCCGGAAAATCCACCACCATCGCCACGATGATTGATGACATCAATCGAAATCGAGCAACTCACATCATGACGTTGGAAGACCCCATCGAGTATCTGCATAAGCACAATCGCTCAATGGTGAACCAGCGCGAAATGCATAGCGACACTTATTCATTTCACAACGCGCTCCGTGCCGTTTTGCGTGAAGACCCCGACATCGTGCTCGTCGGCGAGCTTCGCGACTTGGAAACAATCGAAGCCGCTTTAACCCTTGCCGAAACGGGACACCTAGTGTTTGCGACTCTCCACACGAGAAATGCCCCGGCCACAATTGATCGCGTTGTGGATGTCTTTCCGTCTGACCAGCAATCTCAAATCCGGGTTATCCTCGGAAACACGCTGGAAGCTGTCGTTTCGCAGCAACTTCTGCCCCGGCTTGGCGGCGGCCGTAGAGCCTCGCTAGAAATCATGTTGGGCACTCCGGCCATTAAGAACCTCATTCGGGAAGGCAAAACTCACCAGATGTACAGCGTTATCGAAACCTCATCCCAGCTTGGTATGCAAACGATGGACCGCTCCCTGGCCGATCTTTTTAAGAACGGCTACACCTCTTATGAAGAGTGCCTCATGCGCGCGGTGGACAAAGAAAACTTTGCAAAGCTTGCCAAAGGGGTCTAGGCCCTCGGTCTGGTTGTCAAGCGCTCGATGCGTTTCTCGTAGTTTGTGCCGACAATTAAGCGATCAACGTAGATCGCGGGCGTGTGGATGCAATCTTCATCCAGTTCGCCGACTTCTACCAGCTCCTCAACTTCGGCGACGCAAATTTTGCCCGCCGTTGCCATCATGGGGTTGAAGTTTCTCGCGGTTTTCTTGAAAACCAGG
This sequence comes from Armatimonadota bacterium, assembly GCA_031386985.1. Classification (GTDB taxonomy): domain Bacteria; phylum Armatimonadota; class Fimbriimonadia; order Fimbriimonadales; family Fimbriimonadaceae; genus JANJUB01. The sequence continues at coordinate 12,150 of JANNCV010000034.1, forward strand.
TTCCCGGCGCGGTCGCCTTTCCAGGCTTTCACAATCGAGAGATCGGCTTTCAGGCCGGTTTCCAGCACATACCATTCACCGTCGAACTGCTTGGTTTCTTTACCTTCGGCGATAAGCGTTCCGTAGCCAGTTTTCGTGTAAAACCCGGGGATTCCGGCTCCTCCCGCGCGGATTCGCTCGGCCAATGTTCCTTGGGGATTGAACTCTAGCTCCAGCTCGTTGCTCAGAAACTGTCTCTCAAATTCAGCGTTCTCGCCCACATAGCTACTCACCATCTTCTTGATTTGCTTGGTTTGCAGCAGCAAGCCCATCCCAAAATCATCCACGCCGCAGTTGTTACTGATCACGGTGATGTTTTGCACGTTTGTATCCCGAAGGGCGGCGATGAGGTGCTCGGGAATCCCGCAAAGCCCAAATCCCCCCGACATCACGGTCATGCCATCAAAAACAAACCCCTCAAGGGCAGATTTCGCGTCGGGAAAGACTTTGTTCACGGCCTAGATTTTACCGTGGCACGGGCCCAGTGGCTTGGGCGTCCTTGCCCAAAGTTTCCACGGCCTGTTCGGAAGTCTTACGGACGCGTGATTTTTACCGCGTTGCTTCCCTTCTCATTGTTCGTTGTAAGCACGACGTAGACCTTGAACAACCCCGACGAGCCCGATGCGCCGAGATTGTACAGCGTGTCGAGCAGGTGAGTTCCTGCCGCCACCGTGGCCACGATTTGCTCCTCGGCGGCCTTGTATTTGGGGCCATAGTGGAAGCGAACTTGGTAGTGATCGAGGTTTGGATTGGTTGAGGGCGTCCAAGTGAGCCGCCCCGTCGAAGAAACCCAAACTCCCGTCAGCACAACCGGATCAGGAGTTCCACCGGCAGGAGCCCTCAGTACCGGAATCGTGCCTAAAAGCGAGGAATTCGATGCGAGCATCGAAATGCATCGTCCCTTGTAGCCTTTGATTTTGTTGTAAACCTTCTTAAACTGAATGTCGCGGGCCTCGCGAGCAATTCGGGCGTTTTCTTGGGCGTTGGTGTAGGTCACATAAGCCGTGCGGATTGCCGCGAGTTCGGTGGTATAGGTTGCGATGAGATAGCCGCCTTGCAAAGTCAACGGCCCCGTGAATCCAGTTGGCGGAGTTGTGTTCACTTGGAGCCAAACATTCGCCATATCATCAAAGGCCTTGACGAACTTGCCGGGGATGCTCGCCGGAGAAGGCACCAAGGGTGGCGATTTTTCGTATTGACTGCCGACGAGAAGCGATTGGCACGCTCCCCGGAACTGTTTCAGCCGCGCAACTCCGCCAGCGATCTTAATATCCAGATCTCCCTTGGCGTTTGTGAGGACATTATCCGCCGTCGTCACCGCTGTCATCAAAGTGTCCAGCGAGGCCCGATCTGCCGTGAAGTTCGCCATTGAATACGGCCCGAGCAAGGTCATTTGCGATCCGAGTTCGGAGTTTACGGCGGTCCAGTGATTAACAAATTCTTGAAACGTGGGAAGCCAAGAGTCTTGATTGGAGATGCTCATGAGTGTTGAGACGATTTTATTGATTCATAAGCTTCTCTTGCTTATTCATAAAAAGATATTTGCTGTTCATGGAGCAATCTTGGCTATTCATGATAAGATTTGGGTTAGTCATGAAAGCATTTTGGCTGTTCATAGGGGCATCGTGGCTATTCATGATTACTTCGTGGTCATTCATGGAGCTATTTTGCTCATTCATTGAGTCCTTTTGGCGAGCAAAACCGCCCTATGAATAGCCGCGAGCGGTCTATGAATGAGATAACTACGGTGGATCGAATAACGGACCTGCCCATAGATTCGTTAAAGATCACTCTTTCCTAAGTTACAGTCCGCGCACAGTGTTTGAAGATTCTCAGGTGCTGTTTGACCTCCCTTCGAAAAGGGCAGGACGTGGTCTACATGAAGAGCGAGGCCCGTGTGCGTTGCGGGGCTTCTGCCACAGGCAGTGCATTTGAAGGAGTCGCGCTTCATGACCATGAACCTGAGTCTGAGATTGACGTCGCGATGAGTTTTCGCACGGGATGGTTCCGTTTGTAGACTAGGGCTCTCGCTTCTTTCCAGCTGAATCCAATCAGAAAAGAAGAGAAGGGCTTTGTTCCACGAATGAAAGCGAGCCTCATAGGTTGCGCTTCGCCACTTGCTCAGAGGGCGCCGCATCTCGCGACTGCGGGGTTGCCTTCCAAGCGCAACCCATACATCCATCAGATTTTCCATGAGGTGCTCCTCGCTTGCATTTTGAACAAAGTGGGAGCGCAATCCGCAAGAGGCAAGTGCCGTTTGCCATCCAAGACGATGACTGATCGTGTCTGGCGAAAATGCTCCAAACTTCTTATAGGCTCGCCACGAGAGCACTTCGACTCCAAGTTCATTAGCAACTCGCTTTAGATCGGCGACCAGCTCATCATCGGTTGCCCGCTCATTTAGGAGTTTAACAGTAAAGTCCAACTTCAACGGGGGAGCTGCCTTCAAAGCTCAGAACTAAGCCTCATTCCGTTCAGAGATGGCACTGGATACGGAGTCGAGCCCTTCTTTCACTTCTTTCGCAAGAAACTCGATAGCACCCATCTGAGATCCATTATCCCCAGTCCCTAAATATTTCAACTGGGTTGCAATTCGGTCCATTGAACTGGCTAAAACCACGATCGCCTTAGCTATCTCATTGTTGTATGTATCAGGGTCACGGGGGTCAACATCCATTCAAGGATTCTACCGGAAGGGTTGGTGCGCATGCGGATGGGGGTAGCGCATCACTTTCAAATGGGAATGCTTGATCGCTCGCTGTCGCAGTAAAATCTAAGCATGGAATGCATCGTTATTGTCGTGGCGGGGACGCCAGGGAGCGAGGAAGTTGTCACGCAGGGAGTCCGAGATGTCGAGATTGGGTCAGAACTCACCGTCGCCCGAGGCGTTACTAAGAAGGTTGCTCGAGTTGAGCGGATTGTTTCCGATCCTAATGGGGCGCTGATGGCCCTAGCTGTGGCCTACGTCAAAGAATGAAGCTACCCTTTGGGCATCTTCATAATCTCCTCGTGCTTGCCTTCGCTGATTTTGAGCGAATCTTGGAAGAATGTCGGCCTTTGGTGGGCACCCACGAGCGTGGCTGGGGAATCCGGCGCTGGGCGGACGAGGTCGAACGCGGACGGTCAAACGACCGAACGCTATGACCGCCTGCTACGCGCGAACCTCTGCCGGATTCACTCACACTGGTACCACCATGGAAGAAGCGAGCCAAATTGCCTTGATCACGGCGGGAGCGTCTATTGCCGTCGCTAACCGAAGCGTCCCTGTAGATAATCCTGCGTCATCTTCTGATCGGGGCCTTCGAACATCGGGTTTGTGGGACCGAGTTCGATTAGTTCGCCGAGCATAAAGAATGCGGTGATATCGGAAACACGATGCGCTTGTTGCAAGTTGTGGGTGACGATGAGGACGGTGTATTCGCGGGCAAGTTCGACGATGAGTTCCTCGACTTTTGCACTAGCAATCGGATCTAGGGCACTGCACGGCTCATCCATGAGCAGGATCTTGGGCTGGACGGCGAGCATGCGGGCCAGGCAGAGCCGCTGCTGTTGTCCGCCGGAAAGTTCCAAGGCGCTTTTCTTGCGATATTCGTCTTTTACTTCGTGCCACAAGGCTGCTTTTCGCAAGCTGTCTTCGATCACTTCATCAAGTTGCGAGCCCTTGAGCCCGTAATGAAGGCGAGGGGCGAGGGCGATGTTTTCGTAAATCGTGGCGGCGAAGGGATTCGGCTTTTGAAAAAGCATTCCTACCTCTCTTCTGAGCCTGAGCAGGTCGGTTCCTTTTGTGTAAGGATTGATACCGTCCACCTTTACTTCGCCATTCATACGGAAGCCAGGGATGCGATCGTTCATGCGATTGAGGCATCTCAAGAACGAGCTCTTACCGCATCCGCTGGGACCGATGAGGGCAGTGACTTTCTTTTCGGGCGCTGCGAAATTGATCTCGCGAAGGACTTGCTTCTTTCCGTAGTAAAGCTCGACATCTTGGGTTTCGACGATCATCTTTACCAGTTCAGCTTGGCCCGAGCTCGAGCCCGGATAATGGTCGCGGCTAAGTTGACGATTAGCACGAGTAGCATCAATGATAGACAGGTTCCCCATATGATTTTCTCCGGTATGACACCGCCCTGCCGATAGCCTTCCGCTAGGTGATAGGGGAGGTTTGCAACGGGGCGATTGAGTGAATCCCAGCCAAGGCTGAGCTTTTCAGTTGAATAGTAGATTGCGGCGGTTAAGAGGATGGGTGGCGCTTCGCCTGCGGCTCTCGCCACGGTGAGGACGAGGCCGGTGAGGATTCCCGGCAAGGCGTTTGGAAACATCACCTTCCAGGTTGTTTGCCACTTGGATAGTCCGAGGGCTATTGCTCCTTCTTCTACGCTCTGGGGAACTTCCTTGAAGGATTGTTCGGTGGTGAGAACAACCATCGGAATGGAGTACATCGCCAGCGTTAGCCAGCCAGCGAGGAGCGACGTTCCTAGGTTGAATTTCAGCACGAAGATCGCGAGACCGAAAAGCCCGAAGATGATTGAGGGCGTTCCGGCGAGCGCGCTGACACTCGCTCGGATTGCCCGAGTGAGGCGGCTTTCGGTTGCATATTCTGCGAGCCAGATTCCCGCGAGGATGCCAATCGGCAACGTCAATATCAAGGTTCCGATCATGAGGAGAATCGAGCCGCGCAGCATCGGCCAAATGCCACCCTTCGTCATTCCGTCTTGCGGTCCGGTGGATAGGAACTCCCATGATATGGCGGGTAAGCCCTTCCATAGCACCGTGCCCACGATGATGGCGATGATTAGCACTAAGATGCCCGCCGAGCCAGTCGCCATAGAGCCAAGCACTGTTGAGGCGCGATGCCGTTTCTGATCCCGAGCCAGGAGCTCAGCCTCGCCGATCGTTACACTCCGGATAACGACCTCCTGGAAACTCGCTGTGCGTACAGGTTGATCGAAATGGTCAAAAGGAATAGCACGAGACCAATAAGGAAGAGGTGACCGTAGTGAGGTTTCTCAAACTCAACGTTGGCCATTTCAATCCCAATCGTGTCGGCAACGCCACGCACCGGTGAAACGAGCGCCCGCGGTGAAAAGGGAATCATTGTCGCAGTGCCACCAGCAAGAATCCAGACAATCATTGTCTCGCCGAGCGCACGGGCAAACCCAAGCATGCCCGCGCCTAAAAGGCCAGGCTTAGCCGCGGGAATCACAACCCTTCGCACCGCCTCCATCGTAGTGAGGCCCAGAGCTTCGCCGCCTTGCCGCAGGGCCGCAGGCACATTCCCAAGCGTGTCTTCTGCAATCGAAACTATCGTGGGCATGATGAGAATGGCCATCATGATTGAGGCCGTCAGAACACAACGCCCAGAGTCAAAGGAAAGTGCCTTTCCAAAAGTTGAAACTAATCCGGGCGCAAGGAGCATCAGGCCAAAATAGCCAAGAACCACAGTTGGGATACTTGCCAGCATCTCAATCACCGGTTTGAGCCACTCCCGAACGCGCCGAGGGGCTAACTCGCGCAAGTAGACCGCTGCCAAGAGAGAGGGAACAATTGCAAACAGCAAAGCGAGCCCCGTTATTGCCAAAGTAGAAGTGAGTAGTGCGAGGAAGCCATACTTCGGATATTGGGAAGTTGGAGACCACTCGGATTTAAAGAAACCACCGAGTGTGGCAGTTAGGTTGGAAGCGGCCATTGGTTCAACTTCAATTTTGAAGACGTACCCCTTCGTTCTCTCTGCATCAGTCTTAGCTTGCCAGGCAGGCAGTTCAATTTCGCCCGATGGTTGGGCAACAAGATCAACGTCCACTTTCGGGGCGGTGATCCCCGCTGGAGATTGGATAAGTTTGAGGCGAATGTTGTGGACCCCCAACTTCGGGTCATAAGATGCGTCGGGTTCCCATCGAATCTTGACCTTATCCTCCTTGAGTTCAGGCGTTCCGTATGCGTAGAGGAAGAACGTCTCCGCTTCGGAGGCTGACTTCCAAGCTCGCCAGTCATCGCGCGTAAGTTGAGTCGGATCAGCCTCGCTTAAGTTTGAAACAAGCGGGGAGCCCGTGCCAGTGGTGGCAACTCCCCCTAACTCCGCCAGCGTTGGCATGGGGAGCGATTCCTTATCGTCGAGCCCATCAAGGCCATCCATGTGAGCGGTGATTACGCTTGCATTGGGATCCATTTCAACCGCCTCTGCACTTGGAGCAGAAGCGGGTTGAAGGGCAATTCGATACCCATAAGGAAACTTCCGGTCAAACGCATAGCGCGACTCGGAAGCCAAAAAATAGAAAACACTCAAAACGAGAAGCCCGACCGAGATCCCAGAGATCGCCACAAGGCGCTCCATTATCCAATCTACAAATCGGGCTTTCATTGTTTAGATCAACTCAATCTCTAGTTCAAGCCGTAGTAGCCGACTTGCTCAACAATTTTCTGCCCGGCCGGCGAGAGAACAAAGTCAATGAAGGCCTTTGTTGAGCCGGTGGGCTTGCCATTTGTGTAGTAATAGAGATAGCGCCAGATTGGATACTTTTTCGCTCGAACATTGGCTTCAGTCGGAGCAAACGCCTCGCTCCCTTCCTTGGCAGATACCGGTACCAGCTTGAGACCTGGCTTGCCGACGAAATAAGCAACACCGCCGTAAGCGATGGCGTTTTCGGTTCGGCTAACTTCACGAGCCTCCTCGCTCGTGGAAGGAAGGAAGCGAACTTGCCCGCCCCAGTTCTGGTTTCGAAGCACCTTCTCTTGGAAGAACCCATACGTACCAGAGTTACTGTCGCGACTGAAAGTTATGATCGGTGCGTTCGAACCGCCGAGTTGACTCCAATTCTTGATTTGGCCAATATAGACTTTCCTAAGCTCGTCCATGGTTATGGACTTGATTGGATTATCCTTGTTGACGGCGATCGCAAGACCATCAAGCGCGACCGGAATTTCGTTGGCAACGCCACGATTCGATCTAGCGCTTTGAACTTCGCTTGCTTTCATCTTTCGTGATGAGGCGCAAATGTCCGTCACTCGGTTGATAAACGCACGGATGCCGATGGAAGAACCTCCTCCGGTGACGTCAACGCTAACATTGGGGTTAACCTTACTGAATCCTTCGGCCCATCGCTGGTTGAGGATAAGTAACGTGTCAGAGCCCTTAACGCTCACCGATCCGGCGATTGGCGTGCCCAAGGCTATAGATGCAATTAGTGATGTGATCATGTTTTAATCTCCTTAGAACTTCACTTGAAGTCGAATAGTTGTTTGGTTGTTGGTTAAGTCGAATCCTTGCTCTTTGAAAACTTCATGGGCAAGGGTAATTTTGGTGCCGGGGTTGAGCATGTGGGACCACGCCAGACCGTAACCTAAAACGTTGTCGTTCGGCGTCGTGTTGCCATCAAAGAACTCCGTTCTGAAGCTGACCGTGTTTCGATAGTTCGGACTGTAGCTAACCACTAAATGGTTGCCTCTAACAGAATCAAAGCCAAGTGCCGTCGTCCGCGAAGCACCGCTGCCGGTAAATTGCGGAACTCGATCTTTACCAAACATCATTTCGCCTCGAACGGCCCATTGTGGGTTCGGAATCCAAGCCCCATCAAGATAGATGAGGTGGCGCTGCCCGCCATCCGTTGTGATCGTCGTTCCGGCCACTGGGCTGAAGGCGAGCGGATTGCGATAGCTCGTGAATGCGCTGACACCAAACTCGCTCGTGGGACTAGTAACTCTGAGCCCAACGTGACCGCCAAGGCGAGTTCCAGAGAGGTTCCGGAAGGTGTTGACCTCAAGTTGTTGGGGATCATTGTAAGTCAAGCTGTTCCAGACTCCAGCGTGAACGAATGCGTTCTGAGAGATTCCGTGCTTAACGTAAACCCCACGACCCCTTTCGCCCGCCATCATTCGCTGGTTGTAAGCGGCTCGTTCCGGAAACTCTCGCTCAGTTGAGCTACGTTCCAGTTCATACCCAAGCGGTATAGGCTGCTGACCAAAGTAGAGTTCGGTTCCGACCTTATCTGTCGAGGGCTCGATGTCGTACTTGATTTGAGCATCCTTTAACTCAGCGCCCAGGCGCTGAGAGCCAGATGAAAAGTCAACTGCCAGCTTGTAGCTCGTCTTCGCATCAATCGTGCCGTTGTGCGAAAAGCGAGTTCTTCGCATATTGAATCCATCGTTCGGTCGAGCCGTTCCGCCATTGTTCTGACCATCCGTGAACTGGAATTGCATATAGGTCCCGTTCTTAAACTTCTTGAGTAGTTCGACATCGTTGGCGATGATAGGAAGGCTCTCGTTCTGGCCCTCGATCCAACCTCTGATCTCCTCGATCTCCTCTTGCATCTTCTTAAGTCGGGCGTTCACATCGGCAAGTTCCTGAACGAGAGCCTTGAGGGCAGTAACGGCCTCGTCACTCGTTGTGAGCTTGCCTGAGCTCGCGATTTCACCGATTTTCGTGGTGATGGTCGTTGCTTTGTCGCGAAGAGAGACGAATTCCTTGACGCGAGGTGAAAGGGCCTGAGCGGCCAGCTTCGCTGTTTCCTTCTTGCTTTGGGCTTTTGCTTCTTGGGGAGCCGAGGCTCCAACTGCAGCCAAAGCGAGCAGGGTCAGACAGGTGAGTGTGTTTTTATAAATCATATCCTGGATTCCTCCACAAAGATGCTGGGAGGGCAGGATTAAGCGGTTGTTAAGGAAGTCGTAGTCTTAACCTAGCCTTTGTTAAGATTAACTCTCCCTTAATAAGGTTAAATCTGCGTGATCATGATTTGGATGCTGCCCGCTAACCTCAAAACCTTTCTCCTTAATGATTTTAAGATTACACCGGTGATCGAGGCTCGTTTTCGTTTCGAGCGTCGAACCGACCGGGATTTGAGTTCGGCGGCGAATGATAATCGCTCAGGTTTCGACTCGCGGTTTCGAGTTGGCGCGGATTTTGAAGGTAAGAATGGGGTGAGCGGCAAGGTTCGCTATCAATATGCCCACACCGAATCTTGGACGCCGAGCCGCAACTCGTCGGACATGCACAGCGATCTTTATTTGGGTTTTGTGAACTTCAAGAAAGATCGGGGGACGTTTTCAATCGGTCGGCAAACGCTCAACTACGGCGATAAGCGCATATTCGAGGAATCAAACAGTGGGCAACGATCGAAATCATATGATCTTGCTCGCTATAAGACGGACAAACTAGACGTTTTTGCGGGCAAAGTTGGCTACATCGGAAATCGCAGCGATCAGGCCCGATTGCTCGGCGGACAGGTCAAATGGAATGCAGGCGAGACTCTGGCTTACTTCAAATCCGATCGCTGGGTGAGCGATGCGAATTATTGGACACTCGATCATCGCTATGCCGGCTCTCTTGATAAACTTGATTATGCGGTTGAAGGCGCAATTCAGCGTGGAACGAACGGCGCGAGGCGATTTGATACCTTTATGCTTCATGGAAAGGCAACCTACAAGGCCAATCCAATGACCACGTTGTATCTTGAGGCGAACGCGTTCAGCGGAGGCGGAGATGCGAATACAAATCGCGGGTTTGATGGCGTTTACGGATCGCCGCACTCGCTGTACGGGCTTTCGGACATGCAAGGCGCCCGGAATGCCAACCACTTTGAGATTGGCGCGATTTACAAGCCCATCAAGACGGCGGAATACGTGCTTTCCTTCCACAAGTATTCGCTTCGTGATAAATCGGACGGCTGGTATGGACCCGGCGGCAGCATTAACCGCGGGCCGGGCGGGGCTTTTATTGATCCAACTGGCTCATCGGGATCAGATATCGGAACCGAGATTAATCTTGCTGGCAAATGGGAACTGGGTCATGGGCAGAGGTTAGATGCTGAACTCGCATTGTTCAAGCCGGGAAGCTTTGTCAAAGCCTTCAACGGCGCCTCAATGAAAGATCAGTTCTGGGCGCTGATTACTTACGGGATAAAGTTCTAACTGCCCAGATGGGTCGGCGAATGGTTTGTACGCCGGGGCGAGGGTTTGCGGTACTTCATTGGCGGTATTGCTCCACCCACCCGCCCTCGCCGAGTCGGCGAAACTACGGGTCCGACCCCCGAACTGAACCCTCTTACCGAAACTCAATAATGCGATCCATAACCGGGTAGGTGTCGAGCGAGATGAACTCGCGGCGGCCTGGCCAGAGGCGGTAGGTCGTTACCTGCCAGCCCGGTTTGCCCCCATTCCGGATTCTTGCTACCGTGCGGGTTTCGCCGTGATTAACGGTTACATTTCCGGGTCGTTCGAAGTTTTCCACCCGGCTTGAAATGGTAGGAGTTGGGGGTTTCGTTGCGCCATTGGCAACCCACCAAACTCGCAAGTTATCGCCTTGAATAACTCCCCTCACTGTAATTGGATAAGAGAACGGATTGCGCACTTTGAGGTCAATCCCGCCGAAAGCGACCGCCGCATCCCGCCCGGGGGGGCAATAAGAAGGGGCGAAGACGTGGGGGAACCGCCTGACGATCTCGAGGCCGGCAAGAAGGGAAGCGTTGTAAACCGTAGTTGAGGCTTGGCAAACGCCTCCGCCCCAGGCATCTACGAGCGTCCCGTTGTAGCTCACGGGCGCGCGCCGATAGCCTTTGTCGCGACTCCATGAGCCCACGGTATCGTTAAACGAGAACGTTTCGCCCGGCTTAACGATTTTGCCGTTTAGCTTGGAAAGGGCGAGGTAGGCGTTGTGACGCTGGTTATCGCTGCGGCCCTGAAGACTCGTGATGTAGCCCCCGATTGAACTTTCTCGGGGTGGCTGTTTGGCCAGCGCGATACCCGCGCCCACCATGAGCAAAACGGCGATTCCAGCGACCGCGTATCCCCTCCCCAACCCCTCCCCAGCTTCGCTAGGGAGGGGCTTTTGTGCCTTCGGCACTAGCGCACCTCAACTGAGATCGAGTTTGAGAATGACCGGTTTTGAGGGTCGTACATGTTGTAGGCTGAAGTTGGGTTTGCTTGAGCTTTACCCACCATTTCTGCTCGCATTACGTAGGTGATCACCGATTCCCCGAGCGGTAGCCTCTGAGCAAAAACCGCCGCCCGATCATCATAGAAGTGCCAGTTCGACCACCACCAGTTCCAACTTTCATAGTCCGGAAGCGTATCGCGATCCGTTATTCGGAATGAAGCTGGAATCGGGTCTTCAATCAGCATGAACTCGCGCTCGCTTGAACTCGCCAAAACGAGACGAACTTGAACTAAATCCCCCTTCTCGAAACTTGTTGAAGGGGTTTCGCTGGCAACAAACTTGGTCGTGCCATCTTGGAGCCGACGGGTTTCCATTCGATGGTAAGTTCGGGTGACCTTGAGGCCGAGTGGAGAGGTAGGCAGCGTGGGTGAATAGGCTCTAAGCTCCGCTGAATAGTACGCCCGACCCCCGTCAACGCGCCTCACTGTAATTGCATTCGAACCCACTTGAAGTTGGTTGACCGGGATCGTGAGCACATGGCTCGGGCTGCTAGAGTGATCGCCTGTGAATACAACTCTTCCCACCTCTTGATTGTTGAGCTGAACAACCGCTTCACCCTTCAGGTTTACGGTTTCCTTCGTGGATTTGAAGTATTCCGTGAGCGCAAGGACGGCGTAGGCCGTGTCCCTCGTGCTTCTCCAATAATTCGACCGCTTTTCGCTGATCAGATATTGGATAGCTTTCGGAATCAGCGGATGCGTGGGCTGAACTTTCGCCAGAAGTTGAACGCATCGGGCGGTTGTTTCTACGCCCCAATACGATTCGTCCCACTTGGCAATGGGTCCGCTAATGCGGGCAAAACTCTCAAGTTTCTTGATTGCCGTGCTTGGATCGGTACCGCTTAGTTTCTGAAAATAGGCCAGGTAGGCAGCGGTGAGGGCCGTTGCCTTCTCGAGCGATACTGTCGCGACGAATTTGGCCGAGGCATTACGACCCGATGTTTGCATCAGAACCGTGGCAAGATACATCCGCTTGTTTGTTTCTTCAATCCAAAAGTGGCTTAACTCCTCGGGCGTGTTAACCCACGCGTCGGGGGATACCTTGGCTTCCAACAGCTTAGTCGCGGCTTCGATTCCACGTGTGAGCATTTGCTCAGGGACACGATAACCATACGCCTTCGCCCGAAGCAAGCCCTCCAAAACGTAAGCGGTCATGTGGGCATCGGTATTATCTTCCTCCCACCATCCCCATCCGCCGTCGCTGTGCTGCATGTTGCCCAGCCGCACCAAACTATCAGAAACGATGGCCGGCAATTCCGGCGCACGCTCTAGTGGCGGCAATCCAAGTTCCTTTGACGCTTGAACGGCGACGATCGCGGGCAAGAATCGGCTCATGGTTTGCTCAACACATCCATAAGGAAAATCAATCAACTCATCGAGCGACTGCAAAACTGATCCCCCGATGGTTGGCGAGAGAGTTATCTTCAAACGACCGTGATTTTTATCGGCCAGAGAATCAAGGTCGATCTGGAAGCTAGGCTGGTCAAGCGAGTTACCGCTTACGGCTTGCTGAATAAGAACGCCCGCCGGACGAATCTCGAAATGCTGCTCAACCCCATCGGTAGCTCCACCGTCTATCCAAGCTTTTGCCACCAGGTTCGCATCGCCCGTCTGAACGGCCGTTAACTCAACTTGAACGCTCCCGGTTCCGCCGGCTTTCACTTCAACGGATCGTTGCGAGTCTCCACCCAAAGTGATGTTTTTCGGCTCAAACTGGAGCTTTACGGTCGCGTCTTTATCGGTGGAATTGGTGACGACGGCGTTAATAGTCTGCCTATCTCCGGCAACAAAGAAACTCGGCCCCTCAAAGCGTACCATCAAATCCTTGGCCGCCATAATTTTGGCCGTGGCCTGGCCCGCTTCTGAGCGATTGGTTATTCCCCGAACGGTGGCTCGCCAAGTAGTGAGGTTGTCCGGGAGCTTCATCGTTACCGTTGTTTGCCCCGTGCCATCGGTATAAACGGATGGGGCCCAGAACGCCGTGTCTTTGAAGATTCTCCGCACTTGAATGCTGGTCGGTGCTTTGTCGCCGCCGTCCAGATACAGTTGGGGGAAGGAGTATTGGGTTTCGACTAAATTAGAGGCTTTCGGATACAACTCATCGGCGATGCTGAAGTCATCAGCCGCTATAGCATAGATAGACTCATCCACCAACCCTAGCGAAATCTCCGCTGGAACCGGTGCCCCGGCGACCGAGGTTTTGACGGAGAAACTCGCCATTTCCCCCGGTTGATACTTCGGTTTCTCCGGCGTTACCTCGACGTCCAGCTTCCTTCGGCCAAGATCAATTTGCATTCGCCTCGCCGCCGATGCAAAGCTTTTTTCCTTCACATAGCAAACCGAAACGGTAACTTGGGGCGTGTATTCGTCCAGAACGGCCAAGTTCAAGGAGGTCATTTCGTCGGTCAACTTTACGGTTTGAGAGAGCAGAACTTTGTCCGATTCTATGGTAACCAGCGCGGTTCCGCCCGGTTTATCGGTTTGGATGAGGGCCAATGCGCTCTCGCCTTGCTTGTAGTTCGACTTATCAAGTTTCAGCGATAAACTCGGCACCGGTCCCATATCGCCATCCCAGGTTCCGCTCACCCAGAGGTATGTAGTTGCCGAAATGAGGTTTCCTCTTTCATCCTTCATCGTGCCAACAATCGAAAGCGAGCCGCCATGCTTGGGGGTGATCGTGACGGTTCCTTCGCCGTTGGCATCAAGGGTGATGGTTTGCCGTTGGGTATCCAACACGGTGTAGCCTTTCCCATCCCAATGCTCTTCGCCCGAGGCAACGTCTACGGTCCGGTTAGCCACCGGCGTATCGCCGAAAGCCTCAGCTTTGAACTTGTAGGTAACGGGGGTATTGGGAGCGGCTACATAAACATTCGATTCGGTGGTCAGTCTGAAATCGCCTCTGGTTACAAGCACTGAGCCCGAGCCGTCAAAATATTTCCCGCCTTCATCGGCGACGGAAACTGAGGCAGAAAATCGCTGATCGTATTCGTTGCTGATGGGTGAATCACCGCCCAGAGTGTTGAATTCGATAAATGCGTCCCCGTTGGCATCCGTTTTGGTTTCGCTTGATTCGCTGAACGATCCCGAGACGCCGCGACCTTCTGAACCCTCGAAATACTCCTGCATTTCGGGGTCATACCAGTCAATTTCGGAATAGATGTGAGCATCAACTTTGGCTCCAGGAACCGGGCCGCCGTAATAATACTCCGCGTGAACTTTGAATCGTCCCCGCTCGCCGCGCACGTAGTTCGGCTTTTCGGGGGTGACGGTGATGGTGTAGGTCGGTTTCCGGTAAGCCGAAACTGAGACGCCAAGCGAATGGCTGGCTTCCCCGATTTTTGCTCTGACTTGATAGTAACCCGGTTCGGCCTCTTTGCTAAGTTCAAACTTTCCTGAAAAAGTGCCCATGTCGGACATATCTGCCCGGCTTGAGCCGATGACGTTTTCACTTTCATCAAGAAGTTGCAACGTTATTGGCTGAGGCGCCGGAATGACCAAATCTTTATCGGCTAGCTTACGAACGATGCCCTTGAAACAGGCTGTATCTCCGGCTTTGTAGACCGTGCGATCTCCGTACATTACGATCTGCGTCGAGTCCGGGTTTTCATTTTCTCGATAGAAATCTACGAGAGCGCGAGATTCGCCGGATTGGGCGATCAGAACCTGACCGGCTTCGGCTGGCCAAGCGATCTTGGCGATTCCGCTTCCATCGGTTTGCGCGGCGATCTTGATTCCGCTTTTCGTTGAGAATCCAACCGGGGCGTTTGCGATGGGATCGCCCGTCTTGATGTCACTTACGAACGCAAGCGCCTGTCCCTTCGCCCGTTTTCCGACCATTGAGAGCTTGGTTATGTTTAGCCAGGTTCCTCGGGCGACCATTTTGGGGCCAGTCGAAACTCCAATCCAGTACAGCCCCTCGGCTAAATCTTCGGGTTTGACCCGGTGCATGAAAATGCCTTCCGCATCGCGATTCGTAATCGGCTGGCTCCACTCTTTAACGAGTTTGCCCTTCGTTGCGGGATCGAATTTCGCGTCTGATCGAGTGAACGGCGAGAAGGCTTCGTACATACTTCCGGCCGCAACGGCTTTTTCGAAGTCGAGCTTGTAAGCCTTAACAAAGAATTCCTTGGGTTGATGGTGTTGGAATCCGCGGAGTTCGAACTCCACCTTCTCATCTGGCGAAAAAACGTGCTGGCTAGTGGTGATATCGAGATACGGATCAACGGGTTCAGCGGCTAAATTGATCGCTTCCGTGGCACCGTCCTCAACGTATCGAAACTCGCCATCAACTCTGTGAGCCGCCGTGGATACCGAGATTTTGTAATAGCCGGCGATCGCGTACGGCATCTTGAATTTGCCATCTTTGTCGCTTCGAGCGAATCGCGTTCGTAGCTCGATTTCGTCGTTGCGCAAGGTCATCCCAGGTTCGAATTCTATCAAAGCATTGACAAGAGGTTTGCCCGTTTCCTTCATGATAACGGAGCCCTCTATGTTGCCCATGGGGATTTCTTCCGTTATTCCGTAGCTCAATAATGCGCCGCACGCTACGGTGGCGACGATGATGCTCGCGATTCGCGAAATGTCTAGTTTCATGCAGCTTGTTCTTCCTTGGAACGTATGAGTTCGCCGGAGAGTACGGCGATTAAGATGACGGCGACGGCAATTCCTCCGCCGATCCAAAGGAGAGCCTTGGATTTTTCATCGCGCGTCATTTCTAGGTGAGGCTGGAGAGCTTCAAAAACAAGGGTCATTACGCCCGAAAGCCCTAAACCCAGGCTTAAAGCATGGGCCGACCGCTCGCCCCGTATCCCCTCTATAACGGATGCTAAGCCGAGCCCGAATAGGTAGCCAACGACCCCTTTCGAACCGAACATGATGGCGGCACAAATGGGAACTCCAAAGAGAGTGATGATCCAGGCCATCCCCGCCACCAGGCTCAGGAATCCGCCCCGCTTGCTCACGGTTCGAAGCCATTCTTGGGCCATTACTGGCAATACCGCCCCAATCACCATGCCAATCATGGCGTAATGCTGACCAATATCAAGGGCGCGAGTGGCGTCAACGTGTTCTAATCGGAACAAACGATAAAAGACGATGGCACCGAGGGGACCGAGAGTGAGCAGAGCCCGGCGATTACCCAGCAGAAGCAAGACGGCAACCGCCGTGACAAACAACACCGCCATGGAGAATCCGGAACCATTGCTAAAAGAAGCCGTACCAGCCGCGATCCAAATTACAGTAGCCAACGACATTCGCAGCGTGTTGGGCTCCGTATCGTCATCAATCAGCCAGGAGACGATGAGAGCGCAAATCCCCGATCCGGTCACTACCAAGAGAGTTTGAGGAAGGGCAAAGAGCCGGTCTCCAATAAGCCAACTGGCTCCGGCAAGCAATGCGCAAATGCCAATCCCTCGAAGCTGTTGGGGAGCAACGGCGATGATCACGCCGACCAGACTTGCGAGCACTCCAAGAATCGAACCGGCGTGGGCGGCTTCGGGCGTAAGCCCGGCCTTCGCCCCGATTAGGTTTGCGGCGACAACTGCGGCCATGAAAACCGCCACCCGCATCGCCCACGGGTTGGGGTCTTCCAGTTTGCCGATGCTCAATATCCAAGCGCCTACCGCCGCGCCGAATAGAACGGCAACGGCTGGTGGACTTTGGGGGAACCAGGGCAAAAGCGATACCACCAGAGTTGCGAGGGCAAGGGGAGCCGCCCGACCTGCTTCCGATTGCCCTTTCAGCAATCCGCAGGCGTAACCTAAAGCCGCGCCGAAGATGCCGATTCCCATTCCATATCCGGCACTTACCGCATTCTCAATCAAGCCTTTCGAAAGGGTCAGCCCAACCATCAAAACGCCAACCAATAGCGCCAAAATCAAGAAAATGCCCGCGGGAGCGGCGAGCGTTTTGGCATCGGGCGACTTGATGCCGTCGCGCACGATGATAGCAAGCAGAAGGATAACAGCGGCGGAGATCGGTAGGATCAAATTAAGGTTCATTGCCGGATTCATTCTATCGGACTTGACGTAATAAAAACCGCTATTTCAGCGACCAAATGCGATGTTTGCGCCAATGATGAATAATTCTGAGGGGATAGGTGATGCAGTTGAGCAAATCTCGATACAAATCGAGCACGGCCCCACCCTCTTCTCCGAGCCGCCTTCGGGTCAGTAGGCATGCCAAATCGTAGACGAAGTAAGCCAAATAGCCGTAGCCAATTACGAGAATCTCACCCGCCGTTGCCCAGCCGAAGACGCCAAAAATGGCCAAGCCACAAATCGCGACGGTTTTCGCAAGGGATGACATGACCCACATGCCAACAAAGCTGAGATCTCGACCGCAGAGCATCGAATAAACCCACGCCGCCGCCGGCCCGATGATGACGGTCCACTGGGGCCAGCCGCGAGAGCTTCCGCTCGCAACGAGTTGACCAAGCCCATAAAATAGCATCGGAGCAAACAGGGCCGAGAGGATCTGCTCGTAGTGTTTGCCTTTCACCAAGCCTCGCACCAAGCTTAATGCGACTAAGGATGAAAGCGACAACAACACGGAATCTCGAATGCTGAGATTTTTGGGAAAATACGAAATCGCCAAGATCGCGATGATGGTTACGAAATGAAATCGTATCGTGCGTCGCACAAATCCCAACCGAACGGAATAGGATTCCTGGGCAACATTGCCCGGAATTTCAATTTGCTGGGGAATAAACGGGGGAACGTACAAAGTTGGCTTGATTATACGGTTTGAGCCAAAATGGAGTGTGTCCTTCGAAATCAATCCCGATATCAACCAAGCTTGGACTCCGCCAACCTCATTTTATGGCGATGCTTCGCTTTTCGAGGCGGCCAAGGAGCGGATTTTTGCGCGTTCTTGGCAATGGATCACCGACGTCGAGTCCGTCAAAGTTCCTGGTCAAGTTTTCCCGTTTACGATGCTTGAGGGGTTTTTGGATGAGCCGCTTATGTTCTCTCGGGATCGGAACGACCAAATTCATTGCCTAAGCAACGTGTGTACCCACCGGGGGAACATCGTTTGTGAGGGTGCCGGGAATCTGAATTCCTTGCGCTGTCGCTATCACGGACGGCGATTTGGGCTCGATGGTAGCTTTCAGAGCATGCCCGAGTTTGATGGCGTGAAGGATTTCCCCCAAGAATGCGACAACCTGGCGAAAGTGCCAATGGGCGAATGGAGTGGCCAACTCTTTGCCTCAATTGATCCCGCGGCAGCTTTTGCCGAAGTCTTCGCCCCAATGATCGAAAGGGTTGGCTTCTTGCCGTTAAAGTCCGCGAAATATGCGCCCAGCCGAGCCCGCGAGTATCTCATCAAATGCCATTGGAGCCTTTACGTTGACAACTACCTTGAAGGTTTTCATATTCCCTACATCCATGCCTCGTTGAACGAGACGCTGGATTACTCCAACTACTCGTACGAACTGCTAGACCACGGGGTACTCCAGCTTGGAATTGGAAAAGGGGCCGATGATGTGTTCGAACTCCCCCCCGATTCGCCCGATCTGGGCAAGAACGTTTCGGCCTACTATTACTGGTTCTTCCCCAATCTCATGTTCAACTTCTACCCCTGGGGGCTCTCCATAAACGTAATCCGCCCCCTCGCCCCCGGATTAACGAAAGTGAACTTCATCCCCTATGTTTGGGATGAATCCAAGTTGGGCCGAGGCGCCGGCGCCGATTTGGATCGAGTGGAGCGCGAGGATGAAGCCGTGGTCGAGATGGTGCAACGAGGCATGGCCTCTCGATTCTATAAAAGAGGTCGCTACGCGCCCAAAGGCGAGCAGGCCACCCATCATTTCCACCAAATGCTAGCCCGCGCGCTGGCATAATTTGCTTTGTATTGAAGGGACGGCGAACCGGCCATCATGGTTTGGTCGCAATTGCACAAACCTTCCTCTCCACCTGAGGCGGGGATTGGTGAGCTCCGCGCACCTCGCGCCATACGACGCCCCTTTAAGGCACCTTGCGGGTCCCGTGCCACATTCCGGCCCGGCCAATGTGACTCCTCTTGTAAACTCCCATCGTAACTAAATATGCAACAGAATCCCTAGCCCAAAACGTCAAAGAAAAGTACAGGTGGACGAAACCTTCAAAGTGATGGAGCCACATGGACGGGGTCGGCATGTGGCACGACAGATAAGTAGCCTCAATGTGGCGCG
>JANNCV010000015.1:0-36639 GCA_031386985.1 Armatimonadota bacterium
ATCGCCGTTTTCTTATTCACCGACTTAAACACCTCTTCCCTAAATAAAGCACACACACGAAATAAATCGTGCACGCACAACTAACCCTCGTATTTTAGCCGCCTTTTCACCAAAATTGAAAGGGCGTCCTCCTCTAGGATCAACCGACAGACGCGTCGGTGCCCTGGAAAGTTCTCTTGGGGCGCAATAATGATCAAATTTCTTCTAAGGGTACAAGGTCCCAGCTGGGCTCCCGTTTGCGAACATATCGCCTACAATGTCAGTTGAAAGATGTGGCGCTTTCAAAAAGTGCCGGAGTGATTAATAAATATGTCTGGAAGTTTGAAACTCGGTCTCATCATCATCGTTGGCGTCCTCACTGCTGGTTTTGCCATTGGCCTGATAAAGAGTCTGCTTGTCTTCATCATCCCGGTTGGAGTTATCGTCGGAATCGGCCTCATCGTGTACGGCTTGGTGGACCGAAAGGCCCTGAGTGGGCGAAAGCGGCGTTACTTGCCCTAAAATCTCCCCTTGGAATGTAGAATAGGGCATGCTCGTTGCCCTCCTCCCTTTGCTCTTTGCCCCGGGAGTTACCCGGGATAGCTATGGTGTGCCTCACATCAAAGCCCAAACATGGTCCCAAGCGTTTGAACTATCCGGATACGCCGTAGCTCAGGATCGCCTTTGGCAGATGGAAAACAGTCGCCGAATGGCGAGGGGGCGCATGGCCGAGGTTTTCGGAGCGGGGTTGCTCCCCTCGGATAAAGACGTTCTTCGTGGCGCTTATACATCGCTCGAACTATCAACCCAAGTCCGCAAGCTGTCCTCGAAGATTCAAACAGCATTGGCCGCCTATGCCAAGGGTGTAAACCGCTTTATTGGCGAAGGCAAGCTACCAAAGGCGTATGCCGACAACGGATTCAGCCCAGATCCGTGGACACCCGAGGATTCAGCCGCGATCGCGATTCGAATGCTTCAAACGTTTGGCCGAGGGGGCGCGGGCGAAATTCGAAACATGGCACTTCTGGGATATATGCAAACTCAATCGGCACTCAAAGGCCACGAAGAAGAGGTGCTCAACGATCTTGCGTGGTTCAATGATCCCTTAGCCATTCCAACCATCAACGATGAAGACGTGAAGTCTCACATGAGTTTCCCTCCCCCTTCGGCGGCGCTTACGTCGGCGCACCTTGCCATGCTTCCCAAAGCCGGCCTGCTTGAACTCTTGCCCGGGCTGAGAGTCGTCATGAAGGAAGAGTCCACCCGCGTCGCCGCAACCGTTAGTGCACCCTACAAATCGGGGAGCTATTGCATAGTCGCCGCGCCGAAGCGATCCGCGTCCGGAGTCCCCCTGCTACTGAGCGGGCCGCAAATGGGATTTCGGCAGCCGAGCATTGTTCATGAGATGTCAATAGATGCCCCGGGGATTCGCGCCGTCGGCATGGATATTCCCGGCGTACCGGGAGTTATCGTTGGGCATACCGATCACTTTGCCTGGGGGCTTACCACCGGCGTGGCAGATACCGAGGATATCTTCTTTGCGAAGCAAGAAGGTTCCAACTTCCTCTTTGGTGCCCAGTCGAAGCCAATCTCGAAGGTTGCTTTTAACCTGAAAGTCAAAGGAGGCGAAACGACACGAGTTGAACAACAACGAACAGAATGGGGGCCCATTGTTCTGAGTTTGCGCTCTGGAACAGTGTTCATTCGGCGTTCGACCTTCTGGAAACGTGAACTTGAGAGCTTTGAGGCCTTCTTTGGGCTGTACAGCGCCAAAACCCCGAAAGAAATAGTCGCTACTACCGACAAGGCGACGCTCAATTTTAATTTTTTCTACGCAACCACCAAGGGCGATATCGGGCACCGATACGTGGGCAATGTGCCCCTACGATCGCCCCTCGTAGACCCTCGGTTTCCAACTCCCGCTGATCCCAAGTTTGATTGGAAAGGCTACATCCCCAAAGCGTCCATGCCGCAAGTTCGTAACCCAAAATCGGGGTTAATCGTGAACTGGAACAACAAACCCGTGTCCTGGTGGCCAAATTTTGATACGCCGGTCTGGGGCCGAATTTTTCGAAACGACGTGCTTCTGGGCGGCTTGGCCAAGCCAAAGCTCTCGACTGCAGACCTTGAGAAGACAATTTACGAGGCCGCACGCACGGATTACAATTTCAGGGCTTTTAAGTCCATCCTCGGAGTTAGTGGCAATCTCGCCCTTATGGGCTACGACGGCAAAATTCTTGAGGGCTCGAAGAATGCTCAGTTCTATCTGGCTTTTTTCGATGCGCTCCGAGTTGAGATCTTCGGTAAATCTATCGGTAGCCTCATCTCCCCCGACAACTTCAAGCAAGCCTTGCAACCCTCGTTGATGCTAAATGCCTTGGATGGCAAAACTAAGTTCAACTTCTTGGGAACACGCAGCCGGCAAGAAGTCGTAGCGGCCGCAATAGAAACGGTCGAAGAGAACTGGAAAATCAAAGAGTTACCCCAGTTTCGCGTTGGAAGAATCGCGGTCGAAGGAGAAGAACCAATTCTCTATAGTGATCGCGGAACGTATATCCAGATTGTTGAGCTCCTAAAGAAACCGCGAGGAAGAAATGTCTTACCGCCCGGGATCGCCGAATCAGGCCCGCATCGCACAGATCAAGCCGAGTTAGCACGTAACTGGAAGTACAAGCCGATGGGCTTCTAGCCCCAGCGTGTCACAATGAACCTATGTTCCTTGATGAAGCAATCGTGACCTTCAACTCAGGTCGCGGCGGTGCCGGAGCCGCAAGCTTCCATCGCGAAAAGCACGTCCCCCGTGGCGGGCCCGATGGGGCGGACGGCGGAAGAGGCGGCGATATTATTTTGATCGCCGACCGATCTCGTCGCACCCTCTACGATTTCCAACTCAAATCCGAGTTCACCGCTCCCAACGGTATTGATGCCCATGGGAACAAGGATGGGCACAACGCCAAGCCAATCGAGATAAGAGTTCCCGTTGGCACCATCGTTTACGATCACGAGAGCGATACCCCGCTTGTTGATCTGTCCGTTGATGGCATGAAAACGGTGCTTTGCAAGGGTGGTCGCGGCGGTTTTGGCAATCTGCACTACACCAATAGCGTTCGTCAGGCTCCAACTTTGGCCCAAAAAGGTGCCCCCGGCGATACGTTGCTCGCGAGACTCGAGCTTAAACTCCTCGCTGACGTCGGCTTGATCGGCCTCCCCAATGCGGGCAAAAGCACGCTTATCAGCCGGATCAGCGCAGCGAAGCCAAAAATCGCAAACTACCCTTTCACTACCATCGTGCCTAACCTGGGCGTAGTCTCCGTGGGTGATAACTCGTTCACCGTAGCAGATATGCCAGGGCTAATTGAAGGGGCCTCCGAGGGTAAGGGGCTTGGAATCCAGTTCCTGAAGCACGTGGAGCGAACCTTGCTCTTGGTTCACCTGGTAGAGGTCATGCCGCTGGACCAATCTGATCCAGTTGCAAACTTCCAACTCATCGAAGCGGAGCTAACGAAATACTCGGACGACCTAACTGGCCGCCCGAGAATCGTGGTCTTGAACAAGATTGATACGGTGGATGCCGACTCCGTCGCGCTTGAAATCGAGCGTTTACGCACCGTTATTCCCGAGGAAATTCCGATTTTTCCTGTTTCCGGGGTTAGCGGAGACGGCATTGATGGGCTCCTCCATGCGATGTCTACCGAAGTTCAAAGGGCATCTGAGATGCCTCGTTTCCCCATTATCATTCCGATTCAAGACACGAAAGATGCGGGCCAGTGGGAGGTAGTAGCTACAGAAAATGGGTTTGCGGTTCAGGGCAAACGGATCGAACGAATGATCGCGATGACCGATCTCGCCAACGACGAAGCTCTCCGGTATCTGCACCGCCGCCTTCAGCGAATCGGCGTTATTCAGCGCCTGGAAGAGCTCGGTGCCAAAGAAGGTGATACCGTTGGAGTCGGGAACTTTGATTTTGCTTATGAACCAGACAATTAACCCCGACTTGCCGCGTATCGGAATTTTTGGCGGCACTTTTGATCCGCCTCATTTGGGGCACATTGCCCTGGCGAAAACAGCGCTTGTCCAGCTTGAGCTCGACGAGCTAATTTGGATTCCAGCGGCAAAGAATCCCCTCAAGATTGGAAAAGCCACTCCGGGGGCCGTACGCATTGAGCTCATTCAGGCGGCCATTCAGGGCTTTCCAAAAATGAGCATCAGCGACATTGAACTGAGCCGTCGTGGCCAGAGCTACACCTACGACACGCTTATGGAACTGCAACATGTTCGGCCGGCTAACTACTGGCTTATCATGGGCGCCGATTCATTTAAGAGTATGCCTAAATGGAAAAATCCAGAGAAGCTCATCAAAATGTGCCGCCTGGCCGTCGGGCTCCGACCTCCGATGAACAAGGGTGACCTTCCGGGATTGGATGCGAGCCACGTAGACCTGATCCACATCCCCGCTTCCGATGTATCCTCAACCGATATTCGGCACCGAATTGCGGCCCGAAAATCCGCCGTCCTATTCCTTGATCCCGCCGTATACACTACGATAAAGAAGCACAAACTCTACGGAGACCTATGACCAGCCTAGAAAAAGTAAAAATCATCACACAAATTATTGACGACATGAAGGGAGAGGAGATCGAAACCCTTGATGTTCACGAAAAAACATCAATCGCCGACTACTTCATTCTTTGTAGCGCAACGAATGACCGTCAACTCTCCGCGATTGCCGATAAAGTTGGCGATCACATGCGCGGATTGAAAGAGAAGCCGCTCCGAACTGAGGGCAACAATACGGGCTGGATTTTGCAGGATTATGGCGACGTAATCTTGCACATTATGCGGGATGAGCAACGTCAGTTCTTTGACTTGGAGACCCTTTGGAAAACGATGCAAACCAGCCAGGAAACGGCGTAGCCCCGAACGAGGCCCTGGAAAGACTCGAAGCTTTGGAACGCGAGGCGGCGGCTTTGCGGGCTCAACTTGGGGGCACTCAGGTTGCTTCCGAGCTAGGAGAGCCCACTGAAGTTGGCGATACCAGCGCTGAGGCGCCTATAGGCTTGATGGCCAAGGCACGCTTGGACGCAGGAAAACTGCCTAAACCATCCGACCAAGAGATCGAGAATGCGGAGAAGTTGTGCCAAAGATTTCAGTTAGAGCTAAAGCGTGGCAACAAGGAGTTCGCCTCAAAGTACATTGAGGAAGCCAACGCCATCGCCCCCGGAAGCTCAGCCGTAGTTGAGTGTCGGGCTGATTTTGCGGCATTTGATCGCAAGAATTTGGAAGCGGCCCACCTCTATCGAATTGCGGTCGTACTAGACTCTACTAACAAGGCCGCCGATGCCAAACTCGCCGACTTGGTGTTTCGCTCCCAAGCAAAGGCCTCAGCGATCGTTACGGAAATGGCTGAAACCACCGCGAACGCAAAAATTGCCACCGTCCTTTCCGCGATGGTTCCCGGTCTCGGACAGTTGGTTTCAGGTGCGATTGTTCCGGGTGCGATTATCTTAACACTCTGGCTTGGCTGTTTGATCTTCATTCCCGCGGGATTGACTTCCTTTGTTGCGCTTGTAACGGGCAAGGGAGACGTGAATGTTGCGGCACTCATACCGCTTGGCTTTGCCTTCATCCTTTGGCTTGGCTCGGTCTTGCATATGAACAGCAAGGGCAAACACCGGGTGACTTGGGAAGGAGTCATGGGAACAGAAGCTCCTAAAAAGACGCCCGTAAAACCGCCCGTAGACTTGCCGTACGAGTAACTACGGTAGCGTCCAGTTGCCCGTTATCGTCTTTGCGAAGCGTTGCAATTCCATCATGCGGGCTCCCCTCGTTTCGATGTGCCCATCCGCAAAGATGAAGTGGTTGCCCCCTTGATGGCGACCAAGCCGTTCGTGGAACTTGCCATCACTTCCCTTTTCACCCACGATCCCGGCGTCTGTTTCGCGAAAAGCAAGCCTTGTAACCTTGACCGAGTCCCCGAGCAGGCCACGCGATTCGGAAGGAAGAAAATTAGTCTTGTCGAATCCGATCACGAACCCGTCCATGCCCGCCAACGGGTGCGGGTCGTACGACTTTTGGGCTCCTAGATTTGAAGTTTCAGAGACGACGACGGCGGTTTGAAGGTTGGCAACGTCGGATAACGGTCGCGCCGAGAGAGCGCCGAACATCCCGTAGGATCCTTCCAGGGACTTGCCGGAAACGCCTTCGTTTTGGGTGGTCTCATCATCTGAACATGCGGGACACTTGAACACGCTCAGAGGCTCCTTCGCATAGAGCGAAAGGTTGGAAATCCAAGAATAGGCTTTCCCATCTGATAGCTCGGCGGTGCCATCGGCTTTCTGGTTGTAAATCGGCGGATAACGGTCTGAATTGGAGGCGGCATAAACGAGCATGGCCTGGGAAATGTCGCCAAGGTTTCGCTTACAAAGGTGCTTATCTCGATCATCCATCATTTTTTTGTAAATCGGAAAAAACAAGAGGGCCAGAATCACCACAACGACCGCTGTTCGCTTGAAGTCCTTCCGGGTGACGAGGCTTGATTTTGGGGTGTCTTCAACCGCGTTTGGATCGTATTGGTCTATTTTCAAGGGCATAAGTTTATTGCTTCCCGCCTCAGCCCTGCTTAAAGGGTCAATCTATGGAAAATAACCCTTGGGCCCGGTCCAAAGTTCCAAACGGTGCAAATAGTGAATCCTGACAAAGAAATCAAGATAAAGAGTAAACTTTCCAGTGTGGCTACCCGTCTTAGGCTAGCAGGGCAACAAACGTGGTAACGTTCAGATGATGAGTTTTGGTCAACTAGAGCGCAATATGCGGGCTAGGGTTTCGATGATTCAGCCGAATCCGGCGACATTGAGACTCCAAGAAATGGGGCTAACGGTTGGCACCGAGTTTTCGGTTGCCAAGGTCGCTCCTTTTGGAGATACGATCGAAATCAGATTGCGTGGTTATTCCCTTTGCCTGCGAAAATGTGAAGCTGAAGGGATTGAGGTCGAGCTACTCTAACTCGTTCGATGCCCAAGGTTCCACTCATCGCCGTAGTTGGCAATCCAAACGCAGGCAAAACTTGCCTCTTTAACTCCCTTACCGGTTCGAATCAAAAGGTCGGCAACTACCCTGGAGTCACGGTTGAGCGGATTAGCTCCCGAGCCATGCTGGGTGATCTTGAAGTTGAATTCCTTGATATTCCTGGCTTGTATTCGATGCATCCCAAGTCAGCGGATGAAGAAGTAGCCACCTCTGCAATTCTGGGATCGGAGGCGTTCCCAAAACCCGACTTACTCATTTGCGTTCTAAACGCCGCCAACCTTGAGCGCAACCTGTTTCTTTATTCCCAGCTCATTGATGCCGGGATTCCCCTCCTCGTCGCCTTAACCATGACGGATTTGCTCAAGCCCAAGGGCGATAGCATTGATGTTTCCCTCTTGTCCCAGGAGCTAGATGCCGAAACTATCGTCGTAATCGGGAACCAGGGGCGCGGGATTTCGGCACTGAAAGATGCCATTAAAGCCAGTTTAGGGAACCCTCGGGTACCGAAAGTTGATTTCGGATTGCCCGCATTTTTAGAAGAAAACGTTTCGGCGGTAAAGGAGCGCCTGGCCCGAATCGGCATGGACGTGCCGAGGGCGGAACTGCGAATCGGGCTTTTAGAGCCAGAGCCCATTTTTCGCCGGCGTTTAGAACAGCTACCGGAAGTTTTAGGCGTCTTCGACTCGGCCCGAAATGCAATCGCCGAGCAAGGCATTCTCGCTACCGGGGTCGTGTCTAACCGCTACGATTGGGCAGCCGCGCTAAGCGCGAAAGTGATCACGCATATTGGCGTGCCCAAGCGTTCGAGGTCAGAGAAAATGGATCGCATCCTAACGCATCGAGTCGGCGGCCTCGTTGTGTTTGGAGGCGTAATGTATTTGGTTTTTCAGTCTATCTACACTTTTGCGGGTCCACTCATGGATTGGATAGAGGCGGGGTTTGGGTGGCTGGGCTCCGCCGTCGGCGTAAAACTGGAAGGAGTCCCGTGGCTCCAATCGCTTGCGGTCGATGGGATAATCGCTGGATTTAGCGCCGCCATCGTCTTCCTCCCTCAAATCCTGATTCTCTTTGTGTTTATCAGCTTGCTAGAGGGCTCGGGTTATCTGGCGCGAGCGGCATTCTTGATGGACCGGTTGCTGGGATGGTGTGGCTTAAATGGCCGGGCATTTATCCCCCTACTCTCCAGCTTTGCCTGTGCCATTCCCGGCATTATGGCGGCGCGAGTTATGCCCGACCCGAAGAGTCGTTTAGCTACAATCTTGGTCGCGCCGCTGATGAGTTGTTCCGCCCGATTGCCCGTCTATGTCTTGTTGATCGGAGCCGTGATAGAACCTAAATTCGGAGCCGCTTGGGCGGGATTTACGCTTTTCGCCATGCATCTGCTGGGTCTCGCCGTTGCTATTCCGGTTGTTTATGTTCTAAACCGAGGCGTTATAAAAAGCAAGCGTATCCCCTTCCTTCTTGAATTGCCACCTTACCAAATGCCGCGCCTCAAGGATGTTTGGATCGCGATTTTCCAACGGGGCAAAGTATTCCTTCAGACCGCTGGCACGATGATTTTTTTCATGTCCATCGTGATCTGGGGAGCAAGCTACTTCCCGCGCTCAATGGAGAGTGAAGCTCAATATCGCGTGGACTATTTGAAGGGACCGATGACATCGTCAGTCGAAGCTTACGTTAAGGAGCAACAACTCAGAAACAGCTACCTGGGCCAAGCGGGACGAGCGATTGAACCAATCTTCCTCCCGGCGGGCTTTGATTGGAGGATCACAACCTCAATTCTTGCCGCTTTTCCGGCGCGCGAGGTGGTAGTACCCTCCATGGGGATACTTTTCGCTATTGGTGATGAGGATTCCGAATCGGGTGCAATGCGCCGGGCGATTCAGGAAGCCAAGTGGCCGGACGGAAGGCCACTCCTCACCCAATGGACGGCGGTCGGGTTGATGGTCTTTTTCGCCCTATGCGCTCAGTGCATGGCAACTTTGGCGACGGTGAAGCGCGAAACGAACAGTTGGAAATGGCCCATTTTCATGTTCTCTTACATGACCGTTCTGGCTTACTTAGCCGCTGTTGGCGTGCATCAATTGGGGCGGCTTTTCGGCGGATAGGAGCTAAGCGCCGCTCAACTCGACCTTACCACCCAACGTAATGATGGCGTCCCTGAGGTTCTGTTTGGCTTCCTTTAAGAGATCGGAGAGGTCCTCCAATTCCGCAACTTTTGAAAACGCCGGCGTTTCCCTTAAACCCTCCGTTATCTCGAACGCATCCGCAATCGCATGGAGGGCATCGTTAGCGCTTTCGACCGCTTTTAGGCGATGGTCGTCATACTCCGCGAACTTAGCCTTTACTTCGGCGATGCCGCTTGGGGGTGCGGATAGATCAGAGATTGACGCGCCCGCCCCGTCTATCAAATCCCGCATTTCGTCTATGGCTTCATCTCTAGGCAGTGTTTTTGCGTTCGCCGTTTCCAGGGCTTCGGACAAGATTTGAACGGCGGAATCCAACTGAACAGAACCAGATCGAAGCTGTTCATAGACAATTTGTTCCGGGCTCGGGCTCGACTTGGCCCGTGGCTCGGCGGGGCCCGCAGGCTCGCCGCAACCGAGGACGCCTAACAAAAGCCCAATCCAAGCCGCTTTGCGCATCACGACATATCATACACGGGGTTTAATGAATCAAATGCTTTTGCTTCCCCTTTTATTCTCACAATCTGACGCGCCCGATCCTCAGAACCTGGCGATTGGGCGCACCGGAACCGCGACGATCGCGGTAAACGCCATCAAGGACATGCGAACTCTGGCGAACGCGAGCGTTGATTCATTTGCGCAGGCGGCTGATGGGTATCGCTACGTGTTTGTAGGTGAAAGCCACGATCAGCCTGATCACCACAAGATGCAGGCGGCAGTTATTGAAGCATTGGTAAAGCGCGGGCGTGATGTCGTCGTCGGCTTTGAAATGTTTACGCGTCCGGTTCAGAAGTCACTCGCTCCATGGACTCTCGGAAAATATACTGAGGCTGAGTTCATCGTCGAATCAGATTGGCAAAAGCAATGGGGTTTCCCTTTTGAGATTTATGCCCCGATCTTCCGGGCCACCCAAAAGCACCGCCTTCCGATGGTCGCCCTCAACGTTCCCCGGGATTGGGTGCGGACGGTTGGGCGCGGCGGTTATGAAGGGCTAACCCCCGAGCAACGGCAACAGCTTCCGCGCGAGTTCTATCTGAACAATAAAGAGCATGAGAGCGTTTTCGTCGCTCTCATGGGAGGCCATCCCCCTACCAGCCCCAATATTTACAAAGCCCAAGTTCTGTGGGATGAAGGGATGGCAGATACTGCGATCAAGTACTTCGAAGGCCGTGCGCCAAGTCGCAACACGGTGATGGTCATTGTTGCCGGTATTGGTCATGGAATGTACGGCCAAGGCATCAACTATCGCTTAATGCGCCGCACCGGTGAGCCCTGCTTGACCATGTCCATGATCGAATCCGACAAGCCGGTAACCGTCGCAAGAGGTCTGGGTGATTTCGTTTATGTTGCGCCCGCTTTCGAGCGGCTCAAAAAGTAAAGCAACATCTTAGATTGGCACAAAGCTTGCACCCTTGTTGAGTATGAACGGCCTCACGCTTGTAAAGCAGAAAAGCGAATCTTTTGCATGGATTCGACCCAAAAGCAAAGCGACCGCCCCATTTAGAGACGGCCGCGAGGTGAGGAGAGGATGGGTATTAGAAGCCGCGTCGAGCGTACAGACCTTGGGTGAAAGTGCGGAACGCTTGAACCAGGTCACTATGGGGTCGGTCGGTGACGCTAACCAGACCGAGCGGGTAGTTACCACCGTCCATCGGGCGTCCGGTCAAGGGCTCATCAATGTAGGTGAACCAGTGAACACCGATGACGTTCCGAGAGGAGAGTGCGCGTTGAAGGTAGTCCTCGGCGGCCTCAACCCGATCCTCTGAGCTACGTTCGATGGCAGGGTTCGAACCTCGACTTGCACCGGTCCCCGCTCCGTGGCACGAGAACGCAAACTCGGCAATCAGGATCGGCTTATTGAAGCTCTCAAGATACGTTAAGGGGATTCGATCCGCGCCTCCGTAGAGGGTTACAGAAATCACGTCAACTTGCTTCGCCATCGCGACAAACACTTCGTGAGGTGTCCAACCGGGATGATCTTTCGACCCCAAGAACAAGCCTTGATAGCCCATCGCTCGAAGACCCTGCTTGATCTTGTAATAGTAGTTGGTGGCGAATGTTCCCAAGAACTTGGAGCAATCTTCAAGGCATGATGCTGTCATTTGGAGGTCGGTGATTTCGACCGACTCGTTGTACAAATGAGTCCACGATGGGAATGTGGTTCCCCAAGCCGCGTTGAGACCCGAGATCGTTACATAGCGTCCACGGAGCTCATTGACAAACTTGATTTTCGCAGGTTGACCTTTCGCCGCTCGCAATGCCGCCAGGGGGAGCTGATAACGTTGCCGGAGCGTGCCATCTTTGAGTCCCCAAAAGTTCTCACCATCAACAAAGACTCCGATCAGTTTGCCCGTCTGAGCGAAAGACATGAGCGAACTGCGCCACGTGCTCTCGACGAAATACTGGAAATCGCCGGCAAACGGATCGGGGAGCGTTCCCCAATAAGCGTCGGGAGCAGCCAAGCGAGTTTGGAAACCCTTCGTGGTGTGGGTTGTAACGGCTGGGACGTTTTGCTCGGTCATGATGGAAAGATCGGAGCCCGAAGCCAGAGTATTCATGCCCCAAGATCGCAATCGGCTCGCCGCCGTGCCTTTCCAATCGCTTTGCCAGGTCGGTCCGTATTTGGCCTTTAGATTTCGACCGTAAAAATCGAACGCTTGCCGATTGGCTCCGTTTGACCAAACGGTTGAAAAGAACTCGGAATCGGGTGCGCCTGCCGCTGGGAGAGTTCTGAATGTAGACTCCCGGCCCTGTGTTACGGTTGGATTGTATTCGCGAACTGACGTAGCTCCGAAGCTCCAGAAAAGCTTCCCTTGTGGAGTTACGAGATACCAGTTTCCGGATGGGACTTTGATTGTTCGCCAGCTGCCGGTTGCGGTTGCCCTAAGGGTGCTTGATCCCCACGTTTCGCCGGGACCCGGATTCGCCGTCCAATCCGCCGTTTCTGCCGTCCGTTGGCTCGACAAATCACTATCGGTATAGGCCTTTCCCGTCCAAACCTGACTAAACATTTGTCCGAACTTATCAATGCTCTGAGCGGTTGAGTAGTTAACCGCAAGCGCTTCAATATTGGAAAGTTTGACGCGAGCGGGCAGGTCGCCTCGATAATACAGCATCCACCCCGCGATTGAAGAGAGATTCCTAGGAGTGAAAACCGGGTTGTGACGATAATGCGATGGAACGGCTGATTGGGGGAGATGCGTCCATGAGTTACTCGCGGCAAAGGCGCCGTTATCCACGAGGACTTGGAGTTTCTCGCGGGGTCCAACATCGTAAATTCCGAGCATCGTGTCCGTTGAGCCCGAAAGTCGCACTTTGAACGCAATCGAAAGCGAAAAGCTCTCTAGATTTTCAACCGTCATTCGAAATCCGTTAAAAGCACTCCAGTTCTTTGGAGTCGTGAAGTTCTGAGCTACGTTGCCCCAACCGTTCATTGTTACGTTTAGGAAGTTCTGACCGCCAATATTCTCAACGGTTCCCAGTGTGGAATTTGCGTTTGAAAACGTTGAATCAGAACCTGTGGTTGAGACATCCCACATGGTTTGCTGCGCGAGTGCAGCCCCTACGAGCGATACGAAACTGAATACAGATAAACCCTTTAGCCAAGCCATGTGCGTTTGTTTCCACCAGACAGGAGGGGAAATGCCCTGAATAAATACGAGGGGCAGGATGATCCCCGTACAGCGTTGTTACTGGCTTTAGCTGAAACCCCAAAACCTTTACCAGGGAGCCGCTGAGTAGACGTTCGGCCGTTACGCAAATGTTACGCTAGAATCGGTTATCTCTTTCCAATGAAGATGAGAAAGAGTTCGGATCGGATGCGGTTTGATCGAATGCCTTTCGGACGGCCAGACAGTTAAAGAAAACAGCGACCTTAAAGTTTATTGGAAGGTGAGTTGTTACAGAATCTGGTTGATGAAACTCAACAATCGCGCAAAGAAAAACGTGAAGTAACCAGAGCTGCAGCTGTGCATTGCTATGACCCTTCTAGAGCCTTTTGAGCCAAATCACGCACTTCTTGGCTTCGTGCCAAATCTATCACGACCACTTCCCCATCGGTAACAATCACGCCCAAACCCGTTACGCCAAGTAGGTTGACTCGAATGTCCGGATCAGTTGAGTAGATCACGTTGCCTTCGGATTCTATTTGGTTGAGCCGGCCAACAACAGCATTGGCACCCTCCGGGAAAGTTCGCAAAAGCGAGTCCCAGGAACCAATGTCGTCCCATTGGAACGTAGCCGGGACAAACCGAATATCAGCGGCCTTCTCCAAAACCGCCCGATCGAAGGCGATTGAGGGGAGGTCCTCGAACGAATCTTGCCCTTCAACCATGAGCTTGTAGAGAATGTAAAGGTCAGGGTCAACGGTGTGTAAGGTTTCGCGCAATGCCGTGAGAGTCATGATGAACATGCCGCTATTCCAGAGGTAGTTTCCCGCCTTCACATACTTTTCGGCGGTCTCGAAGTCGGGTTTCTCTTTGAATTTGAGCACCTTCCAATCAGCCGGCGGAGGCGGCGCTGGCTGAGAAGCCGCTTTCCGCTTTTTCGAAACCCGCAAGGCGATCCTGGCCCTTACCAAGCTTTCATCGCCGGCACCACCGCCTACGTCGTGACCGACGAGGGACGGGGAGTGGTTCTTTCCCCCGTGTCGGCTTATCTGTGCCGCTTCGCTCTTCGCGATTTCCAAATAGCCATAACCAGTCTCCGCGCGGGTCGGCGGGATTCCTATGATCGTGATTGAGCCGCTCTCGATTGCCAAATCAAGTGCCTTTTCGACATCTTCGCAGAACTCAGCCTGAGGACCGATGAGATGATCGGCAGTAGTGAATGCAAGCGATACTTCAGAGCCGAACTCTCGCTCAATCTGGGCCGCCGACCAGAGAACGGCGCCCAAGGTGTTGCGTTTAGCGGGTTCGGCGAGAATCCGTGAAGCCGGTACTAAACCAGACTCCACCAGCCTCGGCTCCAAGAACCGCGAAGTTGAGACGAAAACCGCGTCCTCCCCTGTTACGGGCGAAATACGCTCCATCGCTTCTTCAAGTAAGGTCTTTCCGGAAGGAGTAAGTCGCAAAAGTTGCTTGGGTTCAGAGGCCGTGGATACCGGCCAAAACCTCTCGCCCGATCCGCCTGCCATGACAACTGCAACCTTTTTCATCTTCCGATTATGCCGGGGACTTGCTTTTTTCGCTTGAATGACCTATAATGAACTATCTTTTACGGCAACTCTGCGAACCCATACTTGGTTTCTAGCGACGTTTTCACGTCGCCGCAGTTGGCTGTCCGCCGTCGTAACCGTCGTCGTAGCTAGGGGATTTGCCCTGGACGACCGTAACGAACACTGAAGTTCCTCAGGTCCCGCAAATCTCCGTTCTCCCGCAGTTTTCACTCCGCCCAGCGTTGGGCCCAAGTCCAAAACTCTCAGGACGGCATTTTCAATGTTACAACAAGCTTATCAACAACTCATTACGAGTCATCACAATAATCACATTTCCACCACCCCGGGGGGCAAGTCCAAGCCAAAACACGTGCTTGCCGCCAACGATCTCTCAACAGAAGAAATCCGGCTGGTGCTGGATACCGCAAAGTTTGTCAAGCGGCAGCGCCTATCAAATCCCACCCTTGTCGCCCCTATTGCCAATCGCATGATGGCGATGATCTTCGAAAAGCAGTCATTACGGACGAGAGTCTCATTTGAAACCGGATTCCATGAGCTCGGCGGTCACGCGATCTACTTGACTAAAGCGGATATTGAGATGGGCAAGCGAGAGTCTATTGCCGATACCGCCCGCGTTCTTTCGAACTGGGCCACCATGATCGTGGCTCGGCTGTATCGCCAAACCGACATCGAAGAACTGGCTAAGTGGTCAACTGTTCCCGTCATCAACGCTCTCACCGACAAAGAGCACCCGTGCCAAGCCCTGGCCGATATGTTAACGATTGAAGAAGTCTTCGGTAATGAAAAACTCAAACTCACGTGGATCGGCGATGGCAACAATGTTTGCAACAGCTTTGCAACGATCGCGGCTAAGCTCGGGCACGAGGTTATCATCTGCACCCCCGCAGGCTACGAGTCCGACGAGATCGCTTATACCTTTCCGAATGTGACGCAGGTTTACAATCCGGAAATAGCGGTCGAAGGAGCGCATGCGGTTTACACCGATGTTTGGGTGAGCATGGGGCAGGAGGAGGAAACGGAAGAACGGATGCGGCGATTTGCGAAGTTCCAGGTAAATGAAGACCTCATGAAGCACGCTGATCCCAATGCGATTTTCCTCCATTGCCTGCCCGCTGTTCGGGAGCTAGAAGTTACCGAAGGCGTCATTGATGGGCCACAATCGGCAGTGTTTCACCAATCTGACAATCGCCTTCATGCTCAAAAAGCCCTCATGAGTCTCATCCTCGACGGGGTGATCGCATGAAGACCGCCATTGTTATTTTCAGTGGAGGACTTGATACGACGGTCTGCATCCCGGTTTTGAAAGAAGAGGGATTTGAGAAGATCTATACGGTCACGATTGATGTGGGCCAACCTGCCGATGATATCGCCCAGGCTGAACATCGAGCCTCTGTTCTCGGCACCGATCACACCACGGTTGATGTGAAGAAGGAGTTCGCTCAAGACTACTGTGTACCTGCGCTCAAGATGAATGCCGACTATTTTGGCTACCCCCTCTCAACCGCCATCGCCCGCCCCCTCATCGCCCGAAAGGCTGCTGAACATGCACTCGCATTGAACGTGAGTGATGCCTGCTTTGTGCATGGATGTACCGGTAAGGGCAACGATCAATTCCGAATCGAGTTCGGATTGCGCCAACACGCCCCCCATATTCCAATCAAAGCGCCAGTTCGCGAGCGAAATTGGACCCGAACTGCCGAGATAGAATATGCGGCAAAGGTCGGAGCCCCAATTGGACAATCGGCGAACAAGATTTGGAGCATTGATGAAAATCTCTGGGGGCGATCTATTGAAGGCGGCAAACTGGAAACGCCAAACTATGCCCCGCCTGAGGAGATTTTTGCTTGGACCGCTTCAATCTTTGATGCCAAGGATGAGCCTGCCATCGTCGAGATTGACTTCCAGCATGGCACTCCTATCGCGATCAATGGGGTTGAACTTGATGCCTTTAATCTTGTTACACTTGCGAACAAAATCGCAGGCGAAAACGGCGTAGGAAGGATTGATATCATGGAAGACCGAATGATCGGCTTTAAGGTCCGCGAAAACTACGAGTGCCCCGGCGCGGTGCTTTTGATCAAAGCCCACAAGGAACTTGAGGGCCTAGTCACGACGGGTGAAGAACGCAAGTTCAAGGCTCTCGTGGATCAACAGTGGGGCGATCTCACGTACAAGGGCCTGTGGGGTGATCCGCTTTTCCGAGCCCTTACGGCGTTTTCCGATTCGATTCAAGAGCGCGTTACCGGAAAGGTCATATTGAAACTCTATAAGGGCTCAATGCAAGTCATTGGGCGGGAGAGCCCTTATGCCCTTTACAACGAAGCGATTGCCAGCTTCGACGATAGCGAAGCTCTAGTGCAAAGTTCGATGGAAGGCATGGTGAGGGCGCACGGACTAAGCAGCTTGATGTTCACCGGAGTGAAACATGACTGACCAGAAGGTGAAGCTTTGGGGAGGTGCGTTTTCTAAGAGTCCCGCGGAAACCGCCTGGAAGTTCGGCCAATCAACCGTTTCCGACCTCAACATGCTCGATGAGGAGATTGAGGTTTCGGTCGCTCATGCTAAGATGCTGGGCGCAACCGGAATCATCAGTTCAGCTGAATCAGAACAATTGGTGGAAGCTCTGTTTAAGGCGAAACAAGCTGTGATGGAGCAGCCGGTTCTGATCGCCCAATCGGAAGACCTACCCGGGGCAATCGAGTGGCTACTACATCAGGCACTAGGCGATACTGCCAACAAGCTTCATGCCGGGCGCAGCCGCAACGACCAAGTCGTAACGGTAACGAAGCTCTGGTTAAAGAAGCGTTGTGGCCTTATTCGGGGCGAACTCCAATCACTTCAGGGTTGCTTGTTGGAGCTTGCCGAAAAGCATTTAGACGACCCGATGCCGGGTTACACACATCAGCAACCCGCCCAGCCAGTCACACTCGGATTCCAACTTTTGGCGTATTTTTGGATGCTCCAACGTGATCTTGAGCGAGTTATCGGGGTCGCGGCTGGGGCGGATGCGTGCCCGATGGGAGCGGCGGCGCTGGCGGGCACAAGTTTGCCCATTGATCGAGAACTCACCGCTTCTTTGCTGGGGTTTTCGAGCGTTGTCCCGAACGCTTGCGACGCCGTCAGCGACCGTGACTTCATCGGCGATTCCCTTCACGCGCTCGCGATGTTGATGCAACACCTCAGTCGCATTAGCCAGGAAATCGTGCTTTTTTCAACCGCCGAGTTTGACTATATAAAGCTGGATGAGGCTTACTCCACGGGAAGCAGCATCATGCCCCAGAAGCGAAACCCAGACTTCGCCGAACTCATTAGAGGGCGCTCGGCCAGAGTTATCGGACACTGGACGGCTTTCATGTGCATGATGAAGGCCTTGCCCTTGGGATACAACCGCGATCAGCAGGAGGATAAGCCACCGCTTTTCGATTCAGTTGCTCTCGCCCTCGATTCGCTGGTTTTGACCCGTGAAATGTTGGCAACGGCTACTTACGACCTCGGAAAAATGGCGCAATGCGCCGGAAAGGGCCAATCCACCGTCACATCGGTCGCCGAGGCCTTGGTTCTAAAGGGAGTTCCCTTTCGAACGGCCCACGAGCGCGTCGGCAAATGGGCGAAGAACGGCCTCCATGGCGATCCGGAGCTCGACGACCTCGCCATGACCGTAAAGCAGTCAATCGAGGGGAGAGAATCCACTGGCGGAACCGGAAAAAACGCCCTCATCGTCCAACTCAATTTAGCTAAAACAACTTATCAAAAGGAGATTTCAAAATGAACAACATTCTAACCAACATTGAAGCTATGACCGATGCCCAAGCCATCAAAGTGACCGAGAAATACGGTGCCCACAACTACCACCCGCTCGAAGTTAACATCGTTCGCGCCCAGGGAATCTATGCGTGGGACGGCGCGGGAAAGCAATATGTAGATTGCATCGGCTCCTATTCCGCGGTTGCAAACGGCCACCTCAGCGAGTACATCATTGGGGTTCTCAAACAGCAACTTGATAAAGTTACGCTCACGAGCCGGGCGGTTTACACTAGCGAGTTGGCTGCTTTCTTGAAGAAGATTTGCGAGTTCACCGACTCCGATATGTGTTGCCCGATGAACACCGGCGCGGAAGCCATCGAAACCGCAATCAAGCTTGCCCGAAAGTGGGCTTACACGGTCAAGGGCGTTCCCGCCGACAAAGCCGAAATCATCACGGCGCAGGATAACTTTCACGGTCGAACCACAACCATCGTCGGTTTCAGCACCGAGCCGCAATACAAAGAGCATTTCGGGCCATTTACGCCCGGATTCCTTACAGTTCCATTTGGAGATCTTGATGCAATCGAAAAGGCAATCACGCCGAACACCGCCGCCGTCTTGTTTGAGCCAATCCAAGCCGAAGGTGGCATCATCTTCCCTCCTGATGGCTTCATGGCGGGCCTGCGCGCCATTTGCACCAAGCATAACGTGCTCCTCATCTGGGATGAAATCCAGACTGGATTCTGCCGAACGGGCAAGAAATTCGCTTGGCAACACGAGGACGCTAAGCCCGATCTGATGTGCCTGGGCAAGGCTCTGGGCGGAGGCGTTCTGCCGGTTTCAGCGGTAGTTGGTTCGAAAGAAGTCCTCGGCGTGTTCAAACCCGGCGATCACGGCTCAACATTTGGGGGCAACCCTCTGGCCGCCGTAGTTGCAATCGCGGCGATGGAGGAAATGGAATCCTTAGACCTGTCCGCTCAATCGGCCGCCATGGGCGATCTTTTCATGGATGAGCTGGTCAAACTGAACAGCCCTTTAGTGGAAGACATACGTGGTCGGGGCTTGTTGGTTGGTTTGGAAGTTAAAGAGGGGACGGACACTCAAGCCCTCTCGAAGGCATTCCTGGATCAAGGGATCCTGACGAAGGAAACAAGAGCCCGAACCTTCCGGTTCGCTCCGCCGCTCACAGTGACGACGGAGGATGTGTTGGATGTGACGGTTAAGATCGGCGCGGCCCTCGCCACTGTTTCGGCTGTCCCTTGCGAAGTTTGATTCGCTAAGGAACAACCGTAATCGTTCGAGTAATGGTTTTCTGACCGCTACTGACCTTGATCGTAGCGGTCCCCGTTCTCGTGCCAGCGCTGATTTGGAACTCGGTGTTACCTACCCCAGGGGGCAAAGTAACTTGGGCCGGTGCGACCAAAATCGAAGTGTTCGTCGAGCTTACGGTCAAGGTTGTTGGGTTCAGCGAGTCAAACCAGTTAAGGCTTATGCGTCCGCGAGTTGAGTCACCAAGGCGCAGGATTGAGCTGTCAACGGAAAAAGTCTGCAAGATGTTGGGACGAACAAGAGCAGTTGCGGTTCTGGATAAGCCGTCCAAAGTTCCGGTAATCGAAATATTGGTATTCGCTGCGACCAGGTTAATAACTGCGGTCTTGTCGCCGCTCGTCTTCCCATTTTCTCGCACCAACAGGAAGCTTGGAAACGCCGGAAAATCCGGCGAAGTCGTGCTCAGAGTTACGACTCGAATTTCGGTACCTGTTTGCCCGGTGAGGGTAGCCCGCATTCGAACCGCCGTTCCCGCGTAAGCGAACGGAACAATTTCAAATCGGTCTAGTGTTGGCTGGGCAAAGGTCGGAAAACTAAAGCGCAGCTGTTGGCTACCAAGCACTTGAGTGATCGTGAGTTCTGCAGCTGCAGTAGCAAACACGAAAAGCGAGATAGTTTTTGAGGTTGTCCCGGCTGGAAATGTAACCCGAGTGGGCCCAGTCGCATCCCCATAGGTAATAGATATCGACCGTTCGACCTCGAGCGGGCCTGTTAAAGAAACGACAAAGTCGTTGCGTTCGCCTCGAATCACGCGCCGATCATTTACCGAACGAATACTCCCGAGCCCCCCTGGCGCCAACCGAAATGACGCCGAGTGCGTAGCGAGACCGAGCGCGGCAAACATTGTTACGCTCCGGGCCGCCGTCACCGGCAAGGTGAACATGTGAACAGGCCGAGAAACATCGTAACTGGACATTTGGGGTCGCTCAAGTCCGACTAGCGCGGGAGCATTCGTCGTGACATTGACAAGCAACGGGTCGGAAAAGACACCCGTGCTGAGTGTGATCGTGCCCACAAACGTGTCTCCACCAATTACCTCTATGGGTAACGCTAAGTTTGAAACGACAACACGCTTGACAAAGCAAGTTGCGGTTCGAACGACATTGCCCTTGGTCAAGCTATATCGGAACTGATCGGTCCCGCTGAAGTTTGCTCCGGGAACATAGGTAAAGCCACCGTCGAGAGCCAGAGTTACTGTGCCACTAGCCGCCGGAGCAACGAGTTGCACGGTTGCACCCTTGAAGTTAGTATCATTTGCCAAAACCCCCGGCGCATCCACGACGAATGAGGCTCCGAAGGCTCCCCCGAACACATCCGTAGTCGCCGAATAGGGCTGTCCAAGTTGCAACACGATCGCATCACCAAGTGAAGTCGCAGGACTGGAGCCAGCGGCGAGCACATTTCCTTGAGAATCGCCGAAGACCGCATGGCACTCGCCCACGTCGCTGATCTCGAGTACAGCGAGTTTTGGAAATCTTTGAAGTCGAAAAAAGCCTCGGCGCACTGGGACATGGAGCGCCCCGGATGCATCGGCGACGACCTCATCCAACTGGATAGGAACGGGAGTGCTTAACGCCATAGGCGCAATCACTCGATTCAGATTCGCCGAGTATAGGTCTGCGGTACCACCAAGTACCCAGAACGCCCCGGCGGGGGCAGGAAGGCATCTATCCATGGAACTGAAGGGTTGCGTTTGCTTGACGATCACCCCATTGACCGGATTAAGCACAAGAAGGAGCTGTGGGTCACGGAAATTGATTGTAGTGAGGGCCAGTATAGAACCTGAGTCAGGGTGTAGCGCCAAATCCTTAAGGAAGCGTTCCCCTGGCACCGCAGTCGTCCACACTTCATTCAAACTTTGGCTCAGTTTGATGATTGTGGCGGTTTCTCGGAGACCCTCAACCAGCTCGACAATTAGATTCCCGTTGGCGTCTATCGCCTGTTCATTGATGGAAAGAAACGAGCTGATACCATGCTCTCGTTCGAAGAGTTGCCCACCGTTGGAGGCGCTTAGTCTCTCTGTCGTCACCCGTCCTGGTTCCTCCACATGGGAAAAATAGACGAATGTTGAGTTTCCACGCGTTGCGACCGCCAACTGGGGCGGGCCAACAAAGAATGTCCCGAATTGACGTTGCCACCGGTTGCCGCCATCTGTTGCCCGAAACGACGAAACAATCAGGCGCTCGTCCACATTGAACATGATGTAAACGTTATCTGCCCCATCGATTTCCAATGCCAGTGGACGTCTAAAAAGCGTCAGCGTCTCAGGAAGTTCTGTAAACCAGACTAAATCGCCCGTTGGTGAAACCCGACTCAAAATGATCTTGCGGGTGGTACCACTGTCAGCGATTCCAAGCGTGAACGCATCCCCGTTTCTTCCGCCCCTCAGATGCGTCCATGTCAACTTTTCGCCTGATACTCTGGGAGTCGTGAACGTAGCCCAGTTCTGCGTGTACTCTTGGCAAAAACTGTGCGCATAAAGAGTTACAAACACCGACAGAAGAAGGAGCCGCCATTTCATAGTGGTTAGGATAGCGCATTTTGGGTGATTGTCCCTAAATCGCAGAGCCCTGAAAATACTCCTCAAGTCGCAAGCAACTCGCCTTGCTCGGAGTTTGGTAGATTTCAATCGCCCGCGCCAGGGCTCCGGCGGTGTCTATGCTTGTCACAATCGGGACTCCGCTCTCGATACAGGCCCGCCGAATCCGCGCGGATTCGGCGCTGGCTTCAAGGCCCTTCGAAGGTGTGTTGATCATCAGGCTGACGTTTCCGCTTTTGAGCAGATCAAGCAGATTCGGCTCGCCGTCTTGGATTTTCTGCACCACCTCGCAAGGCACTCCAGCCTTTCGAAAAGCTTCCGCCGTGCCCGATGTTGCGATGATTTTGTGACCCACCTTGGAAAGTTCTTTGGCGATCACCACCGCCTCCCGCTTGTCCTCACCCGCAACGGTAATGACCACGTCGCCCTTCGAACGAAACTGGATTCCGCTCGCAACCAACGCTTTGTAAAGAGCGGTTTCGTAGGTGAAATCAATCCCCAAAATCTCGCCCGTTGACTTCATTTCTGGGCCCAAACTCGGCTCTACTCGGCTGAGCTTTTGGAAAGAGAAGACGGGGGCTTTGACCGCGTAAAGCGGTGTTGGCGGTAGTCCATCTTTTCTCAGATTATCTGTCGCTATAATCCGACCCGCAGCGTTGGGCTTAACCGGTGCGCCTTCATCAAAATTGAGCGGATGAGCTCGATCAAGTACCCAAAGGCCGCTGCCGTAACCCATCTCGGCCAAACTCGAACCCATCATGCAGCGCGTCGCCAAATCCACCATCGAAATACCCGTCACCTTGCTGATGTAAGGCACCGTTCGGGAAGCTCTTGGATTGACTTCTAAAACAAAGGCCTTCCCTTCCGTGACCACGAACTGGATATTCATCAAACCGTGAACCCCAAGGGCGCGGGCGATTCGGCAGGCGATTTCTACCATTTCCGCCTGAATTTCGATAGAGAGAGATACGGGCGGATACACCGCCATCGAGTCGCCGCTATGTACTCCTGCGCGCTCGATATGCTCCATGATTCCGGGCACGAGGGTGTCTAAACCGTCGCTAATGACGTCAACTTCCGCCTCGGTTCCAAAGAGATATTTGTCTACCAAAACCGGCTGACCCGGATTGGCTGATTCGGCTTCGCCGTAGAATGCCCGCAGATGCGCCTCGTCGTGTACGATCTCCATCGCCCGACCGCCGAGAACAAAACTGGGTCGAATGAGCACGGGATAGCCAACTTCCCCAGCAACAACCACCGCATCTTCCAAACAAGTTACAGCTCGCCCGCGAGGCCGTGCCACGCCCAGGGATTCCAGCAAATCATCAAACCGCCCCCGGTCTTCCGCCATCGAAATCGCATCGGGCGAAGTTCCCAAAACCTTGATTCCCGCTTGTTCTAACGGCTCGGCAAGGTTGATCGCCGTTTGGCCGCCGAACTGGCAAACCACCCCAATCGGCTTTTCATGCCGACAAACGGCCAGCACATCGGGCAGAGTTACCGGCTCAAAGTAGAGGCCGTCGCCCGTGTCAAAGTCGGTAGAAACAGTTTCGGGATTGTTGTTGATGATGATCGCGCGGTAGCCCATGGCTTCCAGGGCCCAAACGCAGTGTACGCACGAATAATCAAACTCAATGCCTTGGCCAATCCGGATCGGGCCGGAGCCGAGCACGAGCACAGTGCGGTTCATTCTAGATTCAGATTGTGGCGCATGGAGTGGGTGTTTCGCTCATCGCATCGGGATAAATGGCGCGTGAAGACGTTGAGTTATCCGCGAAAGCCGAGCACGAATAGTTTCAGACTCTGTGGAGCCGGTGATGCAACGTGCACCGGCGTCTCAAAGGCAGAGTTTTAACACAACTAGGCAGTCTCTTTCTTCCCCGTGCTTGCGAGCATGGGGGCGGGTTCGTTCGAGGGTAACTCTGCCACAACGTAGCCTGACACAAAGGTGTAAAATCCCGCCACATGGATACTGCCCCTTACGCCCGCGCCGACGCCCTTACGTTCACTCACAACAAATACCTGCTCAAACGTGATCTGTTGACCCTATTTGGAGCAAAGCTTTACGTTTACGATACCGATCAGAATCTGATTCTTTTCGTCAAGCAGAAGGCTTTTCGATTAAAGGAAGACATTCGAATCTATTCGGACCAAACGATGTCCAAGGAAATCATGTCAATCAAGGCCCGGCAAGTCATTGATTTCTCGGCGGCTTATGATGTCGTCGAAACCGCGACGGGGGCCAAACTCGGTGCGTTTAGGAGAAAAGGCTGGTCATCCATCTTGCGCGATAACTGGCAAATCTTGGATGCCTACGACGTCCAAATCGGCGAGATCACGGAAGACAACATGACCCTCGCCCTGGTTCGGCGCTTCCTCAGCAACCTCGTCCCTCAGGGCTACGATGCCAAGTTCGGGGCCGAAAAAACTGCCGATTACCAACAACGCTTCAACCCCTTCGCCTATAACCTCGATATTGATTTCTCGATGGATGTAAATAAGCGAATGGACAGAAGGGTCGGCCTTTGCGCCGCCATATTACTCGGGGCGGTTGAAGGGCGGCAAAGGGGCTAATTTAGGCCAGCTTCGA
This sequence comes from Armatimonadota bacterium, assembly GCA_031386985.1. Taxonomy (GTDB): domain Bacteria; phylum Armatimonadota; class Fimbriimonadia; order Fimbriimonadales; family Fimbriimonadaceae; genus JANJUB01. The sequence continues at coordinate 24,570 of JANNCV010000015.1, forward strand.
ATAAAATTCCCGCGCCTTCGCGAGCAACTCGGCTTCCGTGAGGTGGCTCTTGTCAACGATGACCGTGCCCACGACCCGTGCCGCAATCGGCTTTCGGCGCTTTCCTAGCCATGCCACAAAGAGATCCATTGCGCTGCTTGACCCGGTTCCCGATCCAAAGATCAAGATCTTATCGGCCCCGGCCAAGCTCTTCACTACGTGCTCAAAATAAACATAGTAGTCGGGTTGACCGTTGTGATCCTTGTAGTCATGCGCGCTGTGCACATGGCTCGAAGAGCCATCAGAGTGCAGGTGGGTGACCTTTTCGGGCACCGTGCCCTTCCTCTCGGTCTTAAAAATCTGCGCTTGTTGGTGGTCAATAAGGAGAATGAAATGGGAATCTGTTTCCGTCGTGGTTGATATCAAAATAGGTGTACTCAAGGGTGCTACTCCGATATCGAGCGTTTCGTTCCTTTTGCTTTAGAAACTCTGTGGCGAAACGTCGTGAGGCGTTTTGCCAGCGTGGCGAAAGGGAACGGAGCAGCCTGAACTTTTAGCAGGAAGTCCTAGATGAGCGTGCTAGAATAGAAGTGGAGTTCATGTAATGTTCCGATTCCGGTTTCTTTTGAAACTTGCTCTCGCCCTGATGCCGGCGATAGCACCGGGCCAGTTGTTCAATGAGTTGTGGCGAATTGACGACTCCTTTCAGCGTAGCGATTACAGTGCCGCCGCTTTCATTAAAAACGACAGAACTGTGTTTGTGCGATCAACGGCTGACCTTGAGGAGCCCTACACGCCGGGGCCGCAAAGCGTCGAGTGTGTAGATGCCTTCGGGAATAGCGTTTGGACTTACCAAATGGCGGACCTGGGCTGGTCGACCAAGTCGGTCCTGACAACAAACGATGATCGCATTTACATCAACTTTGGCTACTGTATTCTGGCTCTGACTCAGGATGGAGAGTTCGTGTGGCGTTACGACCTTCCCGCGACGCTAGACATGCGTGCAATGCGCATTTTCGGGGACAAGCTGTTTATCGTGGGCACTGACTTTGCCACCCCAAATCAGCCGCAAGCAACCTACATGGCGCTGAACCGACAGGTTGGGACTCTGGATTATGTGCACGGCAATCCGGGATACATTGGTTACTACGATGTGGACGAGCTAAAAGCAAGCGGTCCCAGCGCATTCTTTAAATTCACCCACCCAGAATATGGAGGCAGCATCATTATCAAGATCGAAGCGGCGACTGGTGATGCCCTCGGCTTCTATCTCGATCCTGGCAAGACAATCAACAGAATGACGGTGGACTCGCAGTCAATGCTATATGTTGGAATAAGGATGGCGAGTGGCTGGTCGCTTCGGAAAGTAGATTGCTCTGGTGCTGGCTCATACCCGCCAATTTATGACCGAACTCTCCCGCTACATCCTGGTCCGATCTGCTTGTCGAAGGGGTTCCTCTATACGATCTCGTATGAGGGAGCCGAGAGCTACGGCACGTTTTACAAAATCAACCCGGCGACGGGCGCGGATGTGCTCACCGCCGAAATGCTATCCGAATACCAGTCGCCCATGGCGATTTCAGCTGACAAGTATGGCCGTCTGTACGTGCACTGGCAGTACGGACGCGCTAGTCAGGTCCGCAACACAATCGAATCAATTGACCCGACGGGAGGACGGCTGCACTATGCCACGCTGTCGGACTACTACACCTTCGGTTGGGAGCCGTATTCTTCGACCTCTTTTGCATTCAACTCCAACGCGGAGCTGTTTGTCGCGTCGGGGCGATACAACGTAAGCGGCCACGCCGCTCGGCACATCCAATCCATGGAGCTCCAGCCTGACGCCTATTCCGTAAACGCAGGCGAAACCCTGACGACATCCGGCAACGGCGTAGCCGTCAATGATCGCTACGTCTACCTTCCGCTGAGTGTCGTAACCGTGGTAACCCCACCGGCGCAGGGAGTCCTGACGATGCAGCCGAACGGGGAATTTTCCTACGTCGCCACGGGGGCGCCTCTGGGAACTCAGACATTCACCTACCGGATTACGCGCCAAACGTTTTCCGCGACGCAGTCGGTGACAATAACCGTTCTTCCCGGCCCATTTGCACTTAGCCTCAACAAATATTCTTTGGCCGGGCAGAACTCGACCATCGGAACGGTCCGAGTGGCAACGGTAGGGGCGGCGCGGACGATGACCCTTAGGGATAACAGCTCGCTAGTATCAATGCCATTGGCCGTGACCATACCCGCAGGCCAGACTGCTGTGTCTTTCCGAGTACAGGTTCAGGCAGTAAACGCCCAAATCAATACAACGATCTTCGCATCCTTGGGCGGCCTAACTCGCTCCGTTCCGCTAAGACTGGTTCCGCTGACCCCGACGGCCCTGCTGTTCACTCCTTCAATTGTCGTTGGAGGGAACACGGTCTCGTGCCGTATAGTGATCAACGGCGTGGCTGGACCGGGCGGAAGAACAATATCGGTTTATGACGACAGTGCCTACTGTCACACTCCCGCTCAGGTAGTCGTCCCTGCGGGCGCGACCAGCGTCACGTTCACCATCCAAACGACGCAACCGCCGACTGCGCTCTATGTCAAAGTTACGGCCTCGGTTTCGGCTGGAACCGCTGCGGCGACGATGAGGATCACCCCCTAAACTTTAAACAACGAATCCGGCAAGCCGGGGTTTATTGAAATCTGTTCGTATTCGGTGATCCCCGCCACTTTGTCATCCACATTCTTCACCGTACACCGCGTGGGGAACCAGATTCCATCTAGCTTTTTGGCGTTCTCATAGATGAACGTGGCGCGTTGGTGGCCCTCTTGGGCGAACCAGACTCTCTTGTTCACGATTTTCTTGTCTTTATCCACCCAGATTCGGTAGCGGGTCGTGTCGTCGTACTTGGGGTTGTACGTCACATCAAACACATAATCCCCGCTCGCGCTATCGGTTCGGATGTACTTCGCCACGTAGAAATCTTTGAACAACGAGGGCGTGAGGATTCCGAAATCAAAGAGGGTTTGGCGTTTGCCAGGGGCTTTTTCTACGTTATCGGTGTAGCTGAGCTTGCCCAGTTTGTAAACCTTTTTGCCGCCGTTAAGAACATACATCAGCTTCGTATCATCCACTTCCGATTCCATTCGAAGCATGAAGGGCTCCTTCACGTAGGCCGTGGTCTTGGTAAATCGGAATGATTGCCCAAAGTCATCGTTAATTTTTTTGAGTTCCTTCTGATCACCCTTGACGGCTCGGGCTACAAACTTGGCGTCGTTGAACCCATTTTGCACGATATCGTGCCAATCAATTGAACCTTGGGCCAGGGTTAGAGTTGTAATAAGTGCGATCATTCTCGTGTTAATTGTCTCCGAATTGAGGAAAAGTGTTCCAAACTAGAGGAATTCGGCCCACTCCATCTACTAGAGACGAAGCAGACCGCTCCATCGTCGGATACACTCAGAACAATTGACGTTTGATCCTCTGGCTCGTTTCCTGAATCAGAAGTCGGCTCGCTTCGAGCGGCGCGCTTTGTTGCGCCCGATGTCTTCAAGCCAGGTCGTGGATGCTTCGCTGCAGGTGTACCGCGCGCTCGGCGGCCGGATTCTCTTTCTCACCCTTATTCCGGCGCTATTCTCCACTGTCGCGATCTACTTCTTGCTGGATTATGTGATTCCGATGCTCGGTTCCACGAGCGACCCCACCAACGTGGAAACTCAGATCGGCGAGGCTGTATTTGTGGTGGCACTGGCCTTATTCGTTGCCCTGCCTTTAATCATCTTTTCTGCTTCCTACGCGGGCGCGCTGGCCTGCAATCTCGTTTCCGATCATGTGAATGGCCTTGTGCCGAGCCCACAAGCAGCTCAAGACGTCGCCCTTCGCAATATCGGCCGCATCTTCTTGTTTGGAGTTCGGCAAGCCATTCTGGGCGCAGGAGGTTTGATCTTAGGAACCGTGCTATTGATTGCGGGCGCGATGGTTGATACTAGCTATCCTGATGCATCTGGGTGGATTGCTTTGTTGGCGATTCTGGCATTTGGGGCATGTTTCGTCGTGGCTCCTCTGGTTTTTTCTTTTGAATGTTTAACGATTCCGGTTATGATCATCGAGGGATCAAGCGTTCGAAAAGCGGCTTTGCGAAGTCGCCAACTCCTCAAATCTGTGGGCCGAAATCCCTCGGGGATGCCCGCTGTGAGCAATCTCTTCGCAATGGTGATCGTACTGCTGCTGCTTCTCACTATCGGAATCGGGAGCGGCATTGGCATTTTGGTTTCGATCGCGGATGTCGCCGCGTGGCTCGAAACTTCGCTCGGAGCCGACCTCTCGAACAAACTGCTACAGATTGTTCCAACATTCTTAGCGGTGTGGCTACTGGTTCCGGTTTGGTCGGTAACCTCAACTTTGATTTATTTCGAACGCAGAGTTCGGCTGGAGGGATACGATATTGAAGCACTTGCTCAAGATGTTTGGCGTTCTGATCGTAGTCATCGCTTCGAACTCTAACGCCCAGCCGGTGGCCATTGAGGGGCGCTCCTCGCCCAAACTGACGCGGCTCCAAGAACAGCCGGTGCCGCCTGCTTCTATGCAGCAAGAGGCCGCCAAGATCAAATCCGATCCACGCTACAACGAGGCAAACGAAGGCAAAGCTCCCAACTGGGCGGCAAAGAGCTTTCAAAACCTGCTCAAGCTCATCAAACCGCCCAAAATGGATTCCTCCAATCCGAACATTAATCCAGACCTTGGCATGCTCAGCTTGGTTGTTCGCGTTCTGGGATGGACCGCGCTCGCGGCCCTCGTAATCGCATTCCTGTACTTTGTCATCCGCTACTTCAGTTGGAAGGCGACGCTCGCCAAGAGAGCCAAAGCTGTGCTGGACGAGGAGGAACCGGACCGAACCCTCGATGAATGGTTAGCCCTGGCCAACGATTTTGAATCAAGAGGGATGTACCGCGAAGCCGTTCGATGCCTCTATTTAGCCTGCCTCATGAAGTTTGACGAACGCGGAGTCGCATTCTTTGACCGCGGCCAAACGAACTGGGAGCACCTGCAACGAATCGAGGCAAGCTCCAAACTTCCGCTCGGACTATCTTTTCGCCAACCCACCCAAGATTTTGATAACATCTGGTACGGCTACCGCATCAACGGCGCATCGGATGTTTCAAAGTTTCGAGGCACTTATCATGAAGTGGTTGAAAACCTCAAGGTGGGAGCGGCAGCATGAAAAACGCTCTTCGCGTTAGCCTGGCGCTGGTGGGAATGATCATCCTTTCCGTGTTCTTACTTACCCTTGGTCGCATTGACAAAGAAAGCCACCCGTCCGCGTCTTCCTTCGGCCCCAGTGGCACCTCCGCTCTGGCCCACCTTTTGCGAAATCAAGGGTATCAAGTTCGAACGGACAACCGTGTTCGGCCCATTTTGCGACCCGATGAAACCGCCATTCTAATCTATCTCGATAAGGCTAACGGCGAAGAAACTGAAGCTCTCAATAACCACATCGAAGGTTTCTTGAAGGCCGGAGGAAGTGCGCTACTTGCAGTTTTGATCACAAAATTCGAAGATGGAAAGCCAAACGTTGAACCCACCGGAATTGGTCGAGTCCTTGGCGATGAGCTCACCATCTCTCAATCAAACGTCGCCGTCGAGGCCATTCCCGCTTGGAAAGGGCAATCCAAAGAGGGCTGGTACTCCGAAACGGAGATGCCCATCACCTCAAACTGGACCCATGGGACCGGAGTAAGCGTTGTTGCAAGTGACGCCTTGTTCTTGACGAACCGGTATTTGGATGAGCACGACAATGCAAGGTTCGCCCTGAGTTTGATTGATTCCGTTGCGCCCGCAAAGAAGGTCGTATTCCTTCCCGCCGCTTACGGTGCGGGAGTTGACGACGGGGTGCTCGCCGCTATCGCTCCGGTGGCACGATTCATTTGGTTGCAAGTGCTCTTGCTTGCCCTGGTTGTAGCGATTACAGTTGGCAAGCGATTCGGATTGCCCGTTCTGGATAGCTCACTTCAAACCGGTCAACGGCAGTTGGTTGATGCCATTAGCTTTCTCATGCGGCGGTCCGACGCCAAGCCGTTTGTTGCCGCCACCCTCTTAAAGTCAGCGGATCGGCGCATCCGCAAGATATTAAAACTGCCAGCAGATGCTCCCGCCGAGCAACGCGACCGTGAACTTCCCGAAGGGCTCTTGAAAGCCCTTTATTTGGTTCAAAGGGCGGGTGAACTGCGGGCTCCGGATGACAACTTCTTGACGGCGACGCAGGCACTTGAACGCGAGCTGGAGGAATTCTCCCGATCTCTAAGCATCGTTCGAAATTTTTAGGCGTCGTTTTCGCCTTCTCGCTAGTCTAGATCAGCGGGAGAAATGGAAAATTTAAAAACAGCAACTGAAGAACAGCTCTGGTGGGCCCTCGATCAGGCCCTGCAAGGGTGGTCGAAATCGCTTGAACTCGGAGGGCATGAGCCCGAGGGTCACGGTTACCGCGTGGCCGAAATGACGATGACGCTTGCCAAGAAAATTGGCGTTCCCAGCTCAGAAATCGTCCATATGGTTCGCGGAGCCCTGCTCCACGATATTGGAAAACTCGCAATTCCAGATTCAATCTTGCTCAAACCCGGCCGATTAGATGAAGCCGAACGTGCGCTGATTGAGCAACATCCTGTTTACGGAAAGCAACTTTTAGAGCCAATCGAGTTCTTGCGGCCCGCGATTGACATCCCTTATTGCCACCACGAACGGTGGGACGGCAAAGGCTACCCGCGCGGCCTTTCCGGTGAAGATATTCCTCTTCCCGCTCGGCTCTTTGCGATTGTGGACGTGTGGGACGTGCTCTCCTACGATCAACCCTATCGGGATGCGTGGCCCCAAGAGATGGTCTTAGATCACCTTGAAACATCCGCCGGTTCCCACTTCGATCCAGATTTGGTTCCCGAGTTTCTCATGATCGCCAGCACAGTGAATCCAAGCGAACGAGCGGTTGCGATGCAGGAACCCGCCAAGATCACATCCGTGCTTCGGGCTCTTGCATAATTTTCTCGGAAATTAGCACAGAAGTTGCTTTACCGCTTTTATATTTAGTAAGCTTGGCTTTGGAGGCTTCACAAAGCAATGTTTATCGTAATTTTGGCGATTATCTCGGCATTGGCGGGTTTAGGTTGTGTCATTTTCGTGCTCGTAGAAATGTTCCAGGACGAAATCTGGAAAGGATTTCTGGGATTGCTTTGCGGGTTCTACTGGCTGTACTATGCAGTCACCGAGTTTGATCACGATTGGAAGTGGGTGATAATCCTTGTAGGATTGGGCGGAAACGGAATTGCCGCTGGCCTCTTGAGGACCCTGCCAAGCTAATCGGCGCTAGGATAGCTGCCCAGATTCACCGTCTCCAACGCTAGTTGCCCAAGCGCCTCAATCGCGGCGCTCACGTTGGCATCCTGCTTGTGACCGATGCAATCTACGAAGAACAGGTATTCGAATTGCGAACGTTGCGCGGGCCGGGATTCGATCATCTGAAGGTTGACTTCGTGCTTGTAAAGTGCGCCGAGCGCGTGATAGAGTTCACCGGGTTGGTTGCGCAGGTTGAACATCAGCGAGGTCTTGTCGCGCCCAGTCTTCGCCGGTTCGTTGAAGCCGACAATGAGGAAGCGGGTGCGATTATTGGCATGATCTTGAATGTGCGGAACCAAGATTGGGATGCTGAGGATTTCAGCACCAAGGTCATTCGATATAGCGGCGGAACTTGGATGATTCAACGCCCGCTCGGCGGCCCGGGAAGTCGGCACAACCTCGATGATCTCGGCCTTGGGCAAATGATCCCGAAGCCACTTTCGGCATTGGGCCATGGGCTGGGGCCCGGCGAAAACGGTCTCGACCTCATCCAGAGTCGAACAGTTGGACACTAGGTGATGCTTGATCGGCAAGACCAGTTCCGAACAGATTTTGACATTGGTTAGCGGGAAGGCATCTAAGGTTTCAGGCACCACTCCGCCCAGAGAGTTCTCAACTGGCACCACCCCATAATCCGCGTCGCCGCGCTCAATCGCCATGAAAACATCATAAATCGAATCCGTCGGCACTAACTGGCTGCTCGACCCAAAGCATTGCGCCGCCGCCATGTTCGTAAACGTTCCGGGCGGCCCCCAATAAGCAACCTTTATCTGTTGCTCCAACGCTCTCGCCGCGCTGATCACCTCCCGATAAATCGCCCGGAGTTGCTGATTGAGGAGCGGGCCTTGGTTGTTGGCCTGAAGCAACGCAAAAACCTGCCGCTCGCGCTCGGGGGAGAAAAACGGCTTCCCATCGCGCCCCTTCAGCGAGCCGATATTTTGCGCCAAAGTAGCGCGCTGGTTCAAAAGCTCCACCATCTGGGCGTCGAGGGAGTCTATGGCTTGACGGATGGAATCGAGGTCATTCACGTTGGAATGATCCTACCTGGGTGGGGGTGTTGGAGGGCGGGAACGCGATGGAGATCGCCATGGAATCCCGGCATCTCGCCCGTGCCTAACCTAAACTTCATCCAGGCAAGCGAATTCCTTGGCAGTTCTTCCAAAGAAGTGACTACTTTTAGTGAAAAAGTAGCTAGGAATGGCAAAGAACTGAAAGGTTTTGGAGATGAACTAGTCACTTTCTCGGAAGAAGTGCCAAGGAACGAGCAAGAATCGGCGGATTACATCGAAGAACTCCTGCGATTTGTGCCTCAGTTTTAAGTAAACTTCGCGCACTTGGCGCTTTTCACTACGGAATCCTGTGTGGCGCGGACTGGAATCGTCCGTGCATAGATTCGCCTCGGTCTCGATCAAGGGGATGAAGAGGATGGAAGCGAATTACAAGAGCGATACACTTGAGCGGCCTGCAGAGGCGGAGTACCTGAGGGAGAGCGCATGGAGCGAGAATGCGGGGCTGCCGTGAAAGCGGAAGGGGCAAGGGCAGTCGTGCCATTCAGACCCTTGAAACTCGGCAGTTCGCTCCTTTTCGTAGGTGCTTGGGCTGCAGTTAGCACCTTTGACGTTGCCAACGTAGCCATTTCCCAAGAACGGGATATGAGAGCCGTCTCGGACGCGATGAGCTGGGTGAGTGGCGCACTATCTGTGATGGTAATTGTCTCAATTGCACTGACCGCACGCTCCTGGCGACGAGCAAGTCACTCCGCGACCGGTTACGCCATTGCCGGCGCTACTGGCTCAGTCGCAGGCGCGTATCTTTCGCAACATCCTGAGGAGACCTCGTTCATTGCATTGCTACCGTCACAGGCGATGGCACATCTTCTCATGGCCGGGCTGTTTGCGTTAGTTGGCTATTTCTGCTGGAAGCCGAACGGACGACTCTTGAATGAGATGATCCTTGATTCAGATTTCGGCCCCTCCGTTCACCTGAAGGCGTCCGTAGGCAATGCTGTCGGCAGCTTGGCCTTTGTCCAAGCATGGGAAGTTGAGTCGTTCGGCAACGGTGAACTGGTGTTGCTCTTTCGGATAAACGAACCCTTAACAGATGGCATGAGCGAACTATTGGATATTGCGACCACTGAAATCATGGCCGACTTTCCGTCCCTTTCTTGCATTGATCACAAAGTAGCCGGACCCACCCTGCCACCCCGAGTTGACACTGGCCCTGAATCGGCATGATGGTCCTTCGGCCTAAGCCGGAACCAACCGCTGTCGCCATCTGTTGCAACCCCTACATGCCGCCGCGCAAACTCACTCGCCGCCAATTCCTCACGCGCGCATCTATCGCCGGAATTGGGCTGGTTGCGGTGGATGTTTTTGGCGTTGAGCCTCGCCTCCTCGTTCGTGAACGCATCGAAATCACAATCAAAGATCTCGGCCCGAAGTTTGATGGCTATCGGATCGCGCTCCTTAGCGATTTTCATATCCCCAAGAAGGCGTCAAAGGCACTAGTGCAACGAGCGTGCGCGATGGCGATGGACTTCACGCCCGATTTGATCGCTTTGCCGGGAGACTTCGTGCATAAACGGGATACGGGGGTTTGTGATTTCTCCGGCTACTTTGATCAGCTCGCGGCGCCAGATGGCGTTTGGGCGACTCTGGGTAACCACGATCATTGGGTAGATGCCGAAGCCGTGAAACGCCAACTTGCTCATAATACGCCGATCAAGCTCTTGGAGCATAAACACACCCTCATTACGAAGGGCCGGAGTCAGCTCGCCGTTGGTGGAGTTGGCGATTTGTGGTGTGGGTTTGTGAATCCGACCACAACGTTCAAGGGTTTAAGTTCAAGCATTCCCCGAATCTTGCTCTCGCATAACCCCGACTTGGCCGAAGACCTCCACTCGGACGAGCGGATTGATTTGCAACTGAGCGGCCACACTCACGGTGGCGAGATGAGGCTGCCCTACGGTGACGCCCCGATTATTCCAAGCAAGTACGGCAACAAGTTCCGCTCCGGTTTGTGCGAGGGAAAACGCCACCGAGTCTATGTTACGCGGGGCATTTGCACCGTGTTCGGTCGCTTCTTCTGCCCGCCGGAAGTGACTGAAATCGTGCTAAGGTGCGCTAAATCCTTCCCCTCGTAAATGGTCGCACCCCGCCTTCGTGGCGCCGCCCTGGGGTTGGAATAGGGTCAGCCCTTTCGCCCCGTTGGGGCTTTGGGATTCGGATGGATTACCAGGCCTTCGTCCCTTCGGGACTCCGGCCTTCGCTGTATTCTTCCGGCCCGTTGGGCCTGGGAGATGCTCGTCCGCGTTTTTTTAGAAAACGGTGACCCCCATCAGCCCCCACCGATTGGCCTCTGTCGCTTCTACCCGCACCAACTCACCCGTCAGCGAAGGCGGGCCGGCGAAGTGCATCATGCGCCACTCCCTCGAATACCCTTGAAGCATCTCGGCGTTCCTTGGCGATTGGCCTTCGACCAAAACCTCGTAAGTCTTTCCCACACAAAGCTGGTTATTCGAGAGCGTTGGTTGGGCAGCTCCGCGTCCTCGCGCCATACGCTCGCCTGTTGGTGGCGTTCTCCGGCAGGGCGATCACGTGTGGCGCTATCGTAATCACCATAAGCCTTTCTCGCTCAGGGCTCAGCCCGGTTTGGGTTTGCTCCCGATGATTGCAATCTGCGCCACCTGCCAAGGGGCCGCGTGTGGCGCGAGGTGCGCGCAGCTCACTGAAAACGTGTGCTACCATCGGCTCAAGATGCTACGGATACTGATTGGGTTCGTGATCGGCGGCTCATTGGGTTTCCTTTTATGCGAAGGCTTCTTGTTTATTGTGCATGAGTCGCAGCGTCCGAACCACCCATATGTTCCGAATTGGGATGGTGCTTCGGTCAAGGCTCTGTTTGTCGGCGTGACTGTCGGCGGCTTGGCGGGGCTCTGGTCAAGGCTACGCTCCAAGAAATAGCTTTAGGCAGCTACGCGTCCTCGCGCCATACGCTCGCCTGCTGGTGGCGTTCTTCGGCAGTATGCTCACGTGGCGTATCGTAATCCAACTTGGAGCAAGAGCCGGTATCCCAAACTGCCGTTCACCCTTTGAAAGTGCCCACTGGCTTTTAGGCACCTTCGGGTCCTACCGCCACATTGCCCTGTCGTGCCACCATGCCGCCCCTGGCGATGTGGCTCCTCTGGCAAAATCCGGGGGTCAAGGGTTGTCGCCGCCTGAAGAACACCTATCATCATAAGCTGACGCTACGAAGTCGAAGCGCGTTGCCGATCACGGAGACCGAGCTGAAACTCATCGCAAGAGCCGCGATCATGGGGCTTAGCAGGGTTCCCGTGAAAGGATACAATACGCCCGCTGCGATCGGCACACCAGCAACATTGTAAGCAAACGCAAAAAACAGATTTTGACGGATGTTGCTCATCGTAGCCCGGCTCAGTTTTCTCGCCCGAACGAGCCCGGTCAGGTCTCCTTTGAGCAACGTGATTCCGGCACTCTCCATAGCGACATCGGTGCCGGTTCCCATTGCTATTCCAACTCTTGCTTGGGCTAAGGCCGGCGCATCGTTGATGCCATCTCCCGCCATGGCAACAAAGCGCCCTTCCGCTTGCAATCGCTTTATGATCTCGATTTTGCCCTCGGGCAAAACAGATGCGTGAACCTCGTCAATACCAAGCTTCTTTGCCACCGCCTCTGCCGTCGTCTGGCTGTCTCC
>JANNCV010000024.1:0-126349 GCA_031386985.1 Armatimonadota bacterium
TGGCACGACAGATAAGTAGCCTCAATGTGGCGCGAGGGGCGCGTAGCTCCCCCAATAAAGCCGCAGGTTACGGCAAGACACCTCAGAACTATACATGGCATCACAATGAACGCAAAGGCGTAATGGAACTTGTTGACAGCAAGATACATAGCCAAACCGCACACACCGGTGGCATGGGCATTCACGGGTCGGGTGGAGGATGATTGACCCAGAGGGATTCAAATCTCTAAAGTTATCGAGTTATGTGCAGTCCGATGAGGTCGTTTCCTTGACCGACTGGCACCTTGAGCGCCGTATCTGGGTAGGGGAAGGATTCGGCTTCTCAGGCTTTTTGGCAACTTGAGAACACCCCGATCAGGTGAAGCGAGTAACAATCGATTTTTCTGATCAGCCACGCCTGTTGTTGGGAAAGCTGTTGTTTGACTTGGGCTTACCGCTATTGCCGGGAAACACCCCAAGGTACGTTCAAGATTTGCTAGGCGTCAAGCCGCAGTCGGTAACCTCTGTTCGTGATCGCTCTACGCAAAAGTACAAACTTGGGGAATATGAAATGGATGGCACCTTTGATGAGTTTGATCGATTGTGTTACCTAGAAATCGAGTTACGTTCTTCCCACGAGGGTGCTAACATTCTTGACCTTACTGACATTGCTGAGCCGATAGACACTACGTTGGCTGGCCACCTTGACTTGGGTCAAGGGAGGAAATTAAGTAAGGATCATATTGACTTGCTTCAGGAGTTTGGAAATGGTGGCTCTGTTGCCCGACATTCTTGGATTCCAATTCCCATGATCAGCGAGGACTTCGTCATTGCCAAGCTGTTCGGTCTCCGTCACCCAACTTTGGATTACGATTTGGAGTCGGCAATGCGTCGTCTTGAAAGTAAATCGGTGCTACCCGAAGCTGCCGTGCCGATTTTCGAGGCATTCTCTGATGCCCTTCTTTGCGAAGTTCTTTGCTCGGGGGTAATCATTTACGTGATGCCTGGGCATTCGATCATGAGAGTTTTCGAATCATACGCAGAAATGCGGATGGCGCTATCCTTCGATTAAGCCAAGATGACTCAGTGAATTGCGCTTACCTCGCGCATTTCGATTCGCCATTGCCATCATTGCGCAGATTGGAATGATGAGAGAGTGGAAATTGGGATTCAGGCGAAGGCAGGGATGTTATGTGATGAACGATGTCGCGTTTGCAGTAGCACTACTCGGGAAGTGTACACATACCCAAGGAACAAATGAACGCAGATCAGGGGCATTTTTGCACTTCGGTGTTAAGAATGCCGACTCGCAGACGCTCGCGGATAAGTCGGTTGAGAATACGACCGATTTTGACGCTTTTGGGAATATCATTGGCTCAACTGGTTCATTCAGAGGACCCTTCAAATATGGTGGCGCTTTCGGATGTCAGGAGGATGGTGATCACGGCCTGAAACTGCTCGGCCATCGGTACTACGACTCAAGCACAGGGAGATTTCTGAGCCGCGATTCGCTTCGAGACGGTCGGAACTGGTTCACCTATTGCGGAAGCAATCCTCTCAATCGGGTGGATGCCGATGGGTTGCAAGCCGTGGACAAAGCTGGCGCTGCGGCGCTCCTGGGGCCTGAAGCAAACGCGACTTGGTATTCACGGATTCCGAGCTTCATTCGTTGGCTGGCTAGATGGGGTTGCAAGCCGATTGCGCGTCGCACCGCCACTACTGGTGCTACAATTTCAGTGACTGTGAACAATCCGATGGTTGCGCCGATTGCCAGAAGAATGGGCGAGGCAGCGACTACTTATGGAACTAGAGTGCATCAAGCGTTTAAGGATATAGATAACAACTTGGGTTGGGTGGCTAATCGGGCAATCGGCGGTGGCTCGAGACTAATTCCCGACGGCGTAAATCATAACACCCAAGTAGTGCGAGAATACAAACCCTTAGGAGCAAATTTGGAACGGGCCATTAAGCAAGGCTTGCGCTATGTAGAGGAGTTGCAAAAACAGTTTGGTGGCGAGTGGTCACTCGAGCTTCAGCCTTATGTTGAACCCATTACGGGCGCCAAGAGCTTCTATGGAGGTACAAGGTTTGGGTGGACGGGACTCTGACTCAGGTGGGAACATGCAAGAAATGATGTTGAAATGGAAATGAGTGCAACAGTTGCTCTTGCGAAGCAAAGTCTTAAAGCGGCAATCAAGATTTTCGCAGGCCAAAACGGCTTTGTATGGAAACGCAAGTTTTATGAACGAACGATGGCTGACCTATCACAACGAATATGGCTGGAAAAAGTAGGTCCGAGCTTCAATCTTTATGTATATTTTCTCGTAGGGGAAGAGTTACACACTCGGACGAACAAGTTTGATGGTGATGCTGAGTATCATCCGGGTCATTTTTCTGGTCGCCACCCCGAGCACGCGAAGTTAATGAATCCTGAGTACCACATCGGCGAACTAGTTGATTTTGAGACATATCTTCAGAGAGTCCTCGCATTCTTGGAAGATGACGTGCGCCCAGTCCTTGATCAAATTCAATCTCAGGACGCACTTGCTGAGTGCCTCAGCAATTACAAAAAGTGGCGTGCGCTGGGCGTTTTTGGCTACATGAGCACTTATGACCGATTAGACATACCCAGGCCCGGATTTGATTAACGAAGTGAAAGTTCTCGGAACCTCCGGGTCCTCGCGCCACATCGGCCTGTTTACTGGCTGTAGATGCTGAACAGTTTCTGCCAATACATCCTTAACACCTTTCAGCCACCTGCAGGGCAACGCGCCCCAGTGAGTTGGGCCAAACACCTCATGCCACATTCCGGCCCGACCAATGTGGCTCCTCCGTGTAATCTATCGCTCGGGTGTGTGCGACAGCAATTGACCCTGCTACTGCGGGGAAGGGCGGCGGCAACCAGTGCCCACACTCCCGTTCGCCCACGCTCTGGGTACGCTCTGCACAGTGTCATTCCCCGCGCTTGTTACCGAAGATCAGATTCGGGAGGCTATCGCTCGTATCGCCGCCGAAATCACGCGCGATTACGGCGAAGAGCCTGTCCTGCTCGTTGGTGTTCTCAAGGGTTCGCTTTATTTTCTCGCCGATCTTAGTCGGGCTTTGGGCGAGAATGTGACGATTGATGTGATTCAGGTCAGTAGCTATGGCCAGGCCCGCGAATCGAGCGGGATTGTCAAAATCCTCAAAGACCTCGACGTCTCAATCGAAGGCAAAAACGTAATCCTCGTGGAGGATATTGTGGATACCGGGAATACGCTGAGCCACCTCATGGAAGTTCTCGGAACGCGCCGCCCGAAGTCTCTGGCGATCACGGCGCTTGTTTCAAAACCGGCCGCGCGAAAGATTTCTGTGAAAATAAATTACGTTGGATACGAGATTCCGAACAAGTTTGTGGTAGGATATGGGTTAGACGACGGCGAAAAGTTTCGGAATCTACCGTACATCGCCATCCTTCCCACCGGTGAATCTGCTTAGAGCAATCCCGGACCCCAATTCTCCTCCTATTTAGGCAATGCTATGACGCATCAGTTCAGACCACGTAACCAGGGCGGCGGTGGCCCCCAACAACAACAGAATCGCCGACGAGGGCGTTCCCCACGAGAAGGAATTCCCAAGGAAAACCAAGCCGATCTCGAAAACTTGCCCGAAATTGACTATACGCATTTTGATGCTATGGTCCCCGCAAACTTGATGAAGGCGGCCAAAGCCGCGAAAGTTTCGATAGATCAGCCCCGCGACGTTGTTATCCGCATGCTCCTCGAATCCGCCAATCCGGATTGCACGTATCGAGAAGGCGTTCTTGAACTCATGAACGATGGTTGGGGCTTTTTGCGCCGCCTCAACTATCTCCCATCAAACGAGGATGTTTACGTATCTCAAAGCCAGGTTAAGCGATTTGGCTTGCGTTGTGGCGATATGGTTTACGGCCTCGTTCGCGCCGCCAAAGAAGGCGAGAAGTATCACGGAATGCTCCGCGTGGAGAGCCTGAATGGTTTCGCCACGAACTCGCCCGAAATGACTCGCCGCAAGAATTTCGACGAGCTAACCCCCCTGCACCCCGACGAACGGTTGAAAATCGAAATGCACCCCGATAATATCGTCGCGCGGGTGATAGATTTGATCTCGCCCCAAGGCAAGGGCCAACGATCTTTGATCGTCTCCCCGCCCAAAGCGGGAAAGACCACGATTCTCAAGACAATTGCAAACGCCGTAACTGCCAACCACCCCGAGTGCTATTTGATGGTGCTTCTGGTGGACGAGCGCCCGGAAGAGGTTACCGATTTCAAGCGTTCGGTTAAGGGTCAAGTGGTAAGTTCAACGTTTGATGAGCCCGCTGAGAACCACATCCGCGTGGCTGAACTTTGCCTAGAGCAGGCCAAGCGTTTGGTAGAGAGCGGTCGAGACGTTGTCATTCTGTTGGACTCGCTTACGCGGCTTTCGCGCGCCTCAAATCTTACGATCAATCCATCGGGAAGAACGCTTTCGGGCGGTCTCGATCCAAGCGCCTTATATCGCCCGAGAAGATTTTTCGGCTCGGCTCGGAACATTGAGGAAGGGGGTTCACTCACGGTTATCGCATCCGCGCTGGTGGATACCGGCTCAAAAATGGATGATGCCATTTTTGAAGAGTTCAAAGGCACGGGCAACTCTGAAATCGTCTTAGACCGGGACCTAGCCGAGCGCCGAATCTGGCCCGCGATTGACGTAAAACGATCCTCCACCCGCCACGAAGAAAAGCTTCTGGACAAAGAAGAACTTGAGGGCGTGGTCCAGCTTCACCGAATGGTTGCGAACCAACAGAACTCAGTGGATGCAACGGAAAGTTTGATCAAGCTTTTAAAGAAGACGCCGACGAATCAGGTGTTTATCGAGCAGGTCATTCAGCGGACTCGGGCGACAGTGTAGCATGGGCTTCCAGCCCATTCCGGGTGACTTGAAATCGAGCCAACGACTACAAATCACCCGCACCCTCCCCACCTTCGGTAGGATTTAGTGCCCTATCCTCGCGGAGTGGGCATGACCGAACTCCTCTTTGAGTTCGGTTTCTTTAAACACGGCTGCCTTAATCGCCAACTCGCGGCGATAGTTTCGCTTGCTTTCTTCGACTTTGGTGAAGTCATTCATTTCACGGGCATAGCTTCCCTGAACAATGTGGCTGAGTTCTGACTGCCCGACGCGCTTTTACTTTGCCCGCAACTGAGCATTGGACCGACAAAGAGCGCGGCCCTCGAACCCGGGGTCCACTGCACTTGCCCCCGGGCTATCGGACTTTGACTCTCCAGTGTCACGATTTATAGACCCCGGCAGGGGTCAAATCTGAATAGCCGGTGGTCGAAGACCCCGGTCATCGGATCGCAAAAAGCCCGCACCCTGGAAGGGTGCCATCCTTCATCCGAAAACCCCAGGTCCGAATCCTACTCACGTTGCATCCAAAAGTTGGTAAGGTTGGCAGATGGTTAGTCGTGATCGGATATGGGGAGCGATTGCGGTTACATCGCTCAGTTTCCCGCTATCGTGCGCCTTTGCGGGCGGCTTGATGCTCTCACACGATGCTCGAAGAAGTCCGTCGCAAGAACCTTGGCAAGCGCCCTTCGCCTTCTCTCTTGCCATTGCCGGAATCGTTTCGGCTTTGGTTTGCGTGAAGTTGTTGCGGATCATTGTTAAGGGTGACCCTGCCGGCCAGTCCTGCAAATTAGTTCGAATTGCCGCCCTGAATCCGTTAGCCGGAGGAGGCGCGATGGTTGGGACGGGGATTGTCAATGGAACCGGGGGCGGAGCGGCTTTGATGTTGTTGGGACTATTCTTCGTCGGGCTAGGGATTGGGTTGGTGACTACGAAGGAGCTACCAGACATGCCCGCAACCGCGACAAATCCGCTTCCCTTGGAGCGGATTACCTCTGCGCAAAACAGCGAAGATAACGGCAAACCATAGCGGTACCAAGTCAGAGAATCCTAACGGGTCACGTTCTCCATCTAAATGTATTTCAACCTTGCCACGACTCCGGCACGATGGGCACCTCGGCCACCTAAGTCTCATTTTTTTGGGCCCCACGAATTCGCCTCACAAATTCCTGCTCCAATCCTGCCTCTCGAAGCGGATCGCGATAAACGGCAGAGCATACTCCGGCGTACTCGATACAGAATCCACTTCGTTTACTATTCGAGTTCCGTGCCGCATCGAGACCATTGGGCAGACCTATTTCCTTAAATATCCGATCAAAAGTGCGACGTCGCTGGGCCTCACGCCCGGAACCCTGGATGCTTGCCCGATCGTCGTAGGCTTCACTCGGCTTAGCTTATCCACGGTCTCATAACTCAAGCCCTTCAGGCTCTCATATTCAAAGGTTGCGGGAATGCGAAAGTCTTCGAGCCTGCGCTGCCGCTCGGCTGCTTTCTCTTGAAGTTGGATGTAGCCATCATATTTCGCGGCAAGTTCAACTTGCTCGCGGGCCTCTTTTGCCAATCCACCCACGCCAAAATCGGGCATCTCTAAGTCAAGCTCGGCGGCGAGGCGAGCGCAATCATCCAGGCTTACTTCTGGCCGATTCATGAGCTCGCGCAAGCTGACGCGGTTGCGAACGGGGGTGAATTCTAGCCTCTCCAGCGTTGCGGCGTGCCCCGGGTGAACGATTTGCCTGCCCAAAACGGTGAGCGCATTTTCAACCAGATTCGTCTTTGATTGGAATCGCGCCCATCGCTCATCCGTGCAAATTCCAAGTTCCCTTGCAATCGGAGTTAGCCGAGTATCGGCATTATCGTGGCGCAATAGCAGGCGATGTTCGGCCCGGGCGGTTAGCATCCGATAAGGGTCTTCAACGCCCTTGGTGACCAAGTCATCAATCATCACTCCAATGAAACTCCGATCCCTTGTGAACACAACATCGCCCTCGCCGCGAGCAAACCGAGCCGCGTTGATTCCGGCCACGATCCCCTGGGCAGCGGCCTCTTCGTAGCCGCTTGTACCGTTTATCTGCCCCGCCAAAAAGAGGCCATTCATCTGTTTTGACATCAGGGTTGGAGTGAGCTGAAGCGGATCGGCCATGTCGTATTCAACGGCATAGCCCGGGCGGATCATTTCAACACTTTCTAGCCCCGGAATCGTGCGCAGCGCCGCGAGTTGGGTTTCGGCGGGGAGGGAAGTCGAGAAGCCTTGGACATACGTGCTTTCCCCATCCCATTCTTCGATTTCAAGAAAAATAGGATGGGTTTCCTTGTCGGCGAATTTCACGATTTTGTCTTCGATGCTGGGGCAATATCTTGGGCCTAACCCTTCGATTTGACCAGAATACATGGCACTCTCATGGAGCCGTTCTTGAAGCAAGGAATGAGTTTTGGGGGTTGTATGCGTTTTCCAACAAGGGTAAAGTTCGCGCTGATGGAGCGGCTTATCATTAAGGAAACTCACCGCCCCCGCGTCGGCCTCGCTCGGCATCTCTTCGATATTCTCGAAGTTGATGGATGAGCGTTTCACGCGGGGAGTTGTCCCAGTTTTGAATCGGCGAGTTCGGATTCCGATACTCCGGATGAAATCGGCCAGGCCGACCACGGTCGGATCGCCGTGCCGCGCGGCCACAGTTTTGACCTGCCCTTCGTGACAAAGTCCGTTGAGAAACGTGCCCGTCGTCATAACAATTGCCCGCGTCGAGATGGTCGGCATCGCTTGACCACAGCGCACCAAAACCTGAATCGGATCGCCTGGAATAATGCTTTCAACCGTCCCCTCAATCAAAGTCAGGTTCGCCTGGCTCTCCAGAACTTTCTTCATAAGAGCGGGATAGGCTATTTTGCACACGTGAGCTCGCACGGTTTGGACGGCAGGGCCCTTTCCCGTGCCAACTCGCCGCATATGGGTCAGCGTTTGATCGGTTGTGACCCCCATTTGGCCGCCGAGGGCATCAACTTCGCGGGCTAAGTGCCCCTTCGCCGGGCCGCCGATGCTGCAGTTGCATGGCAGATGGCCGGTGCGTTCGAGGTTAAGAGTAATACACGCGGTTTTGCGGCCCATTCTTGCCGACGCAAGCGCGGCTTCAATTCCCGCATGGCCAGCCCCCACCACAATCACTTCGAACTCTTGCAAGGTTCAATTGTAGCTGTTTGGACATGAACCCCTCCCTAACGAAGTTGGGGAGGGGCAGGGGAGGGGATCCGGGTGACTTAGCATGGCCTACGCCAATCATGGAATAACTCCTCCATGCGCACCACAATTATCATTGCAATCGCGGCCATCATCCTGATTGGATGCGGCGAGACTAAAGCCGTCCACGTTGGCAAGCCGGGCGAAAAGGGAACTTATGCAAACTCAATCCACCGGTCAAAAGATGTGGCCGCCGAAGGCACAAATTTCCAGAAGTCGAACGAGAAAGAAGTCTACGACGGGCAGTGAGCCTGAAAAAGTAGCGATTCAAACGTTGATTTTGAATCTGGCGGGTATACTTCCTGCCTCTCTGCTCCGCTGAGGAGCCGTTAGACCAGAGAGAGGGACCAAGTTTTAAGCATGAGAAAATATGAATCAATGGTAATCGCACGCCCGGAGTTGGGTGATGCCGATGTTGCCAAGTTAGCAGAGCGCTTCAAAGGCGTTATTGAAGGACTCGGTGGAACCGTTCAATCCGCCGAAAAGTGGGAGAAGCGAAAGCTCACCTACGAGATCAACGGTTGCAAGGAAGGAAACTATATTCTTTTCCAATTTGAGTGCAATCCGACTGTTCCGCGCGAAGTAGACCGCTTAATGGGCATCAATGATGATATCATTCGTCATAGAATCTTCTCGAAAGAAGATTAATTGGAGATAAAAGATGATCAACCGAGTAGTCCTCGTCGGTCGCCTAACCCGCGACCCCGAACTTCGAACCACTTCCACCGGCAAAAATGTTGTCGAGTTTGGAATTGCCGTCAATAAAAGGTTTAAGCCCCAAGACGGAAGCGCCGACGCCGATTTTTTCCGAGTCAAGGCATGGGGCGCAACGGCCGATTACGTTTCAAACTATTTGACGAAGGGCCGATTGGTCGGCGTTGACGGGAGAATAGATCAGCGAAAGTATACAGATGCGAGCGGGCAAAGCCGTGAGATTATTGAAATCGTAGCCGAAAGTGTTCAGGGCCTAGATCGAGCTCGTGAAGATGGTAGCGGCGGCGGCGGTGGCGGAACGGCTTCGCACGCGGCGGTTTCGGGTGGCGCAGCTCCTGCCGTGGATGAATACGATCCGTTCGCAGATGAATGAAACATCAACTCGATGATTCGGCATTTGTAACACAGCTCGACCCCAAGGGAATGTACGCCCTAACGTGCGATTTTCCGAATCAGTGCCGCCGGGCGCTCTCCATATTTCGTGCGAATCCGGTCGCCTTCAAGAGGCCCGCTCAAATTGTGTTAACTGGTTTGGGCGGCTCGGCCGCTGGCGGTGATTTTGCCCGTTGCCTCTGTGAAGCCGAGGGCGCGACTCCGTTTTTCGTTAATCGTGATTACACACTGCCCGGTTTTGTGGGCGCAGATACGGTCGTTGTTTGCTCCAGCTACTCTGGGAATACCGAGGAAACGGTTTCGGCGTATCACGATGCGCACGCTCGCGGCGCGTCAATTGTTGTACTCACTTCAGGTGGACAACTCGCGGCTCTGGCAAAAGAGCACGGCTTCCCCGTTATCTTGATTCCCGGAGGTCAGCCGCCGCGAACTGCACTTGGCTATATGCTGATTCCGCTAGTTGCACTTTTAGTGAACAGTGGAGTCATTGTCGATCAAGACTTTGAAGGGGCTTTCGCGACGCTGGATGCGTGTGTACAAGATTGGGACGTTCAATCCGCATTTGATCTCAACCCTACCAAAACGTTAGGGCAAGCCCTTTTCGGCAAAGTGGGCAATCTCTACGGGCTCGGCGCCGCGCCAGCGGCCGTCGCGAATCGTTGGAAGGGCCAGATTAACGAAAACGCCAAAAACATGGCTTTTGCCAACGCATTTCCTGAGCTAAACCACAACGAAATTCTTGGCTGGGTTGAGTGCGCGGGGCAAAACGTGGATTGGGTGGTGGTGAATCTAACCTGCGGTCAACCTACTCAGAAGCTGAAGACTCGGGCGTTGGTAACCGCCGAACTCGTCGGATCAAGGGCAACCTTTTTTGAGGTCGGATCGTGCGGCGATCGGCTTCTGGCTCAAATGCTGTCCCTCGTTCTCTTTGGTGATTTCGTCTCGATTTACCTCGCTGCCCTAAATCGAGTTGATCCAGAGAACATAGATTGGATCAATCACCTAAAACACTCTCTCTCACAAGTTCAGTAAGTTACTGTGGTTTTGCCGGCTAATTGCCGATACTTTTACCGGGTATCGGGAGACACAACGCTTGGACGAACTTCAACTTCAACAGTTTTTCGATCACGCCCCCATGTCATTGGGCGTTATTGAGTTGGTGGACGGCAACATCATTTACCGAGCTGTGAGCTCAGCGGGTGCAGCGTTGCATGGCAAGAAGCCTAGAGACCTGGAAGGCTGCAGTGCAAACGATTCCGGCCTCTCCCCCGAAGCGGCCGAGGTCTGGAGCAAGAAGCTAACCGAAGCGGAATCCTCGGGGAACCCCATTCGCTTTAGCTACACACGAACAATCGGCGATGCCGAGGTCATACGGCACGCCACGGCGTCTCCAATTGCTGGTTCACCGGGGTTATTCACCTTCGTGGTTGAGGATGCCTCCCACATCAAGTCAATTATCAGCGTCCAAGAGACGAAGCTTCAGTCCCTGGTATCAAACATTCCCGGTATTGTCTATCGCGCTTTATGTGATAAAAACTGGGAGCTGGATTTCCTCAGTGATAGCGTCTCCGAACTCCTTGGCTACTCGCCCCATGATTTCATTTCCAAGAAGATTCGGTTCTCTGATTTGATTGATCCGAGCGATTACAGCAGTGTATTGGTCGCCGCTCAAGAGGCCGTTCGCGACAAAACGGGCTATAGCATCGAGTACCGCATATATCAGCAAGACGGCGGCATGCTTTGGGTTCAGGAGCGGGCAAGTGTGGGATGGGATGAGGAATCGGGTTACGTTCTGGATGGCGCGATTTTCGATATAACCGACCGAAAAAATTTCGAGGCCGCTCTGGAACACAGCGTCGAAGAACTTGTATTGGCCCGAGAATCTGCTCTTGAGTCGTCCCAAATGAAATCAGAATTTCTGGCCAACATGAGTCATGAGATTCGCACCCCGATGAACGGCGTCATCGGCATGACCGAGCTCTTGCTTGACACCGACCTGGACGAAACCCAGAAGGACTATGCCGAAACAGTCCTTCAGAGCGCCGAAGCCTTGCTTCGAATTATCAATGAAGTGCTTGATTTCTCGAAGATTGAAAGCGGCAAGATGATTCTGGAGCAGATCGAACTTGATGTTCGTGTGATCGCTGAAGACGTTGGTACATTGTTTGCTCGCCTAGCTCAACAGAAGGGCGTAGAACTCCTCATTAACGTAGACGACGAGCTAAACACGCACCGCATTGGTGACCCCGGCCGCATCCGTCAGATCATATCTAACTTGGTGGCAAACGCCGTGAAATTCACTCCAGTGGGCGAAATCGAAATTCGAATCTGGGAACCCTTACACTCCACTGGCGAAATCGTCTGCATTGCGGTTAGGGATACAGGAATTGGAATAGCACCGGAAATGCACTCCTCTATTTGGGATTGCTTCACCCAAGCTGATGGCTCTACAACCCGTCAATACGGTGGTACCGGCCTTGGTCTTGCCATCGTATCGCGGCTCTGCAACCTCATGGATGGTAGCGTGAAAGTTGAGAGCGAAACCAACAAGGGGAGCACTTTTACGGTTGAATTGCGGCTGGATTGCGCAGACTTTGAGTTCGTAGAATCCGTTGCCGATCTTCATGGCTGCTCCATATTGATCGTGGATGATAACGCGACCAACCGTACGATGCTCTCAAAATCAATCAAAACACTTGGAGCGTCAACCGCGGAAGCGGATGGCGCTGGACAAGCCATGGCCTGGCTCCAACGTGCCACCTTCGACCTGGTAATTTTAGACTATCAAATGCCCGAACTCTCCGGTCTGGACCTTGCCCTAGCGATCAGAAAGGAGCCCAACTGCGGTGAACTAGCGATCATTATGCTCTCGAGCGTCGGTGATATGATTCCGCCCGAATCTCTCCAACGCCTCGGAATCCATCGAAATCTATCGAAACCAGCTCGCCGACATGAACTGCAAATCGCCCTGACTGATGCACTATCGGCCCGCAAACCCGCTCGAAGCAATGCCGAACGGGAGACTATGCTAGCCGGCCCATTGAAGGGAATGCGTGTCTTGGTCGCCGAAGATAACCAAGTGAACCAGAAAGTTGCGGTGAAGATTCTGGAAAGCTTTGGTTGCACAGTTGAAGTGGTTTCTAACGGCTTGCTGGCAATAGAACACAACACGTCTCATCATTACGATTTGATCCTTATGGACCTGCAAATGCCGATTGTGGATGGCTACGAAGCCACGATCGCAATCCGGCGAAACGTGGCCGACCAGAAACGCAAAACCCCAATCGTTGCCCTCACCGCGCACGCCCTTGATCGCGACCGCGCAAAGTGCATGGGAGTCGGGATGGATGGATTCCTCACGAAGCCGATCAAGCCCAATGTGCTCTTACAAGAGCTTCAGAAGTATTGGCAAGCGGAAAAATTGGCGGCTTAGTTGGAATCAAATCGCTGACAATCTTGCCTCATTTTTTTCGCGTCGGAGTAGAATGAGGCATGGATCAAACGCAGCGAATGGACCCGAATAAGACGATGCTCACCGGGGCTCCGGGGTTTGACCCGATGCGAACTCAAGCCATGTCGCCCATGGGCGATCCGAATCGCACCGCCGCAATGTCGGCCATGCCCGTTGGTCCAAGCATTACCGCCGCGATGACATCAAGCCGAGAGGTAACGATGGCGAACGGTCCCGCTCGTGAGCAGTTTTTGCTGGAGCTAACGGCGGGTGGTCTCGCCGGATTCGCGGGGGGGCGAACGCCACTCAATCTCTGCCTCGCCATTGATCGCAGCGGCTCGATGGAAGGGATGCCTTTAGAGTATGCCAAGCACGCTTGCAACCACGTTGTTGACTTGCTTTCCTCAAACGATATCCTCAGCATCGTCACCTTCGAAGAGGTCGTGGATTTGCTAATGCCTCCCCAGCAGGTTTTGAATAAAGATCAAATCAAGCAGGGCATTTCGCAAATCCAACCGGGAAACACCACAAACCTTCACGGCGGGATTTCCTTGGCCCTGCAACAGGTGATGCAGATGAACGACCCGGGACGAGCCACCCGCATTATCGTTCTTTCCGATGGCGATCCCACCGCAGGAATCAAGGATTACACCTCCCTCGTCAACTTTTCCTCGGAAGTCAAGGCGCGGGGAGTTACGATCACATTTTTGGGTTTTGGCCCGGATTACAATGAAGAACTGCTCGCGGGAATGGCCAAAAAATCGGGCGGAAACTACTATTTCATCCCCCGCCCCGAGCTGATCCCCGAGGTTTTTCGCACTGAGTTGGAGCGTCTGATGACCGTCGTGGCTCGAAACCTCAAGCTTGATCTGGAGCTAGCGCGCTGGGTGACGTTGCGATCAAATCACGGGCAACAAGGGACCGAACGCGCCCTTTCAAGCCAGTTGGCCGACCTTGAGCGCGGGACGACTATGGAGCAGGTTTTTGATTTTGAGTTCTCAAATCATCCGCTGGGGCATTATCGCGTGGCTTCCGGGACGCTAACCTACGACGACGGCGGATCGGGCAAACAAGAGACGATTAGCCTTGATTTTGTTATGGAGTTTTCAGCGGATTCGGCTCGCTATTCGGCCCAGCAGAACCCCAAAGTCCGCGGAGCGGCGGATATTGCATTGGCTTCGCGAGCTGTTGAAAAAACGATCATGGGCCTGAAGAACAGCCAAATCACCGCCCAAATGGCCATCGCCGATTTGCAGAAAACGCAGGCATTATTGTTGCAGCAAGGGCGGACGCAGGATGCCCAAGAAGTAACGCTCGCCCTAAGAGCAATCCAAAGCGGCGACACCGGCTCCGCCGAAAAAACCCTCATGGGCACCATGGTAAATCTTGATCAAGGCAAGCGGTGACGTGAAATCCGCAAAAGCGAGTGCGGTGAGAATCATCCTGGCTGTCGCCATCGTCGTCGGACTTGCGGTCATCATCCTGCCATTCGCAGTTCGTCCGGCCCGATTCCAAAAGACGCAATGCATTAGCAACATCAAGCAACTGGCCGCCGGGATGTTAGTTTACGTTGAATCAAACAATGGGCTTCTACCGAGCACAAGTTGGGTGCAACCTCTCACGCAGATCGTGAAAACCCAACTTCCCGAGAAAGAGTTGCCGTGGTCCTGTCCGGACATCACCCTTCAAGAAAAGCGCGGCGGCTATGCATTCAATTACGCCGTCATGGGCAAACGCCTGGCCGATTTCCCAAACCCCGAAACCACTCCTTTGTTCTTCGAAACCGACGCCCTTGGAGTAGACGTAATCGCTAACCTGGCGGCACGCTGCGGAAGGCACAAAGGCGGTAGCCAAATCGGCTACTTGGACGGTCACGCCAAGTTTCGGATGCTGAGTGACCCTTAAGCGAACTTGTCTTGAAAGGCTTGGACACGTTGTAACCCGAGCCGATTCCAAACCCTGGGGCAGCGCCACGGCGGCCGGGCCGGTCTGTGTCGCGACCGTTTGCAGCGAGAGAGTTGTTTGGTTGAAAACGACCCTGGAAGGGTCAAATCTGAGTAGCCCGGGGTCAAGCGAAGCAGACCCCGGGTTCGAATGTCGCCAAGGCTAGCACCCTGGAGGGGTGCCAGAATATCTACCGACGGCATGAGCTCCTGCGGCACGCATTACAGGGTGCATCGAGTGGCGGATTCGAACCTGGGGTGTCGCTTCGCTCAACCCCAGGCTTTGCAGCGTGACCCCCACCACGGGGTCATGTTTCAACAAGCCCCTAAGACGGGGCGAAAGGAGAAAGCCCAGGCCGCGACTAAGGCCTGGGTGTGCGATGAGAATCGGAAAGCCCTAATAGGGCGACACAATTTCTCGACGAGAGAGCTGGGCCTAAACCGAGCCCGGTGAACGGAAAACTCGCCACATCGCCGGATTGTTGTCGGTAGTCCAGACAAATGCACTGTTTGGAAGCAGCTCCAACGGCAATGAGGTACCACCTCCAGACAAGCGGGCATAAACCAACTCGCCTCCTCGTAGGTCTCGGATTAAGTGGAAAATGCATGTCGCTTCGGCGTGGTGGATGCGAAGCCCCTTCCAGAGCCAGAGGACAAACGCGAAGGGCAACACATAACCCCAGACCGACGAATAGTAAACCATGATCGCTTGTCCAAAGTAGATCAGCGTCGCAAGCAAAGGCGCTAATGTTAGCCAAGTCAACCACCCCGTGCGAATTAGCGCGCGAAGCTCGGCCAATTCCGGGTGGCTTAGCTTTCGGCCACCGCTCGCGTCGAGATTAGCCCCGAGCTCCAGCCGCGCCGGAAATCGCCAATCCACCTCAGTCGGCCCCGTCGTAACCGCTCCGACCCACTCTGGAGTGGTTGAAACCTCATGGTCGTAAGAAATCACCAGGCCAGCGTGCGGAGAGCGCACCAAAACATGGTCTTCATCCTCATAAATCTCAAAAACCTGCCCCTTCCGATCCCGGCCCAGTAGTCGATCATAGGGCCAAATCTTCACGCCCAACACGCAAGCCCCCATGCCCGTTAGAAGCCCAATCATACCAATTGCGAACCAATCTGGCATGGGCACGCCAAGCATCAGTAGACCAATAGACACGCCAAACCAAACAAATGAAACCCAAGCAACAAACCGACACGCCATCCCCGTGACGTGATACAGCCGAAACGTAGATCGGAAGAAGGCTAGCTCTTCGGCCCCAAGATCGCGGGTACATCGCGCCAGCGGCAACCCCAAACAACTCTGTTGCATGGTGTACTTATTCCACAGTTTTGGATTCAAGGCGGCTGTCGCGTTTGCCGCCACTTCTGCCTTTGAGGATGAGCCGGTGCCTGCGATGCCTCCAATACATTGATCTCTGTTTTGCTCAAATAGGATGACTACGGCTAGGTTCAGACTCCGTGGAAGCCGGTGATGTGTGGAGATGTCTCATTGTGTGTGCAAGCCCGCCCCGGCACGTTACATCCGGGGCTCCACGTTTACAATCAGACCCGGTGGAGCTGGTGATGTAATGTGCACCGGCGTCGGGATTGACCAGTTTCAACACATGAGACAGTTTTGATCGTGCACCGACGTTGCATTGCAATTGCTCGCCCAAACTCACAAATGACCCACCCCCTGCAACGCCGAACCCACAAATCCCGTAAAATAGAATCGTGCGCCAACTGCGCATCGGGATCAGGAGAAACAAATGAGTTTGTGGGACAAGATTAAGGGCGAGTTTATTGATATCGTTAACTGGACGGATGACACCCAGGATACGATGGTTTATCGGTTTGAGCGCTATGGCAACCAATTGAAAATGGGGGCCCAGCTTACGGTTCGCGAAAGCCAAGCGGCGGTCTTCGTTAACGAGGGCCAGATTGCGGACGTTTTCGCCCCCGGTATGTACACCCTGGAAACCCAGAACATGCCGATTCTTTCTACCCTGAAGGGTTGGAAGTTTGGCTTCAACAGCCCCTTCGTGGCGGAAGTTTATTTTGTCAATACCAAGCGGTTCACGAACCAGAAGTGGGGAACCATGAACCCGCTGATGATGCGCGATCCGGATTTTGGCATGGTGCGCGTTCGCGCGTTTGGCTCTTACGAAATGCGCGTCACCGATCCAGCGAAGTTCCTGAAAGAAATCGTTGGCACCGATGGCGATTTCACGGCCGACGAGATTAGCGAGCAGATCCGAAATCACATCGTTTCGAACTTCTCGTCGGCTTTGGCCGAAATGAAAGTCCCGGTTCTGGACTTGGTTGCTCATTACCAGAATCTAAGCACGGCGATCAATCAAAAGATCGCTTTGGCTTTGAGTGAATATGGAATCGAGCTAAGCAATCTCCTGATCGAAAATGTCTCGGTTCCGCCCGAAGTTGAGGCCGCCATTGACCGCCGCTCTTCGATGGGTGCCGTCGGTGACCTAAACGCCTACACCCAGTTCCAAGCCGCAACCTCTATGGAGAAGGCCGCCGAAAACCCCAGCGGTATGGGCGCGGCGGGAATGTCGATGGGCCTCGGAATGGCGATGGCAGGAGCTTTGAATCAGGCTCAGCAAGCGGGAGCGGCGGCGCCTCCGCCCGTTCCCCAGGGACTCGCCTATCATGTCGCTGTAAATGGCCAGCAAACCGGACCCTACGAGGTTAGTGTGCTTGGTCAAATGGCGGCGAGCGGGCAACTTACGAAGGACAGCCTGGTCTGGAAGGCAGGAATGAGTTCCTGGGCTTCGGCCGGTGATGTTCCGGAGCTATCCGGTGTGTTTGCGGTTGTTCCGCCACCTTTGCCTCCTCAATAAATGAGCCAACCTCCTGTTGCCTCAAGTGAAAATGTAAAGCGGTTCCCGTGCGGTCAGTGCGGGGCCCAGCTTTCATTTTCTCCGGGCACACAGACGCTGCTCTGCCAGTACTGCGGATTCAAAAATGAAATCCCGCAATCAGCCGACGATATTCATGAGCTCGATTTCCATGAGTACCTTGAAATCGCGCGCTCCGAATCGGAACTTGAGCACGACAAAGTGGTCAAGTGTACGGCTTGCGCGGCTGAATTCACGGTTGGGGGTCTAACCACCGCCGACAAATGCCCTTTTTGTGGGGCCAACACCATCATCTCGGTGGAAGCCGAGGTCCGGATACGGCCAAAGTCGCTGCTCCCCTTTGCGATTGAGCAGCGAAACTGCCGGGCAATATACGAAAAGTGGGTGAAATCGCGCTGGCTTGCTCCGAATGCCCTCAAGGATTTCGCCCGAACCAAGGGCGGCATCGAGGGAATGTACATTCCGTATTGGACTTTCGACACGCACACCACCAGTTACTACACGGGAATGCGCGGCGAGCATTATTACGAAACCGAAAGCTACACGGACTCGGAAGGCAACACCCAAACCCGGCAAGTTCAGCGCACCGCCTGGTATCCCGCGAGCGGCACGGTTTGGCGAAATTTTGATGATGTCCTCGTTCCGGGTAGCAAAACTCTGCCGGTAAACCACGTCATGGCGGTAGATACCTGGGACACGACCAATCTCGTGAATTACGATGATCAGTTTCTTAGCGGTTTCAAATCAGAGCGCTACTCCGTCGGCCTAGAACCGGGCTTTGACTGGGGCAAGGAAATCATGTCGAAGGTGATCTATCAAGATGTCCGCTGGGATATTGGTGGCGACGAGCAACAGGTCCACAGCGTGGACACTCAATGGGACGCGATCACTTTTAAGCATATTTTGGTTCCGATTTGGGTTGGCGCATACAAATTTAAGGATAAAACCTATCGTTTTGTGATCAATGGCCGGACGGGCGAAATCTCTGGTGATGCGCCGATTAGCGTTTGGAAAGTGCTAATGCTCGTGATTTTGGGCTTGATCGTGGTTGGGGCAATCGTTTACTTCTCGCAGAAGAAGTAGCAGTGCCTAGGGCTCCCCAGCCCTAGGCACGCACGGGCTAAGCCCGTGCCACTGTTGGTTTATCCTAGTTTCCAGGCCGCCGATTGAGTCTTCGAACCGATCACGAACTCAAGCGTGTATTCACCGGCGGGTACGAACAGGGGCCTCCAGGCCTCGTAGGGGTCCTTCACGGCTTCTTCGGCGGTCTTTGGCTTTGTTCCCCGCGGATCGGTCGAGAAGCGCTTGCCGCCCTCCAGTAAGAGATCCAGGCTGAAGCGATTGTAACCACGAGCCCAATCCACCGCTTTCTCTTTCACGACCTTTCCGGACTTATCCTTGATTCGAATAAATCCAGGACCAGGCTCTTTGGTCCAAAGTTCGCCGCTTACCTCTGGTGGCACACCGTCGGTCGGGTCGTAGTTCGGACGGCGACGATATTCCAAGTCCGCTCGGCTCATGTTTGCAACTGGCCAAAGATAAAAGTCTTTGGACGTGATTTCGTCGGTCAGGCGATAAAGATCGGCGAGCTTGAAAATCCAGACGCTGCGCGAGTGGGTTCCAATCACCATTTCCTTCTCTCTTGCCTGAATCTGAAGATCATGTACGGGTGCGCGCGGAATTCCGCCGTTAAGGGGAATCCAATTCTTACCGCCGTCTTTAGTGAAAAAGACGCCTCGGTCCGTTCCGACGTACAGCCATTCCCGATTTTCTGGATCTTCGCGAACCACGTTAAGGGGTTCTGCCGGTAGATTGCCGACGATTGAAGTCCAACTCCTGCCGTTATCGGTTGACTTGTAAAGATAAGCCGTGAAGTCATCCTCACGGTAACCCGTTTGGGCGACATATACCGTGCCCGAATCGTACTTGCTCGGCACGATTCGGCACACCCATTTATCGGCCGGAGTATTGATCGGAGTCCACGTATCGCCGTGATTCTTTGTGATCCAAAGGTTGCCATCATCGGTGCCAGCGTAGATTGTTCCGAAATCCTGAGGGCTCTCTGCAAGCTCCTTAATGGTTGCGAACGGAACGTCTCCCACCGGTTTGTTCTTTGTTAAATCAGGGCTGATTGTCTTCCAAGTGCGGCCCTGATTTAGGCTGCGATGAACGTATTGGCTACCGACATACGTGATGTCAGGAACGTGAGGGGAGATGAAAATCGGGGCGATCCATTGCCAACGACAATTGGTCATCCCAGCAAACGAAGGGCGACCACCGAACGACCACCGTTGACGGGTTTTCTGATCAATGCCGTAGAAACTGCCCCACTGCGAGGAGCCAAAAACAACTTCGCTATCGGGTCGCGGATCAACCGCTATTGCAGAACCATCGCCACCGCCGATGCTATCCCAAAGCCAAAAATCCGAACGTCCCGGATTGTAGTTGGAGGGGCCTTTCATCGTGCCGTTATCCTGCAACCCACCGTAAATGTTGTACGGAATCTTATTATCAAGGGCGAGGGTAGTGAACTGGCCAACCGCCATCTTATTCACGTTCTCCCAAGTCGCGCCATCGTCGTGAGAAAGCGCAAATCCGCCATCTTGCCCGACGGCGTGGAAATTGGCATCATGGGGGCTGATCCAATAATCATGGTAGTCCGAGTGCATTCCGCGGGCTGTGTTTTGCCAAGATCGGCCGCCGTCTTTGCTCTTAAACATCGCGGCGCTCGTGACAAACACTTCATCGGCATTGTGGGGGTTGACGGTAATTCGACCGCAATAGTAGCCGTAACCAGAAATCGGCAACGTGGCGATGTTCACTCGTTTCCAAGATTTGCCGGCGTCATCAGTTCGATAGATTTCGCCATCGGCGACGGGCATAACCCAAACATCCTTATTCTTTTCTTCCATTTTTGCGGCGACTTCGTCGAGGCTGAGTTTCAGAACATCTTCCACCTTCGAGCCCGTTGGCATGTAGCGCTCAACGAAAGGCGTCAGAATTTTGGGATCTATCGCCCGAAAAAC
Organism: Armatimonadota bacterium; assembly: GCA_031386985.1. GTDB lineage: Bacteria > Armatimonadota > Fimbriimonadia > Fimbriimonadales > Fimbriimonadaceae > JANJUB01. The sequence goes on from JANNCV010000024.1 coordinate 20,505, forward strand.
GGCAACATCGGAAATGAGGCGGAACCGTTTCGTGGTGAGGGTCCCGGAGCGAACCCACTCATCCGCGTAAAGCGAATCGGTATCGCCACCCTGATTATCAACAAAGGCGTAAACCCGGTCGGGCTTGGTGGGAGCCAAGGCAAGGCCGATTCGGCCCGTATTTCCATCGTTTGGCAATCCCATTGTGAGCTTGGTCCAGTTTTTTCCGCCATCGGTCGTCTTGTAAATGCCCGTTCCAGGCCCACCATCGCGGAAATTCCAAGCTCGCCGATCTCGATCCCATGCTGAGGCATAAATCACATCTGGATTGCGAGGATCCATCACCATGTCAATTACGCCAGTGTATTCGTCTAACTTCAAAACTTGAGTCCAACTTGAGCCACCATCGGTCGTTTTGTAAACACCGCGATTAGTATCCTGACTGTATAAGCCGCCGATTGCGCCAACGTAAACCGTGTTTTCGTTCTTTGGATTGATAAGCACTCGCCCTATGCGATGGGTTTCAACCAGTCCCATGTGCTGCCAGGTCTTGCCTTCATCGGTACTCTTGTAAACGCCGTGGCCAGAATAGCTAGTGCGCTGGGAGTTGTTTTCGCCAGTGCCGACCCAAATCGTTTTGCCATTCTTGGATAGGGCGAAATCGCCAATGGAGTAAGCAGCGGGGCCATCAAAAACCGATTCCCAAGTCGTGCTCATGTTCGTGGATCGCCACAATCCGCCGCTCGCATACGCTACATACAACTTGTTTGGCGCGGCAATGGGGGCATCGAAGCGAATAACTCGCCCGCCTTGTATCTCCGGGCCCACATTGCGCCAGGCGAGTTGTGAGAAAGGGCTGGCCGCCTCCATTCTAAGGCGATCTTCGTAGCCCTTGGCTCGTACCGCCGCCGAAGTCCCGAGGTTTTTTTGGTGAAACTTCACGGCGTCATCGCGTTGAGAGGGAGGGGGCTTGAGTTGGGCAAAGCTGGCCGCACCAGCGGTTAGGGCAAGGGCAATTAAGAGATTTCGCATATCCGGGTTTGTTTTACCGGGAAATCCCCTTTTGAAGTTGCCAAACTCTTAACTCAGTAGCATTTTTGATCCGGGATGGGCGGCCAACCAAGCTTGCGAATCCATCTGTTTCTTATCCGAAGTAGATTTTCTCTCGTATCCACCTTCCGCAATGAGATCCCATGCGTTCGAAGAATCGTTCAGATAAGTCGAGAGAACGGATTCGACGATATGCCTGACCAGAAGGGGCGACTGGATTGGGACCAAAACTTCTACCCGCCGATCGAGATTGCGACGCATAAGATCGGCACTCCCAATAAGCACTTCCTGCTTTCCACTGTTCTCAAAAAAGAGAATGCGAGAGTGTTCCAGAAATCGCCCAATGATTGAAACTACGCGAATGTTCTTGCGCGGCTTTAAACAACAAATCCCGCGAATAATCAGTTCAACTTTTACGCCCGCATCGGCCGCACCATACAAGGCATCAATCATCTCCGGGTCTACCAGCGAGTTAAGCTTCATCACGATGCGCCCATTCTTGTGCTTGGTCTCGCGCTCTATGCGACTCAGGACGCCCTCGCGCAAGTTGATGGGGGCCACCAGGAGCTTCCTGTAACACCTCTGCATTGAAAACCCGGTTAGGTAGTTGAACAACTCGGCCACATCCTGCGTGATCGCCTCATCATCCGTAAACAGGCCGAGGTCGGTATAAAGCCGTGCCGTGGCTGGGTTGTAGTTGCCCGTTCCGAGGTGAGCATACGACTTAAGGTGCCCGCCCTCGCGCCGAACAACCAGACACAGTTTGCAATGCGTCTTTAGGTCGGCGAATCCATAGGTTACGTGAACGCCCGCCCGCTCCAAAACCTTGGCCCACGCCATGTTGTTGTCTTCATCAAATCGCGCTTTAAGCTCAACCATCGCCGCAACCTGCTTACCCGCTTCGGCGGCGGCAAGGAGGGATTCAACGATGGGAGAGTGAGTTCCAACCCGGTACAACGTTTGTTTAATTCCGATAACGCTGGGGTCGGTAGCGGCGGAAGCGACAAAACTTTCGACTGAGCGGAAGCTATCAAAGGGATGATGAACCAGAACATCGCCCTTTGTGATCGTTTCAAAAAGTCCAGTGGCCGTGCTTAGCGGTTCGGCCAAATGGGGCACATGAGGCTTGAACTTCAAAGCAGGCCGGTCTAGGCTGGCGAGTTGTAAAAGGCCATCCATTCCCATCAATCCGCTGAGCTGAAAGCAATCGGACTCCTCAAGTTTCAGCAGTCCCAAGAGCGCTTGGCGCACATCGACAGGCATATCGTCACTTACCTGAAGCAGCACCGCGTCGCCAAAGCGCCGCAATCGCAGCGTCTCTTGCAGAGTTTCGATCAGGTCCCCTGCTTCCAACTCTCTGATTTCAACGTCTGCATCCCGCAGGACTCGAAAAAGATAGGCCCCCCTAATCTTAACGCCCGAAAAGAGGGCCTGAAGGTTCGTAGTTATCAGATCCTCCAAAGCGACGAAGTCGTATCGCCGTCCAACGCGAACGAAGCGGGGCAAAAGGTCAGGAACCTTAACCCGGGCAAGCCTGGTCCCACCCGAGGGCTCTTCAAGAACAACGGCAAGGTTCAGTGAGCGATTTGAAATGAAAGGCACCGATGGGTTCGGAATGAGTATCAGGGGTGTACAAACTTGGAAGACTTCATGGGCAAAATAGTCATTGAGTGTCGCGGATTGAGCGGGGCTAATTTCAGGCATGCGTAGCACGCGCACCCCATTTTCCTCCAGTTTTTGGCGCAGTTCGATCCAAACTCGGCAGGCTTCCTGGCGCATCGGGGCGGCCATCGCGGCAATAGCATCAAGCTGATCTTCGGGCGAGAGCCCATCTGGAGAAGTTTCTAGAAGCCCGCTCTCAAACTGCTCGATGAGGCCCGAAACCCGAACCATGTAAAACTCGTCCAGATTTGACTCAAAAATGCCGAGGAACTTGGCCCGCTCTAAAAGTGGATTTTGGGGGTCCTGTGCCTCAGCAAGAACGCGGCGATTGAACTCAAGCCAGCTTAGCTCGCGATTGAGATACGGCTGCTCCTGAGGAACCTTTATTTTGCTTTTCTTTAGGCGCGCCATCGCTTGATCCGTCCCCGTGCCATCTCCAGAACTGCTCCTTCCCGCACTCCGAATCGGCTCACTTTCATCTGGCGTTGCTCTGCGCATCCCAATAGGGTGGCGCAAACAACCGCTCCCGGAAGCAAAGTGACCGCCCTTCTTAACTTAATGTTAAAACGAGCCGCAATTTCATTATCGGTCAAACGTGCCGTAGCCCAGATGAGATATTCCAGTTCTTCGCGGCACAAGACCTGATTTCCATCGGGGTGCAAGGACCGCCAGAGCCCCCGGGCCACACCACCGACGGCAAACACCGACGAGGCGGGCTTTACAAGAGGCGCGATAACGTCCTCGACTACTTTTCGAAGGGCAAGCGTCTCGGCTTCACTTGAAGGCTGAGTCAAGCCCAATTTTGCGATCAATGTTCCCGTTCCCAGCGGCAAAGAGTGCTCTTCCGCGATCTCTGGTTGTTCGCCTCCGTTGATTCGGGCGACCTGGGCGCTTCCTCCGCCCACTTCCACCATCACATGTCCTTCGCCGGGTTGGGCGCAATCTGCCCAAGCTCCCAGCAACCCAAACTCAGCTTCGCGCTTGCCATCAATCACCTCAACGGGCATTCCCTCGCGCTCTAGAACCCCCAGCACATCAAGCCCATTGCTCGCTTTTCGGATCGCCTCGGTCGCAAAAATATATAACCCCTCGGCGTTATGAATATGAGCCAGGCGATGAAAGGCCTTTACGGTCTTACGGAGCAAAATCGCATCTTCATCCGGGATAAACCCAACGCGGCTGACCTTTTCGCCAAGGGCCAGCCACTCGTTGGTATCACTAATCCGAGTCACCACGCCGCGCTCAACGCTTGCGATGAGCAGGTGGGCGGTGTTGCTGCCAATATCGGCGGCAGCAAGGATTCGGGGCATGAAGGGATGCTACCCGGTTGCCGCCGAATCTCTGAGCTTGAGATTAATGTCGCCGTTGATCCCGCTCACATCAAGGGTTCCAGTTCCTTCGCCCAGTTTGCCCGTAATGCGCTGATCGCCCTTGGCTTCGTCGTCCAAAGTCACACTGGATGTGACGGCCCCACGCAGAGTGGAGAGCGAAACTCGCGCATCGCCACCATCAGCAATAGAGACGCTGGCATCGCCGTTTACCGTGCGAATATTGATAGTCCCCGCAACCGGCGTTGCAATATCCACGCTGACATCGCCTGTCACCGATTCTACGGACAGGATCTTGCCCGTCCAGTTCTTCACGGCGAGTTCGCCGCTGGCACATCTCGCATTAAGATTGCCGCTCACGTTGGTGATAGCAATATGGCCCGACTTACTTTCCAGGCTGATGTTCGCGTTTTCGGAATCGGAGATGGAGGTATCGCCGCTTTGAACGGAAATGTCAATGGCTCCGGTCGCGTGCACAATATTGAGGTCGCCGCTTTGGCTGTTGATCTTGACATTGCCTCCGTTTTCGCGGACCTCGATATCGCCAGAGTCAGTTTTGAGCTCAATCGGGCACTTGCTCGCAAGTTGCACCACGATATCAACGCTCAGGCCATTTTGCTTTGGCTGACGAATCAGCACTTGGTGCTCGCTTTCCTCGATCACCAGCGTGAATCCATCGGCTTTTGCCTTCGCATCCTCGGCGCTACTTCCACTCACCTTAACCCTTGCATTCACCGAACCAGTTTCGTGCCCACCCGTCACTTTGATGTTGCCGCACGGATTTTCAATTTTTACTATCTTGCCCTCTCCAACGGTTAAGGGTAGGGCAATATCGCGCGTTTCGGCGGTGCCAAAAAAGCCAATGTTCAGGTTGCCCGTTTTGATTTCCTCGGCGGCCTTCTTCAAGGCTTCAAAACCCTTGTTGGCCCCGGTGCGTACGTGGCCCGAAATTTCTTGCCAGTTCACGTTGTGGGTCACTTCGCGCCCAATATTTTCGATGAAGTCAACGACGCCTTGGAACGGATCGTTAGCCTTCTTTTCATCGGTCGCTTGGGCTTTCGCCTCTTCTGTCTTAGTTTGCTCTTCGGCTTTTGGAGCCTCTTGGCGCTCGCCCTGGAACGCGTCAATCAGTTCGGCGGCGTCTTCGGGCGTAAGTTTGCCCTCTTGGACCATCTTCATAATTCGTGATATCTCTTCTTTCATTGTTCTCCTCTCAGTTTAGCTTTCGCTTCCTCGGGCGTAATATCGCCTCTCTCAAGCTGGTCTAAGATCAGTTGCTTGGTGGTGGGGTCGGGCTTGACACGGTCGTCGGTGGCGGGCGCCAGGCCGAGCGCGGCAAGCAGAGCGTCGAGGCGGGATTTAACGGTTGGATAGCTTATGCCAAGCTCCTTTTCTACCGCCGAAATCGTGCCTCTGCACCGCAAAAAGGTCTCAAGAAAGTTTGCCTGATCGGCATCGAGCCGAGCGAACTTCGAAACCGCAAACCGCCCGCGAATCGTTATCCCGGAGTCGTCGGAAGCGAGCTCGCTAATATAAAGCTCCCCTCCCGAAACCGGATCGCAGGCCGGGATTGGATGAAGATTATTTCCCATACGAAGAATAATACTTCAATTTTCTTAGGTGCGTTTCAAGAATATTCACTTTTGGGACGTTTGGGCTTTGAGTTGCTTGGGCGGAACGCCCAAAAGAAAGCCCCTCCCTAACGAAGTTGGGGAGGGGTTCGGGTGGCTTCAAGAAAAGAGCGCGATAACCTTCACATCCCGATTTCTAACGCCGGGCCAAACTCGAATCGTGTCGGTCGTCACGCTTTTAGGCGTCGCCGGGTGAAAATACCAATCCCGGTAAGAATGCCTAAAACTGTTGCAGGCTCGGGCACGGCGGTGATCGTTGCCGCAAAGTTGGCGTAAGGATCGCCGCCCCAACTGTAGTTAATCCACTCTGAACCTAAATCGGATTGCCAGAACCAGTCATCGCTCGACCCAACCGTGGGGGCGTGGAAATACGCGGGCCCAAGTTCACCCGCTGCACCTTGGCGATTGAAAGCTTCAATCGTCCAAACCAATCGGTCAGGCACCGCGATGTTGGGGATCGCGAAGTTGTACTCATTCATGCCCGCTACGACAGGCATCCCGACAAACATGTCACTCGTGAAAAGGGCCGCGCCTGGGGCTTGAGTTGACTCCATGATCGGCCGAAATCTAATGAGCGCATCAAAAGAGCCGCTTTCGGCTCCCCGATACCAAAACAGGAGTTTGAGATTGACAACCCCGCGCTGGGAACCGGCCAGGTGAACTTCATCGCCAACCTCGGCACTATGAGTTCGCCAATCGGGAAGCAACGGAAAATTGTTGTTAAGGGACGTGGTCGTGTTGTCATACACGACCGTCTGGGCAACGGAAAATGTGGACACAAACAGCGTGGCCAATAATAAGATTCGTTTCATGACACTCAAAAGTAGGGCGAAGTGGCCCCTTAACCGGGGAAGGGGCCAAAGTGACGGGAGCTTAGTTGAAGTGCACTCCAACTTGATCGAATTTCATGCGCCAGCGCTGACCTACTTCACCACCAGGAGCAAAGTGGATGATCCTGGATCGGACCTCACGGCTGGTCGCATTGACGAATCTGGCTCCATTGCTTGTTAAGGAGATGCTCACGGATGAATCAGCTTGCGTAACGGGCCGCGTATCAAGCAACTCCCAGGCACCGGTTGTCCAGTTCCAGAGTTCAATCCTCTGGGTGCAAAGCGCCGCCAATGGCAAAGTGTTGCTTGATTCAACTCCAACGATCAGTCCGTTAACTGGCCCCGCAGGACCCGTCATAGAGGTTGTCATGCCGCTACCGCTCCGAGTTCCGGTTGCGCTTGGCCCAAGCTCAAGATAGTTATTATCCGAGGCGGATAAGCTTGCTACGTTTCCGCTAAACTCCGATCCGTTCTCAACAACGTAGCTTGAGATCGGCTGATAGGTTAGCGGTCCTTTGGTGACGGCAGTCAGTTGAGTTCCGGTCCCCGGCTTAAACAAGCCGAGAGTGGACATGCTGTTAACGGGAGCGACATTGCAATCGAAGCGGAAGTTAAACGTCGAGCTGTACTTGAGCGGATTGGGCGTTCCTTGTCCGAACGGGCCAGTTGACCAGGTGATCTTGTTGCTGGCTACGACGCTACTCCACTGATTCGTGGCGTTCTGGTCAATGTCGCGGAAGCCGATGTTGGCGACAGTTGCCCCGTTTGGAACCGGGATCGAGAACACTCGAATCTGGCGGTCGAGGTCATGATTGTATGCAGCATACTCGTAGCGCCACATGCCGGCTCCTAGATTGGTGGTTTGCACCGCCAGAATAACATCACCTTCAGTTCGAGGTTCGGCGGTTCCGCGCATCTCGCCCCAGCGATTAATGGCCGGACCTTGAACCTGAGCCGTCGGAGTGCTGAAGCTCCAAGAAGATCCCCCCCAACTCATCGTCGCGGTTCGTGTGCCGACGTTATTGTATTTATCAAAGTCGTTCGGACTGATATAGTAGGCTTCGTAGTAATAGGTTGCGCCAGCAACGCCAAGATCGGCATCAAGCACTTCTAATCGGTGAGCGACGGGGTCGCCGCTGAATTCGCTACCGTTATTCCGGCGAACACAATCGTTGACATAGTTCGAGAAGTAAGAGTTTTGGCATGTCCAAATCCCGGTGAAAGGATTGACCTCATCTCGTCCCCCCAGGTAATTCCGGTCGCTGTTGTTTCCGGTTCCATAGGTGTCCGAGCAGTTCAATCCAAGCTGAGTGCCGCCTCCAGGAGGCTGCTGGCAAGTTCCGCATCCGTTAGAGTTCGTCGAAAGAAAACCGTGCTTTAACCAGGACCAACCGACCTGCTCAAATCGGCCACCGCTCACACGATAGAGATTCATGGCGATGACAGGATGCCGAACGTCCATAGGAGCGAACCACGGGATCGGTTGCGTACCGACGTTGCACGAAGTGGTGGACATTGAAAGTCCGTTACGCCCGTTCGGGAAGGTTCCGAGTCGCCCAATCGCAGTAAGGCTGCTCATAGCAGAAAGGGCAACGTCCAAAGGTGCGTTTGCGCTGGCGGGTGCACCATTTCGCCCAACTGATTCGATCTCGCCGCCGCCATCGGTGGCTTTAGCGTCACCGAAAACGGAGAGCGTCCCAACTAACAATCCAGCGAGGTTGGGGCGACCGAGTTGCTTTGCGCCTTCGGAAGTGATAACAACATCCATATGAGCAATGCCGAGAACGTCGTTTTTTAGGTCATAGTAAGTTCGGGCGTGTTGGAATTCAAAAGGAGAAACAGAACCGACTCTGAACTCAACGGTATTACTAGCGGTCTTGCTGGGGGCGATGGTGAAATCATTCGCATTAATGGAGCTCTTGCTGCTTGAGAGTGTGAATCCGCCTTTATGCTGCATCTCGCCGCCATCAAAGCCGGTGAACTGGCCGTTCGCCAAGGTGAAGGTGAGGTCGCTCCCGTAAATCTTAAAGCCGCTCGATGGTTCGCCGCTACCGGAATCGCCTTCAGCGGTTGAATTCAAGCGGAGCTTCAATCCGTTAGATTGCAGCAGGGAAGGGAAAAAACTTATGGTGGATCGCCCACCGGTAACCTGAAGATGCCGATTGTCGTCTCGACGGTTAAGACCGATAACTCCAACGACAGCACATGTTGCTAATAAAGCTCCAACAATTTTCATAAAAAAACACCCGGAAAAACCACGCGGACGTAGCCGTCTCAACTGTACCCTAGCGACCATTGAGAACCGCTAAAACGGATGGCGCTCCCTCGAATAACTCGTAGTAATACGGGGGTTGGCCTTGCACTCATTTTTGTCCAAGCCTTTGGGTTACACTGATGCTAATGCGATTGACGCAAATGGTAGATGGCGCGGGCTGAGCGAGCAAGTTAGGGCCAACCCAACTGTCGGAGGTTCTCCGACACATACCGCACTCGGCTCACCCAAACCTGCTAGTCGGCTTTGAACACAAAGACGACGCGGGTGTCTTTCGGCTGTCTGAAGATCAAGCGCTGGTTCAGACGATTGATTTTTTTACGCCCATCGTTGATGACCCTTACGCCTTTGGACAGATTGCAGCAGCGAACGCGCTGAGTGACGTTTACGCAATGGGGGGCCGACCTTTAACCGTGATGAACGTCGCATGCTTTGACCCATGCGCCGCTCCGGCGGAGGTTTGGGCGAATATTTTGCGGGGCATGCACGACAAGACAGTCGAGGCGGGGGCAGTCGTGGTTGGGGGTCATAGCGTTGAGGACAAGCAACCCAAGTTCGGGATGAGCGTGACGGGGATTATCAATCCGCTCCATGTCTTTGCGAACACTTCCGCCGAGCCCGGCGATAAGATTTATCTTTCGAAGCCCTTGGGGACGGGAATCATCTCAACCGCGGGGAAATTTGAGGAGGCGTCAGCTGAAGAACTTGCGGCGGCAATTTTGGCGATGTCTACTTTGAACCGGGACGCGTGCGAAATCGGTCTAACCGCCGGGGTGAGATGCGCTACCGACATAACGGGGTTTGGACTCGCGGGGCACTTGTTTAACATCGCCCGGGCTTCTTCGGTCTCGATTGTTTTGGATTCTGCATCGTTCCCCTTATTGCCGGGGGTAGAGCGGCAGCTAGAACTTGGAAACAAAACCGGAGGTGCGACCAATAACCGAGCGTATATGGGGGACTCTTTGATTTTTGCGGAATCTGTTTCTGAGTGGGTTAGCGATGTTGTATTGGACCCACAGACGTCGGGCGGCCTGGCTCTGTTTTCGGCCAAGGCTCTCGCTCTTCCATGTATTGGCGAGGTTCAGGCGGGTCCAGCTCAGATTCACGTTCGCTGAGGGGCTTGATCCGGGTCTTGAGAACAGTTTTGGGACCTCGCCAAGTTATGGTTATTGAGTGACCAAAATCCAGGTGCCCATATTTTTCACTGAAAGCAGATAGATTTCCCGACTGATTCACTTCGATTGCCGAAAACTCGGGAAGCTCAAATTCGATCTTGTAATATCCCACGGCGAAGGAAGTTTCATCGATCTGGTGAATAGGTAGCGGAGTTCGCCAGGAGACTTGAAACAAACTGTTCTTGCCTCCATCAGAAACGACATCCGTGATCGTGGCTTCTGTCCTCACTAATTGAACGTTCCGGCTGTGGACGACGCCAAATCTGTTTCGGTAGCCGTAGTGCTCCCCTTCAAACTCATCGGGCTTAAGGAACTTCACTTTGGATTTTGTCCAATCAAACCACAGAAACCGGGAACCCTTCACCATCTGGCTGTCTCCGTTCACAGCAGCACAGTTGTGAGCGGCGGATGACTTCAGGAAGTCGCCGACTCCTTCAGGATCGTTGTAACTGTAGGTTCCTCCATCAATGAAAATTAGTTCATCGCCGTACCAGAGGTCAACATGAAGCATATCGGCGTGGGCGGGGCGATCTTTGTAGGTGTGGCAACGAACCGTAGCGAGCCAGTCGCCTTTGGTTAGGGCATAGTAGCCGCCTCCCTGGCTCGAAATGACATTTGGCTTGTCTACGGGCGGGGTTCCTTCAGTGGAAAGTCCAAACCACTCGCTCAGTTCATCCCAAGGTCCCGGTGGAAACGGGGATAAGTTCAAGCATGAGCGCAAGGTAGCCGCGATAATCGGGCGAAAATCCGTGTAATCGCACCCGTGCAAAGCCAAAACATTTGCCCCATCGTTCGCGCCGTAGTTCGGCACTCGGCCATCTCGGCATATCCCGGCGAGCAGTTTCGCCGCCATTCGAAAGAGATCAATCACGTCATCAGGGAGCGGGTCTTCGAATTGGCGCGCCACGCGCATGGCGATTAGCGCATCGAGCAAGGCAACCCGCGTGTAGTTGTGCGAGTGCTGGCAATACCAACCGTCGCGAGTGAACTGCTCGCGGACCTGTTTGACGAAGAGTCGCTTGCCTTTTTCGCGCCAAATTTTCGATCTCGGATGGCTTGGTAAGGTGTGTCCAGCGAGGAAGAGGGCGACGGTTTCGCTTAGGCCGTGGTTATTGTGTTGCGAGATGGCGTACTCGACCGCCCCTTCGATCCGCTCCGCGTGTTGGGGGAGGAGTTTCAGGACTTCTTCTTTGTAAGGGGTATCGAGCAGGTTCGCCACCCACATTAGGGTGAACATTCGGAAGCTTGTTTCTTGTCCGCAGGCCCAGTTAACGCCCTGATTTGGGGGGTTGGCTTCCTTCCAGTTTATAATCTGCACCCAAAGATACTTCTCGTAGAGTTCAGCCTCGTCAGGGTCTGGCTGCGCAACAACCTTACGGCCCCAATGAATAACCCAGTCCATCCTTGAGGCCTCCCAGGCCCACTTAATGTCGCCGCCAGCCGACATTGATATTTCGCTCCAATGTCTAAGTCGGCCTTCGTCACTGTAGTCGAACCTCGTTTTGGGATTGACCTGCCAGTTTGTCGGCATTGGCCTTAGCTCCCATGAGAAGTAGGGGACCACGTCACGAGGCAAGTTGCGCACAACGTTTGGATCAAGAGTTTTGAGCGAAGGCAACTCGAAGATACTAATGAACTCCGGCACCTCATCCCGCCAATCACAAGCCGGAGTGATCTTCCCATAGACCCCAAACTTAAGCCTTAGCCGATGTTTCAGGTTCAGCCAAAGGGCTCTTGGCCCCAGGCGAAGGAGCGTACGAACAAGCAGGATGCGGCGCGAAAGCATGGCCTACGCCCGCCTTCGCTCCCAGAAATAGAAGAACACGCAACCGATGAACGAGCCGAGCATGCCGCCCAAAATGCCGTTTATCGCTGAAGACTTATTGATTGGTTCATCCGAAACATAGGGCTGACCGAGAATGGCCCAGCCGATTCGATTGACGTCGGCTTCCGCGCTGGCGAGCTCCTGTTGCTTCGATAACGCCATCACTACTTCGCCTTTGGTTTTGGCTTCGTTGGCCAAGTTCTGGAGAATCTGACTCTCTTTCGGCGCATCTGCTGCCATTTGGCGCAAATAATCGCGCTGAACGGTCAAGGAATCGCGCTCGACCAGGAGTTGGGCAATTCCCGCGCTGGTGTTGCTGTTCACCGACTGCAAGTATTCGGCAACGGCCTTCTTAAATCCATCTTGCGTCACTTTAATTTTGCGTTTGATCGCAACGATGCTCGGATGTTTGCTCGCATAAGTTTGTTCAGCCACCCGAAGCTCGTATTCAAGGTCGGTCAAGCTCTTTTGCCAACCCGAGGCTATGGGAATATCGGTCGGAAGCTCGAGTGCTACATCCGCACTGTTACGGGCTTGTCGCTTGACACTCAGAATCTGTTCGTTAACGGAGCCGAGCCGTTGCTCGATTTCACTCAGTCTGACTTTATAGGCGACTCCTGAAAAAGGGTTCAGCGGATCTGGTGCCGTTTTGGCCCTGTTCGAAAAATCAACTACAGCTTGGGCGGCAGCATCATACTCCGCTCGCTTATCCGCAATTATCTTCGCAAAGCTGTTGGCCCGGTTCAACGCAACATTCGAGGAAGTTTGCTCGTCAAGCAACCGAACGTGCTCGGTGGCGGCTTGGAGCAAACCAAGGGCATACTTTTGATCCTGATGGCGCACTTCAAGAAAAATCTGGGAAGTATCTACCATCGCCTTCACCGCGTAGATCTTATCAATTGTAGGAACGGATGCTTTCTGTCCGTAGTTTCCCGAGACCTTCGAAAGTTGCATCCGCGTGGCTCGGCTCTCAAAAAGACCGCGCAGGAATTGGAGCGGGCTGTCTTGATTGAGTCCAATCAACGCCCCTACGTCGCCAAGCGATGAAGATGAGTTTGGAATAGCAATTTCAACCCGAGCAAGCCAAACGGGGGTTTGCCGCTTTGTGTACAGGTAAAAACTGATCGCTACCAATAACCCAGAAAGCCCAATCTTGAAAAGATTCTTCTTCATGATTTCACCAAAAGGTAGGGCGGCTTCTTGCATCGGACCAGAGTGTTATACCAGCGATTGCCTTAGGGCTTTACATGGCTTTGCGTTGCTCGGCATGGCTTTGCGTAGCCGAGCATGGCTATGCGATACCAACAACGGAAGCGGGGCTACGGTTCCAGGCCGTACACTCTTAGGTTCAAATGGCTTCGCTCATCGTGATTGCACCCGTGAAAGGTCCCGAAGAGCGCGTGCGGATCAAGAAACTCATTGATGTTTTGCGAGATGGCGGGCACGAAATTGAGTTTTGGGGCTGGGAACGGGGAATCGAAAAAAGCCCCGCAGATCCCGAATTGAACGTTCGGATTTTACATCGTGGCGGCGGCTACGGCGGCAAGAAGATGCTTTTTCACTATCCGATTTGGATGCTGAAAGTGTGGTGGGCAGTTCTTCTTCGCTCAAGAGGAAGGCCCTTGTATTGCTTGTCGTTTGACACCGCCTTTCCCGCCGCGGTTGCGGGAGCGAAACAATTTTTGTTTGATGACGCGGATAACTTCAGCAAGATTTCCAATTGGCCGGGGGTCTTACGTCGTTTGATTGAACGAGGGGAGCGATTCGCGGCGCGGCGATCGCGAATCCACTTGATGCCCTCTCGGGCTCGAACTTCGACGATTCAGAACAATGACCGATTTTTGCCCAATATGCCCACGCGCTCGGCCGTGACTTCGGCTCAGCAGATCGCAAAAGACCGCGGATATGAGCCGGGCGAAGGACTAACCGTTTTGGTTACGGGCCGGATGGTTGGAGATCGTGGGGTCGGGCAGATTTTGGAAGCGTTTCGCCTTGTAGAATCGCGCTTGCACCCGATTTCCGAGACTTCTGAGTTAGCCGATGATTTCGAACCATCCCAAGCCAACCCTCCGTCTCCCTGTTTGAGGGAGAAGGAGTTGGAGGGGGCGGGGGTGGTTCGGTTACTCGTGGCCGGGCGGACTTTTAGCCCGGAGGCGGAGGCGCTGGTTAACGAGCCGGGGGTTGAGTATGTAGGGATCGTGACGAACGAAGAGGCTTTGGCTTTGAACTATCGGGCGCACCTCGTCTTAACCTACTACAATCCTCAGCTTGAAATTAACCGGGTCGCTGAGCCGAATAAGTGGGGGGATTGCATTGTTACAAACACGCCCTTTATCGTAAACTCCGAAGTGACGACGGCACAAGAGTTCAGGGATGCGGGGGCATGTTTCAGCGTTAAATATGACGATGTTCAAGGTCTCGCCGACCTGATGATGCGTCTGGCTGCGAATCACGGGGAACTTGGCGAGGTCAAATCGCGGTTAGCTAACTTTGCGGCTCCGGCCTGGGATGACGGGATGAACGAGATTATTAAGGAGTGGCTGGCTTGAGTTCATCTTATGGGTATCTGCCCTCACTTTATCTGCTCGGGATGGGGTTTTGGCTCTGGTTCGGCTGGATTTTGGCAGGAAAAAAGCTTCGACGCAACTTCTTTGAGCCTTCGGTTTTGTTTTGTCTTAGCTTTGCGTTTTTCTATTTCGGTTCGCCCGCTTATGCGCTTTTCTCGGAAGACCATTGGCACCACGTTCACTATCAGCAATATCCCATTTCAGTTCCGCTGGAGTGCTTTGTTTGGTTCATGGTTTTTGGGCTTACCGCCGTCGGGACCTATCGTTTGCTCGGAGCCCACAAGCTCTTTAGTCAATACCGCGAGGACCTGCTTCAGTTCGCGAAATGGGAGACTTTGAGCCCAAAAGCCCTTAAGGTTTTGATCGTTTTGTTACTAGTTCCCGCCTGCTTTGCGCTGGCCGTACAGGTTAAGCTGGTTCTGGATAATGGAATTCAGGGCTACTTGACCCATAGAACTCTGCTTCAAGCGGGGGGGCAGATTTTTATCGCCCCTCTGAACCTCTTCGCCGGGGTTCTGTTGATCTATTTCGTGAATCAACTGGTGCGAAGCCAGGTATCAAAAGAGAGAATCAATGGTCCGCTTCTAATTTCTCTCATGCTCACCGCGATCTTTGCTGGGGTTGTTCAGGGTAGCCGCTCGCGCACTCTGATTTCGGTTCTCTTGTTGCTCCTTACCCTTGCCATCTTGCAGGATAAGAAGATGTCAACGAAGCAGGTTGCGATGGTGCTTGTGCCGGGGATACTGGTTCTTTTTTCGGCCGCCTTGATCTTGCGCCAGGTTCGATTTGTGCTCGTAAAGGGTGAGGATTTGGGGAATAGCGTGGAAGCCGATGCTTTCATCGGTAATGCGGTAGAGACGCTGCGCGAGTATGAGAATTGCTGGTGGCTCGTACACCATGAAGGCGAGTTTGAGCCGGCTAGAGGCTACACTTTCTTTGCGGCGGCAACGGCCTTTGTTCCGCGCAGCATCTGGCTCGAAAAACCATACGGAGGGGGGCCCTTTATTCGAAATCTGATTCGCCCGGGAACCTACAATCCGAACAGTGGTTTGGCGCTAACCTCTTACACAACCGGTTTGCCGGCGGAGGGATTTCTCAATTTTGGGGAGGTTGGATTTGTGCTTGTTGGTGTGCTGTATGGATTTATGCTCGCTGGGATCGCATTCGCCTTGAAGTTCGCCCGGAGCACGATTCCGTTTTGCATTTGGATAGGATTGCTATACCGGGGGATTGATTTCCAACGGTCAGAATTCATGGGTGGCTATGCCAATACGGTGTTCTTTTGCGTGCCCTTGCTCGTCGCCTACCTTATCACGAAGGCAATCAGCAAGACTTCTATGGAAACCGGTCTTGGTACAATCGCAACCGAGGCTTAATCTGCATGGACGCAAAGACTTGGAAATCGGGGGTTACGATGGGTGGGGCAGTTTTGGTGGGCTCGCTTTTTGGCTTCGCCCTCATGCCCGCCGTCTTTGCGAAAGTTCCCACCGATCTGGAGCGAACTCGCATCCTTCTGAAGTCGGTTCGGCTCATCCAATCGGACAAGTTGGTTGCACCCGATGTGGTGATCTTGGGGAACAGCGTAACCATGAACGGGGTGGACGCTTCGTTGGTTTCGGATCAGATATCCAGCAAGCCGACGATCTATAATTTCAGCTCAACCGGACAAAGCGTAGCCGAGAGCTTTCTTTACTTCCAAGAGCTTGTGGCCAAAACCAAAGACGTGGTATTGGTTGTTCCAACCCGGAATCTGGAGACCGACGGCTTACCGCCGAAAGATGTTGCGAACGCATTCTACATGAACGGCTACCGGGCAAAATCCTCAACTTTGGCGACCCTGGAGTCCGTTTTCGGGACGGGCTCAGAGATTCTCAGCCGGAACGAGGTTTCACAGCGATTTGCTTCAAGATGGGTGCTTTCGCAGGTGGTTGATACGGTGGTGCGCAAAAAACTGAGGAAGGACATGGAGACGGGCGAGAGTATCCAAAGCCTGACGTACCCGGCTCCATATTCAAAGAAAATCGGGGTGAAGGAATTCGCGAAGTTGCTCCCAACTTACGAGGCAAAGCGCGCTAGCGGTCCCTTTGAGCCGATTGATGCTCAGGTGGAAATCATTACCAAAATGGGCGAGCAACTTTCTGAACATGGCGCTCGACTCTGGGTTGTTTTTGCACCATTGAATCCCCGACGTTTTGAGATCCTTGGACCGGATTATCTGTCCTCAACAATGACCTACTCCCAGCTTTATCCGTTTGGGAAAAACGTCAAAGTGCTCGATTTAACCGCTTTCTTGAGCGCGGATGAGTTCATTGACGTGGTTCATCCGACCCGAATTGGGGCGGAAAAGATTTCGGCCCGGATCGGTAACTTCTTGGAGACGGGCACCTAGTGCTTTTCACTACCGCTGATTTTGTTTTGTTTATGGCGGCCTTGCTTGGGCTGTTTTTGGTTTTTAGAAGCACGGGGCCACGAAAGGCATTTTTACTCATCGGGAGTTATGCGTTTTACACCTGGAATGCCCTGAAAGACCTACTCACCGGTCAGACCAAGTTTGCGATCTTTGGCGAATTACAGAACTACGACTTGCGATTTGCGTTGCTCTTAGCGTTGCTGACATACGTAAATTTCACGGCTGCACAAATGATAGATGCGAGAGAAGGTGCGGCCAAGAAGCGTGTCCTAACCGTAACCTGCATCATCAGTATCGGGTTGCTTGCGTTCTTCAAATACGCCGCCTTCATTGGGCAGAACGTTTCGGGATTGACGAGCACTATCGGGGTTGAACTCGCAGTTGACAGCCTCAAAAAAATCGTTCTTCCGGTCGGGATCAGCTTCTTTACGTTTCACATGCTCAGCTACACAATTGATGTGTATCGCGGCAAAATCAAGGCGACTTCGGATTGGGTGGATTTTGCGATCTTTGGGTCATTTTTCCCGCAATTGGTGGCCGGACCAATCTTACGGGCAAGCACGTTTTTGCCCGCTTTAGCAAAGCCAGTTAAGCTCCATTTCGACAAAGAAATCCTCTTCCTCTGCCTCCGTGGCCTCTTTAAAAAGATGATTATTGCGGACAACGTTTCGCGCATTGTGGATACGGTTTATGGCAATCCGAGCCAGTATCCCAGCACGATCATCTGGTTCGCCGCCATTTGCTATTCGGTGCAGATCTACTGCGATTTCAGCGGCTATTCCGATATTGCGATTGGTCTGACAAGGGTTTTTGGGATTGAACTCCCGCTGAACTTCGACCGCCCCTACTTCGCGCGCAACCCTTCGGATTTCTGGGCGCGGTGGCATATCAGCCTCTCGACATGGCTTCGCGATTACCTCTATATCCCCCTCGGCGGAAACCGAAACGGCGAGTTTGCGACTTTGCGTAACCTGATGATCACCATGCTCCTCGGCGGGCTTTGGCATGGCGCGAGCTGGAATTTTGTGCTGTGGGGATTCCTGCACGGCGCGATCTTGGTGGTTCATCGGCTTTACGTTAAGTTCTCGGGCCGGGTTGCCGCTCCCGATCAACGGGGTGCCGGGTTCTGGCTGAGCTGGGGAGCAATGCAATACATGATCCTCCTCACCTGGATCACGTTCCGCATCGGCGACACCGACAAGATGCTCGTGGTTCTGCGCAAGTTTGTGGTTTTCGATTTCAACTTCGGGCTCGCCGGCATGGGAATTGGCAACCTCGCGATTTTTCAAACAGCGCTCTTGCTCGCCGGATTTTTCGCCATGCACTTCCTTGGATTCTTAAAAAGAGATCGGTGGGAGCAAATCTTGGCCCGGCAAAGCGACGCCATCGGAGCGTTGGTTTGCGTAATCGCCGGGCTTTTGCTGTATTGGTTCTGGCCCCTTGGCGAGGCCCCGTTCATCTATTTCCAGTTTTAGATCATTCCGCGATCTTTGACCATAAAGTAGAACGAGACTAAAGCGGAAGCCAGGTCTTGCGGCTCGGCTTCTAGTGTGTGTACCCCGTGGCTATCAAGCACCGTCCCCGCGAGTTTTCGGTCGGAATCTACCATCAATGCGGCGGTTTTCTGGTACAGCTCGTTCGTATCGGTGATCTTCATGTTCGCGAGCTCTTTGAGGCGTGGATCGGCGACTCGAGCTAGAAGTGTTACGTGACGATTGGCCAAGGGGCCAAGGGCAACGGCCATTCGGTTCGCCTCATCCTTATCCTCAACATCCGAAAAAGCCACGATCAACGACCGCCGTTTCCAACGAGATGATAGGTATGAAAACGCGCCGACTGGATCACTTTCAAGGGGATCGGCCATAAGGTCATGAATGGCTTGAATGATGATTCCCGTTTGGTGACGGCCCTTTTTCGGCGGGATGTAGCGAACAACGCGCTCCGAGTAAACGATAAGGCCGACCAAATCGCCGGCTACCGATGCCGCATGCATGAGCATAAGAAGCGAATCTAAGGCATAGTCGAGTTTTGAAATCCCGTTGATTTCGCTGAGCATTCGGCGACCAACATCAATGCACAGAACCACGGGCTGGTTGCGCTCGACCTCGTATTGCCTCACGATCAGTTTATCTCGACGGGCGGAAGCTTTCCAGTCAATCTTGCGATAGTCATCACCGTCGCCATAGTCGCGAAGCGATTCGAAATCAGTTCCCATCCCTCGCATTCGGGACTTGCGGATCCCGATGTCGCGCAGTTTCCCTTTCTGCCTTAAGAGGTCAAACTCGCGCAGGGCGAGGATGTTGGGATAAACCCGCACAGGTTGCTCAGTTTGTAGTTTGGCTTCCTTTTCAACGAGGCCCAGGGGGCATTTTAGCCGCATAAATGTGCCACGAAAATAGTCCAGGCCCCGTTCGGGCGGTGTTATGTCATAGTGAAAATCGCTTGATCGCCCTGGCTCTAAGTCGAAGGAGAATTCACGCGAACCTGTTGGAAACCCAGGAGGCGGCTCGTCCCTTAGCTTGCCCGCGATAGGCTCACCGCTGAGGTTCTCCAAAGTCAAACTGACCCGATTGGGGACCCTAACCGAAAGCGCTGGATCAAATTTTCTAACCAAACGCAACCCCTTCGTATTGGGGGCTAGGTTGACCGTAACCCATGCCGCGGCGAAGATCAAAACATTGTAAATGAGAAGGATCGCGCCCGAGTCCGAGGCAACGGCAACGAACGCGAGGGGCAAGCCGCAAGCAATCAAAAGCCAGAACCGACGTGTAGGCACCATTCCTATCAGTTTTGCACATTCGAATAGTTAAAGTTAGCGCTGACCTTTTTGGGTAAATCTGCCGATACTTTTACCAGGATTCAATGACCTTGTCACAACTAAGTCGAATATCAGTCGAAGCGTTTGCCGCACGATTGAGGTGGGTTCAGGTTCTGGGCGCCGCAGTTTTGCTGTCAGATTGCTTAGCACATCCTGTCGCCATTGCCGCTCTCGCGTGGTTTTTGGGAAGCACAATCTGGGCTCAAATCATCCTAAGAAACTCTGAGTTCTATGAAGCCAAAGGATTCAAGTATTTAATCGCGATAAGGGTTGCCGATGTCATGATCGTAGCCCTCGCGCCTTTGCTGCCGAACGCATTTGGCCCCGACTTCTGGGTTCTGTTCGTTCCAACTCTTCTGTGCCAGGGTCTTCTCACGACAAAAAAGATCAGCACGTTCAGCCTCATGGCGCTTTGCGCGGGAATCCAGGTCTTGCTTACGATTATCAACGTAAACCCCTTGGTGGACTTGGTCGCGCCGATCTCGGCGATTGTCTTTGGTGGTTTGGCCGGTTTAGTGCTCACGAGCTATCAAAACAAGGAAGCTGGCCTCACGGCGAACGACCACCGGCTCACCTCTGTACTCGGAGTAGGGAGCGCCCTAAGCGACATGAGCGATCTGCGCGAAATGATGCTGCACGCGCTGAAGACCGCCATTTCAGAGACCCAGGCTACATGCGGCTACATCACCCTTATTGATGAGGAGATCAAAACTGACCTTGTCACCGAAGTCGCATTTGGAACCGGTGGTGAATTCGATTTTCCTAAGCGTGTCGAAGTCGGGAGCGGCCTCTCTGGATACGTAGCAAAAATGGGGCAACCCATCACCTTAAGCGTTGATGGTGAGTTTGATGAAGAATTTGACAGTGTCACGGCCGACGTAAAATCGGCGGCGGCAATCCCGCTCATTTCTCGCGGATATCAGGGAATGGGCCAATCCAGCACCGAGCAAGTCATGGGAGTCATGACCTTGCTCGACACCAAGCGAGCGAAGGCCTTTAGTGGGGCCGATATGGAGTTGCTAAGGGCGCTTTGTTCGTTGGTTGGAGTGGCCGTATCAAATGCCCGGATGGAAGAGCGCCGGCGTTCCACGTTCCTTCGAACAATGGAAAGCCTTGCAACGGCCTTGGAAGCTCGAGATGAGTACACCCGAGGTCACTCGCAACGTGTTTGCGAGGTCTCCGCCATGATTGGCGAGAAAATGGGTTTGGGTCCCGATGCCCTGGAAGAGCTCCGGGTGGGAACCATTTTGCATGATATTGGAAAGATCGGAGTCCCCGATTCAATCCTCAACAAGCGGGCAAGACTTACGGATGAAGAGTTCATCGTCATGAAGTCACACCCCGTTATTGGATACGAAATCTGCAAACCGCTGATGCTGTCAGAGGGAGTCTTGATGATTATCCGCAACCACCACGAGAAGCTCGACGGTAGCGGATATCCAGACGGATTGAAGGGTGGTGAGTTGCCTCTTTCACTCCGAATAGTCTGTGTAGCGGACGCCTTCGATGCGATGAGTTCAAAGCGACCATATCGCGCCGTGATGGAGCTGAGTACCGTGTTAGCTGAGCTAAGCCAACACGCAGGCACTCAATTTGATCCGGTTGTCGTTGAGAATTTAAAGCAGTTGATTCAAGGCGGATCGCTTCACGCAACGTATGCTCAGTATTGGGACTTTGGCGATGAAGACGAGGTTAAAGCCGCGTGAGCCTCTTTGGAACAAAGGACGATCAACATCCACCCTCACTTGGGGTGGACATCGGATCGGGAAACGCCAAGTTGGTGCACGCTGACTTGGTTGGAAGCCGTATTGAGGTCAAGGCCGCAAGTACCCACACCCTCTATCCAGATGCCGTGGAAAACGGAGTCATAAAGGATCCGCGGAAGTTCGGTCGCAAGCTTGCGAGTTGGATGGAACAATCCGAGATCGGGCCGTCGGTGGCGGTGGTTTCGGTGCCGAGCAACCTTGCGGTGTTAAGATGGCTCAATCTGCCCTTGCTGGTTGGGCAAGAGCTCCGGCAAGCAGCTCAGTTTAAGGTCAAGCGACATCTTCCATTTCCGGTGGAGACCGCGTATGTTGAGGCCTCGATTCCTGACATTCTAGATGGAGAGATCACGGGGCAATCGCTCGTTATCGCGGTGCCCAGAGCCGTGATTGACAGCCGCGCAGAAGCCCTTGATGCGGCGGGCTTGCATACCTATGGAGCCGAGTTAGAGGGCCAAGCAATTCTTAGAGTTGTCGAGCGTAGATTGAATCAAGAAAGTGCGCTTTGGCGCGATGCGTCGCTTACCATTATTGATGTCGGCGCGAACAACACTCACATGTATGTGGTTCAGAATCAGCGGTTACAGTTCATACGCGGAGTGAAATTCGGAACGCAAAGAATTGCCGAAGCCGTTGCCAATGAACTGAAGGTTCCGTTGGCGGCCGCCGAGAGCATGATCAGCCAATCTGATACCGAGTTATGGTCTGAGGGCCTGGTGAAAGTTCGGCAGGGCGATGTGTTCAAGTTTGTTTATGTTAACTCTGAGCTTGACAAGCTCACGCGAGAATTTTTGCGGCTCATGCGATATTTTCGCTCTCTCCATCCCGAGAGGAGCTACGCGGGCATTCTTGATCACGTTTTACTCTGTGGCGGATTGGCAGGACTCCAAGGCTTCAGCGAATATTTGGAAGAGGTTTTGGGCCTGCGGGTAGAGCGAGCGAGGCCATTTGGTGGCTCCGTCGGAACGTTTACCAAGCAGACTTTTGAGACCATTGCCAACCGGCAGGAATCGTACACCGTCGCTATGGGCTTAGCCCTAAGTGGACTTCGACGACAAACCCAACAAGAGGAGGAATCAAAGCATGTTCGACGCGAATATGGCTGGACGCGCGCAGCCTAAAGCCAAGACCATCAATGTTGAGGCCAACTTGATGGCCCAGAGATTGACGGAGCGACGGCAAATGGTGGATGATTGCCGCCGTAAGACGATCATTCTAGTAATTTGCCTGACCGTCGTGTCAGCAATGAGCCCACCCCTCTTCATGTGGGCGAAAGGGGCTTCAGACAAGGCGTCGCTACTGTCGGTGAGGCAATCAAAGCTTCAATCTGAAGTTAGCGGCTTGCAAAAGCTTGAAGAAGGGGCGCGTCCCGCTCTAAAGGAAACGCAGTTGCTCAGCGTTGTTCGCCAACGGGCTGACAATTACTTGGGCAGGACGATTCAGTTTTTAAATATCGTTGAGCCTGACTTAGCTTTGAACTCGCTAAAAGTGCAGGTTGCGGCCGGTCAAATGAGGATTGATTCGCAAGTCAATTCCGAGGATTATAAGGCTTACCGAAGCTTCGTGAGTCGCTGTAAGTCGGTTGTCGGCGAAGAGAATGTTTTTGCGCGGGGCACCCGCCCGAGTCCCATTTTGGGGCAGGAGGGTTATGCCTTTGAACTCGAATATCGCGTGAAGGTGGGATTATGAGGCTTGTTAGCAACGAACGAACGGCGGGCCTTCTGGCGCGAGCCACTTCGATCCTTATTGCGGTTTCCAGCATTGGCTTCATCGGAATCGGCGCTTTCGCAATCATCAATACAGCGAGAGCCAAGGCGGCTGAGGCTGAGCTAAACCGCCTGACCCGCGATTTAGATGACGCAAAGAAATCGCTGGCCCAAGCCCGACAAATGACCAAAACTGGTAGCCGGATTGAAGGTCCCGCGGGCCGACCGGTGGTAGATTCGTTCCAAGCTGCGGCTGAAACGAAAGCTCATGAATACGGATGCGCGTTGGAGTGCCGAGTGGGAGACCCCGCCTTGTTCATATCACGATTTCTTAACGAACCCGACAGCACGCTACAGCAAGTTGAAATCACTATGATTTTGCGAGGCCCGTTGGATCAAGTTATGAGAACCCTTGCCTCGTTCAAGACTTTCAATATTCCCTTTGAATATGGCGATCTCAGTCTTCAACGAAGTACGGAGTCTAAGGCGTTTGAGCAAGTGACCGCTAACCTAACCGCCGCTGTGCTTATCCCCTCTGCGGCGGGAGGCAATCCATGACGATTGGCGATCCCCGAAAAGCGATGCTTCTGGGTTTTGTTGCTCTTGCCGTCGTTGCCGCCGCGATCATGCAACTGATGCCGAAGTCGGAAGCTCAGCCGATAAGACCCGTTGCAAATGACAGTGTTGCGCCGAAACCCAAGGGTACTGATCTGCCGACGACTGTTCTCACTAATGCATTTTGGCATCCTAAGCTTGCTCAGAAGCCGACAAAGCCGGCCAACAAGACAGGCGCGGCTCCAACCGTGAAGATTGACAAGTCTCATTTTGATGGGCTTGCGCCGGTTGACCCTAGTGCAATTACCGGTAACGACCGAGAATTGGAAGTGAAGCCTACCATTCGACTGATCGCAGTGATCCAAAGCGGATCGGTGTCCGAAGCACTGATTGATTTTGGGGGCCATCAAGCCCGTGTTCAAATGGGGACGGCTCTGGCAGATTTGAAAATTACAAAGATTGAGTCAACAAGCATAACACTCAGGTGGGGCAAGAAATCACTGAGGGTGCCGGTTGGAACACAAGTGGAACTAAAATGAAACGAACTAATCGAGCTCTTTTGATCCTGACCACGGTCCTGGTTGCTGGACATTCATCGGCGGCATGGCTTGGCGAAATTGGAGCCTGCTTTCCTCAAGGCCGTATGCAAGCCTTGCCGGGCCGGTGGCGAGATCTATCGCAGTATCCAGATTCGACGATTGCGGTGAAGGGCCTCGCTTGGCTTGAACCGGAATTCCTGACGCCGCCTTCTAATCTGCTTTTCAATTCTCCTGTGGCCCATATCGGTTTCCGAACTCTAGTCTATGGCTTTGAACCGGCGATTACACATAACACGGGTTTGATGGTGCCAAAAGTGTCCGCGCAAGTATTCAGCCCGGCTCCGATTGGCCTGTCGGCTCCGTTGGCCGAGAAGCCCATCCGAACAATCGGTGCTAGCGAGAACGCGGCCATTGCAGATTCAAACAAACTCCAAATCGTCCCCCCATCCGAAGTATTGAAGGCGATAGAGGATTCTCGAAACAACGCTAAGCCAGCAAAGAATTTGCCGGCAATCAGCCCAACTATCGGCGGATTGACGAGTAGTGGATTTTCGCCGATAAAAATTAATCCTGATCGAAAAGTGAAGGTTGCAACTACGGGAATTCCCGCCGCTACCGGCGACCTTGATCAGAGACTTTGCTCCATTGTTGGAGTGGGTTTAGCGCTTGGGGATGCCCTGGGAATGCTTTCGGATAGCACTGGTGCTAACGTAATGCTCATCTCTCCTGTGGAAACAAAGCTGACTGTTCGACTTGTTAATGTTCGGCTCGTGGAAGCACTTGAACACATTTGCGTACTGAGCGGGTTGGGCAAACTTCGAATGAACAACACGTACATTTTAGGGACACCGACGAATCTTGAGGCTGGCTATCCCAAGGAGTGGGCAAAGCTTCACCCTAAAGCTGCGCCTGTTACTTCGAAAGTCACGCCGCCGCTGATTGACCCGATCGAAACACCCGAACCCACAATCTCCAGGACAGTTGCGCTAAGCAATGTTGATGCCGCGTCGCTAGCCGTTTCAATCAAAGGCGTGCTCGGCGATAAGATCACCGCCGTTGCCGGCCCCGGCTCGCTCATGCCAAGTTTGGCGGATAGGGAGACAGGCACAACGACGGGCGTGGCCCAAGGTGTCGTTCAATCTGATGGGCGGGCAATTTCAAAAACCCTCATCCTCCGGGGCCTAGAGAGCTTGGTCGAAGAAGCCTTGCGGCTAGTTACCGAACTGGACACGCCGCGAGCGCAGGTTGCCATTTCAGTAACCATCAGCGATGTTACCGACGCGGGCCTAAAGGAGCTCGGCCTCAACTGGACCCTGGGTGGTTTCACGATTGGCGAGAGCAATCCCAACGGTGTTAACTTCGGAACGTTTACGCGAACTGGCACTTCGTTTGCCGCCGCGATCAAGGGGCTAGAGAGTATTGACAAGGCTAAGCTTCTAGCCAGCCCGAGCGTCTCCGTCATGGATGGCCAAAGAGCGTTCGTTCTGATTGGCAGCCGGCTGAAATTTCCGGAAGTTGTGGGCTATTCCACAAACGGCAATCCCATTATCACGACTAAAGAAGAGCGGGTCGGCGTTTACCTCCAGGTTGCGCCAGAAGTGGCCGCTGATGGCACGATCACCCTATCGCTCTATCCCCAAGTTTCAACCGTCGTCGGTTTTACCGAAATCGGCGGAGGCTCATATCCGCAGATTGACTCTCGCGAAGCTCAAACAACTTTAAGGGTTAAGTCAGGCGATACCGTCGTCATCGGCGGCCTCTACAAGAACGAAGAGATTGAGAAAATCCAGCAAGTTCCTCTGCTATCAAAAATCCCAATCCTGGGAGAGTTGTTTAAGAGCCGTAAGAGAACCAAGGCCGCTTCGCAAGTGATTATTTCGCTTTCAATGAAGCTGGTAACCCCCGAGAAAAAATGAACCTCGATCGCTCCATTGGTGAAATTTTTGTAGAAGAGGGTTATGTAACCCGCGAGGAACTCGCGCGCATTCTTGCCACCCGCGAAGACACAACTCAACCTCTTGGCGACCTGCTCGTTCGTCTTCACAAAGTTACCGAAAAGCAGAAGTTGAAATGCCTAGGCCTCCAGATGGGAGTGCCTTTCATAGATCTAACCCGAAGTGAGATTGATCGAACGGCTTCAACTCTCATTCCCCATGCGGCCGCGATTCGCCTCTTGGCGATTCCAATTGAGAGGACCGAATGTGCGGCTAGTGTTGCCATGGTCAACCCGCTTGATCTATCCGCTCTCGACGAATTGGCCTTGATCACTGGCCTCGATATTGACCCGCTTCTTTCGACGGAAGATGATGTTCGCGACGCGATTTTCCGATCATTCGGCGCTTACGATGATTTGGGTGAAATTGTTGGCGAGGCGGTTCGTGGTGTTGAAGTAGATGCCCTTCAAATACAGCAAGGCGAAGAGAGCGACGACCCTATCAATGTTGTTGAGCTCAAAGAGGTTGTCGAAGGCGCACCCGTCATTCGTCTGGCCAACGCCCTCCTCACCCGAGCGATCAATATGCGCGCCAGCGACGTTCACATCGAGCCGCATCAGCGTCGAGTTCGCATTAGATTTCGAATTGATGGCCTCCTGCAAGAGGTCATGACTGTTCCCAAAGACCTCCAACACGCCCTGATTTCGAGAATCAAGATCATGGCCTCGCTTGATATTGCCGAGCGCCGGGTTCCCCAAGACGGGCGCTGTACCTTAATCGCAAACGGAGCATCATTCGACTTTCGTGTCTCAACCTTTCCCAGCGTTTTTGGCGAGAACGTCGTCATTCGAATTCTCGACAAGAACTCGGCGATGATTGATCTGCCCAAGCTCGGAGCTGATCCGGTCGCCATAAGCCGTTATCAGGCGTGCCTTGAGGAACCCCAAGGTCTGGTGCTTGTTACGGGTCCAACTGGCTCGGGAAAAACGACAACCCTGTACGCGGGCATCCACTTCTTAAACGCTGTTTATCGCAACATCATTACCGTTGAAGATCCGGTCGAATATCAGCTTGACGGCGTCGTTCAAGGTAACGTTAACCCAAAGGCAGGAATTACGTTTGCCGTCGGACTCCGCTCAATCTTGCGCCAGGACCCGGATGTGATTCTGGTAGGCGAAATTCGGGATACCGAAACCGCGACTATTGCGGTTGAGGCGGCATTAACTGGGCACATGGTCCTAACAAGTCTTCACGCCAACGATTCCACATCCGCCATTACTCGACTCATTGACATGGGAATTGAGCCGTTCCTGCTTGGCTCGAGCTTGAGTTGCGTTGTCGCCCAGCGGCTCGTTCGGGTGATCTGTCCCAAGTGTGTGGAGCGATACATTCCCGAAGCGGCGGAAATCGAGCCCCTGGGATTACCCGCCGATCATTCTTACGTTCGGGGCCGAGGTTGCGAATACTGCGCGAAAACTGGATACCGGGGTCGAGCTGGAATTTTTGAAGTTCTTGAAATCACGGCGGATATTCGAAAGATGATTCTGGAAAACCGCCACGCGAGCGAAGTCCGCACGTACGCCGAATCGCTCGGAATGCGAACTCTGCGTGCAGACGCAAGAGAAAAAGTGCTCCAAGGTTTGACAACCATTGACGAGGTCATCCGTGTAACTGCGGACGGAAAATAGCCATGCAAGTTTACAAATACAAGGGTTACGATATCACCGGAAAGAAAGTCGAAGGAGAAATTACTGCGGCTTCGATTGATGATGTTGAGCGTAAGGTCGCGAGCCAGGCGGTGACCATCATCGCGATCATTCCGGCGGGAGCAGCGCGAAAATCGGGATCGTTGTTCGGCAATAACTCCGAAACAACTTCACCGCGTGGAGTCAAAAAGCTCAGCGAAGCGGACATGGCGAGCCTACTTAACGATCTCGCGGTAATGGCTGAAACCGGGGTCCCATTTGTCGAGGCTCTCGACGCTGTAATCATTACGGCTCGAACCCCCTCTATCGCCCTTGGTTTAAAGGCTCTGAAAGCGGAGGTCATTGGCGGTAAGTCGCTTTCGGCCGCCATGAAAAGCTCTGCGCTCTTCCCGACGATCGTGAGCGACATGATTAAGGTCGCCGAAGAAGGTGGGCGACTTGATAAAGCCTTGAGCTCGGCTTCGGTTTACGTTCATCGCGCCGCTGACCTCAAAAAGAAGGTTATGAACGCGATGCTTTATCCCATCGTGTTAACCGTAATCGCGTTTGGAACGCTAACGGTGATGATCACGTTTGTGTTGCCCAAATTTGCGGGCATCTTTGCAACGATGAAGACGGAGATTCCCGGAATTACGAAGTTCCTGCTGAATCTCGGAACATCCATAAAAGGCACCCCGCACTACTGGATCGGGGGCATGGTTGCGATGTTTGTTCTCACAAAGGTTGCCTGGGCGAACCCCAAATCGAAGCGTGTGATCTCAACGCTGCTACTTCGAGTGCCTATTCTAGGGGAGTTGCTGCGGCGATTAGCGCTTTCGCGAGCATTGCAATCAATTTCAACGCTGCTTTCAAGCAATGTCTCCCTCATGCAGGCCCTCGAACATGGGGCCCGCGTATCTGGAAACCCCGTGATTGAAGACGCCATCATGAAATCGCGCAGTAGCGTCGAACACGGAATTTCGCTTTCGGAAGCGATGAAAGATACCAAGGCGTTTCCAACCACCCTTATTCAAATGGTCAGCGTTGGCGAACGAACGGGGCGTCTCAGCATGCTCATGTCCACCAGTGCGAACAATATGGAAAACGATGTGGATGGCCGTTTGAAGGCCCTAATCAGCATTGTAGAGCCTGTAATGATCGTCGTAATGGGCGGCATTGTGGGTGTAATCACCCTCTCAATAATTATTCCGATGTATTCAATTGTAGAAAATATAAAGTAATCGCAGAAATCTGCCGATAACTAACACGTAGCGAGGAAACTCAATGAAAAGGAAGCTAAACACTCGAAATCAAGCGTTCACCCTGGTCGAACTGCTTATCGTCATTATCATCATCGCAGTTCTTGCGGCGATCGCCATTCCGAAGTTCTCCAACTCAAGCTTGAAGAGCAAGGAATCCGCCCTCAAAGCGGAACTCTCTTTGCTTCGAAATGCGGTCGAGTTGTTCAAGAACGACTGTGGCGCCTATCCGGCCGCACTGGCGGACCTCGCTGGGAACGCCGCCCCTGCCAGCGGCTTTGACTCGGCAGGAACATCAAGAGCGATTGTAGCTGCTGATTACAAAGGCCCCTACGTAAGCAAGATAAGCACTTGTCCGGTTAGCACCAGCGCCTTCACCTACACGGTTACGAGCCCGAATGTCGGCAAAGTAAATACTCCTTCAACTGTTATCAGTAGCGAAGGGACCGCATACAACACCTGGTAAGTTAAGATATTAACTCGCTACAAGAATCAGCCCCGGCTTTGCTGGGGCTGTTTTTGCTTCATGCGAATACGATTTCTTGCAAGTTTGCCGATACGGTGAATGCCGCTTCGGTCTTCGCATCTATCTCTTCCGTTGTAACCCCCGGCGCGAGTTCGATTAATGTTAGAGCATTCCCTCTCGAAACTTCGAATACGCAAAGATCGGTAATGATCAAATCCACACACTCTTTGCCCGTTATCGGTAGCGTGCAGTTCGAAAGCACTTTGGATTCCCCCGCCTTGTTCGTATGCTCCATAACGACCACGACCCTTTTCACACCAGCGACTAAGTCCATCGCCCCGCCCATTCCTTTCACCATCTTGCCGGGAATCATCCAATTGGCCAAATCGCCCTTCTCCGAAACTTCCATCGCACCTAGAATCGAAAGGTCAATATGTCCCCCTCGTATCATCGCAAATGAATCGGCACTAGAAAAATAAGATGTTCCGGGGATTCCCGTCACCGTTTGCTTTCCCGCGTTGATAAGATCAGGATCTTCTTCGCCCTCAAACGGAAACGGGCCCAAGCCCAGCATTCCGTTCTCGCTTTGCAAGGTTACATCCATTCCGCTCGGGATGAAGTTTGCAACCAAAGTTGGGATTCCGATGCCGAGATTGACATAGAATCCGTCCCGAAGTTCATGGGCGGCGCGTTGGGCAAGTTGATCACGGGTTAAAGCCATGTCTCAATTCTAGCGAAATTCCTTGCGGCTTTATCCGAAAAGTGTCGTATCATGTAATGGGGTGTTCGGAGTTCGCCATGAAAAAGCGTCACTTTTCGATCTCGGATAGGCTTGTACGGGCCGCGGTTGCCATGCTGGGAGGCTTAATCCTTTTCGGCGTCCTCCAATCTGGATACCGGTCGCTTTATGGTGAGCAGACCTCAGACATGGTCTTGATGCCGCGCCCAGCAGATTCCGCTGGCTCGCGAGATCGATCTGAAAAAGTTCAAACCGCGTCACTTCCCGTCGGTTTTCGTGTTTCGAAGTCAAAACCGTCGGTGAAACGAGTTTCGACGAGAACTCACGTTGACCACGCCGTAACTGTTTACGACGACGAAGGCAACGCAATCGGCACCATTCCGGCCGGAGCTAACATTGATCGTTTTGACGCACAGGGCGGCTGGGTTGACGTTCAGCTCGCCGATGGTCGGGTTGGCCGAGTTCGAACCGGCGATCTGAACTCTAACTCCGCCGATTCTAATGTGACGGTGGCCAGCAATGAGCGCGAGATAAACGAAGGCGGAATTGGAACAAGTAGCACGCTAACTATCAGCGAGATTCTAAACGAAGGCACCTTGATCATTTTGAGTAATGGCCAGTCCTTCCGAATCGAGTCTTTGGATATTGAAATTGCCAGCGATTGGCAAGTAGGCAATCGAGTTACGATCCGAGAGACAGATAATGGGACGGTTCTGCACAACACCGACGCAGATGAAGAAGTCCGTTCCACCCCCTCGGAGCGAAGTTCATACCGAATAACTCGAAACGACTTGTAATCTTGTGCTGATTCGTACCGGGTGACGGCAAATGCTACATTTTTCGGGCGAATGCAAACTGAACCTTAAGAAATGGCGCCCCGGACGCGACTCGAACGCGTGGCCTACTGCTTAGAAGGCAGTTGCTCTATCCACTGAGCTACCGGGGCTTGGTTTGTAGTCTAGATTGAACCTGAGTTGAGCGACTTATTCTTTTTCCCATGAGAGGCAGAGGGAAGAAAAATGACTTTAGAGCAACTTACTCAACATAATCAACGACCTCTTAACGGGGCTAGTATTGGCGATAGACGACGCGGGAAACGGGTTGGTGTTATGCCCTTAGACGGGGGGGAGGGGGGAGACCCCAAGGCCGGTGACCCCAAAGGTGGGCACGCGCAATTTTTGAAAAAAAGGAGAGGGGATGAACCGACTTCTGGTTTATCTATTTCTTCGGCTGTAACGGAGTTTATGTTGCACCAACGGGTGTCACGGCATTCTCCTCGAACGGTGGAATATTACGTGTTCTGTCTTACTCGCTTCTCTAAGTGGGTGGCTGGGCAAGGCATTGAATACGTCGAGGACATAGACGCGGGGTGTATCCGGCTCTTTATGTGTGAGCTTGAGGACACGATGAAGCCCAATAGCGTTCATGCGATTATGCGGGCGGTTCGGGCTTTGTTTAACTTTATAGAACGGGAAGAGCTTATTGGCTCGAACCCGATGCGTAAGATTCGGATGCCTAAGACGGATAAGCTAATCATGCCGGCCTTTACGGAAGATGAGATTGCTTCGCTTCTTAAGGGATGTAGCGGTAAGGAACCTCTCGACGTTCGGAACCGGGCTCTTGTCTTACTCTTACTTGACTCGGGGTTACGACTTGCCGAGTGTGCTTCTTTGAAGCTCTCCGATGTGGATATTGAAACCGGTGTCATTCACGTTATCGGCAAGGGTCGAAAGGAACGGGTGACTAAACTCGGGGCTTCTTCGCTTAAGGCGATGCATCGGTATCTACGTGTTCGGACGGGCGAACCCGGCGAAGCGCTCTGGGTGGGGCGTCGAGGGGCTATGACGGCCTATGGCATTGCCGAGACATTAGAGAAGCTGGGCAAGGCAACGGGGGTTCATGCTCATCCCCATAAGTTTCGGCGCACCTGTGCGCTTATGCTTCTTAGGAACGGGGCGGACGTGTTTAGTGTGCAATACCTGCTGGGTCATTCTGACCTTGGGGTGTTGCGTCGTTACCTCGCTCAAACTGACCGGGATGTGACTAAGGCGCATACGTTGCACTCTCCGGTGGATGGGATGCGGTAGGGGTTTTTCGGGCGAACTCTTGGGGTTGTGTCAAGGGTTCGCTTGGTATGGGGGGAGGGGGGGAACCCCCCTTTGGGGGGTCTTGTTCGCATAGGGTGCTCGAAAGATATTTGACAAAATTTGCAGATTAGGGCATGGCTGTACCAAAAAAGCGTAACATACTCTTCGGCAAAGGCGATGGTGTGCAACTAGCTCATAGCCGAGCTTCGTTTGTTGGCGTGATTCACAGGACTCAAGCGAAAGGAGTGTTACGTTGAAAGGCTTAGGTATGGTTTCAGGGGTCGGAATCGGTTGTCTGCTCGGGATTGTGTTGTCAATTGGCGGACCAGCTATTCATTTTTACACTGTTTGGTATGCATTTCACTATGGGGGTCTGCTTGCTGCAATAGTCACCATGTTGTTGCCAGGCATTTCTGAGGTTTATTGGTTGTTTCCCATCGCTAAGTCGGCTGGAAGTTGGTGGAACTATTACTCCGCGGCCCTTCTTGTGTGGCTATGTGCTTGCATTATGCTTTCGGCGGTTAAGTCCAAGGATGAAGAATGAAGCGAGCCCGATTAGTCATGCTCGGGGTTATTTGTACGGGAGTCGTGGGTTGCAAAATGCCTGCCTCTGTTCCAATGCCTAAGGGTGAAGCGGAAATCCGGCGCGAGGTTGCCCCAAACAGTTCCTATGTCGCGTCCTTGATGTTTCATCTTGGGAACCTGAACTCGGTCAAAGAGGAATCTGGGAGGGTCGGGGCCGATTTTGAGAAACGGATATCGGCAAGCGGAGCGGACCGCCAAGAGATATTGAAGGAATTTGTGACCGCGCTACGTGACCTGTCGCACCGAACTGAGAAAACAGTTGACGAGTTAGCTAGCTTGAAGCCACCTAGCAAATACGCCGAGTTCCAAAAGGTCTTCGTGAAGACTCAAAAGGAGCTTGTTGTAATTGGCTTGTCTATGGCCGACGCCATTGAAAGCGGAAATGGCGAAAAAGTTCAAGAACTGGATGCTCAGTATAACGCTGCAGAATCTGCCGGGAGAAAGGAAGTAGAGACGGTGGTTCGGGCAAGCGGGGCAAAATCCCTGAACGACTTTCTTGGGATTGAGTGAACGGGCGAATTAATTAGGAACTGAACAACCGTCGCAAAGGAAGGGGCGCGGAGCGCCCTTCTGAGGGTGGGTGGGTGGGGTTAATCCGGTTGGGGCTTGCTCTCGCCGATTTGCTAGCGATGTGCCGAGACCGGGCCGACTGAAGCGATGGAAGGGGCCCGAGGTTGGCCCGCTGCTTTTAGCCGTTCGCTCCCGCGACGCCATTTCGGTTTGACCGTGCCAGATGGTTCGTGCTGGATGTGCTCGAAACTGAATCGGCGAGGCGTTAAGAAAGCAAGTGGGACGGCCTTGGGAAGGTTATCCATCCGAGGGAGTTGCCCGGCTCGGCGCGGAGCGGCCTTTTTGTTACGGTTTAGGTTTGGCAAGTATGGGCCCGTTAGCGTCGGATGTTTGTGCCGCGATAAAAGGGAGCCTCCACTTGCGAACCGGGTGATGGGGTCTCTTGCCGACCAGCTTGTCACGACGTTATAATGCCCAATTATCAGAAAGTCTGGATGGTTTGTGCCAGCTTTCCCGAAGGGCTCGCTGATAATTGCCATTATGACCGTCGCACCCCTTGCTAAACCTTCCCAACGAGCGAATGTCCCACTCCGGTGGGGCGTGAGCTTGTTGTCTCAATCGCCGAAGGCGAAGCCGCGAAGCGGCTGAGCAAAGCCGCATTCTTGACTTTTAAAGCGACGTGCGCTAAACTTAGCCATGAGGATTGGGACCTGTGTAGTTTTGTCGGTGCTTGGCCTGGCGGGATGTGGTAGCTCCGGCGGAACGACCGCAAATGGAGAACCGACCGAAATCCGACACGTAAATGTGTCGACCATACCAACTGCAAACGGCGATGCATATGCGGTTACCAGGGTCTTTAAGTCAGATGAGGACTACGATGGCGAGTTTCACATATGGTTTGTTTCCGGCTCGCGCAAAGAAGAGGTCCAGATAAAGTGTGGGTTCCCCGACATAACACCTCTTGCGGATGGAACTGCGATTTTGAAAGATGGCGTGAACTGGTGGCGGCTCAAGGGCAACCAAGCACAAGCAATCGAATCCGGCACTACCTCAGGTGAGCCGAAGCGAGCTCTTAGGGAGGGATTTTACTTTGTTCGATGGTACCTAGCCGACCAAGATAAGGAGGGCTTGACCGAGACAGACCGAGAGGAGCATATGAGGGAGCTTCAAGACGATGCAGCAGCGGATGCCGAGGGAGACCGCGACTATTGAAGGGAGGCGCGTACTAACACGAATGAACCTGCAGAAATCAGAGGCAGTTGGCGCGGTCGGAGTTGCAGTCGTTGCGATTGCTATGCTTCTTTGGGCCGCATTAGGCTCTCCTCCGTATGCCTTTTATGGCGTGATGAAATGGGTGGTGGCGGGTAGTTGTTGTTACTCGGCTTGGGGGTGTTGGAAGTTGAATCGAGCCTTGGCTCCGGTTAGTGTGATTCTCCTCTCGGTGGCTGCTATACACTTGCTTGGTAAGATGCGGAAGGCAGAATGGCCGTTATTCAACTGGGTAGGGGTTGCGGGTTTGGTATTGGTCGTGGCCATCATGACCGTTGCTTTGAAGCGAGGTGCTACCGTTGACCCGGCGTGATTGGGCTCTAAAGCTTCTGGGGGTCGGTCCATCTGCAACCGAAGCGCAAATCAAGGAAGCGTATCGCGACCTAGTTGGTGTTTGGCATCCCGATAAGCACGCTAGTAACGAGCGTGTTCGCGCAAAAGCCGAGGAGATGATGAAGCGGCTTAATGAAGCCAAAGACATTCTCTTGGGGGGCGAAAACCCGTATGGCAGGGTGGAGACCGACGACGTTGCAGGAGAACCCCCAAAGGCGAAGCCGCCTCCAAAGGCTGAACCGCCTCCGAAGCCTGAGGAACCCAAAGCATCACAGACAAGTGAGCCAAAAGCGAACGTTGAGCCTCCCAACTCGGAGAAAGCACAAGTAACTGAGCCGTCGAAGGTTCCTGTTAATGTTGGAAGGTGGGTGGTAGCCCTAGCTGTTGTTATTGGGTTAGGTTGGACTGCCTTTGCTGACGCACCTTGGGAGAACCAAAAGGGACCTGCCGTAGTGTCCGCTCAATCAATCCCGCTAGCATCCAATCCCGTTGGTTCTGAGCCTATCCCCAAAGCCGACGACTCTATCCCCATCGAGGAAACACAGGTTTCTACCGAACTGGATAGTTCTGAATCAAGCTCACCTGGTAAGGATGAGTTCTACATCGTCGTTTCTTGTTACAGCAACCTAAAGGAGAGGGAGGCAATACGGGCCAGCAACGGTATTAAGTGGAATGGCCAAGAGGCATTTGTGTTGGATACTGACGGCGCTCGGGCCAATGGGTTAACTAACGTCAAGGCAGGATTATCTGCGGTGACAATCGGGCCATTCAACCGCGAAACTGCGAAGCGGGGAGCGAAGGAACTTGGTGCGAAGTTTCCTGGGGCCTATCTCATAAATCTCTCAAGCGGAGAGTCAATTTCGGTGGAGGAGCCGAAGTATCTCAAAAGTATCGCTTTAGAAGACGTTGACACTGAGTTTGGTGAGCCAGCTGTAACGACTGTCCGAGCAAGAGTGCATGCTTCCCTGAACGAAAGCGGGAAGGAGCTTTGTCGGCTTGAGGCAGACACCAGGGTGCGGGTGTCCAGAATTGACGGGTCACCATGGGTCAGCGTTGCCCTAAGCGACGAGCGACGAGGATTCGTAAAGGCAACCCAGCTTAGGTTTGAGAATGCCGTGGCAACAGCCTCAATAGAACCAAAGCTTTCCGAGACCTTTACTTTGGGGTCTACGGAGGAAATGGTTCGGGCCGTTCAAGGAGCACCCACAGCAATTCATGGCGACTCGTGGAGCTACGGATATGATGATGTGAGGTTCAAGGATGGCAAGGTATACAGTTACAGTAACCACTTCAAGGGCTTGAAGGTAAGTGTCCTTCCCGAAACAGCAACAGAAAATGCGGGGAGTTTTCAGGTTGGTTCCTCAAAGAACGACGTGCTTGCGGTTCAAGGGACACCCACAGCAATTCATGGCGACTCGTGGAGCTACGGATATGATGATGTGAGGTTCAAGGATGGCAAGGTATACAGTTACAGTAACCACTTCAAGGGCTTGAAGATTAAGTAGAATCGCCGTGGCTACCTCGTCAAGGCTTCACCTTCTTCGGCGGAACTTTTGCGTTAGTTGGGGAACCGACGCTTGAGTTCCAAATGGACGATTGGGCGGTGGCACCGAGACTAACAATGTCGATGGTCCACTCCTTGGAAGTTGGAAGGAAGGTGCGTTCCTCACCATTCCTGCCGCCTCCCTCTTGCATTGGTTGTGACGCGAACACTGAGAAATCCGCAACAACCTTGGTGCCAAACTGATTTACAGCCTCCACTTTCCCGTTGACCATGTATCTACCAGGCGCGTATGCGGCGATAGGTTCGCATTCTAAGAAGTCTCCGCTAGCAGGGCTCAGCAACATGTTACGCAACCATTTCTCGACCTCTGGAACTGCTAGAGAAGCGTGTCGTGGCATGTAACCCCTTACCAGACCCGAACTGAAGGGGAGTTGCACAGGCCACTTCTGCCGTCTCACAAGAGCTACCCATCCGGCTTTCTCTGACTCATTCTGTGAAATCATGCGGTAGGTGACAGCCAGGGGAACTAACGCTAACATCAGAACAAGCCAAGCCTTGGGTCTCCTTACACGTTTCGGTCGTTGCGATGAAGCCCGCAATGGCAACGCCGGTCTCTTTGCAAATAGAACTGGGGATTCGTCGGCTTCGTAGGCAGCCTCCAACGCTTCGGGGTTTAGGTCCGTTATCTTTGTCTTTGAACTACTTTGGCGTAGTTGGTTGTCAAGAACAGCTAGCCACTCGTCGAAGTTCATCCCTTCCCATCCTCGCAGAAACATCCCACTGAAGGCGATTGCCCTTCTCAATCAGCAAACGCAACTATTATCGTTTTACCTCTCTTTTCACAACAAGCTACTAAGTGTCCGAGAGCGGCTTCGGGCCTCGTCTCAAGGCCTGGAAGGGGAAGCGGCTGAGTCAGGCCGAAGTTTGTTGTAGAATGCGAAGTTATGGGAAGGAAGTCAGGGCTGCCGGCTACCGTGATGGCGTGACCTTGCATCATCTGAACGCTCGCAGATTTGGGCTTGTCCTTTCGGAAGGACGGACTCACCCAATAGTTATGGGTTGCCATCCAACCGTCGGGAAACCACGGGACATGGTGGTCAAGGCCATTGGTTGCCCCGAGGTCCATTCGATTTGGCAACTTGTTGCGGAAATTGTGGGCAATGCAACTGCCCGGCGATTGGGAGTTCTCGTGCCCGAGCCTGCAATAATTAACATCTCGCCAAGTGTTGCGGACCTTATGAACGCAAGCATACGCAACCACGGATACTCTTTTGAAGTGCAAGCAGGACCCGCAACGGGATGCGAATATATGAGGGGGTTGGTCAATTACACGCCGGGACAACAGATGTCTTCGGAGTTACGCGAGCAAGCAGAGCGGGTCTTTGTGTTTGACATGTTAAGTCAGAACAGCGACAGGCGTCCCGGAAAGGCTAACTGTGCATTATCCTCACAAGGGTTAGTTGCATTTGACTTTGAGCTATGCTTTGCCCACAAGTTTTTGCCAATCATAGGTGCAAGTGACGTAGTACCATACGAGCCATCTAAAGTTGGAATCTCGCGAGGGCACATATTCTATGATTTGGTGGCAAACAAGCTACCTGACCGAGAACTCGTCGAAGCTATGGCATCGTCATTGACGTTAGACTGGTGGACAAAGCTGCTGAAGTCGCTTCCACCAAGTTGGCAACCGGATGCCAGCAAGATTGGCGACGACTTGATGACAATTGGTAAACATTCATCCGAGTTTGCCAAAGATTTACTGAATAGGTGTTTTTTATGAATGAACTCGAATATAGTTACGCGATTCTGAAATACCGTCATGACGTGGCGGCTGGTGAGGTGTTGAACATCGGCCTAGTTTTATTTGCGCCTTCACTTGGGCAAGTCGGAATAGTTTTCGACACCAGATATGCACGCCTGAGCCAAGCCTTTGCGAACTTCGACGGCGAAATGTATCGAAGTGTGACGGGGAGGTTCACAACGGCTCTCAAATCTTTGGCACAGCCGATGAGTAACAATCTATTCGAGATAGAAGAGCGTCGACGATTCGATGATGTATCGGGGTTGATTAGGTTGGCTTGGCCGGACCAAGGACTTAGCTATTTCGCGGGACCTGTGAGCATGGGAGTGGCTCTAGACCTAGACGTGGAGTTAAAGGACCTCTTCGATAGGTTTGTCCTGAGTCAATTTGACCAACGTGACGCCGTATCGAGATTTGATGATGAGCAATTATGGGAGTCATTCAAAAGGGTGCTTTCTCCGAGAGGAATTTTGCAGGCACTGGGGCCAGTCACTCTGGGTCTTGCCGAGGTGGAATTCGAGCATGCTTACAAGAATGAGAAGTGGCACGTCTTTGAGCCGTTGTCCCTTGACTATGTTGATGGGGCAGCGATGAAAAGGCGAGCATTTGAAGTAGCCGGAAAGGCGGCCTCAGTTCGACAGGACGAAGAATTCGGCACCTTTACGGTCTTACTTGGGAGTCCCCGGCGTGTTGAAGCAAAAAAGCAGTTTCTGAATGCACAGCGCATTCTGTTGGATGCACCAGGCGGGGTTAAGATTGTTACTGAAAGCGAAGCTGAAGCGTTTGGTGTGAATCTTGAACGTGAAATGCGCGAACACAACGTGCTCAAATCTAAGTAGCGGATGGGCCCAACTGCATCTTCTCACGAGGAGAGCTATTGAGGAGAAAGCGGAGCAAGAAGGCGGCAAAGGTCGTCTGGAACCCAAAAACGCCTCAAACGGGCTTCTGGGCTTGTTTAATCGGCATTTCTGATTGGTCGTTCGTATACTAGGTGGGAGTATTTGAATTATGCCAAGAAATAGCGGTAAAAATAGCGGGCAACTAGTTAAACAGGCTCATGGTGGGGCTTTGCTTTCGGGCGGGGTTGTGGGGCATAAGGGTGGGTCGGGGCGGCCTCCTAGTATGGTTCGAGCGGCTCTGCTTCAAAAGGGTTGGGATGCCGTGCCGGAGATTGAAGGGATTATGAACGGGGAGAGCTCGACGGGGCAAATCGTTTCTCCGGCTCAACAGGTGGCGGCTTGGAAGGCGGTAATGGACATGTCGTTGCCGAAGATTACAGAGCGATTTGAGGTGACGGTTGGCGTTAAGGATGTTCTTTCAGCAACGGCGACGGTTCTGATAAGGCACTTGCCGCGAGAGAAGGTTGCGGAGATTATCAGAGAGATTGGGGCTGAAGTTAAGGGTGAGTAGGTTTACGTGGATGATGCTTGACTTGCCTTTGGGGTAGCGAGTAGGGCAAAATGGGGGAATGGGAAGCGAAGGGACTGACTTAGCAAAGGTCTGGCAGGATGACAAGGCCTTACAGGAAGGATTTGAGGAACTAACAATCCCCCTAGCTTTCTTTAGGGCGGCTTTGACGACAAAAGAGGCAAAAGAGTCTCTTCGGCTAATGCGGCTATCCCATTACTTCTTTTTCGGGAGGTTAGATGAGAACTCGAACAGCGAGCCTGTCCCCGATATTACAAAGCCAAGTGCGCTGTTGGAGGATTTTGAAACCGCAGTCAAATCTATGCCTGCCAAGTGGCAAGACTATAAGAGAGCACTGGCTGATGTACGCTCTGGCAAGTTCGATTGGGCGCCGTTTGATGCCATCGCCAAAAAGCATAATCTCGACTCAGGAAAGCATCTGTTTCGTCTGGGTGATGGGTTAAGCCTGTGGGTAAATCTTGTGATAGTCATTGATGCGGAAAACTACCTAGGCATCAAAACAGATACACACTACACGGTGCCGGGGCCCTTGAAATGGGCCGCGATGGGGTTATTGAATTCTGCGACGCATGGAGCAGTGTTTAACACTGAAGTCGAACTTTCAAAGGAGCGCTTTGACCGAAGGGAACAATTTGTTGCGCAAGCGGGGAATTGTTTGACAAGTGTTTGAGCCTGTCCACCTACTGTCATCCATACGCGCAATACCTGGACCTAAAGGAAACAACTGAGCGATTCCACAAGGAAGCTAAAGCCTACTTGGATTATTGCAAACAGACACTTAAACCGGGGACAGAGTTTGTTAGCTC
The DNA here is from genome assembly GCA_031386985.1 of Armatimonadota bacterium. Taxonomy (GTDB): domain Bacteria; phylum Armatimonadota; class Fimbriimonadia; order Fimbriimonadales; family Fimbriimonadaceae; genus JANJUB01. Next base: position 61,021 of record JANNCV010000024.1, read on the forward strand.
GTTCGATGACTTAAGCTGCAGAGCTTATTGGCTTAGGTGCAAGAAACGGAACACCGGTGTCATCTATAGAATCGTATACGGAAAGGACATTCCTGAAGAAGGAGGCGACCAAGGAAACGAGCTGCGGTCGCGCATAAGCAAGGCTAAGGCATTGCTTAGAGATGAACCGGAAATGCTCGCAATAAGTGCTTTCAACGTGATTGACCAAGTCAAAGGCGCACCTTCGGAGTAAAGCGGTCGTAAACGCGCATCCTTGCGCGGAGAGTGAGGTAGGTGCGCTCGCCCTTCTGTCTCTACTCATGACGGCTAAAGCCTGATTGGGAAACGCACAAAATTTGCAATCCGAAAGACCTTCGGAGGCCTCGTTTGTTGAAACTTCCCATCAACGGCGGGGCCTTCAAAGCATATCGGGACTCAGAAAAAAAACCGGCCAGCTGGTTCAGAGCGAAGCCGGTTCTGATTCCCCCTTAAGGAGAATCTATTGACAATAAATTGTACATCAAAAGCGCTTGGAGCTCTTTACTCCTCAGAAGGAAAGGCGATTGCCTCAGTCCTTCGCGACTCACTCGGGCGGCTATTCGCCCACAAGACAATATCGGCATCTAAGCACTGCCTAAGGCGACCTCCGGGGATTGCCTACGACAATTCGGCGATTGAGCAAGCCCGTAACATGGGGGTTCTTTACTTCGTTGTAAAAGACCGTGAAACCGGCCAAGTGTGGTGGACTGAGCTCTCGAACTTCGCTGTTCATGGCTTTCCGGTGAATCGTTGGGCCTTTGCTCAAACGGGCCTCACCTTCGCCTTTTGGCATGATGATGGAGACGGGCCTGGGGCAAAGCCGCTGTGCGAGCCTTGTGAGGTCCGCAATGGGCAAGTTTCGAACGATAAGTCTGGTCGCATTCAGGGGGTGCTTTTATGAACCCCGTTCATGCGATTGCAAGTCGTCTGGTCGAGCTTGGCGTTTCGGTGGTGCCTATCCCTCACGGTACGAAGCATCCGCCCATTCCGTGGGCTAAGTATCAGCGGGTTATCCCTTCGGAGACTGAGCTCAAGTCTTGGTTTGCTTCGGATACTGGGCTTGGGGTCGTTTGTGGTTCGGTATCGGGGAACCTTTGCGCTTTGGACTTTGATAAGTTCGGGGCGTATGAGCGATGGGCGCGGAGTATTCCAAATCCTGAGTTATTCCCTACCGATGTTCGGGGTGATAGGTATCACGTCTTCATACGGCTGAAGCATTCGCCCAAGAGTTCTGTAATGACACTCAAAGGGGAATCGGAAACGGTAGGTGAGTTTCTGGGTGAAGGCAAGCTGGCTGTGATTCCACCAAGTGTGCATCCATCCGGCGAAGCTCGACGTTGGTTGTATCCACCTAACAAGGGGTTTCCCGTTATTGATGACTTTGACTCATTGGGGGTCGTTGTTGGTAAGCCGGAACCCGTTCGCCCCCGAACCGAAGCTAAGGTGCTCGGGGAGGGGGCGGGATTGCCGGGTGACGACTTTAACCGGCGTGGACCTTCTTGGGCGGAGTTGCTTGAGGCTCATGCTTGGACTTATGCCGGTAAGAGCGGGAATCATGACCTATGGAAACGGCCAGATAAGCCGGAGGATGGTTGCTCGGCCTCTACGGGTAATGGCGTGGATGACTTGTTGTTCGTGTTTAGCTCGAACGCGGCTCCCTTTAAGGCGGATACTTCTTATTCCAAGTTTGCGGCTTTTGCATTCTTGGAATGTGGCGGTGATTTCAAGCGAGCGGCAAGGGAGTTAGCGAGTAAAGGTTATGGGGCAACTTCATCATCCCTTACACGTGCGTGTAATGAGGATGTTCGAGCGGTTTCTCATCATCCCAATACTTGCGTTTCTCTAAGGGATGATGATGGATTACCTACCTCTTTACAAGCCCCAGATACAGCGGTGGAAACAGCGGCGGGGTCGGAGTTTGACGGGCTGTTTATGTCGTTACCGGAATACCTCTTGGAGGCTGGGCCGGAAGAGCCGGATTGGGTGCTAGAGGGGATGCTTCCCGCTACGTATTTGGTGATTCTTGGGGCCAGCTCAAAAGTAGGCAAGAGCACGTTTGCTACAGCCTTGGGTTTGGCGGTTGCTTCGGGTACGCCTTTCCTTGGGAAGGAAGTTAAGCAAGGCGCGGTCCTCTGGGTCGCGTACGAAGAGAGCGAGCAAGAGAGAGCGATGATTTTGCGAGAGTTCAAGTCGGAACCTGAGGGGTTTTATGTGACTCATGCGAAGCTGCTTATTGATTCACCTGAAGGTATTGCTGCGCTTCGTTATTGGATTCTCAAGACTTCGGCGAAACTCGTTGTCATAGACCCCCTATACGGTGCGAACTCGGCGGAGTCGCTATCGGACGGGCGTAAGGCCAGGGAGACACTGGCGGGCTTGAAGGAGTTGTGCCGAGAGACGGGCGTTTGTGCCTTGGTTCTGCATCATCTCACTAAGGCTACGGCTAGTGGCATGGTTCGGGAACGGATGGCGGACTCGAATCAGATTCTCGCGGTCGCTTCTATGGATTTGTTAATGGATTCATCGGAGCAAGGGGATGGTTCGCGGGATGTCCGGTTGGTCGGGCATGGTCGCGGGTCGTTTGCGAATCAGACTTGGGTGCTTCGCTCTCGGTCGGTTTCTGATTGGGAGCTTGTGGCTAACGGGTCTTCGGCGGATGTTGACGGCGAGTATCGGGATAACCAAATCCTTGATGCGGTTAGCGTTGCGCCTGAGGGTTTGACGGCTTCGGAGTTGGCATCTCAGACGGGGCTTAATGAGGGCACGGTTCGGAATCGTCTGACGGTGATGGTTCGGACTTCTAAGGTGGTGCCTTTGGGCAAGGTTGGTCGTGCGAATCGTTACGGGCCGGGGCCGAAGGCTTTGGGGGTTACGGTTCCTGGGCCTGCGGTCGTTTCGACTATTGGTTAAATGAGGTGGGGCCTGGTCGTTTATTCGGCTGGGTCCTGTTCTTTCGGGGGCCCAACACTCCGCGCCTGATTCACCACGAACCGCTCGTCCACTCGCACGGAATGGAATGGCTTCCCGGCTTCATAACGGGTGGACAGCTCCAAGTTCATTCGCAAGATAGAACTGTCATCTGCAAGCTTTATTTCTTCAGTTTCCACGGTCTCAACTTGGATTCGGCCAAAGTTAGCATTCTCGGCCTCAGCTTTGGCTACTTCAGCGAGTTTCTTCCTACCAAGCGGCATCAGCAACACTTTTTCAAGAGCGTCATGCGTTGCAGTTTGTTTGAATGCATCCTTGAGCGTGGAACCCAAGGTCTGTTTTAGGATGAACCACCCGACAGCGGAACCAATAACGAGGATTGTAAGGCTACTTCGCTCTACCCGGTCTACATAGTAAGCTTCCTGCGATTCTATCTGGTGAATCACCGTATCTCGTAATGACTGGCGGTCAGCTTGGTCGAGGTGCGGCTGCTCATCAATGAACGCTAGAACCTCCTGCAACTGAATCTCACGTATGAGAACACTCGCTCGCTTTAAGAGATATCGAAACGTGCGGTCGCTTAGATTGTCCAAATCTGGATGGTAAATCCTAACGTGAAACTCATTCATTTTGATAGTTGGGGTTGGCTCCGAAGCTCATGCCTTCGGCTTTTGGGCGTCGGGTCTACAATTGGACACTCTGTTACGAGCGGCAACGGAGCCTACCAAAAATATGATACCTAGAGTAAGATAGAGCAACTGACTCTATGGGATTTGTGAGTGCAAGCTCGGAGAGTAAGTTGCTGTATTTAGGTTCAAAAAGGGATATGGCGCCCCGGACGCGACTCGAACGCGTGGCCTACTGCTTAGAAGGCAGTTGCTCTATCCACTGAGCTACCGGGGCGGACCCTATGATTATGTCATTCACCTCCAATCGGCGTTAGGGCGTATGCCCGATAATATTGCGCTAACGAGAGCTTAACTGCCAAATAACTTGGTTGTAACCTCCGCTTAATCTCCTTTCCCTATAGTGATAGGTGCCGGATGGAGGTTCGGCCATACCCATGAAAAAATCAGGATTCACACTTATTGAATTACTTGTAGTTATCGCAATTATTGCCATCTTGGCCGCGATCCTCTTCCCAGTCTTTGCGCAAGCAAAAGCAGCGGCAAAAAAGACAGCGTGTTTGAGCAGTGCAAAGCAGGTTGGAATGGCTTCCATGCTCTACGCCGCTGATGCAGACGACCTTTTCCCCGCGGTTTACGACGGTGGAACGGGGAGCAACTGTGGCGGCGATCCCGTTTGTTCGATGTACCCTTATACAAAAAACCTAGACATGTGGGTTGGCTGGAGGCCAGATAAGGACGATCCCATCTCCGTTAACTCCGCCGGAAACTTCAGCCGAGGCAAGCAAAGCTTTGGCTACAACTGGGGGTGGGAAATCCGATCCGCCGAGGCAATGGTTAATGAAGAGCGATGCAGCGACGGCGGGCTAGTTGTCGGATGTGGCAGTCGAGGAGGAAGACGTTATAACTCTGGAAAGAGCCAGTCGCAGTTTGCAAACCCGAGTGGCTTGTTCGCCTTCGCCAACTCATACGATACACCGCGAATGACAATAGGCGGGGCTGCCTGGTTCTATGACAGCTTAGACGGCCAGATGAGCAACCCCAGCCCTTCGGCCTATCGCAACAACAAGTTGTTCTACTTCGGTAGCCAAATCGTTGCAGTGTATGCCGACGGACATGCGAGCCGCGTCCACATGAAGGGCGGATGCATCGGTAGCTGCGCCGTGTGGGATAACCGCATCGCAACTCCCAAGTCACTAAAAGATCGAATCAACGGATTCTGCGCCGATCCTGATGCCGTGGTGAATCCATTCCCACGACTCGGCTTCCCGCTTGGAACGGGTTGGTCCTGCAAAGACTGGCTATCCTACCCAGAGGCCGCCGGAGTAGTATGGTTCAACGACTAAACGGCCTGGCCCTGGCGTTCGCATTGGGCTTGGTTGTTTGTGTGGGGTGCGGAAGCGGCAGCGAGCCGTCCGCGCCCCCGGTCACTTCGGCGGCGGATGCGGCGGCAACTCCGCCTTCCAACTCGAAGTGGACCGCGGAAAACCAGCAGAAGTATCACGAAGCTTTGCAAAATTCACGCAAGGGAATTGAGGTGACGACCCCGGCTTCTGCCCCCGGCCCAACGTACAGCACTGACAATCCCGATGATCCGATTCCGCCAAGCGGCGGCACGACCCAAGCATCCGGAGAGGCCCCGGCAACCGGCGCTTCGTCCGGGAGTTCAGGCCGTCCCGAAGAAATCACCAAAGCGTCCGACGGTTCGGGCGTTGTTATTGGCAAGTAAAATGGCTTGGCTGTGTCCAAGTTTGGCCGCTGTGAGTTCTCTCACAGCGGCCCCTTTGCTTCTCATTTATCAAGATCAGTTTCATTCAGAGAAGGCTCGTGGTCGCAGTGAAGGGAATTCAATTCTGAGTGTTGTGCAGACTTTCCTGACGAGATTTAACTCAAAGCTGAGAGATGTGCGGGCTCTCTGACGAGCCCTTGTCCGAACGACATCAAAGAACTACCCTCCGCCCGGCCTCTTTCTAAGCCACTCCACAAAATCCGGGTCGTCCATCCTGGTTGGCTTGGCCTCGCTCCGGCGTCGCTCAAACTTAGGATCAGTTGGGTCAATTGTCGCCTTGGGCTTGAAAACTCGGGGGTCGCTAGGCAGGAATGTGTAGGGCCGGTAATCGGGCTTGGAAGTGAACATGTCCGAGAGATCGGCACTGAGGGCATCGAACATATTGTTTGGCCCTAACCCAAACACCTGATAAATGCTGCGCAAAATGGACATGATGCTGGTGTGCCGATGGCTCACATAGCCTCTCTTCGCGTACGGGCCAATAGCGAGCACGAAGCTGCGATGGCGATCCACATGGTCGTCGTCTCCGCCCGAATCATCTTGGGTCACGAAAACCATCATGTTCTTCCACTCTGGGCGGCGGGAGAGAAAGTCAACGATCTTCCCAAGGGCGAGATCGTTGTCGGCCATGTAACTCGCTACGTATGGGTATCCGTTTTGCTCATTGGGACGGTCGCCATGATCGTTGCAAATCGCAATGTTCAAAAACCTGGGCAAGCCTTTGCCCTTTGAAAAATAGGTTTTTTGAAGGTCTTCCACAAACCAGTCATAACGCGCAATATCGGGGATGTTAGTGTTGTAGGCGGGGAACTCGAAACAAGTATTCTCAAACAACACCTTGGGCATCGGGTGGTTGTAGGGATAGAATGTTCCCGACTTGTTCGCCATTGGCCCTTCGTCGGTTTTGGGTAGTTCGTATCCCTCGCCATAGTTTCGGAAAGAAATGCCGCTCCGATTAAGATGCTCGAACAGCGAGCCATTTTCCAGATAATCCTCGGGAATCTGCGAGCCGTCCGAGCCAAAGCTAACGAGTCGGCCCTTTGCTTTATCGGTGGCCTTGAACCCCCACCCTGCATAAAAGACGCGGGTTGTCCACAAACTTGGATAGACCCCAACCAGCCACCGATGCCCATCGCCGCTGGCTTGGGGCTCCATATAGAAGTTATCGCTGATTGCAAACTGCCGGGCCAAGGCGATATGGTTCGGCATAATCGGAACACGCTCAGACTTACCTTTCTCCTTAATCCAGCCTCTTAGGCCAAACTCCGCATATTCTGCCTCGCCCTTCGCCCCCGGAACATCCGCACCGAAAATGCCATCGTAGGTGTGATTCTCCTTGGTAATGAAAACCACATGCTTGATCTGATCGCTCGGCTTTCCAGTGCTCCCGGCAATTTTGGAGGGCATAGCGACCGGGCTGGCCAGGCCACTATTTCGCAAAACTTCTTTTGTGTAGGCCGCAAGAGCCTTCGAGTCAGGGGCGCTGAGCGCATTAACCATGCCGGGCATTTCTGTCATGCCAAATCGTTCGTCGCTGGAGGGTCTGGCACTCTTCGATCCTCGGGGCCCATGTCCAAGGCCCTTTTGGGTCGCGATAAAGATGTCCTTGCCACTCGATGATAACCGAATCTCCATGGGAAACCAACCCGTAGGAATGCGACCAAGAGTTCGCCCCGACTTGGGCTCTACAACCGCCACTGCATTAAGGCCGGACTCGCAAACGTAGAGCCGGGACCCATCAAGATTCATCGCCATTCCGCTTGGGATGACACCCCTCAGTTTAGCCACCGAGGGATGGGGAGACAGCTTTATTGTCCGATTCAGCTTTAGATTGAGTGTGGAAAAGACAGAAATCGTGTCGTTGTTGGCGTTTGAGACAAAGAGTTCGTTGCCTCGAACCAGTAGCTCGTTCGGTGCACTCGCCCCAACCGCCTTCCCGGCATCGGCGACCCCGTGCATCAGGATTCCAGATTTCACTTTCTGCGTAACCTTAGGTTGCCTGAGATTGGTTACGTCAAACGACCAGATACTTTGTGCGTCGGGAACATACGGGCTCCCGAGTGCCGGAACAAACCGGCCTTCCTTTGTCACTCCTTTTTCCGATTCGAGCGAGGGGAAGTAGAACGCGGGCAATCTTAATCCGCGCGGATCACCTTTGCCCGCCTCGGGCTTTGGAACCAGCGAGTAGTCAAACACACCAATATTGGCAACGAACAGGATTTTCTCGTCACTCGACAATGCGCATGTATACGGTTGTCGCCCGGCCTTCGCCCTACCCAACAGTTTTCCTGCTTCCAGGTCAAACGTGAGAACATCTTGGTTCGCAACATCAACGCCTAGCGCTATCTTTCCACTCTTGGTAAGAACCAAATCATTTACAAATGAGTCCTCAATTCCTTGGTTCGCAGAAATCTCTTTTGTTAGGGTCCAGTTCCCGGTGTCAAAAATCGCGATCCCACCCTTATCGCCGGTGCTTACGATAAACTGCCGCCCATCCGGAGTGAAGACCCCACCGGGGGCGATTTCCTTAACCGGAACTTCACGTTTTGTAGGGATCGGGTTGTTCAAATCGGTGAAAACCGTGAGACCAGGGCTGCTGTTGGCGGCTGCGGCCCCGCCGGTATGGATGGCTACCGCCATCCGATTGTCCGGGCTAAGCGCAAGCCCCCATACGTCATCTCCGCTCCAAAGCCGCTTGCCCTTTGGAGTTAGGAATCGGCCATTAGGCAAGATCGTAACTCCACCCGGAACCACCCGAGCAGGCAAATCACCCGCCGGGGGGGCGAAGTAGACCGGAGAAGTTGTGAATAGAAGAACTCCGAGCGCGTTAATCACGCTCTAGTTTGGGCTGAAATCATTAAGGTTTGGTTTGCTTAGCCTAGCGGTTTCATCTCTGAAGCTCCGCGAATCGCGGGCAAGTTCGCTTGGACGTAAGCGTAGAGCAACTCAGTCAAATCCTCGGGGTAAGCGTAAAACTCCCCGTCGAGATCGGTGAGTAGTGCCTCTTGCTCGGCCGAAAATTCCAAGACAACCTCTTGCCGTTGCTCCCAGTTTGTAGGAACGTCGCCGTTCTGAAACACCGCCCGCGAGCGTCTCACAATGTCGGCCATGATCGGTGCCCCGATCGCCTCTAGTGCTTCATCGGTGAAGCGTGCGGTGTCGCCGGAAGAGTTGGCGTAGAACTGATTGAAGCCGCCGTTGTTGACTTCAGCTTCGACCTTCCAAACTGCGCGAAATACCTTTTCCGGCTGAGATAGCTCATCAAACTCGTACCGCCAAGCGTGAATTTTCTCCGAAAAGTCTACGAGCCAAGTGTTTTTGGCGTTGGCGAAGGTCTTCTTCGCTCGGGGGCCAAACATTTGTCGCAGCGAATCGAGCCAACTCATTGCCGAAGTTTACTCCTCGAACCGATAGCGCCCAGAGCCGATCTCCTTCACACCCGAAGGCAAGAAAACCCTCGCCGTCGCATTTACGGGGATTTCAAACTCGTAAGCAACCTTGTTTCCCACCCGTTTCCAGTTTGAAACAATCTTGCCCCGAATAGACTTGTAGCTGGATTTCACCCAATCAAGACCCTTGACCGTTTGGGGTCGGATGACGACTTTATCGAACCCGATAGCGTCATCAGCCGGCTGGATACCGCCGAGCCAATTCATCATCCATTGGCTCACCGAGCCGAACATGGGGTGGTTGTGGGAGAAAATTCTCTCTTCCTTTTCCCAATGCTCCCAAAGTGTTGTTGCTCCGTTTTTCAGCATCCAACGCCAACCGGGGAAATCGGGCTGGTTAACGATCTGATAGGCCACATCTGTATGCCCGTTTCGGGAAAGTTCAGAAAGCATGAACTTCGTGCCCATGATTCCGGTCGTTAAGTGCCCCCCATGAGTCTTGATGTCATCCAGCAAGAAATCAATTGAGTTGGGAGTGTTCAAGCCAGACCAGAGCCCGAACGCTTGGCTCGCTTGTGTTCCCGGCCCAACCTTGCCGGTGGCCTTATCAATGAATTTCTCCTGATAAGCATTCGCAATATCAAGGGCGAACTTTACAAATCGAACGGCATCCTCTTTCTTCCCAAGCCGATCCGCCATGGAAGCAAGCATTTGCGCGCTCCTGAAATACAACGGCGACACCATCGCCGGCGATGGTGCTTCCGCGAGTCCTTCGTGATCGCTCAGGCCGTTCTTGATGATATGGTCTGGATTGTCGGCCGCGACTTTGAGGAGCCATTTCTTGGCCGCTTCATATTGCTCAGCCAGGATGCGCTCGTCGCCGTAGTATTGACTAAGCTGAGTCACGAGCAACGGGTGCGCCATCGCCCAGCCTACGCCGCAATAATTGATGCCCACAAATGGGGCGGTATCGGTGAAGAGCCCATTTGGGCGCACGCTATCGCCAAAATCTCGTACCGCTTTGGCGTAAAACGCTGACATATCGAACTGCATCATGAATGCATCGCTCGTGGCAACAATATCGCCCCCATAGCCCATTTTCTCACGGTGGGGGCAATCGGATTGAACGCTGAAGATGTTCGAGAGAAACGTGTTTCGACACATTTCATAAATTCGGTTGAATTCAACATTTGAGCATTCAAATGATCCCACTTCTTCAACGTCTGAGTTCATTCGCAGGCACGTGATGTCTTTCAGCGCGAGCGCTTGAGGCAAACCCGTGATTTCAACATAGCGAAATCCGTGGAAAGTAAACCTCGGCGTGTAAGACTCCGGTCCGCCTTTAGCGATGAAGGTATCCAGTTGCCAAGCGGTATCGGGTGCGCCGGGGCCGGCCATTCCGGGCGAGGCGATCTGCCCAGCCACGCTAGTTCGTGCGTTGAGGGTGCCATCCATGTTCAGTAGTTCCCCATAGCGCATCTCCACGCGAGCCCCCGCAGGCAGGTTCAAATTGAGCCGAATTAGGCCGGCGAAATTTTTACCGCAATCATAAATGAAGGTGCCTGGCTTGATCTCCTTCAAGCTAATCGGGTTCCAGGTCTCGGTGACGCGTATAGGGGGCTGGAACTGAGCTTGCAAGGGACCCACCGGCTCCTGGGCAGTTCCCGGGTGACGCCAATGGGAATCATTAAATCCAGGTTCATCCCAACCCGATTGCTCTTTACGCGCATCACAAAGCTCACCTAGGTAAACACTGTTGCGCCGTATCTGCCCCTCGCTCGTCTTCCAAGTTGGATCGGAAACGATGGTTTGGTGGGTACCATCCGCGAACTCGATGTTAAGCTGAGCTAAAACCCGGGGGCGACCGATGGCGAGGTGCGTCCGAAGGTTAAGGTTCCCCCACATTTTCATGGGCAAGGGGTTGTACCACCCGTTCCCCAGCATTACACCAAGGCAATTCGCGCCGATTTTTAGCGATTTCGTGACATCAAAAGTGCTGTAAAGCACTCGAGAATCGGGCTTGGTCCAACCGGGATCTAACACGTGATCGCCGACTTTGTTCCCGTTCAAGGAGGCTTCATAATAGCCCAATCCCGTGATGGCTAAACGAGCGCGTTTTATCTTCGCCCCAACCGTGAATTCTTTGCGAAAGAGCGGAGCGGGGTCCTCCTTGTAAAAGTCTTCTAGCTGAGTTGGATTCGGTTTGCCATCGTTAATCCAAACCGCCGAGCCGCCAAAATTCGCCATCTCCCACGTCGCGGGCTTGCTCCAACTGCTGGCTCCCTTGCCGTCCCAAACTTGAACGCTCCAAAAGCACTCCATTCCGGCGGCCAGGGTTTTGCCCCGGTATTCGATGTTGTTTTGGGCTCGGCTTGCCACCTTTCCGCTGTCCCAAAGGTCTCCCTCTCGCTTTTCAAGGCGAACTTTTGAGCTTGCGACCAGAATGCGATAAGCCGATTGGGCTTGATTCTTGCCCTGAGCATGTAGTATCCAGCCGAGACGAGGGCGCGGAGAATCTATGCCCAGCGGGTTGGGTCGAAACTCGCAACGAAGCTCAGTTGCTGTCATTCCTCTAGCCTGAGTGAAGCCTAACGCGAGAGCAAAAAGCCAAGTTATCGCTCTCATCAGAAGTCATATTTTGCGATGTTGGCCTTGTCAAATGTGAGAAGGGGACCAGCGAAAATCACATTCTTGTCGCCCACGCTAAGCTTGCCGTAACCCGGAACTTCCACAGTGTCGCCCGGTTTGTAGATTGTCTTCTTATTCTGCATTTCTTTTCCCAGGAAGGCCGCGATCGCGCCCATGTCGGCCGGATCCCAGAGTTGGAAGCTCGTCACCACCCCTTTCTCAATTGCCTTCTTCATCTGGTTTGGCGTGCTAAGACCGGTAAGAACAACTCCGGTGCCCTTTACCTTCGGTCCGCCCGGATACACACCGGCATTTTCCAGAACTTGGGCAGCTGCCGCCAGACCAACACTGGTAGGCGAGATGATTCCCCGAAGATTGGGGTGCTTGGTGAGCAAACTCTCGGTTTCGGTCGTAGATTTCTGGGGCTCGTCGTCGCCATATACGGTTTCGACTAGCTTCATTTTCGCGTATTTCGCGTCCTTCATTGCTTCCTTCATGCCCGCAATCCAGGCGTTTTGATTAGGCGCATCGGCGGTGGCACTGAGGATGGCAAACTCGCCCTCGTAACTGATCGTTTTGGCGAGTAGTTCAAGCTGGCTGGGGCCCACTTTACTGAAGTCAGTTTGTAAGACCGCCAGGTCGCGATGGCTTTCGTTACCGGTGAGATCGCTGTCAACGGTAATCACGGTTACCCCTTTTTCGCGGGCCTGGTCGAGCACTTCATTGAGAGCATCGGGGCTGTTCGAGGCGAGCACCAAAACCTGAACACCTTGCTGAATTTGATCTTTGATAATGGGGAGTTGGGACGTTGCGTCCGCAGTTGCGGGGGCTTGCGTGTTGTAATCCAAGTTCAAAGCACCGGCAGATTTCTCGAATCCGGCCGAGACCTGATTGAAATAGGGGTTGCCCGTATTTTTGGGGATGAAGACAATTTTTGTCTTGGCCTCCACTGCTCCGCTCGGTCCAGGGGTGGGGGTCTCGGTGGCGGAGTTGCACCCATACAAGAACAGTGAAGAAAGGAGTAAAAGTGAAAATTGCTTCATTTTGGGCCTCGATCAAGGCAGAGTTTAGCAGGAAAAGGGGGATGTAGGACGGTTGGGACAAGTAGGACTCTTAGCACGGGGTCCAACCCGTCCTACCTCCCCTCCCTCCGCAACCTCTCCGCCAAAACCGCCAAAATCAAAAGAACTCCAATCGCAGTGAGTTGATATTCCGGCTTTACGTTGGCCACCCCCATTGCAGTTTTGATCACCATGAAGAGGAATAACGCGAATGTTGTTCCTAAAATGGTTCCCTCGCCACCCTTGATCGCGGCCCCGCCCAGTACAGCGACCGTGATCGCTTCGAGCTCAATTCCTAGCGCGAAATTATGGCGCGCTACCCCGTAGCGGGAATCCATCATCAATGCCGCCCCCGCCGCCATCAGGCCAGAGAGACCGAACACTAGAATCTTAACCCGATCCACCGGCACCCCCGAAAAAAGCGCCGCCTTTTCGTTGCTGCCAACCCCCGTCACCCAGCGACCGAAAACGGTTCGGTGCAACAAAATTCCGATCAAAACTGCGCATAACAGGAAAATTATTAGTGGCCATGGAAGCCCAAGCACCAGGCTCTGGTCAAGGCCCGTGAACGCTTTTGGTAGCTTCACTGAACTGGGTCCCATCATAGCCTGAGCGGCACCTCGCGCAATCGCCATGGTTCCAAGCGTCATCAGGAAAGAGGGTAGCTTCAGCTTGGCGATGAGGTAGCCGTTGAGTGAACCCAGTGAGGTGCCGATGATCAAGGACAGAAAGATCACTGCTGGTATGCCCAATCCCTTTTCAAAGAACTTCGCCGCCAGACAAGCCACCAAAACCATGATTGAGCCGACGGATAGATCAATGTTGCCGCTGATGATCACGAGCGTCATCGCCAACGCAAGCAAGCCCATCTCGGCGTAAAGGGTTGAAGTATCGAGCAAATAGCGAGCGTCGAGAAAGTGAGGACTAAGGCGACTCGCCAAGATAATGCTTAGTAAAAGTAGCACCCCGGGGATGAGGGCACGGAATTTCATTTCTCCCTCCTCGCCAGCCCGTCAACCAAAACCGCCACCAAAATCACGGCGCCGTAAGCCAGCATTTGCCAGTTTGCGTCAACTCCCATGACGCTCAGGGCAACATTGATGCTCGACAAAAGGAAGCATCCCAGGAGGGTGCCCGTTACGTTCCCAAATCCGCCGGTGAGTTTGGCTCCTCCGATCGCAACGGCGGCGATCACCGTTAGCTCGAGGCCCTGGCCCGCCGAAGATGGATTGACGAAGCCGAACTTGGCGGCGTACATCACTCCGCCCAAACCCGCCATCGCTCCGCATAGAGCATAGACCCAAAAGGTGACGGCATTGCCTGAAATTCCGCGCAGGTGGGCAGCGGAGGGGTTGCTGCCGAACGCGACCAAGCTTTTCGCTCCTACATAGTAGAACATGGCCAACGCAAAACCACCCGCCCCGACAAGTGACAATATCAAGAGCCAACTTAGTGTGATTTCGCCAAGAGTGAGGCCATTGCGCGCCAAAGAAGTGAGCGAATCGGGGATCATGCTGCCATCTATTTGTTGCCCCTTACTGAGGAGGAAACAGAGCCCGCGGAAGCTTGCCAGAGTGCCGATGGTGACGATGAGTGGCGAAATCTTGCCCCAAGTGATGATAGCGGCGTTCACCATTCCCAAAACCAACCCCACCAAGAGGCCAAGCCCCAGCGCAACGGGAACCGGCAACGTGGGATGCTCCTTAACGATGAGCCCGACCACGATCCCCGAGCAACCCAAAATCGAGCCAATCGAAATGTCTATCCCCCCAGAGACGACCACGAGGAGTTGCCCAAGGGCCAAAACCGTGATTATGGGCATCCAAAGCAGGATGCTGTTCAGGCTACTAGGGGCAAGGAAGCGCGGTTGATAAAGCCCTACCACCGCGAACAATGTGAAAATGAAAAAGAGGGCGGCTAAATTACGGCGCAAGCTTCCTCCTGGGTTGCGGCCCGCATAATCGCCTCCTCGGTCGCCTCAGTTCGCTCTACGGTAGAGGTGATAGTTCCCCCTCGCATCACGGCGATCCGGTCGCTGAGAGCCATAATTTCTTTGAGATCGCTAGACACCATCAGTACCGCCATCCCCTGGCTCGCTAACTCCCGAATCAAATCGTGAACCTCTTGTTTCGCCCCGACATCAACGCCACGCGTTGGCTCATCGAGAAGGAGAATCTTGGGGTTGGTGCTGAGCCATTTCGCGAGGACCACTTTCTGCTGGTTTCCACCCGATAACTGGCTGACGGGTTGATCAAAACGGCGATAAGCCAGGTTCAACCGCTCCGCAAACTGCTTCGTAATCTGCGTGACTAAGCCGTCGAGTACAAATCCGCCCCTGCTACAATCTCTTAGGTTCGCCAGTGTCGAATTGAAGGCGATGGACTGAATCACCATCAACCCTTCATGCACGCGATCTTCCGGCACCAGCGCAATGCCCAGCTTCATCGCGTCCTGGGGCGAGTTGATTTTCACCGCCTTCCCATCAATCGTTATAGACCCCGCGCTCGCGCCGGTAATCCCAAAAAGCGCCCGCGTAAGCTCCGTCCGCCCCGCCCCCACCAACCCCGCAACCCCCAAAATCTCGCCAGGAGCTACTGAGAGGGAGACATCGCGAAACCCCGGTCCGGAGAGGCCTTCGACAATCAGCCCGCCCCTCCCCACGCAGGGGAGGGCTGTGAGCGGAGCGAACTGGGCAGGGGTTCCGGGTGACTTACAATCGTCGTCCAGATTGGAAGCTCCGGAAATCGGCTGGAAGCACGATTCTACGGTTAAGCGCGATTCGTCGCGCTCCACCATCAGCCGCACAACCTCCTCCGGACTCGTGTGAGCCGTCTCCAACTCCGCCACCTTTATGCCATCGCGCAAAACCGTTATTCGATCCGAGATTTCAAGAACTTCGTGCAAATGGTGACTGACCATCGCCAGAGCGCACCCCCGATCCCGCAGCCGCCTCATCACTACAAACAACTCCGCAACCTCTTTAGGGGTGAGGGGAGCGGTGGTTTCGTCGAAAATCCAAACCTTCGCATCATAAGCCAATGCGCTGGCTAACTCGACCAGTTGGCGTTGAGCAACAGAGAGATTACTCACCGCCGCCGTTGGGCTCAAATCTGAGCCCAGGGAAGCCAAGAGATCGCGAGCTCGAGATCGGCAACTGGCTCGATCTGCCAAAACTCCTCGCCGCAAATAGTGGCCCGCAAAAATGTTTTCCGAAACCTCTAAATCTGGGAAGGTGAGCGGCTCCTGGTGAATCAAAGCTACGCCCGCCGCCAATGCCTCCCGCGGATTCTTGAAATTTACTCGCTGCCCATCAAGCTCAACAAAACCGGACCTGAACCGATAAACCCCGGCAATGGCCTTTGCCAGACTGGATTTTCCCGCGCCATTCTCGCCCGTGATCGCATGGATTTCACCCGCCTTTAAGCTTAAATCAACCGCTGAAACGACATCAACGCGCCCAAAGGCGACAGTTATGCCCGTGGCTCTTATTCGCTCAATCGTCGGCTCAGACACGGGGACATTCTATCTCGTAATGCATTCGTTGGATTCGTGCATAATCCGGGTGCCGGCTGAAGTCGGCGATCCAAGATCATGATTATTGCGATTGCTCTTTTATCTACCCTTTCGAATCCGGTCGCCAAAGACCCGCTCTTAGCCGGATTTCAGAATCCACCCGCTTCGGCAAAGCCCCACACCTGGTGGCACTGGATGGATGGCAATGTGACGAAAGAAGGCATCACCGCCGACCTTAAGGCGATGAAAGAAGTCGGAATTGGTGGCGCGCAGATGTTCACCGTTTCGCAAGACATCCCCAAGGGGCCGGTGGACTACATGAGTCCGCTATGGCGCGAAATGACGGTTCACGCCGTGAAAGAGGCTCAGCGTTTTGGAATCGAATTGTGCCTGCACAACTGTGCGGGTTGGTCCAGTAGCGGCGGTCCTTGGGTAAAGCCGGAGTTTGCCATGCAGGTGCTGGCGTGGTCGGAAACGAAGCTAAATGGCCCCATGACCTACAGCGGCACTCTCGCTCAGCCCAAAGCTCCGCATGTTTACGCCAACGTTCCTTACTACAAGGACATCGCTGTTTACGCATTTCAAAATGCATCGGCGACCAAAGCTGCGAATTTCTTGGGACAAACGGGCGTGCATCGGCAAGATGGCTTATTGGTTAACCCTACGACTCCAGAAGGCATCGGGCTGGCGCGTACAGACATCATCCTGCTAACTGAAAAATATGTAGGCGGGAAGCTAATGTGGGACGTTCCTCCTGGGGATTGGACAGTTTTGCGCTTGGGCCACGTTCCAACCGGAAAGAACAACCACCCCGCGCCGCCCGAAGGCGATGGTTTGGAAGTTGACAAACTAAGCCGGGAAGCACTGGATGAGTTCTGGAAAGGGACAATGGCGACCGTAATCAAAGACATTGGCCCGCTTGCCGGAAAAGTTTTGAACAACGCGCTCGTTGATAGTTACGAAGTTGGTAGCCAAAACTGGACGCCGAAAATGCTTGAGGAATTCAAAAAACGACGCGGTTACGATGCTCTACGATTCTTGCCCGCCCTCGCGGGTTACACGGTTGACAGCCCCCGCGTGACCGAGCGTTTCCTCTGGGATTGGCGGCGCAACATTGCCGATCTCTACTACGACAACTACTTCAAGTATTTCGGCGAACTCTGCCGCAAGGAAGGCATGCTTTTCTCCACCGAGCCTTACGGGAACGGCGGATTTGACAACATCCAAGTTGGCGGAACCGCAGATATTCCGATGGGTGAGTTTTGGATCGGCGGCGCCACCTTGGAAACCACCAAAATCGCCGCTTCAACCGGACACGTTTACGGTCGCCCGATCATCGGAGCCGAGTCCTTCACCGCCGATGAAGGGCGCGGAAAATGGCTGGAGGAACCGTACGCAGCGAAGGCACTCGGCGACTTCGTATTTTGCAATGGCGTCAATCGCTACATTTTCCACCGCTACGCCCATCAGCCTTGGTTGGATAAGTTTCCGGGTATGACGATGGGGCCGTGGGGCACCCACTTGGAGCGAACTCAAACGTGGTGGACCGAAGCGGGAACCTGGATGAGATACATCGCCCGCTGCCAGTATCTGCTTCAAAAAGGCAAGTTCGTGGCCGATGCTCTTTACTATTACGGCGAAGATGCGCCGGTTGATCTGCCCTACGGCCCTAGTCTCAAGCCCCGGCTCCCGGCAGGATATGATTATGATGGGTGCGATGCTAGCGTCGTGATGAACCGCCTCAAAGTGAAGAATGGCAAGCTCGTTCTCCCCGACGGGATGACCTATTCATTCTTGGTTTTGCCTGAGCGAACCACGATGACATACAAAATGGCCCGTCGAATTCAAGAGCTCGTATCGGAGGGCGCCACCGTGGTTGGTCCGAAACCGGTTACCACTCCTTCGCTCCGCGAGTATCCCGGCTTCGAGGCTCCCCTGAGGGGAGTTGCTGATCAAGTTTGGGGCAAAGGCACCCCTGGCTCATTTAAGGTGGGGAAGGGCCGAGTCGTGATCGGTAAGGGCCTTGATACGGTTCTGGCCGACCTCGAACTCCCACCCGATTTCTCATTCAAACCGGCCTCGCCGAGAACGAAGATGGCTTATATTCATCGCCGAGTTGGCGATGCTGAGGTCTACTTTGTCTCCAACCAAAACTACCGCTCGATCAACGTGGATTGCTCATTCCGAGTTAGTGGCCTTGTGCCGGAGCTTTGGCACGGTGATTCCGGAGTTTCGGAAGCGGCTCCGATGTATCGTAGCGAAGGCAAATTAACGACAGTTTCCCTGCATCTTGGTCCCGCTGAGTCAGTATTCGTCGTCTTCCGAGCCGGACGGGCAATGCCTCACCTCAGTTCCTTAAGCTCGGGGGCAACACCGATTGCGCCCATTCGAATGCCAAAAATCACTATCAAGTCCGCCCGCTATGAAACCGCCGACGGCCGCGGTGCCGATGTTAAAGAAATGGTATCGGGCATGGTCCGGAGCGGTCAATTCGAGGTTGAGGCGACCAACGCCAACTTCGGTGATCCCATGGTGAACGTGGTTAAGCGATTGGTTATCGAGTACGAGTTGGATGGCCAAGACTTCAAGAAAACGGTCGCCGAGAACGAGAGCCTCGTTTTGTGGGAGGCCCCGAGTTCCCCGAATGCCACCAAGTCCTTCGATTTACACTCATCGGCAAAGGGGCTCGAAATGACGCCGTGGAAGGCCGGGGTCTATACCGGTAAGAACGCAAAAGGCAAGGCGATACTGCTTACAGTGAAAGAGGGGCCGAAAAGTCTTGATTTGAGTTCGGCTTGGGATGTGAAGTTTCCGCCCAACTGGGGCGCGCCTTCCGCGATTCACTTGAGCAGCTTAACCTCTTGGTCCGAACACAATGACATCGGCGTGAAATACTTCTCTGGCTCCGCCGTGTATTCGAAGACGTTTGATGTTCCAGCCGCCCTTATTGGGAAATCAAAAACGATCCTGCTTGAACTGGGAAAAGTCAAAAATTTCGCAACCGTAAGCCTTAATGGGGTTCAACTAGAAGTCCTTTGGAAGGAGCCGTTCTCAGTTAACATTTCGAAGGCATTGAAACCCGGCCGCAATCGGCTCGATATAAAGATTACGAACCTGTGGCCAAACCGAATCATCGGTGATGAGCAATTGCCGCCCGATGTAGAGTGGAGCAATGGCGCTCCCCTCAAAAAGTGGCCTGATTGGCTTGTAAACGGCGAACCGAGACCAAAAACGGGCAGATACACCTTTACAACTTGGCGCTATTGGCACAAGGACTCGACTTTGCTTGAATCGGGGCTTTTGGGTCCGGTGGTGATTCGATCAGCGCAGAAGATTGGGATTAGATAAGTCGGGTTCGGAAATTCGGAATCCGACGAAGGCCGACGAGGGACGGGGGGTGGTTCTCCCCCCGTGACGGCGTTGTAGTTTCCACGTGATTTGGCTTCGGGCCCTGCTCCGTGTGTCCGGAGTCGCTGCGACCGCAAGAGGATGCAACGTGAATCTGCGAATCTTGCAGGAAACATCCCTAAAGAGCTGAAACGACGCACTTCGCGCCTTCCCCGAACCAGCATCACGAGCCTGAATCAAGTAATCTAATGCAAAATGAAAATAGTTATCGGCACTATTGGGATAGCAATCTTTTCGGCTGGGGTTTTTGGGGCCACCGGCTTAACAAAACCGGCCGAGCCGGTGGATTTTAATCGGGATATTCGACCGATCATCACCAAGTGCTTTGCCTGCCACGGACCTGATTCTCAAGCTGGTTCAGCGGGGTTACGGCTGGATTCATTCGCGGGAGCGACCAAGAAACTCGACAGTGGCAAGGCGGCGATTGTGCCCGGCAAGCCTGATCAGAGCGAGTTTATCAAGCGGATTTATGCGACGGATGATTCGCAAATGCCCCCGGTGGATTCGCACAAGAAATTGAGTGCCGAAGAGAAGGAACTTCTGAGAAACTGGATCGCACAAGGAGCCGAATACAAGGAGCATTGGGCCTTTGTAAAGCCGGTTCGCCCTGCAGTCCCATCAGTTCAAAATGCGAAATGGGCGAAGAACGAGATAGATAATTTCGTCCTTTCGAAATTGGAAAAGAAGGGCCTCAAACCAGAAGCCGAGGCGGACAAGCCGACTCTCATCCGCCGCATCAGCCTCGACTTAACCGGCCTCCCCCAAACTCCCGAAGAAGTGGATGCTTTCACGGCGGATCGCTCTCCAAACGCCTACGAGAAAGTAGTTGATCGCTTATTGGCGTCTCCCCGATTTGGAGAGCGCATGGCGATGGATTGGATGGACTATTCTCGGTATGCCGATAGCAATGGCTATCAAGCCGATTACGAGCGCTTCCAATCCCGTTGGCGGGATTGGGTGATTGAGGCATTCAACTCAAACATGCCTTACGATAAGTTCACGGTGGATCAAATCGCTGGGGACATGAGGCCCAATGCAACCACTGCCGAAAAGCTCGCCACTGGATTCAACCGTAACCACCGCATCAACACCGAAGGGGGCGTAATTGCCGAAGAATGGCGTGTTGAAACGGTCGTAGACCGCGTCGAGACGACGTCCGCCGTATGGTTCGGTTTGACCACCGGATGCGCTCGGTGCCACGATCACAAATACGATCCGTTTACTCAGAAAGACTTCTACAAGATGTACTCCTATTTTAACAACGTGCCCGAAACTGGCTCTGGAGAAGAAAGGCCAATAAGTCACCCGCCTGTGATGCGAGCCCCAACCGCCGAGCAAGAGCAGAAAACGGAAGAACTTAAGACGACGATTAAAAAACTTGACGCACAGATGGCGACCCGAATCGCGAAAAACCAACGCGCCGCGACAAACTGGAAGTTCAGCCCCGTGCTTCCGGCCGTGTCCAACGGTTTGATCGCTCGTTACAAGCTGGCGGCCGGTGGAAAGGACTTCACGGTTGGAGGCAAGGCCCGCTTCAGCTTTGGTCGGGCAACCGGTTCCGTGAAGACCAACAACGAGAACTTCCTCGATCTGGGCGATGTTGCCAACTTCGAGCGCGACCAAACCTTCTCATTCGGAGCGTGGATTAAGCCCGATCAATCGGAGGGGTCCGCCTTCTCCCGTATGGATAGCCAAAACGCCTATCGAGGCTGGGATCTGTCCGTTTTCAGCAACCGGCCCCAAGCGCACTTGATCAGTAAATGGACGGAGAACGCCGTAAAGATAGCCGCAAGAAACCCCATCAAACTGGGGGCATGGACGCATGTTTTGATCACTTACGACGGCAGTTCCAAAGCCGCTGGCTTCAAGATGTATCTCAACGGCTCGCTTGCCGAGGTTGTGGTTGAGCGCGATACCTTGACCGATTCGATCAAGACCCCGGTCTCAGCCAAGATCGGGCGACGAACCAACTCGGATTTCTTTAGTGGTGAAGTGGATGATTTTGTTCTGTTCAATCGTGCTTTGCAACCGGACGAAGCCAAGACGCTAGCCAGCGCTCATCCCGGCGCAACCTTACTCACGATCCCGGCGATCGAGCGCACTCAGGAGCAGCAGCTTGAGCTCACTCGCCTATGGTCGCGGGAAAACGATAAGGCCTTTGCCGCCTTTGAGAATGAGCGTGACGCCGACAACAACGCGCTCGAAAAGCTGCAAGCCCAAATCCCCGAAGTCATGGTGATGCGGGAGATGGAAAAGCCAAGGGAAAGCTTTGTGCTTCAACGCGGTCAATATGATATGCGCGGAGAAAAGGTCGAACCGGGCCTTCCGAGTTTCCTTCCCGCTTTACCCAAGGGCGCACCCAACAACCGCCTTGGGTTTGCGCTTTGGGTGGTTTCCTCGGACAACCCCTTGACAAGCCGAGTCACCGTAAACCGCTTATGGGAGCGATTCTTCGGAGGCGGCATCGTTTCTACGGTCGAGGATTTTGGCACTCGCGCTGAATTTCCTTCCCATCCCGAGTTATTGGATCACTTGGCTTTGAGATTCATTGACCTCAAGTGGAACCTTAAGGCCATCATCAAGGAGATGGCGATGAGTGCGACATATCGCCAAGCTTCAACCTTTACTGCGGCGAAAATGGAGGCCGATCCCTTGAACAAGCTCCTATCACGCGGACCTCGCTACCGGCTTCCCGGCGAAGTCATTCGGGATCAAGCGCTTTTCGTAAGCGGCTTGTTGAAAGAAAAACTAGGCGGCCCATCGGTTTATCCCTATCAGCCAACCGGCATATGGGATGAAACGAACTTCTATGGCAATTTGCGCAACTACATGCCGGCCAAGGGAGACGGCCTCTATCGAAGAAGTCTTTATACGATTTGGAAGCGAACCGCTGCTCCCCCCAACATGCTTTTGTTTGATGTGCCCTCGCGGGAGGCTTGCCGGGTTCAGCGCGCTCGAACCGACACGCCCTTGCAAGCCCTTACCTTAATGAACGATGAAACCTATCTTGAGGCGGCCCGGGTTCTGGCACAAATGATGTTGCGCACGGGCGGTACGACTCCAGAATCGCGGTTGACCTATGGCTTTCGTCGTGTTTTGGGTCGCTTCCCTACGCCCGGCGAGATTTCGATTCTGACGAAAGGGCTGAACGCAAGATTGGCCCGTTTCAAGGCCGATCCAGCCGCGGCAAGAGACTTAACGCTGGTCGGCGCGGCTCCGATTGACATGGGGTTGAGCAAGATCGAATTGGCCGCCTACACGGTCTCGGCGAGCGCACTTTTGAATTTAGATGAGACGGTGACCAAAGAATAATGTTAGAACAAGATTTTCACTTACAAGACCAGTTCAATCGCCGCACGTTCCTAAAACGAACGGGCGGAGTTGGCCTCGCCGCCCTCATGGGAATCCTCACGAAAGAGGGCATGGCGAACCCGTTGGACGAGGAGCGCAAGCGCATCGGCGGTTTGCCCGAACTCCCTCACTTTCCCGCCAAAGCCAAGCGGGTTATCTACCTTTTTCAATCCGGCGCGCCCAGCCAAATGGAGCTTTACGATAACAAACCCCACCTCGCGACCCGAAGAGGGGAAGAGCTGCCGGCGAGCATCCGTAACGGCCAACGTTTGACGGGAATGACTTCTGGCCAGAAGAACTTCCCGGTCGCGCCGAGTATTCTCAAATTTAACAAGCACGGGCAGAGCGGGATGGAACTGAGCGAGGTTCTTCCTCACTTAGGCACGGTTTCCGACGACATTTGCCTCATTCGTTCGATGTTCACGGAGGCCATCAATCACGATCCCGCCGTCACGTTTATGCAGTCAGGATTCCAAATCGCCGGTCGCCCCAGCATCGGTTCTTGGCTCAGCTACGGCCTGGGGACCATGAATAACGACCTGCCAACCTACGTGGTTCTGACCAGCATTGGCAGTGGTCGGTCTGACGATCAGCCTCTCTACGATCGCCTTTGGGGTTCGGGATTCTTGCCCACCCATCACCAAGGAGTCAAGTTCCGAAACACGGGCGATCCAGTGTTGTTTCTTTCTGATCCGCACGGCATAGATCGCCAAACCCGGCGCGAAATGCTCGATGAGCTGATGGGCCTCAACACGATCAAGAAGAACGTCGTTGGTGACCCGGAGATTGACACCCGAATCTCCCAATACGAACTTGCGTTCCGCATGCAAATGTCAGTTCCCGAGTTACTTGACATTTCCAAGGAGCCCGCCGGAGTTCTGGATATGTACGGCCCCGACGTGAAGCGCAAGGGTTCGTTTGCTTACAATTGTCTTCTTGCGCGGCGTCTGGCCGAGAGAGGCGTGCGATTTGTCCAGCTATTTCACATGGGCTGGGATCACCATTTCAACCTGCCGAACGCAGTTAAGGGCCAAGCGAAAGATATTGATCAGCCATCCACTGCCCTCATTAACGACCTCAAGCAGCGTGGCATGTTCGATGAAACTTTGGTGGTTTGGGGCGGCGAATTTGGGCGAACGGTTTACTCTCAGGGAACGATGACCGAGACCGATTACGGCCGCGATCACCATCCCCGGTGCTTCTCGGTATGGATGGCGGGCGGCGGCGTGAAGGGCGGCCAAACTTATGGGGCAACCGATGATTTTTCCTACAATATCACCGAAAATCCGGTAAGCGTAAACGACCTCCACGCGACCATGTTGCATCTTCTGGGCATTGATCACGAGCGGCTGACATTCAAGTATCAGGGCCGAGATTTCCGGCTAACGGACGTTGCCGGGAATGTGATTCAGAAGTTGGTCGAGTAGTGTGGCATGGCATAGGCCCCCCTCGCCCAAGGTTTACCTGAGGAGTCCGCAACAATCGTCGCATTTCTAAATGGGCCCATAGTTGCCATTTTTGCGCCTTTGCGAGAAATCCTATTTCACTCGAGGGTCGACAGATTCTCGCGGCACCCAAGAAAACCGACGAGGGAAGGGAAAAGAACTGCACCTCCGCGCAATACTTCGCCACCGCCACCGGGGTTCATGAACGAGGCAAGGCTCGATACAAAGGCTATTACCGCTTAATCAGATTGGCCGGTCCAAGGAATACATCCACGACTTTCCCGGTGGCATCGTCAAAAGTGAGACTCATGAGTCGCCTCCTACCTTCAAACGGCTTTGTCCAAAACACGGGAGTTACCGTGTTGGAATAGTTACTCCCTGCAATTGATCCCTGGCCCCGTTCGTTATCCCTCTTAATTTCCTTGCGGGTAATCGCAAACCCTGGCCAAAGTTTTGCGGCCAACTGCTGACCCTTCTTGTACCAGGCGTCATCTGAAAGCTTTAGCGGAACGGTTCCCTCAAAGTTTCGCGATTTGTACCGCGTTAAGGTCGTGTCAATGGCAGATCGAAGCAAACCAGTAGGGTAGTCCACCGAAACATAAAAATCGGGGCTCGACAACTTGATTGAAGGATGACCAAGGCCGGATTTCCACTGAAAGGCCGTATGGTTTGGAGGGCGCACCCCATAAATCTGCTCAATAAACCCAGACGCAAGCTTCTGATACTTGATGACTTCTAGCGAGGTCAACTGGATTCTGATTGGTTCAATTTTGGCCCGATTTGTTAGCGGAGGCGTTTGCGTGTTCGCAAGTGCGACCAAACCGACGATGAGTGAGAGGAATACAGATTTCATACTTGCTCCTAGGGCATGTCAATCCCGCGATAGGGGACCTTAGCCGTGTTTCCGGGGTTGTAGACACAAATCAAGCGGGCATCCTTGTCGCCGACGGCCTTAAAGTCGGCAGGGACGTAGGAGCCAGCGGTGTTTGTTGCGGACTCAATCGTATCGCGAGCCGCCACTTCGGCGGTATCGCCATCAATGAGGTTAAGAAAAAGGAGGTCGGATAGCTGTTGATAGTCTTCGGTCATAACCGGGACCTTCCATCCCAAATAGACCTGATCCTCAACGAGTTGGTCGTACTCGTTCCAGTAAGGGTAAAGATAGGTAGCAAATTTCGATGCGCCTCCTGATGTCACGGTTGAACAGGACATGTGAACGGCAAAGTTAATCGCTGGCCTTGCCGTCATATTGTAAGGGGGGAACCACACGACATCGCCAATCTGCGAAAAACGCATCGCTTCAACACTTGGGGTTCCGCTCCCCGTACCAGTCGCCCACGCATAGATGGGCGCGCCAAGCCAACTGCTAGGTTCAGGAGTCAGGTGTTGGCCGTCAAAAATCGCGGTTAGCGTTGAGTGCCCGGCGTAAAAAACAACATTACAGTCTTCGGCGATCTTGTTTGAAAAAGTGGAGTATGTCCATCCTTGATTTGCTGTGAGCGTGGCTGGGAAGTTCGACAATCGTTGTAACGCTGCGGCACCGCCAGCACATTCAGGTTTATTTTCAAGGGAATCCAAGGCAAAGAGAGCAGCGCGATTCTTCACGGGCACTGTGTAAGTGTGGTCATACCATTGTCCGCCCACACTTCCACCAGCAACAACGGTCTCAGCATAAACTTTACACTTTACAACGATGTTTCCATTATTTGCCAATTTGTAAGCACGCGAATCAAACATGATTGCAATGTCTTGAACAGGGATCAGAGCCATCATTCCGCCGCCTTCTTCCCCTCCCGTTTGCATCGCTGGAGTAGTCTTGCTTAGGGTTTCAATGTCGTTAAGCTCCAGCTTTATTGTTTTGATATGATTGTGCGGGCTCGTAACCGATGCCCGATAAAACGCTCGAGCGTTGGTTCCTGAAAAGTAGAGCGGGGTTGAATACCCTGGGTGCGGAACGAAGTCAACACCGGCGCGAGCATAACAGCTTACTACTGCACAAAGTAGACAACAGATCGTCTTGCGTTGCTTCATTTTGTGACGTTACCAGGCAAAACCAAAAATGTCAAGGCCTGGTGGGGAAAAATCAAGAATTGTTTCGGTTGTGCGTAGCACGCTAATCCGGCGCGTTCTATGATGATCCATGTCAAGGAGCACGATTTGTTCCAACATGGGTCAATATCGGAGTTCGCATTACCGTTTCTTACCCGAGCGACGGGGGCGACGCCGGAGCGTCGCCAACGCTTGTTGTAGTTCGGTATCGAGCATGCCCATCTTGTTGAGGAGTTTGGATAGCTCATCCAGGGCGGGGTATCTCGGGCTGAGTTGAACTCTCCTAGTATTGCCTTCCTCGGTGCCGATAACGATTCCGGCTCGCTCCAGGCTGTCAACGGCGGCCTGAACCCGGCTGAGACTCTTCCCCAAAAGAGGCGCGATCTCGGACGCGTGAGTTTCGCCAAGCAGATGAATGACGAGGAGGGTGTTGGTTCGAGTTTTCGTGCCAAACAAGCTCGGGTTGCTAATTGTTGCCATGATAATAATCTACCCGCTTTCCGGGTGGTATCACCCGGAAAGCGGGTGGTCTTTAGTCCACAACCGCCCACAGCTGCTCAATGTGATAAACATCGTGACAAACCACCATGTGCACGATCTCGCAAAGCGTCATCATCCCGCGATCGGGGTGAAATGCGGTTTTGCCCCAATCGGCCTCGCTGAGCGACTTAACAAATTCGACCGTTTTCGTCCGCTCCCGCTCGAACTCTGCCATCTGCTCCTCCAGATTCCGCTCGGAATACCGCCCCTCAACTGCCTTCACCGCCTCGTCGTAAGCCAGAAAGCTCCCACCAGGGTTAGTAAACGCGGTTTTCATCCGCTCTTCGCGCATAATCGGCTCCCAATCATTCAGGTGACACATAACCTCAAGGGGTGAAAAGCGATCGGGGTGGGTGGGGAGTCTTAGCTTTTCTGGCGAAACCAAAGCCAGCGTCCGGCGAAGGATTCGGGGCGTAGCGTCGAGGCCAGGAAGGAGGTAGTAGTTCTTCACTTCTCAAGGCTACCCGGCAGACACGAGGCTGGAATCGCCGACTTAAGCGGCTCCGGGTGATGTGTAATCGTTGGCTCGATTGCAAGTCTCCCGGATCACGGGCTGGAAGCGCCGTGCCACCCATGGGCTGGAAGCCCATGGCACGGGTCACGCCATCGGGTTGCGATTGAGGGCAGAATATCGCCCCGTAACAAAATGATCAAGCTGACGCTCAATGTCGGAAAGCAACGAGCTTGCCCCCAGCCGAAAAAGCTCCGGCTTGAGCCAAGCGTGACCAAGTTCTTCACGCATTAGGAATAGCCACTCTAACGCCTGCTTGGCCGTCCGAATCCCGCCTGCCGGTTTGTAGCCGACCTGAAATCCGGTCTGCTCCTGATATTCGCGAATTGCGCGTGCCATCACGAGGCCGACCTCTAGGGTTGCGTTAACGGATTCTTTCCCGGTGGAAGTTTTGATAAAATCAGCCCCCGCCATCATGCAAACTAGGCTTGCCTTTCCCACATTTGATAAAGTTCCCAGTTCGCCCGTCGCCAAAATCGTCTTCAGGTGAGCTTCGCCGCATGCCTCGCGAAATGCCTGAACTTCTTCGAAGAGCGCTTCCCATTGACCAAGAAGCACCTTTGAGCGGGTGATCACGATGTCAATCTCGGCGGCCCCCATGGCAACGCTTGCCTTGATTTCCTCGATCCGTTGACTCATCGGCGAGAGCCCGTGCGGAAACCCCGCTGCCACCGCCGCAACCGGAATTCCTGAGCCCTCCAAAGCCCGTACGGCATGGGGAACCAACTCGTGATAAACGCAAACCGCCCCGACGCGCAGCCCATTCACACCAAGCGCCTCAACTAGCTCAGATTTTAACGGTCGCTGTGCCTTCGCGCACAGCCGATGCACGTTTCCGGGCGTGTCATCGCCGCCCAGAGTAGTCAAATCCATACACTCGATCGCACGGAGCAGCCAAGCCGCTTGCCATTGCTTCTTAACCGTACGGCGACTGGGCAGGGATTTGGCACGTCTCTCGGTAGCACTCTTGTTCACGCGAACGGTCGCCACCCAATCCAAATCCAGCGGTGCGCCCATGTTGCGCCCTAGGTTCGGGGTTTTTAGCTCCGGCGTGGTCATGGCTGAATTATGCACGATAGGCCCCTGGTTAGCCAAACTATTCATCGTGACGCCGACGCGCCCGGAGTTTTTACATCTCAGCCAAGTTGAGAAGGTGATTTTCTATGTTTTGGTGTTCGCGTCGCTGGCCTTTGCGGCATGGCAGATTGTTCAGCGGGTCAAAATCTGGCATCAAGGCAAGCCCCTTGTCGAAAACGAAAAGGGTTGGCGATATTGGGTTCCCAGTCTTGCCCAGCTAAGAGGTTGGTTCGGTCGAGTTCACACCTATGTTATCGCGCAGAAGAAAGTGAAATCCAGCCGGAAGAAATCCGGCGCACCGATGCATTTGCTCATTTTCTACGGTTTTCTCTCTCTATTCATGGCGACAACCTTGCTTGCGGTTGCAACGTATTCGCCTCTCCTTGGGCTCCCCAATTTCCATAAGGGAACCTACTATCTCTACTACGAGCTTGCCTTTGACGTTCTAGGGTTGATGTTTGTGATCGGCGTCATTTGGGCAATGGTGCGGCGTTTGCGGCTAAGTAACCAGTTGGGTGATGCGGGCTTAAAATCAGAGGACCAGGTTCAAGCCGCAAAGCAGGCGGTTGATAATCGGCGCCGGCCAATCAGTGGAGCCTCAAGCGATATTTTGGTGTTGGGTTTACTTTTGATGATTGGCCTGACGGGGTACGTTCTGGAAGCCGCCCGAATAGGAAACACGCCTACGCCGAGCGACCAATGGTCGGTAATTGGGAATCTCATTTCACCTGTGTTTAACGGCATTTCGGCCTCGGGCTACAAGTTCATGTGGTGGTTCCACATGGTATGGGTGCTTATCTTTTTTGCTGTCATTCCCCGTCTCCGGATTCGGCACATCATCATGGCCATTGCCTCGGCCTCGGGCGCTCCCGAGCGAGCGATGGGTCATCTCGTTCCGATTTCGATGGAAGAAGTCGAAAAAACGGGCCAAATCGGAGCCTCAACCGCTGCCGATTTCTCTCGCTGGCACTTGATGTCGCTTGATGCTTGCATGGAATGCGGACGCTGCACCGAAGTTTGTCCCGCGTGGAACGTTGGAAAGGTCCTGAATCCCAAGCAAGTCGTGCAAGATATCCGGGGGGCAATGGCGGATGGGAGCAATATCGCCGCGGCGATTAGCGAAGAGGCTCTTTGGCAATGTACAACCTGCAATGCCTGTGCGGAAGCGTGCCCAGTTCTCATTCGCCATGTTGATCTCATAGTTGATACAAGGAGAAATCTCGTGGCCGAAGGCAAACTCAGCGGCCCCACCGCCGTTATGTTGAGGCAAACGGGCTCCACCGGAAACGCATGGGGCACGCCTCGAACAAGCCGGGAGGATTGGATGAAGGGTCTAGAAATCCCGCTCTGCCGCGATGGTCAGCCTTTTGATTTCTTGTTTTGGGTGGGATGCGCCGGGGCAACCGATCCGGGGGCGATCAAAACCACCAAGGCCGTCGCCGAGTTGCTTACTAAGGCGGGCGTCAATTTTGCGTGTTTGGGGCAAGAGGAAGCCTGCACCGGCGATCCGGCCCGGCGAGTTGGCGACGAGTTTACATTCCAAGAAAAGGCAATGGAAAACCTTTCGGCTTTCGAAAAATACGGCGTGAAAAAAGTGGTCACGGCGTGCCCACATTGCTTTAATTCGCTTAAGAACGAATACGAAAACCCCACCGGCGATCCCAACACCGGTCGAAAAATGGACGTCTACCATCACACCCAATTGCTCCAGAATCTTATTCAAGGCGGCAAGCTCAAACCCGCCAGTGGGGCAGGAACCGTATTCCACGACCCCTGTTATCTGGGCCGCGTAAACGACGAAGCCGACGCTCCAAGAGCCCTACTTGGCGAGAAAACCAACTACAACGGACGCTCGCCGGATGGTTTGGGTTCTCTGATACGACCGAGTCATTTAGTTGAGCCTGAATTCTATGCCTCCAAAACTCGATGCTGCGGCGCGGGCGGGGGACGCCTCTGGATGGAAGAGCCGAATGATCAGAGACCCGGTAACAAGCGGGCAAAAGAACTTTTGGCCACCGGGGCAAAAACGGTTGCGCTCGGATGCCCCTTCTGCCGGATTATGTTGGATGCAAGTATCAAGCAGGAAACGGATGAAGAAATTAAGTTGGTTGACTTAGCGGAAATGTTGCAGGAAGCCAATCGTTAAGCATGGAATGTCGCTAGTATTACTACTAGTTTTGTTGCAATTTGCCGGGAACTGCCCGTTTCGGTTGTATAATTTGTGTGCGATGATTAGGATTAGTTTGATTGGTGCTGCAATCGCCATTTCGTGTCCGGCTTTTGCGCAGGTCATGGAGATTGGATGGGCAGGAGTTGCTCCAGCAAACATGGTTGGCGCTCCGAATAATACGACGACTGCCATCGGTTCCGCAACAGTAAGCGGCTGGCAAAGCGCAACAAACTACAACCCGTTTTCGTTTGCATCGTTTCTTGGCATAAGCGTATCGGCATTAGCCCAGGGCGATGTCATCGCATTTGAACACAATGGTGGCGGCGCTCCGGTTGGCAACTTCGAGAGCAGTCGGTGGACCATGACCAATGGAATATTTACGCAAGTTATCATTCACGATGAGACGGTCGCCGCGCCCCTCCCGGGAGTCGTAGCAACCGGTTCGATGAGTCAAGCCACATACAACGCGTTTTTCGGGATATCGGGAACTCAAAGCCCCGTCGTTTCGTGGATTATTTTGGATTCCGCACTCGACGTCAATGATGCCGGTTTCACTCTGAATGTTTCGGCCGGAACGACAGGCGAAGGGACTCCGGATATTGACGCGCTGGGTCGAATCTGCTCTTGCGCGGTTCCGGAGCCGAGCACGCTCGCGGCCGCTGGTTTGGGTTTGATCGCGATCATTCGCAAACGCCGAAACCGCAAGTAAACTGGTTCCTTGATTACCGGTCTTGGCATTGACCTCGTTGAGGTCTCACGAATTGCATTCGCGATGCGAAATCCCCGCTTTGTTCTGCGTGTCCTAACCCCTAGCGAGCGACTACAGCCCCTGACTTATGAATACGTAGCGGGGAGATGGGCGGCGAAGGAAGCCATCGCCAAGGCGTGGCCCGCGCAATTATTCTGGCAAGATGTAGAAATCCTGAATGACCCGAGCGGTCAACCGGTCGCTTCAATCAAGGGGGAGAATATGGGAGTTTTGGTCTCGATCACCCACACGCAATCCCACGCCGCCGCGGTCGCAGTGGTTCAATAGTTGCGCTTGATTGCGATGTAATGAATTCGATCTGTGTTTGCTCGAGGGCGATCAAGTGAGTAGGCGTGGAAGACTTCAACCTGCCCAAACCCGGCCTCATCGAGCATTGCGCGGACCTCATCTTCTGAGTAAGCGCGTTGAATGTGGGTCTCGACAAACTCATCCGAGCCCGCCCAGAATTTCATAGTTACCTTGATGATTCGCGTTTCCGGGTTCCAATCTCCTCGCCACCGATAACGTAAAGGCGAGTCTTTTTTGAGGTGCTGCTGATCAAACATTCGCTCCTCAAACGCATAAGCGGTGTTCATATCAAAAATGAAAGAGGCTCCCGCGGGAAGGTGTTTGCCAACTTGCTTGAGAGCTAATGCGAGTTTTTCAGGCTCATAAATGTAGTTCAAACTATCAAAAAACGAGTAAGCGGCATCGAACATCTCTCGCTCGCCGTTCGGATAGTTGAATTCAAAATCAGCGGCGTCGGCAACTTTGTAGCGGATTTTGTACATCGCGAGTTCCGCCTTTTCGCGCGCTTGAGCAACCATCGCTGGGCTCAAGTCGAAACCGGTGAGATCAAATCCTTCATCCGTGAGCAGTTCACACATGATTCCGGTGCCGCAACAGACATCCAGAATCTTGCGCGGGCGAACCCCTTGCTTGCTAAACAGCAGGAGGAGATAACTGGTCCACATGCGGTAGGGAACCACGTTCATCAACCGGTCATAGTGAGCAGCGACCGGCCCAAAACTCGTCATACCCTTGATTGTGGCATGGGCATCCTGCCCATGCGTGCCTAGGGCTTCCAGCCCTAGGAGTAGGTACGCTTGTGCGATGCACCCCGTGCTCGCAAAAGCGTTTGATGACAGCGAAAGGCTCTTGCGTGAGTTTCGATCCTGTGAACCAGAAATCTGCGCCGTTATCGAGGCAATCTCAGCCTGTTTCCAAAGCGGCGGCAAGCTATTCACTGCCGGAAATGGCGGGAGCATGGCTGATGCGATGCACGTTGCTGAGGAGTTTACGGGTCGTTTCAAAAAGGACCGCCCTGCCTTGCCCGCCATCGCCCTGGCCGATCCGACTCATCTCACCTGCGTGAGCAACGATTACGGGTTCGAATACGTGTTTTCTCGACCGATTGAGGCGCTTGGCAAGCCCGGTGACGTTGTTTTGCTGCTCTCAACATCTGGTAACTCCGAAAATCTGATCAAAGCGGCCGAAGCCGCGCGCCTGAAAAGCTGCAAAACCATAGGATTCCTCGGCAAAGGCGGGGGCAAGCTCAAAGCGCATTGCGACATCCGGGTAATCGCCCCCGGTGAAACCAGCGATCGGATCCAAGAACTCCACATGTTCGCCCTCCACGCGGTCATCGAAGCCGTCGAAATTGAATTAGGCTATGAATAGGCTCGCCGTACTTGCCCTGTGCTTTTTGCCCCTGGCTGGCTGGTGGCTTTACGGCCTTTTTGATCTTGACGAGGGGTTTTACGGCGCGGCAACAATGGAGATGATCCGGCGTAACGAATGGATCACTCCCTATTACAACGGCCAACCCTGGTTTGAAAAGCCCATTCTCATCTATTGGCTTGCGAAACCCTGCATTATGCTCTTTGGCCCCGAATACGGTGCGCGGCTGCCTAGTGTTCTAAGCGCCCTCGGGCTCTATTGGATGACCATGAGCTTCGCTTTGCGGTATTTTTCCTTGACGCCTGCACAATCGGAACGAATCAGCCAACGAATTCGCGCTACGGATTACGCTTCAAACGCGGCGGCAATCAGTGGACTTGCATTGGGGACTTCACTGCTTGTCGTTGCGCTGGGGCGGATGATGATGACGGACATGCCTCTCGCGCTTTCGCTTGCCGGGGCCTGGTTTTCGTTTTGGCGCGGGCTGAATGAGAAGCGAGCCTGGTGGATTCTCACTGGGTTTTGGTTGGGGGTTTCGGTGCTGGCTAAGGGGCCTATCGGAATCATCCTCTGTACTCCAATCTTTGGCTACGGATTCTGGATCATGCGCGGCAAAGCGCCCTTCAAGTTTGAAACGATCTTGGCCGCATTCGCCGGCTTGACTCTGTGCGTGGCCGTTACGGCCAGTTGGTATTGGCCCGCGTATCAAGCAAATGGCGACGTGTTCGTTCAGAAGTTCCTCATCGAACAGAACTGGAACCGCTTCATTGGGGGTGATCGAGCCCATTCGCTTGGCTTGGCTGGGCTTCTCGCCTTCATCCCGGTCCTGCTCCTCGGATTCGCTCCGTGGAGTTGGTTTATTCCCAAGGCATGGCCAAAAAAGAGCGACGACGACGTCGCAAAGTTTGTAGCGGCCTGCGCCTTGATTCCGTTCTTGTTCTTCACCGTCAGTAGCGCAAAACTGCCACACTACATTTTGCCTTGTTTCGCGCCCCTGGCCCTTTTGGTGGGTCGCCATTTGGCTACCCAATGGGACCGTGTGATGGATTGGGTTTTGGGTTGGGCGCTGGGAGTTGCGGTTATTGCCACTGCCGGATTTGTCTATTGGTATCGGGCGTCCGGGCAATCGGAAGTGCATACCCTTGCACGGGAGATTGCAAAGGACTCAAAGTCAACGATTATCGTGTACCAAATGCCCCGCCGAACTACTGAATTGGGAACGGGCAAGCTAAAAATACAAGAGACGAGCCTTCCCTCGCTAGAGTTCGTTTTGAATCGATCAGTGATCCAAGTTGAGACTTGGCAAGACTTTCCACCTTTCACCCCAGGGGTCGTCGTCATCACAAGGGTCTCTCGCGCTGACAATCTTGCGAAAGATCTGAAAAGGGCTGGATACGATGTCAAGGCATCCATGAATCCTACGTTTTACGGACCGCAGGGATCCAATGACAATTTTATGTGGCGAATGTTGGCGAAGCCTCCAAAGCGTCCAGCCGCACCACCATAACCGTACAGTTATCGCTTCCGCCTTCCATGAGGGCGCGCCCCACCAGCTTCCATGTTGCTTCAGCCGGGTTAAAATTGGTCAAGTGCTCGGCAATGATCGCATCGCTTACATGATTTAGCAGGCCATCTGAACACAATAAGAAGGTGTCTCCTTCGGCTACATCATATTCGAAAACATCAACCGGAACATCATCTTCTGTGCCCACGGCCCGAGTTAAGACATGGCGATAGGGGTGAGCCTCGGCGGCTTCGCGAGAAATCCCCTGTCGAATCGCATCTTCAACCCAAGTGTGATCTTCCATAAGTTGGGTTAGAACTCCATCGCGCAAACGATAAGCCCGAGAATCGCCGACTTGCACCACATAGGCCCGGTCTTGGACAAGGGCAAGGCCCGTCAGCGTTGTGCCCATCCCTTTTCGCGTTGCGACGGTTCTTGCCACATCCAAAACAAACCGATTCGCGGCTAAAACTGCCCCTTTCAAAGCCGCTGAAATCTCAGTTGCAGGGTGGTGAAAATACACATCAATAAAGGTCTTACATGAAATCTCGCTGGCGATCTGGCCCGCCGCATGCCCGCCCATCCCGTCGCAAACCACAAAGACCAAGCCTCGATTTGCCAGACTCCCATGATCTTCCGGGATGAAATACTCGAATTTATCTTCGTTATTCTCGCGAACTCGCCCCAAATCGGTTTTGCAAGCGACCGTTACTCTTGGAATCACCCGCAACTCCGCCGAGGAAGCGACTTCGGCAACAGAATACTCAGCGGTGATTTCATCCATGGGTAGATGTTACCAACAACGCCCTTGGATCGCCGGTTTCAAGCGGCGTACCGTCGTTGTCAGCTTTCAAGGGGAATCAACTCGGCCCGGACAAATTCAGTGCCATCGAACTCATACCGCCCAACAAATCTCCCGTGCGAGCCGGCCTGAAAGATTCGCGTTGTGCCGACGAGATCGGGTTGTTGGAGGATTGTATGCGAGTGGGCGCCGAGTATTACGTCAATTTCGGGGCATTTTTCGGCCAGAATCAGGTCTTGGCGGTGCCCGATATGGGTTAGAGCGATCAACAAATCGCACGAGGGTCTGAGTTTTTCGACCTCATTTTTCGCGACCACCAAGGGGTCATTCCAAAGGAAGGCCGAAGCACTTTGGGTCGCCATTCGCTTGGTGACCATTGCCACCATCACGCCAAAAACACCGATCCTAATCCCGTCTTTTTCGATGATTCGCGAATTGCAGATAAATGGAAGAGCGCCATTTTTTGCCACAAGGTTTGCGCAAAAAATGGCGTGCTGGGCCCCATTGACTTTCGCTTCAAAAGCGCTGGTGAGAACATGCGTTTCCCGGTTTCCCAAAACCGATCCATCGCAGCCGGCAAGGGCGAGCCGCTCCCATGCGACCTCTTTTCTTAGGGGCACACCAAGATTTCCGGTCTTGATGCAATCGCCACAGTCGAAATAGAGCGCGTCATCCTTCTCCTTAAGAGCCCGTATCTGGCGAACCATGGGCTCGCTGAGTAGACCGTGAAAATCGTTGGTTTGTAGAATGGTCATTGGAGAGTTCGGGGGTTCCTTGGTTCGGGGGTTCGGCTTAGGATTTCCTGCAGCCATATCCTGAACTCACCTTCCGGTTCGATTTTCGTTTCTCGCCTTGCGACAAGAATTTGTTCCGGGCGGTTTCTGAGCTTTACGGCGTCCTTTGCCGTCACAACAATTGGCTCCTGCAATCCATCAAACAAGTTTGGATCATCAAGGGGGTCGTGATCATCCAGCCGCCGCACTCCCTTAATCTCGTATCCGGCTTCGCGGATGGCTTTCACAAAGCCTTCGGGGTTGCCGATGGCACAAAGGACCGAAACTCCCCCTCTCCCTGCGGATGTTTGTGCCGGAGGGAGAGGGGGTTGGGGGGTGAGGGTTCCGGTTGCTTCGGCAACGTTGGTTAGCTCGGAATTTCCGGAAACGGGCGGGGAGGACCGTTCTACGAGGCGCTCAAAGGGAAGCAACGGGCCATGCCTAACTCTAAACCTCGAATCAGAACTTAACACCAAATCGGCTCGCTTCAAGCTTGACCGAAGCTCGCGGTACGGGCCAGCCGGAAGGCATCTCTTGTTCGAACCATCAGGCTCAACCAAAATCGAAACATCCTTCGCTAGCGGTAGATGTTGAAATCCATCATCCATGAGCAAAATCGCCTCCGGAAACTGCGCAGCACATATCTCTGCCGCCAAAACCCGCCTCCTACCCACAATCAATGGGACGCCAGGTAGCTCATCGCGAAGCATCGCCGGCTCGTCCCCCCAAACACGAGGGTCCAAGGAACCGGAGGGTGCGAGTTCGGCCGCCTCAGCGTGCGGTCCGCCGTAGCCGCTTGCTGAAATCACCACCTCGTGACCTAAATCAGTCAAAACTCGGGCGAGGTAGATAGCGACCGGCGTTTTTCCGCTTCCTCCCGCGACTAAGTTGCCCACACAGATCACGGGGCTATGCGATTTCGCGGGCTTCTTCAAACCGAGGCGATACATGCCTAAGTAGCAAAGCCAACCAAGCGCATAGAGCCAGGAAATCGGGGTCAGAACGCCACGAAGAACAATAGCCCTAGGCGATGAACCTTCCCAGATCTCTGGCCAGGTCATTCAGTTTCCTTTAACGACCTCAAGAGCTTGGCCGGTACGCCCGCCACGATGCACCAGCCTTCCGGGAAGCTCTTGGTGACAACTGCACCGGCAGCGACAACGGTGCGATCTCCGAGCGTAACACCGGGCAAGACCACCGCGTTCATTCCGATCCAGCACTGTTTC
Source organism: Armatimonadota bacterium (assembly GCA_031386985.1). GTDB lineage: Bacteria > Armatimonadota > Fimbriimonadia > Fimbriimonadales > Fimbriimonadaceae > JANJUB01. The sequence continues at coordinate 98,257 of JANNCV010000024.1, forward strand.
CCAATTTCTATGGGCGCCCCCGGCAAGTGCTTTTCGGGGTCAAGGGGGTCGTGGTTGGCGGTGATCAAGCCAACATTTGGTGCGATATAGGTGCCGTGGCCAATCGTGATTTTGGCGTCAAAGTTTTGATAGTAACATCCGTGATGTTGAAAGTTATTAAGATCGTCGGGATGAAACTCGATGTTGCGCGAGTTCGAAACCCGAATGAATGGTGATACCGGGAATCGGATTGCGCGGTTGAAACCAAACAGCTTCTGCAAAAACAGAGACCGCCACACCCAACGCCAGCCCGAAACCCCCCCTTTGTCAAAGTGTTTTCCGCGCAGATATTTTCGATCAAAGAAAATCGGGCCGACCAGCATGCCAAGCGGAGCGATGAGAAGCCAGACGATGCGCTTGGCGATGCGTTTCATTCTCTTCCATTTTGACTCGCTTGACTCGCCCGTGCTTCGGGTGCCATAATTTCATCACTCCATCGGAGGTGATTACGCTATGACCAACTCAAAACAATCCCTCCTCGTAAGCCTAGGCTAGGTTCAAACCCTCGCCTTTTAAAGGCAATATCGAGGGAAACATTCTTTGTTCAATCGCACACATTTGTGCCCTTCCGCGATCCAGTTTAAGCCTATGCAACTCAATTTTCAAATTATCGAAACGCCCACCCAATGGAATCAGGCCGCCGCGCTTTCGTGCGTGTTCTTCCCCGAAGACCCCGTCACCGGGGCCGACCTAAACCGCTACGCCAATGAGCATCCGACTGATGTCTTTATGAAGCGAATTCTTGCCATGGACGGGAGCGCTCCATTCGCCTACGTCCGAATCATCGAATCATATTGGCTTGAGGACAAAACAATAGCTTCCGCTGGCATCTATCTTGAACGCAACCAGGATCATGTGGAAGGTTGGCTTCAATGTTTGACCCATATTGAACAGCACACAAGTGAAAACGGCCTCAATTCTGTGCAAATGTGGGTTCGCTCCGATCATGCCGAGCTCATTCCAGCAATAGAGTCGCGCGGCTATGTTGCTGGTCAAGTCAACCCCGTGACGGCCGCTTACCTAGGCGAATTCGATCCGGCTCCTTACCAAGAGGTGATTAACCGGGTGAAACTCACCCACGAGATCGTTGATTTGAACGAATTCATGCGCCGCTACCCCGATGATTGGGTCCGGAGATATTATGACTTCGACATGGTCGTCTCGCGCGATATTCCAATGCCCGGCGACTTTAAGGATTGGCCCTTTGACACTTACAAAAAGATGATTTCAAGCAAGACGCTCAGCCGCGAAGGCTACTTTGTCGCCCTACGTGAAGGAAGAATTGAGGCCTGCACGCAAGTTAACTGGAACACGCTTGATCGAGAGTTAGCTTTTACCGGGCTAACGGGAACGCTCCGAGAAGCCCGACGACTAGGCTTAGCGACCGCCCTAAAAGCCCACGCCATGACCTGGGCGAAGTCGGTGGGGATTGAACGGTTGGGAACGGACAACGAAGAAAACAACCCGATGTACCAACTCAACTTGTCCTTGGGATTCAAGTGGGTTCATGATGCGACGGAGTATAGCAAGCGGTTAAGTTAGCTGGAAGTTGTCATAATTCTCCCATGGGAAATTGGATTGCTAGCGTCGGGATGGAGGTTCATGCCGAGTTGCTTACGCAATCCAAAATGTTCTGCCGATGTCCGGTGGCTTTTGGCGGAGAGCCTAACACCCGAACATGCCCGGTTTGCTTGGGGCTCCCCGGCGCCCTCCCGGTGCCCAACAAACGCGCCATCGAGCTTGTCATCAAAACCGCCCTCGCTCTAAACTGCACCATCGCGATGGAGTCAATCTTCCACCGAAAGAACTACTTTTACCCCGACCTGGTGAAAGGGTATCAGATCAGCCAGTATGGCGAAACAAACCCGCTGGGCTATTATGGCTATCTAGAAATACCAACAAAAGAAGGCACATTCAAAAAGGTCAAAATTCGGCGTATCCACTTAGAGGAAGACACGGGCAAACTGATGCACCTGCCTAATGGTGGCTCGGGGATTGACTATAACCGGTCCGGAGTGCCTCTGATGGAGACGGTGACCGATTTCCCCCCCGACATCACCGGCCCCGAGGATGCAAAGGAATACCTCACTCAGTTGCGGGCGATTTTGATTTACATTGGTGCATGCAATGGCAAAATGGAAGAGGGATCGTTGCGTTGTGAGCCCAACATTTCAATCCGGCCCGAAGGCACCGAGAAGCTCGGCACGAAATCAGAGATAAAAAACCTCAATAGCTTCCGCGCAGTTCAACTTGGAGTTGATTTTGAAATCAAGCGACAGAGAGAACTCATCGAAAGCGGGGGAACCGTGCTCCAAGAAACCCGCGGATGGAACGATGACACCGAAACGACCTTTGCGATGCGAATCAAAGAAGCCGAGAACGATTACCGCTATTTCCCCGACCCCGATCTCGCGCCGATGAAGTTCGACGAGGAAACCATCGAGCGATTAAGGGCCGAACTCCCTGAACTGCCGCTCTCCAAATGGAAGCGATATCAAAGCGATTTCAACCTGAGTGCCCAACACTCCGATCAGTTGATTTCGGACAAAGAGTGGGCTGAATACTTCGAGGAAGGCGTCGCTCTTGGAGGCGAGCCCCAAACAATTTGTAACTGGATGATAGCGGACCTATCTGGTTACCTGAACGAGAACGGCATCTCGGCGCGTCAATCGAATATAACACCGGCCCATCTGGTGGACCTCACCCGTCTCATCTCCGAGGGCGCGATCAGCGGCAAGATGGGGAAAGAAGTTTTTGCCGATTCGGTGAAAAATGGTCAGATGCCTAGCGATGTGGTTAGGGCGAAAGGCCTGAGCCAGGTGAGCGATGCGGGTGAAATAGAGAACGTGGCCAAACAAGTTATTGGTGAGAACCCGGAAGTGGTGGACCGATATAAGAGTGGGCAGATGAATGTGAAAGGCTTTTTGGTGGGGCTGACGATGAAGGCGGGCCAGGGGAAATTCAACCCTGGGATCGTTCAAGAGGCAGTTCAAAAAGCGCTGGATGAAGTGGAATAAATGAAAAAAACGCTCGGAATAGCATTAGCAGTTGTGATGGCTCAATCTGCGTTCTGTCAGGTTGATCAGAAGCGAATGGAAATCATCAATGACACGATTTACAATCGTTTTGTGGATCAAAGCGATGGTTGGTGGGAAGATGGCGATTATCCGCGCATCATTCAGATGCTTTGGATTCTGTTCCTTGCAAATCCCGATAACTACGAAACCGCCACGGACCTCGGATGGATGTTGGCAAACTGTGAGCGGTACCACGATGAGCTAGCAGTTTATGTGCAATATCGCCAAGCGAATCCGTCCGACCCTGAAGCCGCGTATCCAGAAGCCAATTTCTATTTCCAAAACAAGGCCTACGAGAAAGTGCCGCCGCTCCTCGAGGGCACGCTTAAAAAGGGCCCTCATGCCAACAGCTTTCGAATTCTGGCCCATGCCTACGATAAGATGGGGCTTTTGCAAGACTCAAAACGCGTTTGGCAAGTGCTGATTGCCCGCGATCCAAAAGATGAGGTCGCCAAACAGAACCTGAAGAGGGTTGAGGCTAAAATCAAGGACTCTCGCTGAAAATTGTCCGTCGTCGTCTCAACTGGCCTATCGGATATTGATTTCCCCAAACTAAGAGCCTGGCTCGGCGAGGCCTATTGGTCTCGCTTGCGAACCGAAGATGTCATCATAAAATCGCTTGAGAATTCCGATTGCTTCACGGCTCTGCAAGATGGTGAAATGGTAGGCTTCGCCCGAGTGGTCACGGACCGTGCCACCTTTGCATGGCTCTGTGACGTCTATGTTGATCCCGAACAGCGGGGTAAAGGCATCTCAAAGTCACTGATGGAAACGATAATGGCGGATACAAACTACGCGACCGTCAGATGGATGCTTGGCACTCGCGACGCTCATAAGCTCTACGAGAAGTACGGCTTTGAATCAAGCACTGAGCCCGACCGTTGGATGACAAAGGGCTTCCAGAGCCGATTTGAGCCTTGAGAATGAGCCTCATCGAGGTTAGGGTTTGGTCGCCGTCGGGGTGCTCGCGTCACCGACTTCTTTGGCGAGCCTGTTTATGTTCACGTCGACTGAACCTGTGCTAAGCTAAGGGCTCAGATAAGGTGAACCTCATGAAGAAATCTCTACTTCTCGCGTCCATCGCCGCAGTGGGTGGCGCAGTTGCGTTCCAAAGCTCAGTCAGTTTGCAAGCCACAACCCCCGGTACACCGCAGAATGGGCACTCGAACATCTCGGGCACATCCAAGGCGGGGTTCTTTATTGGTAACGGTAGCTTGCTTACCAACCTTAACGCCGGTGAACTGCGAACCGGGATTATCACGCTTACGGGAACGAGCCCAACCTACATTATTAGGGGAACTAACAACTCGGGAGCCGCTAACGCCTCGGGTTTGATCGGGGTTACGAACAGCCCAACGGGCGTTACCTACGGGGGATGGTTTGAGTCCAAGAGTGTTTCGGGGCGGGCGCTGTTCGGATATGCGAGCGCGACCTCTGGCGCGACTTATGCAACTTACGCCGTGAACAACAGCAATGCTGGGCGTGCCTGCTTTGGCATCGCAACCTCCCTCACCGGCAACACCTATGGTGGGTTCTTTTCTACTTTGAGCGAAGCTGGTTACGGTGTGTTGGGTCAGGCCTCATCGGCTACCGGTACCACCTACGGGGTTTACGGCCGGGCGACGAGCCCGAGTGGCTATGGCGTCTATTCCGAAGGGAATCTGCACGCAACCGGAGTGATCTCCGGTAATGGGACTGGCCTGACCGGGGTCAACGCTGACCAGCTTGACGGAATCAACAGCACCGCGTTCTTGCAGGCCATCCCGAATCCGCTGAGCCTCACCGGCTCGGTCGCGTTCGGGTCCATCATCTCCGGGACGAACAACGGTTCATCCGGCCGTGGGGTCTTTGGCGAGGCGACCTCGGCGACGGGCACGAACTACGGAGGACGTTTCGAAACCGCCAGCACTTCTGGAAGAGGAGTCTATGGCTTGGCGACGGCCGATACGGGTAGTGCTCATGGAGTCTTTGGCGTGTCGCAGAGCTCGACCGGCCGGGGCGTCTATGGGAGCGCTTCGGCAACGTCGGGCGTCAACTATGCGGGCTACTTCGACTCCAACAGCACCACAGGCTATGGGGTCTTCGCCAACAGCGCAGGACCGTATGGCGTCTATGGCCAGAGCGCCAGCACGTCCGGGCACGGCGTCTTCGGCGAGGCCACCGCCACCACTGGCTTAACCTTCGGCGGGCGCTTCTACAGCGACAGCACTTTCGGAAGCGGCGTCTATGGCGAGGCCACCGCTACCACTGGCACCACCTACGGCGTGTGGGGCCGGTCCAAAAGCACGGGCGGGGTGGGCGTCTTCGGCGTGGCCACCGCTACCACTGGCACCACCTACGCCGTGTATGGTCGGAGCGACAGCAACGGCGCGTCCGCGTATAGTGTGTATGCGCAGGGGAAGCTTGGCGCGTCCGGCACCAAGACCTTCCGCATCGACCATCCGTTCGACCCCGAGAACAAGTACCTGCTTCACTACTCCCACGAAGGGCCGGAGCCGCAGAACGTGTACAACGGCAATGTGGTCACCGACGCCAAAGGCTACGCCACAATCTCGCTCCCCGACTATTTCGAGGAGATCAACAAAGACCCGAGGTACACGCTCACCATTATTGATGACAGCGACGACTTCGTGCTGGCGAAGGTGGTTCGGGAAGTCCGCAACAACCAGTTCACCATTCGCACAAACAAGCCGTCCGTTAAGGTCTCGTGGCGCGTCGATGCGATTCGCAACGACCGTTGGGTTCAAAAGCGCGGCGCGCCTGTTGAGGTGGACAAAGAAGGCCCGGAAAAGGGGAGATACCAACATCCCGAACTCTACGGACTCGGCCCCGAGCGTGGAATGAACTACGACCCCGAGCGGGCGAAGGAGCAGATCAAGCCGAAGGCGAAGTAACTGCGCGAACGAAAAGATTTAGGAACCGGTTTGAGCCTTGAGAAGTTTCCTCATTGCCGACAGCGTCTCTTCGCTAACGTGATGCTCGATCCCTTCCGCATCTACTTCTGAAGTTTCGTTCGAAACCCCGAGAGCCTGGAGAAACGCGACCACGGTTTCGTGTCGCGCCCTCGAATAGGCCGCGATCTTCTTGCCTTCATCAGTAGGGAAGATGGCCTTGTAAGGCTCGGCCGTAACCAACCCCTCTCGGGCGAGTCGTTTCACGGTTTTTCCTACCGTAACGTGGCTCACGCCGAAGTGTGCTGCCAGGTCAACCGCCCGCGCTTCACCCTTCGAGCGTATCAGTTCCTCTATCAATTCCAGATAGTCCTCGGCATATTCTCGGCTGTGATCATCGCGCGTTCGTTTGAAACGGTTCGTCATAAGGGAATCAGAGGGGGTAACCTTCTCGTAAGTATTGTAACCAGTCTGGACAATGACAAATATGAGGCTCGACGCAGATCGAGCAGGTGGGGCGAAATTTTTTGATTGAGAAGAGCACCGAGACGCATATTGTTTTCGATGATGTTGAGGTGAAATACTCCGAGTATGTTTACGGCTTGCGCGATGTTAGCTTAAAAATTAAGCCCGGCGAGTTTGTTTTCTTTGTTGGTCAGACCGGGACGGGCAAGAGCACAATCCTTAAGCTCCTTTCCAAAGAAATCCGCCCAACGGCCGGGACCGTATGGCTATGGGGCGTTGATTTAGAGAGCATTCCCGACGCTGAGATTCCGCTCCTCAGGCGCTCGATGGGCATTGTGCCCCAAGATTACGGCCTACTTCCTCGCAAGAATGTCTTTGAAAACGTTGCCTATGCCATGCGGGCGATCGGTGCGACTAAGCGCGAAGTTCGCCAACGCGTGCCCGAGATTCTCGATATGGTAAACCTTGGTCATCGAGTGGATGCATTTCCCGACCAGCTATCGGGAGGCGAGAGGCAACGGGTCGCGATCGGGCGAGCTCTTATCAATAAGCCATCGCTCTTAGTTGCGGATGAGCCGACGGGGAACCTCGACCCCGAGAACAGTTGGGGGATTATGGAACTGCTCCTTGAACTCAACCGGCGCGGAACGACGATTTTGGTGGCGAGCCACGATGTCCTTATCGTCGAACGCATGGACAAGAGAGTGATCACCATGCAAGGTGGTCGCGTGGCAAGCGACGAGACGCCGACGGCCCTGCCTCTTGAATCCACGGTTGTTTTGGATATGACCGACAGCGAGGTTATTGAAAATCCGCATGTGGACGTTGAGGATGGCCTGTCTGAGCCCCTCGATTCGGTTTCAACCCAACAAGAAGTAAGCCCCGAGCCAGAGGCCGAATTTCCCCACGAAGAGGAAGCAACCAATGCTTGATCGCATCGAGTTCCTCATCATGGAGGCCCTGGTTGCGATTCGGCGCAATTTACTTATGACCTTCGCGGCAGTTAGCACGGCCGCCGTTGCCTTGTTCTTGCTTGGGGGCCTCGCCTATGTTTATTGGCAAGTCAATAAACTCGCGACCGATGTTTCCGGGAAATTTGAAGTCCGGGTTTGGCTTAAAGACGAAGTCAAGGACGCTCAAATCGGCACGATTGCGGCCCGTATCCGCAAGATAAACGGAGTCAAAAAGGCGTTCTGGGTTCCCAAAGCAAAGGAATGGGAGAAAATGCAAAATGAGAGCCCCGAAATGACGCGTGGGATTGATCAAAACCCGCTGACGCATTCCTTCAAAGTGATTCTGCAAGAGCTCGGGGATGCGCCGGGCGTGAAGCGCCAAGCTCAACAAATGCCAGAGGTGATGCCTGATGGCGTCGTTTATATGGAGGACCAACAGGAGCTCATGGACAAGGTATTGAGGATTGTGCGATGGGTCGGCGGATTACTCGGCTCCATCTTGCTAATCACCGCCGCGATCCTGATTTACAATGCCATTCGGCTTACAATTCTCGCGCGGCGCCGGGAAATTAGGATCATGCAACTGGTCGGTGCTTCTAATCTGACCATTCAAACACCCTTCATCATTGAAGGAATTCTGCAAGGTGCGACGGGTGGGCTCCTTGCTGCGCTTCTCATCAAGGCCGCCCAATCCATTTTCCAAAATGAGGTGAAAAACATCATGTTGGCCGCAACATTTCCGACATTCCCAACCTGGACGGCCATCGCGTTGCTGGTTTCAATTGGAGCCGTATTTGGGGCAACCTGCTCATACCTGGCTATCAGAGAGCCCTTGCGCTACCGCGTTGGGAGCGGCACTTGAAAACCACCCGCGTTTTGGTTTGTTTTGCCTTGCTTGTTGTAGGCGTCGTTGCGATTGAGGGCCAAACAAAGAAGCCGACAAAGGCGGTGCTCAAAAACAAGCTTGACGATCTCAAAAAGAAGGAAAGGGATGTTCGCAAGGACTTGACTAAGGTCAAGAACAAAATGGGCGATGTGCGCGAAACAATTGATCAGGTGGACGCTAAGATTGACAAAGTTGAGGTTCGATTCCAAGCCAATGAATCAAAGCTCGTGACCGGGCGTACTGAGCAAAAGACTTTGGCGGCAAGATTGGTAGACGCCGAGGAATCGTATCAAGAGAAATCGCAATCCGCCCGAAACCGTTTGCGGATGATTCGGATGTACGGGGGGGTGAGCTTCGCATCGGCTCTGGTCGGATCAAAAGGGGTTAGCGACCTCGCTTCGAGAACAATCATCTTGAAGAAAATCTCAAACCGCGATCGCGAGCTTTTCGAGGAGGTTCGCCAACTCCGTGATGAGATTGAACTCAAGAAGAAACGCTCGGATGCGCTGGTCACCGAGCTAAAGGGAGTGTTAGCCGATCAACGAGATGCCCACGCGGCCCTCACCGCCGCTAAGAAGGATAAACGCAAAGTTCTCTTCTATCTTCAGGGCCAAGCCTCAGAGTTGCAGAAAATCATTCGCCAACTAGACGCTGAAGAAGCTTCGATTGAAAATCTGATCAACGCCAACTCTGGAACGTTCACGGGTAAGCGCCCCGGCCGACTATCTTATCCGGTTTCAGCCCGAATCACCAGCCCGTTCGGCTCGCGCTACCACCCCATTTTGCGCTACCGGCGCATGCACAAAGGCGTAGATTTCGGCGCAAGCCACGGGTCAACCATTCGCTCCGCTGCCGATGGCGTGGTTATTTACGCGGGTCGAATGAGTGGCTATGGCAACACCGTGATCATTAACCACGGGGGTGGACTTTCAACGCTTTATGGCCATTGCTCCTCGATTTCGATTCGAAACAAATCTCAAGTGAAGCGGGGCCAAGCGATAGCCCGAGTCGGCTCCACCGGCCTTTCCACGGGACCGCATTTGCACTTCGAAGTGCACGTGAACGGCAAAGCCGTAAATCCCCGCAGCTATCTGTAGTGCGCTTACCGTCAACTGGCCCTGGTGGGGATGGTGTTGTTACCACTCACCGTTGCGGAGCTCGCAAATGACCAGGCATCCGTCAGCCGATTACTGATTGCGCCACACGGCCAAGAGGCGCGTATGGCGGGAGGTACGCGAACCTCACTTAACAGTAAACTTGCCCACTTGACTAACCTGATCGAACTTATCCGGATATCTACCCCAGTGCTTGCTGGATTCCTCGATAGTCACCTTCCCTTCCGGGGTCAGGACTGGTGGGAGGCATGTGTCGTGAGTCGCCTGACCTATGGACAGCAGCGGGTTGTTGAGGAGCAGAGGTTGACTTCGCTAGACCAACTGGACTTCGCCGCACTGCTCCGCGTCTTAGACCAAAACTGGTACGAACTCTCCGCAGAAATCAACCTACCCCGCGAGGGTCGGGGTTGGGTGAAAGAGCTTCAAACGGTGCGCAATAAGTGGGCACACCTTTCTTCTCAGGAAATCGCAGTCAGTGAGGTCTATCGAGATGCAGATACGCTTTGCCGCCTAATGGACTTAATCGGTGAGCCCGGGGTCGTTTTAGGTCAAATCAAGGCGGCGATGCGATCTTGCGTCGAGACCATGTCGGGTATGGAGGGCATAGCTGCACCATCAACGATGAACACAAACACAACAATAAGTGTCAATGCTAAGTTTGGAGTCGGCAGTTTGGTAGCCCTCAAATCAAACCACGAAAGGATCATGCCGGTCATCGCAGTTAACGCGAGCGGGTTTGAACCCGAGTACACAGTTTTTGATAATAGTGCGAGAGCGAATTACTTTGAGAGCCAGCTGATTTGCGCTGAGTCAGGGCCGACTGCTGGAGGCGTTGCAACGGCTAAGGAACTTCAAGCGTTGCTGACGAGCATAAACGTTCGGTCTTCTTCAACGGCAACTCTGCTTTCGATGCGATCGGGGCGTGTCGACTTTATCCCGTACCAGTATAGGCCAGTCCTCAAACTGATCCGTTCCGATCAGCCAAGACTTCTGATCGCCGACGAAGTCGGGGTGGGCAAGACGATTGAAGCTGGGCTAATCATCAAGGAACTGCGCGCTCGGATGGACATCTCGTCCATCCTCATTATCTGCCCCAAGGCGTTGGTAGCAGAAAGGAAGTGGGAGTTAGAGATGAAGCGATTTGCCGAGGAATTCACTCCACTTGGCGGAGACGAGCTACGCTATTGCCTGCACGAAATGGATTTGGACGGAGAATGGCCCTCCAAATACTTGAAAGCAATAGTCCCTTTCTCATTATTTGATGAGAAGTTGGTCCAAGGAGGCGTAGCCAAGAACCCAAAATCCAAAATCTGCTTAGAGAGTCTCGACCCTCCGCCTAAGTTTGACCTGGTTATCGTGGACGAGGCACACAACATTCGAAACCCCGAGACATGGCTTCATCGAGGAGTTAGGTATTTCTGTGACAATGCCGCAGCCGTGCTCCTCCTTTCTGCCACGCCGGTTCAATTAGGAAATAACGACCTCTTCACGCTTCTCAATGTGCTTCGGCCCGATCTGGTATTGGATACTGCGAGCTTCCAGCAAATGGCGGAGCCAAACGCCCACATTGCGGACGCCGTCAAAGTGTGCCGAGCAGCAAACGACGAGTGGCAACAACTGGCAATTGACCACTTGGATGCAGCCTGCCAAACAAATTGGGGCCAGCTCTTTCTGCGTGGGACAAGCAATTTCCAGTCGATCCGAGACCGATTGCACGAGCCTGAGATCGAGGACATTGATCGCGTCGTGCTCATTCGGCAAATCGAAGAGCTCTACACGTTCAGTCCCCTCATCAGCCGAACGCGGCGGCGCGACATCGGAACCTTCACAACGCGAAAGGCTGAGACCGTCGAAGCACCCTTCACCGAAGCCCAGCGAGCCCTGCACGACCGTCTAATCAATCTCGTTGCCTTAATTCTTGAGCGTTTTCATGGACAGCAAAACGTGAAGTTCATGATGACGACCCTGCGGCGACAGGCCGCAAGCTGCCTCTATGGGTTAGCTCCTCTGTTGGAAAATATGCTTAATGGCAAGCTAGACAGCTTAGAGTATATGGAGATTAACAACTCTGATACAGAGCCAGATTGCTCTTTCGTCGACGTGGTCCGGGAAGAGGTCGCTGAGGTCATCGCCCTTGCTCAAGCGCTAGACCTCACAGACCCGAAGGTTAACGCCTTTATGAAGGTGCTCGCAGAAAAATTGGCGATGCCAAAGAACAAGGCCCTGGTTTTCAGCACGTTCAGACACACGCTTGGCTATCTTGCGAAACACGTTGAAAGTGCAGGTATGAGATTCGCTTTGATTGATGGCTCGGTGGATGAGCAGGCGCGCAGAGATTTGCGAAGTCGCTTCGCTTTGCCAAGGGAAGATTTGAACGCCATAGATGTCATGCTCTCTTCCGAAGTGGGCTGCGAGGGGTTGGACTTCCAATTCTGCGATCTTCTTGTCAACTACGACCTACCATGGAATCCCATGAAGATCGAACAGCGAATTGGAAGGATTGACCGCTATGGTCAGAAGAGCGAAACGGTTGCAATTGTTAACCTCATCACCCCTGGAACCGTAGATGCCGATATCTACGAGCGGTGCCTCATGCGAATTGGGGTTTTTGAACAGGCCATTGGCGGTACCGAGGTTATACTGGGCGAGGTCGCCCAGGCGATCGGATGTATCGCTGAAAGCTATGAACTCAGTGTCGCCGAGAGACAGGAGCGGCTGAGACAACTAGACGACAACATCTTGCGACGTATCCGAGAGGATCAAGATCTGGAAGTGAAGCAAGCGGAGCTGGTGGGACTCACTGTGCCCAAAGACACCATGACTGCCGAAATCGAAGCCGCTGAAAACCCATGGTTATCTCCTCAATCCCTGCACAGGTTCGTTTCGAGGTACCTCATGTCGCAGTTGGAACTCGACGCAGACCCGATTCTGGGGGACAAACCTCAAAAGAAACTTAGGCTAAGTAAAGAAGCTCGCACCGAGTTGCTCAAATATTCTCCATCATCTACCGACCCTCATGTCCGCGCTTGGCAAAAATGGCTTAAGGGGCCAGAACCCTTACTTGACATAACTTTCGATCAAACTACCGCGACGGCTGATCCCACGTTATCTCATCTCTCAATCGGCCACCCTCTAGTTCTTCAAGCAGTGAACCATACTCCCCTGGGCCTGCCTCTGACGGTCTCGCTCAATGTGCAGACGGATGTGGTTCCTTGTGGCACCTATCCTTTCGCTTTGTACCGATGGAAGAAAGAAGGGGTGCGAGCAGACGAATCGCTCATTCCCATTTGTCTTGATTCTCGGCTGTCGGGGTCACTGCTGGCCCTGCTTGCCAACGCCGCCGATGGAACTCCGCAGAACATCTTGGACGCGGAACGGACTGAACTGGAACGACTTCACCACGCCAAATGGACAGCGGCACAAGCAAACCACATCGCAGAGAACCGCGAACAGGTGGAATATAAGATTCAAAGCCTACTTGTGAGCCACTCGTCACGGTGTAAAGTTCTTGAAGACCATATTTCCAACGCAAAAGAGGATAAGATTAGGCTCATGAAGCAAAGTGAGCGAACCCGGGCAGAGGCCGGTTATCAGGTGCAGCTGGAAAAGCTTCTCCGGGCGGCAGAAAGCGGCGATGTGCATGTCTCTGCGGTTGTCTTTGGAACTGTCAACGTGGCGCTGAAATGAGCTTCCTCGAAAGTGTGCGAGAGCGCCGACAGAACCTAGCAGACGTACTGGCAGACCCCGAGTATTCTGGAATCAGGTCAACCGTTGAAGAGCTATATCCTGATACAGCGCACTTTATCTATGAGCTCTTGCAAAATGCTCATGATAGAGAAGCGAAACATGTTGTCTTCCATCTGAGCTGTGATTCGTTGTGTTTCGAACACGATGGAGGCTCATTTACTGAGGACAACGTGTGGGCAATCACGAATATTGGAAAGCCATCAAAGGCCAATTCTCCTGATCAGATTGGGAAGTTTGGCATCGGCTTTAAGGCCGTTTTTGGCTACACGGAGACGCCTCAGGTGTGGAGTCCGACTTTTTCATTCGAACTACGCAAGCTGGTTCTTCCTTACGAGCTTCCAGCAGATGTCCAACTTGGGACACGTACTCGCTTCCGGTTTCCCTTTAATAATGCAAAGAAGCTCCCGGAAGTTGCTTGGAGGGAAATTGCAGCTGGATTGGAAGGGATGTCAGAAATGGCTTTGCTGTTTTTGACCCACATTAAGTCAATATCCTGGGAAATTGATAACAAGGGAACTGGAACGCTACTGCGCACGTCAGGCCAGGGTAATCATCATGTGGTCATTGAAAGGAACTGTAAGAATAAAACTACCAGCCGCAAACACTTCCTACGGGTCACTAACCCAGTCCAAGGACTAGAGGAGCAATGCGTTGGAGTCGCTTTCGAACTGGAGCACAAAGGTGATTGTGGAAAAGGTAATTTCAAGGGCCTGGGTGAAGACTATTTCATCGTTGAGTCAAGTCCAGGGCTCGTTTTTGTGTACTTCCCAGCCGAAAAGGAGACGTCTGGACTTCGCTTTCACGTTCATGCACCTTTCGTGCCCGAACTCAGTCGTGCCAGCGTAAAAGACTCGCCAGCCAATGACCCACTATACGAGCAGCTTGCCACCCTCATTGTCGCTGCCTTAGCGATCATTCGAGACGAAGGATTGCTTTCCGTCGATTTTCTGAGTGTGCTACCAAACGACAAGGACGAGTTGCCTCAGCACTATCAGCTAATTCGCCAAGCTATCCTAGCGGCGATGACAAATCAAAAGTTGACTCCGACATACAAAAAGTCTCACGCACCTGCGAAAACACTACTTCAAGCGAGGGCCACGATGAAGGAGTTACTTGCCGAGTCGGACCTTAAAGCGCTGTTGACGTGGGATTCAGGGCCACCCAAATGGGCTGTCGCAGCGGCGCAAAAAAGCAGCAATGCGGACCGCTTTATCTCATCCCTGGCAATTCGGGAGTGGGACGTCGACGAGCTACTCAGGGTGTTTGAAAAAGGGTTTGCGGCGAGAGATAGGAGATTTCTCTCTTGGATCAAAGGCAAATCCGATGAGTGGATTCAGCGATTCTATGCTCACTTGACTTTGCGTGAAAATGATATCCATATCCCCTTCAAAGAAATTCCTATGATTCGGCTTGATTCAGGTAAATATGCCAAGGGAAGGGACTGCTTTTTCCCCGGCGTTGGCAAAGAGCGTTCAAAGTCTTTGCCACGAGTCTCGATGGGCGTATTTTCATCGGGCACAAATAAGGCTGAGCACGCTAGAGCGAAGACCCTGCTAGAGAAGTGCGGCGTACGCGAAGTCACCGAAAAGGATGAAGTTATGCAAATTCTTAGGGTGAGATACGGCTCCGAAAATGTCAGTTTTCGGCCAAACTTAAGGGATACTGATCGGTTCATTAAGCTGATAAAAAGTCTTCCGACTGAATCGCATCAATTTCGAAACCATAGGATATTCAAGTGCGTGGAAGGGACGTGGGTCCGTCCAAGCAGGGTTTACTTGGACGCTCCATTCCTCGACACCGGATTGAACGCATACTTTGGCGACGGTGCATATTCAAGAGATTTACGGGCATTATCACGTGACTACTTAGATATAGGTGTTGATGCAATTCAAGTTGGTGAATTTGCGATGGCAGTGGGGGCCGTAACAGCTTTGAAAGCAGGGTGGCATAAGTGTTCAGGCCACCCACGTTGGGATGAGTTGAAAACTGGCTACAGCAGGAAGTCAAACCACGATGGATATGGGGCGGTGGATTGTGACTCTGACATTCCCGAGTTTGAGACCCTCCTTCAGCTCAAGTCTATTGAGGCGTCGCTCCTCATTTGGCGGACGATGATCGATTTAGATTCGATGTACTTTAAGGCCAAATTTAAGTGGAACAACAAGTCAACGCTAAATGAACTGCCCTCCCGACTAATAGAGCACTTGAAGACAACCCCATGGGTGCCCCAGCGGAACGGCACATTTGTAGACCCGGCAATGGCTTCTGCGGACCTACTCCCCGATGGATTTACGTTTGAGGGGGGTTGGGCGTGGCTTGCTGAGATTGGATTTGGGGATGCGCTTCGGCTGCCTGCGGCGGAGACAGCGAATAGCCCCGAGCGGAATGACGCTCGGTTCCGCGGGCCCGACTGGTTTACTGAGAGAGGAATGTCCGCTGATGAGGCCAGCCAGTACGCGGAGTTCGGTTCGATGAATGCCGAGCAAAGGGCGACGGCAATTGCTGCGGGCAGGATGCCGGGAGCGCCCGCTTTCCCCGTTAAGGAAGCTCCCGACCCGATCAGGCGGGCACAAAGACTTGGGGAGGGGTTTGGCGAAACTCCGGCAAAGACATATGAAAAGCGGGAGAGGAGCGTCCGCACAAGCAAGTCAGAGTTTAACGCAAGAACGAACCTGAGCAGTCTCTATGAGAATGAGGACCAGCAACTCATCTGCCAGTGTTGCGCAAAAGAGATGCCGTTCAAAAAAGAGGACGGACAATACCATTTTGAATCCGTTGAACTTCTCAAGGACGTCCCAACCGAACAGGCGGATATCAAGGTCGCGCTCTGCCCAATCTGCTCGGCGATGTATAAGTTTTACATTAAGGAGGTCCCCGAAAGGTTGAGCTGCGTAAGAACAGACATCTTGGCATGGAGAGACTCGCCTCCACAACATGGAGTGTGGGAAATCTTGATAGCTTTACGCCCTGACTCCCCTATCGGGCCTACTCTGAAACTGCGGTTCGTTGAAACTCACGCGCTCGACCTGTTAGAGATTCTTGAACATTATCAATCGTAGCGACTCGTGTTCCGGAACCCCTCCCCAGCTTTGCTAGGGAGGGGGAGGGTTGGTTTACGCGTGGGCGGTTATTGTTATGACGTCGGACCAATCTCCTACGGGGAGGTCGTTGTCTTTGTATCGGGCTTGGTATTGGCGCACTTCCGGCTGGCCGGCTACTAGGGGCGGCGTTCCGTCGAAGTAGGGGTTGTTTGTATCTACCGTGATCAGCGTGAAAACGGTTTCGTTTCCTCGTTTTCGGTAGATTTCGATTGCGTCGTGGCCCTGCATGGTGAAGGTTAGGCGAACTCCGAATCCCGTCTCCGCTACTCCGGCCAGAACTGGCTTGGGAGGGCCGGCGGGGGGTGGAAGGGGAGCGACGATTCGGCAATCTTCGCCGATGGCGGGGGTGTAGTTGGGATGGGCCTTGATGCGCTCGGCTCGCTGCCTAAACCTTGCGACGATTGAAGCAAGCGAGTTCAGCGGCACCGCCGCGACGGCGGGGGCCACGGGCTGGGCGGGAAGCGGCGTATTCAGCGGGCCATAAAGGACGATTGCCTTGTACTCCGTCCACTCTTGGCTCTTGGACTGATAGAGGGATTGGCCGTTTACGACGACGGCGGCGAAGGCAGCGTCGGCGACGGCTTGAGCAATATCACCGGCGACTAGGCCGACGGTTGGGCCGTGGGTTGTGACTCCGGCGGCGTGGTCATTGAGTTGGATAACGAGGGCTCCCTCGTTCTTTTCTACATAGTCAGACATTTTGTTTTTCTCCTAGCTCCGACCGGAGGTGGCTTTGAGCCATTCGGGGGAGCTTAACAATGGGGTAAACGAACGATTTGAATCTGCGGTGCCAGTTCTGGGACCTTCGGACCATGTTCGGGATGGTTCGGAGCAAGTCCGGGATGGGTTAGGCCGCGACCGGGGAGATTCGGAGCGAGCCGGAGCGGGGGCGGGCTCGCTCGGAATGGTTCGGAGGAGGCTCTGACTTTTTCCGGGGGCGCTCCGGATGGGTCCGGGCGGGCCGGGATGGTTCGGAGCGAACCCCGGAAGATTCGGAGCGAGGGCTTGAGTATTCCGAGCGGTTCCGGGAGGAGTTCGGGCTTGCGCGGGATGGCTCGGGGCTGGCTCCATGCTAGGTTTTGGGGCGTAACCTTCTCCTGCGGCGAAGGAGATCCTCGTCAGCGAAGGCAGGAAATGCGTTCGAGGGAAGTTCGGTGCTTCGGACTATGCCCGGGGGTGGCTCAGAGGAAGCCGAATACTAGTGATTTCCTTGAATATGGGGCCAAAGCAACGCCACACAATAGAAATCTTGCACCGCATTTCCGACCGATTTGAACACCGTGAAGTTGCTCGCCGGAACTTCTTGGCCCAGCAATAAATCTCCCAACTCCAAACCGCAGTGGGGTTTCGAAACGGTTCCATCCAGAACCGCCTTAACGATATCACCGGCTTCCTTTAGCGCCGCTTCGCGAGAATCTACTACGACCAGACTTTCGCGCAAAACCGTGCCCGCGATCTCAATCATATCGGGTTTGTAGGCTCCGATTGCGTTGATGTGAACGCCGCGCTTGATGTCGGTTGAGCGGAAGAGGGGGGATTGGCTGGTGGTTGCGGTGCAGATGATGTCGGCTTGCTTCAGCTTGTTTAGGTTCGATTCAACGCTAGTTCTGAGCTTGAAATGCGCTCTGACCCGCTCGGCAAAGGCCGAGGTTTTCGCAGGATCGCGACCATATATCATGATCTGTTTGATCGCTCGCACTTCTAGAATCCCCATGATCTGAAACCAGGCTTGCGGGCCGGTACCGAAGACGGCCAAAGTTGAGGCATCGGGTGAGGCAAGGATATCGGTGGCAACGGCCGAACCCGCGCCTGTTCTGAGCCCCGTGATGTACTCACCGTCTAAGAGCGCACGCAGAACGCCGGTGTTCGCGCAAAAAACTTGGATAGCCGCATGAATAAGCGGCATACCCTGAGCGATGTTTCGGCGATTCAAGCTCACCGTTTTGACAATATAAAAGGGGTAACCAGGGACGTAAACGGGCATCACGAGGCAGTTAGCTTCTTGGTCTTCTAGGGGCAGATTGATGCGGATGGGCGCAATGGCGTTGCGACTTGAAATCGCGCGGAATGCCGAGCGCATAGCGACAAATGCGTCGGCCATCGTGAGCGCTTGCTCGATCTCAGCTCGATTCAACGCGCGAATATCAGCGAGCCTCACCTTTAGCTCGAAATTGATTTCCCATCAATGGTCGTGCTGCTCTTTTTCTCAACAACGCCCTTAATCAACCATGCCCCGCCCTTCTTGACCCAAGTATCCACCGATTCAGATGTGCTGATGATCGTAGATGTTTTCTTGGTTTGCGGGTTTGTAAAGCTCGCCGTCATCACACTCTTGGCCCGCACCGTCGCCACTCCACTTTTCTCTGAAATAGCTCCGATCGTTTGATCAATTTTCGTTACGGTGAAGGGAAGTTTGAATTGGTTCTTCAGCATGGCTTCAGACTCAGCCCGATTTTTCGTGCCACTTTTGTCTTTCCAAGTGAAATCTTTTGTACAAATGGCCATACAGGCTTTCGCATCCTTGGCCTTGATCGCCTTATTGAATTTGGCGTAAACCGCGCTAAGTTCAGACTTTGAATCGGCATAAGCGGTAGAAGCTAATAGCAACAACAAGAACAAACTGAGCTTTTGGATTTGCATGCAAATATTGTGAATGCTTTTCATTCCGTCTGGTTTAGCGCGTTTTTCAGGTTCGCTTGAGCGTTGCGTTTAAGCCCGTCATAGCCAGTGCGGCGGATTGAACTCCCTAGGGTCGCTTGGCTCCATTCCGCCTGGCTCATTTGAGCTAATTCTTGCAGTCTTGGCAAAGTCCGCGCGGTGAAGTCTGCTTCCTGTGTCGTCTGGGCGCGCAAGGGTCGATTCTCGCGTGGGTGGTTAAAGGGACACACTTCTTGGCATACATCACAGCCGAATGTCCAATCTGAGACCTGTTTGGATTGGGTTTCGTTGAACGGCCCTTTATGCTCGATCGTGAGGTAGCTAATGCATGACGGCGCATTTACCTGCCAACGCCCGTTTTCGTGAAGGATCGCACCGGTTGGGCAGGCGTCAATGCAAGCCCTACAGGTTCCGCACCCGCCAACTGCTGGCCCAGTCGGTTCGATTTCGAGGGTGGTCAGAACAACCCCTAAAACAAACCAGCTCCCGCGCTGGCTATTGATAATCATCGTGTTCTTCCCAAACCACCCTAACCCCGCCGCCTGCGCCAAATCCCGCTCCATGAGGGGCGCGGAATCCACGCAAATGCGGAAGTGAGGACCCTCCTCCCTAGTGTCGGATTTTTGTGGAAAGGGTTCAGGGGTAGGCGACTTGGAGTCATTGGCCAGATTGGAAATCCCGGAAACAGGCTGGAAGCGCTGTTCTACGTGTGCCACCAGCTTCCTCAGTTTCCCCCGCAAAACCCGATGATAATCACGGCCGAGGGCGTAACGAGCAATTTTGGGCTCTCCCGAGGCTTGGTAGTAGTTCAAACCAACAACGATCGCCGACTTGGCCCCCGGCAACAGATTTTCGGGCGATTTCTTGAGATCGAGGTGCTTCTCGAGGTAGCTCATTGTTCCGTGGCGACCATTTTCGAGCCAATCTCTATAAGCCTCCCAATGTTCGGGGCGCGCGATTGGGGCGATGCCGACCGGGTCAAAACCTAGATTCCTCGCAATTTCAAGCACCTCGCTCTGTAAGTTCAATCTAACCCATTATGACTAGGTAAAAACTCGCAAGTGTGGAAAAAAAATCAAATTCGGAACCCCTTTTAGCAAATCCTCTCGTATCATGAAGTGTGGGAGAAATCCTACAACAACCTGCGCCGAATGCCGAACCAACGGCAACGGGGGAACCAAACTTGGGGGGTGAATCTGCCGTTTCTTATCGGCGGAAGGGACTTTCTGGCCCGAACCCGACATCTAACCTCGTAGGCGACAGAAAAGGTCGCGTGGTCGTCTATGGTCGGCCCGCAAGGAGGTTGTGAATGCTGACTGAGTATGAAGTGCGAACACAGGCGGTGGAGATTGAAAGATCTGAAGCCCCGGTTATGCGCAAAGTTCGTGGCTTGCTCCGGCTTGCTCGCGTGCTAAAGCTTCAGGCTCGAACGCTACTTCACGCCCAAGCGTTATCCGTCCAAACACGAGATTGGAATGTGGAAGCGTATCTCAAACGTCGAATCCGAAGCCTGCGTGAGCTGTACGAAGAAGTACGGCGGCAAGCTCAACGGGTTTGGTCGAATGTGGACATTTCTGGCAACAATCTCGGCTTGGCCTAACGAAGCGTGAACTGCCGACAACGCTGTCGGTGGGTTCGAAATTAATCGAAGCCGCTCGAAAGAGCGGCTTCTTTGTTGCCTGAACCGGAATTTCGGGGAGCGGGTTACCTGAACACCCCATGAGCGATAAATATCGAGTATATCGCTCATGAAAATGACATATGGTGAGCGATAATAAGATACAATATCGCTCATGAAATGGAATTGGCAACTCGACGATTGGCCCGAACTGCGCTACGATCCCGTGCGACTCGCTCCCTTTGAGACCAATTTCCTGATTCAAGGCGGAGTTTTGACCGGGGTGTATAAGCACCTTCGACCCGGCGATGAAGCTCAAGTCGCCGCGGATATGCTGACGGGCAGCGCGATGTCAACCTCAGCCATTGAGGGCGAGATGCTGGATCGCGATAGCGTTCGTTCGTCTATTCTGCGTCACCTTGGCAAGCCCACTCCGAATCGCCGCACCCGCCCTCTCGAGGAGGGCACCGCTCAACTCACAGTTGACCTTCAAAGGCACGAAAACGCGGAACTGACCCACGAAACTCTGTTTGGATGGCATCGGATGCTTTTGAATGGGGGGGCGTATCGAACACATACCGAGCCGATGCAGATCGTTTCCGGTCCCATCGGTCGGTCCCGAGTACATTTTGAAGCTCCCCCATCGGAAGCCGTTTCGTTCGAAATCTCAGGTTTTTTGCATTGGTTCAATTCATCCCGAACGACCTGCCCCAAACTCGCTCGCGCGGGAATGGCTCATCTGCGCTTTGAGAGCATTCATCCGTTCGAAGACGGTAACGGGCGTATCGGTCGAGCCATTTCCGAGGTGGCCCTGGGCCAGTCCAGATTAAGCATGCTATCTACCGAAATTGAGTCAAGAAGATCGGAATACTACGCGGCGCTGGAGCTGGCCAGCCAAAGCAATGAAGTTACGGATTGGCTTCTCTGGTTCGCGGAAGCCGTTATCGCCGCCCAAAAAAGGTCCATATCCTGGATTGAGTTTACGATTTCGAAGTCGCGATTATTGGATAATTTAAGAGGCAAGATTAACGAGCGACAGGAGAAGGTGTTGTTGCGAATGTTCGAAGGGGGCCCAGATGGATTCAAGGGCGGGCTGTCGGCGCGAAACTACCAGTGCATCTCCGGAGCCTCGCCAGCAACCGCCGGGCGTGACCTGATTGAGTTGGTGAATCTAAATGCCCTGACTCGTATTGGTCAGCTAAAGGGCACCCGGTATTGGTTGAAGTATTGAGTGAGCCCAGCGGCGGCTACCTCACAGCCTCCGGCAGTTCGCCGCCAAAGCCCCTAACTTCCGAGGCATAAAGGCGTGGTGCCATGGCCTTCCTAAACGCCTAATCTCCGAAAAAACTATCCTCAGCCTCTTCGGTCAAACAGAAAAGCCGATACTCCGTTGACTCGAAATCGGAAACAACCATCATTCGACAATGCTCGGCAGTCTCAGGCTCCTCGACTTTGTATTTCATCGGCTCCCTCGGTTCATTCTCGAAAAATGTTTCCCAGTAGTCCTGCGTCCAACCATCTGAACCGTGACCAAGTCGGAAATACGCCTCTTTGAACTGCTCCTTCGTGACCTCTTTCATTCCCACGGGCTGTCTTACCTGATCGCGGAGCTCGGCTTTTTGGGGTAACGTCGCACTTCGGAGGTGGTTATGAACAAGTCAGTTCGACTCGGTTCGTTCGTGATAGGATTTTTGGCGCTCGTGTTCGCAGCCGGGATTTTTCTTGAACAATCATGGGCACTCGCTGCGTGGCCATGGCCAACGAGTCGGCTCTCGAACATTTTTGTTTCCAGCATTTTTGCCGCGATCGGAGCGCCGATCATTTGGATCGCCTATTTTAAGGAAACCGCCGCAATTTGCGGAGGTGCGATTAACCTTGCGGTTGCAAACTTCGGAATGGGAATCTACGCGCTCACGAATGCCGAATCGGGGCCGGGACGGGTTTTCGGCATGGTTTGTGTAGGTCTTGGCATTTCGTGCGTTGTTCAAGTCGCCCTCACGTGGAAGATCCCGTTTCTAGATCAAAAACCCTTACCCACCATAGTTCAGGCATCCTTTGGGCTCTTTACCGTGATTTTGATTTTGGTGGGTGGGGCGATGGTTCTGCGGCTCTCCAATACGTTTCCGTGGCTACTGAAACCCGATCAGCAGGTTCTCTATGGTTGGATTTTTCTGGGCGCGGCGTGCTACTTTGCATTTGGCGTGCTTCGTCCGGTTTGGGGAAATGCCCACGGGCAGCTTTGGGGATTCTTGGCTTATGATGTGGTCCTCATCGGCCCTTATCTGATGCATTTCAAAAAGGTCCCACCCCACCTGCACCTCAACCTCGTGATTTATGTCTCCGTGCTAGTTTATAGCGGGGTTCTGGCAGGGTGGGCTCTTATGCAGCGTCGAAACATCGCCGCGGAATAGGGCTATCGTAAGGGGCGGCTATGTTCGCTAGGTACAATCCAGCCTCATGAGTGAGTTGATTCAGATTGGGGCTCCGAATGCGCGCCCGCAGCCTCCGAAGCGCGATGAATTGACGCTGAAATTTTCGGCGCAAGCGATTAAGGAACTCGACTCCCTGCGTTCCCACTATCCCGAAGAGAAGGCTTGTATCCTCCCCGCTTTATGGATTGCTCAACGTGAATATGGCGGAAACCTTCCCGGTGAGGCCCTCGCCGAGGTCGCTTTTCACTTGCACCGAAGTTACGCCGAGATTGAGGGCGTGGCGACCTTTTACTCGATGTACAACACCCAGCATCGCGCCGGGCGGCACAAGATTGAGGTTTGCACGTGCCTGAGTTGTCACGTTTGCGGGGCTTATCGCATTTGGGATTATCTCAAAGCCAAACTTGGCGTTGGGCACGGCGAAACAACCGAAGACGGAATGTTTACGCTGGAAGAAGTGGAGTGCCTCGATGCTTGTGACCGTGCCCCGGTCATCCAGATTGGAGACCAATACATCGGCCCCATCGGCGAATCTGATTTGGATGCGTTGATCGAGAAGCTGCGCAATGACCCCGAATCCAGCGTCATCAAGATGGCGGATGAAATCGTGCGGGTCCAACTCACCGGCCCCGAGCGAGAAGCGGCAACACGCTAAACCGCGGGTGCTATGTTTCGCATCTTCCCCAAGTTCGACCCCCGCCTAAAAGCTGATCTGCTTCGCCAAAAGCGAACCATCATCATCGCACTCGTTTGTGTTGCGATTAGCTCGCTGCTTACCGTTGGAACCTTTAAGCTAATTGAAGGCGCGGTCAGAGCCATTGGAAATGCGGCTCCAATCGCGATTGATCCGGGGATGCTAAAGCCCAGCTCGGATGCTGAGCGCCGGATCATTGCGGAGCAACTGAATATCTCAGAAGACGAGCTAAAGCAAGCCCAAGACAAAGCTCGGGCTGAAATTGACCAAGCCGGAATCAGCCAAGAGGTAAAAACTGCGCGCCAAAACAAAGCCCTTCAAGACCTTTCTGTTTACTGTTTGTTGGTGGTGGTGGTATTTGCGATCAAGTATTGGTTCACCCGGTGGGGTGCCTTTTATCTGGCCAAAGCTTCGACTCTGCTTGCAAATGACCTCAGATTAAGGGTGTTTGATAAGCTCCAACACTTGCCCATCGCCTACTTCAACAAGCGGCGGGCGGGGGCGATTCAGAGCGTTTTAACGAACGACGTCAACGTTTACATGAATGCCGTCATGGTTGTGCGGGATAGCATTGATGGGCCGATAAAGCTCGTTGTTGGGCTCATCGCCGTTTTCTTTATCCAGTGGAAATTAGCGCTTATTTCTCTGTTTTTTGTGCCACTTTTGGCGGGATTTGTTCAATACAACGGAAGAAAGACCAAATACGCCAGCGCCGCCGTTCAGGCTGACTTGGCGACTTTGCAAGCATTCACCCAGGAATCCCTGCAAGGAACGCGGGTTATCCGAGCTTTCGCCGCTGAGGGCCGGATTCGATCAGCCTTTCAAGGGCTGATTGATCGTTACTTTGTCAATCAGATGAAGCTAAATCAGCGCATCGCAACCTTGAAACCACTCATCGAGTTCATCGGTGCGGTCTGTTTGGCTTGCGTGATCTACGCGTGCGGTTGGTTGGCCTTCGGCGCGGAATTGGATATCGCCAAAGTTACGGGCCTGGTTTATCTGCTCGACGTTGTGAACCAAGGATTTCGGGCCCTGGGCTATGTGAACAATACGTTCAAACTTGTGGAAGCCGCTTCCGAGCGAATCTACGGAGAGGTTCTGGATATCCCATCCGAAACCGACGAAACCGGGGCGCTCGAACTTGAAAACCTGAAGGGCCGAATCGAATTCAGAAACGTTTCCTTCACGTACCCCGATGGAACCCCCGCGCTTAATCGGGTTAGCTTTGTGATAGAGCCGGGGACTTCGCTGGCCCTGGTTGGGCCAAGCGGAGCGGGGAAGAGCACGATTGCCGACTTGCTTTTGCGCTTTTATGATGCGGGCGAAGGCGAGGTTTTGATTGATGGTGTGAACGTGCGAGAAATCAAAACCCGCTGGCTTCGCAACCAAATCGGAGTCGTACCCCAACAGACTTTCCTCTTTGCGGGAAGCATCGCGGATAACTTGCGGATGGGCGCAAGCGACGCAACCGATGACCAAATGAACCGCGCCATCAAGGCTGCCCACGCCGAGAACTTTGCCAATCGAACTCCGGCCAAACTCGATGAAGAACTCGGCGAATCGGGCGTTGGGCTCAGCGGCGGCGAGCGCCAACGGCTGGCGATAGCGCGAGCTTTGGTGAGGGACCCGAAGATATTAGTCCTAGATGAAGCCACCAGTAATCTCGACGCGGAAAGCGAAAAGGCAGTTACCGAAGCCCTTGAAGAAGTGATGCAAAGCCGCACCACCCTCTTCATCGCCCACCGGCTTACCACGGCGGCGAGGGCGGATCGAATTGCGATGTTGCGGCGCGGAGAAGTCTTAGAAATCGGCTCACATCGGGAGCTACTTGAAGCCAATGGCCCCTACGCGGCGATGTACCGCATGTTTTCTAGCGGGCTCTTAGAAGAGGCAATGTAGCCAATTTCAACCAAGGACAATTACCAGGTTTTTTACTTTTTTTGACTTTGTTTTCAAATTCTCGAACTTTACTGAATTATCGCGTATAATGCAGATTACGTCCTAGGGGACCCTTGAGCAAATATACTGAAGCGCAAGCGTTTTGGCATCATTCAAACGTAGCGTCCCTGGGAAATACTTGGAAGGACTCCGCTGATCAGTTGGAGTTTTGCCAGGGATCAAAAACGGAGGATCTAAGATGAGAAATTTAAATTTTGTGCAGAGGTTCACTCGGCACGCACTATCAGCCGCACTCGTATTGTGCGGAAGTCTGGCTTTAGCGGCACCCGCTAGTCAGACCTTCACAGAGTTGCTATCGAACGGGAGCGTTACCAAGACGGTAACCACGACGGCTGGCCCGTTTACGTTCGCTATGCTCGGTGGTTATGGGGCACCTGTCGGGGGCACCTTTTTCGCACTGGAATCTATTAGCGGTGCGATTTACACTTCGAACATAGACGGTAGCATCGTAAATCAAAACCACTACGACGACTGTGATAATGTATATCTGAACGGAGGGCCCATAAATGAAAACGGACCAAGCCTTCCGGTCGGCGAATACTATTTTCAGGTGACGACACCTAGTGGTGATCTGCTTTCTACTGATGATGTTAGGAATCGTCGGATTTTAGTGTCCGTCGCTGGCGGAGCCGGAAGAGTTTCTGGGTCGTTACCCGATCCAGAGTTTCCACTCTTGTTTCCCGGTCACCAAGATGGGCTCGTCAACGGCACAAATGGTTCCCTGCCTGTGCTCCTTGGTGGGCTTGATAAACTTGGCAACGACGTCCGCTTCGCGCAGACAACAAATCCTGGCGGCGAATATAAAGTTTGGATCACCAGGGTCAGCGATTATGAACTGAACAATGGCTTCCAACCAGGTTCAACGAAAACAGACAACTTCAATTGCGACCGGCACAACGCGGGACCGCCTCAACAGATCATCAGCGGCGTCAAATACAACGACGTTGACGGTAGCGGCACGTTTACTATTGGTGACCTTCCAATCGAAGGTTGGGAGATCATTGTCAATGGTGAGGACGCCAATGGCCCATTCTCTTATTCGACTTTTACGGACGGGCTCGGTGCTTGGAGCGCACTACTTGATGAAGGTTCAGACTTCGTCATTGAGGAAGTCGGTCAGGTTGGTTGGGTTCAGACGGGACCCCTCGATGGTGCAACCGCGGGACCCGCAACGGCATTGAACGGGGAGTGGTCGGGAACAGTTGGTAGCGGTGCGATTTCAGAAGTCAATTTCTTCAATCGTTCGCAGTCGAACTACAGCGGAGCGAAATACAACGACCTAAACGGCAACGGTTCACGCGACGGCGGCGAACCCGGTATCGCAGGTTGGTCAGTTCGAATCCAAGGAACTTCAGGTGGTGATCCTGTTGATGTAACAGTTCAAACGAACGCAAATGGCGACTTTGACATTTGGCTCGATGAAGGCACGACGTTCGACATCAATGAGGTTCAGCAAACCGGTTGGCTCCAGACGGATCCAACGAACGGCGAGACGGCCGGTGATGCCACCGCTGATGTGAATCGGCATTGGACCGGGACCGTCGGCGTTGACGACAATGCTGGGATACTCTTTGGCAACATTGAGACGTTCAGCATCGAAGGCGACAAATATTATGACGCGAACGTTAACGGTGGGCGGGACCTGCTTGAAGTGGGCGTTGCTGGCGTTAGAATCGTTGTCACTTGGATACACCCCTTCCTTGGAACGGGCGGAACAACACCATACACGACTACTGACGCAAGTGGTCATTGGATCGTGACGGGGATTCCTAACGGCTCAAGCTACACAGTAACCGAGATATTGCCGGGTACAGGCGAAGCAAACTGCAGTTGGATGCGAACAGCGCCAACAAGCGGTTCGCACACCGGCACCATTGCGGCGAACGTTACGGGTAAGGATTTCGGCAACGTGTGCGTTTGCACTCCATCCGGAGGATTCACCCTCGGGTTCTGGTCGAACAAGAATGGTCAAGACATCCTAAAGGCTAACGATAGCTTGATTACGGGGTGGAGGCCATTCCTCAATGGACTGAATTTGCGAAATGCATCCGGTGCGAACTACGATGTTCCCCTCGGTTCATTTAGCACGTCCTACACCAACTTCAGAAATTGGCTACTCAATGCAACGGCCGTCAACATGGCCTACATGTTGTCCGCGCAACTTGCGGCGAACACGCTAGATACGAAGTATAAGGGCCTTAGTGCTGGAACGGTCGTGTTGCTAACCGACTGGCCCGGACTAGCCGCTTGCTACGGATCAAACGTAGCAACGATCGGTACGGTTCAGACTCAGGCCAATGATACGTTGGGAGTTGATGGGTACACGCCGGATGGCGATCCATTACGCGGTCACCAGGAGTGCCTCAAGAATATTCTTGATGCCATCAACAACAATCGGCTTCGATTCGTCGAACCCGCTGGTGATTGCGACGTTGTCTACCCAACAGGTGGATAAAAA
>JANNCV010000042.1:0-77319 GCA_031386985.1 Armatimonadota bacterium
CCCGAAGTCGTAACCAGAGGCAATATGTAGCAACCCACCGCCCGAATGCGAATGTGGAGTGTCCATTCGAACGGTTTGCAGCGTTCGCTTTGGCCGATCATGAGACTCGTATCCGATGACATAGCTCTGCCGAGCCAACTCCATTTTTTCGTCTCTTGTTTTTCTCGCGCGGAGGTTCCAATCTTCGCTGTGGTTCTCAACATACTCCGTTTTCGAACCGGGAAGTAGCCCAAGCGAAGGCAAGTTTTCCAGTTGCTCGCGTCGAATGCCATTCTTATCAAGATAGCGCGTAACCTCAAGATAGGGAGCTAAATTCCACCATTCGCCTGCTTCTCGCCATTTGGCGAGGATCTCACATCCATCCAGTTGCATGCTGCCACGCCTTCAAAACTGTCTTCCTTCGGGGTTCGCTTACCTTGCTCGCGACTTGGATAGAGGAGTCTCCAAAAACCGTTCGTACGCGCTCCATCGCTGTTGTTGGCTTTTGCGCCGAAAACCCTTGTAACTGAAGTTGATTTCGTCCCGAATCAAAAACATCAAGAAGTGAAACACGGATTTCTATGGGTGGTAACTTAGCTTTCATCGTTAGATCGGAGAGCATCAATCGCAGCGAAGGGATGATGCTCGCGGGGCTTTGCATAGGCTTACTGAAAACCCTCTCCTGCTCAACTCTATCGGCAATGGACGTGGTGTCAAAGAGAATCATCATCTGAACTCGATCCCCCTGCAAGTCTTCTCCAACAAGTTTCTCACCCAATACCCGAGCGATCTTTTTTAGAGCAATATCCCACACCATTTGGTCATCAACACCGTCATCGAATCGAAAACGGGCACGAACAACACCTCTGGGAAAAATCGCTTCGACGGCCTGATGAATCCCGCCTTTAGCCGCTCTGAAAATCGTTAATGCCTCATCTGGAAACTGCCCTTGCAGAACCACCAGTGGAATTTGTGCGACATGGTGAAGGGTGGGATATCCGAGCAGCATCAATCGTTCGCGAGCGGCTTGGCTTGCTGGATACATGTATCCCGTGGGCAGGTCTTGAACGCGCGTAAGACCGGACTCGCAAAGAGCTTTCGCAATCCATTTGCTTGAGCCAGAGCCTGTTTTGGAGGCGCTCGGAACCGTTTTGTGTTCGGGATGGTTCGGTTCTGTGGCCAATGCCAGAAGGGAATGAATCGCCTGAGGATTTGGATGCCCAGATAGGTCTACGTAAGCTGAGTGCTGATCTTCCGGCTCAATGCAATCTGAAAACTCCGCTAAACCCATCAACCAAGTCTCTTGTGCCGAGTCGAAGTCACTTTCAACCCATTTAATCCAAGTAGCATCCGGAACGATGATCTTAGCTTCTTGATAACTCATTCGGCGAGTCACACCACGAGCTATCAGAGCTTCGCTAACATCAAGAAGACAAGAATCGCGATAAACTCCAATGCAGTCATTTGTAATTTCCCTCAGCATTAGATCTCTGACATAGAATCCAATGTTATTTATGTAGACATAGTGCATATATGTCTACTATTATACGATAAATAGTTGCCGTCTGCATCAGAAATGAAAATTAAAAGATTTCTTGAGATTCTCACAAGCGATGTTCTAGAAGCCGCTCCCCTTCTGCTCGGCGCCAAACTCTCGCATGGCGGACTGGAAGCTATCATTGTTGAAGTCGAAGCCTATCGCACCCCTGATGATCCAGCCTGTCATGCTCACCGCGGGAACACTCCCAAATGTGCCCGAATGTTTGATCGCCCCGGATTGGCC
The DNA here is from genome assembly GCA_031386985.1 of Armatimonadota bacterium. Lineage (GTDB taxonomy): Bacteria > Armatimonadota > Fimbriimonadia > Fimbriimonadales > Fimbriimonadaceae > JANJUB01. Next base: position 1,763 of record JANNCV010000042.1, read on the forward strand.
TATGTCTACTTCACTTATGGTAACCATTGGATGCTCAACATGGTTGCCCACGAGCACGGCAATGCCGCCGCCATTCTCATCCGGGCGGCAAAGCCTCAGAAAGGAATCGAAACCATGATTAGTCGCCGATTTGATTCTCAGAAAAATCAAACTGATCAAAATCTCCTCTCCGGCCCAGGCAAGCTCTGCAGCGCCTTTGGCATAAACCGGAGCCAAGATGGTCTAGATCTCCTCGACCCGAAATCCCCTCTCAAAATAACGCTATCTGAATCTACAAATGACTATACATGCACGGGGAGAATCGGCCTCAATCCTGGTTCGGGAGATGATTTTCCCTGGCGCTATTGTGATAGCGAAAATTTCGCGTGGGTTTCAAACCCTAAACCATAGAATTTCCACTCGCCCGGGGCAATGGAATCGTCACCTTCATTTTGGTTCCCCTTCCATCTGTTTCACCAACTTCCATAACTCCACCCATTAACTGCGTTATTCGTCGTGATATCGTGAGTGCAATTCCAAGTCCAGTCTTGTTTGATGGCAAGTTGTGCGTATGTTTTAGATCAAAAACCGTTTCAGACGAGTCCTCCAAGCCGCACCCTGAATCTTCGATTTCAATATCAAGCCACGTAATGCCGTTTCCGCGATCCTTCAAGTTTGCCTTGAACGAAACTTGGCCTTCTTCAGTGAACTTAACCGCATTTGAAGACAGGTTATCAACAATCTGATGAAGGCGCCGTTTTGCAACCAAGAACTTTCCAAACAATTGCGGGTCAATCTCAACAACGACTTCTAAGCGCTTTGCGAAAGCTGCGATTTTGTGCTTCTCGATCGCTCTTTCCAACTCATCCCCAACAATTGTTTCTTCCAACTCAATACGGAGGGAGCCCGTCTCCAGCGAAGCGAGATCAAGCAGTTGGTTTACTTTGTGAGTTAGTTGAAGCGCCGAACTCTTGGCATGTGTGAAATACTCTTGCTGCTCTTCGGAAAGGTCGGTGTCTAGGGCCAGCGTCGTCATACCCATAAGGCCGTTCAAAGGGGTTCGAAGTTCGTGTCCAGCCGACATAAGGAACATGGATTTTGAGTCTAGGGCTTGCCTCAATTCCTCTGTTCTTTGCTCAACGCGGTTTTCGAGGAGATGATTTGCTTCTTCAAGGTCATCTTTCGCTACTCTCAGCTCGTTGGCTTCCTTCAGCTGCCGAAATCTTACGGTGTAAACCGCAACGCAACTCAGCATCCCAACCAGAAACGCCAGCAACCATCCAGATCGCTGCGTATCACCAACGCTATCGGTACGATTCAGGAATTTGATGCTCTTATAGTCAATTCCAAGCACCCCAGCTATCTTGCCGTTGCGGTAAATGGCAGCGAAGCTCTTCACACTACTTGACTCGTCACTTTCAAAACTCGAAGAGTCAACTTGTGAAATGCCACTCTCCAAAACCTTATGCGCGGCGGGCAATACATCTGTCAAGACCATCCCCCGTCGAATGCCTGAGCTCTTTCCAAAGATGTTTTGAACTAGAAGCCCACCACGGTTGGGAGTCAGGATATAGGCGGCGTCAATTTGCTGGTTAAGTCGGCAAATACTCTCAAGTCCCTTAGCCGAGTGCACCCCCAGCGGATCTTTATCGAAGTCTATCTTAACCCGCTCATCAAGTAACCGCGCGCTCGTCTGAACCGTTAAACGCACTTGCTCTTGTTGAGCATCTAACAACGCTATTTGAGCCTGGGCATAGGTTCGCTCCGCCGAAATTCCAACGATGACGCAGGCGAACGTGCCGGCCGCCAATGCCAGCCACATTGGTCCCGAAAGCACCTTCAACCCTTCACGGTCCATCGCCATTACCTTAGATATTGGTCGTATTGGCGGCAATTCTCCCCGTGTCCTTACCAGTTAGAATTGAAAGATGTCACCGAAACTACTTCGCGATTACTTGAATCGGTTGGAGGCTCACGCTGCGGGTGAGGCCGCGCACGGTGAGCGCGTCGCCGTCATGAGTACAGCAATCGCTGATCGAATCGGAATCGGCGGGGATGAACTTTGTATGGTCAGGTATGCCGCCGCCCTTCATGATATAGGCAAACTCCTAATCTCCCAAGAATGCTTACAGAGTGAAGAACCGCTTGCGGGACAGCAGATCTTGGAGATTCGCGAACATTGCGCCTACGCGTCAGAGATTTTGGGAAATGATCTCCCGGAGGAAGCGAAAATGTGGATTACTCATCATCATGAACGTTGGGATGGCGCGGGCTATCCAAGTCGCTTGAGCGGTGAGCACATTCCCCTCATTTCTCGGATCATTTCCGTAGCGGAAGCGTTCGATGCAATGACCGCCCCCGCATACTATCGCTCACGAAAGTCTGAAGACGGCGCGCTGGAAGAGATTCGCAGATGCGCTGGAACCCAGTTTGATCCCTCAGTCATCAGCCCTTTTTTGGAAGTTCAGCCGCTCATTCAGCCCCTTTACTGAAATCTTTCGCCATATTCTTTCGTATTATTGATAAGATGAAACTTCGATCACTCGCTTTTCTTGCCGTCAGCTCCATCGCTCTTGCTGGTTTTCAGACAGACGACGTAACGCTGACGCGAACCTTTCAAGTCGGGAGCAAAGACGTCTACGTCCAAAGCTACAAATCAAAGAATTCCCTCGAAACCCCAGCCGGAAACCAGGATTTTAACCTGAATGGGTCAAGCACCTATACAATTGTCTACAAAACGAACAAAGGCGAGGGCTGCGAGATTGATATGATCACCTCCGATATGAAAGTGGAGTCGGACAATGAAATGAGCGCGGGAATGACCGATGCGATGCCCAAGGAACTAACGATGAGTGGACTTCTGGATTCGCGCAATCGAGTAACTGGCATTACGGCGGGCAAGGGCATGGACCCGATGATGGCGATGGCGATGTCCAGCGCGACAATGGGTGCATCCGGATTTTTCACTGAGTTCCCCGAGAAGGCCATAAAGATCGGCGACGTTTGGGACGTTCCCGTTGGGCTCGCTGGAGCGGGAGTTCCGGCGGATACTAAGTTGAAAGCCAAATTAGAGAGCGAGAACGACAACTACTGGGTTGTTCGAGTTTCCGGTGACGTGCCAATGACCCTCGATATGAGTGAAATGGCGAAGGGAACCGGCGTGGAAATGGTAATGAACATGAAGATGACGATGGACTATGGCGTGAGGGTCGAGAAATCAACCGGACGAACGCTCCAACTCAGTGGAAAGATGGCGACGGACATAAAAATGGAGTTGCCGACGATGGGGATGACGATTCCGGGCAAGGGCACATCGGAAATTTCGGCCATTCTCAAGAAGTAAAAGCAATTTCTGGCTTGGCTGGGATAACCTAGGGCGTGTTTGTATCCGCTTTAGTGTGCCTTATGCAACCTCTAACCGTTGATCCCAACCGTCTTCGTGCAACAGTCGAAAAACTGGCCGCTTATCCCACTCGCCACACCTTGACTCCCGGCCTGACCGAAGCCGCGAATTGGGTCGCTGAGCAGTATCGGGCTATTCCGGGAATCACCGCCGAAGTGATGACTTACACCATCCCGAAAGGGCGGCGCGTCCCTGAAGATCAGCAGGTCGTTGAAGTAGTGGCTACGCTCAAGGGAGAATCGGATCGGATCGTGCTGGTCGGCGGACATTTGGACTCGGTCAACATGCAAGCTGGCGCGGGTATTGATGCTCGGGCTCCGGGGGCAAATGATGACGCATCGGGCGTTGCATTGGCTTTAGAATGCGCCCGCGTGCTGGCTGGATCAAAGCCGAAAAATACGATCAAGTTTATTGCGTTTTCGGGCGAGGAGCAAGGACTCAACGGGTCGCGAGCACTTTCGAAGCGCGCCAAGGATGAAGCTTGGAAACTTGAAGCGGTGCTGAGTTGCGATATGGTTGGCAATTCCTCAAACAATAACGGTCAAAAGGACATTGGAAATGTGCGCGTTTTTAGCGAAGAGGCCACCGCTGAGAATCCAAACCCACAGAGCCGCGAGCTAGCTCGGTTTGTCGAGTTCGCGACGCGAGGTAAGGTGCCCAAGTTCGGGGTAAAGCTCGTGATGCGCCGAGACCGCTTTGGCCGTGGCGGAGATCATACGCCGTTCCACCTCGACGGTTTTGCGGCCGTGCGCTTTGTTGAAGTTCATGAGGAGTACACCCGGCAGCACTCTGCAAATGACCTTCCCGAATTCATGGATTGGAACTACTTGGCCAATGTCACGCGGATCAACGCACTTGCCCTGGGTTTGTTAGGCAACGCTGAGTTGCCACCAAAAGCAGTTCGTATCGTGAATGATCAGTCTCACGACACGGTGTTGAACTGGGATGGCGAACCGGGGCAAGAGTACGTCGTTTATTGGCGCGATACGGCGAGCGCACTTTGGAAAGGCTCAAAAGTCGTGCGCGCTGAGACCATTAAGCTCGTAAAGATCAATAAAGACGACCACTTCTTTGCCGTCGGCGCCGTAGGTGGCATCCCGGTTCCGGCAAGGTGAGTTTTCTCGGGACGAACAGGTAGTTTGGGGTGGCTTGTAATTCTCGGGGCGTCGCCTTTTTCTGGAGCGCCGGACGTCCAAATGCACAATCAGATGAGCGGCCTGCCTAGGGCTTGAAAGCCCCAGGCACTCTTGGGCATGATGCCCATGTCACGGATACTTACAGCCTGACGCCGAGGAACAATCCGAAAGCGTTTAGATTGGAGTTTCCATTGCCGAAATACTTGAGCTCGGCGAACAGTGGGTTTTGCCCCTGTTGGAAGTTGTAACCGACTCCAAACTGGTAGCCAATGTTCGTCTTGCTTCGTCCTACCATCAGGCCGCCGCTCAGAGTTTCATCGTGAGTAAAGGCAAGACCAGCACCAAAAGTGTAATAAAGCTCGTTCCTCATTCCCACATAGTTAATCAGCAGGGGAATCGCGGAGGCTTGGCCCTTGCTGTAGAAGTCAGCCGAGAGGGTGAGCATACCGGTCGAAGAACGGTCGTTCATGCCAAATGATTGATCCTTAAGCTTGTATTCGCCCCCTACGCCAAACCAGGTTCGACCTTGATCCCGCCCATACCCGCTAGCCGGAAAAACCAATCCAGCCCGAATGGAGAGACCCATTGGCTTACTCGTTTGTGAGTGCCCAACAACGACAAGTGCGGATGTTGCCGCCAAAATCAGAAGAGTTTTTTTCATAATGTGTTTCCTTAGCCAGTCCAAACCAAAAGCTGGCCGCAGACGTATCTGCAAATTCAACCGACGTTAGAAAGCGCAGGAAAGAAGCATGAAAAAGCCGCCTTTTGGGCGGCTGTGGAAAACTTGGAGCGGGAAAAGAGATTCGAACTCTCGACCCTCTCGTTGGCAACGAGATGCTCTACCACTGAGCTACTCCCGCAAGTTGTGATTATTTTACTCCCTTTGGATTATTTTTGCAACAAAGACCTATCGTGGGAACTACCCACCCCGAGAAATCGTTGTGTACAGTAAGAGACGATTTCAATCAGCGTATCTCCTCCAAAAGAAACAGGTGGCCCCGCAAGGGGCCATTCTTGTTTATCTTGACTTGATTTGCCTGATCTCTTCAAGTGTCAGTTCCAAGGAGTCACGCGAAGACTCCGCCGTAACGATCTTCGGAGGCGCTCCCGATTGGATAGATTCAACGAAGTAGCGCAACTCGTGGTAATAGCCACCCAGATCGCTGATATTTCCGCCACCAGCGGCTTCCATTTTCGGAAACTCAGGAATAACGGGTTCTTTTCCTGGTTCAAAAACCGTTAGCGGGCCAGCATCCATAATCATCGCTCCGCGTTCGAAAATCGCTCGATAGGCCATTTTGAAGGGCGCATGAGATGGCAAGTTCCAGCCACCCTCTGTGTGAACAATAGTATCTCCGTAGGTAAGCGTTGAAAAAGCATGACCAGGGCCACGGTCATCAACGCTTCCCCAGGCACTAATAGAGTCTGGCTTGCCTAAAAGATACAGGGCAAAATCCGTGTCATGTATGTGCATATCCAGCACTCCGCCGCCTGATTTTGATTCATCGGCGAGCCAGTTCTCGCTGCTCCAGTGCGGGAACTCGCCGTACCGGGTCAAATTCAGCGACAGTAGCCTTCCCAGTTTGTTCTCAACTACGTATCGACGCAACAAGGCGTACTCCGGCCAGAATCGTATGCAGTGCCCAATCATCAGCGATTTGCCACTTGCATCGCGGGCTGCGATCATGCGATCGGCCTCGTCTAGGGTCAGCGCTGCTGGCTTTTCGCACATCACATGCTTGCCAGCTTCAAGGGCACGCACCGTGAACTCACAATGAAGGTGTGTGGGCAAGCAGATATCAATGACGTCCAAACTTGCGTCCCCGAGCATTTCGTCGAAGGTGGCGATCTTGCATCCAAACTCTGAGGAGAACGCCTTTGCCCGGGCCAAATCCAAATCGGCTACCATCGCTAACTGCGATTCTTCAAGCAAAGAGTAGACGCTTGAGTGCATCTTGCCCATGAACCCGCAACCAACAAGTCCGACTGTGATCATTGTTTGCAAGCTTATCAAAGGACTCTAAAGAGTCTCTAAAAGTTTCGCAACATCTTGAAATGTTAATCTCAAGAGCGCCTTCCGATCCATTTCTGCCCCGAGGCCCATACTTTGAGTGAGTTCGGACTTCGAAATTGAGCTTTCTAGCTGGGCAACAGCCTCACCATACTCGATCTGCTTAACTTCCCAACTGAGTGCTCGCAAAAACTCATCATGGGTCCGAAAGTGCCCGTGCAACCTCGCCGCCGGAAGATAGGACCCGCACTGTACGAGTTGCCAAAACAGCTCCACGAGAGAAGAATTGACGATCCAAGCAGAGTAGGATGCCTCCAGCATGCCTGTAATCGAGCGAACCAGCCGAGGAAGAGATGCCTTAAGGTCGCCTTGTCGAGCCATGCAAGTTGATTCAAGAAGTCGAGAGGAAATCTGCAAGGCGGGAAAGTTTCGGCCAGATTCCGCCAATAGCTCGTTAGCTAGCCGTACGTGCTGCAACGCAAAATCATAATCAAGCTGAGCAATGCACGGACCGGCCAAGCTAAGTAGTGCGGATGCATGCCGCTCAACCACTCCCGTGAGTTGCGCCGCTTCAACAGACCGGGCGGCGCTCTGCCGAGCGGCCTCAAAATTACCCAAATTAACGCTGGAATTGGTCAACCCTTGTAAAGCGCGTGAGAGTTCAAACATGAGCCCCTCGCTTAGAGCGATTTCAGATGCCTCACTATATCTAAGAATCGCGCCATCATAATCCTCTGCGAAATGTTTCTTTATGCCCAGCTCAATCAGGGCTTCGCACAACTCCTGCGTCATCGCGGCCTTTTTGAAATAGAAGATTGCCTTCTCCAGTTCAGAATCCCAATCAATCGCGGCGTCCGAGCGAGTCGTACTGGCAAGCCTCAATCTTAAGCGGGCTACTATTTCCGGCTCACGATTGGAAACAGTATCGAGGCTCTCTCCAACTAGATCATACAGTGCGGGGGCGTCCAGGAAATTCGAATAGGGTAGAGACGCAGAAAGATATGCGGAAGCAACGATGACCGCTCCCGATGGATCGTTGTTTTCCAAAAGCCAGCGGACTGAGAGAAGGCAGTTTAGCCGATCCTGGGCAAGTTGATTGCGTGAGGTTACGCCAGCCGCAACTGGCTTGAGCGTCTCGACATAGTATCGGCTCAGCCTTGATAACGTATCGTTTCTCAACTCTGCCGGTGCGCGCTCCTGGAGGAATTTGCGCACGGAATCAAGCATTGAGAATCGAACCGAACCTGAGTCAAAGGTTGATCTCAGCCAACTGAGTTCCCCCAAAGATTGAAGTAGATCCAGGGTATCCGGCCCGACACCCATCGCTTCGGCGAGCTCGTGGTCAAAGCCTCCCTCCGCAAAGGAGAGCCGCATTGCGCCTTCGCGAAGTTCGGGTGAGAGAAACTCGAAACTCTGGTTAAGTACAAGCCCCAGTGATCGGTGTCGCCCTGGGGTATCTCGACGGCGGCTGGGCAGACGATCAAAGTGCTCACCCAGGTGCTCGATCATCTGAGTTACGGTCAGCGTTCGGCTCCACCCGGCCGCGAGTTCAATCGCAAGAGGCCACCCTTCGAGCTTTCGGCATAACCTCACGATTGGCTCGGCACTTCGCTCCGTAAGCTGAAAGTCGTGCTTCGTTCCCCGCGCTCGGTTCACAAGGAGAGCGACCGTCGGGTTCTCCATTAGATCGGCCAGCGTGGTTGAGGCTTCAACTTGGGGCAATGGGAGCATATTCAGAACAAGTGAGGCTTCACCATCAAATCCGATAACGCGTCGGCTCGTATTGATCAATTGGAGTTTCGGCAAGCTACCCACAAACTGGCTCGCCCTTCGGATGGTGGCTGAATCTACGTGTTCGGCACTGTCACAAATCACAAGAGTTGGTCCCAAACTCAGAAGAAACTCAATGAGAGATTCGCGGGAGGAATCGCTTAGACCAAATGCCCGGCTAATCTCTGCCCGCGAATAGTCAGCCACTTCATCTTCGGCCCTAAGCTCCGCTAGCGAAACAAAGAGGACTCGCCCACCAAAATGGGGAGCGAGCCGCAGGCCGGCTTCAACTGCAAGTCTCGTTTTCCCAACTCCGCCCACGCCCGATATCGTGATTACTCTCTGCCCGCCCTCAATCAGCTCGCGAATCTGGCTCAGTTCTGTCTCTCGTCCGAAAAAGGGGGCAATGTATTTGGGAAGTGTAGACATCGGGTCTGGCGGCATCGCCCTGCGCGCACTATTTCCAATTTCGGATTTGGCCGCAGATTCAATCAGTCCGTCAAGCCCATCCGGGTCCGTCTCATCTTTGCTGGCAATGCTATGGGATGGAGCAGATTCGGCGGCAGTCTTGGCTTGGGAATAAATCTCTGCGGTCTTTGCTCGTGGTTCTAGACCCTCGGCCGACAGCAACCGATCTAGCGTCTCGTATTGAGCTAAGGCCATTCGTGGCTGGCCAAAAAGCACGTGCAGTCGCATAAGCGCCCGATGGCTCCGCTCATCGTAGGCGTCAATGCTGAGACGATCATGTGCATGTTTGATGGCGGTCCGATAATCACCGCTGGCAGCAGAGTGTTTGATGAGTTGACTAAGGGAATCGTAATATCCCTCGATTAGTTTCGCTCGCTCACTTAGTATCCAGTCATCGTGATATCCGACAAGGAGTTCGCCACCATATTCCGCCACCGCTCCCCCTAAGTTGCTAATGCGTTCCGATTCCGACGAAGCTGAGGCCGCCAACGCCAGATACTGATTGAAGGATTCCACGTCGGTTTGGAAGGCATCAGACCGCAGCGTTACACTCGAATAATCCGCGACGATCCAGTAATCTTGCGAGGAGCCAGGCGGATGAAGCTGCCGCCGAAGAGAAGAAACGGCCTGATTAAGACGATTTCTTATGGTGGTCATCCCAGCATCCGGCCACAGCAACTCAGCGACTTGCTCGCGCGCGAATTTCTTGCCCTTGTGATAAGCCAGATAGGCAAGGAGAATTGCCGTTTTTTGGGTCTGGAACCTCTCAGTAACCGTATCCCCTTGGATTACACGAAGCCCGCCCAGTAGCTCAATGCGGCACTGGAAAGACATGCTTCGCCACGTTGTACCGAATTTTCATCGGTTAAAGCGACAATGAAAGCGTAAATTTTAGATAAGTTGTTTCAATAACAAAACCGTGCTTTGCATACCAATCGGTCAAACTAGTCCAATCAATCGTGCAATTTCGCTTTCCCGCGGTCCGCATTCGTGTCAAACTCGCGGCCAATAACGCATCACCAAAGCCTCTCCCACGTATGGCGGCAGAGACTCCAATCGGGCCAAGAGCGCACCAGTTTTCGCCGTCGCACCACATGGCGCCGGCATGGGGTTGCTTCGACGATCCGTCCTGTGTAACTGCGAATCCGCAGATCTCGCCGTCAATCCAGAGGATATCAATTGGGCTGCAATTTCCTTCGGCGGCAATGTAACGAAGGCAGTCATACTTCCACCGCCCGGGAAACTCCCGGTCCAAAAATGTGCTGAGCGCCTTGACTTCGGATGGATCGCAACTGCGAACTTCTGCATCAATGGTAGGCACGAAGCTGTAATCTGCGAGATCACGGCAAACATCTGAAACAACCGGTCCCTCATCAAATCCTTCGATCAGGAGAAAATCTTTGAGGGCACTATGATCAAGTGGACAGCCCGGAAAAAAATGATCCAAGTCTTGCCCGAAGCGCAGTTGGTCAATACCCCTCTGAATCAGCACCTGCTTTGTATAGTGCATCAGATCCACACCGATTCTTGGATCATTGAACGCTATGGAGTTAACGTGAGCGAGGTCGCGGCTTGGTCCAGGGTACAGGTTATCGGCGCTCCGCTTAACCGCTACAAATCCGATCGGTTGCAACTTATCGTTCAACTCGATGACGGAGGCGCCCCAATCAAACACAGACGAGCCCGTTGTGTTACGTTCCAGAAGACTGGGAGTTACCCTGAAACGGGCCGGGTAAAACTCGTTCCATAACCGAGACAGAGCCTCAAAATCAGCGTGACGAAAACTTACGCGCATTTCTCAATGGCGACAAGTTGCCTCAAATGCTCTCCGCATAAGTTAAGCGCTTCTCTCGTTCGATTAATCCGGCAGATCATATTCCCATCATCGGCCCCGAGAAACGCATCCAAACTTGGAGCGGCAAAAAGCGCCTCAAACGCATCACCATAGCTTCCCTCGAGTTCCATGGTCTGGCTCGCATCGTTGACATCAAACCGCAGATAGGCAAGGGCAAATGGCCGAACATGGTCATAGTTTGCTTGCATCCAATCCCGCTGCTTCATGTATCTCGTTTCTAGGGCGGCAGTTGGCGCGTAGTTTGCGGCATCGCACAGAACCTCTACGAGGTCCTCGTAATGACTGTAAAACTCAATAAGACTATCTTGTCGCTCTCGGGCCGTTGGGACGGTGGTAGCGGTTGCAACTTCTCGCGCCTCAACCCAATCTCGCCAAACGAGTTTGAGTTTGATCGGGACGCGCGAAACTCGGCGTATGATGCCTATTCGACGGTAAATAACCCTTCCTTGGATATTCATGATGTGGCCTCCTTGGCTTTATCAACATAGTTTAGACGTAAATTGCTCACCAAATTGTGCATTTCTCTTCGATCAGAATCATCAAGTTCTTTATCAACCACGCCAGCGAGATGGGCAACAACGTCAATGGCGACCTTTGCCTGGCCCAAATCGGGTTCGATCTTGCCCGTCATGAAATCAGGCTGTAGCCCCAATTTCTGCCAAGCAATCGCCGCCATCTGATCGGCCATGGCCACGACAGCCGTGTAAACACTAAGAGGCTTCCCCTCTTCTTCACTCATAAAAATCCAGACGGAGGAGTAGGGATAAATGAGTCAGACAAAATATGCCTAGTTTCCGCTCTCGAGATTTGGCGGCATTCTGAGAACGATCGGGCCAGAGTCACCGTTGAGGCCGCTCACCGTAATCTTGATTTGCTTGCCGTCCCAACTGTAGGTGACCGGTTTGCCGTCGAATGGACTGAGCAGATCACTAGTCTTGACCGCCTTGGGTATCGTCTTGAACCCAAGCGCCCGAAGCATCGCCACATTCTGAAGCCGACGCGCCTCCCAAGATTCCTCTCGCCTCTCCGTAACCACCCCCGGATCAGTTAGCTTTTCGAGAATTAAGGCCGCCGTCGGAAAGGCGAGCATCGCCTGCCAAACTTTACGATCGGCTTCCTGCTGGGCTGCCAGTTTCTCCTTCAACGGCAGAGCGTGCGCTGCCCAAAATTCTCTTGCGCCCTTGGCGATTTCGATCTTTGCTTTGCTTCGGCTCAAGAGAATAGGCATGATTCTCTCGGCCGGAGAGATTTCATCCTCCCTCAGTCCAAGGTTTTCACGGCCCTCAGGCGTGCGGCACAACTCAATAACGGAGAGGAATTCCCAGAGGTATGCCCGTTGCTCGACGCGCAGGTTGACCTTGGGCCAAGCTGCGACTGCTTGCCGTGCGGCTTCCAGATATTCGTGGCGATCACGATGAACAAAGGAAAGTCCATGCAGGCACCTCAGGCTGATCTCGTAGTGAGCAATTGAGACGAGTTGCGCGAGTGCCGAGGGCTCCTCGGCGAGGTGGGTTGCCATTTTAAAGATGCGGTTGATGTCCGCAAGTGCCGCCCGATGTTCACCATTCCCGGCCTTAACGGCGGCCCGCAGTGCCAAGAGCCTAGCCCCTGATTTCATGTAGGAAAATTCGACGAAGAGCAATGCAAACCCTTGCGCCCAATCTCGATCAAACCAACAATCAGGGAGTTTTACGGCCTCTTCGATAATTGTGAGGTAGGGTGCTCCATCAGTCAATGCGTTGCGAGCGGCCAAGCTATGCGCGGGCGACCGTTCAAACAGAAATTGATCACAAACTTTGTTTGGTTCGTTCTTCAGCCTCTTGAGCTTGATGAGCTTTCGGTACAAGGGAGCGGCGTTCTCTTCGGGGCGAGCTGGTTTGATAAAACTCTTGAACTGCTCACTTGTGGAGGGCAAGCCCTCTGACCAGGCTAATCGCAGCTGCTCTTGAAACTGCGCCTCCTCTCTCGCCGCTTTAAGTTTCACATAAGCAATCGGACCACCGAAAACGAGAGCGATGATGACCCCGATCCATAGTGCCACTTTAGCTGTTTTGTTCATTTGTGTGGAGTCTACTTTCCAAGACTCATGACGCTGTAACTGGGAACTTGCAAAGTTAAATCATCGCGATCATTCCGAGAGACTTTGATCGTGATCTGCTTGCCATCGAAGGCATAGGTGAGCGGGGTGCCGTCATACGGACTTAAGATGTCCTTCGTATCGAGCGATTTAGGTGGGCGGCCCTTGGCTAATGCCCTCGCCAGGGCAACATATTGCAACCGGCGGGACTCCCATTCCTCCTGGCGAGAGTGCCCATAACTTGAATGTCCCAATCCGTAACGCTGGCCAGGAAAGGCCCAAAGTGCGCGATTGATCTTTGATTCAACTTCATCCAAAACGACATCGCGCTCTTTGAGCGGCAGAGCAAGCGCTTCCCAAGCCCGGCGGTACGCCTTGATGATCGTAATGCGGGCTTCGGTTTGGCTGAGGAGTTTAGGGAGAATTTGGTCCGGCGCGCCAAGATCGTCTCGCTTCAATCCCAAGGCATTACGGCCCTCTGGTGTCATGCTCATCTCAGCAATCTGGAGCCTAAGGAATAGATCACCTCGACGTTCGGCTTTGACATCTGGCTTGGGGAAGCTCGCGATGGCACGTTCGAGGGCCCTGAGATATCCGGGCTGGTTTGGGTGAGTGAATGCCCAAAATGAGAGCAAGTGGAAACCGTCGAGAAGTGGGCGGTCAGTGGTCCAATTCCGCCCAAGGGCCCCAGACAACCGGGCATGTTGGGCTACTCTAAACATGCGGTCCACGTCCGCGATAGCAGACTTCCAGTCCCCATTTTGAGCCGAGATAGCGCCGCGCAAAGCCAAAATGCCTGAGGCAGAACGCATTTCGACAATCTCCCGCTCATCCAAAGACTCCCACCTGCTCCAATCACGATCGAAGCTACATTTGGGTAGCAAAACGGCGGCATCAATCAGGCCCATTGCGGAGCCCCGAGCTCTCAGATAAGCCTTCGCGCTGGCGAGGGTCGTTGCAGTGAGGGTTGCCAGGAGTTCGTTGAGCTGTTGGAATGGGTGGCCCGTTCCCTTTCCCACCATGCTGGTGTAATACGGCCCAGCATTCTCGCTCGGTGGAACTTTGACGATCAGCGAAGCAAACTGGTCGGCATTGGTTGAGATGCCCTCGGCCCAGGCGAGGCGGAGTTGCTCTTTTAGCTCAGCTTCGGCCATGTTGTTGCGAATCTTAATGCCGCCTAAAGTGGTGATAACAACTAGCGAGCCCACCCAAATCCAAGTGCGTTTTGCCATGTCCAGTTCTTGAGACGTTGCTACCAACTCGGATCGTCCGCTGGTACGCTCATTTGCATGCTCAAGTGGCTCTTCATCGCCTTCCCTCTCGTCCTCTTAGGGTGCTCTGATTCCCCGATCGAAAATCCGAACGCGATGCGCGTAATGACTTACAACATGGAGTGGTTTGGCGAGAACGCGAACCCCGGGCGGATTTCGAATATCCAGTCGGTGCTTAACAACACGAACCCACATATCGTGGCTTTCGAGGAAGTTCAGAGCGAACTCGCGGTCAAGCAAGTCTTTGGCGGCGAGTGGCAGATTGGCATAAAAGACAACCCAAATGAAGACCAGGAAACGGGGATTGCGGTCAAGAAGCCGTTCATTTTGGAGTCCAGCGACACAGTTTTCCCCGATGAAACCCTCAATGCGGCATTCCCTGGCGGTCGGGATGTACTGCGAGCTACCGTGAAATCGCCAAGCGGCGGGACCTACACATTCTACGTTCTGCACATGAAAAGCCGGGGAGGAGGCGGACGTTTGCAAACGGACCGACAACGAGAAATGGCGGCTAAACTCCTCGCAGAGTACATCCGAAAGAAAGGTGAAAACAACGTTGTGGTGCTAGGCGACTTCAATGATTGTCCCGATGACGTGAGCGTAAACATTCTAGAGACCGGCGACCCAAGTACCCGCGGCGGCAGAGCCAAAACGCCAGGGCCGCTCTTATTCAACCTTTGCGAAAAACTCTATGATCAGGACGCCGTGACGCATGGCCTTTCGGATAAGTTCCGCCAGAATGAGATTCCGGCGACCGTGAAGGGAGCGAAAAAGGAAAACGAGCAATGGCGCGGCAAGGAGTACAGCTTCCCCGCCGACGTTCGCGTCGAGCAAATCCTCTTCGACCAAATCCTAGTAAGTCCGAATCTGGCGAAAGTCGCGAGCGAAACCAAGATCTACTCGAAAGTAGACGCGCTAAGAGGCTCTATCGGAAGGGTGAGAAAGAATGGCGATGGACATGCCGAATACCTCGAAAAGGGCACCCGCGCGTCCGATCACTTGCCGGTTTACGTGGATTTTGCAATGGGAGGTTAGAGTTTTGGGGTTCGGGAAAGTTCGGACTTTTGGGGAAGCCGACGAAGGGCGGTGGGTTCTGGAGACAGTCTCCTTGCGTTGTTCAAGCACGCCTCCGATCACCTGCCCGTTTATGTGGATTTTATGATTGGGGGTTAGAGTCTTTTTGGGGTTCGGGGGTTCGGGGAAGCCGACGAGGGACGGGGGTGGCTCTTCCACCCGTGACAGGTTTAAGTCGGGGGCCAAAAACGAGCCCCGTCCCACGTTTACGCCGCGACCTCTGATTCTTGGCCCTGAGTAATCGCGGTGGCCGTCGGAATAACCGCGTCCATGATCGCTTTCACGATGTCTCTTCGAACCGAGCGGTGCCGCGCAAGAAGCCGCTGGTGAACCCACGCCACGAACTCCATATCGGAAGCCTGGTTAATCAGGTCAACGGGCTCGCCGTGAACATCCACTTTGAACTCCACCGCTTGCTCCGAACAGAGGGGCACGAAAAGCTCAACGCCCTCGGGCACTTCGGTTAGGAACGGCCAATCTGAGGTTTCAGAAAGATCCCATTTCCAGGCAAAAACTTGCTGGTTGCGTTCGATGTTTGAGGCGTAGTCAATGCCAAGTTTTTGAAACGTTTGCGAGCCGTGATGATAAAGGAACGCCGCATCTGCGAGCCAAAGCGTATAGCCCGCGAGCTTGCATCTCAGATTCAAATCATCGTCTTCAAAGTTGCCAAGTCCGAAGCGCGGATCAAATCCGCCTACATCAGAAAGGCACGCGGGAGACATCAAGAAATAGAGCCCCCTAACCTGGGCAACCTGCGAAGCCGAATCGTAATTCTCGCGATGAAACTTCTCGGCGCGGGTCATCATTTCGGGGAGCGTAGAAAAAGTGCCGATATCTACCTGTTGGCGACCGTTTACCTTATTGCTCATCGGCCCAACGATGCCTGGGTTCAGCCCCTGCTTAGCGAGTTCGCCAAACGTGTTCACCATCTCAATCGTACAAGCCACGCTGGGCACGACGTCATCATTAACAACGCCAAAATAATCAAACCAAGCGTCCTGCCAAAGGTGGTCCAAACCCTTGTTAGAGCCTACCCCGTAACCGAGGTTCGTTTCAAGTTCGATCAACCGAATCATGTAAGGCGATTGAGCCGCGAGTTGACGCAGCAGATCGAGATTCTCTGGGTTTGAGCCGTTCGAAACGACGGCAAACTCGATCTCGCCCGGATAATATCGGCTGATTCCCAGAATCGTATCTTGAAGCTGAGCGAAATTGTCTTTGGTTGGAATCGCAAGGCCAAGTCGAGGCCATTGAGGAAGCTCACCGTCGCCAATCACCGCGATGCAGTACATCGCATCGTCATCAAGTCCCTCGCGAATGAGACCCGGCCAGCGCCCTTCTTGCGAAAGAAATCTTACTTGCCTGCCCTCAAAGTGACCGTTGATTAGCTCTGCGAACTCGTTAGGCGTCCACTCAATCGTGTGGTGCGGATTCAGGGGTTTATCGCTTAGCTGGTTGCCCGGAGAGTGAGTCTTGCGGTTTGGCGTAGAGATCACAATCTTGCCTGGGCAGGCCTTGAGCTTTTCGAGGAATGCTGAAGGATTCGGCAGGTGCTCGATCGTTTCAAAACTTGTTACGAGGTCCGCGCCGCTGTAATCAAACTCGCACACATCGCCCGTCACAAACTGCGGACCATTGTATCGTTGCGAGCTGTACTCGGTCGCTTCCGATGAGATGTCAACCCCGACCGCGGCGGCCGAAAAGACCGAAGCAAAGTTGGTTCCGTAACCTTCTCCGCTAGCGGCATCAACCACGTTGGCATTTCGATACCAAGGGTGAAAATAAAGGTAGCGCTGCCAATGGAAGAGCTCACTTGCAATGTCAGAAGCATGAGGGATCATGCGTTCGCCGGTCCAGGGTAGGTTTGGAATCATCCTGGTATCTTTATCGGGTTAATCGCAAAAAACTAGAGGAAACCTATTCAATGCAAGTTATCAACAAACCCGACTTTGTTATCAACGACGCCAACTGCAAAGAAGCCACCGGCAAAACGATCGCCGAGTGGTTTGCCGAACTCGATGCTTTTGGCGGCATCAAGCAAGGTCGTCGGCCCTCGCTGACGCACATTGTTAGCATGACTTCGATGAGGGAAATGTCGTGGGCGACGAGCCTTTACGTTGAATACGAGAAGCATCACGGCATCGTCAAGAAGGACGGCTTGGCCGAGGGATATTCGATCTGCGTAACCAAAACCATCAGCGCCCCCGTTGAGAAAACCTATGCGATTTGGGCTGACTCGAAGGCTTTCGCGCAGATGTTTGGCGATGGCGGCACGCAGAACCTGAGCGAGGGAGGTGAGATTTCTTGCAACGCCGGCTGCAAAGCAACTTTCACCCGAATCCGCCCCAACAAAGACCTCCGCTTCACCTGGCACCACCCCGGATGCACCGCGCCGATGACGGTGGACGTGATGTTCCAAGACGCCAAAGGCAAAACCCTCATGAACGTAATGACCTCAAGAATCCAAACCAAGGATGAAGCCGATGGCTTGAGGAACGCATGGGCGGAGTTCTTGAATAAGCTGAAGTCGCTTGCGGAAACGGCCTAAGGGCACTCCACCGGAAGTAACGGCTGCGTTCGTTTTCGTTTAGGTTCAGTTGGTTGGCCCACTCGTACAGAGCATTTTCACCGGCGAAATTCCGGCCGGGCCCCTGGAACCGAGGCGCACCCCACCTTACCAAGGGTAAGCGAGGGCACACCCCACCATAAGCCTGTCCTGTCGAATGATCTTGTTTGAGGCTCCCATCCAGTTGAGGTAGATGTATTGGCTATCGTCTAGGATTGCCGTTTGGACAATACCTACGTATTCCCCTTCCGAGAGCGAGCCTGCTGATTTCACCGCAGAAACGCCGATACGCTTCTCCATGCCGACAAAGTGGGTAACGGCAAGCTCGATCCAACGGCTCATGTCAGCGTCGTCCTTGGTCGAAATCGGCTTAAGCATTCGGAGTCTCGCCAAGTTTTCTTTGTTAGCGGTTACGATTCCTGGCGCGGTGCAAGTAAGAAGGTTAACATACGTTTTGTCGTGTCTCCATGGCGCGATTGTCGAAACCTTAACATCCGCGGCAGATCCCCGCTCAAGCACAAGTGCAACATGGGAAATTCCTTGACCCGCGATCAACTTAGCGACCTCATGCCAAGCAAGTTGCCTCTCTTGGAGGCCCAAGAGCGTGGTCAAAGTAGTAGCTAACATTTATTTATCCCTTTTGTATCCGATTTTTGCCTAGCTCTCGAATTGCTGACAATACCCTAAGAATCAACCTGCGCTACCATTCAAATAGACGACAAGCGCCCTCAGAACTTTGCCCCGGTGGCTGATTTGGTGTTTTTGGGCGGCGGTTAAGTCGGCCATGGTGCAGTTCAGTTCGGGGATGAAGAAGATGGGGTCGTAACCGAATCCGCCGTTTCCGCTGGGTTCGGCGGCGATTTGGCCCTCGCAGGTGGCTTCGATGGTTAGGGTATGAACCCCCGAACTTCCCAAAACCCGAGCATCTACGCCGCGCAGATCGGGCTCTGGCAACGGCGAAGCACTCGCCAATGCAATACAACACCGAAACCGGGCCGCTCGGCTTTCAACTCCCTCCAGGCGATCCAGGATGATACGCATTTTCTTGGGAAAGGGCGTGTTTTCGCCCGCAAATCGTTTCGAATAGAGCCCCGGTTCGCCGTTCATGGCATCTATCTCGAGGCCAGCGTCATCGGCGAGACAGGTCATCCCGGTTTCAACTGAAGCGGCGAGGGCCTTGATGATGGCGTTCTCTTGGTAGGTGGTTCCAGTCTCCTCGGGTTCGGTTGCGTTTGGAAAATCTTGTAAGGTTAGGATTCTCGTATGGGGCATCGCGGCCGAAAGGATCGTCACCATTTCGCCGCCTTTCTTGGCGTTGTGAGTGGCGATGACGAGGGTTTCTATTTGCAAAACGCGACCGCCAATCCCAGGGAAATCACGGCCAGAAATGCCCACTGGAGCAAGCCGGCAAGAATGGGCTTTGGCCCGGCTTTGATGATCTGGCGAAAGTCGGACTTCAAGCCAACCCCTGCCATTCCAACGCACAGCACAACCAGATCAACATCTTGGAGAATCTTGCTAAGCTCCTTTGAAATCAGGCCGGTGGAGTTGAGAATCGCGATCAGGACGAAGGCCACTAAGAACCACTGAACGATCGGAACCTTGGCCTCGCCCGCGCCGCCTCGCTTGGTGCGCAGATACCAGCCAAGGCCAAAAACCACGGGCGCTAACAGGCAAATCCGAGCGAGCTTTGCCACCGTGGAAGTGTCCGCCGCGCCATAAGCCTCCCCCGCCGCCACTACCTGCGCCATTTCGTGCAAACTCGCGCCGTTCCAAACCCCGTAAACAAATTTGCTTAGCCCCAGCGCATGACCGATGAGCGGATACACCAGAATTCCGACCGTTCCCAGGAGCGTAATCACGCCTAAAGCAACCGCCGTATCTTCCTTTTCGGCGTTCACCACGGTATCGGCCGCCACAATTGCCGAGGCCCCGCAGATTCCGGTTCCGACGCCCAAGAGCAGGCTGGCTTTCTCGCTCAATCCCAACCGCCGCGCCACCCACCAGCCAAAAAAGAGGGCCACGGAGGTAGAAAGAGCAACGACCATCAGAGCCGGGCCGCCAATTTCGCCAAGCTTTTGGATGCTGAGCTTAAACCCCAATCCCGCCACCCCCCAGCGCAAAATGGGCTTTTGGCATAGGGCGATGCCTTCATCCATGGAGGTCGGCAGCGAGGTGACGGAAGCGATAATCATCCCCAAAATGATGACAATCAGCAAAGGGCTTACGAAGGATTGCACGAGCTTCGAGCCGAAGGAGGCCAAACCCAGCGCAAGACACGCGAAAAACCCAGGAACGAAAGCTCGCATCAGTCTTGGGTGTAGCAAAGCTCGCGGTAAACGCGCTTGTAGTTCTCGCCGGATTTCTCAAAAATATGGCACCACTGAAGTTCGCCCGCGTAAACGTGGATCGTAACGGTTGGGGTGGCCTCGGCATTCATAATTGTGTGGTATTCAAAGGGCGGAATGAGCGCTCCCGCATCGCCGATTCCAGCTACGATTTCTTGCTCTTGCTTGAAATTAAAACAATCACCTTCGCAGTTTTGAAGATCGTAACTCACAACCTTTATTCGGCCACGGTACACGCATTCAACGCACCAGCAACCGGCGTGATCATGAATCGGAGTTCCCTGCCCCGGTCCCCAAACCATAATGACAACGCTATAGCGACCCTCGGGATCTTTATGGAGCAAGCGACGGGCGTATTTCACTTCGCACGGCTTCAAATAGACCGCCGGCACGAAATCTTCCTGAGAAACGACGATGTCATGAAGCACATCTTTGATGCGGTGACACCTAGTGCATTCATCTTCAATTTGAACTGCTTCATCTAAAAGCGCGATCATTTCGCGGCAACGCGTTGAGGTTTGGGCCGACATGCCTAGATTCTAGCAGAGGTGAGGAGCGTTCTGCGGTAGAATTGTGTCTTCAGGCGGACGTAGCTCAATGGATAGAGCATCAGTCTTCGGAACTGAGGGTTGGGGGTTCGAGTCCCTTCGTCCGCGCCATTGTTTTTGGGAACGTTCGAGCGCTTTGCGCAGTTCGGTTCGCCCTATTGGGCTTTGTTCGGTGGCCTTCGGCCCGAACCTCCGAACTTCCCCCGAACGCAAAGCCCGAACCATTCCGAACCAGCGAAGCCCCCCATTATCGGCACTTCATAACAAAAACCTCATATTTGCGTGGAACAGAATGCAGTATTTCTCGTCTATACTTCTTGGTACCCACCGAGGAGGGAGACATGACCACTGGAACACCAGAAGGGTTGCATCTCACTGAGGAGGAAGCATTCGGTTTGTTGGCGATGTGTCTCACTAGCCCGCACGGCTTGGATGCGACATCAGAGGGAGCGCTGAGAAAGCTCGCGGAATACGCACTATCGGTTAGCAATTATAAAGAGGACGATCGCACGATCAACCTCGCTAAATACACCGCGGGGTCAGCGTGAGATCGCAACCCTAGGGCGACGGAGTTAAATCGGTCGCCCTTTTTTTTGTTTGCAAATTAGCTGGTTCTGATCCCAGGGTGATTCGGGAGATGGGTCTCACCGTATACTTCCATGTCCTCCAAACCATAGAAGTCAAGCAGTTCATGTACGGTTTGGTGCATTGCGAAGGTGCTGGGCAAGTAACCGCAAAGTAGCTCAGCATGGCCTTGTGCATCAATGAGGTAGACCGCATTCGTGATAAGCACGCTTGAGCCACGAACCGACTCTTTTGCAAAGAACTGGCCAAGCCCGATTGCATCAAAGGACTTTGGTCGAAACCACCGGAAAGGGCCGGACGAGTAAGTTATGCATGTCCGGTCCGCACGAATCTCGCAAATGTTCAGCGCGTAGGCTGCCGCGCAATAAGCGATTGCAAAGCCACTGATGGCGAAGAACGCAGTAAATCCGATGATGCCGCCCACAGACCGGTCTCCAGATGCGGTTGGGGAGTTCCCGGCTGCCCACCCAAGACCGGTGAACAGCGGGAAAGTCAAAGTGTAAACGAGGTACTTCTTCGATCCGAGCGCCCACCGCATGCTCAGAGTTTCGCCTGATTTTTGAACTTGTAACTTTTTGTCTTTCGGATAGATCACAACAACTGTACGTGCAAGCGGACAAATCGGTGGCAAGCGTAGTTATGCAACTCTGGCTCCCGTCGTCGCGTCCTATCAAACATATGAGCCCAAAACAACTAGCGATCATCGGATGTCGGCTCTTGGCGCTGTACCTATTCGCTCTGCTGATGAATACGGTTGGGCAGCTTTGGCTAACCATGTCATTGAGGGCACAAGCACCCGAAGTCTTCCTCGCGACGCAGAACTTCCAATATGCCGGAGTGATCGTGACGGCCGTGATTAACGCGTTTTTGTGCTTCTTATTGTGGGAGCGCGCACCGTGGGTCGCCAAACTTATAACAAAGGATGCCGAAGGGCCCGTCAATAATTTGGGCCCGCTTCCGGTAAATCAATTGTTTCAGTCCGTGGGGTTACTAGCGCTACTCTTTCGACTCCCAAGTTTGGGTGAAGGAGCTTATTTTGCTTTCATGAGCGAGCGAGAGGATCCGGCCGCCCTACCCCTGTTTTGGATCAACCTACCCGTAGTTCTCCTCGCCCTATTCTTCCTCTTGGGGGCCAGAAGAATTTCGAGTTCTGTGCAGAAGTTTTGGAGCCCATCAGATGGGCAAGGGAACGCGGGAGATTCATAGGGAGTTCAAAGTAAAGTATGAAAACGCTCCTACTCCTCGCGGCGCTCATTCCAAACCTCGTTTTAGCGTGTATCAACGACCGCGATACGCTGGCCTTTGAGAAAAGAAATGTTGACGCCTTAAACCGCATTGAGAAGGAAACTGACCCGAAAAAGAAGGCGGAGGCGATTCAGGAGTTGGTTCTACGTGCGATTGGCGGGCGATTCGAGCGATTTCCCGCGAAGTACTACGAGATGCGAATCGAGCGGCTTTTGAAGAAAGGCTCGCTCACTCCCCCAGAATACGACGACCTCGCGGTGGCCTATGATCGAATCGGCAAGATTGATGACGCAATTAAGGTGATTCTAAGCTCCAAGAGCCAAAGACTCGTTAAGGATCACCGCTACAGCTTCCACGCGAATTACGGGACGTTCCTGGTTCACCGTTGGATTGCCAACGGTCACACCGATAAAGATATCAAAACCCTAGAAGAAAGCATCACCGAGATTAAGAAAGCCCTAGAAATCAATCCAAAGTCGCACTTTGGACGGGAAAACGTGCAACTCGCGCTGGAAGAATCGTGGTTGCCGGAGAATCGCGACTCCAAATACTATCTGCAAACCCGCTTGAAGAGTGATGAACCCGTAGTCGGAGCAGCGGGAATCATCATGATGGGCCTCGGATACGAGTTGCCCGATATCTATCATCTTCTGGCAACATCACACGTTCGCGGTCAAGCTTCCGATTCAAGAATGCAGGATTTCGCAACGAAGAGGCTCCGCGATCTGCAAGCTGCCGGCAAGGATTTCATTGTGCAACCGATTGGCTCACGCTCTGGCAGGCCCTACGTGACCGACGAAGGCTACGCCGATTTGATTGCGGATGGAGAGAAAGTTCATCAAGCTCGTACGGCCTACATGGCCCAACGCTTTGCGCGAGGCGAGCACCCTGACACTCATTCGGGTTTCTGGGCGAATTGGGTTGAACCAGATTATCCGACGCTCCATAGGATTGCCGACCCCATCCAAACTGCAATTACTTGGACTATCGGGATCGGCGGCTCCGCCCTCGGGTTGGCAATAGTATTGACGATTCGCAAGGTTGTTCGCCGAAAACGTGCCCTATAATATAACCATGGACAAACTTGATGCACTAGAAGTCAAGAAGAACTGCCCGGCGAGTTGGAGCCGCATGGAGGGGAGTGACACGGTGCGCCATTGCACCCACTGCAAGCACAACGTTTACAATCTGACGAACATGACCCGGGTGGAGGCGATGGAACTTATCGAAACAACCGAAGGGCGGTTGTGCACCCGCTTCTATCGCCGAAAGGACGGCACGATCATCACGAAGGACTGTGGGTTTAAGGCATCTCCGTGGGTCTACACTTTGCGCGCGGTAACAGGTGCGGTCGGCCTCGCCGTCATTCTCGCTTTGTTTACGCCCGTTCACGCGGGTGCCGGTTCTTTCTCGCCAAAGTTTGAAAAGAAGCAGTTGCAATCCAAAATCAAACTCTATAATGACTTACTAAAAGAAGAGAAAGACCCCGAGGCGCGCCGAGAGTATCTTGAACTGCGGCGGAAGGTGTATGGGGAGATTGCGGCCCTGTACGAGCGCTACGCCGACGATCCGTCGCAGTTGGAAGACCGGTCCTAAGTCTCGGCAAACAAGTCCCACCTCGGGGCCACTTCTCAACGGTATCCTTTGGGGATTATTGAACTAACTCTTCGACTGGGCCGAGCGGAAGATTGCGTTGAAGAGGAGTTTGAAGGTTCCGTGGGATTGGCCTCGGAAGAGGATTTCGGGGCCGTAGAGCACAACCCTTCCCTTCCCGAGCGGCACATCGGCGACGCCGATGGTGTCCTTCAAAACCTCCTGCCCCCACGCCCACCCGGAGCGAAGGGGTTTGCCGGAATCGTAGAAACCGACGGTCTGAACCCCCTCTCCATCTCCCGATGGGGAGGGGGCAGGGGGTGGGGAAATCCGGAACGCCGGCGAGTTATCGTACATGACATCAACATAGTCGTCCATCCCCACAGTCAACGGCCCTTGGTTCAGTTTCATCCTCAAAACCGACCCTGGGATGTAGAACTTGGTGTTTGGTAGGTTCCCGCCCTTCTCGTCAACCAAAGCGCTTTCCACCGGCAACTGAAGTTGGCGAGAGATGTTTAGGGCGCTGGAGCCGATGCAGAGCAAATGCCCACCCTTTTCGACAAACTCCTTGAGGCTAGCGATGGTTTTGGCAGTGATACTTCCGATTCTGCGGCGATACAAAAGGGGGACGGTTGGGTCATCGGCGAGGTTTTGACCACCGCCGCCTTGAACGGAGCCTCCAGTTTCTCCGCCTAGATCGGGCAAGATGCCCGAGGCACCCACGGGCGGGACGCCGGTGGCACGGGGGGCGGGAATCGCTCCATCGGGAAAAATGATGCAATCGTACTTCGCATTCAAGTTCCCCGCATCAAGATCGGGCGGGAAAACAACGTCGAAGTCAAACGCGAACTGCTCTAGCACCCATCGGGTCCAGCCCGACTCCATGGAGCCACCGTAGCGATCCCAGAGTGCGACCCGGGGAGTCCTTTCAAGCTTCGCAGTGTTTCCTCCGGACAGTTTGGAGTAAACATTCCCAAACATCGCACCAACGCCTCTGACCCTTGCGGTGGTTACACCCTTGACGGCGTTCCGATAGTCCGAATCAAACACCTCCAGACCGGCTTCGGTCAAGTTAACTTCCAATCTGGCTTTGGCCGCGTTATTACGAATTTGATAAGCCGCCAACTGCGTCCAAGGAATCGTGAACCCTGCATAATCGATGCCAGTCGGATTGGGTCCAGTGTCGAGCCACTCAACTTGTCCAACTGACGTCAAGTCAAGATGGCCAGGAGCCGGATAAACTGGATCGGGCGTTACCAAATGCGCTTTGAAGATCTTAACTGTACTTATCTCCACCGGAACTAACACTCGTTCAAACTTCACCCCCATCTGAAAAGCCAGCGTGTAACCGGCATTATCATAGGGCGGAATCGGAGGGCCACCAGGATATTGAAAGTCATTCGGATGATCTTGGGGCTCGAACATGTCCAGCACATGAGGGCGAAACGCTTGATCGCATCTGACAACGAATGAGCCTTTGGACCAAACTCCTTCCCTACCAGGAGATTTGGTATCTTCCGTCAGTCGCTCCACCTCCACTCCACACTGTATAAGTTTCTCGACAAACTTACAAGCCGTCGGAAAATCTGGCTGATCTGAAGGGATCACGTACATCCGCGCATCCCGGTTTTCGGGTTTTTTCATGCCCTCGGCCCCAAGCGCTATCCGTGATGGATAAGGCGTCCAGTTATTCTTCGAACCCAACTCAATCTGGTTCTTCGCGGCGCGGTAAAAGTCAAACAACAGCTTCTCTCGGTTCCGAGAGGCGTAATCCAATATCGCGTAGTTCGCCGAAATCTCATATTCCAGCGAATCTCGTAAATGCCACATCCGCCCCGCCTCAACTGGGAATGGCACATCGGTCGAAGGGATCTGGAAGCGAGGCACGAAAGGTAGTGGCCCCGGATTGGGAGAGCCGTACGTCTCGGTCAGAATCCCAATCATGTTGTGGAAGTAAGTGGTTGTTCGCAAGCCGCCGTTCCACCAGGTTGAATAAAGCGTCGAACCGCGCATCGCCGTTCCCCGTTTCCCTTCGCTGATCATGCGTTGGTGCATGAAGGTGCCGAGCAGTTCCGTCCCGATTTCAGTCATCGGGTCCATATGGTAGTTAAAGGGGTTTCGGAACGGCGGGCAGAACATGATCGTTCCAGCGGGCGCGCTCTGGTGGTGATTGTAAACGATCTGGGGATACCACGTCGAATACAGAATCCGGTTCATGTTCTTGGTTTCCGCCATGTTGTTGGCGTAGAAATCGCGGTTGTTATCGTGCCCGCAATACTTCTGATACAGCACCGGCAAACCCGCCAGAGACCGCTCTGAGGGAACCGGCTTGCGCATATACCAATCCGCCACTAAGTCCATTCCATCCGGGTTCGCATGTACAAGCAGGATCACACAATCCTTGAGATACCGCTTAACCGAAGGATCATTCGAGCTCGTTAGGCGATAGGCAGTTTCGATTAGCTGCTGAGCTACCAACGATTCGCTCGCGTGCAATCCGCCGTCAATCCAAACCACGGCCTTTTGCTTCTTGGCATAGTTCAGGGCATCGGCGTCATCTTTGAAACCCCGCCCCCGGGCCAAGCGCTCGCTTGCTTTTCGATAGCTCTGCAAGTTGCGCCGATTTCCCGGATCGGTCACGATCGCCATAAGCTGGTCCCGTCCATCTTCGGTTTTGCCGATACTCTCTAGGCTCAACCGATCTGACTTTTTGTCAAGCTCCTGCATGTAGGCCGTGTATTGCTTATAGTTCGCGAGCCAATAATCTTCACAAACATCGTGCCCGAAAAACTCCTTCGGGGAAGGAACTTGGGCCAAACCGCTGCCAATCAGCGAAATGAGGGCAAAAACTGGAAATATGCGACGCATGATGCGTTTTACCCAGACTTTTGCCCGCCGTTGTTCGACCTTATCCTATGCGAATCATTAATTCAATTGTCATCATCGCACTTCTTGGGGTCATAGGATGCTCGTCCAGCCCTTCAGTTTCACAAGCAGCCAAGCCAAAAGAGGCAGACATTACGGGCAAATGGTCGGGCAAACTTGAAGTTCCCAAAACCGCTACTGATGACCCAGCCGCCAAACTCGCGGAGAGCATGGTTGATATGTTTGGAGAGTTCGTTCTCGAGTTCAAGGCGGGGGATCGCTACACCCTAACCGTTATGGGAATGCCCACAGAAGGGGCTTATGTGCGCGCCGGCAGCAACCTCACGCTAAACCCTGAAAAGATCATGGGAATGACCGTTGAAGAGGCCAAGAAGGAAGCAGCGAAGGCCGGTCGGACTTCAAGCCAAGATCCCGGCGCACCCATAAAGGGCTCGTTTAGCGCCGATGCCACGACGCTAACCCTCGACGATAACTCTGGCTCTAAAGGTAGCTTAGTTTTTCATCGCAAGGTCGAAAAGCCCAAAGTTGTGGGGGCTGCAACCGCAACAAGCGAAGAAGCAAACCTGGTTGGCTCTTACACGGGTGTGACTGATCCTTCAAAAGCCAAGCCAGATGAACTGCAGATGCTCAAAGCGATGGATGGAAATCTCAAACTCGTTCTCGATAAAGACAACACCTTCGTGCTCAACATGATGATGGAGGGAAAAGGAAAGTGGTCGGTTAAGGGCGATATCCTTTCCCTGAAAGCAACCGAGATGTCGGGGGTCAAAGCTTCGCCCGAGGACAAGCCGCTTACCTTTAAGATAAAAGGTACGAAGCTAGTTCCCATAGATGGCGGAAAAGAAGCTCCTTTCTCGTTCAACAAAGATTAGAGAGGATTGGGAGCCAGCTTTTTACTGTGCAAACCAACGATAATTAGGGATGCGACTTTTTGCCATTGCGCTGGTAATTCTTTGTGTCGGGTGCGGCTCCAAAGGGGCCGCACCGAAACTTAGCGGGAGTTGGAAAGATGACCGGCTCAATTCGCTGGTCATCACGAATGAGGATCACTATTTGCTGACGCTCGGCGGCGTGATCCCGATCGAGGGCAAAGTCACTATCGAGGGCCGGAACTTCACTCTAACTCCCGAAACCGTGATGGGCCTGACCCGCGACGAGCAAACTAAGTTGGCGAAACCGGGCAAGGTTTTTGGGGGGAACAATTCGAATAAACCGGTTACTGGAACACTAAGCGAAGACGGCAAAACCCTCACGCTCGACTATTACGGAAAGAGCAAACTCACTCTAAAACCGTACACGGTGGCGCAAAAGAAAACTGGCCCCGATTCGGTGACAGAAGCCGAACGCAAGCTCGTGGGCGAATACATTGAGAAGATAGACTTGACGAAGGCAAAGCCGACCGAAAGAGAGCAACTCAAGAGGGTCTCCGAAATGCCAATGGCGACCAAATCAAAACTCAAATTGCTCGTGGACAATTCCTTTGAACTCACGATCGGTTTTCTGATCGAGGGTCGGTGGACAGTCCAGGAGGATAAGGTCATTTTGCAGATCAGCCGCGAAAGGGGCGAGGCTGTTGGAAAGCGCCAACCCTGGGCATTTTTGATAAAGGACGGAGTGCTGTGGAGTCTGGATGCCGGAAAGGTCAGCCCATATTCCTATGTTCGCCGCTAGGCTGGCTATAATTTGAGGATGCGATTCTTTGTATACGCCGCCATTCTGCTTTGCGCTGGCTGTTCATCCTCATCAAAAGTTTCGCCTGCGGGTGATTGGAAGGGCTCGCTTGCTTTTGAATCCACCAAACTCAGCACGAATGATGAGGCGATGTTGCGACTTCACAGTTTGGTCAATCTCTATATCAGCTCCGAGAATCGTTACTACTACTCGTTCGGCGGAGTTCTGGTCGAAGGTGACCTTACGGTAAAAGAAAACCAGCTCACGTTCACCCCGATCAAGGTGGGAAACATGCCGCCCGACGCGTTTGAAAAGAAGCGCGGCAAGGACCGCCAAAGAGTTGCTGGCGACCCTGGCGGGCCATCATCGGGGGAGTTAAGCTCAGATGGGAGTTCACTCACGATTTATGATGCAACGAAGTCCACCAAAGTGGTCTTCTCCCGGAAGAAAACCGATTTTAACCGAACCGGGGAAAAAACGGTTTCCGGTGCTGAAGCAGGCCTCGTTGGCCCTTATCGAATGGGCATGGATGAAGCGAAGGCTAGCCCCGACGAAATTGCTTCCGCGAGGGATTTACTTAAAACATCCAAGCTAAAGCTTGACCAAGACAACACATTCGTTATGTCCTCCACGGCAGGAGCAATTGAAGGCACCTGGAGCCTCTCGGGAAGCACCCTTACAATGAAGGTAAAGCGCGCTAATGGATCGGCTGATGTTCCATTGCAGGTTCCAATTTTGCTATCCTTGAAGGATGGCGAGCTGTTCCCGGAGGAAAAGGAAGCCAAGTCTTTCCATTTCAAATTCGTAAAAGAGTAAGCTAACGAAAATGCCCGAAACGGAAATGAAATGCCAGTTGGTGGAGGAGCTCAGCGCTTTTGTTGAGGCGGCAGCCGCGGTTGCATCCTCAACCAAGGCTGTAAATCCGGGGCATCGCCATGCTTTCCATTGGCCGCCCCCGTCGCCCAGCTATCGCTATCATTTGCCTCGCGATGCCTGGTCGGGTTCGGCAACTTTCACCGCTTACGGTGAGGAGTTTCAGGTTGAAGTCGCGGAGACACGCTATGGGGTTTTTGGGAGGTGCCATGCAACTTGGCACGAAGCTCGCGGGAAAGATCTGAGCGAAATGCTCAAGAATCTCAAAAACACGGCCGAACCACTTTTTAAACGCCAGCTTACAATCGCTCAAACGCTGGGGAGACCCGATAAGTTCACCGGTTCACTTTGCCAGCTCGAGCCCCTTGACCTCGTCAAACTCCTCTACTGCCCGGATCGAGATGTTGCTAATGATGCTCATATCGAGATTGAAACGCATGCGAGCTGGCACATTTTCGGCCCGGCCCTTATCTGGATCATCCAGGATCGCAAGCATCCGCAGAGAAGATCAGCCCAGTGGTGCGTTCTTGATTTGTTTGAAGACCTGGCCAGTTTTTGCGACACTCCCGACCTGCGCGACGACGCAGTGAGTGCTATTCACGATCTTATTTGGGACGCCGAGGACGACTACTGTCGAACGATTTTCAAGGCGGGCGTGGTTTTGGGCGGGCATGTGCCGACCGAAATCGGGGGGCCGGTCTTACTGCAATGCCTTCACGCTCCCAGCAAAATCGGGCGGCGAAGCGCGATTCACGGGCTGTTTCATGTGGTGGAATGGGAAGCCACGATGCGCCCTCAGGTTGCTCAGGCTTTGGCTGAATGCGCTTCAATCGAAAGCGACCCGCTTCTCAAAGACTTTGCCGAACACATGGCGCGAGATATCGCCGCCGGAAACTACGAGCATATCCAAGAGCCGACCTTTCCAGAAGAGTTAGTTCATTAGGGCTTGTCGGATTGGATAGTGGCCCCAAAGGTAACATCCACCTCATGCGACGTTTTCTCACCATTTCCCTCGCTCTCATCGTCTGTTCACTATCCGCCGGGCAAGACCGGCTCCAGACTATGCCCCGATACGATCGCTATGAAAAAATGCGCCGCGATATCGGCGGTGCGTATGTCTCGAACGAGGTCTCGCCAACTTGGGGAGCCGATGGAAAGGCTATGTCGTTTAGTTTAGGCGGCAAAACGATGGTGGTTGATTTGGCTTCGGGCAAGGTCGCCGAGGGACCTGCTGTCACAGCCGCGACTGCGACTTCCCCGCCAAGGCGCGCAACCGGCCAGAGAAGAAACCCCGAACGCGGCCGCCAGTTTGACCGCACGTTTTCCGCCGATGGCAAGATGATGTCGCTGTTCCGAGATGGCAATGTCTATCTCGCCGATGCGGACGGCAAGAATGAGCAAGCCATCACCACCGACGGAAATTCCGCAACGCGAAAGCGATTCGGCATCGGGAGCTGGGTCTACGGTGAGGAGTTGAATGTTCGCGAAGCCATGTGGTTCTCGCCCGATGGCAAATACCTCGCCTTTTATGGCTTTGATGACAGCAAAGTGCAGGATTACTTCCTCACTTTGGCGCAAACTCAGGTTCAAACGACATTAGATACCGAAGCCTATCCAAAGGCCGGGACCGATAATCCCGTCGTCGAGCTTTACATTGTAGATCTTGCCACCAAGGAGCGGGTGAAGGTTGACAAATCGTTTGGCGATGCCGAGCTTGGACACTATGTTTACGACGTAACCTGGTCTCCCAAGGGTGATGAACTTCTTTACAAACGCACCAATCGCAAGCAAAACAAGATGCAATTCTGCGCGGCGAACGTGGCCGGAAAGAGCCGAATCATCATCGAGGAGAACCAACCGAACAGTTGGGTCGAAAACCACCCCTTCACCCGATGGATGGCCGATAATCAGTCGTTTCTGTGGATCAGCGAGCGAACTGGATTCTCGAACCTCTACCTTGCAAACATTGACGGACGACCACTGAAGTCCATTACCAGCCACCCCTTCGAGGTAGCAAGCGTTCTTCGAGTTGACGAAAAGTCGCAAGAGATTTGGTACACCGCGCGCAGCGGCGAAAACCCCTATCTGCACCAACTTCATCGCGTTAAATTTGACGGCAAAGGAGACTCTCGGCTCACGGATCCAAAGCTTTCGCATTCTGTTAGCATCAGCCCCGATGGCAAGTTTTTCACCGATAACGCCGATTCGTATGAGGATGTGAATCTTTCAACCGTAAGAGACCGAAACGGCAAACTCGTCGCCGAACTCTCAAGAGGCGATCTGACGAAGTTCCAGTCCCTTGGGCTCCAGAAGGTCGAGCGCATTAAGTTCAAAGCCGCCGATGGCACGACCGATCTTTATGGTTACCTCCAAAAACCGTCCGACTTTGACCCCGCCAAGAAATACCCGCTCCTGGTTAGTCTCTATGCTGGCCCCGATTCAGGCACGCGGGAGGAAAGCTACCGGGCCCCGCAGGCCATTTGCGAAATGGGCTTCCTTATCGCCTGGTTTGATGGGCGCGGAACCCAGGGCCGTGGAAAGGCTTTTAAGGATGCGGTTTACGGCAAACTTGGGGTTGTGGAGATTGACGATCAAGCGGCCGGCGCGAAGGTTCTCATGCAGCGGCCTTACGTTCAAGGCGTCGGCGCTTACGGCACGTCTTACGGCGGTTACGCCTCGGTCATGTGCATCCTGCGCCATCCCGATGTTTTCAACGCCGCCGTCGCAAGTTCGAGCGTAACGAAGTGGGAGAACTACGACACAATCTACACCGAGCGCTACATGGGCTTGCCTTGGGAAACCGAGAACAAGGCAGGATACGATGCGGCAAACGCGATGAACTACGCGAAGAATCTAAAGGGCCGCCTCATGCTCTTCTTCGGCTCCGCGGATAACAACGTTCACCCATCGAACACCTTCCAACTCGTCCAAGCCCTACAACGCGCAGGCAAAAGCTTCGACCTAATGGCCGGCCCCGATCAAGGCCACGCCGGGATAAATCAGACGTTGATGTGGGAGTATTTCATGGATGCGCTAGTTCTGAAGCGCACCAGCGGATTGGAAGCGCAGTATAAGGCGTATCGGGCGAAGTTGAAGAGATGGCGCCACTTTTAGCCACCGCACTCCTCAATCGCTTGCAGCGAGCACGATCAGGGCCCGATGATGGTCGGTGCTCCGGTAAAATCATAGCCGATGCCTCAGAAGACGGTTCCTGCTCCTTCGCTTATTTTTGAAAAGTCTCGCCCCGGCCGAATTGGGTGTAATGTGCCGAAAGCCGATACGCCAGAAGTTGACCTCAAAGTCGTGCTCGGTGAGATGCGGGAGGAACTCCACTTGCCCGAGATTGGGGAGCTAGATATGCTCCGTCACTTCACCAATCTGAGCCATATCAACTACGGAATCGAAACCGGGTTTTATCCGTTGGGCTCTTGCACAATGAAGTACAACCCCAAAATCAACGAGAGAACCGCCTCGATCCCCGGCTTTGCTAACACCCATCCGATGCAACCTGCCTCCTCAGTTCCGGGCAATCTGGAAATCCTCTACCGCGTGCAAGAGATACTCAAAGAAGTCACCGGGTTTTCTCATATTTGCCTGCAACCGGTGGCGGGAGCGCATGGCGAGATGACTTGCCTCATGTTGATCAAGGCATACCATGAGGCTCGCCATGAAGGGGATAAGCGAAAGGTCGTTCTGGTTCCCGATTCAGCCCACGGCACAAACCCCGCTTCCGCCGCTCGTTGCGGGTATTCAGTTCGCTCGATTCCAACCGATAAAGACGGTAACACCGATCTCGCCGCCTTGCAAAGCGCGCTTGATGACACCGTGGCGGCAATTATGCTCACCAACCCCTCGACGCTTGGCCTCTTCGAGCCGAATATTGTTAAGATTTGCGAAATGGTTCATAAGGCGGGGGGCCAGGTTTTCTGCGATGGGGCGAATATGAATGCTATGGTCGGAACCACGAGGCCCGGCGATCATGGGTTCGATTGCATGCATTTGAACCTGCACAAAACCTTTAGCACGCCGCACGGCGGTGGAGGCCCCGGATGTGGAGCCATTGGTCTGGGCACTCATCTGGAAAAATATCTTCCTAAGCCGGTTGTGCGAAAAGTCGGCGATGTGGTCATTCTCGATGAAGATCGGCCCGATTCTATCGGCCGCGTTTCCGCTTACTTCGGACAGTTCCTCATGGAGGTGCGGGCTTACACTTATCTCAGCGCCTTCGGGCGAGAATACATGAGCACGATTTCGCGCTATGCTGTTTTGAACGCGAACTACATTAGAGCCAGGCTCAAAGAAGTGCTACCCCCCGCCCATGATCGGCCCTGTATGCACGAGTGCATCCTCACAGCCGAGAAATACAAGAAGGAGCACGGGGTGCGCGCGTTGGATATTTCCAAACGCCTGATTGATTACGGGTTCCATCCTCCCACCAACTATTTCCCGCTCATCGTGCCCGAATGCTTCATGATCGAGCCCACCGAGACCGAATCCAAGGAAACGCTTGACGAGTTCTGCGACGCCGTGATCGCGATTTGCCAAGAAGCCATCGAGAGCCCCGAGCTACTCCACAACGCCCCCGTCACCCAAATCGTAGGGCGATTGGATGAAACGAAGGCGGTCAAGGACCTGAACGTTCGCTGGCGGCCATCGGGAGACGTCACCCTCTCCGCCGAAGAGAGATCCTTGGGGGCCGGATGCAACGATCCGGTACTATCCTCCGCCAAATGACCCTATCGCTTAGCTGGTTTTGTCTTCGCCGGGGCAGACTCTTCGTTTAGGAGTTTGCCCTTCCAATCTTTGCCTTTGGCTTCCTCTACGATCAGCGGGTTCGCTTTCACATACGCATCCTTGCGAACGCCTGTCACTTGCCACGAGACCTTGATCTTGGGTTGGCTTGTGCGAATAGTGAACTGGTTGTTCTGGATTTCTCGCGTCACTTTGTAGTGCACGAACTCTTCGCCGTCATCCAAAACCGTGAGTTGATAACGGAACTTCTCGTTGATGGCATCGAACCAATCGGGAAGCGTGACGGTGGCGAAGCCGCGGGCGTCGGTCGTGATCACGCCGTCGTAAACGTTCTTATACTCATCGCTTTCCACGCACCCATGGCGAAGGAAGGAGTTGTAAGGATCGCGCGGATCATCAATGAGGAAGTTTTTAGCGCTGCCCGTGATGGTGCCGATGACTTGCAGTGCCGTGGTTGGCACAT
This sequence comes from Armatimonadota bacterium, assembly GCA_031386985.1. Classification (GTDB taxonomy): domain Bacteria; phylum Armatimonadota; class Fimbriimonadia; order Fimbriimonadales; family Fimbriimonadaceae; genus JANJUB01. The sequence continues at coordinate 36,337 of JANNCV010000042.1, forward strand.
TGGTTCCCATCCCGACATCCTGAGTGCCTCCTTCGATCATTATTGCAGCTGAACCGCTTGGCCCATTAATGAAGAAACTTCCAGAGGAGACATGCTGAATGATCTGATACCCTGTGGCAAAGGGTCCGAGAAAAATGTTTGAGTGCGTCCCGCCAATAATCTGAAGCCCAGTCTGACCGGTGCTATCAATTAGACTGTCACATTGAGTTGTGGAAAAAGTCCCTCCAGATGGGGTGCCGGCTGTAATGTGCAGAGGGGCTGCGGGAGAAGCTACATTGATCCCGAGCCTGCCATTACTATCGAGGATCATCTTTTGGCTGGAGCCAACTGAGAATCCTAGGCCGTTGTTTGAGAACAGGCCGGTGTCGGGGTCGCCAGAAAAGGCGATAGCGGGCGCGGCCCCAGTTCCATTTGAAAGTAGCAGGGGAAGCGTAAAGTTGTTTGAACCGGTAAACGAGTTCGGGGCGTTCTTCAAGGCAACGTTGCTAGAAAGCCGCGCATCGGCAAGCGTGCCCGAGGCGATTCGTCAGACTGAACCCATTGCCAAATAGAACATTCGCAGGGTTGCCAAAGTTGTTCTGCCCCGTCCAAATGTTCAGGCTGTTCAACAATCCGACATTGCCCGAAAGGCGAGCATCGGCAACATTGCCTGTCGCTAGATTCGAGGCGTTGAGATTCGTCAGCCCCGACCCATCGCCTGAGATGATCCCCGTTGCCGACATGTTGCCCTCAGAGAAAACCCCAAACCCCTGCGGGCTCACAGCTTTACCCTTCACCCCAAAGTTAACGCCGCTTGCCGCCGTGGCTTGACCAAAGATGCCGTTGCCGATGATGCTGTTCGAGGTGAAGAAACCACCGTAGTTTGTTCCGTTCGTCGCAACCGCAATTCCGCCCACAGCCCTGCCTTGAGTGCTGAACGATTGGAACAAGCCGCCAAAAGTCGGCCCGCTCGTGGCACTCGCGTTGCCAAGAATAGCCCGCCCTTCATTGCTAGAGACCCGAAAGTCTCCGCCGAAGGTCTGGCCGGTGGGCGAGGTGTTGTTAGACAAAAACGTCCCCGCCTTAGCGGTTCCGGTGATGTTCAAGTGCCCAACCTGGGCGGTGCCGGGGGTGGTGGCTTGTAAGTTGACTGAGCCTTGGAAGGCGACGGCGCCGCCGATGGCAGCGACGGATGCGAGTAAAGCGTATCGTTTCATAATTTCTCCTTAGAACCTGTATATTAACACACGTTTGGAGCAAATGGGTTGGAAAAAGTGTTGGAGGAAACATGGTGGGACAGGTTCTTCTCGGAGAGTTTTATGGTGCTTCCGCAAAATACGTGGTAATCTCGGGAAGTGTAAGCGGTACACTTGCATCATTCGCAATGTCGCGCGCTATACTGTTAACGTTTACCTACCAAGGACGGAGGGTTTATGAATATTTTGCAAATTAGAGGTGGGCGTCCGCTCATCGGTGAAGTTGATGTTGCGGGAAGTAAGAATTCCGCTCTTGCGATTCTGTCGGCGGTCTTGCTGGCTGAAGGCGTAACGGTCCTTCACAATGTTCCCAATGTTTCGGATACTCGCATCAAGGCGAGTCTATTGGAGCGATTTGGGGCCAAAGTTGATTGGGTTGAAGGTTCGCTCTTTATTGATTGTACGAACATCTCGCTGGCAGAACTTGATGAAGAAACGGTTCGGCTGATTCGCACTTCGTTTTATCTGCTTGGCCCCCTGGTGGCGCGGCTTGGTCGCGCGGTTCTGCCTGCTCCCGGCGGCTGTAAGATCGGCGAGCGTCCGGTTGATTTCCACCTGAAGGGTTTGGCTTTGCTTGGGGCGAAGGTTGAGCTCACCAACGGGCGCTACATTGCCGAAACGCCGGGCCTGGTCGGAACTGAGATTTACTTGGACTTCCCCAGCGCGGGCGCGACTCAGCACCTCATGTCAACCGCCGTTTTGGCCAAAGGCGTAACCGTGATTCAGAACGCGGCGGTCGAACCCGAAGTAACCACTCTGGCTGAGTTTTTGAACCGAATGGGCGCGCGCATCGAAGGCGCGGGAACCAGCACGGTAACGATTATGGGCGTGAAGAGCCTCGTGCCCTGCGAGTTTCGAGTCCCGAGTGATCGGCTCCAGGCCGGCACTTACCTTCTCGCCGGAGCTATTACGGGTGGCGATGTTATGGTTCGCGGAGTTTTGCCTGAAAACCAGACGGCTCTTGCCAACAAGCTTCGCGAGGCCAATGTTGAAGTTGACGAAGGCCCCGATTGGGTTCGGGCGTCGGCGCCAAATCGCATGAAAGGCATCCGCGTAAAGACGATGCCCTATCCTGGCTTCCCTACTGATATTCAGCAACCGATGGCCGCCTGCCTTTGCCTCGCCGAGGGTAACTCGGTGATTGAAGAGACTATTTATGAAAGCCGAACGGGTCATGTCTCTGAGCTTGCTCGGATGGGGGCAAAGCTTCGGGCTGAAGGGGGCCGAACGGTTTCGATAACCGGCGTTGAACGGCTCAACGGGGCCAACGTAGAGGCAAGCGATTTGCGTGCGGGGGCGGCGTTGGTGCTTGCCGGTTTGGTTGCTCAAGGCGAAACAAACGTTCGAAACATCCACTTTATTGATCGCGGCTACCAAGACCTCGAAGCTAACCTTCGATCCTTGGGCGCAGATATTGAGCGACGAAGCATCGGCATAGATGCCGAACATGGTGTGGAGTCAGAAGGCTAACATTGCGCTTTGCGCCCGAAATCGCTGTTGATCTAGGCACGTCTAACCTGCTTGTCTACCGACGTGGGAAAGGCGTGGTAATGAATGAGCCTACCGTTGTGGCCATCGCCAAGAATGGCAAAGTTTTGGCCGTGGGCAACGCCGCCCGCGATATGATCGGAAGAACGCCCGGCAATATTACAGCAATAAGGCCCCTCAAAGATGGAGTGATCGCCGATTACACGACGACCCTGAGAATGCTGGAATACATCTTCGATCAAGTTTGCGGCAATCGCCGATTGTTTCACCCCAAGGTGCTGATTTGCGTTCCTTCGGGAGTTACAAACGTGGAGCGTAGAGCAGTAATTCTTGCGGCCAAGGAAGCCGGAGCCGGCGAAGCGATGACAATCGAGGAGCCGATGGCGGCGGCCATCGGGGCGGGCCTCCCCATTTCTCATGCGGGCGGCAATTTGGTGATTGACATCGGCGGTGGCACGACCGATATCGCTGTCATCAGCTTAGGTGGTATCGTTCTCTCGCACAGCCTGAGGCTGGGCGGAAACAAGATTGATGAAGCGATTATTCGCCACATGCGCAACGCCTACAATCTCCTGATCGGTGATCCGACCGCTGAAGAAATCAAGATCAAGATCGGTTCGGCCTATCCCCTTGATCCAGAGCTGCGGATGGAAGTTCGGGGCCGAGATATGATCGCCGGATTGCCCAAGACAGTTGAGATCTCCAGCCCCGAAATTCGCGATGCGCTCAACGAGCCATTGAGGCAAATCGCCGAGAAAGTTTGCATGGTACTTGAGGAAACGCCACCGGAACTCGCCTCCGATATCATTGAACGTGGCATTACCCTAACAGGCGGTGGGGCTCTCTTGCGCGGATTGGACCTTCTCTTGGAACGGGTAACGGATATCCCAACGCGTGTGGCTGATAACGCTTTAAACTGTGTTGTCATTGGCACCGGTCGAGCCTTGGAAGAGCTCGAAGCGATCCGGGCCAGCGGCGCCGTAAGTTCCATCTAGGCCCCAGGCCGGGAACTACAGACCAGGGTTTATTGCGTAAACTGAAGGCGTGACTCTTCTCGCCCTCGTTCTCGCCTTTCCCCAAACTGTTTCCGCCGAAAGCCTGCAAGCCCACGTGAAGTACCTTGCTTCGGATGAGCTTGAGGGTCGAAACACGCCCAGCCCCGGATTAGATAAGGCCGCCGCCTATATCGCGGATCAGTTCAAGCAGATCGGATTAGAGCCGGGAGTTAGGGATTCCTACTTCCAGGAAGCCGAGTTCAAGCGTGGCGAGACCGTAGCGAAAGTGAGCAATGTCCTCGGGGTTTTGCGAGGCACCGATCCCGTCTTGCGCGAGACTTACCTGATCGTAACTGCGCATTACGATCACCTAGGCAAACGCGCGGGCGACGGCGATCAAATTTTTAACGGCGCTAACGATGACGCGAGCGGCGTTTCGGGGGTAATTGAAACGGCCCGCACCCTTGCCAAGAGCAAGCCCAAGCGCAGCGTGATCTTCATGACCGTTTACGGCGAAGAGAAAGGGTTGGTTGGCTCAAGGTTTTACTGCAAAAACCCAGTCTTCCCGCTAAAGCAAACGATTGTGAATCTGAATCTCGAACAGATCGGGCGCACCGATGACGACGAAGGTCCGCGAGTTGGCGCATTCAACCTCACCGGATTCGATTTCACCGATCTCCCCAGCTACCTCGGCCCCGCTGCCATCGCGGCCGGCGTGAAGGTCGTTAAGCATGAACAGGCTAGCGATTCCTATTTCGGCAGAAGCGATAACGCCGCATTCTCAAACGCGGGCGTGCCCAGCGGAACGATCAGCACCGCCTATTCCTTCCCCGATTATCACGGAGTTGGCGACCATTGGGACAAGCTTGATTACGCAAATATGGCTAAAGTTGTAAGCGGCGTGGTTGGCGGAGTTCTGGCCATTGCAAACTCAATCGAGCCCGTCAAATGGAACGAATCGCCCAAGACGAAGCGATATGTGGATGCCTATAAGCTATTGATGGGCGGCTAACCCCCGCCCGTTTGGTCACCAGATCCGTTTTCGACCGGGGGCGGAGCGTTGGCCTCTGCGGCTTTGCGAGCTTCCTCTACTCGGGCTGCCTCTTCTTGAGCCGCCCTTTGCCGCATGTCATCTTCCTCCTTTAGTTGCTGTGCACGGGCCTCGTTTTCCAGTTGCGTTGCGGCATCCTGCTCCTTTTTTATCTTTGTTGCGGCCGCGTTCATTCGCGTGTTTCGCTCTTTGAACCATAGAGCTAAGGCCTCCTGGTTTGGTTTTGTCACTGTAATGGATTTCAATATCTGGGTGGCGGTTTCCATCGCCCTCAGGTTGGATGCGTCCAAACAATTAAAGGTAAGCGACCAAATGTAGCCGCTTCGACCAAAGAAAAAGAGATGCGATGTTGCCGGGATAAGCTCGCCCGTCCCTAAGTGAGGAATGTTAATGGCGTTAGTGAAGTGCAATGCAAGTCCCATGGGAACTTCAATGTCTCCCGCATACTTGAGACTTTTCGCCTGCACCTCAAAGTATTGGGCGTTGCGCAGGTCCTCCAGTTTCAGGTCCTTGGGAAGTGCGGAAATGGTCACGGTTAGTGACTGGAGCATGCCCAACTGGAGGTCTTCCTTGCCGAGGTTGTAAGCACTCATGAATGAGACAGGAACGATGAGGGTTTCTATGTTGCGCGGATCAAGATCGGGGTAGACAGCCTTGACGCCTTCAATCATCTTGAGCCCACTTTCGCGGCTTCCCTCATCCAGTAGCTCCCAATTTGGCGGGAGATCAAGGGCAATTCCACCGGATGAATGGGCTTGGTGAGTCCAACCGGGCTGGGTCTTTTCGACCGACTTGCCATAGATAACCCACCCCTCACCATCTGAACCGAATTTTCCGCATCCAGTAAGGGCTACGACGAATACAGTCACCAGAATTATGCGCACGTAGATACTTTACTCTAAGGTAGCAAGCGGAGCGTGCCGAGCAGGCGGGCTATCCCCACATCCAAAGTGCGAGATCGCCGAGGGTGGTGGCTCCGCTTTGAGATGTCCACTTCGAAAGACGTCCAGCAAAGCCCCATTCGTGAAGAATGGTGTAGGTGATTAGGCGATCTCGGAAGCGGGGCTCGGTGGCGGCGTCTATGCCGTAACCCTTCAGAAATTCAGCAAAGAGCGAGCGATCCAAGCCAAAGAGGTCGTGGTGAATCGGAATGAAATCGTAGAGCGGATCGCCGAGTTTGGCATCGCCAAAGTCTATGATGCCGCTGATTTTTCCGCTCTCCACTAAGATGTGCGAGCCGTCTAAATCGCCATGCAATAGTGCGGGCCAGCCCGAAACCAGGCCCGCTGGGCTCATGCGCAGGATTTCTTCGTACACCGGAATCACGGCCAGATCGGACTGGGCGGAAACGAGCTGGTGTTGCCGAGTCAGAAACTCGGCGAACCCCTTTGGCCAGACCGATTGGTAGGTGCGCGAAAGCTCGCCTCCAGGCACAACTCCGTGGATTCGGCGAAGCATCGTTCCCAGTTCAAAGGCAAATCCATGGCGCTCCGACGCCGTCAGCGGGGGCCAAAGCGTGGCGAGGGTTCGCCCCGGCAACCTCCCAAGCAGTGCCCAGGGCCACTTCCATTCCCGCTCCAAAGGTTCCAACTCCCCTTTGGCCAAGACCTTCGGAACCGGAACGCCGCCCTCCAAAGCAAGGTTCTTTAGTGCGGCGGTCTCCATTCCGCGGCTCTCGCGTCCGCCAAAAAAGGGGGTGTAAACCTTGAGAACTTTATCGGTTCCGTACCAAAAATTCGCATTAGTTCCCTCCCCTTCGATCGGAGTCATCGGTTCGATAGAGATCTGGCTCTGCTGAAGCGCTTCCTCGAGCAGGGGACGCCAAAACGAAGCATCGCCGCGAACTTTTCGATAGTGGTCCTCAACGAGGAATCGGATTGCCATAGGGTCTTAACCAAAGACGTGAAATCGGGGGATAATGAAGCTATGAAGATTTACATCTCGGCGGATATGGAAGGCATCACCGGGCAAGTGACTTGGAAGGCCTGTGGCGCGCCTTCTGGCGATCATTACGACTTCGGATTTGCCCGGCGGATGATGGCCCATGACGTAAACGCCGCCATTCGGGGAGCTCGCCGCGCCGGAGCGACGAGGGTTGTTGTGAAAGACTCGCACGGAACCAGCCGAAACTTGCTGATTGACGAGCTTGAACCGGGAGTGGAGCTCATTTCGGGCGAGGGCGCGGGCTCCGATGGGATGATGCACGGAATCGGCGAAGGCTTCGATGCGGCCCTTCTTGTGGGCTACCACGGCATGGCTGGTACGGATCGGGGCGTGATGGAACACACGATAACGGGCGGAGTTCACCGAACGTGGATCGGAGATCAAGAGGTAGGCGAGATGGCCCTTTCAGCCCTGGCCTGCGGGATTTACGGGGTGCCCATCGTGATGGTTAGCAGCGATGAGGCGGGTTGCCGCGAGGCTTCAGATTTCTTTGACTCATGCGCTACGGCTGTGACTAAGTATGGCTACGGGCGGTATATGGCCCGCTGTTTACATCCCACCGAGACCGCCCCAATCATCGAGCGTGCCGCAATGGAGGGCATTGATAAGCGGGCTACGGTCGGACGGTATTTGCCGACTTCCCTGGTCGGCAAAATTGAGTTCAATCGGCAAGAAGAGGCGGACTTTGCATGCCGAATGCCGGGGGCCTCTAAGCTGGATGCGTATACCGTTCGGTACGAAGGGGATTCGCTTGAGAACCTGCACCGAGGAGTGAGGATGCTAATGGCTCTTGGAATGAACGCACGTTGAAAAAGGCCCTGCTTTTCGGGGGCGGAATATTCTGTGGCATGATGCTTGTAGTTGCCGTGACTAATCCTATCAACAGCATGCTTAGCCGGGTAGGAATGCTGCTAGCATATGCGTTGGCTTGGAGCGTAACAATGTGGCTGTGCCGCAAAAAGAAACCCCTTCAATTGGCGGTTGCGGTCTTGCCAATCGCAATTCTTATTCCATTCTTCCTACCCGGCCGGGCGATGGATGTAGCCAGACTCCAAACCGATTATCTCGCAAACTTGCGCTCAACCAACGGCGCTATCTATGTTTGGGGAGCCGAATCGGCCCGAGCGGTTGACTGCTCGGGCCTTCCCCGCCTGGCTCTGCGCCGCGCCTTTTTGTCGCAGGGTCTAACCACTCTCAATGGCGGCGCAACGCGCACCTACCTATACCACTGGTGGAATGACGCCAGTGCGAAAGCCTTAGGCGAGGGCCACCTGGGTTACACCATTCCCCTGAAAACTATAGGTCGTATAAGGGAGATGAGTTATAGCGAACTGGAACCCGGCGATCTTGCTGTAACGAGTTCGGGCGCGCACATTTTGGTCTACCTCGGGGGTGAAGAGTGGATCCAAGCCGACCCCGGTGTAGGGCATGTTGCGATTTTCAATGGGCGGCGAGACAAAAACCCCTGGTTCACGAGCCCCGTAACAACGCACCGCTGGGCAGTGTTCGCCGGCCGTAACAAGAGGATTCTCCACCAAACTCCCTAGCAGTCCGGCCGTGGCCCCAAATTTGAAATAAATGTAACCATGGCTACATTTGTTGCCAATAATCCGGTATAGTGTTTCAATGAGCTCGATTAGCCCTGAATTCAAAAGCCTGGGAGAGGTTGCCCAAACGATTAATGTGCCCGCCAGTGGCAAATCCTGGCGGCGTTTTCTAGCCTTTGGTGGTCCAGCTTTTTTGGTTTCAGTTGGATATATGGACCCTGGCAATTGGGGCACGGACATGGCGGGCGGATCGCAGTATGGCTATAAGCTATTGTGGGTGATCTTGCTATCTAATCTAATGGCGCAAGTTCTTCAGGTGCTTTGCGCGCGACTCGGTTTGGTTACCGGCTTAGATTTGGCCAGCGCTTGCCGTTCCCAATACAAGAGACCCGCCGCAATCGCTCTATGGATATTGGCGGAGGTGGCGATTATTGCTTGCGATCTCGCCGAGGTCATCGGCTCAGCGGTGGCGCTTAAGCTCTTGCTTGGCCTTGATCTTGTTTGGGGGGTTCTGCTGACGGGGGCGGATGTTCTCATCTTGCTCGCTTTGATGAAGTTTGGATTTCGGCTCATTGAGGCCATCGTCATCACGCTGGTAACGACAATTGGAGTTTGTTTTGCTTATCAAATGTATTTAGCTCAACCGGATATGGCGGCGGCAGCGGCCGGAATGGTCACTCCGCTCATGCCCGATACGAGCGCTCTACTCATCTCTCTTGGAATCCTAGGGGCGACGGTGATGCCCCACAATTTATATCTACACTCGGCCATTGTGCAAACCCGAAAGTTCAAAGACCTCAAGCAGGCGATCAAGTTCAATACCGCCGACACGATTATTGCCCTCAGCCTCGCCTTCTTCGTGAACGCCGCTATTCTTATTCTTGCGGCGGCGGTTTTCAAGGGGAGCGGCAAAGTAGATGAACTGGAGCAGGGACATTTGCTACTCAAAGGAGCCCTTGGGGCGGGCGCCGCGACGGCCTTTGCGGTCGCCTTGCTCTGCTCCGGTCAGTCTTCAACGATAACAGGAACCCTTGCTGGTCAAGTGGTTATGGAAGGATTCCTGCAGATTAAGGTCAAACCCTGGGTTCGCCGTCTCGTGACGCGGCTCCTCGCCATTGTTCCGGCTCTGATCGTTATCATTGCAACGGGCGGAACCCGCACGATTGACCTTTTGATCATCTCTCAAGTTGTGCTCGCCGCCCAGTTGTCATTTGCTATCTTTCCGCTTATCATGATTACGAGCAACCGAAAGGTGATGGGCGACTATACAAATCCTAAGTGGTTAACGGGCGTGGGTTACCTCATTTGTTTCATCGTTGCATCGCTCAATGTTTACGCTTTGGCGGCGCAAGTCAACAAAACCGCGGGGCATGAGAACAACGCCTTTGCGGCACCCGGCTGGCTCGCGGTGCTTGCGCTGGGGGCTACCGTGCTCGGGTTTGCCCTTTGGGTGAAGTATGGATATCGGCCAAAATCCATGCCCAGAGCTGACATTACTTGAGCGAAAAACGTATTACAGGGATGAGCAACTTGAGGCAAGCATTTACTCTTATCGAGTTGCTGGTTGTTATCGCTATCATCGCGATTTTGGCTTCCATTCTGTTTCCGGTGTTCGCTCGCGCTAAAGAAGCCGCGAAGAAGGCAACCTGCCTCGTTCATATGCGGCAGATCGGGGTCTCATTCGCGTTGTATATGGGGGATAGCGATGACCTCTTGCCCGACGCGCGCGGGCTCAAGGCTACCTTTGGAGATGGATATCGCCCGTGGACATCATGGCCGCCGAGCGATCCACGGTGTGGGTGGGCGACCGCATTGCTCAAGCCCTATACCAAAAGCGATGACATTTGGTTTTGCCCATCCTCGAAAACCGTTTTTGATGGTGTCACCCAGGCAACTCAACTAACGACTGCGGGAAAAGTCGCTTCAACTTATTGGATGTGGCGGTTCGACCAGATCGGCGATCCGATCACGACCGACAACCTCTGGGGCAAATCTGAAGTTCAAGCCATCGCAGATTTGCAGGCTTCCGCTGGCCCAACTATTCCCTTCCCTACCGGAGTCAGCGAAATCGCGATGGTATGGGATCCCTATTTTCCGCGAACGATTCCGACCACGCCAGCAGCCGTCCGTGGCAAGGCCGTTCATGTTGGTGGAGTGAATATCCTTTATCTCGATTGGCACGCCAAATTTAACAAAGATCGCCGCGTGAACTAATAGAGAGCCATAGGCATGATGATGCAGAAATAGCCATCATCGTCGCCGTTCTTAAAGATCGCGGGGCGCGAGGATTCCGTCATCTCGACCTTTACCCCTGGGCCCCCCAAAGGTGTTAAAGCGTCTAAAATGAACCGACCATTAAAGGCAATCTCAACATCGCCGTTCGCCGGAACCATGGCGACTTCTTCCTTGGCTTCGCCCTTCTCATCAGATCTCGCGGAGAGCAATAACGTGTCGCCATTGCCCGCCAATCGAACGCGATTGGCGTTATCGCGAGCCAGAATCATGACGCGCTTAACTCTTTCTTCAAGTTGATCCTTTTCGACTTGCCAAACGCGGGTGCTCTCGGAAGGCACAACGCGCTCCCAGTTGGGATAGGGGCCGTTCAGAAGTTGGGAAATCACGCGAGCGCCGCCGGCTTCGACTCCTAGCCTTCCGCCACCAAACGAGATGGTAATCTCCTGGTCATCACCCGCGGGCAGGCCTTTGATTGCTTTCAAAGCGCGATCCGGTATGACGGCCGAAAATGGAGTCCCTCCGCCAGTGTGAGCTAACTTTCGAACCGCCAATCGGTGGGTATCGGTTGCAACCAGAGTCAACTCTGAGCCATCGTAATGGAACAGAACGCCCGTCAAAACCGGGCGATGGTTATCGGTTGAGACCGCAAAGATTACCGAATCAACCGCGGAGCGAAAGTCGCCCATTCTAATTGTGAGATCAGAATCGCCGCCGAATTCGGGGGGCTCAGGAAAATCGCTGGCATCAAGCGTGAGCATCCGATATTCGGATGCTCCTTGCTTGAGCAACATTCCCTGGGTATCAGAAGTTTGAAGGTGGATATCCCCGTCGGGAAGGGTGCTCACCAGGTCGTAGATGAGCTTGGACTGGACACAAATCGAGCCCGCATCATCAACCATGCAAGCGAACTTGCGTTCCACCCACATCTCCCCATCACAACCCAAAATACGAATGCCGGCATCGCCAGCTTCGATCTTAATGTTTTGCAAAATGGGCATCGGCGAGCGACCGCTAGCGGCGGCATTCGCCGAGCTAATCGCTTCGAACAGTTCTCTTCGTGGACAATCTATCTTCAACTTCTGGCCTCAGTCACCCCATTATGGGGAGGTAATACTGAAGGTGAGCGGGATCGGGAGAGCGCTGTTGCATCTCAACTCCTCGAGCGTACACCTTCATCAGGATGCGCTGATAGGATTCCTCTGTAAATTCAGGTTCGGTTGTGCTTTGTAGAGCATCAACGGTCATCCTTAAGGAAGCCATATCGGCGGCTAGTTCGGGATCAGCCTTCGCGGCTGTTTCAAGTTCTTCGTTTAGCTCATCCGTGAGCTCGTAGCCTGCGTACAGGTCCACTAGTTTTTTATATGTTTCTGTCATTTCCTCATCTCCAAGGTTCCGCCTAGCTTGTCCCTAAGGGCCCTTCGACCGCGATACAACCTTGATTTCAAGGCGGGAACGCTGATCTTGAGAACTTCGGCGGCTTCGCGCGCGGGCATATCCTCTAAATCACAGAGGACGAGCGGGTCGCGATATTCAGTGGGTAGGTCTTTGAGCGCCTGTTGAACCGTGATTCTCAGGGTTGAGCGCTCTTCGCCTCCCGAGTAATGGGCGTCAGCTGGCAACTCCAATAATTTGTGTTGCCGAAGCTTATCAATGCAAAGATTCCGGGCGATGCGAAAAATCCACGTGCGAAACGCACCATCAGCCCGTAGCTCACTTGCGCGGCGCAGGACTCGAAGGAAAGTTTCAGCAGTAGCATCTTCAGCATCCGACCGGTTGCCGAGCATTCGAAACGTGTACCGGAAAATCCGTTCTCCGTACAGCTCGTACAGGCCACCAAGCGCGCTGGTATCGCCCTTTGCAAGGGCGGTGAGCCAGCGTTTTTCGGCCAGTGAATCCTGTAGCTCGTCATTAGGCATAGGAAAGACGAACGCATCGTATCAATTGATGCGCGCTCCTTATTCTACTCGTTACGGGGGTGGCGTGGGCGTCTACTAGTTGCCTTCGAGCACCTACGTTTTGTCAAATGGCAGGAATCAACGAACGGGATTCTATCGCTCATAGATTCTTGCCAAACATCCGGGCAAGTTCTGCGTTGCGACAAGTTCACATGGCTAGCTCTCCCATTGAACACGGATGGAACTGGACAGAAACTCCTTCGAAGAACGTCGCAAACGCACTTAAGCCCAAATCACGGCAAACAGATGATGTGCGGAGCTAAGCCGCGGCTTTGAGATTGTATTCTTTGTTCGTATACATTTCTAAGAGCGCTAGTTCCCAGGCTTCATTGAGGCCTTTATCGGGTCTTCGCATGGCGATGCCGCTTGAAATCGCAAAGCCTTCCTTCGCCATTTTGGTGCGGATGAGGGAGATGAACTCGCGAGCCGTTGTTGGATCACAGTTTTGGAGCAAAACGGCAAACTCCTCTCCGCCGAGGCGGAAGGGCAATGCCCAACTCGGTAAGCAATCGCTCAATGCCGCCGCGAATCGCCGGAGTAAATGGTCGCCGCTCGCCCGACCCGTGGTTTTATTGGTTTCGGTCAGGTCGTCAAGGTCAAGAATGAGGATGGCGGCGGGCTCTTGGAGGCGAGCGGCGCGCAGTTCTTCCTTCTCAAGCGCTTCCTCCCAAGCCAGACGATCCGGGAAGCCGGTCATCGGATCTTGGAGTTCGGTCAGGCGCGAGGCCAGGGCTTCTTTACCCGCGATCTGAGCCTTTTTCTCGAACTCAATGAGCTTCTCGATAATCTGCCCGAACATATTGAACAGCGGCAAGTCCTCCATGATCGAAACGGCCTTCGGCTCGGGATCAATCGCGCAAAGCGTTCCAAAGAGACTGCCGTCTGAGTTCTTTACCGGGACTCCGACATAAGCGCGAATCGGCACTTGCTTGCCGATTTCGGCGGAAAGATAGCAAGGAACGAGGTCAGAGTCGGGGGCGATTTGGGGCCCTTGCCCTAACACCATGAGGCTACAGAACGAATCCGCCCATTGAAAAACATCTCCGTCCTTCACGTTGTAGCCCGAATCGGCGGCGTTCACAACAATCCAATCCGCGCCTTCCGTTCGGGTTAGCATCCACAGATTAAACCCGTAACGCGCCTGCAAGAAGGTCAATATCCGAGTTACCTCCGCACGGAGATCGCCCGTTTCATGAATTTCCGCTGCCGTAAAAGATGTCGCTGCTGATTCCATACCTCTCAATATCGGCTGGGGATGTTGACCAAGGCAGTCATGCGTTTCCGCTACTTATCGAAAACGGTAGCTTAGCAAAGGTGAGAGGATTCAATCTCGCGAAAGGGGCGAACCACGGCTAGGATTGTGCCGTCTCGCAGTAAAGTAAGTCGGCATTCACGCGAGTGCAACCTTTCTCCTGTAGTTGGAGAGTAGTTGATGATCTGCGTGCGATTTTCTGGTGTCAGCTTAGGGAATGCGGCATCCATGCTTGAGTTGAGGGCGGAACACCCAAACTCCGAGTAGTGTTTTCCCACCGGGTCTCGAGGATCGGGATCGCTCAACCGGGCCAGCCCGGCGCGATATTCTATGAAAATGCCATCGCGCGTTAACCGATACACTGAATCTTGAAATCCTTCCAAGATGGTTTCCAAGCGCGAACGCTCTTCCGCTATGAGTTGCTCGGCTCGATGGAGTTCAGTTCGATCGCGAGCCGAAATCATAATCAGAGATTGCCCTTCCCACAAAATCGGCCCACTAATCCCTTCGAAGTGAACCTCCTCGCCATCAGGTCGAATCGCTGTTACCTTCGCGCATTGGTTCGCATTACCGCTCGCTGCATTTTTCATTCGAGCTTCAACTGTTGCCTTGTCTGGAGCCGGCAGGAACCGAAAAATGCCGCCCCCAATTAGGTCTGACAGCGAAACCCCGAGGAGACTCGCCGCCGCCTCATTTGCGTAAACGACGAACTCGCCATTGAGTATCCAAATGCTATCCATCGAAAACTCAACCACTCGTCGAAAGGAATCGGCTTGGGCCTTGAGAGAAAGCGCGACGGCGTGAGTTCGAGAGTGCGCTCCCGAAGCACTAAAAATTCGAGCCCAATAGGTGCCGACCGTGTGAATGCTGATCCCAAGATTCAGTGCTACCTGTTGGTCAGTCAGCCCTTCGCTCGCAAGTTTCAATACTTGCTTCTCTCGGGAGGATTCATCCGTAAACCATTTTGGTTCAAGCAAATTATTTGGCATTTCTATCGAACTAAAACTAAGCCTGCAAACGCTAATCGCCTTTAAGAAGCTGGGCGAACCGTCTCTGGTCCGCCGCCACCCTTGTGCGCGCTCTCCCCACTATCCCTATTGGCACAAATGCCAGGAATCTTTAGCCTTATCCCGTAACCGTTCCCTTGGCCGGATCGCTCCAGGGGCCGATTTCGCCGGATGGAGATTCCCAGGCGCAGCGATACCAAATGTCTTTGGCCACGTGGTCGCTTTTCTCTACGGCTTCCGCCACGAATTTGTGGCAGAACGGGAGAGTTCCGGAAAGTTCCGCGAACCCGGCGGGATATCCCGCGAGTTATCCGGAAAGTCCCGGCAAGTGCCCGGTATGTTCCGCCAAGTCCCCGTTATATCCCGATAAGTTCCCGGGAACCCCCGCGAACCCAGCGGAATATCCCGCCGAGTCGCCGTTCTAGCACATCTTTTCCGCGGAAGCTCAGAATTTGAACATTTGAACTTTTTTCGCGGTTGGTTACGATAGCGTCGCGCCAGGGTCCCTGCAGGTTAACGCGGGGCTTGGCTTCAAAAACCTCGCAAGACGGAGTGTCAAAAAAAAAGGGCGAACCGTTGCCAGTTCGCCCTATTCAGAATGATTGGAAGTTTAGCTTCGGCGCTTTCGTCGCAAGATTCCCGCTAAGCCGAGACCAAGAATCGCCATCGTTGCAGGCTCTGGAACGGCCGGTGCGGGCTCGTAGATGTGAGCGGGAACGCCAGATGCGTAGACCTTTATGCCGTAATGATCAATTGCGACTGGGTTAGCAATCGTCGCATAGCGAAACACCATGCTTTCGCCACGATTGATGCCGTTCTTCTTCTCAGTTTGGAAACCATAAGCGCTTGTGCCACCCGAGTTGTTCGAGTGGTTATCATAGTTCGCGGCGGCCATCTGAACCGCGCTAATATCGCCGTTGTCGCTCAACAGCCAGAACCCTTCAATCACCTTCAACGCGTGCGATTTGCCTTCGCGAATCACCGTAGCATTGCTACTCAAGCTCACTTTGTACTCAGTGATCGCTCCGGTAACCGTTCGCGTCACGGTAAACCCGTTGATTGAATCCATCCGCTTAAACGCATTGCGATTTTGGGCATACGCACTCGTGGCGACCACGGCAAGCGCACAAATAGCAAAAACTTTATATGATTTCATAACTGTAAAAATATTCTCCAAAAAAGGGGCAAGTGACCCCGACCGATATTATCCTCGCAAGGATGCCGATTTGTGCCAAGTAAATATCATAGCTTTTGATTTTCCCCGATAGATCTCCAAGACAAGCCGGCTTTGTCAGAGCGGAGGACTGGAATAGCGCGAGCAAGCGGCAGTGGGACGCCGAAGCTTGTGCTGTTTGAAGAGAAGATTGTAGTTGCGAGCGGAATTGAACGGCGGATCGAGATAGATGAGATCGGCGATTTCATCCGGGATCGCCTTATCCACGCCTTCGCCTATCAATCGGACGAGGTTATCGCTGTAATGGAGCTGATTAACGGAGTCGGCGGGCATAGCTGATTATAGCCGCCGATGCTTTAAACAAAAAAACCCTCCCCCTCTTTTGACGGAGGGCTCAGCGTTACCTCGAAATCACCTTGAAGCGGATATGATACACGATGCCCTAGAGGCGACGTCATTTCATCGCTCTACGATGCGAGCAAAACTCAATATCGCCGAAGAAGGCTGCGCCATAACTTCAGAGATGAGCGATATTGCCGCCGGAGTTAGCGATTCTGCCGATTGTTCGGCTGCGATTAGCGAAGAAGCTGCGGCCGGAGCCGAAGAGCTACGGGCCTCAACCGAACAACTCGCGGAATCAGCTGAAGATCTGGAAGCTGTTGCCGACTCACTACGCTCGATCGCGGCAAAATTCGTCGTGAAAGAGCAATCAGCGTTGCGGATTGCCGCCTAATCTCCAGGTCGCACCTGTTAGCCTTTTGTGAGTTCAACTGGCGTTTTTTACTTGGTTCGTAAGAATTGTCGAATTTTTACGTACCGTTTGGGCATTTTAGCCGACAATATAACGTAGATTCAGTTACACTAGAATCTAAGCCAAAGATGAAACGCCGCAAACCGACCGCGGCCATCTGCATCGGAAGTCTATTTAGTCTTTCAGGGGTGGTAGGAGCTCAGACACCGTTCAACTCGAACGCTCAACCAAACGGCGATGCTCAAAACCTGATTGCGGGCACTCCTACTATTGACCTCGTGATTCTCAAGGGCAATCAACCCGGCGTTCCGCTTCGGTTTGGTGCCATTGTTCCCGGTTCCGAATCTATCAACTTTAACGGTCAGAAACTCGTAAAGGGCAAAGATTACAACATGGATTACGCCGCGGGCGTGGTCTATCTCATGCGGGCTCAAAAGCCGGGGCAATCAATGACCGTGGCCTATCGCTATGAGGTCGCCAAGCAATCCACACAAACTGGCCGCACTAGTTTCGCCTCCACTCTCCCTACGTATCGCTTTGATTTAAGCGGCGACGGAAAAATGACCGCTGTGGTTGGATTCGGGCTTGCTGAACGCCAAGCTGATGGCAATGTCATCATGAGCAACCTCTACGGCTGGCAGAACAAAATGGGCAGTCTGAATGGCCTCATGCTGATTGGCGAGCGAGAAAAAGCCAATGTTCAGTCTGCATTCGAGTATCAAGACACCCCCGGCGAAACTCCGACGGGACGCTCCAAGTTCATTCTGCAGAATTACAGTTCGAAGCTCAACGGCGGAACAATCGAGGCGAGCTACCAGGACATCAGCTCAAACTTCACTTCTTTTGGCGCAGTTGCCTCCGCTGGCTACGACCAAGGCTTCGTGGATCAACTCAATAAAGAAAAGGGGCTGAAGCGGTTTGGGTTTACGGTCAAAGATGTAAAAGTCGGAAATAGCATCGTATCGAACGGTATTCGCCAAGTGCGCGATGGCGACACGTCTGTACAGTGGAAGGATTTCGGCTTCCAATCGGGTGCTTTTAAGTTCAAATATAACTCTCAAAAGGTTGACCCAGATTTTCGGCGTTTCCAGGATCTGGTCGAAGAGAACCGAAATCAACTTGCTCGCGAAGCGGGGCTGAGTCGCCAGTCCTTCCTCGGCACTTTGGGCGGGTTCAGCTACTCGCACGATCAGGTTGAAGACCTGGAGCATAACGGGATTTACCGCAAGAACATCGCGTTTACGTCAAACGCATTTGATTTTGGTTACAAGGAGCAACAGATTGACTCTGGCTTCCGCCGGTTTGATAGCCTATTCGAGCAGGAAAAGGGGCAATGGGGACGAGAGTCTGGCATTAAGCGCCGTGAGTTAACGCTCAACGCCGCCATCATGGGTAAAGATAAGACTCCACTTTTAGCCTATCGAGAAATGTCCAACGCATCGGGCAAGTTCGATTCGACTGACTTGAATATTGGAAGCAAGAGTTGGAGTTTACAGCACGCCGCGCGCGGGAGCGATTCCGGCTTCACGGGCCTTGGAACCATGACCGAAAGCGAGATGGACCTCAATATCAAGTCCATCGCCAATATGTACGGCCCCCACGCCCAAGCCCGACCTCAAGATAGGGGCGCGTTCTTGCAAGGCGTTGGCTTGCAACGCGAGTACACAAAGATCGGCGCGAAGCCTTTTGGCAAATGGAACGCGGAAGTTCAAAGTTTTAGGCTAGGCGGAGCGGAGGACGAGATTCATTGGGACCGTTTGCTAGTGGCGGGATCAAACTTTGAAGTCAAAGGCTCTAAACTCAAGCTCGGATCGAAATTCAGCGAGTCCGCCAAGCTCATGGAGTTTGAACGACAAACGCTCGGCATGGTTTCTGGTCTGGAGCGTACCGACTTTAGCTTCAACCTCAAACCGGGCAAGGGTAAAACTCTCAACCTAACCCATACCGATGCAAAAACGGCGGAAGGTGGCTTAGAACGAAACACGGCCAGCTATATTGATCCCAAGCTTGAAATGACGGTTTCTCAACGGAATGTAAGCTCGGCGTTTAGTCAAGCAAGCGGTTTAGTTGATCCTGAAAAAGATTTGCTAAACGCTTTGCGCGGTTTCAACGAGACCGACGCCAAGCTGAAATGGCAAATCCTGCCGGGACTGAAGCTTGACGGGTTCTCCTTTGGTGCCACTAACACTAGTCTTGATCAAACCAACACTATCCAAAATCTGGCATTCAACTGGAGCCCGGACAAGAATACACAAATTGAAGGTGTAAGGCAGGAGCAGAAGTTCCAAGATCCTCTCCAAGTGCTGTTTGCAAATCTTACCCAGCGCATTTCAATCACGCGTAATTTTGGCAAACTAGGCACCTTACAGTATATGAATGAGACCGTCAAGTTTGACGGCATTCAGGCGAACTCACCCGATTCTAAGAAGCAATACTTCGCTTACGAAACGAAGCTAAACGCAAAGACGAGTGTTAAAACTGAACAAACCCGAACGGAGTTTGATGATGGGGGCAAGGAAGACATCAGCACCAACACCATCAGCACCGAAATCACAAAGAGCGCGGGCGTAAGCGTGAGCGATGTTCGAGTTGACCGCAAAGGCGAAGATCGGGACGAGAATCGCCGAAACTATGGCTTCTGGTACGACTTCGGCAAGGGATTCAAGCTAAGCTACGGCTACAATCGCCAAATGAACGGATTCAACGGAACGCTGAATTCGAACTTCACCCTCACTCCGGGAACATTGGGGTGGCTTCAAATGCAAAGCGCGAGCTATGCTGAGAATCGCTGGGATGCACAAAACGCGCAGGGCCTTTCCAATGTGGCTTTCCAATCGGCCAAGCCGATCAATCTGGGTCTAATCAAGGATTTCAAGTTTAACTTCTCGCTTGATACGGCTACGGATCGTACGAACTGGGTGCGTGAGAACAAGTTCGGCGGAATCTCCGGCCGAATCGGCTCCAATCTGTTTAGCGTTGACTATCGAACACAAATGCACGCCAGCGGTTATCGGGGCATTGATCGCTCGTTCAAGTTTGCAACCGACCAGAGCGACAAGGCCGCCTTGAAAGCCCATTTCAACTACACCGCCCGCCAACTCCCGCAAGATAAGCTTGTGATGATTCGGGATATTGGGGTTTCCTACAAGCACAAAGGCTTCGAAATCGCCCACCAACTCCTAACGAATCCGCAGATCGCCCAGCCGATTCCTGACCTTCCGATGTTCCAAATAACGGATCCTTGGCGAGTTAATAAGTGGTCGCTGGGTTGGAACATGAGCAAAGCAAACTCCTTCGCCGCGACTTGGGAAGAGCGAATCAATGATCAAACCGCGGAGAGTTCAAGGCTCGCGGGCGTCACACTTGATCTGTTCAAAACTTCCGGCTCACCGCTCCAGTTGTTCTACGGAATCGAGCAACGTTGGGGCAACACCCAACGCCAAACTGGTCACCGCTTCTCCATCCGATATGACCAGCGTCCTGGCCCCAACCAGATTCTCTCGCTCTACGCGGGCAACGTAAGCTACGAGCACAACATAGCCCCCGGCTTCCACCGAAACAACCTCACGCTCAGCGTGAACTATCAGCTAAAGTTCTAGATAGGATGATTTCTATCGCCATCGCGACATCCCTATTCAGCCAGGATTCTTCCTATCACGGGTTTGTTCGGCACGACTTTCAATGCGCCGGCACAAACGCCATTGTAGTTGAACCCAAAAAGCCCGCACCTGGCCGCCCTTGGATTTGGCGAACCGAGTTCTTTGACCATCGGCCGGAACTCGACCTGATGATGCTTAGCAAGGGCTATCATCTGGTCCATCTGAGCGTGGGCAACACGTTTGGTGCACCGGGGGCGATGGAGCAGTTTGGCGCCTTCTACAACGAGGTCATCGGATCAAAATGGAAATTGAACCGTCGCGTGGTACTAGAAGGGTTTAGTCGGGGTGGGCTCTACGCCTACAACTGGGCCGCCCGAAATCCCGACAAAGTTCAGGCCATTTACGGTGATGCTCCGGTATGCGATTTTAAGTCTTGGCCCCGGCAGCACAGCCCCGAAGACTGGGAGGCGCTGATTAAGTGCTATGGCTTCCCCAATCCATTCGCGGCCATCCGTTACTCATTTAATCCGGTTGACAATTTGAAACCACTGGCCGATGCCAAAGTGCCAATAATTCACGTTGTTGGCGATGCCGATACTGTCGTTCCGATCGCGGAAAACACGAACGTTTTGGAGCAAAGGTACAAGGCACTCGGTGGCATAATCGAAGTGATCCACAAACCCGGGATTGATCATCATCCGCATAGCCTCGACGATCCGACGCCCATCGCAAAGTTTATTGAGATCCATGCGAGCGATACTGCCAAAGCAAAGCCCACCCCCTGTATTCCAGCGCCAAACCCGGAAAGCAGGTACGAGAGCGCTGGTTGGGAGGGTCGAAGCTGGCTCGACCAGCACCGCGACATTCTCGTCGAAGGCAGTCGGTCGAAGTACGAGGTAGTTTTAGTGGGCGATTCGATCACGCAGGGGTTTGCCGGTCCCGGTCGCAAGGTCTATGGCGGCGGTTCGGCTGCTTACAAAGAGCTTCTAGGGGGTTGCCTTAACGCAGGCATTTCGGGTGACCGCGTGCAGAATGTTATTTGGAGGCTGGAAAACGGGCTGGGGAATCTGAGCACCCGCATGTTCCTGGTTCTGATCGGGATCAACAACGGGGGCGATGACTCGCCTACCGCAGTTGTGGCGGGATTACGAGAGATCAAACGGCGGTTTCCAAAGACAAAGATCCTTCCCATTTTGCCCGCTGGCTTCGGTCCAAACGACCCACGCCGTCAATGGGTCAATGCTGTAAACACCGCGATCCGCTCGTTTGCTGAACCTCAAGTAACCGGAATGTTGCTCGATAACGGCAATCTCAACCCCGAACTCTACGCAAGCGACGGCCTCCACCTCTCCGCCGCTGGATATCAGGTTTTGGCGAAGACCCTTGCCGATCGGTATTCGAACGAGTAAGCCATCAGCGTACACGTAACATCAAGGGATTCCCCTATTCAGCTCGGATCGTCTAAGGAGCTACGCTGCGACCTAGTGCCCGATCGGGTGGTGCGCCAGCTCTCCGGCCGGAATCGCAACTTTGAGATAATTCTGGGCAGGTGGCAGTGGGCACGTCGCGAACGAGGTAAATGCACAGGGCGGGTTAACCGCTTTGTTAAAGTCCATTTGAACGAAGCCTTTAACTGGCTTTGGAACGTTTAAAAAACGACCAGCGCCATAGGTTTGCTTTCCGGTTGTCAAGTCTCTGAAGTTAAAGAACAGGGTGTCGCCCTCGTCCTGCGCATCGAGGCGATAATTCTTGCCTTTGATTGAGAACTCAACATAACCCGGCACTTTTACATTCTCGGTATCTCCCAAGACGTTCAGGATTGGCACCGTGCGCTCCGGCTTGTAGGCGAAGAATTTTGCTTTCAAGTTGAGCCCTTGGTTCAGTTTGAACCACTTTCGCCCTTTGAACTGCACTCGCCCGGCGCATCGGGAATCATAAAGCCGTACGCCGGTTCGCTTTCCTCGAACGATGACTTTGAAGGTGACCGAGCCTACTTTCACCCTATCCGGGCTACCCTGGGCATCCGTTTTCAAAATGAAATGGGTACCGGTCGCCCCGTTTACGGTCAGTCCAGAACCTTCCGGAGTGTCAAGGGCAACCTCCGTCCCGGTGAGGGTCAGCGTGCCCGCGCTTCCCGAAATTGCATAAGAAGGAAGCTTAATATCAGCATTGGCATGGCTTCCGAGCGCATTCGCGCCCTCCTTAAGCCAATCCAATCCGGCCACGCTTAGCCACCCTTCGTCAGCCATGATTCGCTGCTCTTGCTCTTTTCGCCACGCGGCGATCTCGGTCGCATAGGTTTGCGTTTGGATCAGGAGTGATAAGAGAACCATAGCCAAGGCTACCCGGTTTAGTGTCCGGCAGCCGCGCGTAATTTCCGCGCGATGGCTACATTGCGAATGTGCTCGGGGTACGTCATCGCAAACAAGCTCGTCATGTCTGGCTTTGCGACATAGTAAATGTAGTTATGCCTCGTCGGGTTCATTGCCGCCACGATGCTCTTTAGCGATGGCGAGCAGATTGGGCCGGGGGGGAGGCCGACGAACTTATACGTGTTATAAGGGGATTGAGTTCGGGTGTAGTCTATGTTATAGAGTCGTCGCCATTCGCCCAGGCCATACAGAACCGTCGCATCAATCTGGAGCTTCATGCCCTTCCTGAGTCGGTTATAGATAACTCCCGCGATCATGGCGCGCTCTTTGTCTACCCCCGCTTCCAACTCGACCATCGAAGCAATCGTCAGGATAGGCCGCATTTTCTGGGGTGGAATTTTTAGGGGCGCGACCTTCTTTTCGAAGTTCTGGAGTTGCCGCGCGATTACATCCCGCGCCCCCATGAGGGGCGGTAAATCGTAGGTGTCGGGATAAAGATAGCCCTCTAGGTTGTCTTTCGGAAGAGCAAGTTTCGTAACGCCAGCAAACTCCGCGGGCGACTTGATTAGCGACTTGTACTCCTCAACTGTTGCAATCTCGCTTTTGGCAAGAAGGTTTGCCGTTCGGAACGACATATTCGTTTCGGGAATACGAAACATGTTGCGAATGGGTTTTTGCAGCGCATCCAGAAGCTCATCGGGGGTCATGCCGGATTGGAGCTGAAAGGTTCCGCTGGGAATCGGTCCTTGCTTTTTGACGTAGCGAGCGTACCAACCGAGGGCGTTCGCCGAGCGAATGATATCCTTATCCTGCAAGTCCTTCGCCACCACCGAAAGCTTGTTTGAAGTTGGGTAGCGAACATATTGTTTCAACCCGGTAGGAAGCGGCTCCAGGCCCGATTTGACATAGTAATATGCGCCGCCAACGGTGCCTCCCAGCAAGCCCAAAGCCGATAGAGCCACGTTACGCCAGAGTTTGCTCATCCCAATACCTCTCTATGATTCGGCAGGCGGCTTCGCCGTCTTTGCGTTTTCGTTTTTCGGATACTTTCAGCTCGCGCATGTCATCAATTGCCTCGACACTTGTAAATGACTCGTCTACGGTTCTAACCTCAAGGCCAAGCAACCTAATCTCCGCCGCGAGTTTGGCGCAAACATTCGCCATGCGCTGATCCTCCACGTTCTCGGGGATTCCGACCACAATCATGCTCGCTTCTTCTTTTAGGGCAATCGCCTGGATGGCCGTCGCATCGGTGCTGAGTTTGCCTGAGGCTAACAGCGAGGAACGAGGCGAAGCGATCTTGAAATCCGTGATCCCAACTGCGATGCCGATGCGCTTTGAGCCGAAATCTACTCCTACAACTCGGCTCACTTCAGTTCCCCCAGGATCAGATCATGGAGGAATCCATTTGAGCTGAGCGCTTCGGTTTGGGGGTTTTCCGAGCCATCAAATGATGAAATCCGCCCGCCCGCTTCACTCACTATAACTTGAATCGCGGCCACATCGTAGGGTTCAACCCGCGGGTCAATCATCGCCTCTACCCGCCCCATCGCCACTAAGCAATGCCCGTATGCATCGCACCAAGTTCGACTGGCTAGGGCGGCCTCCGACAACCGAACATAGCCATCCAAGAGGCCACGCTTGTGAAACGTAGCCACGCTTCCGGTGCAGATCACCGAACGGTCTAAACTCGTCTTGGATGAAACCGAAATCAACTCACCATTGCATCGGGCGCCTCGACCCACCTCGGCACAAAACATCAAATCGAGGGCTGGGAAGAACGCGACGCCGATCTGCCTTTGATCCGATTCTTCATAGGCTACGAGCGTTGCAAAAAGGGGGACTCCACAGATAAACGACTTGGTGCCATCAATCGGATCAAGTACCCAGCACCGCTTTTGATCACCCGTTCGGCCTTCCTCCTCGCCGTAAATTCCATCTTCCGGGTAGCGAGCGGTGATTCGCTTTCGGAGTAGGTTTTCGGCTTCTCGATCAGCGATAGTGACCGGCGAGTCATCAGGCTTGAACGAAATCTCGACGTCATTTTGAAAATAGGCTAGCGTCAAATTGCCCGCCTCTAGCGCAATATCCATCGCGAATTGCAATCGAGGGGACATGCTAAGAGTTTACCAAGGCGCTCAGTCTATTTTTGACTTGGTCGTTATCGGTGAGCGGCGCTCAATCGGTTGAACGGCGAGCCGAAACGCGCGCCCGAGAGCCTTGAATGCCGCTTCGCAAAGATGATGATCATTCGTTCCCGCGAGTTTTGTCACATGAATCGTCAAGCCCGAATTCAGGGCAAACGCCCGGAAGAACTCCATTACGCATTCGGTGGACATGCTACCAATTTGGTCTCTTTTAAGGGGTAAATCAATGTAAGCTGAGCTCTTTCCGCTGATTTCCAAAACAGCTCGGACAAGGGCGTCATCGGCTGAAACCGTAGATTCAGCAAAACCCTCAATCGGAGCAGAACCGAGGGCCTCTCGAACCGCCCGACCGAGCACGATTCCTACATCCTCAACCGTGTGATGGTCATCAATATGAAGGTCGCCCTCTACGGTGATTCCAAGGTCGAAATAGCCGTGAAACGCGAACAACTCAAGCATATGATCAAAAAAACCCACGCCCGTAGATACATCTCGCCGCGTTCCACCATCAAGGTCAAGAACGACTCTCACCGAAGTCTCGTTGGTCTCTCGCTCAATCTCGGCATAACGAACGCTCGTGGTGGTTTTGTTGGCTCTCATGCTTTCCTATATTGTATACCGAAGCAGATCCATAATCGTTATCTGAGACTGGAAATCTGGTTCATCTGCTAGACTTGACATGGAACCATTTGGTTCACTAAACCATTATTCTATGTCAGTGAAACTGCGATTTCTGCTGTTTTTGTTGCTCTCCGGCCTCGCCTCCTTTTGCTTTGCCGGCGATGGGTCGCCCAAGGACTTGGCGACCCAAAGTTGGGGGTTGTTCATTAGCGGTGCGGTCGGAGCGGGGCTACTTGCCCTTTTGACGCCTTGCGTTTTTCCGATTATCCCCGTCACAGTGAGTTATTTCGCCAAACAGGCGGAAAAGAACCCTCACCAAAAGCTAACGGGGCCGATCGCCTATTGTCTCGGGATTATCTCGACTTTCACTGTCGTAGGGGTTGCGGTAGCCGTGGCGGTTGGGGCCGGAAACCTGAACAAGTTCGCCCAACACCCCATAACGAATGTGGTTTTGGGCGTTTTGTTCGTGGTTTTAGCCTTAAGCTTGTTTGGGGTCTACGAAATTCAGCTTCCAAGTTGGCTGGTGAACAAAGCAAACAAGGGAAGAACGCTGGGCGGGCTGGTGGGGCCTTTCATGATGGGTCTAACGTTCGCCATGACCTCGTTTACTTGTACTGTGGCATTTGTTGGCAGTGTGCTTGCGCTCGCAACCGATGGCGTTTTCCGTCCGATTGTTGGAATGGTTGCCTTCAGCTCAACCTTCGCGCTTCCGTTCTTCTTCCTGGCGATCTTTCCGGGAGCGATGTCCAAGCTGCCTAAGTCCGGGGGATGGATGCAAACCGTCAAAGGTTTCATGGGATTCCTTGAGCTTGCGGCCGCTCTGAAGTTCTTCCAGAACGCCGATATCGTGGCTCAAACTGCAATTTTGACCTATCCTGTTTTCCTAACGATCTGGTTCGCCATCTTCATCATGGGCGGGCTTTATCTACTCGGCTGGATCGCCTTACCGGGGCATTCCGAAGGAAAACCTGGAATATTCCGTTGGGTGTTCGGCACGGCGAGCATTGTCTTTGCGGTTTGGCTTTTGGGTGGATTACAAGGCCGCAACCTGGGTTACATTGATGCCGTTTTGCCGCCACGGGTTTACCCCGGCCAAGAGGCCAAGCCGGTCGCTGGCCAAGAAAACGCCGAGCTTGTTTGGATAAAAGACGACTTCGCTAAGGCCGCGACTCTGGCTAAGAAAGAGGGCAAGAACATCCTGATTGACTTCACGGGCTATTCATGAGTTAACTGCCGATGGATGGAAGCAAATATGTTTCCCCGCGCGGTCGTGCGGAATGCAATGAGTAAATATGTCTTAGTTCAGATTTACACAGATAATCTCATCAAAGAGCCGGAGTTATCGGAACGGAACATGGCTTTTCAAGAAAAGCTGACGGGCTCCGTCGCTCTGCCCGCCTACGTTATTGTCACTCCCGATGAAAAACCGCTGTTCATTCAGCGCGGCTGGCAACAAGATGAAGCCAAATTTGTGGAATTCCTCAATCAGGGTGAAACCTACAAAGTTGCGAAGAACTAGGGGCCTATCCCGTCAGGATGTTTAATGATAAGTCTTTCGGGGCGATACGTGCCCCTGCCAACTCCTTTCACCGATGATGGCTCGACGGTCAGCGAAGTTCGGCTTGCGCGGCTTATTCGGCACCTTGCCGAGAAGGGCGCGGAAGGCTTCGTTGTTGGTTCGGAGGTCGGCGAGTTCTGGGTGTGTAGCATGAGCGAGCGAAAGCAAGTGACTGAAATAGCTGTTCGGGAGGCGAAAGGCAAGCCAGTAATAGTAAACGTGACAGCCCTAACGACCGCGGGTGCGCTTGATTTGGCCCAACATTCGGCTCGCCATGGGGCGCGGGCATGTGTGATTTGTCCGCCGACCTATGCGGCCTTTTCTGCAGACGAGATTCTGCAACATTTTCGCCTAGTTGCCCATAACTGCGAAGTGCCGCTGATCATCAGCGGATATGACGTTTCCCTTTCTGCCCAGATGTCGGACATGGTGAGCGAGCATAATCGGTGCTTCGTCGCTGAGGGTTTGGCGGGTGGGTGGTTTGGAACGCCAACAACCGATGAGTTCAAGGTAGATGGGCTCTTGGTGTCACCTCACTTCCTATTTCATCCGATTCTCTCCCCAGAGTTTCATGCGTTAGCCGTTGAGGTGGGCTCGGCTCGGCTCGCGAAGGCAGGAGTGGAAGAGATTGGATTCGATTGCGGACCTCTTAGGAGCCCATATCGTTGGCCCACTAAGGCGAACTTAGATAGATTAAAGGCACTGATTTCCTAGGGCAAGATGCCCTAGGAACGAATGGGCAGGATGCCCACGCTACGGGGTTAGCCCTTGTTCCTTTTTGCCATCGCCGTGCGGGCGGCGGCGATGGTTTGGAAAATCTTTAGGCCTAACATGAGATATCCAATCAGCGGCGCGTATCTCTCGGTTTTCTTCAATCCCGTAGCCGTGAATGAACCAAGGGCAGTTGAAGCCGATCCGACACCACTGCCAATTAAGCCGACAGCGGTGCTCGCTTTGTCGCTAATTCCATCCACCTTGGCTACCAGCGATGAAATTTTTGGCAAAACCTCATCCGTCATCTGATCGGCGAGCTTGTTCATTCGCGGCTCGAACTTGCGGATGGTGTTGGCAAGCATGAACACGGCCGCCACCAAAGCCCCCAAGATGATCAAATTAAAGAACATCAAGCACAGGGCGAACCCAAAAAACCAACCAGGAATTGCTTCGTTCATTCCAAAACCTCAATACTCACGTGTGTAATTATGCCCGGTGCGAGCGGAACGGACACGGCGAGCTCACCTTCGCCCGACATCACCCGCGTCGCTCCCACCTGAAACTGCTTACCCCACAAACCGCGCACGCGCAAATCTGCGCGCAACTCACGATCAGTTGGGTTCTCAATTTTGATTTTGGCCCAGCGCTTGCGAATATCTAGGGTTAGTTCACGAATCATTCCCACCGAGATCAAAACTTCGGCTCCAACTTGTCTCAGCACGACTTTGCGTCCGATTCCATCCCATGGCCTTACCGTATAGTGGTTTGTATCTACCTCAAAATGGCACCCGAAAGTGAAAATACCGTGTGTGGCGGAAGGCAACACATAAGACCCGGCCGCGCGCAAGTAGTGATAAAGAGCCATCCCGATGTCGCCAGTCGCATTCACATAGCCGTGGAACCGGGAGGCGGGGTCGGGGCAATAGGCCATTGAGGCGGCCCCATTTGGCTGCACCAGTGCCCAAACCCCGAGAAGGCCACCAAATGCGGCCCGTAGATGGGCCTCGGGCAGAACGGCGTAGTCACGATCCAGTGTCTCAAAGAACATCATGGAGTTGCCGGGGCCAGTGTAGCCGTGGCAAAGCTCACCGCGATCCCAAGGCAAGGGAGGCTCGCCGTGGGCAATTTCATCCCATTGGCGCGAATCGCTACCATACCACCACCAACTTGGGCTCAGGCTCCTCAGGGCATAGGCACAGCGCATGGCTTGCTCTTGCTGATGTTCATCGTTCAAGTATCTCGCGGCCGTGAAAACCTCTTCGAAACTGGCGGTGTCAACTTCGTGGGTCGTTGCAATTGGATGGTCGCGTTTGAGCAGGTCCTCCGCTCTTTGCGAAACAAATGGCATTAAGCGTTCGAACTCCGAGTGTAATCCCTCAGTAGTGAGATCTTCCAAGAGCTCAAAGATGCGACCATAACCCGGAAATCCACCTGAGCGGTCTTGACTCGGAATACCGTAGCGCAACATGGCTAGCGCGGTTCCGTAGGCGAAAGAAAGATAGTCAACCGCCGAGTGCCGAGTTCCCCCAAGCAGTCGGGAGAGGCGATACATGGAGTGGTAAAAGTTAAAAACGAGCGGATAAATGTGAGGACGGGCATAGTTCACGGCGACTCCACGGCGATCGGCGAAGGCTGAGCCAACCGTATCGTCCCCGGGGTTCTGCAGGTCATCACGCAAAAACTCGTCTACGAAATCCTCCAGAACCTTGATCTGCTCGGCATCGGGGTAAATGGAGTTCTTTTCAG
Source organism: Armatimonadota bacterium (assembly GCA_031386985.1). Lineage (GTDB taxonomy): Bacteria > Armatimonadota > Fimbriimonadia > Fimbriimonadales > Fimbriimonadaceae > JANJUB01. The sequence goes on from JANNCV010000042.1 coordinate 65,728, forward strand.
CGAGAAAAAGGGCGTCGCTTAGCCCGCCCTCAACCGTGAACGCCCCGTTGTGATCTTCCGTGCCAACATAACGCTCGCCGGTCTTTGGGTTCGCCGCTACGATTGCCTTGTGAAAAGCCGAGCCGGGTTCGTCGTGAATCTGGTTTTCTACAATCCACTTGGCCCTTTGCTTAATGAGAACGTCTATCGGCTCAATGAACTTCAAGTGGGCGTGGCTAGTTCGGCCCTTATTGTCATCAAAGGTCAAGCGCAGATCGCAGGGCTCCTTAGGTTTGACGAAGCAAAATCCGCCTGTTTCGTCCGAGTCGGGTTCAATATCCGCCTCTTTATCAGTTAAAAAACGAGTTGGAGTCGCCCCCGAGATTTCAACTGCGATACCCACGTTTGCGGGAGCGACAGCACCGGTCAGAACTCGGATGGCAGGGTGGCCCAGAACCGCCAGTGTGCTTGAAACCTGATCTATTCGATCCCGCATTCCCGGCGCAATCCGCGTTTGGAAGACGCGCGAGTCGCCCGGCTCTAGGATGAGCGAAGTGTGCCCGTTAGCCCATTCATCCCAGCCCTCACGCTCAATTGAGGCCCGGCTGTAGACATAGACGACGGGAATGCCTTCCCAACGGAACGGAGAGTTGATTGACGGGCGAACGTGGGAGAGGAACTCCCAAGAAGTGTCTTCGCCCGGGTAGATGATGATTCCGGGTGGCTCCGCCGTTAGTCTCTGGGCAAACAGATGGCTCGCGGCCCCGCCGATGAACTTATGCACGATGACACGGTCATTCCACGCGCTCTTAGCCTTATCGCCCTTTGTAAACCCCTCGTAAAGGTTATTGAGAGCAAATGGAAAAGCGAGTTCGCCTATCTCGATAGATTTTCGGCCCCGATTGGTAATGTGGACGTCCCAGGCCGTGACCGGAATAATGCCTGGGATTTCGTAAAATTTGCCCGTGGCTCGAAGCTCAGGAAAGAAATCTAGCGAATACTCAAACTCTATGACGCTAGGATTATCATTCTCAATCTGGTCGGCGAGTGCGTTGCGGGTGAGGGCCCAGGGGTCTTCGGGATTCGTTCGGGCACCGAGCAGGAATGTTCCCGGTAGGTAGTCTTCGCTGAACTCATCCCCCAAGGACATCGGGGCCAAAACAAACTGAAACTCCTCGCCTTCTTCGGGGAGATTGGGGTCGCTGGCCCACATTTGCTCGATTTTCCCGGTCGCTCCGAACTCAAGCGTTATGAGAGAGCCGGGTAACTCGGGACGGTCGAAGCCGAAATCATCCATTGACTCTGATATGTTACGCCTTTTCTGAGCGAGAGTGTTGAGCAAAGAAAAAGCCCTCCTCGCGGGAACGCGAAAAGGGCCTCTTTATCGGTTAGATTTACTTGCCGGGTTCTTCGGAAGGAGCGGCGACCTGTTCGCCGTTCTTGGTCGCGGGTTTCGCCGCCACCGTTGTCTTCTTTGCCGCCAGTTTGGTTGAGGACGAGCCACTCAGAATGCGTTTGCTGGTCGCAAACTTGCGCTGGTAGTAGCCATCGTTGAGCGAATCTGTTCGGACTCTCCCCTTTCCGCTACTTGCGTGAGTGAACTTACCACCACCGATGTAAACTCCAACGTGGTTAATCCGCGTGCTTCTTCCGGTGTGGAAGAAAACGAGATCGCCAGGTTTGAGATCAGACTTTGAAACGCGAGTTCCAACGCCCGACATATCGCGGCTGGTTCGAGGCAGGCTAACGCCGTTCTCCCGGAACACTTTCTGGACAAATCCTGAGCAGTCAACGCCGCCGCGGCTTGTTCCGCCCCAACGATATCGAGTTCCTAACATCGCTTGGGCTGAGCCCAAAACTCCACCTGCCCGCGAAGAACTGGCCAAGGGCCGGCTCGGACGGTTACTGGCTACTCGGATTGTTCGAGTGCGAGTTGACCCACCATAAACTGGCTTCTTCACACTTATCTTAGAGGCAAGCTTCAAAGTAGGCTTCCTTGTCGCAACAACCGTCTTCGGATTTGCTCGATTCTCGCGAATCGCGTCAATGGTCTTGACGGATTGAAGCAGGTCTCCTCTCATCCAGCCCACGGTTCCTTTGGGGAATTTGAGCTTATACCATCCGTTTGTGTAGTCCAAAACGGCAACGCGCGTTCCGGCATCTACGATCGTCACTTTTTCCGAATGGGTGCTGGGAGTGCGGCGAATGATGCTGCCCTCTCCGATCACTTTCGCATATTTGGTACGTATTTTGTTAGAGACAACGGGTCTTACCGAAGCTACAACTGCGGCCTTCCCCGGAACTCGAATTGTCTGGCCAATTTTGATTTTCTCAAGATTAACCCCCGGATTGAGAGTGCGCAGATTATTGAGGTGAGTATCGAACTTCCGGGCAATAACCCAGTCGTTGTCGTTCTTTTGAACCTTATAGGTTCGTGAAGACGTTGTCGCTACCTTCGCAGACTTCACGGTTACCGCGGGACCTTTCGCGATAGTTGTTACGGTCTTTCCGGGAACCACAAGTCGGGTTCCGATCTGAAGGTTTTTGAACTGCACATTGGAATTCAAGCGATGAAGTTGCCTGAGGTTAATCCCGTGCTTCTTAGCAATAGTCCAATCGCTATCGCCATTTCGAACTGCATAATAAGATGTTCCCTTCGCTGGTGCGGGAACGGTCGCGGCAATTTCACGTGCAGGAATCCGCAGTTTCATGCCAAGTTTGAGTTTGTTTGAGTTGGTTAAGCCATTGACCGCCACCAATTCTGCTCGCCGTATCTTAAGACGGCTCGCTATCTCACTGATTGTATCGCCCTGCCGGACGGTATATGTCTTGTTTTGTGCTCCAACCAAACTGGCGACTAGCGTCAGACCGGCTAGGGCAATGATCTTGATTCGCAAGACTTTGACCTCCTTGCCCTGGGATTTTAGGGAAGCTAGCACGAAGCCGCATCCCCAAAGGACTCCAAGACTCTACCCTACCCAGACGGTAAAGGTCAACCCTAAGCCGCTACCTTTTCGATAAGTTTTAGAGCCTTTGCTTCCACGATTGCCTCGTAGAGTTCGGAATACTTGTTTGCCGAAGCTTCCCAATCAGACTTGTGTGCCATCGCCTTTCTCATCATAGCATGCCAAGTATCAGGCTGTCCAAACACAAAACAGGCTCGCCTACAAGCGGCCAGAAGCGCTTCAGGTTCGCGTTTTTGGAACACAAATCCGGTAACGCCATCGGCAACCGTGTTCGCCAAACCACCGGTCGAGCGAACGATAGGTACGGTTCCGTAGCGCATTGCGATCAGCTGCCCCAAACCGCACGGCTCAAAGGCGCTCGGCATGACGAACATATCGGCGCCAGAGTAAATGCGCTGGGCAAAGGCCGGGTCAAACTGTTCCACATAACGGAAATGATAGGGGAACCGATCGGCGAGGTGGCGGCACTTTTGCACGATCCAGTCGTCACCAAGGCCCTGCACAATGACTTGCATGGGACTGAGAAAAAGCCGGTCCGCGATTGCAAGCAACAAGTCCATTCCCTTCTGCTCTCCCAATCGGCTGACAATGCCAAGTAGGGGAGCATTCGGAATAGGGGCTAGGTGGAGTTCATCGTAAAGGGCTTCTTTGCACTTTTCTTTCCCTTCAAGTGAGTATGCCCCGTATTTCTCGGCGATTCGCTCATCAGTTTCGGGATTGAAATCATCATAGTCAATCCCGTTCAGAATTCCACTTAGGCGGCCCGAATCTTGAAGATGGTGCATGAGGCCTTCCAGGCGACAGCCAAACTCTTCGGTTTGAATTTCGGCGGCGTACTGTGGGCTCACGGTGTTTACATGATCCGCGAACGTGCATCCCGCCTTTAAGAAGTTGACGGAGCCGAACGCCTCAAGTTGGTGCATATTGAACAAAGTATCGGGCAGCTCAAATTCCGCCAGAACTTCCTCCAGGAACTCTCCCTGATAGGCCAAATTGTGAATCGTGAATACGCTGGAACAAACCTGCCATTCCGGGTTTTCAGATTCGCTGATCAAGGCCGGGATCATCCCAGTTTGCCAATCGTTACAGTGGACCACATCGGGTATCCACTCTAAGGCCTCGCACGCTAAGAGTACGCCCCTCGTAAAGAATGCGTGATGCTCCGAACCATCTTGATAGACAGTTGGGCTCGAAACGGTCTTGTCGAACCACTCGTCTGTTCCCAAGAAGTAAATGGGAACTTCGCTGTTTGGGAGTGTCGTCTCGTAAAGGCTAGCTGTTTTCGTTGTCTCATTGATTACAACATCAAATGTTTGCTTGAGTTCAGCAATGTTGTGATCCGCATTATCTAAGATCATTTTGTAAGCGGGCATGATGACCCTCACGTCATGTCCGAGTTTGGTCAGGGCTTTTGGAAGCGAGCCAGCAACATCGGCTAGGCCCCCAACTTTCGCAAAGGGTGCAACTTCATGGGAAACAAACAGAATCTTCAATGCCATCCTATTGGTAATATTTCCCGATTGTTGGGTTCGGGTTCCCCGTAACTTTACGGGGATTGGTCAACGACAGATTCTTCTTAACAAATCGAAATCCACCATTAGCTCACCCTTCATGTTGATCAGTCCAAATCCTGCGTTGCGTTCATCTTCTTCTGTCGGATCGGACGCCTGGTAAACCGTGATCGCGCTGACGTAAGGGCGCACCTGTTCAAGCGCGCCGAGAAGGACATCAGAAGCCGCCCGATTTGCGCCCGTTCCCCACTTTTCAATGGGAGTATCCCAGGCACGACTTACCCCAAACTCGGCAAAATACGGCTCGTGACCCTCCAGAATCTGACGCGCATGCTTGAGCGCAGCCTTAGAATGGTTTACGAGCGAAGCTTTCATATCGTTAACGTCGTTTCGTGCCGCAGATTCGGGCAGGTAAACATTGATCGGCACCCGTTTGAGTCGCCCGAACGTGTTGGGATACAGCTTAGTGCGGCTCTGTAGCCACTCAAGTTGGCCCCTTATCTGATTCGCGGACCCCCAGATAGTCGGAAAATCAACCTCACAGCCTTTGACTTTGCCATCCTTGGCGAGAAGCCCCTTCAGAAGCGTATTGATGAGGCTATCAACAACCCCGTCTTCCCCGCGAGCGTAAGGCTCGTTGAGGCAGATAAATCTGATTTTTTGGCTAGCGCTTGGCCCATAGGCACGAATGAGTTCTTGAATTGCTCGCTGGTGCCATTTGACATAAGCCCGATGCCAAGTGCTGGGCATTTCGCGATACCTCTTGCCTTGATAGTCATAAGTCCAGCCAAGCGTTGACCATGCGGGGCCAGCCGAAGCCCCAGGCATGCCCCCGAGCGTGACGTGCATGCCCAAGCCCTTGGCGGAACAGACTTTGGCGAGTCGCTTGAGTCGGTCATAACGGCAGCGATTGGGATCAGGGTCCCAACCTTCATTGTCCATTCCGATGGAGATGCGAACATACCTCGCCCACCCTTCCGCCGCGCGGAAGTTTCGGTTCCAACGATCTTCGCTCGCTAAATCAATGTTCATAACCGCGCCCATTACTGCCGGTTTTTGAAGAACTTGAAGGGAAACCACTTGGTTGTGCGAAGAACACCCAGCAATAATGAGGCTAAGAAAGATTGCTTGTCGCACAGCTCTAAATTATCGGTTTTCACGGTTCGCTCGCTTAGATTCATAATGATGAGGTGCATTTGCTCGGCCCCCTCGAAGACCTCGCTCGCGAAGCTGGGCGAATCGCCACTACGATAAGGCCGAATCTGAAGCGAGAGACAAAGCCCGATGGGAGCGTGGTAACAAACGCTGATCGGGAAGTTGAAACCTTTCTCCGCGATACTCTCGTCAGGCTTGTTCCGGGAACAACGGTTTGGGGGGAAGAATTTGGACACGCGGAACCCGGCGAACGTGGCATTTGGCTGGTTGACCCCATAGATGGTACGACCAACTTCGCGGCAGGGTCACCCCAGTGGGGCGTTTCGATCTCCCTCGTCGTTGACGGGATTGTTAAAGTTGGAGCCGTCGCGCTGCCGGATTACAAGGAAATCTGGATCGGTCATGCTGGTGGTGGCGTTACTGTTAACGGTAAAGAAGCCAATGCGATTCCTTGCGGGGAGATAAGAAGGGACGAAACGGTTTGTTACAGTGAAAGCGTCGCCCGCCTCGGACTGAAGATTCCGGGGAAAATGCGGTGCTCAGGTGCATTCGTGATTGAGGGATGCTGGGTGTGTCAGCAATGGTATCGGGGGCTTGTGGGAGTTCGCGAGCAGCTCTATGATGTTGCCGCTTGCGTCTTGTTTGCACAGGAGCTAGGCGCGGATATTCGTTATCTTGACGGCTCTGACCTCGATATTCCCGAGCTCCTGAAGGGAGGTCGAATCGCAAAACCTTGGATGATATTTCCCAAGGAATCTGGCTTTTACGTCAGATAATTCCGTACCCCGCTAAAGAACGGGGAACACCGTGCCAAGAATGAACAGTGGCATGATGGAAATTCAATCCATCCAAGGAACGAGAGACTCGGTGCAACTGGCCCTCCCCGGTCAGTTTGCACCCGAGCCTGGTTTTGAGGAAGCACTGTGGCGAACGGCGATACCGCCGGGCGATCCCCCTCCTATTGGCTTGACAATAAGCCTGGAGGAGTTAACGATTCAATCGCCGAATGCGGAATCGAATGCAACGGACCCCCAGACTGAAATCCCTCTTGATGAGATGGCGATGGCAATGCTTTGCAATGTCCCAACTGCCCCCGCCCCGGTCGTTGAAGTGGTTCCCGTCGTAGCCGAAGCGACATTGGCCACAACTCCAGACCCGGACTATCTGCTTCAGAAGACGCCCGTAGTTCGCGCCACTGAAGTTCTGCCCGCCATCCCAGATGTTAAAGATATTGAAGGTCAAAAGGCCGAGGCACCGAAGCAAACGATTGAACTGAAGCAAAACGAAATCAGGCTCGAACTCCCCAAGGGCGTAACCAAGATTGGAGCGCAGAAACCAGTTGAACCAACCGCATCCGAAATTCTGCATGCGAAGTCTCCTAAGAATGAAACCGTGGCGATCGAGCTTTCGCCTAAATCAAATGAGAAATCCGATGCAACAGATGCTGAACCGGAGGCTGAGCCTAAATCTGAAAGCAAGGACTCGGGACGAGACCCAATAGCCCCCGAAACGCGGACCCACTCATTCGCCCGCACCTTTAGCGAACAAAGAGCCGAAACCAATAGCTTAAGACCCGCCGAGGTTCGCGAAGCGATTCTTAATCATCTGGAGGGAATTGCCCTAAAGCAGAACCCCAATGTTACCGTCGAGTTTGAGTCTGACCAAGGCGTTTCATCCGTTGACATTAGCCACGAAAACGGCCAAGTTCGAATGCACTTTGTAACGGAGAATCAGACGGTTCGAGCCGCGCTTGAGTCCTCAAAGTCTGACCTCGATCGCTCGTTACGAGACTCCGGCTACCAAGGATCGCAAATGAGCTTCGATACCGGCCGCCAAGAAAGCAAAGAAGCTACAAGGCCCAACCGATTTCATCACTTTTCGAACATCTCTGAAGAATCTACCGACGCTCCGGCTCGAAAAAGCCTCTGGGGCCTGGAGATTCTAGCTTAAGGAAACCAAACAAATGAACATATCAAATGTAGGATTACCCACCCAAAACGGCGGATCAACCACGCGAAACGACAACCAAATCAATATGGATAGCTTTCTGCTGCTCCTCAGTGTGCAGCTTGCTACTCAGAACCCCCTCGAGCCCATGAGTGACCGAGACTTCTTTGCTCAACTTGCCCAACTTGGACAAGTTCAGGGCATGGATGGCATGCAATCGAGCATGAAGTCAGCCGAGGCCGCTGGATTGATCGGGAAGAAGGTTACGGCTCTCTTGCCTTACTCCGATACCGGAGCCGGGACAGATCAGTTCGTTTCTGGCAAGGTCGAGAAGATTCAGCTTCGCGATGGGCAGCACTGGCTCATTCTAAAGCAAGCCGATGGCACCACCATTCCGGTTCGTCTCGACAACATCCAGAGCATTGAAGCGTCCAGTTAGGCAGCCATGAACATTCAAAACACTCGAATCCAAGAGCACGTCCAAACTAACCTTTCCACACCGGTGAAAGGGGCAGCGACCGGCGCTGATTTTGGAACCATTCTGCAGGATCGCCTTAAGGTGAGCGGCCATGCTCAAACTCGACTTCAGAGTCGAAACATTGAACTCGGCGAAGCGGAATGGGAGCGGGTAATGGCAGGAGTGGAAAAGGCATCTCAAAAAGGTGCGAAAGAGTCCCTCGTCATGGTGGATGATGTCGCCCTGGTTATCAGCATAAAGAATCGAACGGTCATTACGGCGGTGGATAAAGCTAGCCTGAAGGACAACGTTTTCACAAACATAGACAGCGCGGTGGTGGTTTAACGACTCACCAAGCGCACGGCAAAGCAAAACGTGGCCCCCGCTAAATCCGGGGAGCGAAGACGAAGCCCGAATGGCCAAGTCACTTTGCCCCAACCGATCAAACAACAATAAGAGGCAAAGAAGAATATGTTACAGGCATTACTCGCTGGCGTCGCCAGCATCAAGGCGCATCAAACGCGCATGAACGTCATCGGCAACAATCTTGCAAACGTCAACACGACCGCTTTCAAGGCGTCGCGGGCGAACTTTCAAGACATGATCTGGCAAACGGTACGAGGAGGCTACGGCCCCAACGGAACCCAAGGTGGTCAGAACCCACTTCAATATGGCCTTGGCGTGATTGTCGGCGGAACCGCTTCAGACCAATCGCAAGGCTCTTTGAACGCCACGAATCGTCGAACTGACTTAGCTTTACAAGGCAACGGGTTCCTGGTCGTTTCTGACGGTACGGGCATGACCTATACTCGCGACGGATCGCTCGACATTGACTCCCGTGGCGACCTCGTTACGCGAAGTACCGGACAGAGAATCCTGGGTTGGGCGGCGGATGCTACGGGTGCAATTGATTCGAGTGTTCCGGTTAGTCCAACTTCCTACGTAAACCTACCGCTGAGCACGCTGACTTCCGCGCAAGTTACGAGCCGTGCTTCGATTTCGGGGAACGTGGATTCAAGTTCGACCCCTACAGACGTTGCTTCGACTTCTATGATTGTTTACGATGCGCTAGGCGGCCCACACAATATCACGGTCAGCTTCACAAATCGCCAAACCCCTCCCCAAGGAACAGCCCCTGCCGGGGCGACTTCTAGCTGGGAGTGGACCGCGACGGAAGGAACAACTGCGCTCGGAGGCTTCGCAGGCGCGGGAAATGAGCGGCTGTACTTCGATAACAGGGGCGCCCTTTTGAACCCGCAGGCACTTGGCAACATAACGATCCCGGCCAGTGGAGCAGCGAGCGCATTTGATGTGGATGTTGACTTCACCAGCATCACGCAGCTCGCCTCGAAGAGCGGAGTTCAAGCCAACGGGCAAGATGGCTACCCAACGGGCTCGCTTGAAGACTTCGCGATCGCTCCCGACGGCGTGATCACCGGCATCTTCAGTAATGGCCTCACTCGGCACTTGGGCCAGATCGCGATGGCGAACTTCACTAATCCCGGCGGTTTGGAGCGAATGGGTAACAACCTCTATCGCTCGTCCGATAACTCCGGCATCGCCGATATCGGTGTCCCCGGCCAGAATGGTCGAGGAATCGTAAACTCGGGCTTCCTTGAGCAGTCCAACGTTGATATCAGCCAAGAGTTCACCGACCTTATTGTTACTCAACGCGGTTTCCAAGCCAATACGCGCGTTGTCACGACAGTGGATGAGATGCTTCAAGACTTGATTAACATCAAGCGATAGTGTCTGGCGCTTAATGTGAATGCCCCGAGCTTGCTCGGGGCAATCTCTTCTCCGCACTCTCGTTGGATACAATCAGGGTAGGTGTCCGTTCGCCCTTATCTAACTGATTATCGTCCATTGCGGCCCTTGCCGGGCCAAACCCCGGTTCTGCCCGACCGAACGCTTGAAAAGGTATTGGCTGCTTCAGGGATTCTTTTGGGGTTGGCATGCATGATTTGGGGAGCCTCAACCGGACCCTTAGCGATTGTACTTTCGCCTCTTGGACTTGCTTCGATTGTCGTAAACCTGCTGATTTTGAGGTCGCTCGAAAAGGACAGAAAGGAGCGGCAATCGGAGCTCGATGAAGTTGGAGCGATTTGGGAGGTGGTTGGCGAAGATGGGCTCAATCGCACTTTCAATCTCGCGACGCGCGAGTTGGACCCCGGTGACTCGAAAGCGCGCCGAAAGGACTACCGGCTGCTGGGAATCCCGGATAGTTACGAGCCCACTGAACCTGGTTACCGAAAGCTTCATCCTGATGAGCTCCGGGAGCTCCAGCGACTGATTATCAGTATTCGAAAATCCTATTCCACAGTTTATTGGTTCACAATTCCGTTTGGAGTGCTCCATCTCTTCCTGCTCTTCAGCGACAGACCGGGCGAAAGGAAAATCTGGTCCGTCATATGGTTGCTACTCGCGATCGCAGCGGTAACCGAGATTATCAAAATTCGAAAAATTGCCAAGGCTCTAACCTCTGATTTGAATGGCGGCGTGGTACTTCAGGATACTTTTTCAGAGGATGATCTCGAGGACGGCGAAGATGATGAGATTCCTGAAGCTGACTTGATGGAATTCCGCTTCGAAGAGCGACTCCCGGTTTCGGAGTTGGTTTGGAGTTGCGCCGAAGCGCCTTCGGTATCACGTCACGGATTCACACCGAAGGGACTTGCCGAATTCTGGGATAGGCGCGCTGATTTGAGTGTGGCGGCTCACTTAACAAGCCGCACACTCTAATCACGTGGGCTTGTTGCTTGAAAGTCGGCCATTCACACGCAGGCCGTTAAGCCATCTAAACTGTTGATAGTAGGGTTTCCAATGGATGTCGGAGTTGTAGCCAGCCACCCCGTTTGAATCGCATTGATAATAACCCTCGACCTCGCCTTTGATGTTAAACCATACCGAGTTAGCGGGGCCGAGGCCGATAACCTTGCTCCCGCGGAGAAGCCAGCCCCAGCTTATGACGCGGCTAACCCCGATTTCTCCGGGGAATCCGTCGTACTCTAACCCCAAGATGAGGTTAGGAGCCCGATACGCGACCGGGAACCCCTCTCCTCTGCGCAAGTTGGGAATCAACTCCACCTTGCCTCGCATGGTGTGAAATGCGAAGCGGTTGGTTCCAGAATAGGCTCCAGAAAAATCGCAGTCGAAACTTCCATAAACGTGCCCGCTTGGGATCAAGCCCGCGATATTGACCTTGTATTCGGCGGGGAGACAAAGGATACTGGCCTTTCCATTGAGCCAAACGGTTGCGGGCTTGCCGACGGGGTCATAAGGTCTCTTCAGAAATTCCGCCGAAATCTTCTTTCCTCCCGCGCGAATGTCTAACTTGTCTGTTCGCCAGGAACCCAACACGAGAGAAATCCCAAATTCAATCACTGATGGATTTTAGACGAGTCCGACGACGTTATTCTGGACAAAGCGGGATCTTACATAACCATTTGTCCTGTTCATTGAAAAGTACAAGGTGCAGGGGCCAGAGACTCATCTGAAAAACCGGGCTTGAATGTAAACTCCAAAAGTGCTCGCCTCCTTGCTGACTCTGGTGATTAGCCCTGAAGTGCATTTGCAG
>JANNCV010000031.1:0-58481 GCA_031386985.1 Armatimonadota bacterium
AAACTTGGTTGCTGAAGGAAGACCTTGTTTAATCGCAGGGGTTATGTGTCCATCTAAGGCGACGTAGAGGGGCTTGATTAAGTACCAAGCCGCCACCCAAGCAACGACAAGGATTGCCACCGAACGTAAAATCCGATTGCGAAGCTCTTCGAGGTGCTCGGTGAGAGGCGCACGAAGCTCCTCTGGTGGATCTTCCCCATCAAGGGGGCCGCCAGAGGAGCTTCGTGCCACGATATTCTTGCCCTTCACTGGGAGGGGCATTTATTTTTCTAGAGTGAATACGAGTTGAACCGTTAGCTTAACGATTTTTGTCTTTGGACCCGAAGTTCTCGCTGCTCCGCCTCCGCGTTGGTTTCCACCCTGACCAGCAGGAGGAGCGCCGCTACTTGTGCCACCAAACGATGGGCCTTGGAATCTGAAGTCTCCGCCCAAACCTGGTCCAGGGAGAATAAAGCCAGTACCTCCAGCGGCTCCGCCGCGGGTTCCGCCTGCTGGCGCTCCGGAAGAAGCTCCCGCCGATGATGGACCACCTACTCCACCGGCTCCACCACCCGCTCCGCCAGCGGCGGCGGCAGGTTGGACTACAACTTTCGTGTCAATCGTGTAGGTTAGAACGCGCTTTAGAACGGTTCCAAGATCAAGAGCGAAGTAAGTATCTTCCTCAACCTTAGACGCATTGGCGATGCGACCACCAAGTCCTGATGGAACCTTGTCTTTGCGAGAAACTCGCAGATGGGCGCACGGATGATTCTGCTCCCACTCTACGCCAACGAACTGACCGGCAGTTCCGCCAATCTTCATCACAACTGAGTTAACCTCGTCCTTTTTCTCAAGATTCAGATCACCAATTTGGATTGGAGGTGCGTAAGGTTGACCAGGGGTTACTGCCGCTTCCGGCAATACGGGCAATGGGAATGCTCCATAGAGGTCGGTGCGATAGCCCTCTCCGGCGCTTCCTTCAAATGGGAAATAGGTTGGAATAGAACCAAACACTTCTCGCCCGGTCCCCGCCACACGCATGTAAATCGGGTGCATTTGATAATCGTAATACTTTTGGGCTTCGTCGGGGTGATCTTCGGTTTTCAGCATCACCCAATCGCGGCCCTTGTCGGCCTTGATTTGCATTCTCAGCAAGCCATCACCACCAGCATAAGTGTTATCTACTGAATACATCAATCGAACAGTCTCAACATCGGCACCCGCCAGCAGGTTGTCATTGGACATGTTGTTGGCATTTGTTTCGGAGAGATTATTGACGGCGACTTTCTGCTCGACTTTATAAATCCACTGCTTTCCGGTAACGAACTTGTAACGAAGCTTGAATCCGCCTTCGGGGACAGGAATGCTACTGGAGTTTGCGACTTCAACTTGAATCGAAGAGCGATCAGCGATTCGAGGGCGATTACCGAAATCTTGATAGAGAACGGCCTCAATCGTCAATGGGCCATCGGGGATATTTCGCGCCTTTGTATCCAAGTCGTAATACAGGTAGTTCGCGCCCTTTCCGGGTACTACCGCTTCCAAGAATTTTCCGCCCACAAAGATGCCGACATACGCGCTGCCTTCAACGCTTTTCATCGGGAACAATAGCCGAACAACTTCGCGGACCTTCGATCCATCAGCCGGTCTAACGATTGTAAAGTTTGATTGCGCAAAACACGCGCTAACAACACCTAATGCCAGAAGTGAGAGTAGTGCTCTCTTCATTCCAATTTGCCTCCGAGTCAACTTCATATTGACTTACAGTGATTATAGACGCCACGAGGGGGTCAATGTGTTACAGGCAGTCGTCTTTATTTGTCTCAATCTTGGCAAGCAGACATATGTCTGGGGGAATCATAATTCTTTGTGCCGATGCCATCTCCTCCCACCATACGCGAAGACCTCAATCCAGAACAGAGGCAAGCGGTTGATTGTCCGGGGGGGCCTTTGTTGGTTTTTGCTGGTGCAGGTTCAGGGAAAACGCGGGTTATTACTTGCCGGATTGCAAGACTCTTGAGTCAAGGAATGTCGCCCCACCGCATCATGGCCGTGACTTTCACGAATAAAGCCGCTCGTGAAATGCGGGACCGTATACAAGAAATGGCTGGGCCCACCTCCAAGGGGCTTTGGATGGGAACTTTTCACTCTATCAGCGCAAAAATTCTCCGAATTGAGGGTAAAGCTATCGGCATTGACCCCAATTTCGTGATTTATGATGATTCCGATCAAATGAGCCTGATCAAGGACATCATCAGGGCCAAGAAGATTGATGATAAAAGCGTTCAGCCGCGCGCTTTGCTTGCCGAAATCAGTTCGGCAAAAGAAAAGTTGCTGTCGCCCGAAAAATATGAAGAGCAGGCCACTGGCTTCTTCGAGAGAATCGCGGCTGAGGTTTATCGCTCGTACGCGGGACTTCTCAAAAAGGCCAACGCGCTTGACTTTGACGACCTGCTCTACTTTATCGTGAGGTTACTTGAAGAGCGCGAGGACGTTCGCGAAAAACTGCAGGAACGGTTTATCCACCTGCTGGTGGACGAATATCAAGACGTCAACTTCGCTCAATACAAGTTTGTAAACTTGATAGGGGCCAAGCATAAGAACGTCACCGTGGTTGGCGATGATGATCAGTCCATCTACTCCTGGCGAGGTGCCGACGTCTCGCTGATCCTCAAATTCGCAAGCGACTGGCCCGGCGCACAGGTCATCAAGCTTGAGCGCAACTACCGATCAACCCAGTCCATTTTGGCCGTCGCTCACGAAGTTATCCGCAAGAACCGTAGCCGCGCTGACAAAAAGATGTGGACGGACAACCGGGACGGCATTCCTGTCACCCTGAGCCAAGCCGGAACTGAGCACGACGAAGGCCTGATGGTTGCGGATGCGATCATGGCGGACGTGCGTAACGGTCGCCGCAAGTTTTCGGATTTCGCCGTTCTCTACCGAACCAACGCTCAGTCCCGAGTCATGGAAGAGAAGATGCTCATGATGAGAATCCCTCATATTATCGTGGGCGGCACGAGATTTTACGAGCGCAAAGAGATCAAGGACATGATGTGCTATTTGCGGCTCGTTTACAACCCATCCGATGACGTCTCGGTTCGCCGAGTTCTCAACACTCCGGCCCGGGGGATCGGCTTGAGTACCTTGACTCTTATGGACACGTGGTCCAAAGAGCGCTCCCTGCCGATCGTCGAAGCCCTGAAGGATCAAGCCATCCATGCCGGACTCTCAAAGAAGACTTCGATTGCGGTCAAGACCTTCCTAGCCATGCTTGATGAAGCACAAGACCTGGCCGAAAAGGGACCCATTACGCCCGTTCTCCAACTCCTGCTGTCGAAGTCCGGATACATTACCGCGCTTCGCGAGGAGGGTTCGGAGGAATCTCTAGCTAGACTCGAAAATCTGCAAGAACTGGTGAACGTAACGAGCGAATACGATCAGGATGAGGAAGCGAATCTGGCATCGTTTCTGGAAAACGTCTCGCTCATTTCCGATATTGATTCGGCTTCAACCGGCGGCAATTCGGTCACGCTCATGACGTTGCACTCCGCTAAGGGGCTGGAGTTTCCGGTGGTCTTTCTTACGGGTTTAGAGGAGGGCATTTTCCCGCATTCCCGTTCGCTTGGAACGGATTCGGAAATTGAGGAGGAGCGACGCTTGGCTTATGTAGGCATGACGAGGGCAAGGGAAGAACTTCACCTCTTTCATGCTCATCGTCGCTCGCTCTATGGCCAGCCAAACTTCAATCGAAGGTCGAGGTTTTTGGATGAGATACCTCAGAATTTACTCAAAACCGAGCAAGGGTACGCGGCCTCACCGGTTGACCGAGCGGTGACTCAGAATCGATCAGGCAAGTATTCAATCACCGCGCCCTCGCCTCCTCCTCCAATGTACGGTGCCCCCGAGCGCCAACTAAGAAAACCCGAATGGACCCCGCCCTTTATCGTCGGCTCGCGAGTTAAGCACGTCAAGTTCGGGGTTGGAATCGTCGTAGCTTGTAACCCATTGCAAAATGACGCAGAAGTGACGGTGGCATTCCCCGGAGTTACCGGCACCAAGAAGCTTGTGCAGAGCTTGGCAAAACTTGAACAACTATGAGATTCCTAGCTACATTTCCGATTATGGTTTGCGCCCTCGCCGGATGCTCCCGTCCTCATGAGTTTTTGCCGCTCAAAGTTGGGAACCAGTGGCGATACAAGGTCAACGCAGGCCTTGACAACTTCATCAATACTGTCGAAGTAGTAAAGACGGTACCGGGCGAAGCTGGCGCGAACTTTGTGCTCGATGGAACACTAGGAACCAGCCTGCTAGCTTGGAAGGATGGGATACTACGGGCAACATCGCTCGCTGGAGACCGGTTCAATCCTCCACTGCCTATGCTTGATGGAAACAAAACGACATCCAATTTATTGTGGGAGGGAACGGTTTATGCCTCAGGGAAAACCTACAAGGCAAGCGGCACATTGGTTCAGGAAGAGGGGTCGGTGGAGGTCAATTCGATGAAGCGCAAGGGGCTGAACACCGTGCTCACGTTAAAATTTCCAGATCGGAGCATCAAAGTAGAATCGAGTTATGTTCGGGGCATTGGGCTGATTAGCCAGAATCAGTGGACTACGCTGGGCACAAAGGAACCTTTTAATCGCGGCCTCATCTACCTGGCTGGACCGTAGTTCAGAAAACCGAGAGCGCGGCGATGCGGGGCGGGCATGGCGGGGAGGTTCTCAAGGCAAAACCAAGAAACCTCGGATTCGCACTCCTCAGCTATGTAAATTGCCAAGGCGATGCGATGGTTGGTAACCGTGTGGTTCAGGGTTGCCAGCAAGGTACCTATCGGCGGCTCCTTGACCATAGGCAGGCACCACAGCCCCTTCCACCAGTTGGTTTCGGATCGGGTTAGCGCGACCTTGCCCCCGCTTTGAATAACCAGTGCGTGCATATTGATTGCTTTGGGCACAGAGACCTTTTCCCTTTGGGGGAACTTCAATTGGGTCTGATCTCGGTAGGCAATGCAATACGCTGCGAACGGGCACGTAGCGCATTTCGGGTTGCGAGGCGTGCAAACCTGAGCGCCAATCTCCATGAGGGCTTGATTAAACGTTCCCGGTACGGGCGCCCCTTTTATCAGTTCGTTCGCCCACTTTGTGGCGGTTGAACGCAATCTTGAAGGGGGCTCATCACAGGCGGTAACACGAGCGAAAACCCTTGCTACGTTCCCATCAACAACCGCGGTCGGTTCGTCATGCAGAATTGAAGCGAGGGCGGCGGCCGTGTAGCTTCCAACGCCGGGGTGGCGCAACCACTCCAAGTAACTTTGGGGCCAACCGGAGTTTACAATGTTCCGGCAAACCTCGGCCAAGTTGTGCGCCCGGCGATAATAGCCCAAACCCTGCCACAAGTCCATCAAAGTAGAGATCTCGGCTGATGCTACAGACTCAACAGTAGGAAACGCTGACACCCAACGGGCAAAGTACGGCAAGACCGTTTTGATTTGGGTTTGCTGGCACATGAACTCGCTAATGAGGACACGATAGGGATCGGGCGGAACCTCCCGCCACGGCAAGGGGCGGGAGTTCAGCTCGTACCAGCGAAGCATCGCGGATGTCAACGACTATTCATTGGCTCAAGGCCCAGCGACTCTAGAGCCGCCTCAATATCTTCGGATGCGGTCAAGGCTCGACCCACCACAAGGTAGTCTGCTCCCGCATCGAGTGCTCCCCTAGCGGACCCAGTTCTAACTTGATCTTGAGTTTCGCTCGCAACCCTGATTCTGGGCGAAACGATGATTGCGTGTCCGATTTCTGATCGAATCAGCGCGATCTCATTGGGGGAGCAGACCACCCCATCAATGCCGCAT
Source organism: Armatimonadota bacterium (assembly GCA_031386985.1). Taxonomy (GTDB): domain Bacteria; phylum Armatimonadota; class Fimbriimonadia; order Fimbriimonadales; family Fimbriimonadaceae; genus JANJUB01. Next base: position 5,837 of record JANNCV010000031.1, read on the forward strand.
TCAATCGCCAGCTTGGAAAGCTGGACCATGTGCTCATTTAGATTTCGACTCACCCCGAGTTGGTGAGTCAATGTCTGTTGGTCGAGCGATGTGAGAACCGATACACCCATGAGCAACGGAGCGTCCTGAACGCCCGCTTCCCGCGCCTCTTCTACGGCGGCGGTCATCATCGCGGGTCCACCCGTGATATGAATCGTCATCATCCACACATGCCTCTTCGCCGCTTCTCGCACTGCCAGGGCCACGGAGTTAGGAATATCGTGGAACTTGAGGTCGAGAAAAATGCGGTTCGCGCCCGCGTCCTGGAGTTGAGGAATGACGTCAAGTCCATGTTGAAGCGTCAGCGCGTGCCCAATCTTAAAAGCACCGACGTGCGGGGCAAGTTTGCGAGTTAGCCGCACCGCCTCGGTGATGTTGCCGGTATCAAGTGCACAAATTACTTTTCGATTTCCCAAATGAATCCTCCTTAAATGATCATTCTATTTTACGGCATTTTGCTCAATAAGCAATAATCATTTGTGCTCGAATTCACAAGTTTTTTTTGCGACAAGCTCAGCCCAGATGAGGCATACGCGCTGGTGGCTTCGGCGATTGTTCCGCGGCCCATTGCGTTTGTTAGCACGATGAGCAGTTCGGCAGTGAGTAATTTGGCCCCGTTCTCCTTCTTTATGGCGGGTGGAGCAAATCCACCATCGCTCGCTTTAAGTATTAACAAGGGTCTCGATGGTCGCCGCAAGGACACTCTGAAAAATATTGAAGAAACCGGGGAATTTGTTGTAAATCTTGTTAATCGAGCGATGGCGGTTGGAATGAATGTCGCCAGTAAGGGATTTCCTCCGGAAGTAAGTGAGTGGCCATTTGCCTCCCTGAATCCCGTCGCAAGTAAAATAGTCAGGCCCGCGAGGATTGCAGAAAGCCCGGTTCAATTCGAGTGCCGTTCATTCCAGGTTGTTGATCATGGCGATGGTCTAGGGGCTGCGGTTTATGTAATCGGTGAAATTGTGGCAATCCACGTTCAGGCGGACTTTTTGAAAAACGGGGAGATCGTGGGGTTTAGTCCGATTAGCCGTTTGGGCGGGGCAAACTACCTAGACCTTGCCGCTAACGAGCGCTTCGAAATGTTTCGACCGAGCTAGGCACCGCCGACGAGAACATCAAGCTTGCGCTCTTCGGTGCCCCGGATCAGCGTAACCTGAATCGTTGAACCAACGTTTTGGCGGATGATTACTTTGAAGAAATCCGAGGTTGTTTGGATTATGGTTCCAGACATTTCTTTGATCAAATCGCCGCGTTGAATACCGGCTTTTTCAGCGTTCGAGCCCCGCGTTACCGAATCCACGGTGACACCGCCTCCCTTTGCGTTGATGCAAAAAACGCCGATGGCAGGATGCACCACCCGGTGACTCGGAGAGAGGAATCCGTCAATGACTCGGCTCAAAATATCTGGTGTGATGGCGTAGGCGACTGTCATCGCCCCCGGGCCGACCGAGGTAGCTCTGACCGCAGAAGGTGCAAATGCCCCGGCTTGTCCGCCACTTCCACGCGCGCCGCCCAATCCTGCCTGCTGCACGTCTGTCGGTTCCAGGGTTGCCCCCAAAACCCCAAGTAGCGAGCCGTCCATGTTGAAAATAAGGGCTCCGGTTAGAGAGTAATTTGGGGTTTCAAAGCGATATTCGTTTAGGGTCACGCCTCGGTTCGAGGGCTTCATCACTCCCATTCGATTACTGAAGCTGAGTTCGGCTCGCAGCGGACCGTTCGGCATTACGGCAAGCAACTGGTTTGAATCCCTTTGCGAACGATTGGCTAAGGCTGAATCCAGCTTCGCTTTTTCTTCCCTTTTGAATCCGCCGCCAAATCCTACGCTTTGTAACAGGGCAAGCTGAGTGACTTCATCCTCAGAGACGAAATTGAGCTGAATGGATTGGCCGCTACCCAGTGTAGCGAGAGCAAAGCTACCCGGCAACGGCGCAACGGAACGGTGAACGATGAAGTAACCTCGGTCATCAATCAGAGCGGCGACCCCGGTTTGTCGCCCGGCAACATTCAGGTAAGCCACCCGCGGCTTGATCTGCCCCCACGAGCGTTGCTCATCAGCCGTTAGCTGTTGGTTCACCCCGCTGAGCGCGAGCAATATCTGAAGACTAGCCGCCGACGACAACATTTGTAGTTGGCCTTACCTCTCTGGCCCGGGAAATCCCCTCATCATTTTGAGCTTGTGCATCAATCACGATGATATCGTTATTTTCGGCAGAAGTGATCGGAGTGGTGTTCATATCCGCCGCACTCTTTGCTTTTACATCGCCGGGTGCTGGTTCTGCGCTCTTGGAGGCTATCACAGCCGCCGGGGGCGCAACCGGAGCACTCTTTTTCCCATCAATGGCTTTACGAGCAATCCGAATCGGATTTGATTTTCGAGCAAGCTGAACTTCCGTTCCCTCGTTCGCAATCGCATCGGTGAATCCTAGCCAGTTCTGCGCATCAATCTTTGGCGAAGTCGGCTCCCAGTTCATGACTACCGGCGCAGAGATCGTTGCTGGTCCTTCCTTAAAAACGACCGGCCCACTAGCACCCTGGGGTCCCATTCGGCTTACCGCCATAAATCCAACAGCACAGACCGCCATCGAAGCAGCAATCCAACTCAAACTCACTTTCGGCTCAGGAGAAGGCTTTAGCCCCCCGCTCAAAATGGCATCCCGCAACCGCTCGGTGCTCATTTGCATTTCGGGAATATCTTTAAGCGATTGCAATCCTTGGCGCAATTCGCAATAGCTTCGGAGCTTGGCTTGAGCGTCCGGGCATCCCAGCGTAGATTCCGGCATTTCACCGAAAGCCATCTGGATCAATTCTTCTTCTTGGCGACGTTTCATATTTCTAATCTCTCTCACTCAGACAAAAATGGCAAGACTCTATCTTTCAAGGCTCGTCTCGCTCTCAAAACTCTCAGCTTGGCGCCACCGACACTGCAACCAAGTATTTCGGCAATCTCATCGTAACCGCGTTCTTCCAGGTCTCTCAGCACGATTACGGTTCGGTGGTGAACTGGAAGTGCTTTCAAGGCTGTTCGCAAAATCTTAACCCGTCTTTCAGCTTCCATGTTGGCGACCGGGTCATCGGTATCGCCTTCCGTCATCCAAACCAATGCGCCGCTAGCCTCTTGTTGTTCTAGCGCATCGCGGCGAGTTCGCATTCGGGCTTGGTCAGTACACAAATTGCTTACGATTCGAAGCAACCAGGTTGTAAACTTGGCTTCATCGCGGTACCGATGAAGATTTTGATAAGCTCGAACAAAGGCTTCCTGGACGATGTCTTCCGCGTCATCCCGGCGCGGAGCCATTTGATAGGCAAACCGATAGGCGAGTTGACGATGCCGCTCGAACAGAATCTCGAACGCAGAAAAATCGCCGTCTCGAGCGCGTTTTACGAGAGCATTATCGTGATCGTGCTCGATTAGGTTCAATTTAGGCGTTGACAAGGCCGCTGAAATCATGGATTGTTCCTTTTCTTCACTCGTTACTATGAGTTCATCCATTTGACGCGGCTCCCAACCATTCGTTACGACGAATCTAACGTCAAGTGTGTCACATTTCTTTGTGTAGCTTGAAAAAACCTGGCAAGGCCAAGGTTCGGTAAAGTACAGGGCGATGCAGGTTGAACAGTTAGGTCAAGCGTTAAGAACAGAAGTCGCAAAAGCGATCGCGGGTCAGGACCGCGTTATTGAACAGGCTCTGGTCGCTATTTTAGCCAACGGTCACGCTCTGTTGGAAGGCGTTCCGGGGGTTGCGAAAACTCTCCTCATTCGCTCTCTTTCTCGGGCTTTGAATCTCGATTACGGACGGATTCAGTTTACGCCAGACCTGATGCCGAGTGATGTGATCGGAACGAATATCTACGATCCGAAGACAGCCGATTTCAAGCTACGCAAGGGCCCGATTTTCGTAAACATCCTACTGGCCGACGAGATAAATCGAACCCCGCCCAAAACTCAATCAGCACTCCTCGAAGCGATGGAGGAAAGGCACACCACGATTGATGGTGAGGTACACACGTTGCCGCCCCCTTTTCTCGTCTTTGCAACTCAAAATCCGTTGGAATTTGAAGGCACATACCCCCTCCCCGAAGCCCAACAGGACCGCTTTCTCATCAAAATTATCGTTGATTACCCGGGCGACGATGTGGAGCAAGAAATTTTGCGTCGGCATCACGCCGGATTCAAGCCACAAAATTTGGAAGCCGCCGGTATCCACGCCGTGATTTCCGTGGAGCAGCTTTTGGAGTGCCAAGCTCAGGTGTTAAGGACCACGGTCGAAGACAAGATTTTTAGCTATATTTACGAAATTGTCAAAGCTACTCGCCGAGCCAATGACATTCTGTACGGCGGCTCGCCGCGAGCGGGCATAGCGCTTCTTAACTGTTCTAAGGCGGTTGCGGCACTCCGAGGGCGAGATTTTGTGATTCCGGATGACGTGAAGGAGTTCGCTTTGCACGTTCTCAGACATAGGAATCTTTTGCGACAGGAGGCCGAAGTTGAGGGACTCACCGTGGATCGAGTTCTAACGAGCCTCATCGAATCTCAAATTGTTCCGCGATGAGAATTCTTCTCTTGCGGCGCGATCCGAGCGAAGAACTGAGGCGATGGAGCGACGATCTCGTAACCCAACTTGGGGCCGGCGGTATCACGGCCTATGCCTACGAAAGCGATCTTTGGCTCCCTAAGGAGACTCATCCGATGCTGAACAAGGAAACGTCAAAGCGGCTCCGGGAAATCGGCAAGGATTACGATTTGGTTCACGCCTTGGGTTATCGAGCGGCGTGGGCTTGCGCCGAAGCGTTTGGCGACGTTGAAACCTGGTGTTATTCGGTTTATGACTTTCCCAAGACTCGCAATTCCAAGCTTATCGAGCGGCTGAACATGGCCCAATTTGGAACCTGTGTCTGCCGAGCGGTTCGTAATGACCTTGACGGCGCTGGAACGAACAACTTGCAACTCGTTTATCCCTCCGTAAAGGTTGATCCCAACGAATCTATGCGAAACCGGCAAGACGTGCGAAACTCGCTTGGAATCTCGTTAGATTCCTTTTTGGTTGGGATAAGGGGCGAAGACGACCGGCTTGATCTGGTCATCGAATCGGCCCGTACGCTCCCCGATCGTATTCACTTTTTGGTGCTCGGTTCCGAAGGAGAGGATGATTGGCCGGGAACAGTACATGCTGTTCATGGTGTTGCCCGCCCCCGAGAGCTCATGCAAGCGTGCGATCTCTGGGCTTGTTGCCGTGAGAATGCGGCATTGCCGCTCGATATCCTGGAAGCCATGGCCCTGGGCGTTCCGACTTTGGGTCGAGCAAAGGGTGGGATCGTTGATCTGATCGCGGAGGACTTAACTGGCTCGCTTTTCTACGACGATGAGACTTTTGCGGGCAAGGTTACGATGATTGAAGAAATGGCTCTAACCCGCGCGGCTTATGGGCAAGCGGCCCAGGTTCGTTTTCAGGAAATGTTCACTCTAGACCGGTGCACTGCTAAGTTCGTTGACCTCTACAAATCTCTCCAGGATTAGTTCACGATTTCGGGCGGCAATGCCCCGTTGGGGGTCATACCTACCGGGGCGATGAAAATTGTGTCGAAAGTCACTTCCACTGGTCCAGAGTTGCGCACCAGAATTTCGAATTTTGCGCTATTCCCCGAGAACTTTGTGACACCAACCTTGTACCAAGCGATGCCTGGCCCATAGGCTTGAACGGGTTCACTTGTTATCGGATAATCAACTCCCATCGTCCTGATTACGACATCGCTTCGATTTGCCTTCGAGATGCGCGCCGCAATCCAAACGTCCTGATCTTCGTTGCTTCTGACCGGAATTTCATAGGTCGCGAAAATCCCCCTCGGATCAATCGCGCCCAGGCTCTCCAGCCAAAGCGCCGCGCCACTGTTAAGCCCGTTTAACGAAACCGTATCGCTCATGTTGTGGTTTCGGCAAGCTTCCGCTTCGACCCATGTGTAGGGAGCCAGCCGGGACGTTGCCAACCAATAATTTCGGCGCATCGTAGCGAAGTTCGCGGGGATTCGATCAAACCCGCGCGCCGCTTCCTTGAAGTTAAATTTCTCTTGAATCAGGTCGGTTTTCAGAGCTTCTGCCAACTTCTCCAGCGCCATAAAGCGAGTCATTGTTTGTTGGAACGCCAGCTCGGGAATGGGCACTTCCTTGCACCCCTTGATAATGAGTGGTACCTCGCTCAGTGCTACCTCAACCCCCAGTTTGAAGAGCTTTGGTTTTGGATCTACCCCGTCGAGCGGTTCAAAAACAAGGCCCTTCGCATCAAGTGTGCGAAGCTTAAACCGCCCGGGCCCGGCATTGCTGCGTAAAACAACTACCGACTGTCCCGCCTCTTCATAGCGATACCCACTGAACATTGGGCCCAGTTCCAAGCGATTGCCAGCGAGCGGGGAAGGGAGCCAATAGTGTCCGTTGGGCAGTCTCTGGGCGGCGGCGGGGTTCCGTGCGGATTCAGGGAAAAAGAGGGGGGAAGGCGACCACTGACTCAAGCTGGGCTCAGAGACGACAGTTTTCATTTCCGCCAGGGTTTCGGGAGTTGCAGACCCAAAAAAACCCCGAACACCAGCGGCCCCAAGTTCAGCGGCGGCATCGGAGAGTCGGGGAACTTTGAGATCGGTAGCAATGAGCCAACCGGGCTTTGACCACCGCAACAAGCTGCTCGCACCCGGAGCAGCACCCACGAGCCATTCGGAGGGGGTCGCGCCCGAAGCCGCAATCCCTATTCCCGTGAGATTGGGGGCAGCCAGTTCGTAAGGGCCCCGCCAGCCTTGCCACGTCTGAATGATGGGGACGTCAACTTTTTGCCTGAGCGCGGCCACAAGGCGATCGAATCTTTTTACCGCCGCCGCTTGGATAACGTGGTCAACATCTACCCACGCGTTCCCTTCGTTCGCATCGCGGTTGTAAGTCATGTTTCGCTGGGGATCCCAGAACATCTTGCCGCCCCGACTGCCTGACCAAAGTGGGACCAGCCGAGCGAGATCGTCAAGCGATCCAAAGTCATTCGCCATGACGGACCAAGCCCTAGTCGCGGTTTCAAGGTTTCGATACTTTTCGTTCAAGTAAGTCTTGAGTTCGCTGCGAAAAGCGTTTGAAGTGGGAACGAATGACTTTGGCTTGCCGTAAAGGCTCGCCGCTTGTCCCACGGGGTCCACGAGGCCACGGAACCCGGGCCCGAACGAGGCATTTGCGAAAGCGGCGAGAAGGCCGTCTCGATGTGAATCAAAGTCATCCCAATAATCGGGCTGCGCAAGGCTACTAGTTTCAGGAAACACCCAAAGGAGATGCTCAAGTCCGCCCGTCACGATCGGCATTGAGAATGACCCATTTACGGATTGGACCCGTTGCGCTTTTGCTAAGGCTCCATCGCGTTGGGCAACCAACACCATCCAAGCTGAAGTTGCATCCCCAGCGGGAAAATCAATAGTGCGATCCTCAGTTAACCCGGCCCATCTATAGGTTTGCGGTTGAACAACGATTCCACGAGCCGCCTTCGCCATAGAGCCGATGCTGATTAGATAGCGAACGCCCTTAGATTCAAGGTGAGCGACGGCGTCTTTCCAACCCATTCCGTTAGCGGGTAGATCAACGATCAAATCTCGGGCACCGGCGTCAATTGCGGCATTTATGGCCGCCAAGGAGCCTTCGATACGTAACCCCATGGGGATATACGGTTGGCCGCCCCAAATCATGGTGTGGTGCTGGTTCACAGACCATGCAACCGCCGGGCCCGTGCTAGGTTGAAAAGTCCCCGCGCTCGAAGTTTGGACAAGGGTCGCAAGGAGTATGCCTAGGGTCATGAAGTTATAGACGGGTTTGGGCCGGGGAAGCGTTGCTCAGAAGCAAAAGAGCTCCCCCAAGATTCTCGGGGGAGCCAGGGTTAAGGACGCTTACTTGCGTCGTCGTCGTAGGAGAGCAGCTACACCGAGGCCGAGCGCAGCCATTGTGGCGGGCTCTGGAACTGGAGCAGCTTCAAGTTTGCCAAAAAGGTCAAGGCAAGTGGTGGCGTCGCCAGGGGTTACCCAGTCGCCAACACTTGTCGAACCTGAACCATTAGGCTTGAAGCCCAATAGGCTAAACGTATAGTTTCGACCATTGAGGACGATGTTCTTCGGCGCGAAGTTGGTCGGGAGGATCGTGTGGTCTGTTCCGCCTCTAACGTCCGTGTGGCTGATCGGCAACGTGCAAACAAGCAAACCTGCACCGGGGACCGAAAATTTGATTCCGATTTGAAGGTTGACATTGAAGCTGCCGTTGCGATCATATTTGTCCTTTACATTGAAAATGCAGAGGCGTCCGACCTTAAAAGCCTGTCCCAATGGGGCATTGAAGCCAGTTGGAGTGAAATAAAGGCAATCACCCTTATCGCCCCAGTTTACGACGAGATTGTTGTTGGAGAGTCTAAGATTGCTCAGGTTGCCAGTAAGCGTATTGAAGCACGTTTGGGGCACCGAAGTAGTTCCGACCGCCGTTGCTGAGCTTAGAGCTGCAACAACGAGACTAGAGACAATCAAGACTCCTTTGAAAGATTTATTCATGTAATATTCTCCTCAGAGTTGGCGGGCAAATGCCGCACCGCTTATATTATGAAGGCACATTCCTGGATGCGCCCTCGCAAATCTGCCGGGTTCTAGCACATTTCCCGATTTAGTACATGAAGTTTTCTGGACTTATAACCGATAATGCCCAATCCGCCCTTGAGTAGACTTGTTCCATGAGAATCGGCATCATTGGCTACGGGAAAATGGGGCGGGCGATTGATGGCCTCGCTCAGGCCAACGGCATCGAAGTAGTTTGTCGGGTGGACGGGCCGGACTTCGATGCCGGATCTTTGAGCGATTGTGATGTTGCGATTGAGTTTTCAATTCCAGAAGCGGCGCCCAACAATATCCGCCGGTGTGCCGAAGCTAATGTCTCCGTGATCTGCGGGACAACGGGGTGGTATTCCGAGCTGGCCGACGTTTCGAACTACGTGAAAGAGAAGGGAACCGCCCTTGTGTATGGTGCGAACTTCTCGATTGGGGTAGCTCTCTTTCGCCGACTCGTAACGAGGGCCGGGGAGGAGTTCAAAAGTCATCCGGCTTACGAGGCTTGGGCTTACGAGATGCATCACTCGGCAAAGGTAGACGCTCCTTCGGGCACCTTATTGAGGTTGGTGGAAGACATGCGTGGGGCCGGGTACGAAGCCGACATCAACGTTTCTTCGTCGCGAGTTGGGAAGATCCCCGGAACTCACACCATCGGATTTGACTCTCTTGCGGACACGATTACGCTAACCCATAGTGCCAGAAGCCGCGACGGTTTTGCCGCCGGGGCCCTCCATGCCGCGAATTGGATCGCCGGCAAAAAAGGGGTTTACGAGTTCGCAGAAACCCTTTGATCGTCCTCCCAGTTGGCTTTGAACTGGGTTTGCTTAAGACAGAGCGAGGAAAAATCACAGCTTCGACAGACTGACTTGTATTTGGGGTCGGCGTCAAACCAATCCGTACCCAGCATTTGCGTTGCCAGCTTGTTCAGGTCCGCCTCTAACTGAGATAACTCAGCCGGGCTTAGCCCGTAAACCGCCTCTTCGTCGGCGGCAAGGGCGATGATTCGCGCCCGAACTTTCTCACCGGGGTAAGCCTCGCTAACTAAGAGTTGATAGCAGCCCATGGCGAGGTCGTTAGCGACATCGTCGGGGGTTACACTTCGGCGGCGCGACTTGTAATCAACGATTTCTAGGAAGCCATCGTTGGTTTGGATAAGACGATCCACACGACCCACGAGAACAAAACCTTCCATTTCCTTCTTGAATGTGCGCTCAACGGCGATCGTTTTTCCCTCAATTTTTGGTGCGAGTCGCTCCTTCTCTACAAATTTCTGAATCAGTTCTTTTCCCTCGCCATACGCCTCCTGCATCGCCTCGGAACTGGAGTAACCGGCCTCGATCCAGCTTTCCTCATAAAGGGCGTCGAATTCCTCCACGGGAATGTCCAAGGTGCCCCCTTCAAAAACCCTCTCCAAAACGGTATGCAGTGAGGTTCCAAAGCTGTAATAATGCTTATCCCGTATGAGCCAACGATGGGGATGAACGTAGGTCCAGCGATACTTCAGCGCGCATGCCAAGTAGGTTGAGAGTTTAGTGGGGCTGAGTTTTGGCTTTTGCGACACGCTCAATTCTAGCCGCACTTCCGATCCGCCGGTAGGGTAAACCTAAGGGAGATATGCGTTTAGAAGAAATGCCGGCATCATTTTTACTTGATGAAGCAATGCTGGAAGGATACGGTGGGTTTCCCGATTCGCTGTTCTTGATTGAAGTGGGGTCCGGGAAGTTCGCCGCCAATAACGTTACGCTACCCGATGGCGAGGCCATCAATGGGTTAGCCACCTTTCCATCACCCGATGATGCCACCACCTACGCCGGATTGCTCGCGGGCCTTAACGGAGAAATTGTGGGGCGCTCTTTCGAGGAAGCTCGCCAGATCGCGATTTCAAAACCCGTGCTTTCTTGTGTGCTTCTTTTCGCAGAAGGCCGCATAATTGACATTTGCTACGTCAGATAAAGAGTGCTAACCCAAGACCAGGTTGCGTTTTATCAGGAGTTTGGATATCTTTCGATTCCGAACATCATGCCGCTCGAAGAGGTCGAGTGGATGCGTGAGATTTATGATCGCCTTTTTGCTGCCCAAGCCGGGCGCGATTACGGCGATCAATTCGATTTAGCTGGAACCGACGAGGATGATGTTGAAGCGAGGCTCCCCCAGATTCTGGGTCCGGCAAAGTACGCGCCGGAACTGATGCGAAGCCAACTCTGGATCAATGCCGAAATGTGCGTGATGCAGTTGCTGGGTCCCATGTCGAACTTTGGCGACGGGCACATGATCTACAAACCAGCCCGCATTGGCGCGGAAACTCCCTGGCACCAGGATGAAGCCTACTGGGATCCCGCCAAAAGCTACGAGTCTGTTTCGATCTGGGTTCCGCTCCAAGAAGCGACCGAGGATAATGGGTGCATGTGGTTCGTCCCAGGTTCGCATCGGCTCGAAGTTCTGCCTCATCAAAGCATCGGTGGCGACACCCGCATTCACGCCTTGGAGGCCCTTGGCGCGATTACTCAGGGGGCTATTAGTTGCCCCTTGCCGGCCGGAGGAGCGACATTTCATACTTCCCGAACTCTGCATTACACCGGCGCAAACACCAGCGACCTTGATCGGCGAGCCTATATCTTGGGGGGCGGGCTTGAGGCTCAGCCCCGAGATGATGGTCGAAGGTTCATCTGGAACGAGATCAAACAAACGGCTCGAGCCGCGCGTGCGGCGGCCAATATTTGATTGGGAAACTGGCGGAGCGGGTGGGATTCGAACCCACGACTCGACTTTCATCGAGTACACGATTTCCAATCGCGCTCCTTCGACCACTCGGACACCACTCCGCGATTGACCCTGATTATGGCATCTTTTGGGACCTCTGGACTAAACAGCTCGCAAACCGACGTCAAACAAAGCGATGAACGATAAAGTTCGCATCTTGCCTCCGGGGGAACGCCCTCGAACCAGCCGCGCCGGTTTCATTCCGCTGTTGATCGCCTTGCTCTATGGAGCCTCGCCGATTGACCTGATTCCCGACTTGATCCCCCTTTTGGGTTGGTCAGATGATGCAGTTGTGATTCTGGTATGCGTTTCGATTGCGTTACGGATCTGGCTCAAATCGCGTCAACGGCGAGTTCCGGTTCGCCCGAACTAGGCGAGTTGGGCGTTGCTTTGCGATGCAACGGTGAGGGCCATGTGAGGTAATCAAAGCCAGCTTCTACGACTACGGCCGCGGCCATCGCTACTGAATCAAGGCAGATGACGTTTGAAAACGCAATGGGCGAAGCCACCCCAATAGAAATACACTTGGACTAGCTCCCAGCCTTCGATGCCAAGTTCGTTTAAGGCCTTGTCGAGTTCAACGGGATCGTGAGTTTGGTTCCAAAAATTCACGCGAATCGCCCGCAGCCGCACGCTCTTGTACTCCCACTTTGACGCTTCCATCATCCCACCATCTTCGCAAAAATCTTCCGCAATTTCTCTAAACATCGGGCTCGCGTAGGGCCGATTGAGCCTACGGCTATCCCGAGTTTTTCCACAATCATATTGTAAGGTTGTTCCTCGAAATACAACATCTTCAGGAGCGGTTCGCATCGTCCACCCAGTTCTTTCAACGCTCGGTGCAATGATTCGGTTTCAATCGCCTCTTCCGCCAACGTATCGGCTTGGGCTTCTTCTGAAGCGATCATTTGATCAAGAGATTCTTGGCTTGAAGTTTTCGCCGCCAAGCGCGATAGCCTATAACTTTCTCTGGCGGCCGTAACAGAGATCCATTTGGGCAGCGTCTGAGCATCGGAAAGCTTGTCCAAATTGCGAAAGAGGGCCAAAAAGGTAGCTTGAAACACATCATCGCAGTCGGAATCGCTCAACCGCGCTCGCCGGGCAATGGAATAAACGAGACCCTGAAACTCGTTTACTAGTTTCCCCCAGGCTCGTTCATCACCCCGTATGGCGTGGCGGAGCCAGTTCGCATATTCGGCTCCGTCAAAAGTTTTTCTCATGCCATGTATCAATGCGACCGGTGCTCCTCTCCTGATTGTTGTAAGGCCATGAGGCCCAAGCAGGAACAAAACATGAAACGCACCTTTATCGTACTCTTTTCAACAATGCTCATGGCCGGTGCCATTGCGCAAACTGGCCGAGCTGAATACTTGGCTCAAATGACGGGCTCTGGGAAAGCCAAAGCAACGTGGAAACTTCGAGACAGCGGAACCCAACTCCAAGCTGAACTTGAAGTAGAAGGAGAGAGGCTCCCTCTTAACCGCGCTTTCCGAGTCAGAATCGGAACTAACACCTGGAATGTGATGACAGATATCTTCGGCCGATTTAGTTTGGTGAAGCGATACACGACATCGGTCCGGCCTACAATAGCGGCCGGAACGGTCGTCCGCGTGTTACGCACGGATGGAACCGTTGCGCTTAGTGGAGTATTCGTAAGAACTCGCTAAGTTTTTCATATCATCTCCTCCAAAGATGGGGACGTCGAAAGGCGTCCCATTTTTTTTGATTCACCCGAGGGGGCCAGGGGGAAGGACCGCTAGTTTACGCATTAGGGCAGATTTGGTAATCCGCCGCACCGACGGCCCGAACCCTGAACTTCCCCCATTAACCTTGTATCATTAAAGCGAACGTGACCTCTTATGAATGTGAAACGCTGTCTAGACTTTCAAACTGAGCTGGTGGATGTTGCCGAGGGCAAATCTAATGCTTCCGCGGAGCAACATGCTATCGAATGCGATGCCTGCGGTCAACGTCTCGCTGAGCTTAGACAATTGATCGAAGTTGCCGCGCGGAATCACTTTGATGCTCCGGCGGAAATGATTCGTCGCGCGGAGGGCATATTTGTACCGCGAAAGCGCACCGTCTTTGCGGCCCTGACGAACTTCGGATTGGCCGGGGCGAGGGCGGTTGCGAGCGATCTTAACCATTTCAAACTGGTAGCCGAAGACGTTAACATAACGATCATGATTCGGCGTGAAAAGGAGAAGTGGAGAGTTATGGGCCGCGTTGAGGGCCCTCAGCCAACCAGCGGGCAGCACTCCGCCCAAGTCATAAACTTCAGCGATTCTCAATTTGAGTTTCTAACGGAATCTCTTGAAGAAGACCTGTGGCTCGACTACGCGGATCATCAGATTTGCGTTCCCCTGATGAATGCCTGATGACGATCGAGCAAGTGCTTTCCATATTGGAATCGCCCGCCCGGTCAGAATCGGTTCGAAAGGCGATAAGCAAGGTTGAAATGGCAGAACTTGCTCCCGTCTATTTTGCTCGGGTCGCCGAACTCAGTGGTCAAGATCCCCAAGCCTGCATAAGGCTCTCCCGGCGGTTTGCTGAGATCACCGAGCTGCCTTACGCGTTGCGGGCCAAAGCTGTCGGCGAGCGTGCCCAGGGCCGCTGGAGCGAGGCGGCAGACTCATTCCTTCAGGCGGGTGAGTCTTGCGATGGCTTGAACCGATTTATTTTTTCCTTAGGCGCGATAGATAGCTTAGCGAGGGCAGGGAAGCCGGCTCAAGCCGTTGAGTATGGAAGGGAAGCTATCTTAGCCTTGGCCGAGGGCGGCAACCTTGCGATGGCAGCGCGCGCTCATATCAACGTAGGAAACGCCCTCGCCTGGCAAGACCTCAACCAAGATGCGAGGGGGCACTACCGCGCCGCCCTCGATCATCTTCCCGAAGAGGCCATCTCCGAACGAGCCATGGCACATTTGGGCCTCTCCACGGCCGAGCTCTATTCGGGTGATCCCGAAATCGCCCTCAGCGAAGCCGAACTAGCGAGAGATGCCTTTGAAGATCTTGGATTAACTTACCGTTCGGCTTTGGCCCGACTGAACTTGGCTCAGGCAAAAACGATGCTGGGTCAATCGGATGCTGCCGTGCCCGAGTTACTGGAGTTGAGAGAAGAGCTAAAAATTTCCACGCCCGATCAGGTCCGAATCAGCGAGTTTCTGGGTGATGCATATCTGAAACTCAACCTCTACGAAGAGGCTCAAGCCGCGTTTGAATCGGCTCTTGCGGATCGGAATTTGCACCGAATGCCCCTCAACCTGGCCAATAGCCACTACGGGCTGGGGCGAGCCCTTGCCCCAAGAAACCAAGATGGTGCCGCCCGTCATTTTCGCTACGCGGCGCGAGCCTACCGAAAGGCTGGAAATCGGGTTTGGGAGCTCGCTTCGCTTGCCCAGGAGGCTTGGCTTAGGAAAGACCGCGGTGCGCGCGAACGGATGCAAGGCGCGATTGCCGAACTGAGAGTGCTTAAGGCGGACTACTTGGCCGAGGAGGCTACCACTTTCGCGGCTCAGGTCGGCTGGGCCCCTTTGGGTGATGCCCCGCATTCGTTTTTGTTGCAGTGGCGGCACCAGTGGCTTAAAGCAAAGCACTCTTCCGACAAGCTCGAAGCGTACCGAGAGACATTTGCCCTCATTGAACGAGATCGGCTCATGGTTCGGTCATCCTCGGCGGCAATGCACTTTCTTGATGATCGAGGTCAGGCCATTTCGGAATACCTTGAGTGCTTGCTTGTTGAGCCGACGCCGGACTCGGTGGACGAAGCGATTTCGGTGCTCTCTCGGACGCGATCCGTGGCCCTTGTCGAGGAAATACTATCGGCGCGGGCTCGGCAACTTCCGGCTCAAGCTCTTCGCGAATTGGATGAGTTGAGAACTCAGCTAACCCAAGATGCCTCTCCTGGTTCACGTTTTCAATCGGCGGTCAGCGAAGTAACTGCCAGCCGAGAATGGACCGAAATGACATGGAGAATTCTTGAATCGAGCTCGAACGCCGAAGTGTCACTCTCGCAGATGGGCGATGTCTGGGTGGATACCGGAAACCAAGTTTTTCAACTTGCCAGTTCGACGTCGCGTCCCTGCAGCCTATCGCCCTCGGAACTGCGCTCCAAGCTGAATTGGTTGGAATTCTCGCTTTTCGAGCCCCTGATAAATCGCGATTGCGGGCATGTTCAACTTGATAAATTGCTTGGCGAACTGGGTGCCCACGTTCTGCATCACGGAGGACCGATTTGCCCGGATGGAGTGATGTGGAGAATGCCATGGACGTTGCTCTCCGACAACGAGTCTATATTGCAGTTGAATCCAGCCTTTGGATCAGGGGTAGGTGAATTTCGCTTGCCCAAAGTGCCGAGCGTAAACGTTTGGTTGGGGAGCGCCGAAGACCTGCCCGAACTTGAATCTGAACTAGCTGCGATCACGCAGATCTTCCCTCAAGCCAAGGTGTTACGAACCCGCGAAGAGATCCGGGGGAGCTATTTGAGCCATACCGACATTATTCATGTGATGGCCCATGCTCGGATTAACAAGGATAGCCCGATGTTCTCGTTTTTGCAACTGCCGGACGGGCCACTTTACGCAACTGAAATCGCCCGAAGCGGAATCTCAACCAATTTGGCGATGGTCGCGGCCTGCCAAACCGGGACGATGCGGGCAAATTTGGCGTATGAACCAGAGGGAATCGTTCGTTCATTCCTGGCCTGTGGTGCCGTTGCCGCCGTCGGTAGCCTGTGGCCTCTGGACGACCGGTTTTCCGCACAATTTATGAAGCATTTCTATGATTCTCTCGCCTCTGGAGAGAACCTGATCAACTCGATGAAGGTTGCCCGCGCGACCGGCCGGCAGATGATGCCTCATCCCTATTTTTGGGGCTCGATGGCCCTCTTTGGAGGATACACAACACCATGAAACTCTCACTCTTTCGCTCTTTTGTTGCCACGCTGACTTTGGGCATTCTTTCTTCCGCTCAAGCCCAAGACTACTTTATTGTCAATCTGACTGATGCGGCCCACACTTATCCAGTTGCCGCGAGTCATAACCTAGCGGTCGTTGATCGAACTATCGGTGCCCCGTTTGCCTATTACCGAAGTCCAATTGGATCGAATCACGAGGTTATCCAAGCGGCGTTACGTGCCGATAGCCGAATTGTATGGGCCGAAGACGATGCCCAAGTGGAGTCTCCCGAAAACCAAAGTGGCGGCAAGGGCTCAACCGTGGCCGTAGTGAATGACCGAACGACGCTTTACGGTCTAAACAGCGGAGCTTTAGGCAAGATTTCGTTCGATCCGGTTCGGGCTATGCTGCCCGGTCGAACCGTCAAAATCGCAATTCTTGATACGGGCCTTGCTCGCCGAAGTTTTTCGATTTGGCGTCGAGTTGTTCGAGGAGCCAACTTTGTTGAAGCCGGGCACTCAGCTTACGATGATTACAAGCAGTTAGATTCAAACGGGAACAACATTCCCGACGAAGGCGTGGGGCACGGCACGTTCGTGGCGGGAATCATAGACCAGATTGCCCCGCTTTGCCCACTCGTGATAATTCGTGTCGGTGACAGCGATGGAGTTTCTTCGGCATGGAGGCTCACCAAGGGGATCGTTTTTGCTGTAACTGAAGGGTGCGAAGTTGCAAACATTAGCTTGGGCTCACCCGCCACAATCGCCGCACTCAGCGATGTTTGCGAATGGGCGGAGGATCGCGGATTAGTTATTGTTGGAGCGGCCGGAAATCTGAATCAGCAAGGTTCTTTCTCTCCCGCCCGAATCAGCAGCAACGTCTGTGTGACTGGGGTTGACCACCTCGATAAGAAAGCAAGTTTTGCAAACTGGGATAGCGGGGTGGATGCATGCGCGCCCTCAACCGGAATCAAAAGCGCCTGGGTGGACGGCACATCGGTCATTTGGCAAGGCACCTCTTTTGCCGCTCCATTTCAAGCTGGCGCGATTGCGGATAGCTTGCGCCGCCGCGGAAAGGCGTACGCTAGCGATGTTGTTCGGGTGGCGGGTCGAGCCGGTGATGGGATCAATGCGATTAACCCGCTCTATCAAGGCAAGCTGGGCGTCCGCCTGAACCTTTTCAAACTAGACAACTCAATCAAAGGCTTGCCGATTCGGCCGTAACATTGATCTGAGCGGGCTTGGCCCATTGCCGCCATCCGAGGATGCAAAGGGCCATGAAGACGGCATAAAGGATCGCCGTTGCTATGTACTGCCGCTGGATGTAAAGTCCGATCGAAATTCCGTTAACTGCGATCCAGACCGGCCAATTTTCGATCCACTTTCGATCAGTCATGAACTGGGCAAGGATGTTCAAAACGAGGATCGTAGCGTCTATTAGGATTGCCGTGCCTTCAAGCTTCTTCAGCACCGGCATTACCCCCGCTACTCCCAACACCAGAATAGCAAGGAGCGCCAGGGCAACCAAAAATGGAATCCGAGTCACTCTCAGCGCCTTGTCCCTCGGTCGTTTTCTCGACCAAAACCACCATCCATAGATTAACATGATGGAATACAAAACCATAAGACCGGCCTGACCCGGCAACTTCCCGTCCCAAAAGTATTTCACATAGCAGAGCGAAGAAATCATCTGCAACGGATAGTTGATAATGTGTTCGCGCGTGACCCAATAAACCCCAGTCGCTCCGGAAACGAAAGCGACCATTTCGAGCCAGGTGGTCTGAAACTGCCATCCGCAAAGCCCAGCGACCAACACCGATCCGAATACCACCAGCCAAGCAACGCGATTCATCTGCCCGAACTCTACCCTGATGCAAACATTCGGTTTCGGCAGGAAAGCAAAAATGATTTGCACTCGACGACGCCGTGGTTGAAACCACGAAACATCAAAAAGTGGTGGGCGGTACAGGACTTGAACCTGTGACCCCTTGGTTGTCGACCAAGTGCTCTACCAACTGAGCTAACCGCCCACGGAGTGAGAAATGATTATACCGAACGTGGGGGAGCCAGGGGCCTCTTATCCCATCGTGGCGGCGAGAGCTTCGTGGTGTTCGTAGTGCTCGCTGGCGGCCTGAGTTAGCGTCGTGAAGTGGGCTCCACACTTGCGGAAATAGGTGATGGTTTTTTCTAGGTCCTCTCGGCTATCGTGATAATCCCTTAATCCGAGGCAAATCACTTCTCGCCCCATGTTCGCCTCGAAAAGCGGTTTCAGCGTGTCAAACCCGTGATGCAAATAACCGTGAACGCCAGCATGAGTTGCTACCGGAACATGCAAAATCTTGTTCAACCCTTCTTTCGTTAAGTCGGCTGCGTCTGAGTGGTAAGGCTCGTGCGGAGCGCCGGTCCAATCTACAAACATCTTATATTCGGCATCAGGAACCACGCTGGAATCCACCAAGATTCCCATTTCCTCAAGATATTTGATATCGCCCGCCGTAAGGGCAAAACCTCCAGCTCGGAACGAGGTCGCCTTGATAAGGTGGGATTTGAGCGTATCTTTGGCAAGCCACATGATGTTGCATCGCTCTTTCTGGTCTTCAACATAGCCGCGCTCGTTCTCGAAGTTCACCTTCATGCCAAATTCATGCCAGCTAGGAATTTTGTGGACGAACTCATGATAGTACAGGTTCGTATTTGCGCTGGGATCCTTCATCGAAACGTGGATCAACCAGGTCGCAGGAACAAACGCCGATTCGAGGATGCGCACATATTCGGCCGTATAGCAACGGTCGTGCATGGCGCCTTCGCAGTCAATGGTGAAGACAACACTTGGCATGGTTTTAGGATACTCCTTTGGTGGGTAGTCTGAACTTCAGATGGGTGATTTGCACAACAACAATAAGCCAACGCGTTGGCAAACCGAAATTGACGCTCAAGCTACATCCCCCATGAAGTAGTTCCCCTTGATTCTATCTCAATTTTGGTTTGTGGGGCGGGATTAACCTAAAAATCGCGTAAGGGAATCGCTTAATGCTTTGGCGGTGAAGTTAACGAGGGGAATCGTTGTGTCGTAAGCCATTCGGGTTGGGCCGATAATGGCGATAATCCCGGCCTCGTTTTCGCCCACGTAAAATCGTTGTCGCACCAAAGACAGGCGTTGCAATTCGGCATGGCGATGCTCTTTGCCAATCGTCACGACTTGCGGTTTGTCGCCTGGCGTTTGGAGCGCATCGGCGAGAAGTTCGGATTCCTTTAGTGAATCAATAAGCTCGGAAATTGCCACGGAATCGCGCTGAAACTCGGGCTGAGCGAACAAAAATTCTTCGCCCTGGGTAGTTACCGTCACCTTGTTAACTTCTTTGGAGATTGATTTAACCGCGGAAATGACGGCCATTTTGAGCCGATCGCGACGCTCGATGTTCGCGCCCGGCGATGGCTTCATCTTGCTCGCGGCTCTTAGTGATTGGCTTACAAAGCTGGCGCTAAGCCACTCGTTCACCTGCCCTAATTCGGTCAGGGTCAGCTCCGCGGGAACCTCGATCATGCGATTTTCAACGTGGCCGTTGCTTAAAACGAGCACAACAATCGCCTGCTTTGGACCCAACGCGCTTACGACGGCGCTTCGGATCGTGATGCTTTGATGCCTCACCACCGAAGCGGCTGTGAGTTGATGGGTGAGTCGGCTTAATACTCTTGTAGCTTCTTGAAGGAGGGCTTGCAGTGCATCACCGTCACCGGTCGCGCCGCGAACTTTTTGCTTTGAATCTCCCGCCGGGTCCTGATCCACAATGAGGTTATCCACGTAGTAGCGATAACCCAGATCGCTTGGAATCCGTCCCGCCGAAGTGTGCGGTTGCTCCAAAAATCCCAAATCCGCAAGATCGGCGAGCTCGTTGCGAACCGTTGCCGACTTAACTCCCCACGCATATTTCGACGCAAGCAACTCACTCCCCACTGGCTCGGCTTCTCGAATATATTCAAAAATCACCGCTCGGAGAATGGTCTGCTTGCGTTCGTTAAGTTCGTTCATTGGGCGCGTCTGCCCTTATTGTACGACAGACGGCTGCTAAAGGTGTCTTTACTTCTTCGGCTTAATCACGACTTTTCCAGTCTGACCTTCGATGTCCAAGGTTGCTTCTGAGGAAACAAGCTTTCCCGAAGCGACATCAATAATGCTCGTGAACTTAACTATCCCTTCGGAACCATCATCGCCGGGCTTAACCGCCATGTTGTATTCCATTTTGGCTTGTGTCTTCCCTTCAACTTCAGTTACGGAAATCATCTTTCCGGTTCCCTTGACGGTGTAGCCCTCTCGCTTTTCGTCAATATCAAAGAGCGAATCAAGCTTGACTTCTTTGTTCGGGACGTAACCAGCTAGACAAAGAATGACGATAACGGCTTTCTCTTGAGAAAACTCCAAGTCGGTGGTGAGGCCGAACGCATCGAATTTGTGCTTCCGATCGTAGGTGCCGGCATCAACGACGTTGCCTCCCATGTCCATTTTGATTCCGGGGCTTTTGATCGAAACTTCACCGAACTCATCGAGGGCTTCGAAGGTGATGTCTCCCATTAGCTCACCCATATCCATTTTGATGGAAACCGCGTAAGTGGCCTTTACATCCTTAACAAAGGTGTTGGTGAGTTTGATTGGGCTTTGAGTGGACAAAGCGATGGCGAGAAGAACGCTTGCGATTGGCATGACACTCAAATTGTATTGCGGTTCCCATGTTCGCTGGGCCCGATGGCGGGAATCACCGACTAAAACGGGCCGAAATACTCATACGAGTCCGTTCCTCGAATCAAGTCGGAGACCTGCGCCATCTCCAGTGTCGGTGCGGTTAATATCCCCGTACCAAATCCACCCGGTTCCCAATTTCGGGAGCGTTCAGCAGCGCCACCAGGGCCTCGACCCGCGCCGCCTCCACGTCCGCCGAAGTTCCGCCACGATGGGGGCTCATTACTACGTTGTCCAACTCGTGAAAGGGATAGGTGCTGGGCGGGGTGGAGCGAGCGCTATCTGAAATCGCTACGTACCCCATGTAACCCTTCGCCGCATCACTCTCGGGATAGCGATACCAAACGTCCAACCCTGCCGCCCTCAGTTTCCCACCTTTAAGGGCCAGGTAGAGCGCTTCCTCATCAACCAAACCCGCCCGGGCGATGTTGATCAGAATCGCGTCGGATTTCATCATGGCAAGTTCAACTGGCCCGATCATTCCCGAAGTTTGGGATGTGTGGGGGACGGCGAGGACAAGAATGTCGGCTTCTTGCAACGATTTATGAAGCTCGGAGGGTCCCCGTATCTCCGCTCCATTTTCACTCTCACCAGCGTGAGAGCGATGCCCGATTACCCGCATTCCCAGTCCCGCGCAGGCTCGGCCAATGCGCTCTCCCACCGCTCCATACCCAACGATTACAGCCGTGCGACCCTCCAAGCGAATCGCGAGCGAGGCATCATACCGGGGCCCCCAATCGCCAACTCTCAGCGCTCGATCCATCGGCACCACGTGCTTTGCGCAAGCTAAGAGCAACGCCATCGCCAACTCCGCCGTCTCGGGGGCGTTGTGGTGGAGGTTATGTACAGAAATGTGCGGGAAAGCCCGCATTAGCTCCGCCGTTCGGGGCGGCACTCCGGCGAAGGGAATGATCAAAGCGCGCAAATTCGGCGCCGCCGCCAAGTCCTCCGGAGATAAGTAGCCGTTGATCACGACGGCAGTTTCAGCGTCGGGTGCGGTGGTCTTGAGAGTCCACCGAGCGGGATCAAGCCGGGTAGCCAAAAGGCTCAACATATCCGGATCATGCGGCTGGGTGTAAGAGATAATCTCGGGCATGCTCAATTGAAGCATGAATGGTTGGAACGTGATTGGGCATTCCGATTCTTGCTTGCTACCCGGGGCATTTGAGATCGTTTCGAATCCG
Organism: Armatimonadota bacterium; assembly: GCA_031386985.1. Classification (GTDB taxonomy): domain Bacteria; phylum Armatimonadota; class Fimbriimonadia; order Fimbriimonadales; family Fimbriimonadaceae; genus JANJUB01. Next base: position 28,049 of record JANNCV010000031.1, read on the forward strand.
CAACCTGAGATCTACGCCCGATACGCATATTCCCGCACGGTTTCGCCAATGCGGTTGTCTATCGTCCCCCAGCCGTGGGCGTCTACGAAGGCGCACTTTGCTTTGCCCCCATTCACCTTCGGCGCAATGGTGACGACCTTATTGGGGCTGTCAATATACATTCCGGTAATCGCTACATAAGCTCCAAACGAAGCCATTGCCCGTCCGTAATGGTCGCTGCATTCGACCTCGTTATAAGGATTCCTCAGACCTGGTTGATAGCGATCATGGATGGCGCGGATGACGGTTAGGCCCTCCTTGACGAGGCCCTCCGAGATCATGTTTGCGGCGGCTTGGTATTCGAAACCCGACATGCACTCGTTGAAATAAGCCGCCGCCCAAGCGTCGCCGCCCTTTCCCGTCGCCCTCTCGCTTCCACCTCGCGGGAAGGTGCACATGATGAGGCCACCTTCACCCGGAATCGCGTACCATCTGCCCCCGCGAACACCCCTTACTTTGCTGCGATAATCCCAGATGTCGGCGTAGAAGTTATGCTTGAACAAGGCCGCCATCGCTGATTTTCCTTCCTTCGCGCCGACGATTCGGGGCAAGCCAAGTTGCGCCGCCCAAAACTGCCCGTAAAGTTGATCAATGTGGCACCCATCGTTCGTGTTGTTCGCCTCGGGGTGGGCGGGATCGGGCTTGTGAATGAAGTATTCGCCGTTGTAGAGATCGCTTACGAGCTTCTTTGATCCGCTTTCGGCAAGAGTCTGACATTGACTTGCGAATGTGCCATCTCCCATTAACGTTGCCATCTTTTCACCGGCTCGAAGCGCCCCAATGTAGAGTGACGATAGCCACGCCATCGGGCCGTACCAGGCCGCGTCAAGGGTGTTGTACTGAGCGCCCTCAAGAATGCCATCTTTGTCTTTGTCCTCGTTTATCAAGAATTCAAGCGACTTCTTGACCTTGCTCCAATGCTGCTTTAGGAAGCGGTCATCTTTGCTCATGAGGTGCTCTCGGTAGAATCTCATAACGCAAGAAGCCTGGCCATCGTGGGCCACCGATTGGCCGTATTCGCCTCGATAGTCAATCGCCCCGTTAGGACGGAAAGCGAAGCCATAGTCCACGCTCTCGCGCAAGTACCGTTCGACCTCCGGAAAGATTCGCGCGATCGCCTGGGCATATCCCCAGACGTGGGTGCACGTTCCCGCACAACAACCGATGCCCTCCATAAAGTAGAACCGGCCCTCATCAAAGCGATTGCAAGTGGTTGTCGCCAGCGTGCTCGTGTTGATAAACGTTCGGTCGAGGAACCAGAATGGCAAGGTGGAGTCGTACCACGTCTTATTCCAAAGTCGAGTCGTATCTCTCAGCCGGGGCCAGTTCTTGCGAATATCATCCAGAGCGTTTGAAGCCGAAGTCCACTTGTTTGCGTACCAGTGCCGCTTGCCGGGCATGCTTCGATTGTTGTTCGGGAACCACCATCCGATCAGGAAGGTGACCTCTTTCACTTCACCCGGCTTTAGGCTGAAATCGCTCGCCACGGTGTAGAATCCGCCATCTTTGGTGACCTTGGCTCCATCCAAAACTTGCACCGCAAAGTTTCCAAAATCGGGCAGTGTGTCAAGTTGTCCGCCGCTTCGAGGAGCGTCGCTAAAGACGATTTCGCCGATTCCGATTTGACCCCAAGGGCCGTCGAACGAATCAACGATTTCCAACGTGGCTTCTGAACCCTGGAATGGCTTGACCGACATGGATTTCCACATCATGCGGTTCTCGTCATGCCCCGTCAAGGTTCTAACAACCTTTCCATCAATCACCAAGTTGATGCAGGTTTGGCCGGGGTGATTTCCCCCTCCCACGCGAACGTTGATCCAGTCTCTATCAATCGTGAACGACTTTGATTTCAGGGTGCCCTTGTGCGAGTCACCCTGAACCACATTCTCGCCACTTCTGGTCTCGTGAGTGTTCACGACGTAAGTAGTTCCGGCTTCAATATTGCCCATGTAGCCCGGCAGTTCGCTCACTTTCCTGGGCGCCTTGCCAAATGCCGTGCCCGTGGTCTTCCAATCCCCATATTGTCCCGACGACCAATCTTCGAAAATCTGATCGGCTCGGTTGGATGGAGTCGCTGACTTCGGTCTTGCGCTGACTTCCACGCCTTGGGGCGTTATTGTTTCAATAAGATCAAAATCGTCTCTAGTCTTTCGGGAATAGATAAGCGCGGGGTTTTCGAAGCGATACCTTAGGCTGCATTCGGCAACGTTCTTCCCGGTGTTTCGAACGCGAAATGTCAAAGTGGTTGCAGGATGGGAAGACGAGTCGATATCTAAGGGAATGAACGGCGAGAAGGCTTCCAAATCCATTTTGAGGTCGGCATCGGCTTGCCGATACTCAACCTTTGCGACGGGATACTCGCCGCGAAACGTGACGTGACCGAACTTGACGCCCAACCCGGTTGGAATTGCCCGGTTCTCGGTTGCGCCATTGTTTGTATGGAGGTCGAAGCGTTGCTTGAATGGGCTGATTTGGTGCGATGGTCGGACGTAGTTTGCTCCGCCCGATTCATTCAAGTTATCGCCCATGAAGACAACTCCCGGCTTTGAAACGGCCCCAAGCTGACCCTGATTAAAGATGTCCCAATTCCAAAGCTGACCATCGCCACCTAGATAAACCGTGCCCGCAAAGCAACCGCCGATCGGCATGCCAATAAAGTTCAGGTCGTTGCCGGAGTAGCGCTCGGGCTCGCCGCGCGCGGTCAAACTTGCTGGGCGAGTTTGCTTGGCACTTGGCATCTCGATTAGGGCCGATGCGGCGACGGCGACCGCCCCCTGCAAGACATTTCGGCGGCTCACTTTTTCCACGAGGAAACGATACCCCTTCTGGTTGCATAATCGGTCAATGAGTTTAGTTGCTCGACGAACCGCGGCCCCTCCCGCTCTCGATGGAAGCGCATCTTGTACCGCTTGGTCATCGGCGGTACGCTCGCCCTTGTTCGTGGATATGGCGACGGGTGGGCCAGTTCTATTGAAAACGGAAACCGCGGTTCTTTGGGACGAGACTCATCTCTATGTCGCGTTCTGGATTCAAGAGCCGTACCCAACGGCTAAGCTCACCGAACGCGACGCCTTGATCTTTCGCGAAAACGATGTGGAACTTTTCATTGATGGCGGGGATTGCTATTATGAGTTTGAAGTCAATGCGCTAGGCACGATTTACGAGGTTTTCTTCATCTGGCGTGATGCCTTTTCTCGCTTTCACGGCTTTGACTTGGACAATGCCTACTCGTTCGGAGGTGATTTTGATCGGACGCCCGAGCATTTTTGGGATGGGAACCATCCCCGGGGAACGCGTTGGGCCTTCAGAAATTGGGACATGCCCGGCTTGCGCTCGGCGGTTACGGTTCAAGGGACGCTTAACAGTTCGAGCGTGAGGAGCGAAGGCTGGACCGTAGAGATCGCGATCCCATGGGAGAGCCTGCGCATCTTGGCTAGCGGTCGCCCGATCCCCCCTCGATCCGGCGATGTCTGGAATATGTTCCTGGGCCGATTCCAAAAAATAGCTATCGGCGACAAGGAGCACCAAGCCGCCTGGTGCGTTACGCCCCACGGACGCTACGACACCCATATGCCGGAAAAGTTTACACCGGTGGTTTTTGAGGGTTAGGCATGGGAGCGTTCATAAGCCGGGTCATGGTGAATCCGCGGATCGAGATAGATCGGTCGGAGTTTCCCTTTTCTCTGCCCGTGCTTCAAAAATTCGAGCGGCTGGATCTCCACGAAAATGTCACTTTTTTCATAGGGGACAATGGCAGCGGGAAATCTACGCTACTTGAAGCGATCGCTACTAACTACGGTTTTCCCGCAGAGGGTGGCTCGCTCAACCATCGCTTTTCAACCTACGACTCGCATACCGACTTAGGCGACAAGCTCATTTTGGGCAAGCAGGATCATCCGAAAACTTCGTATTTCTTTCGATCTGAGACGTTCTACAACTTCGCAACTTACTTAGATCAAGCTGCCCGAGAAGGCGGCGGTGCGCCTAGGTTCGGTTGGACTCACCAGCGATCACACGGCGAAGGGTTTCTCGAAACTATGAGCGCCCTCGAACCCAATGGTCTCTATCTCATGGACGAACCGGAAGCGGCCCTCTCCGTTCAGGGCCAGTTCACATTTCTAACCCAAATGAAGCTCCTGGTGGACAAGGGATGCCAATTCATCATCGCCACCCACTCCCCAATTCTTCTTGGTTACGGAAACTCCCTGATCTACCGATTCGCTGAGCAAGGCATTGAGCCCACGCGCTATCGGGAAACCGATCATTACAGGCTGACTCTTGATTTTCTAAAGAACCGCGAGCGGTACGTAAACTTGCTCGGCCTAGACCCCGACTAAGTGGCCTAGTTACTTCTGAGCAAACGCATCGGCCATCTCGACATTGATTTGCTCTTCCGTCATCACGCGCATTTTCTGCCCCATAGACCAGTTGTAGCCGAACGGGCACTGCACCGAGCCATACCGGTCGCCCCAGAACATGTCTGCCAAAGGCATGCGAACTTCTGCCCCCGCATCTACCGCGCGTTGAAAGTCGTTGTCAATATCCTTGGAAGTGATGTGGATTGTGACGGGAATTTTCTCGCCAGGTTGGGGGGCGAAGCTGCCGTAATCGGGGAACTCATCGTTCAGCATGAGAACCGAATCGCCAAAGACGAGCTGAGCGTTCATCACTTGTTCGCCTCCCGGAACGTACGAGACGTCCCGTACAATCGCGCCGAAGGCTCGTTGGTAGAAGTCTATCGCGGCTTTAGCGTCGCGCACTACAATGTAAGGGGTTAGGGTTGGAAAGTGTCGGTCGCTCATGATGTCTGGCATTCTCATATTTTGCCACAAACTATCTGCCAATGCGAATTGGGTAGATTTTTGAATATGGACATCAAACTCGCCCTCAAACGCCAATATCACGCCTCATTCATGATGATTCGGCAGGCGGTGGAACGCTGTCCCGACGACCTTTGGGCCGCCAACGATCACCCGCGCGACTTCTGGCGCATCGCCTATCATGCCCTCTATTACACCCACCTCTATCTCTTTCAAAAGAACGCCGCCTTCGAACCGTGGGGGCTTCACCGCGACGACAATGCGAAACTCTGGGCGCGACCTTGGAAGCCGGGCAAAGGGCCGGTTCCTTACACCAAAGCGGAGATACTGGACTACCTAACCAGCTGCGATAATTTTGTAGATGAGGCTGTAGATGCCTTGAACCTAGAGGCCGAATCGAGCGGGTTTTCGTGGTACAAGATGCCCAAGTTTGAGCATCAACTTGTGAACCTGCGCCACATCCACCAGCACTCGGGCCAACTCTCCGAGATTCTGATGTCGCGAGAGATAGACACAGATTGGTTCGCTCGCCCTGATGTCCCGATGTGACCCACGTACGACCCCCTTCTACTCTACGGGCATGTACAGTTCGGTAATGAGTTGCTCGGCGGGTGTGTTTCCCGGATCATTGACATAAACTTCAAACGCAGGGTTCTGGCTTATCCGACGCGCAAGCGGTCCCACAACCGTTTCAATGAACTCCGTCCAAACCGGCTCAAGTTTGTCGTAAGGGCCAATGTAGCGAGTGGTTGCATACTCTCCACCCGCGATTTCATGTCGGTCCAACGGCAAGTCGCCTCTATTCAAAAGTTGAAAGTCTAGAGGCACTTCGACGCATGCTGCCGATCGAAGTTGATGCGCCGGAGTCTCTTGGGGATTGTCCCAATAGATTCCAATCCAACGCTTAGAGGGCACATTTTGACTGTCAACCCAACCGCTAAGCCTTTGGAAGGCTTCCGCTAATTGATCATAGGGACCTGTATGGCGAATCATAACTACCCTAATGGGTGGAAGCTGAATGAATTGAATGTTCATTGCGTAGATTATGCTACGCAACGCGAGCAAATGAGGTTTCGCCAAAACGTACTGGGATAAAATAACACCATGTTCAGGAAGTTTCATCCGGGTTGCCCGAAAATCGGAGTTTGCTTATGCCGCCCGCAGGTTGGCCGTCATGGTGAATGGGCAACGGGTTGGCTTTGTGTGGAACGGCAAGTCAGCGGACTTCGAGTTGCCGCCGGGGAAACATGAAATCTGGGTGAGTTTGGATTGGTGCCGCTCTCCCGCGCGTTCAATTGAAGTACCCGCTGATGGCATGGTTGAGTTAAGAGCACAATTTAGAGGTGGCTTCCTAGGTTCGCTACTCTACTCGTTCATTCAACCGAAGAGCACCTATGATCTCGACGTTTTAACTCCCCAAGGAGCAAACCAATACTTCCGACCAGGAGCTTGATCGCGCTCCAAGTCTTTCCAATCAGCAGGTCCATCTTCCTCATCCTCCGGCACCTGAAAGAGGTGCTCGCGGGCGACAAACATTGCCAGCGCAAATCCGGTTCCGAGCACTAATGCTTTCACATTGTCTGATCTCTCGGGCTTTTCAAGTAACGCCTCTGCCCCACGAGTGATAAGGACATGGATGCCCCAACCCCATAAGAAAACGACCGCTTCGGGAAGCGGATGCACCCGGTCGCGCATGCGCTTGAACAGGACAACTACCGCCCAGGAGACAATTGGAGCAAGAGCCAAGGCAACCGGCCAAAGCTGCGGCCACAAACCGAAAAACGCCAATCCGCCGATAGGAAGTAACGCGCTGAATGCAAACACGAGCACCGGCCAAACTCGGATCATGCACCAAAAGAGGAATAGGAACGGGTAGATAAGGACGAGCAAAACCTTTTCGCCAAGGCGGGATTCTTCTGGTGCGGTCTGCATTACGTTTTCCTGGTTGCGCCAACGGAGCGAATATTACCCGCCAGCCCATTTCATCCCTTTTGAGGGTGCCGATGCGTCGGCAGGTTCGGTTATTGTGGGGTGTTTTCATGGCAAGCGTGGGAGTTTGGGCAACTGGATATTGTCTGGCTTTGTGGTTCGGCGGGGCTGGGGCTGGGTGTATGTCGACGGCAAGGGCCTTTTACAACGGTCTTTCGATTCAGTGCGCTGTCTTACGTCATGACCGGCCCCTATCAGATTTGTGGGTTGGAATTGGAAGACAAGTAACTGGCTATCGGATCGCTAAAGTTGGTTATGAGTCCGAGACACTCCGAAACGCGACCCAAGTTCTCGCAACCACGCGAACTGAGGTATCGTAACTCCTTTAGGGATGCTAAATCGTCTGTTCCAGAATGATACGTTCATGGGTAGGATCGGCGCCGGGATCGCGTGGGTCACGCCTTGGGCAGTGACGCTTTTGGCAGGCATCATGATCCTGAACCCGGGGCGATTCATCTCCCCGGCTGTTTTCATTGGTGTTCCGAAGGGGCTGGTCTTGACCGGGGTGATGGTTGCGTTTCTGAGCGGTCTGGTGGCCCTCCCCAAAGCAACGCCAATTCACACATTTTCGCTAACGGGAAGCGTTTTTTTTCTCCTATCCCTCGCGCAGCCCGTTGTCACGGTTAAGGGCGTTTCCGGTGCGCTGTTTACGCTCGCGGTAAGTGTTGTTGGCGGATTAGTTGCGTACTACATAAGCTGGCAATCCCAAGCTAACGACGATCCTTGACTCGAATCACAAAGCGCAAAGCCGACCAGGTTTCATCAATCGCGCACACTTTGTTGTCCACCAGCCCTGTGCTTAGCCCCATGGTTCTTACGACTCCATCGTTGCACTCCGACTTCATGCCGTAGGCCCTCTTTGGCCAGGCCAGCCAGATTCCAGCGTTAATCGCCATGTGCTCCCTGAGGGTGCGAATAGAAGACTCAATATCGGCAATCTCAAGGCAGAACGCGAGGGCGACATCGAACCCGGAGTCGGAACACGAGACGTCCGGGGGTAAATCGTGCAACTCAAACCCATCAGGTGCGTTGAGCAGCCGCACCCGTGAACCCGATTTGATTCCAAGCTTCTTGGGCAAGGGTGTTCCCGAATAGCCAGCCTGCATGTTTAGATTATCCCCAAAACAGCCAGCACCCGGCCAAAATGGTGTAGAGTGTCCCATGCAAGAAATATTCAAGACCGCGGGCCCAATTGGACTAATCGTGGGAATCGCAACGGCCATCGGGGCCGTTTTCTGCCATATCATCGCCATTCAGCTCAGCGCGAGCCGCGAAGAGCTTCGAAAGTTACGCGTGGCCCTCGAACGCGACCCTTCGCCTGGACAACTTGGTGAGGCCCTGAAGATGTGGCCGGACGCGGGGAAGTATTCGCAGGGGCAAAAGGTTCAAGAACTCGTTAAGCAAGCTCATATTGAAGAAGGGAAGCGCGCATCAAAGAATGAATCCGTGAAAGGTGCGGTTCGAGTGCTCTTCTTTGTTGCGGTCATGGGGGTTGCTCTCTTCGTCGCCTCAATCTTCCTAGGTCGCGAACCCGCCGCCGATCCAACACCCGTCGCTGATCCGCCGATCACTACGAACTAGACCGAAGCCGCAATAACCTCGCGAGCATATTCGGTGGTGCCCGCCTTGCCACCAAGGTCAATCGTGAGGCATTTGCCATCCGCACAAACCCGCAAAACGCCGTTCATGATCCGGTCCGCCATCGCGTTTTCGCCAAGGTGCCTCAGCATCATCAGCCCAGAGAAAACCAGGGCGGTTGGGTTGGCGATATCTTTGCCCGCAATATCCGGCGCGGAACCGTGAACCGCTTCGAAAACCGCGCAATCTTTGCCAATATTAGCGCCGGGCGCTAGACCAAGGCCGCCGACCAACCCCGCGCAAAGGTCGCTGACAATGTCGCCATAGAGATTCTCGGTTACAATGACGTCGAACTGCTCAGGTCGGGTTACAAGTTGCATACAACAGTTATCAACGATGATATCGTCTGCCTTGATGGAAGGGAAGTCAGCCGCCACTTTGTAGAACTCTTCCAAGAACATCCCGTCACACAGCTTCATGATATTCGCTTTGTGAACGGCCGTAACTCGTTTGCGGTTCTCTCGAACGGCCATTTCGAAGGCGTAAAGACAAATTCGATGGCAACCGGGGCGCGTAATGACCTTTATCGCCTGCGCCATATCGGGATGGGGTTGAAACTCGATTCCCGCGTAAAGGTCCTCGGTATTCTCTCGAACAATGATCATGTCGAGATTCTTGTTGGCGAACGCACCTTTTACACCGGGCAGGGTCTTCGCGGGTCTGACATTTGCATAGAGGTCAAGTGCTTTGCGCAGCGCGACGTTGGCACTTTGATGGCCTTTGCCGCTCGGCGTTGTGGTTGGTCCCTTTATCGCCAGACCCAGTTCGCGAATCTTGTCAATTGTCTCTTGGGGCATGGCACCCAGACCACGTTCAAACGCCCCTAAGCCCGCTTCCAATGGTACCCATTCTGCCTCAAATCCAACAGCTTCCAAAATAGAAATCGTGGCCGCCATGATCTCTGGCCCGATCCCATCGCCAGAAATTACACCAATCTTTCGCTTGCTCATTCGCCTTTCAAGACGTTTGCCCCGTGGGTTAAGGATGTGGAACTTGGTGGTTCGGAGGTTCGGAGGTTCGGGATTGTTCGGATTGTTCGGATTGATTCGATGGGCTCGGGTGGGATGCAACCGAACGCGCAGCGCCGAACGCGAAGCCACCGAACCTCCCAACCCAGTTTTGGGTATCCTCTTAGCTTCAGTTACGAGTGCTCCGGTCGTCTAGCGGTTCAGGACATCGCCCTCTCACGGCGAAGATCGCGGGTTCGAATCCCGTTCGGAGTACCAAAAATTTGGTAACACCCATGGAAGCTCGAGAGATTCAGCGCCAGGTTTTGGAACATCGTCGAAGAATGACTTCCTCCGAGCGACTTCAGGAAGCTTTGGATCTCAACTCTTTCGTAACAAATGCCCAGTCAGCGGCCGTAAAACGAGCCCATCCCGATGCCGATGAAACCGATGTTCGAATGCGTGTGGCTTCCCGATGGGTTCGCGATCCTAGCCTCCTTTTGGCAGCGTTTGGCTGGGACGTAAGCAAGCGCGGATATTGAGATGCTCAACGACGCCCTCATTACAATCCGTAAGTTCGTTCGCGCGATAGAGGACCTCCAAATCGATTATTACATTGGGGGGTCCATTGCTAGCATCGTCTATGGCTTTGCACGAACAACCCGTGATGTCGACGTCATTTTGACGCTAAGCTCTCCCGAAGTGGCGGGATTTGTCCAGCGTGTGGAGCGTGATTTTTACGTTGATGCGGTCGCGGTCGAACGTGGGGTGAGTACTGGGACATCTTTCAATGCGATCGACTCTGAAACCATATTCCAAGTCGACGTTTTTACACCGCTAACAAATGATTGGATTCGTTCCCAGTTCATGCGCAGGCAACAGCATCAGATTGGGATAGGAAATGAAACCTTGAACGTTTTTTTAGGGAGCCCTGAAGACGTGATCCTTAACAAGTTGAACTTGTTTCGGTTGGGAAACGAAATGTTTCGCCTCCAATGGGAGGATGCAGTCGGTGTAATTTCTGTACAGCGGGGGGTTCTGGATGAAGCGTATCTCGCCGAATGGGCGAACCGCTTGGAGTTAGAGAATCTACTCGCGCAAGCATACGATGCCGCGGCGAAATGACGGATTCATTGGGCGTACACGCTCAACGCTCGACTCCAATATCACCAAGGTTCTTTAAAAGGTCTTCCTTCCAGCCTGGCTTGCGCTCTACAATAACACCAACTACTCACTGTTTGTAGTTATCATCTCCCATGCGATCGCCACCACTGCCTGAACGGCGTTTCCGGGAGGGCGCCAGGCGTATGAACTGGGCAATGGGTTTATTGGCTACTCCATCATCGTCTTTGCTGCGGTTTGTGTCACCGCACTATGGGGGAAAAGAACTCTAAGTGACTTTCTTGGACGGAACCCCCAAGGCGGCCAACCAGATGCTTGAATGTTTTAGGAATCTTACGGTCTCCGAAGATGAGGACGCAACCCGTGATTGTGTAAATGAGACGGGCAACAAAGATTACAATCTGATTAGCCATGAGCTGCTCATGCGGCATTCCGGGATTGTACGGGCATCGTGAATGAGAAGGTACTGCCCTGGCCCATAGTGCTCTCGACCCAGATCTTGCCTCCATGGGCCCCAACGGCCAGCTTGCAAAAGGTCAGGCCTAGGCCAGTGGTCATTTGACGACCACCCTCCCGAGACTGGACCTGGCCGAACTTTTCGAAAATTCGCTCGAACGCATCTTCCGGGATGCCCTCCCCCGTGTCCCGGATGCAAAACTCGACAGATTGGGCGTCTTCGCTCTGTCGCACGAGCAAGGTCACCAATCCACACGACGGCGTGAACTTGATCGCGTTGCCGAGAAGATTCACCAACACCCGTTGAAGTTTGTTCTCATCGGCTGTAAGCCAAGGAAGGTCTGGGGCGATCTCTTCTTCTACCGTCAAGCCCTTGACCTTTGCGAGGGGCGCGATCTGGGCAATTGCCGCAGCGATAAGTTCCGGGAGTGAGAGAAGGGCGTAATCCAGTTCCATCGCTCCCGACTCCAGTTTCTCAACATCAAGTAGGCTGTTTATCATTGCTAACAACGAGTCTGCCCCCGTTGTGGCGATGTCCATGATCTCTCGCTGGGCTACATTCACCTCGCCCACGACATCCAGGGTCTGAATCGCCGCTAAGACGGAGGTCAACGGCGTGCGGAGGTCGTGGATGATCATGTTGGTGAGATCATCGCGCAGTCCCTCGAGCTCTTGGAGCCGTTCATAGTTTTGTTGCAAGTGTTGGAACAGTTGCACTTCCCGGTCCCGTCCGCGTTTTTTCTCCAAGCACGCGCCAACTCGAGCTTTGAGCAAAGTGGAATTGAAGGGTTTGGGAAGGTAGTCATCGGCACCCACCTCAATGCAGCGGGCCACCGATTCCAATTCGCCGAGGGCGGAAACCATGATGACGGGGATGTTCCGCAGTTGCTCGTCGGCCTTAAGACGCTCCAGTACCTCGTAACCATCCAACTCTGGCATCATGATGTCGAGTAGCACTAGGTCGTAGGCACCTGCGCCAAGCATGTCTAAGGCTCGACGTCCGTTTTCGGCGTTGGCTACGGTGTAGCCTTGCTTAACGAGGAGACGGGAAAGCACGTCGCGGTTGCCCTCTTCATCATCGACCACGAGCAACGACCCTCCAGCCGTGTTTGGGCCATGCTCGGCCACAAGCGTTCGGGTTGGGAGTGGTCCCTGCGCTATCTTCTTGTCCGATTCCTGAGGTGCCGTTTGTGGTGATGAACCCGGTGCCATTGAATGGAAGTTGTCATTGATAATCTGCAGCATGCGCAATCCTGCCGTGCGTACCTTTTCCAGGTCGGGCACTAAGCCAACCTGCCCGAGTTCTACCGCCTGTTCAGCCAGCATTTCGGAAAAGCCGATGATCTGATTAAGAGGTGTCTTGAGGTCGTGGATCAACTGCGAGGGTGCGAGTTGCCGAGTCTGTTCAGAAGTCGTTAGCGGATCGGTCATAGTTCCAGTTCTCCTACCTCGGTCGCACGGAGTGCGCACTCGTTCAACAGTTCCTCGATTTTTGAAAGCAGGCGAGGCAGTTCTACTGGCTTGGTGTCGTAGTCGTCGCATCCAGCTTCCAGAGCTTTTTCGCGATCACTAGACATGGCGTGCGCCGTGAGCGCGATGACGGGAATCTGCCTGGTGGCCTCATCGGACTTCAAGCGACGCGTGGCTTCCCATCCATCAAGCACGGGCAGGCTCATGTCCATGAGGATTAGATCCGGTTCCTGGGTTTGAGCCATACCGACCCCGCTGGCGCCATCGACTGCCAGGATGACCTCATAGCCCTTTCGCATCAACCGCCGCGACAGCATGTCGCGGTTCATCTCGTTGTCTTCTATCAATAGTATCTTTATCATGGCGAAAAACTACTGAAGCTCAATGGTAATCAGAGAAGGCCCGATCATTCGGATACTAGCGGCTGGAATGTCCTCTTTGTGCCCTCCAATGCCAAACACCGCCCCTTTGCCGACCTGCAAAGAGGTGATTTGCCCGCCCGGGAGATCAATGCTTATGTCCTGCAGTTCTCCGACGGTGTTCCCATCGCCATCCACCACTGACAACTTTTTCAGCGTGCTCGCTTCGCGTCCCGAGGCGGCGGAAATCTGGCCCGTGGCCCATTGAATGACTTGTGTGTCCTCGATTGTGATCGCATCGGCCCCGAAGCTCTTAACCGTGTTGAGCGGTAAGAGTCCAAGACCATTGGGTCCACCGAGTACAATTGCGGTCGCCCGCAGTCTATCGACATCAATGTGGAAGTCTTTCACTACACCCACTATTTCTCCGTCTGCCATGCTGACGACGGATTTTTCAACTATTGTGCTTATCTTCATATGTGTCTTGTCCTATTGATTTGGGTTGTGGTGCGCAATCCGCGAGGAGCGCACGTACTTGGGCTAATAAGGCCTCCCGCGAGTCGCCTTCCTTCTTGAGTATCGTTTCGACGTAACCGTTGAGCCGTCGCCGGTCTTCGGTGGTCAGGTCTTTGGCCGTCACCACAACAATGGGAATCTGGTGCCACTCTGGGTGCCTGCGCACTTGATCGGCAAACTCAAAGCCATCCAATTCCGGCATCATGAGGTCGAGCAGAATCAAGTTAGGCCGCTCACTTTCCATGCATTCAAGCGCGACTTTGCCGTTAGTAGCCTCGCACACCTTCCAGCCTTCTTTTTCCAAGATGCTTCGCGTCAATGCGCGGCTCGCATCGTCGTCTTCGACCAGCAGTACGGGGCACGGCGGATCTGAGCAGGTGTACTTCCTCAGAATTTGTGATAGATGCTGGCGGTTCACTGGCTTGGTCGCGTACTCTGCGGCCCCGAGGGTGAAGCCACGCTCGGGGTCGTCCACCATCGTTAGCATGATTACGGGAATGTCGCGCAACGTGATGTCAGCTTTGAGACATGACAGGACGCTCCAGCCATCCATTTCGGGCATCATCACGTCTAGCGTGATCGCTACGGGTAGTAGCTGCCGGGCTAACAGTAAGCCCTCCTTTCCGCCGCTTGCGGTGCGGACACAAAACCCCTCTTTCGACAGGAAGCGTTCTAGCAAATCCCGCTGCACCGGGTCGTCATCAATCACCAGCACGCAGTCGTGGGAAGACCGCGTAGACTCTGCGGGGTCGCCCGCGGGAACAGAAGCAACGCTTTCCGAAATCTCGGCCCCAGGTTGCACTTCGGCCTTTGCTTCACTGACGACGGCAGGTAGTTTGATTGTGAAAATGCTTCCTTCGCCGGAAATGCTATGCACTGTCACATCTCCGCCCATCATCTGGCAAAACCGGCGTGTAAGGGCCAAACCCAAGCCCGTGCCACCAAACTTTCGGGTCGTCGAGGCGTCGGCTTGGGTAAAGTCTTGGAACAGCTTGAGTATCTGTTCAGAACTGAGACCTATCCCCGTGTCCGTCACACGGAACACTATCCACTCGCTACCGTCCATGACCTCGCGTCGAGCGTCAAGACTGATGTTGCCTTCCTGGGTGAACTTGGCCGCGTTGGACAAGAGGTTGAACAAGCCCTGGCGCACTTTGGTTTGGTCGGCGCGCATCATTCCCAAGTCCAGTGCGCTATCAATATGAAGTGTATTGAGGTTTCTCTCGACCATCGGTTGGATCGTAGAAGCCACCTCCCCTATCATCTTGGCAATCTCAAAGCTCTCCAAGAACAATTCCATCTTGCCAGCTTCGATCTTGGATAGGTCTAGGATGTCATTAATCAGCGATAGCAGATGCTTGCCTGCTGCGCTAATCTTCTCCAAGTCTGCGCTGAACTCGTCAAGTTGCCGTTCCACGGCATCTTCGTGGAGGATCTCGGAATAACCCAAGATGGCATTGAGAGGCGTGCGTAGCTCGTGGCTCATGTTGGCGAGAAATAGGCTCTTGGCACGGTTGGCCTGCTGTAAAGATTCTTCGTAGCGCTTGCGCTCCGTCACGTCGCGGGCAGCAGCGAACACTCCTTGTAGCTTCCGATCTCGGTCGTGGAAGGTGCTCGCGTTGTACGAAACTACCGTCTCCTTACCGTCCCGAGCGCAGGCGGTGAGCTCGTAGTCGCTAACTTTGCCTTCGCCCAACACCAGCTTGATTCCAGCTTGGGCTCGCTCCGGATCAGTGAAGTAGTCCTTGAACGGCGCTCCGATAAGTTCGTCCCGCGTGCACCCGGTGAGAGCTTCCATCTGCTTATTGACATCTGTGATGATGCCGCGAGGGTCAGTGGTTATCAGTGCGTCAATGTTGGACTCGATGAGCGAGCGGGTGTAGAACTGCTGGTCGCGCACGCGCTGGTCGAGCAGCAGACGCTCGGCTTCTACTTGTTTTCGCGCGGTGTTGTCCGTTCCGATCAGAAGATAGCCAATAATGGCTTCTTGCGCGTCGCGCAGAGCCGTGACTGAGACAACGGCAGGGAAACGGCTACCGTCCTTGCGGATGTAGGTCAATTCGTAAATGTCTTCGATTCCGCGCGAAGCCTTGAAGACCAAGGCTTCAAAACCTGGTGTAATCGTGGTCCCGAGCTCAACGCTCAACTCCTTAGCTCGCGCGACCACTTCTTGCGGGTCAGAAATGTCGGCTGGAGTAATCTTGTTCATCACTTCCGCAGCTGCATATCCCAGCATGCGCTCGGCACCGACGTTGAAAATCTGTATGACACCCTTGGCGTCCGTAGCGATGCTGGAGAAGTTGGCACTATTGAATATTGCGCTCTGAAGAGCCCCCGCCTTGAGCAGAGCTTCCTCCGCCTGCTTGCGTGCAGTCACGTCTTCCATCGCCAAGACTAGCAACTCCCCGTGGTCCCCAGCCTGAAGTTTGCGAGCGTTTAGGAGCATTACACGCCGTCCGATCGCCGGAAAATCGTGCTCCAGCTCAAAGTCATTGAAGACCGAGCTCTTGGGCACGATGTCCTCCAGCAAAGTCCGCAACGCGGGGATGTCCCATTGGCCGTTACCCAGTTCGTAGATGAGTCGGTTCTCGGTTTCGTCCGAGGTCACCTTGAAAGTCTGATAAAATGCCCGGTTAGCACTACGTACCCGCAACGTCGTGTCAAGCATCAAGAGGGGCTCGCGGACTGTGTCCACGATGTCTTGGGCGTAAGTCTCGATGTGCTCGACGATCGGTTCACGAGTTGCTTCTGCCATGTCCTTCTTTGATTCCTGTTGACTTGCCATTTTTATCTGTCAGTAAAGTTTGCAGGCTTAGAGCGAAGGGCCACGGTGGTAGTCCGAGGCACACAAGGTCTAACAGGCATTCATAACTTGGTGTACGTCGTCGGTGGCCGATTTGAGCCGTATCGCGTCAAAATTACGCATTTCCATGCAACCGTATCCGTGATACGTCGTCACTTACATCGCGATGCGGCTCGTCGGGCTGCCGGCGGAGCCGCACCTCAATCTGCCTTGTCATTGCTCGGCGCATTGGCAAGGTTCCCGATTGCCGCAACTCTGGAAGTGTTGGGCTACTCAGCCTATGCTACCGACGTGTTGTAGAAGCGGTTCTCGACGCATCCTTGATTTTCGGCCAACCAGATGCCTGATAAACGAGGCTCTATAACACTTTTTAAGTTTGTTAGCGCGAAAGTTTGCCGTGGCGGTGACCAATCACAATCAAGGACGAATCGTGAACGGCCCACTGGTTGCGATCAGTGAAACGCGCGAACCTCAACTGAATTCCGGCAGGCACGTGCAGCCCGGCGCCCCCAGTCCAGCGCCTCTTCCATATCCGCGCACTCCAGCACCCAGAAGCCGCCCACGTGCTCGTTGGTCGGCAGGTAAGGGCCGTCGGTGACGAGCACTTCGCCATCCGGCTGGGCCACTAGCGACTTCGCGCTCCTCGCTGAATGCAGACCGCCAACGAAGATCCGGACGCCGGCGGCCACCATCTCGTCGTTGAGATCGTCAATATCTCGGGACATCGCTTCGGGCTCTAGCGACCCATCGTATCCGTCGGGGTGGTGAATAGCTACCAAAAACTTCATAACTGCTCACGAATTTTACTCCGTCAAGATGAGAGGGTGGCCCCAACTTCTTCGGGCGCAGTTGACGATCGCACGGGTTTAGGACCCGGCGGCCGGTAGGTACCGCCAAGCCAATCTAGGAGGCTAAGAATTCCCGCGTAGTTGGATCGGTTCCCGCGAGGCATATGGTGTTCCCGGTGCAGGCTCGGGCTGGCGATGATCCGGGAGAACCATCCCCAATCTAGACGCAGGTTTGCGTGTAGGAGTACGGTGTAGAACCGCTCAAGTACAACGAACAGAGCGATGGGGGTGAGGTCTATGCCGAGGGCAAGGGCGGGCAAATTCGCGCCAACAATAGTCAAGAAAAAGTCAACCGGGTGCGCCCGAGAAGCCGCACTCCAAGACATATCCAAGACAGTGTGGTGAACCTTATGAAACTGCCACAGGAAATCCGACTTATGAGAGAGGCGGTGGGCGAGGTAAACCCAAATCTCAGCCATGACGAACGCCGCGACGGCCTGCACCCAAAACGGCGTCGAGTGAACAAAATTGACCCACGAATCCGGCAGGAGGCCGCGCAGTAGGTAAGCGATTTCAAAGACGATGCCCGCTCCGATCCAAAGCCCGTAGGATTGGTAGAACCAAAGATAGGCTAAATCCTTGAGGGTTGCGCGGACGGGTTTATCGCTCTCGAAGAGTTCTTCAAGCGGCCAAAACAGCAACGCGCTGACGACCACAAAGAAAACACCGCCCGCGAACACTTCCGCCGCAAGCCGCAAAATGTCCGTGGGCGGCATCGGCGATTAGTAGGTGGCCACAACGCCACCAGCGGCGGCAAGGGGGTAAGCCACGGCAAACACCACGACTCCGAGAAGGAGTACCACGATCAGAAACACGATTCGTCTCTTTCTTTTCATTTTCCTCTGGCTCCTTTAACCATTGTTAATGAAGACACAACGAGCCACTCAGTTAGTTCCCGGTTACGCGAAATTTGACGGCGAGCCACTTTTAGGCAGCTTCGCCTCCTCGCGGCCATATTGGAATGCTCAGAATCAGTCGTGCCACATACCTCCCCTGGATATGTGGCTCCTCGTGTAAACTCCGCACGGTATGCGCGGCAGGAAATGATTCTCAATATCGGCGGTGCGAAGGAGCTACGAGTAAATGGAAACTTCAAGGTTATGGAGCCACATGGACAGGGTCGGCATGGTGGCACGACAGATCAAGAGGACTCAATGTGCCGCGAGGGGCGCGTAGCTAGGTCGGCGATTTGCCTAGCTGGGTCGACACGGAGAATGAATTGCCGATCGTCGATGAGTTTAATCCGGATAGCAAGCTGACCTCTACGGTTGATTGAGACCGGGTTCAGGGCAAACTCGGAAACGGCGCAGCCGAACAGGTCATCCCCAATCCCAAGAATCCTGGTTTCCCGGAGGTAAATACCGAGAGTTCCCTCCGGCGGGGTGGCGTAAACGACGAGATCACAGTCCTCGTTGATCAGCACCCCTCGGATGCTTTCAAAGTCACCGGTCACGAGCCTGCCTTCTGTCGAAATGAAGACTGCCGAACCACCCTCGCATAATTCGGCGGTAAAGGCGACCCTGGCCATGTCGTCGATGATCGGGAACCGGCCTAAGGCTGAGTAGATGTTGCCTGTTTCGGCGATAGTCTCAAGCTTGCCCTGATTCCAGACAAAGATGCCCTCCCCACCTTGGGCCAGATCGGCCCGGAAGGTAACCGAGCCATGACCGTTGAGGACGGGAAGACCCTGAAAGCCCGCGAAACGTTCACCGGTCCTCGCAATTTCGAGTTCCCCCGCGAAGATTGCGCTCTCGCCGGTCGGTAAGGTCGCGCGATAGGCGACCGTGCCCGTTTCGCTTATGGTCGGCCCGAGCGGTCCAACGGCGGTACCATCGGAACTCACCATGCCGTCACGGATGAGCAGGACGCTTTGGATCCCAGCTTTCAACTGGGCGTAGAAGCATAAGGATCCTTCGAGATTGATATCAGGGTGGCTGATGACCTCGGCAATGTCGAAATCTCCTGTTTCGGCGAACCGGGTGGTTGCAACGCCATCACCGGTAAACACGCCGGAGCCTCCAGAGGTCAGGGTGGCTTGGAATGCCACGATCCCATCGTCGTTGATGGAAGCAACGTAGGGCGCAAAATCTCGAAACCGGTCGCCGGTTTGAGCGATAATCAACAGGGTAGTGTCCAACGCTTCCTCTTCCAGATAACGACCTCCGAGTTGAGGATCGTCTGCAGGACCACCGTCATCGCGGTCAGTTTGTAGGGGCAAGGGCAAACGCACCAATCCAGACCACATCCAAACCGAGCGAGACTCAACGCGACTCCATCAGGCGATGTTACCTTTCGCGGCTTGGTTCGAAGTTAGTTTCAAGGCCTTTGGCAAGCACTGAACATACACGAAAAAGTGGTGGAGAAGAAGGGGCTCGAACCCTCGACCTTTGCAGTGCGATGCTCGCTTTTGCCGACAATGCAGTAGCTTGTCAGGTTCAAGATTGAAGGTGTCAAGTTCAAAGAATGACCTCTGCAAACGTCAATAGCGGAGCCTATTTACAACAGTACAGGGTAGCGTCGAGGTGATCTGATCAAGGTCCGTGTTTGAGCTGAGATCGGGCCGGAGGCGATGGGGACCTCCGAGTTCTTGCTGTGTCGAGATAGGGTGTTCGGTGTGAAGGACCTTAAGGCAGCTTCGCGTCCTCGCGCCACATTGACCCGTCGTGCCCCATGCCGACCCTGTCCATGTGGCTCCATCATCTCCAACCACTTGTTCATAAGATTCGCATCTAACATTAGCACCGGAACTTCTCTCCATCGGAGTTTACACGATGAGCCGCACAGGCAGGAAACCGCTCGTCCTATTCCAAACCCCGGGGCCGCGCCACAGAGGCAGGGCCGGTCTATGGCGCGAATCGGTCGCGGGGGGAAATTTCACGGCGAGCCCAATGATCGTCATACTATCCCAACGATGATCGAACTTCAAACTGGTAACCTTGATCAAAAATTCTCATTGATCACCGAATACTGGAGTCCCCATATCGTTGCGACGCTCAACGGGCAGCAGGTTTTACTTGCCAAGTTCCAAGGCGAGTTCGTCTGGCATTCGCATGCACAAGAAGACGAGATGTTCTATGTTTACAAAGGCGAGTTTACAATGGAGTTTCGCGACAAGAACATTGGCTTAAAGCAAGGGGATTTTCTGGTTGTGCCCAAAGGAGTGGAACACCGCCCCGTGGCCGACGCGGAGGTTTGTGTTGCTCTGTTCGAGCCGTTGACGACCAAACAGACAGGAGAAGTTTTCTCCGAACGCACTAAGCATGATTATCCTAGAATCTAGGGTCGCTGAACTCAACCGGGCCGTTTGTGGCACCCTTCCAGGGTGCAGGGTTTGGCAGTTTGAACCGGGGTGTCGCGTTGCTTAACCCCCGGCTATTCAGATTAGACCCCTTCAGGGTCATTTTTCAACCTCTCCAAACGGGGTCCGTTCCTGAAAACTGATTTGGGTAAGATCCGTCCATGCGAAAGGTGCGATACTGCGTTGCCATGAGTCTGGACGGGTTCATCGCCGACACCAAAGGCGGCCATGACTGGATCATTATGGATCCCAGCTTTGACTTCGCCGGATTCATGGCTGAGTTTGACACCGTTCTCTTGGGCAGAAAAACGTACGAGGCCACGAGGGGTATGGGCGGAAGCGGGATGCCCGGCATGAGGGCAGTGGTCTGCTCTACAACGCTGAATCCGGCGGTTCACGCTGACATTGAAGTAGTACCGCAAGCCGAGGCGTTTGTTCGGGAACTCAAGCAGGCGCCAGGAAAGGATGTTTGGCTGTTTGGCGGCGGCGGGCTGTTCGGCACCCTGCTCGACTCGGGCGTGGTGGATCAAATCGAAGTCAGCCTAATCCCAATCATGTTGGGAGAGGGCGTCCCGCTCATCCCGGCCGGCGTCCGCCCAGTGGTCCTGCGGTTGCTTGAATCGAAAACGCTCTCCAACGGCACTGTCTGTACTAGATACGAGCCCAAGTAAGGGAAGGCCAGTTTCGCCTTTCGAATCTCATAGCTGACTTTGTGCACCTACGTTCGAGTGAGCCTCAGAGTATTTCCAAAGTGCCCGGTCGAGGGTGCGCATGTCTACTTGCCATGCCTGAGCAAGGCCACGGGTGAGGGCGACGTACTCTTGCCAGAAGGCGAGGGTGTATGATTTGGGTTCGAGCCCAAGGGTCCAAAGAGCGCGCGCATCCACAATCGGGAATGGATCGCGGTGGAACCAATGGAGAATGCAGCTTGCGACGGGCATGCCGACGCCGTTGAGGTGCCAGAGGTGGTCGAGTGCTTCGCGGGAGTCGCTTGTAGCGAGGGCTTTGGATGTCAACGAGCGAACCGTCTCCTCGTCGTTCTTCGCAACCTTGGGGCGGATTCGCGGAGTCTTCCACTCGCCGAGGGTTACGAGGTCCAGCTTCGTAAGGTGCCCACATGCCTTCACGTGAGGAACCAACCCTTCAACGGTTGCCTCAAGGTCGTAGGTGTACAGGCCAGCGTAGTGATGAACCTCTTCGCGGCGAAGACGGCAGGTAAAGACGGTCATGCCAGGATTGTAGCGGCTGATTACACTCTTGTGCCACAGCTGTTTTTCTTCAAAGCCGAGTTGAATTTCGGAAAGATCCTCAGCGCTAAGCGGCTTTTGCACCCAAAGATCGGGGTGTATGGCCACTCTAAACGGCTCACTGCCTTGGCCTGAGCGCTCATGATCGCAACCCACATGCCCTTGGTTTCATCATGAGTCCTTATCCACTCTAGAACTTCGGTGCCATCAGCGAATGGCATCATCAAATCAAGGATCGCGTGGCTGAAGGTTGTTTTCTGGAGGGCTTCGATCGCGGTTCTGCCGTCGTACACGGCGGTAACTTCGTATCCTTGACCAGCCAACTGCCTTTCGATGAGGCGCACAATTTGAGGTTCATCGTCGGCCACGAGGTTGCGCTTTACGTTAGCTATTTTCGGCACAGATTTACTCAATCAGCCTAACCATCCCGAACAATTCCGAACTCCCGAACGCACCCCTATTTCCCAATCTTCACCTTCAGATAAAGCGTGAACTGCACGACTGGCTCGACGATTATCGGGTTGATTACGGCGTCGAAGCCGTCCGAATCCAGCGCGTTAAAGAAGATTGTTTTGCCTTTGCGAGCGGATTTGACGGTGTACTGCTGGCGTTCGGGATAGCTTAGCACTTGCTCCGATTCTTGGGCGGTGTACGAGTCATACATTTGGGTAGGGAAGTGGGTCGAGGCTCGTTCGGCATACACTTGGGAGGGTCCCCCCAGCTTGATTCCGAGCATCTTCTCATAACGCAATCGCTTGGTTTTGATAATGCGAGATGCTTCCTGCATCAACCGATTCTGCACGCCTTCGAGGTCTTTTACGATGTAGTCCACCTTAACTAGGTCGTAAATTTGCGACTTTGCCGCCGCGAGCGTTATTCTCTCTAACAACGAGGCGCCCTTGTAGTGAATGGAGATGTTCTTGTTCAGCATGAATCCGACCAGTTTTTCTTGAAGGATGTTGCCTTGCGGTTCGTAAAGGTAGATTTTGGATTGAGTCACAAAGTCAACAAACATCTGGTTACCGCCGATGCCCAGCGGTTTCAGATCAGCCGTGAACGCCTTAATGGTTGCAATCATCTTCGCGTTGCACTCGTCCAGCGTCACGCCTTCGTGCGAGATACCAAACATCACCACATACTCATCCGCCTTTACATTCATCAGCACGCTCGCATCAACGAAGCTGCTGGTGGCGGAGGGCGGCAGTTCATCCTTTGTCAGCTCCCGCTTGGCCTGCTCTATCCGCGCGGCTTTGGCCTTCGCCGATTGCTGCGAGTACCCCGCGCTTCCGCCGCCAACTTGGCCGCGCGAGAGGCAAGCGATAATGACCAACGCACCTACGATTAAACTCTTTATCATTTCAGGGTTCCTGCTTGTTCGCGCACTACTCCAACGGTGAAAGTCAGAGAGCATTCGCTTGCGTTACCTTACCTCGGAACACGCGCTATCTCGCTGATCGCAAAGCCCCCTAATGTGCCTCAAAGATTGGGTAAGGTAGCTGTTCCCGTAGAATTCACTGCGAATTCGGGGCCATCTTTGCGAGGAACCTTACATGAACACAGCTGACACACCTATCACGCCCGAAATGGATGCACTCAAAATCCGCCTGAAAGCGGTCTGGGAGGCGGGGGACTACGGCGTCTTTGCAAAGTATCTAGAACCAGGGGCTTTGGAGTTCTTCGACCGCCTCCAGATCGCACCCGGTACCCGACTGCTGGATGTGGCTTGCGGGGCAGGTCAACTGACGATTCCGGCGGCGAAGCGCGGAATTCACGTGACCGGCCTTGACCTTGCTCAGAATTTGGTGGACCAGGCTCGGTTGCGAGCCGAAGATGAGGGTCTTACTATTCAAATTGACCAAGGGGATGCCGAGTCATTGCCTTATCCAGACGCATCGTTCGACATGACACTCAGTTTGATTGGGTCAATGTTTGCACCCCGGCCAGAACTTGTGGCTCGCGAGAAAGTGCGAGTAACCCGGCTCGGTGGAAAAATCATCATGGGCAACTGGACGCCAACTGGACACATTGGTCAGATGTTTAAAGTCATCGGTAAGCATGTTCCTCCTCCTGCGATCTTTCCTTCGCCGCTGCTGTGGGGCGATGAGGCCACAGTGCGAGAGCGGTTCGCCGTTGGGGTTTCAAACCTGGTGATCACAACCCGCATGTATCCGTTCGCTTATCCCTTCCCACCCACAGAAGTCGTCGACTTTTTCATCGAATTCTATGGGCCAACGAAAAAAGCGCATGGATCGCTTGATGCCGCCGGCCAAATCGCATTGAAGAACGACTTGGTAAGTTTGTGGACTAGGAACAACGAGTCTAACGATGGAAACACGTTGGTTCAGTCCGAATACATTGAGGTAATCGGGACTCGGTCTTAGCACTTCCCACCTGTTTGCAACCCTGCTTTCGGCCCATAATAAGTCAGCCGTGACCGCACTATCTGTATTTTTACTTCTTCATGCGCCCCTCCCCATTCAGGACCCAATTTCTGGGGGAGCGCTTAAGCTTGAGCAGGCAGTTTACGACGTTCAGTCTTACGATATCTCCATCAAAGTTGACCCGGCCAAGAAGACTTTAGCCGGAACGACCATCATGGATGCCAAGATCGTGATCCCCACGGCAAGCATTCTCCTTGATCTCTATGATCCCTTTGCGGTCTCTCGGGTAACCGATGGCAAAAGTACATTGCGTTTTGATCGCCTGAAGGGCATGATCCGGGTCCACTTCCCGCGGTCTAAGCAGCCCGGCGATTCTATTCGCACCGAAATCGCGTACTCGGGAGCGCCTCTGGTCGCTCGCAACGCCCCTTGGGATGGTGGGATTATGTGGGCGAAGACTCCCAGCGGGGCGGATTGGATTTCGATCGCGCTTCAGGGCGCCGGGGCCGATCTCATTTTCCCCTGTAAGGATCATCCCTCCGACCGCCCCAACCACGCCACCATGCGGCTAACGGTTCCCGATCCCCTCATCGCGGTGGGGCCGGGCAAGCTGGAACGGACTGAAAAGAATCCCGACAAGACTTCCACTTTCGTGTGGCACATGGCGCTGCCCATCAACAACTACTCGCTGGTGTTCAACGCGGCTCCCTATGAACTGGTGAAGGATTCTGTGAAATCGGTTGGCGGCGAGATCATTCCCATCCACTACTACGTTTTGCCAGAAAACAAGGATAAGGCTCCCAAACTCATTGAGGAGCAGAAGAAATATCTCGCCTTTATGGAAAAATATTGCGGCCCGTTCCCCTTCCGAACCGTGAAGTGCGGAATCGTGGAGACTCCCCACCTGGGAATGGAGCATTCAACCGCGGTGGCATATGGCAACAAATACCGGTTCGCCCAAGATGGCTTGGATTGGCTCTTGCTACACGAGTTCGGCCACGAGTGGTGGGCCAACCTGGTTTCGAACTCGGATTGGCGGGATATGTGGATACACGAAGGGTTCCAAAGCTTCTTGGATACGTTTTACATCGAGCAGATTCGGGGTAAAGACGCCTATTTCAAGGCGATGAAGGCTCGCCGCCGCAATGTCAGCAATCAGGCTCCGGTTGCCCCGCGAGAGGAAACCTCGAGCGGGGCCTACGGGGGAGATATCTACGACAAAGGTGCGCTCACGCTCCACGCGCTGCGCTTCCTCATCGGCGATGAGCCGTTTCTCCGTTCGATTCGCCGCATGGCGTATCCAACGCCCGAATCAGAAAAGTGGGCGGACGGACGCGCCTTGCGCCTCGTTACCACCGAAGACTACGTAACCATCGCCTCTGCCGAAGCTAAACAAGACCTGCGCTGGTTCTTTGAGGTTTACGTTCGGCAAGCTAAGTTACCAACCCTTAAATCGGAGGCGGCAAACGGCGTTCTTCGGCTGGAATGGATCACCCCCGAAAACCTCCCCTTCCCCATGCCGGTTGAGGTGGTGGCGAACGGAAAAACAACAAGGGTCCCGATGTCGGGGGGCAAGGGCACCGTGAACTACACCGGCCCTGAACCGATAGTTGATCCTAACGGGTGGGTACTAAGGCATTGAGGACTTGTCTGGCGGGTGATTCGCAAATTGCGCGGTGATTGCAACGCTGGGCTTTGGGTGGAAATTTTAGGTGGGTAGCTTAGCCACAGGGCGGCTATTGCGAGTTAAAAAGCGGTAGATCAGGCAGGCCTTCGAGCGACCCATATCTAATGGTGTCTCCCATCCAATCGCTCGCATCTCGCCACCAAAGTGTCCTCGCGGCGATCCAGGTTCCTGATGGCGTTTCTTCGGGCGGTGACTCCGACCAAAGGAATCCCTCTTCAGACTTTGTGATCCACATTCCCTCGATGTCCAGGGAGTACCCCCTCCGTGGTGGTGAAATGCCGAAGCCTGTTACTTCTCCAAAAGTCAGTTCCACAGCTGTTGGGTCTTTCCACTGTCTTTGAATCAACACTCGTACATGGGTGTCAGGCTGGCAATGCATGCTCAGCTCAGCGTCAACAAACTGTGCCGTCCAGTAGTAGATTTCTCGAATGCAGCTGTCATGAAACCCGCCGAAGGCGGATAGCAGTCTTTCGATATCCGCCTCATTCGCTATCTCGACCCAGTTCCCGCCTCCCATCTAAAGATCATAGCACGAAGCTTAGCGCAGCTCTCGAATAAATTGGAGTGCTCAGCGCCTAAGCTGATTCGAAGGCCTTGGTTAGTTCGGCCATATCCACCTTCACCATCTGCATCAATGCATCGAACATCGCCTTAGCCTGAGCCGGAGTGCCGGATTTCATTCTTTCGCCAAACCACGAAGGCTGGACTTGCCAGATGACTCCGTATTTATCCGTCACCCATCCGCAGGCATGAGTTTGGCCGCCATCGGCGAACTTATCCCAGTAGTGATCAATCTCTTCTTGTGTATCGCAGTTGACCATATAGCTACTCGCCATAGTAAACGCGCACTCGGGGCCGCCGCTGATGGCCATAAACTCAACCCCGTTCAACTCGAAAGTGCTCGCCAGATGTTTGCCATCGGGCCAGAGCTCTTCGGTCTTGAGTTTGGAGTTCGGAAAGGTCGCGAGGTAAAAGTCTACGGCTTCCTTTGCGCCGCCGTTGAACATGAGGGTGGGGGTTATTCGCTGCATGTTTCGTAGTGTACTTCCGGCTAAGCTTGCCTCATGCTGTCATCGCGTAAACTTCAAAGCATGAGCTTGAACAAGAAATTTTCACTACTGCACGATCCGCCTGCCGAGGTCCGACGTAAGACATGGGTTGACCGTATCCCGGTTTTCGGACAAGTGGACGCCTACGCACGCCAAGTGACGAGGGAACAGGCACTAGTCAATCAGGCGATCGATCGGGGGCCGGTGCCGGAGTCAGTTTGGGCACCGTACACTTACAGTGCATCAATTCGGCGGAAAATCGAGGCCATAGTGATTGATGAGGCTTATCCCAAAGGAAGCACATTTCACCCACTCGATCCAGTTGAGTATATGTTTGTTCTCAGATTTGGTGATCTCAACGAAGTGGAGATACTGATGGAAGTCGAGAGGCAGCTTGGGTTCAAAGTGAACGATTCATTGGTCGCTCACCTCATCAATGAGCACACGACCTTCATCGACTTTATTCGGATGGTCGAGAATGCATCTGTCCGGTGATCGTTATTCCTTTCGAGCAACCATTGCCGAGATCCAGATCGGAGCGAAGGGGGACGTACAACCCTTCGAGACCGGGTAGTCACGCAGAACGCCCAACTTTTCGCCGATAGCCATGGCTCGTTCTCGGTACTCGGGGAAGTTGATTCCGATCTCGGCGAGGCAATGGTTCATCGGCCATTGCCTCGCTGGCGGCGCATCACGCATTTCGGCTTCAATCCGATCGAGCAAAGCTGGGATGTCCAATCCCTCGGGGTCCTTAAAAACTCTTGTCGTGGTCAGGCTCCAGCCAATTCGGGCGGTGAAATCGTGTTCCGAGTTCATCCAGCGCTCACGTTGCGCCTCTCGTTCCGGGTGCAGCTTGATCACATTTGTGCTCAAATAATCGGCGACATGGGCATAAGTTACCGACCCCACGAGTCGGTCCAGATCTTTTACCGAGAGGAGCTTAGGCTTCATGATCAGGGTTGCCAGCATCATCGCGTCAATGATGCCGCTCTTCCAAAGTTCTTCTGCCAATGCTGGATCGCTTTTAATCTCCTTTGCGATAGCACGGATGTCTCCCGTGGTGACCCCAAACTGATTATCGCCCGCGCCGTGCTTGGCATTTTGCTTGTACACCTGCTCATTCCGCCGAGCTTTGAGTTGGGCTATTACTTCGTCGTAGGTCATGCTGAGATTGTATCTAAGGCCGGGACGAACGCGTCCTCAAGGATTGCGACTGCCAGAGGCGAGCTTCGCACACGCCTCTGCGATCCTGGCCATGCGCGACACCTTATCTTCAGAGTCCTCGACCCAATCGGAAAAATCCCGCTTTTCGTTCGCAGTAAGTGCACTCCACTGGGCTTTTGCTTCGGGCGCGTTACCGAGGGCTTTATAGAGGTCCATGGGAACAACCGCATAACAGCATGGCCGTCGTTTGCCCTTCGCGAGATTCTCGATGCAACGCACAATCCGGCGTTGGCGGGTTTCTGGTTGCTTGGCTTCGTTGATCCAACTCGTGAAGTCTCGTCGAGAGATAGGCGTGAGGTCGTTCCAGGCGGCTTCAGCCGCACAATTGGCGGCAAGGGCTTCGCGTAGATCTGCGGGCACTTCTTCTTCTTCAACTGGTTTCGTATTCATTTCTTCTTCTGCTCTACCATTTTGGCGGGTTACCTCACCGGATCAAGTTATGATCAGGCTGCTATCAGACCCGAACTCAAAAGCACCGTAGGCAATTTCCCACAAGTAGCCGTCTGGATCGGAAAAGTAGCCACTATAGCCGCCCCACTCAGTGTCCTGAGCCGGTTTCTCCAAAGTCGCTCCAGCCGCCACCGCGCGTTCCAGAACACGGTCCACTTCGTTTTTCTCCCGAACGTTGTGGGCGAGCGTGATGCCCGGAAACTTGGACCGGGGCACGTTAAACTGCTCGGATACATCCAGCGCAAGCTCTTCGTAAGGATACAGCGCTAGACAAGTCCCCCAAGTTTGGAAGAAAACAATCCCACCCTCCGGAGTTCTAGTGGTAGGAAACCCTAACCCATCGCGATAAAACCGCCAAGAGGTCTCAAGGTCCCTCACTCCTAGGGTAACGATACTGATGCGTGGCTCGATCACTTGCTTCGCCTCCGGGCCACGCACCTTCTCAATATCTTTCGCACCAGCGCTTCCGGAATCGGGTTTTCGGGATGAAACTGAATCGTACCCTTCGCCAGCTTATACCCCTCCAACTCATCCGCAAACTCAAGCGCGATGCCCCCAGGGAAGAAGGAGCAATGGTTTTTGAAAGCGTCAAAGCCGCAAAGGTATCCGTTGAGTTTATAGCCGGGCATGCCATAGCTTATACACTCGATTGCGTCGGGGATTTCCTCACGAATGATCGCTCGAAGCCTCGAAAGCGCTTCACGCGCTTCCTTCCAGTCGAGCTCCGCTAAATACTCATCGGTTGTCGCCGCCACCTTGGCTTTCACGATCGAAAATTACCCGAATATCAAATGACGCGTAGGTCCCGGTTAACAGGGCGCGTCAAACGCTTGAACGGTTTCTGTTCATTTGTAGTTCCCTTGAACGCGGCTGAAGGCAAACCAACCTTCAGTTGGTAACGACTCAATGGCTGAGCCAAATTCCGTGAGCGCCGCGCACCTCGCACCATACGCCGCGAGCCAACAATCGTTCTCGTGCGGAAGCTAATTTATAGCGCAAATTTGGAGTTATCGGGTGTAAGCTCGGATCGGCATTGAACAGTGTGAATTGCAATTGTAAACTGCATTACAATTGCACGTGATTTGCCTGGTGGGAACAAGAGGGGGGAATGAGAGCCCCGGAGGTGCTCCGGGAACCGAAGGAGACCGCCCAAAGCGGAGAAACCACTTTGGGCGATCCGGGATGGGGTCTAGCCGCCTACGGAGCCGCCTCTTGAGCTGGCCGGTAGTCCTAGCCTTTGCTGCTGTTTGGGGGCGACGTCTGCCGCCGAACCCGTTCCCGGCTGCCCGGGTTGCCTTAGCCTATTAGGTACGGAGACTCCGGCCGAACCCGTTCCCGCGGGCTTGATGGCCTTCGGGTCTTACAGGAGCTTGCCCTTTTGGGCTTTGTCCTTGGCTTCCTCCACGATGAGGGGGTTGGCCTTTACGAAGGCGTCTTTGCGAACTCCCGTTACCTGCCAAGAAACCTCCACTCTCGGTTTGCTTGTCCGTATCGTGAATTGGTTATCCTCAATCTTGTTTGCGACTTTTGAGAGAACGAAGTCGTCGCTGTCATCGAGCACGGTGAGCTGATAACGGAACTTCTCGTTGATCGCATCAAACCAATCGGGCAGGGTGATCGTGGCGAAGCCCTTGGCGTCGGTGGTGACCACTCCGTCGTAAACGTTCTTATACTCATCGCTCTCTACGCAGGCGTGGCGCAGGTTCGCGTTGTAAGGATCGCGGGGGTCATCAATAAGAAAGAACTTGGCCGAGCCTGTGATCGTGCCTCCGGCCAGGAAATTGCCATCTACGACGACACGACCGGTCGTATTTTCAATACGCATCCGTTGGCCCCCGCCACCAAGCTCAAAGAACTGCAGATCATCGTTCGCGGGATTATTGCGCATATTCCACTGGTTCACCCCAGCCTTTTGGAAACGCAAGGCGGCATCTCCGCTTTGGCCATCTATGTCTATGACGGAAAAGCTGCTACTGGAGCGGGAGCGAATGCCGGTCGCACCACCGTGAAGCACATCGAGTTTATAGGCCGGAGCGGTCGTTTCGCCGATGCCGACGTTACCCGTCCCATCTTGAATAACCATGCGACTG
>JANNCV010000040.1:0-14472 GCA_031386985.1 Armatimonadota bacterium
GTTCCTCTTCGGCGGCCTCAAGATATTTCCATTGTAAGTCTTCGGCTTGGTTGCGGGTGGTGATTCCTTCTAACGTGAGAATGACCTGGCCACTTTGAACCTTCATATCCTCAATGCGGATCCATTTCCCATCCATTCGCAGCCGCCGTCCCTTATCAAATCTCTCTGCGAAATCGGTCAGGGCTAGAACTTTCACTTGGCCTTTGATTCCAAACGCCGCTACGATTTGGCCAATTTTGATAGTGCTCATGCGGCGACCACGGCGGCCCTTTGAAATGCGCCGATGGCACGATCAAGCTTCACATCATCAATATCGGCGTGGAAAACACAGCGAATTCGATTGGGGGAAGGGGGCATCGCCCACACGTCCTGAGCGTGAAGCGCGTCAATCACGGGTTGGGCGGAGCCAACGAGGTCCACCATCACCATGTTGGTTTGCACCGTATCCCAATCAATCTTATAGCCGGGGATTTGGTCAAGGGCGGTCGCGAACCGCCGCGCCCGAGCGTGATCCTCGGCGAGCCGATTAACGTATTGGGTGAGGCTCACGATTCCGCAAGCGGCCAGAATGCCCGATTGCCTCATTCCGCCGCCAAGTCGCTTTCGCCAAACTCTTGCTTTATCAATGAACTCGGAGGATCCCGTCAAAATTGAGCCGACCGGCGCGCGCAGCCCCTTGCTCAGGCAGAAATTGACGGAATCAAAGTGTTTTGCGATATCCCTTACTTCTACCCCCAAAGCGACGGAAGCATTGAAAACCCTCGCCCCATCAAGATGAGTCTTGATCGAATAACGATCCGCTAGAGCCTTGTAGTTTGCCAAAACGTCCAGTGGGATAATGGTTCCCCCCGCTCGATTGTGGGTGTTTTCGATGCAAAGCAGGGAAGTGCCGGGGGTGTGAAGGGAGCGGTGCATCACGGCTTTTTCTAAGTCGGGCATCGCCATAATCCCGCGCACCGATGGAACCGTCCGGGTCACTACGCCCGCCAGAACGCCGGGGCCGCCGCACTCATAGTAAAGGACATGGGCCTCTTCTTCGATAATCATCGCGTCGCCGGGTTGGGTGTGAGCGGCGACCGCGATCTGATTTCCCATAGTCCCGCTCGGGACGAAGAGGGCCGCTTCTTTGCCCAGCATCGTCGCGGCGAGTTGTTCTAGCTCTGTAACCGTAGGCTCATCTCCTAGAACATCATCGCCCAGGGCGGCGCGTCGCATGGCCTCAAACATTTCGGGAGTCGGGCGGGTTACGGTGTCGCTGCGCAGGTCAACGATGTTGGCTTGATAGTCAGATGACATTGCCCCCTAGTTTATCGCTTTTACGGATCACTCCGAGGAGACCCGCCGCAGCTTTGCTTTCAACGGAAGGTTTGGGAAGTTCGGGGGTTCGGGGGTTCGGAGTTGGGGGGGTCGTGGTTTAGGCGGGTCCGGACGGTTCCCGTTCCCCGAAGTTTGGGGAACGTTCGGGGGAGGTCTGGAATCTATCCCAAGCCGACGAGGGGCGTGGGGTGGCACTTCCCCCGTGACAGACTTGCCGCCCAGAGCCTCAAGATTCGATCGGCGTTGGGAGAGCTAAGAATGGCGTTCGGAGCGGCAAAAATTTAATCCCTAGATCACGGTGATTTCCTGAGGTAACATGAGCGTTGCGGTTGTCATGAGCAAACTTTGGCGAAACTTGGGAAGGGGGAATCGGGGTTTTTTGGCCGCTTTGCTCCTTTTACTTCAGGTGCACGTTTGCTCGGCGGAATACCAGTTGCCCGACGGGCGGGCCTGCTCGGTTTGCGCAACCCTTGAGGACAGCCATGACGCATCGCTTTCTGATTCTGATCACGGCGATTGTCACGATTGTTGTGTGATCTCGGCTTGTGAAGCCGCCGACAACGATGCCGGAATCCGTTCCGCCTCGCCGCTTCCAACTTTCACACTCTGCCTGACGGCCATAGTGAGCGCTCCCGTGTTTGCGTTAGTTCGCGTCGCTAATGATCCCTACGGTATTGCTGAAAGCTACCCGCCAACCGGCCCTCCGTTACGTACGGTTTCTCGCGGTCCTCCGTTCTTTTCCTTGGCTTAGTCACCCGCCTGCTTGCGTCGCAAGTTGGCCCTGACCCTTCCGGAAACAGAACATTGAAATTATCCTTAGCTATCAGCTTTGCTGTGATATCAGCATTGTGCCCATCACAAAATCTGCTTTACGCCGATATTGATCGTGGAAATCATCGCGAAGAACCTTCCTTGGCCCAACTGGTGGCTCAGGCTGTGCTGGCCAGTCCCACCGTGGTGGCCCGGCAACACCAAGTGAAAGAGGCGGAAGCGATGGCAAAATCGCTCGGCTCGCCGAAGAATCCTGAGCTCGAAATCGCCCCGGGAGTCGGGTTTACGAACTCAAATTTTGTATTGGGTCAGTCATTCGATCTCTCCGGAACTCGCGCGGCGCGGGCGCA
Source organism: Armatimonadota bacterium (assembly GCA_031386985.1). Lineage (GTDB taxonomy): Bacteria > Armatimonadota > Fimbriimonadia > Fimbriimonadales > Fimbriimonadaceae > JANJUB01. The sequence goes on from JANNCV010000040.1 coordinate 2,439, forward strand.
AAGAGCCCGAGCGGAAACCAATGTTGCCCGCGCCAACCTGCGCCGCGCAGAGCTTTCCGTTGGGGCCGAGTTCCTCACCGCATTCTCCGCCCACTTGGCCTCCCAGCGCAACACGGAAAGCGCAAATGCGGGTTTGGTTGATGCGAGAGCCACCGTTGATGCGATTAAGAAGCGCATTGAGATTGGCGAGGCTCCGGCGCTTCAGCTTACTCGTGCGGAAATCGAACTTAGTCGGGCCGAGCAAATTTTACTCCTTGCCAGTAGCGATTTAGTCACGAGCTCGGCGGCGCTGAATTCATTACTCGCCCAGCCGACATCGAAGATCATTGCCGTCGCCTCTTGGATATCCGTAGGGAACACGACCACGGTTACGGATACGGCCATGCGGCGCAGACCGGAAGCGATGGAAGCTCAAGCCCATATCGAGATTGCGAAAGCGACTGAGCTAGAAGCCAGACGCGAGGGGCGCCCATCGCTCTTCGCCGGGATTGCGGCAGACACATGGAGCCTAGATCGCCGTCCGTTCCAAAGGGATAATGTCGGGTTGCAGCTCAGTTTTTCCATGCCCATCTTTGATCGGGGCGAAAATCGGCTGGCGGTACGCTCCGCCGAGTCTGGACGTAAAGCGCGAGAGGCCGAGCTCAAGGATGCCCATCGCCGAATTGCCCTGGACATCGAAACGGCCACAAACAAGCTTGCCACGGCACGGGAAGTAGCACGAAGCTACGAAGCCGGGATATTGCCAAAAGCGGAACAGATGGTTCGGGCAATGCAATCTGGCCTTGAAATGGGCCTGACCAACTTTCTGGAGGTACTTGAAGCCCAAAAGACCCTTTCCCAACTGCGACGCGAGTTTTCGGATGCGATTCGAAGCGTTCATCTCGCCGAGATCCGCTTCTTCGAGGCAACTGCGAACTTACCCGGATTGGAGACCAACTAACCCATGAAGAGATTTCTACCCCTACTTATCCTGTGCGCCTCGGTTGGCGTTATTGCTCAAGAAGAAGAAGCTGGCCACTTGCATGGGCCGGATGGGCGTCACCTCATCGCCCCGCAGACTTCGGGCGGACCCGAGAAGTTCATCCTGAGCCATCACGATATGCGGATCGAAGGCTCGGACGGCCGAATCATCATCGGCTGTAAGGTGATTTCGACAATTTCACGCAAAGGCAACCCCAAGGACATCATTCACACCGAATCAAACGCCTATGAACCCGAAAATGAGGTTTACGGGTCGCACATGACCTACACCGAGCCGGGAGAATACGTGATAAGCCAAGACGTTACATTGGCGGATGGCAAGAAGACGAAGGTGGAGTTCCCCGTTTACGTTCCCGCTGTCAGCGTGGCGGCCGGCGAAGACGAACACGCTCATGGCCCAAACTACCTGCTTATTGGCGGTGGCGTCTTGGCCAGCCTGCTCCTGTTGTTCGGCGTTTACAAAGCGGGCCAGAAAAATGCGCGATTTGGAGGCGCGGCTAGCTTGGCGCTCGCAGTTCTAATCGCGGCTTCGGTTGCTCCCCTGGTTACCGCTCAGGAAGATGAGAAAGGTCATTTGCACGGTGCCGACGGTCGGCATCTTGTGGCTCCGAGTGCAACAAAATCAGCGGGACCTCGGCTTCGTGCCTTTCCAGCTCCTAATCAAGGCGAGTCTGCGGAAAAGACGGTGGACGGGATTAAGTTTGTGCTCTCGATTGAGAATGAGGAAATGACGCCCGACCCCGACCTGGTTGCGATCGGATCGGACAAAGCCAAACTGATCGGGCTCAAGTTAGCCACTGCCCAAAGTTCGACAACGGGCGGTGGACTTCAGACGACAGGGCGCGTTTCCGCTAATCCTAATGGCATGGTCATTGTTAATGCCCGCGCATCGGGCCGGGTCATCAGTCTTGGGGCGTTGCCCGGCACAAGCGTGAGTCGCGGCCAAAATCTCGCCGTAATCGAGAGTCCGGAACTTGCTGAGGGCCAATCTGCGCACCAGCGGGCAACCGCAGAGGTCACGCAAGCCCAGGCGACGGTGAAGATCGCGCAATCGGGCATCGCGTCCTCGGAAACTAGGTTTAACGTCGCGACTCGAGCTCTTGCCCGGCAAAAGCAACTCGCTTCGGCGGGGGCATTTGCGTCTCCGGCATTGGAGTCGGCGCGCTCCGAAGCTTCTCGCGCGGAAGCTAACTTATCCGCCAGTGAAACTAATGTTAAGGCTCTGGAAGTCAGAGTAAAGCGCTTAGAGCAGGGGGTTGCGACCGGCGTCGTCGCCAGGCGTGAGTTAGAAGCGGCGATCGCGGACTTATCCACGGCTCGATCTACCCTAAACGATGCTCAGCGACAGCTAACACTTGCGCGAGAAGCGCTGATGCGTGAGCAGTCAATCGCTACCAAGGGTCTTCGCAACGCCAAGGAGATCGAAGAGGCCCAAGCGGAAGTTGATCTCATGCGGGCCGCCCTCCAAACCTCGCGTAACAACCTCCTCCAGGCAAGGGCGGACCTGCTCCGAGCCGAAAGCGCAGTGCGCATCGCTAGAGATCAGATCGCGCTCCTCGGCGGCACCCCCGGCGGCAGCAATCGCGTAACAATCAATGCCCCGATTTCCGGCGAAGTAGAACACCGGAATGTTAGCGTTGGGCAAACGGTCACCCTTGGCCAAGAGCTCTACGACCTTCTCAACGCCGAGGTAGTGTGGGTGCTAAGCGATGTCTACGAGCTTGACATCCCGAAAGTTCGGATCGGGCAGAAGGTGGAAGTCGTCGCTGATGCGCTTCCAGGGCGAACTTATCCAGGCGAGATTGCCTTTGTTCACAACGAGGTAGACGAGCTGACAAGGACCACCAAAGTTCGGGTCGTCGTCACAAATCCGGGAGAACGGCTGAAGCAAAACATGTTCGTACGAGTGCAGCTCGGGACAGGATCGGGAAGCCAAACTCTCGTGCCAACCTCCGCCGTTCAGACGACGAGCGGTGTCAGCGTTGTTTTCGTTGAGGAAATGCCCGGCACTTATCGCCGAACCATCGTGCAGATCGGCGGAACCTTGGGCAATCGCACGGTCATTAAGAGCGGATTGCGATCAGGCGCAAAAGTTGTCACCGACGGCGCGTATCAGCTAGCGGCTTTGGCGGTTGGTGGCTAAATGCTAAACGGACTGATAGAACTTAGCCTGCGCCAACGGGTCTTGATGGTGGCTTTGACTCTCATGGTCATGCTTTTTGGCCTGATCACGATCCCCAAAATGGATGTAGACGTGTTGCCGGACCTTAACCGGCCGGTCGTCACGATCATGACCGAAGCCCACGGCATGGCCCCCGAAGAAACTGAGGCTTTGGTCAGCTTCCCGATTGAAACGATGATGAACGGGGCAACCGGGGTACAGCGCGTTCGATCTGCGTCAAGTGCCGGATTCAGCATTGTCTTCGTCGAGTTTGACTGGAGCACAGACATCTTTCGAGCCCGTCAGATCGTCAACGAAAAACTTCAGTTAGCTCAATCCAGATTGCCCGAAGGGTCGGTGGCTTCCTTAGCACCGATTAGTTCGATCATGGGCGAGATCATGTTGGTCTCGCTCTCTAGCAAAGATGGCAAGACATTGCCAATTGACGTGCGGTCACTTGCCGATTTCGTGGTACGCCCGCGGCTGCTGGCGATTCCGGGCGTGTCGCAAGTTGTGCCCATTGGGGGAGGATCAAAACAATACCAAGTCCTAACTTCGCCCGAGCGGCTCAAACAGTTCAACGTCACTTTGGACGAGTTGGTGAAAGCCGCGAAAGAGAGCAATCTCAATGCCGGCGGCGGCTTTTTCCAGGAGCCGCAGCGGGAAGCGGTTATTCGTATCCAGGGTCGCGTTCGTAATCTTGACGACATTCGGAGAACCCCCATCAAATCGCCAAATGGCATACCGATCACGATCGGACAAGTTGCGGACGTGGAGTTTGCGAAAGGTCTGCCACGCGGTGACGCGAGTGTCGACGGGAAGTCAGCGGTAATTCTTTCGGTTCAAAAGCAACCGGACGCGAATACACTCCTTCTCACAAAGGAAATGGATAAAGCGCTGGATGAAATCTCAGCCACGCTACCCTCCGATGTGCAAATCAACCGCGAACTCTTCCGACAAGAGCACTTCATCAATAATGCGATTAGCAACGTTGTGAAAGCGTTAGGAGAGGCCGGCGTCATTGTTCTGATCGTGATTCTTGCCTTCTTAATGAATGTGCGCGCAACGATCATCTCCTTGATTTCGATTCCCGTCTCGTTCATTCTCACGCTCCTACTACTTCACCGGTTTGGAATCAACATCAACACGATGACTCTGGGGGGGCTTGCGATTGCGATTGGACTAGTCGTTGATGACAGCATCGTTGATGTTGAAAACGTCTTTCGCCGGTTGCGTCTCAATGCGGCATCCCCCCAGCCTATCGCACCCCTGCGCGTGATCTTCAGCGCCAGCGCTGAGGTACGAAACAGCATCGTTTATGCGACCTTGATTATCGTTTTGGTATTCATCCCCCTACTCTCACTTGAGGGCATGGAGGGCCGGGTTTTCATGCCGCTCGGCCTTGCCTTCATCTTTTCGATGATGGCCTCGCTTTTGGTTTCGCTTACCGTAACGCCGGCTTTATGCGGTCTCATGTTAAGCAAGACGGGTGCGACTCGTCACCGCGACTCGAAGCTTGTCACTTGGCTCAAGCATGTGAATGGTCCCACGGTCCAATGGTCATTGGATCACCCTTGGCTCGTGATTGGCGCAACGACGGCCCTCACTGGAGTCGCACTGGCACTCTTGCCCACCCTGGGGCGGGAGTTTTTGCCGAAATTCAATGAGGGGTCTTTGGCCCTCAACGCGATACTCCCTCCGGGAACAAGCCTTGCTGAAAGCAATCGAATTGGCACGATCATAGAGAAAACCGCGCTTACCGTGCCCGAAGTGACCCATGTTGGACGAAGAACTGGCCGCGCTGAGTTTGATGAGCATGCAGAGGGCGTCAATGTGAGCGAAATCGAAGTCGGCCTCAAGCCGTCTGATCGCGGCTTAGCGGGTGCTTCCGCAGAACTGCGTGCCAAGATTGGCGAGATTCCGGGAGTTTTCGTCGCTTTCGGGCAACCGATTTCTCACCGCCTTGATCACTTGTCTTCAGGTGTTCGTGCCGCCCTTGCCGTTAAGGTGTATGGGGCAGATCTTGGGGAACTTCGCCGGCTCGCTTCCCAAGTGGAGAGCACGATGAAGACGATTCCGGGGATTGTAGATCTACAGGTGGAACCGCAAATAGAGGTCCCCCAAATCAGCATCGAAATTGACAGAGAAGCGGCCGCGCGGTATGGTGTCACCCCTTATGTCCTCGCGGAGAACTTGGAAGTGGCCCTTGCCGGTCACGTTGTCTCCCAGGTCCTTCAGGGCCAACGCACCTTTGATCTTGTTGTTTGGTTTACGCCCGAAGCCCGCAACAATCTTGAAGTTATCCAGTCAACGCTCATCAATACTCCGTCGGGTCAACGAATACCTCTTTCTCAGCTAGCCACAGTTAAACGCGACACGGGTCCAAACACAATAAACCGCGAAAACGTCTCACGCAGAATCGTAGTGCAGGCGAACGTCGAGGGGCGCGATCTCAACAGTGTTGTTACAGAGCTTCAAGAGCAGATGGGGCCCCGTCAAGCCAAATGGCCGCGCGGATACTATATCGAATACGGAGGGCAGTTTCAAGCTCAACAAAGCGCCATGGCGCGGATCCTCTTCTTGGGCATGTTTACGGTTGTCGCGATCTTCTTGCTGCTGAACATTGCCTTAAAGTCTTGGCGCATGGCTCTTCAAGTAATGATGAACCTGCCAATGGCCCTGGTCGGAGGAGTTATCGTTCTCTACTTGACGGGTGGCATCCTCTCCGTGGCTTCGATGGTTGGATTCATCACCCTCTTTGGAATCGCAACTCGAAACGGGATCATGATGCTCTCGCACTATGTGCATCTTATGAGCCAGGAAAGGATTCCATTCAGCAAAGAAATGATTATCCGCGGAACCCAAGAGAGGCTTGCTCCCGTCCTGATGACCGCCTTGGCTGCAGCCTTTGGATTGTTGCCGCTTGCTATCTCGCGGGGTGAACCGGGCAAAGAGCTACTCCAACCCATAGCGGTTGTTATTTTAGGCGGATTGGTTTTCAGCACCATCTTAAGCCAGGTTGTCATGCCCGCTCTATTCTGGGTCTTCAGCCGAAAAGAGTGGGAAGACTTCGAACCGGGATCTGCAACCGACAAAAGTGACTTGAAAAGTTTAGATTGAGCGGACCGCGTTCGAAGACTCTATAACGTCTTCCGGTGCGCTAACTTCGAAGTTGGCATGAGGCCAAGCTACGAACTTATTGAGCGTAGCAACTCCACTGCGCCCTTCTTGTTCAAATACTCATTCGCTGCCTCGCAACGGCTACTCATGAGGCAGGCGGGGCAGCCTTCTCGACAGGGGCAGGTTGTGAGCAAATCTGTCGAAGCGACTAGCCAGGAATCTAGCATTTGAAAGAGTCGCTCGGTGAGTCCGACTCCGCCGGGGACACGATCGAAAATGAAAACCGCCGGCTCAAGGGTGTCGGGCGAGGTTCCGTACCAGGCGCTTCCCAAATCATTGCGATCACACCCGGCGAGCAAAGGGGCCACGGCGATGAGGGCATGCTCCAGTCCGTGAATGGCACTGATCGGCGCGCTCGGGTCGTCTTCATCGAAGGGTAAATCGTGCAGATCGAGGCGGACGGCGAGGGTTTCGAAGGTTTGTGGCGGTAAATCTAGGTCCACGATATCGAAAACTCGGTTTCCATCGTGCAGTTTCTTGCGATAAGCGATCACTTGATCGGTAACTCTTAGACCAACCAACGAGAACGGTCCGCTTCGATCCAAGCGGCTGAGTTCTTCGACAGTGGCTTGAGTTACGGGCTGAGTGTAAAAGTTGGCATCGCTCTGGGTGACTTCCGCGATGCCCTCGTCCAAGTTCAACGAGTGAACGAAGTAACTTTGGCCTCGGTGCAAATAGATCGCCCCAGCATGGGCATTCTGCAAGGCTCTTGTTCGTTCCATGGTTCCAAGTTGCTCGCCTTGGCACATCAAGATGATTTCGGAACCGGATGCTCCGCGAATGTTGATTCCCGGTGCGGGGGGTGAGAAGGCGGGATAGTAGAACAGCCCCGCCCGATACGAAAGCTCCCCCGAACGATCCATGTCTTCCGCGATCCCAATCGCTGATTCACCAAAGCTGCTCAGCTCGCCGGGGGAAAGGGGCCGCTCATGAGCCGCGCATAGGAGTTGGCGAGAAAGGATTTGGGGGTTCTCGTTATTGATCGTGACGCTTTCGACGGGCTTATTGAAGAGCAAACTGGGCTCGCGCAAGAGAAACTGTTCGAGGGGGTCGTCGTGAGCGACCATGATGGCAAGGCCGTCTTTTGAGCCTCGGCCCGCTCTTCCCGCTTGCTGCCAAAAGCTGGAAATCGAACCGGGGTAGCCATTCATCACAACGGCATCAAGGTCGCCGATATCCACACCGAGCTCCATTGCATTGGTGGCGATAAGGCCCTTGATCTTGCCGGAGCGAACAGCTTTTTCGATTTGCCGCCGTTCTTTGGGCGTGTATCCTCCTCGATAACTCTCCATGAGGGTGGCCCTATCCCCCAAGTCTTTTCGGGCTTGCACCAGAACCAATTCGGTGGAAATGCGAGCGCGACAGAAGGCAAGGGAGGTGAAGCCGCGTTGGACCAAGTCCGAGATGATATGAGCAGACGTCACGTTAGCGGAAGCGCGCTCGGCGTCCTTCAACGGGGGCGGATTCCAAAAAATGAATGTTCGCCGGCCTTGTGGGGACGCATCTTCATCAATCAGTATTGGCTCGCGGGAAGTGAGCCGCCGAAAAGCCGACAATGGATTCGCAATGGTGGCGCTACAGGCTATGATCTGCGGGCGGTTGCGATGCCACTCGCACAAGCGCAGCAAACGGCGCAACACATTCGCCACGTGCGAGCCAAAAACCCCTCGATAAGTGTGCATTTCATCAATCACGATGTATCGTAGGTTTTTGAGGAACGTCACCCAGTTTTCGTGGTTGGGCAGAACGCCAACATGAAGCATATCGGGATTAGAGAGGATGATATGGGCAAGCTTGCGGATGCTTCCGCGTTGAGATGCGGCGGTATCGCCATCATAAGTTCCCGCCCGGATTCCCTCGGGCAAAAGGTCGTGCATTCGCTTGAGCTGATCTTGGGCGAGGGCTTTGGTCGGGAACAAGTAAAGGGCGCGCGCCATTGGCTCTTGGATGCATTGGTGGAGAGTAGGGAGGGCATAGCACAACGTTTTTCCAGAGTTGGTTCCCGTGACGATCATTACATCCTTGCCATTAAGCGCGGCGTCGCACGCCTGAGCTTGGTGAGCGTAAAGCTGCTCGATCCCCTGGGCCCTTAGGGTTTCAAAGATATGAGGGTCAAGCTGAGCGGGAATTGGGGCATAAGTTGCCAAACGAGGTGCAACCTCCTCCACATGAACAATCTGCTCGCCCAACTCGCTGTAAGGATTCAAGGGTTAAGTTTTGCACGAAATCACCTTATAGAAGATTGACAAGTGGGTCGGCGTGGGGTAGCATTCGAGTATGCCACTTGCATCTGCGCTCGCCGCAATTCTGCTCATCCAGACTGCTCCCACAATCAAACTTGATCCGATATTGACTGAATTGGTCGAGATTACGAATGCTTACAGATTGGAGAATAAATTGGCGCCGCTCAAGTTGAATGAAAAGCTGGTAATCGCTGCCCAGCTTCACTCCGGTGACCAAGCAGCAAGGAATCTGTTGTCTCATACCGGGGCCGATGGTTCAAATATGCAAAAGAGAGCAGATTTGCAGAAATACAATTGGCGTCGGCTCGCAGAAAATGTGGCGCAGGGCCCGAAGACGGCAAAAGAGGCCTTGAAGAGTTGGCTTTCAAGCGCTGTCCACCAAAAGGTGATTGTTGGCAATTACGGCGACATTGGTGTTGGGCTTGCCACTGCTGGCGATGGATCCCGCTACTGGACCCTGCTTTTGGGTCGCCAGAATTAATCTAGCCCCGACGATTTCTCGTCGGGGCTGAAAAATTAGCGCTAGATTAGCCGCCGACTTTGCCGTCGCCATCAAGGTCTTTCTTGGTGACGTTCTCAGCAAGGTTCTTGGCTGCTTCACCAGCTTTGCCGAGGAATCCGCCTACTGCTCCGAGAGCATCCTTGGCGCCTTCGGCAACCTTTTCCGCAATATCGCCAGCCGTATCCTTAACGTTTTCCGCGACAGCGGCTACGCCTTCTTTGGCCTCGACGACTTTTTCGGCCGCCGCATCTTTCACTTCTTCAACTTTGTCTGTGGTTTCGTTATTCATGGTTTTTACCTCAGCCCTAATTGTAGCTGATGAATGATAACGGTTTGGCCCGATACCCGCTAGGGGGCGCCGGTTACCCAAAGGAAGTCGTAGTCTTCCTGACCCGAGGAATCGAATATGCGGTTCCAATGTTCTTCAAGTTCAGCATCATCGCGAACGATACGATCGTAGCTTTCGCCGTAAAATGGCGGAAATCGTTCGCCGCTCTTCTTGATAATCTGGCGGCCTACCATTAGCTTTACCTTCTCCAGAATATCGCTTAGCTCATAAGGGCGGCCCGTCGGCGCGTCGTGAACTTCGAAAATCAGCTCGGTGGCCCCGGGGAGTACGCACAGGATCGTGAGATCCCATTTCTTGCCATCTGGCCTTAACAGGTGCCTGAATAAAAGTTGACATTCTTCGGATGCTAACTCACGCCGATGCCGAAACGTAACGTAGTAGCGAACTCCGTCTGCTCGCCAGTGGGGAAGCCTCCCCCGCCAGATTGAGAAGTTGTTGAATCGCATTCAGTTCACTTGGAAGGAGCACCGGGTGATGAGATTCCCATCGCGCGGCAGAGCATGGGCATGATATCGGTGTGTCTCACGGCTAGATCGTCCCGATGTTCGATACCCGGGCCTGCGGCGAAGAAGATTGCGCCCATTTCGCGCCGGTAAGGGAAGAACCCGTGCACTCCTCCCCCGATTTCTTTGCCGTAGGGTGACGTGACGTTCGCGTTGCCTCGATTGGACGGATAGTATCCCGGGGCCATTTCGAAGTAGAGATCGCCACCCGATTCGCCCCCGATTCCGAGGTAACTCATGCGATCAGCCCGAAAGACGCCAGTAACAATATGGGCTCCGGTATCAGGATCAACAATGTTCAGCAGGGCCTCCGTGGCTTTGTTGAGAACCGCCTCTCGCTCGCTTTTGGGCACGATGCCGCCCTTGCGGTCTAGACCATTTACGGTGATAAAAAAGTCACTCCAGGCAGGAATCGCGGCTTTGGTGACCGTCCAATCAATCAGCCCCCGTTCGGTCCTCCCCAGCAGTGAGGCGGATTCAAGCGCGTTGTTTATGTGAACGTACTTGCGCGCCCCAGCCATGCCGTGATCGCTCATGAGCGCCAGAATCGTGTCTTTCCCCTTGCGGTCCATCATGTGCCCAAGCCAATCGTCTTGGAGCCGAAACACGCGCTCGTAGTACGGCCATAGCTTCGCCGCGATTATTGGGTCATACCCTGGGGTGGTCTCATCTAGTGCTCCCATCCAAGTATGTCCGGCGCTATCGCTCATGGGAGTGTAATGAAAGAGAATGTCGGGCTTCCAGGTATTCCATCCGTAGTCAAAACTCCGCTTTAGGAAGGCACAATCTTGTTGGACTAGCTCGATGATTCGCTCTTCGGCGACTCCGGCGCCTCCCTGAAAGAGGGTCTTGCCAAAAACACCGCGTTCGTACAAACCAAACGCATCATCATGGAAGCCGCCGTAAGCGCTAACATATTTTGAGATCGCCTCTTCGTTCTCTGTGCCATAGATGGGCGATGTTTTGCGCTGATAGAGTTCCATTTTGCCGCCCCCAAGGGAGAACAAGCGAAAATACAAGTTGGCGGCAGAACCGGCTTTTCGAATGGTGAACGGCGGCGACCAGGCGGCGAGATTACCAGCGGGCCGGGGCTTGATCAGTTCGATTTGATCTCCTCGCTGAACTATCACCGAATCCGAGCCTACGGCGGGGTCGGTCGGATCATCGTGCAATCGGACCGAAAACGACTCCCCGGCGATCTCGAATTCGCCGGGTTCAGTGATCATCCTGCCGGGGGCCCACTCTTGTTCAAATCCGCTAAAACCGATCCAGTTTCTTTCTTTGCCCAGTTTCCTTAGCTGCGCGACAAACGGATCGGGAGGAAAAGAGCAAGCCGCAGAGAGGGAAACGACTCTCTTTCCTTGCCGGGCGGCGCTCACCCAAATCGGCTCGGATTGAAGTGCGCGGCCATCAAACCCTCGCATTGACTCCTCCAAGCCATGCTGTGAGCGGGGCAAAAGCCCAACCGTATTGTTGGAGATGCCATGGTGATCGGGCCAAGAGGCCGTGAAAATGGATGCGTGGCCCACCGCCGTTTTTGAGGGCCAGGCCGGGATGCAGGTTTCTGCACGAAATCCATTGGTCGCCAAGCGCGCCACGTTTGGCAACTTTCCCTCCACGAGCAACCGATCAATTACCCAATCTGGCGCGCCATCCCACACAATGCTGATCAGCATGGTGTTTGGCGCGGCCAACACCCGGGGTAACGACATGTTGGTGGAACTTGCATATGGTGCCCGGACGTCGCTTCAGGTCGGGGTGATCTCAACTGTGCTCACGATGATCGCTGCTGTGTTGATCGGCCTCGTCGCCGCATTCCCGTATCTGCTCTTCGCGATTGCGATGTCGGTTGCATTTGGCGCATCGATGACAACCGTCATCGCAGTCATCGTCTTTTTCTCCTGGTTCTACCCTGCGCGCATCTTTCGCTCCGACGTCCTGTCGTTACGCGAACGCGAATACGTATCGGCCGCTCGAATGTTGGGCGCCGGGAACTGGCGCATCATGCGTAAGCACCTGCTCCCCCATTTGCTCGGCCCCATCATTGTGTACGGATCGTTAACCGTCGGTGCCGCAATCGGCTTCGAAGCGGCGCTGTCGTTCCTCGGCTTCGGC